>CAWHQF010000024.1:0-55524 GCA_963831475.1 uncultured Alphaproteobacteria bacterium
CGAAAAAGAAATGCCGTTCAAGCTGGATGCCGACCGAAAGCACTATTTGGAAGGCTTCCGCCGCGCCGGCCTCACGTGATCGCGCCCACCGCGTTGACGACGCCGCCGTTACCGCCGTCAGGCCACCTTGCCGACTGCGATATCGCAGATCTGGACGCGTTCGATACTCTTTTCAGTCCGCTTCAGGCGCGGAAGCGCGCCACCCCTCGCCGGCTCGGCATCCGGCGGCGTTCGTTGTCGCGCGGTACCGGGTTAATAATTTCTGTTTTGCAGTTGCAACATCGAAAAACGAGTGAGCAGCCGTCGGTCGGCACGCGTATCAGTGCAACTCCACAAATGGGACAGGGTTTTTCAGTTGTCTGTAATTCATGCATTGGCAATCTTGCCGCGAGCGGCGGCCCTGGGAGCGCCTCGCTTTCCAGAACCGGGGGCTCGCCGGTTCCCACCTTGCGGCTGCGATCGTTTTTTACATAGGCCACTTTCTGTAGTTTTGCGCCATATCAAAAGACATCATCAGGAAAAATACCTAAGGCACCGCTCCGAACGCTTCATCGGGTTCCATCGAATTTTTGTGGGATCGCCTCGGGGACTCGGCCCATAACCACCATGAGCCAGCAGGAATTGCGTCAATCCGGGATGCTCGGCCTCGATCCGGCAGACGCCGGCACCGGCTTTTGCTCCATCGCCCTGAACGATACGCCGGGCGCTGCTTTACACGCGAGCGAATAGAAAAAGCACGGTTGCTAACCCGCAGATTGCCACTCCAAAAAGCAGCAGTGACCATTCCGACGGTTTGAGAGCGCAAAGCCTCCCCTCGCTCATCACGAACGACACCATGGCCGATACGCGTTGCATGTTTGCCTCCACGGCAAAACGATCTTGTTGCCGTGTTTTTAGGACGAGGCGGTACGCCGCTCTGTGACCCGCGTCACGAAAATATCGATTCCCGATACCACTATCGGCGCACCACCAGCAGGTGCGTGACCGCGGCGATACAGCCCAACAGCCGCGGCCAACGAACCTCGCCCGTCGACGCACAACCCGAATCAGGGCTGTGGCGCCTCTTCCACCGTCAAATTCTTCATGCCGGGATGATGGACGTCGAGATCGTAGACCGGCATTGTCGTCTGCATCACGCCGGCAGCATCGGTGCTAGCGATTGTGATGCTTGGTATGAATATCAGTTTGACGATGACGCCCACGACCAAGGTGACAACGACAGCAATGGCAAATGTTCGGCGCATGAGAGCCTCCTTTGCGGGGTGCCCAATACCTGGCTCGAACAATTGCACCGAGCCCTGTCCCGGCTTGTGAAGCGGCTCACACTTTGCGGATTTATTTGCGCAGCACATGAGTGCGCTCATCACGCCGCCGGATATTTTTATGGCGACACAAGCCACGACACGTCGGATTGCATCGACGGCGCATTCTCGGTCCGGCCCTGTGCGAGGTCGGCTCCCGCTGCCGATGCGGTCGGTGTCAGGATCTTCACGGTGACAGCCAGAAAAAGCGCGATAGCAACAGAAACGGCGAATTCACGGTCCATGACGATCTCCTGCAACGCCCCGCAGGACCATCGCGCGCGCCATCGGAATTCTTTGTGAACCAGCTCACATTTCCAGAAACGGATGCGAACAACCTGTCAGATTGCGCCGGCTGCCCAGACCACAATGTCGCCCGCCACCTTGGCAAAGGCCTGGTTGAGCGCCGCAACGGCGTCCTTGGCTTCCATGCTTTTGGCCGGAACCGTCGCGGAAAACATGTGCGCACCGGCAACTGCACCCTTATCGCTGATAAGTCGAGCCGTAAGATCGATCACCGCGTTCGGTGACGGCGTGGACGTCATCTGGAAACTGCGAATGCCGAGCTCGAGCCGGTATTCGGCATTAAGCTGATCGAGAGGCCGGCTTACGTTGCTGAGCTGGCGTGCATTCTCGAAACTCTGGACGATCCTCGCCTGCACAAGCTTCGGCAGATTGTCGGCCCATTGAGCGTCGTTGACATTCGCGTAAACGCCCTGCGGATTGCGGGTCAGTATTTTCTGCGAGTCATATACGATGATCGCGTTGGGGTCGGGCACGACAAGCTGAACCTTGATGGGCTTCTCGATCTGCGGAAAGCTGGTGGCGGCGGAGAGATCGTAGATTGCCGGGCCCTGTTTTGGCGTGCCGGTGCCGGTCAGATTCTCCAAGCCGCCAATCAAGCCCTCGATACGCTGCGAATTGCGACCCAACATGTCGGCAAACGCCGCAATTCCGGTCATCGCCGTGTTTAGCGGCTTCGCATTCTGATCGAGTATGCCGTCGATGTGACGCAACGTATCCTGCGCGGACTCTGTAAGACTGCGGCCGACATCAGGGCCCGCCGTGATGACTGGCGGCTGCCCGTTCTGCGACGTCAGCGGCGGCGCATCTGCCGCTCCGCCCTTGAGAGCGATTGCGGCGGCGCCGGTCAGGCCCTGGTAAGTGATGTCAACTTGCGTGTCGGTGCGTACCGGAGTTCCCGGGTCGAGCGAGACTGTCGCGGTGACACGTTTTGGAATTCGCGGGATCGAGCGCCACACCGGCGACGGCGCCGGCGCGGATTCCATTGAACAGCACATTCGACCCGGCCGTTAGCCCCGATACCGGCTGATCGAATCGGATCGTGTAGAGCGTCCTTTGGCCAAGCCCTCCGACATTCTTGATCCAATAGACAAAGCCGAACGCACCCAACAGGCAGGCCAGGGCAAAGGCTCCGATCAGCGTGTAGCGCGCGCTATTCTCCATGATGCCGATCCGTTCGAGCCTCTAGAGCACTGCGTGCGCCGGCCGGATCAACTCCGGCTCAAAGAAATGGAAGCCTTGATGACCTGACCGCCACCCTGCGAATCGATTGTAACATTCTGCCGCCGGTTGCGAGTCGTCATCACCAGGTCGGCGGCAAACCCCGAGCTTTCCACGTGAACCTGCAAACGGTCGCCACTTGCATTGCCGACTGCGGTGCCGCCGATGTTGCGACTGCGCTCGGTCCAGCGTCCGGTGACTTGATTTTGATCGTCGGCAGAAAATTGGCCAGTGAGATCGAAATGGTAGCTATCGCTCGCGCACCGCAGTTGGAGGTCAATTTCATGCAGTGAGCTGCCGCGGGGGCGGTAGCTTGCATTGCAGCGAATACGTTCGACAGCCCCATTTGTCGGCCGCAACGTTCCATTGCCGGTCCAGCTACCGGAGAAGTCGGAGAATGGGCCTTCCGCCGCCAGCGCTGCTGACCACAGATCAAAGGAAGCCAACAACAAGGAACACGCGAACACGGCGGCAACCGGCAACCGTAGAAGGCGGAAAAACTGACGTTGCAAGGGACGTTTACCTTCAAAGTTCGTGTTGAAATGCCAAGCCGGAAAAAGCCGTCTCAGCGACCTGCGGGTATATCGTGCGAACACTGCCCGTACGCAACGGCCGCAGTCTAGTATGAATTCAGCCCAGATTGCGGCCACTTCTTGTCGCTGTCGCGCCGGACGGCGGCAAGAAGCAATCGCAGGCATCAGGTGACCGGAGGTCGGGCCGGGTGATTATTTCTTCTCCCGCGGCAGAAACATCCTCAGTGGCCGCTTGATCGTACCCGAACAAGTGCGCGTAATTGCCTTCCCGCCGTCCGTCCAGGTTTGGGTGCCCTTGAGATCGGCATGACGGCGGACGAAAGTACCGCCGTATTTGGCTTCATATTGGCGATTGCCGCTCTTCCAGGAGCCCTGCAGACTGATGTCCTGACCACTGAGCGTGCCTCTGCCCCGCTCCTTCACCGGCTCAGCCGCATCGCGCAGGCGCACAACATGCGTATATTGGACAGAGCTTCCGGAAATCGTGACTTCGATCGCCTCGCGGCCCTTCCCGGCCGAAAATGGCAGCTTGTCGCACACCAATGTGCCGCGATAGACCGCGTCGCGTACCTGTGCCGTTGCCGAAGTCGCCACACCTGCAATCGCCGCCGCAATAACCACGCCGATTAAATTTCCGCTTCGCACCATCACGCAATCCCCCAGGATTTTCTGCTTTTGCAACTGTTTGACGGCCCCGTGCGGCGCAGCTTGCGGCCGGACCGCTGCGCTTGCAACCCATTCCGATAATACTGCATATCCGATCCAATACGGAAATTGGAAGTGCGGTCACCACGACCGGTGGCCTCGGTCTCCGACGACAGCTAGCGCGGGATCGCCACAGGCGCTCCGGGCCTGTGCGCTTCTTTTTGCTGCAATTTTACCTTGTACTCCTCGAGGACGCCTTCCAGCCGCGAAATATTTTGCAGCAGGCGCTCGCTGGTCAGGCTCAGCAGGTAATAGCCAAATTCCGGATTTTGGAAGTAAAGCTCAAGCAAGGTTTCATACGTGATGGAAAGCACATCGCCATTCTCGAGGCATTGAATTGTCTGGGTGCGGCGATTTTTCGGTGCGACAAAGCCGAGCTCACCCATGAGGCGGCCCGGCGGAAGTTCAATGCCGATTTCGGTCACAAGGAATTTTCCCGTGACTGTCAGAAACATCTCATTGGCGACGTCGCCTTTGCGGAACAGCACGTCACCCTTGCGATATTTTCTTGGCGTCATGTAGGGTCGCAACCAGTCCATCGACAGATCGCCCTGCGCGGACGTGCGCGCCTTCCTGACCAGATTGAGCATCTGGCGCAGACGGATGATGTTGACTGGCAATGACAGGAGATAAAGCAAAAGCGTCGAAACAGCGCCGGCCACGGCACCGTACGCAATGAAAAACCCGATGCTGATAATGCCGATCACGCGAAGCGGGACTATCGTCCGCATCATGAGTGTCGCGACGTAAAACGCCGAGCCCGCGAGCGCCAGCATGTTTGCCGTATTGAAGTTGGCTACCGCGATCTCGAACATCCGGTGCATGACCCCGTCGAATGTGAGATGGGCAGGATCGAAGCCAAGCGCGGTTATCAGCTTGTCGATCTGAAAATTTTGCGCCATGAACTCAAAGGCTTGGTTCACGGCCGAATCGAGATTTGCGCTCAGCATGCATCCCCCACGGAAATCTGCCGGTGGCACGAAGTATTGATTTTCCGTCCGGATAATACAGTGCGTGGGCGCGGTAATCGAGTGACGTCGCTCATATCTCTTAACGCCCTGGTTGGCCCCGGGGGGCCCGGCAACCCGCTGTTTTCGCGGATATCCGGGCATTCATCGCTGCTGACTGCCTCGAGGACGACGCCGCCCTAGCGGACCGGGTACCCGATGTGACGGCTATCGGAGCAGCCCCCGTGATCCGCCACCGCGGACGCAGCCAACGCTGCCAGGGCCGCGATGGTCAACATGACGATGATGAACATTCTTGCGAGCAATGCACGCATGGCTCTTCTCCATTCGACACGTGGGACTGTTCCAAGCATGCGGTCGGATTTATTCGCGATATCCGCACAACTGAATTTCAATCCCGTGTCGCAAAAGCATCATACGCCTGCCCCCAGCGCTCGCTTGGTAAGCCACTTCACAGTCCAGCCGCAGCACGACGCCGCCAGGTTCCCGGTTCCAACGGGCGGTTTCGTGGAACAAGTTTCGCCGGCGATTATTGATCGGACAGGGCGATTGCATGTTGGAGGAAGGACCATGCGCGCGTCATTAAGACGAATGAGCTTTGCAGCAGCGGCGGTTATCGCCATTGCCGGCGCGACAACTGCTCTCCCGAGCACGGCGCAAGCTCGTGGCTGGCATCACGGCTGGCACGGCGGAGGCTGGCACGGTGGAGGCTGGCACGGCGGCGGCTGGGGCTGGGGGCCGGGCTTCGCCTTCGGCTTTGGCGGTCCCTATTACGGCGGGCCATATGCCTATGCCGGGGACTGCGTCATGCGGCGGCGATGGGTGATCAATCGCTGGGGCCACCGCGCCTTCAGGTGGGTTCGCGTCTGCTATTGAGCGCGACGTCGGAGGCAAAGGAAAGGCCGGGCACTGCCCGGCCATTTGCCGTGGGTGGACCAGAATCGATCAATAAGCGTCGAACTGTTCGATTGGCAAGTTTGTCACATTGCTCATCATGCTGACCGGGTTGACCGAGAAGTCGCCGGCTTGCTTGGCGTCGGCGGACGTCGGCATGTTCGACCATGCTGAGAACACAAAGGCTGCTGCACAGGCAATGATGAGGACCATACGCATCGGGGCTCTCCTTTAGCTCGGCTCCGGAAGTGAACTGGAAGCCGCGAACTCTTCGATCTCGATGGCCGTGAAACTAGGGCCGCCCCGTCGACGCCGCTGTGCTCGCCATCACAAAAAAGCGGATTGCCCGACAGATTTCAGGGGAGCGGCCGAGCCGACCGTGAGCCCGTTTTGGCCTGCAAGACAGGCGTTTCAATCGTTCTCTTTTTAATCAAACCGCTCGCTGGCGGCTAAGGGGTTCCACACGGACAAGCCGTAAGGATTGTACTCCGACCCGGATACCTCTTTAGCCTAGGGGCTCACGATGGATCAGCCGAAATACCGCTCATCGCGCGCTGAAATTCTGGCTTTCCCGCACATTTCGCGGAAAGAGGAGCAGTTGCTTCAGACCGTTTTGAACAACATGTCCCAGGGCGTGTTGATGTTCGATTCCGAAACGCGCCTAATTTTCTGCAACCAACGTTATGTCGAATTGTACGGACTTTCCACGGAAGTCGTAAGGGCTGGCTGTCTGCTCCGCGATCTTCTCAAGCATCGAATCGAGGCCGGTACATTCGCCGGCGACATCGATGAGTATAGCGCTCGCCTAAAAGACGGCATCGCCGAGGGAAAGACTTTCAATCAGGTGGCAAACCTGCCTGACGGACGCGCCTTTTCGGTCGTCAACAAGCCGCTTGCCGGCGGCGGCTGGCTCGCTACGCACGAAGACATCACCGAGCGGCAACGCTCCGAAGACCGCATCGCGCACATGGCGCGTCACGACGCGCTCACCGATTTGCCCAATCGCGTTCTGCTGCTGGAGCAGCTCAATCACGAAATCAAACGCGTAAAGCGCGGCGAGTGCCTGGCGGTGCTCTGTCTCGACCTCGATCAGTTCAAGAGCGTCAATGATGCGCTGGGCCACCATATCGGCGACGAGCTCTTGAAGCTGGTCGGCGATCGTCTGCGCGGCTGCACCCGCGAGCTCGACATTGTGGCACGCATGGGTGGCGACGAATTCGCCATCATCATGACCCAGATGGAACAGGCGGCCGACGCCGCAACGCTTTCAAAGCGCATCCGCGACTCGGTCATCAAGCCCTATCAGGTCGAGGGCCACCAGATCGTGACCGACATCAGCATCGGCATTTCCGTTGCACCGATGGACGCCGTCGAATCGAACGAGCTTCTGCGAAATGCCGACATGGCGCTCTATGATGCCAAGGGCGATGGCCGCGGAACCTATCGGTTTTTCGAGCCGGAGATGAATACGCGCATGAAGGCCCGGCGCGAGCTTGAAATGGATCTGCGCAAGGCGCTGGCGAGCGAGCAATTCGAGCTGCATTACCAGCCGCTTGTGGTCCTGGAAACGAACGAAGTGAACGGATTCGAGGCGCTGTTGCGCTGGAATCATCCGACGCGCGGGCTCATTTCGCCGGCGGACTTCATCCCGATCGCCGAAGAAACCGGCCTCATCGTGCCGCTCGGGGAATGGGTGCTCAAGGCTGCCTGCACCGAAGCCGTCGATTGGCCGGATCATATCAAGGTCGCCGTCAACCTTTCTCCGGCTCAGTTGAACTGCCGCAATCTCGTGAGCATGGTGACCGCCGCGTTGAACGACTCGGGCATGGCGGCGCACAAGCTTCAGCTCGAAATCACCGAGACCGTCCTGTTGCAGAATACCTTCACGACGCTCGCCACGTTGCACGAGCTTCGCAAGATGGGCGTACAGATCGCGCTGGACGATTTCGGCACCGGGTACTCCTCGCTCAGCTATCTGCGCAGTTTCCCCTTCGACAAAATCAAGATCGACCGGTCATTCATTCAGGATCTCTCCAACGGCGCGGAACCGCTTGCGATCGTGAATGCCGTGGCGGGCCTCGCCAAGTGCCTCAATATGACCTCGACCGCCGAAGGCGTGGAAACCCAGCAGCAGATGGACGTGCTGCAATCGATCGGCTGCACGGAGATGCAGGGATACCTCTTCAGCCACGCACGGCCGGCCCACGAGATCAGGCAGTTTTTCCAGCAGCGCGTCACCAAGGCCGGCGCGGCCTGACGCATACATACGCATACCTCAATAAAGAGGCCGCCTGACGGGCGGCCTCTTTTTTGTTTTTCCGACCGTGTCGGCAGGTTCAGCGGCGTTTTTCCAGCGCCGCATCCACGCTCAAAGGACCGGCGCCGGCAAAAACGAAGTACAAGAACACGAAGCAGTAGAGCACTTCGAGCGTTCCGCCATTGACTATGGGCATGAAGCCGCGCGCAGGACGATTGAGGAAATACGCTACCGCCATCTCACCTGACATGATGAAGGCAGCCGCTCGCGTGTAGAAGCCGACGGTGACCAGAGCACCGCCAATAAGTTCGATGGCCCCGGCAATACCATAGAGCGACAGCAACTAAATCTTGGCAAATGCCGGATTCGCAACAGGAAAGCCAAACCATTTCTGTAGACCGGCACTGAGAAACATCAGACCGGCCATGATCCGCAACAGGCTGAGCACCGTGGGTGCCCAGCGGTTCAACGTGGTATTGAAATTGTCCATTCCGATTCCCCCAAAGCGGCAGCCGCGACCCGACGTGAATCGACTTGCTGCCTCGAGAGGAGAACACCGGGCCCGGTCCAATATTCAAAACGGTGAAATTGATGCGCGATTACGCTAGGATACGCACCCGCGGCCCTCCCCCTCGCCTGATTAGGTCAGTCACCGCCCAGACTAGGGCGTCGACACGATCGGGCGAACGGCCCGACGAAAGGCCGCCCATTCCGAAATCGCACATCTGGTCCTCCAGTTCACGCATTGGCGGGTCGACGTGCCTGACCGTGCGCTGCTGGTAACGCATCGCCACGGGCTCGGCCCGCAGCCATTTTCCGCGCGTCGCGTGCACAGTCCGCACCGGGATTGCCGGGTCAACCTGCTGAATGACGGCGCGCACCATGTCGCCGCCCTGGTTGACTTCAGCGACGACAAGATCCGCCTTGATCCGATTGAAAAGCGCCACTGCCGCCGTTGCCCATCCCGCCGGTGAGAGGCCCTGGACGGTTGCATCCGCCAATACGTAGATCTTGTCGTCTTCGGCGATTCCGGCCGCGACAATCCCGCAGGCATCCGCTCCCGGCCGCGCCGAGCCGGGGGGATCGATGCCGACCACGATGCGCAGGAGCGGCGGCGCGCGCTGCACGCGCGAAGCCTCGATCAACTCGTGGGTCCACAGGGCATCATTGCAGCTTTCGATGATCTCGCCATCGATCTCCTGGCGGCCGAGCTGCGTGCCGGCATAGCGCGCCAGAACCTCATCGAGGAATGCCGGCGACAGGTGCGCGGCATTTGCCTGCGTTGGTGCGCGCGTGATGGCCGTGCGCGGGTCGGCGAGAAGCCGTTTTATCAATGCGATCGGCCGCGGCGTCGTCGTGATGAGCTGCCGCGGACGTATGCCAAGGCGCAGGCCGAATTGCAGCATGTCGAAGGTCTCGTCGACATAACGCCATTTCGCAAGTTCATCACACCAGGCCGCGTCGAACTGCGGCCCGCGCAGCTGTTCCGGATCTTCCGCCGAAAACGTGAGTGCAACGGCGCCGTTGGGCCATTCGAGACGGCGCCGCGTCGCAGTCCATAACGGACGCTCGCTGCGGGGAGAAATGCGCAGTATCCCCGCGGGGCCCTCGATCATGACCTCGCGGACGTCACGCTCGGTTTCTCCAACCAGCGCGATGTTGAGACAGCGTTGATCGCCGTACGGGGCCGATCCGTTCGCGATCGCGCGCACCCATTCGGCACCGAGCCTGGTCTTGCCGGCGCCACGTCCGCCCAACACCAGCCAGGTTGTCCACGGGCCGCCGGCATTGGCTTTCTCCGGAGGTTCCTGATGACGGTGCGCGAGCGTGATGAAGTCGTTAGCGAACCGCGGCATGTATTGCTGCAGCAGCAGATCACTCACCATCGCCCGTGTGAGTCCGGCTTGAGACAAATTCGTCAATGCGGCGCGCAAGTTCGTTACGGAATTCATCGATATCGGCAGGCATGTCATAGTCGGATCCATTTTCAGGGGGATTGCATTGAAGGCGCTGCAGCTTTTGTAGGGTCTCTGTGAGGCGGGAAATGGTTCGGGCAGTTCGCTCGGCCTCGCCCGCGCTATGCGGCTCGCGCCGTATCTGCGCGCGCAGCGATTCGAGCGCCGCGAGTTCCTCGAGGACAGCACGATGCAGGCGCACGACAGTCTCGGCAAGCGGCGGCAATGCCCCCTCGTCGTTGAGCTGGCCTTCGAGCGTAACGCCGGGCGTTGCGTCCGTCGGCGGCGGCCCAGTCAACTCCGGCTGGCGGCCAAGCGCCTCTGCCGCCTCCAGCAACCGCACCGATGGCGCAAGATCGCGCGGCGGTGGCACGTAACGAACCCAACCCTCGCGTTTTGCGAGATCGCCCACTGTGCCTTTGTGGACCCCAAGGTCGACCGCAATATCGGCGAGGGAGGCATCGCTGTGCTCGAAGCGGTGGCGGGCGTAAGCGAGCAATTCAGGCGTGTAAACATAGCGGCGGGATGGAATTTTCCTTTCGATCGGTGTTTGGCGTATCTCACGCGCAACTGTGCGCGGACGGCGCGCGCGCACGCGCGTTCGTTTCGTCATGGCGATGCTCCAGTGATGTGGTTGGTGATTGCGCGCAGGCCGACCGGCGGCGCCGGGGTGCGCAGCGCGCCAAAGCTTTCAAAACGCTAGGGTGGCAGCGTCACGGTGTCAAGGATTATTTTCCCATTCTTGCTCAGATGCCAAGCCTACGATTGACGCCCTGACTCTTGCGTCGAGGCTCGGCGGTCCTTTCCGGCGGCACAAGAAGCACACCAGCACTGGTTGTGCTAGGCGAATTTTCCCGTTTAGTTATCTGCAATCAGTCTTTCGTCGTTCAATTATTTATAAGTAAAATCATATGCTTGCGCCCGGCCCCCGATAGAGAAAAAGGAAGGCCGCCCGAGGGCGGCCTTCCAGGAGTGCAAACGCAGGTTGTGGCACTGCCTGCGGCTGCCTCCGTTTCGGACGTGCGGCGTGCCTCACCGCTCGTGCAGAGTGTCCTGCCGATAGCGCAGCAGCGGTGACAGGAGATAAGTGAGAATGGTCCGCGATCCGGTCTTTATCTCCGCTGTCACAGCCATCCCTGGCGACAGGTTGACCATGCGGTCGTCTATCTGCATGCGTGTGCGGTCGAGTGAAATACGCGCGGAGTAGTCGAGTTCCTGGCCCTGCGGCTCGCTGCTGCCGTTTTGCGTGCCAAGCGCGCGTTGGTCGGACCGGTCCTGCTTGCGGTCACGGATCACCGCATCCTGTGAGACGGAAAGCACTTCACCGTGGATAAGGCCGTAGCGGGTGAAATTGAACGTGTCGATCTTGATCTCGACATCCTGGCCTGCATGCACAAAGCCGATGTCGCGGTTCGAGATCATGGCCTCTATTTCGAGCCGGCTGTCGCTGGGAACGATCATCAGCAGCGCTTGCGCGGGCGTGACGACGCCGCCGACCGTGTGGATCGCGAGCTGTTGCACCACGCCATCGACCGGCGCGGTCAACCGTTGTAGCCGCGTTCGCTGTTCAGCCTTGATCAGATCCTGGGCGAGGCCCTTGGCTTTTTGCTCGGATTTCGCGAGGTCGTCGGAGAGCGCATGCCGATATTCGGCCTCCGCCTGACCGCGCGTTTCATGGATTGCCGCTGCAGCGGCTTCCGCTTCCCGCAGGTGACTTTTCTGAATGCCGAGGTCCTCCTGCTGTTCGACCAGCGACTGCAGGATCTCGAAATAAGTGAGCTTCGAGCCCAGTTCCTTTTCCATGAGGGCCTTGCGGATATCGACGCGCTGCTGGATGACCGGGATCGTCGATTCAAGCTTGTGGATGGTGGCGGCGATGGTGCCTTGCTCGGCCTCCTTCTGGGCCTGCTGGCGGGCCAGCGAAGCAATCCTGTCGCGATGCTCGGTCGCCTGGTTGATCAACAGCTGCCGCTGCGTGCTGACCAGCGCAGGGTCTGCGCCGGCGGGTGGCGTGAAGCTCGCCGCGGGATCGTCCTCGCCGCCAAGCGCGGCCCGCAGGCGCGCGATATTGGTCTCTTCGGCAAGGAGATCGTCGCGCAGGTGATCGCGCTCCGCTGCGTTCACCGTCGGGTCGAGTTCAATCAGGATGTCTCCGGCCTTGACCGCCTGTCCGTCCTGCACGTGGATTGACCGCACCACGCCGGTCTCGAACGGCTGAATGATTTTTGTGCGGCCGCTCGGCACCACTTTGCCCGGCGACGAAGCAACAATGTCGATCGTTCCGGCCGCCGCCCAGATCAACGCGATGCAGAACAACACGATGACGGTCGCGCCGATCGCCCGGCCAATCGGTGACGGCGGTGTTTCCACGATTTCGAGGGCCGCCGGCAGAAAGGCCAGCTCATCACCCTTTCTCACGCGGCTGTGGCGAAATGACTTGATGCGCCGCCGTGTCAATCTCGCGACGGCGGCGGCCGACCTAACCGCTGCGGCTGCCCTAGCGGACTTCATGGATTCCCGCCTGCAATCGGTGCAATGATGCGTAGCGGCCGCCCGTCTTGACGAGCGCGTCGTGCGTGCCGTCCTCGACCAGACGGCCGCGGTCGAGGGTCACAATGCGGTCCGTCGCCCGCACGGTGGAAAGCCGGTGGGCGATGATGAGCACCGTCCGCCCTTTCGCGATTTCCATCATGTTTTGCTGCACAATGCGCTCGCTCTCGTAGTCGAGCGCGCTCGTCGCTTCATCAAAGATCAGGATACGCGGATCGGTGATAAGCGCGCGCGCAATGGCGATGCGCTGGCGTTGGCCGCCCGACAGTGTCGAGCCGCGCTCGCCGACGACGGTGTCGTAGCCTTCTTCGAGTTCGAGGATGAAATCATGTGCCCCGGCCAGGCGCGCAGCCGAGATGACGCGTTCGATCGGCATCGCCGGATCGGCCAGCGCGATGTTTTCGCGCACCGAGCGGTTGAACAGCACATTCTCCTGCAGCACCACGCCGATCTGACGGCGTAGCCACGCGGGATCCGCCATCGCAAGGTCCATGCCGTCGATCAGGACACGGCCGCGCTCGGGAACGTAGAGACGCTGGACGAGCTTGGCGAAGGTGCTCTTGCCCGAGCCGGAAGGGCCCACGATGCCCACCATTTGCCCGGACGGGACGTTGAAGCTGACATCGTGAAGGATCTCCTGGCCGTCGAGACGGTAGCGAAAACTCACATGGTCGAATGTGATGTCGCCGCGGATCGCAGGCAGGCGCGCGCGCGCGACCATATAAGTCGGCTCGGCGGTGGTGTTGAGGATGTCGCCGAGCCGCGCTACCGACAGCCGCGCCTGATGAAAGTCCTGCCAGATCTGAGCGAGACGCAGCACGGGCATGTTCACCCGGCCGGCGAGGATATTGAAAGCAACGAGTTCGCCCACCGACAGGCTTCCTTCGATGACGAGCCTGGCGCCGAAATAAAGCAACGCGGCGGTGACGAGCTTACTGATGAACTGCACCACCTGGCTCGCGGTGTTGCCGAGACTGAGCACCTTGAAGCTCGCCGCCACATAACCGGCGAGCTGTTCCTCCCATCGCCGTTGCATCTGCGGCTCGACCGCCATGGCCTTGAGCGTCTCGATGCCGGTGACGCTCTCGACGAGAAAGGCCTGATTTTCCGCTCCGCGCCGGAATTTCTCGGCGAGATGTTGCCGGAACATCGGTGTCACGCCCATCGAGACCGCGATGTAGAACGGGAAGGAACCGAGCACCAGGAATGTCAGCAGCGGCGAGTAGAGAAACATGACCGCCAGAAATATGAAGGTGAAAAACAGATCGATGACGAGAGTGAGCGCCGAGCTTGTGAGAAAATTCCGGATGTTCTCAAGCTCCCGCACGCGCGCCACGGAATCTCCAACGCGTCGGGCCTGGAAATAGGCCATCGGCAAGGCGAGCAGGTGATGGAACAGCCGGGCGCCCAGTTCGACGTCGATACGGTTCGTCGTGTGCGCGAAAAGATAAGTGCGCAGGATGCCGAGGACCGTTTCGAATATCGAGATCGCGAGCAGGCCGATGACAAGCACGTCGAGTGTGCTGATGCCGCGATGGACAAGGACCTTGTCGATGACGACCTGGAAAAACAGCGGCGAGGCCAGCGCGAATGATTGCAGGAAGAACGATGCAACAAGGACCTCGCCCAGGAGATGGCGATATTTGTGGATCGCCCCCATGAACCAGGTGATGTCGAAGCGACGGGTGATTTCCGACAGTCCGGCGCGTCGCGCCATCAGGATCAATCCGCCGTCCCAGACGGCGAGCAATTCACCGCGTGTCATCAGGGCGGGCCGGCTCGCCTGCGGTGACTGAACCAGCACCTTGTCATCACCGGCCTTGGCGACCACGAGGAAGCCGCCATCGCGCAAGACGGCGATGGCGGGCAACGGCGTGCGGACAAGCCGCGACCATTCGGTTTTGCAGACGCGCGCTTTCAGTCCGAGCTCTTTGGCGCACCGGAGCATTTCCGGTGCGCCAATCTTCGTTGTTCCCAACCGGTGCCTGATTTGCTCGCGGTCGGCCGCGACGCCCTGCAAATGCAGCAACGTCACCAGGGCTTCAATCCCCGTATCGGTCGCATTCGCTGCGTCGGTCGTCATCATTGCACCCGTTGCGTCAGGCGTGCGGCTGCGCGAGCAGCGTTTGCTGCGCGGGCAGCTGTTCCGCCACCGGGATGGCACCGCCCTCGCCTGCCGTGACGAAGCTCGACGCCATGAACTGGCCGAGCAGCGCCGCGGCTTGCGGGGCCGTGTTGCCCGTTGCAGTTGCCGGGGCACTCACCGCATTTCCGGGGTTATGCACCGCGGACTGGATGGTAATGTTGTTGCCCGTGCCGCCGTCCAGGATGTCCTGGCCGGGGCCGCCGTTGAGCACGTCATCGCCTGCGCCGCCGGTGAGGGTATCATCGCCGACACTGCCGATGATGACGTCGTCGCCATCGCCGCCATTGGCCGTGAGCAACATGCCGGTGAGGGTGGTGGCGACGATGACATCGTCGCCGCCGAGGCCGTTGATGACGATGCGGTCGTTGGCGTCGAAGTTCGAGATCGTGATATCGGCCGCCAGACCCGACACCGTCACCACGCCATTGTTGTTGGTGAGCGTGATCGCATCGTCGCCTTGGGTCGCGTTGATCACGACCGTGTCGCCCGCACCGTCGCCTCCGCCTTGCGAACCCGCCAGGTCGATATTGACCTTGCTGACGTCTGTCCCGGTGAGATCGTTGACCGTGACGGTGTCGCCACCGCCCAGCGGGTCGACATCGATGGTCTCCACACCATGCACATCCATGGTGACGGCGCCGACGTCGCGGGTCATGCGGACGCGGTTGCCATTGGCCGAGATGTCGATGTTCTCGTTGACGTTGGCACCCTTGAATTCCAGCGTATCGAGGCCGGCCTGGCCCTCGACGACATCGCTGCCGTCGCCCGGATTCCAGACGAACACGTCATTGCCGGCTCCGAGGAACGCCACATCGCTTCCCGACCCGCCAATGACGACATCGTTGCCGGCACTGCCGGTAATCGTGTCGTCGCCGCTGCCGCCGTTGATGGTGAGGCTCAACTGCCCGGCCGCCAGCCTGGAGGCATTGATGACGTCATTGCCTGCGAGCCCGTTGACCGTGAGCGAGTCGTTGGCCGCTTCGGCGCCATTGATCGTCACTTGCGACGCCAGACCCTGCACGACAACGGCTGAGCCGCTGCTCGCGATGCTGATCTGGTCATTGCCGGCGGTGCCGTTGACGGTCACGGTGTCGGCCGCGCCGTCACCCTGCCCAGTCCCCGCCGTCGCCGACAGATCGATGGCAACCTGCGTCGTGCCGGTCCCACTGAGGTCGTTGACAGTGATGTTGTCCGGACCGCCGAGGGCGTTGAGCTGGATATGCTCGATGCTGTTGAGGTCCATCACAACGTTGCCGACATTGCGCGACAGGCGCACGCGGCTGCCATTGGCCGAGATGTCGATTGCCTCGCCGACATTCGCTCCATTGAAGAGGAGCGTATCGGTGCCGGCCTGGCCTTCGACCACATCGGAACCGTCGCCCGGATCCCACTGGAACACGTCATTGCCGTTGCCGAGCAATGCGGTGTCGCTGCCCTGATTCCCGTCGACGAAATCATTGCCGTCGCCGCCGATCAGGAGGTCGTCACCGGCACTTCCGAGAATGGTGTCATTGCCGGCTCCGCCGTCGACCGTGAGCCTGAGCTGGCCCGCGGAAAGTCCCGAAGCATTGATCGTATCATTGCCGGCCTGCGCATTGACGATCAGGGAATTGTTTGCGCCTTCGGCGCCGGTGATCGTGACTTGCGTCGGCAATCCCGTGACATTGACCGAGCCTGCTGAGCCGGTCACGACAATCTGGTCACTGGCCGCCGTACCGTTGACGGTGACGCTGTCGGCCGCACCGTCGCCTGTTCCGCTTCCCGCCGGTGCCGACAGGTCGATCGCAACCTGCTGCACGCCCGTCTTGCTCAAGTCGTTTACGACGAAATTGTCGGCACCGCCGAGCGCCGCGATGTCGATTTGCTCGATACCGGCGAGATCCATTGTGACATTGCCGACATCGCGGGTGAGAATGGCGTGCGTGCCCTTCGCAGAGATATTGATGTTCTCGGCCACATTCGCGCCGTTGAAACGCAACGTATCGAAGCCATCCTGGCCGTCCACGACGTCACTGCCGTCGCCCGGATTCCAGATGAACTGGTCGTCGCCGGTGCCGAGCAATGCGGTATCACTGCCGCGACCGCCAGTGATGACGTCATTGCCGCTGCCACCTAGAAGCATATCGTTTCCGTCGCCGCCGGTGATGATATCGTTGCCCGCACCGCCGTCGATTGTGAGGTGGATGAGATTCGCGAGCCCGTTGCCGGCCGTGATGACATCGTCACCATCATTCGCGTTGAGGACGAGGTTCTCCGTGGTACCGATGTCGAGAGAGAATGGCGCGGGGCTGACACGATCAAACCGCACGCGCGAGCCGTTCGCCGTGATCGTGAAATTCTCTGCGCCGTTTCCGCCATTGACCTCGGCGGTATCGATGCCGTCACCGCCTTCCAGGAGATCGCTGCCGTCGCCCGGATTCCAGATCATGAGGTCGTTGCCGGCCTCGCCGAAAACCTGGTCACTGCCGGCGCCGCCGGTGAGCGTGTCATTGCCACTGCCGCCGAACATCAGATCGTCGCCGCCCTTGCCGAAAAGCGTGTCATTGCCGCTTTGGCCGAACAACATGTCGGCGCTGGAGCCCCCGGTCAGCACGTCATTGCCGGCGCCGCCGAACAATTGCGCGGACGGTAGCGCGCCGTTGGACTCGTCGAGCGAAATCGTGTCGTTGCCGCCCTGGCCGAACACCTGAATCGTGCTGGTATTGGCGACAGTCGGCTGGCCGCCGACAACCGCAACGCTGCCGCCGTCGACAAGGATTCTTCCGGCTGCGTCGCGGCTCGCAGTGATTGAGTCGTCGGCATTGTCGCCGAAGATCGATAGCAAGGCGGAACCTGCAGAAAAGGTGGCTTTGATAGCCATGGTCGTAAACCTCTCGCGTGTTTGGCTGCCGCGTCCATGCGCGTCAGCTGTGAATAAACCGCCCCGAGGGGGCGTCAGCCCTGCCGATGAGATAGCCGCGGCCTCCATGACAGGCTTGAAGCCCGTCTTCAGACTCGCTGGTTTTTTTCTTGAGAAGTTCTGAAGCGGACCGAACACTGGAAATGCGCAACCCATGGCCGCTGGCGGCGCAACGGTTTGCGCATTTGGATCAGGCGCGGGCGCCGCGGGCGCGGCCTAGTTGTTCAAGCCGGCTTTTCGCAAGCCCAGAAGGAAACGGGAGCGGTCCGATTCACGCGCGTAAACGGTGGCGTTGATCACGTGATCGCTGGACAGGCCGGGTTGCAACGTAAGTGTTTGCGCTAACGATTCATTTGCTTCGTCGATCTTGTCGAGCAACCCGAGAGAGACGGTCATCAACCGCCGGGCACCGGCATGGTTGGGATAACGTGCCGCCGCGAAACGACATATCGCAATTGTTTCTTCGTATCGCCCGAGCGCGAACAGCGCCATATAGCGGACGACCGGTCCATGGACCGCGAGAAACGGATCGAGCGGGCTCAACTGCTTCGCCCGTTCGAGAGATTGGAGACCGCTTTCAGGCTGGCCGCCACAGGCAAGCGCGTAGCCGAGACCTGCGTGAGCAAGCGCAAAATTGGGGCTGAGCTCGATTGCTCTCGAAAGATGCCTTATGGCCTCCTCCGTTCTCCTCCGCCGTGCGTGGCCCAGCCCGAGAACGAGATGCCCCCAGTGCTCGCGGTCATTGAGCGTCAATGCCTTCGCACCCGAATCGAGCGCCTTCTCGGTCAATTCGTTGATCGGCGCGCGCGAATCCAGGTTGAACATGCTCACAAAGGTCCATCCCAGCAGCGCATGAATCTGCGCATGCAGATGTTCGCCCTCGAGTGATGCGGCCTGCGACAGCAAATCCTGCGCCCTGCACTGTTCCGTCGCGCTCGCGCGCCACATGTGAGGCAGCGCCTGCATCATCAGGTCGCGGGCATTGAGGTCTTCTGTGGGCCTGCGCCGCAGCCGCGCCGCCTCCGTCATGATGACCTGTGAGCCGACCGAATCGATCACCTGGCTGGTGATTTCGTCCTGCGAGCCGCCGACGTTGGAAAACACGCTATCGTGCCGATCGGCCCACACGTGCACACGTCTCGCGGCATCGACCAGCTGTGCTGTCACGCGCAGTTTATTGCCCGAACGGCGAACGCTGCCCTCGAGCACGTAACGGACACCCAACTCGGCCGCGATCGTGCGGACGTCAGTCGAGCCACCCTTGAACGCAAAGCTGGTACTGCGGGCGATGACGGAAAACCACTGCTGCCGCGCCAATCCGGCGATAATGTCTTCGGTGAAGCTGTCGGCGATACATTCCTGCGCGGGATCGCCACTCAGATTCTGAAATGGCAAAACGACAACCCCCGCACGCTCCGACGACGGAAGCGCAAGCATCGGCACTGCACAACTCGAATGCGTTCCCGCACTAACCGCACAGCTTGGCGCCGAAGGCTGCCTGAGTGTTCCGACGAAGCGAAAGCCTCGCTTGTGATAGGTACGAATGACTTTCTGGTCGGTCCCATTATCGCCGACGGCGTGCCGTGCCGCACTCACGCGTGAACTTATCGCCGCTTCGGAGACGATACGCCCCTTCCAGATGACGTCGATCACTTCATTTTTGCTGACGACACGATTGTGGTTGCGGGCAAGGTGAACGAGCAGATCGAACACCTGTGGTTCGACCGGGACACGCTTTCCCCCTCGCTGCAATTCTTGCCGCGCAAGGTCGATAGCGAAATCGCCGAATTCGATATCCAAGATGCGCCCTGTGTTTGCTAAGCGATCATGTTGGAGGAAAGAGGCCGCCGTCTCCGGCGGCCTCTTGGCAATCAGCCCAAGCTTGGGGAGGAACGCTTAGCGCTGGCTGCCAATGCTGAAGTCGGTAACGTCGTCAGCCGGT
This sequence comes from uncultured Alphaproteobacteria bacterium, assembly GCA_963831475.1. GTDB lineage: Bacteria > Pseudomonadota > Alphaproteobacteria > Rhizobiales > Xanthobacteraceae > Pseudolabrys. The sequence continues at coordinate 19,675 of CAWHQF010000024.1, forward strand.
GCGCTGGCGGGCGCATAAGCCCTGGCATCGACGACCCTATGCGTGCGCGCGTGCTTGACAACAATCTGCTGGGCAAACGCGTTGCCGGCGGAGCCTCCACGCTCCAGCAGCGTGTCTTCCTCGGCGGCGAACGCCGGGCCGATTGCCGACAGCGCAAAAACAGAAGCGATGACAAATTTAGCAATGACTCTCACGGTTCAGCTCCGTTGTGTTTGGGGCAAGATGGATTTCTTGCGAAGCCGGCTTTTGCCGCAGTGCAGCACGACTTGCAACACACTGAACGATCACAACAATCGGCGTGCCGTTCACGAAGATGTCATTGAATGAAAGCACACGGCTGGAAAACCGGTTCAAACGACCGCTTCGGGTTGCGCGCATTCCCGCGCGCATGTGCATGACGCAGGCCTGCAATCCACTATTGCTGCGGCTGGGGACCGGCGGCCGGAATATTGCGGGCAAGAGGCGATTTGATGCGAGGGATGAGCGAGGATAGAAGCCCCTTGCTCCTCACCGTCACCTTCGAAAAGAGCGGCGGCGGCGTCTCGCCCGGCAGAAATTCAATGCGAATCACTTGCTGGCGCTCGACCGGTGTGAAGGCTCGCTGAAACTCGCGCGGAAGTGCCGCCGCAAACGGTTCGACGCGAACAATTTTTCCATGAGTGACCATCAAGCCCGCGGTGATGGTGACTTCATCTCCCTCCGCGAGGCTATAGAGGGCACCCGTCGGGACATAGGCCAGAACAAAGCGATGATCGCCGCTGAGCTCGATGATCGGTTCTCCCGCGCGAACGACCGAACCCTTGCTCGCAACCAGCCGGGTGACGACACCATCAATCGGCGCAACGAGACGGCCATCGTCATAGATCCGGCGCAGATCGGCAATCGCTGATTGAGCGTCCGAGAGTGCGGATTCAAGCGTTCTCAGTTCGCTGTCGACAATCCGTCTTTCCGACTTCAGCGTCTGCAGATCCTGAATCCCGTGATATTCATTCTCAAGCGCAGTGGCATGCTGATTTAGCGCGAGATATCGGCGTTCGAGAAGCGATTCGAATTCCTTGCGCGCGCCGCTCGCGAATTGCTGGCGATGCTCCGCAACGGGTATCATGGCATCGATGACCTCGCTGCGGATCCGCAACTCACTCTGCCGGATCATCCTGGCTGCGACATCGGCCGCCAGCCGGGCTATCGTCTCCGCTACATTCTGTGAAGAAACGATCGCCGAGATTTTGCCGACCCTGACGGATTCGCCTTCGCGGACGAGAAGCTCCTTTACCGTTACCGGAAATTCCGCGGCAACAACCGCGGTGTCGCCGAGCACGAGTCCCTCGCTGCGCAGATAGAGACGATCTCCGTACAGAAAATTGCCGAGCCAGAGCGCCAGCGCGAGAACGATCGAGAGATAGATCCACCGGATCAAGGTCAGCCGCCGCGAACGCGGCTCGTTGACCGGCGGCTGTGTTGAGATGTGGCGCTTCAGGAAACGCATCACACGACCTCCACTTGTTCCATGATCCGCCGCGGCACGTAGGGGTCGCGGTAAGATGTTCGGAAGATCAGCTCCTGGACAATCGCGACAAGGCGAACCGCACGAGCGAGCGTTATTTGCACGGCCGTAAAGAGCGGCAGGTATGCGACCAGCTGAAGAGGAACTCGTATTCCGACGGTCGCCGCGGCAAGAAACAAGATGAGGTCAAGCACCGCGTAACCGATGATCGTCGCCGCAAGAATTGTTGTCGCGAACCAGCCGAAATAGTAGAACAACCACCCGAGATAGACGGGAAAAGCCACCGCAAGAATGACCTGGAAAAAAATCACGTCGGCCACGGCAACAGCATCGGAAATCCGGAATGTGGAATGTCGGGGGTCGATTGCTCTGCGATATTTTCGCGCCCAGATGGTTATCAGACCGCGGTCCCAGCGAAGCCGCTGCGCGATAAAGGCCGAAAACGTTTCCGGGACATCGGTCAGCGCGTTTGCCCGTCGCGCGAAACGGAGGCGCCAGCCCGCGCTGCGCAGTTTCATCGTCAGGTCGGCGTCCTCGCCAACCTCCACGTCCTGCCGGCCGACACTCTCGACCGCCTCGCGCCTGAACGCACCAAATGCACCGGATATCACCGACAAGGTGCCGAAAGCGTCGGCGATGCAGCGCCCCAGCGAGATACCGACCGCATATTCGATCGCCTGATAGCGGGTCGCCACGCTTGCGGACGCATTACGGACGCCGAGATTTCCGCTGACGGCGCCCACGAGCGGGTCGGAAAAGCAGGCGGCCAATTCCACCAGCGCATCGCGGTCGAAGGTCGTGTCGATGTCCGAAATCACGACGATATCGCCGCGAGCGACGGATAGCGCAAGGTTGACGCCGGCGCTCTTGCCTCCACGCTGCTCCAGGATGAGCACGTTATCGACCCGGCCCTCGCGCTGGAGCTGCAATGCAACCTCGCGCATCCGGTCGGTCGAACCGTCGTCGACGACGATGATCTGCACGTCCTTGCACACCGAAAGAATTGTCTGTTCGGCCAGCGAATGGACGCAGGCGGGAAGCGGCTTTTCTTCGTTGTGCCCGACGAGAATGATGCTGATTGAAAGATCGGGGTCGACGACGGGGTCGTCCCGCCAGGACGCCAGGATTGGCACCACCAGGGCGCCGACAAAGTAGCGCGGGATCTCGAGAAGCGCCGTGTACCAGAACAGGAACACGAGGCTCATCATATCCAGCGAACCGAGGAAGGATAACGCCTCCATGATTTAGCTCTTTGCAAGCATCTCGACGATTGCATCCCCTTCGGCCACTTCGACGCCAAGCTGAAGCGCGACCTTCGAGTTTGAGTCGATGGCGCGGCGAATTCTTTTCACGATGATGTCGATGTCATTGGACGAGGTCGCAGGAAAGCCGATGACGCCCGAGAGATTTGTGCCGACGCCGACGAAGTCGGTTGTTCGAAGTTCTGACCCGACCGCATCCGCAATACGCCTGAAGCCATCGTCCACAGCGATTGCGCCTCGCTCCCTGATGAGCTCGTCGAGATTGAGCACCGTGAAGCGAGCGACCGAAAATGGGCGTTTGAGCCGTTCCGCAACCTTAATTTCGTGCATCGCAAGCAGGCGGAACTCGCGCGGCGAATAGGTGTGCGTGTGGCCTTCGAGAAGCGGCGTAATGTCGAACTGCGGCAGCCGCCCTTGCCGTAAGGCGCGAATTCCCTCCTCGGTGAGGTCATAGTTGAACCAATCGATTGCCCTGGCGTCATCGGCATTCTGCACGGACGAGCAATCGAGGCACGCGAACCGTACAAAAGGCTCTGAATTCGTCGCGCCGCAATTGGCGCAGACGACGGCTTTGGCGGGCTTTCCGTAATCGACGCCGATATGATGCAAGGTGCGGTGGCACTTGGGGCAGATCAAAAGATCGCTATGGGCGAAATGCGATTCAACTTCCTGACAGCCGCACCGATAGTGATGCACGATGGTCTCTTCCCGCAGATTGGCGCTTCCGCACTCCGGGCATGCCTCATAGACATGCAGCCGCGCGGATTCGCATTTGTCGCAGCTGTGCGTCCGCGTGAAATGCCGGCGGTGGAGCAGATCGAGGCCGGCCAGCATTTCCAGATGGCGCTGTGCGGCGGGCGCTGCCGTGCCGAGTAGCGGATATTCCACGAGGTGACGCGACTGAGGTGCAAAAGTCGCGTTGATGGCGGTATCGCGCGAATAGGCAAGCCGGAGGATGGTCAATTCCTCACGGCTGCTGTGCTCGGCATTGAACGGGATCTCGGCAAGCCGCCGCCAGATCGTCGAGAAGCTCGTCCCGATCTCTTTCAAACTGCCGCGGTCAAAGCGTGTTCCCACAATATCGCGACGCAATGTTTCATTGCCGCCGAAATCGGCGATAGGAATTGCCGGATCAGCGGCTGTCTTGAGAACGTCAGCGAGTTCGGCGGGATCGACGCGCCCGAGCAGCACAATGCCCGCGTGGGACGCGCCGGCATTTGTCTGCAGGTGTTCTTCCGCAAAGGCCGGCAGCTTTCCGCCTAACGCCAGGAATTGCGCGCCTTCGCTGACGCGCGGATTGAGGAGCGGTACAAGCGTTGCTTGCATTTCCGCGATGGCCATGGGTTTTATCACGCCATGGACATTCCGCGCATACGCCGCGCCCGTGATTGAGATGAATCAAGTGGTCCGGCAAGCAAGCAAACGTGGTGCAGAGAACGTTAACGCCCCCGCCACAATCTTCGACAGTTGCTCGCACGGCCGGCTTTTGCGGCGGCAGACGGCGGGCGGACCTTTACACCCCGCGCGCGCGCAGGACCGATTCGATCGACACCCGTGACCATGGCGCGGTGCGTTCGCGGAACTCGGCATAGGATGCGTGGACCTTTCCGGTGATGGCGCTGCGGCCGGCAAGCTCACCGAGCACGTCATTGGCCTGTTTACGCGCTGCCGCTATGAGGTCCTCCGGAAATGCTGAGAGTTTCACCTTATGCTCGTTCACGAGCGCGGCGAGCGCCTGCGCATTGAGTCGTTCCATTTCGGCGAGCGCGTAATTTGCTTCAGTCGCGCAGGCGTGCGCGATCACGGCCTTGAGCTCGGCGGAGAGCGCGTTCCAGTTCTTGAGCGACACGATGCACTCGCCGGTGCCGTTCGGCTTGTTGAACCCCGGGTAGTAGTAGAACGGCGCCACCCGGTAGAGACCGAGCGCAATATCGGTGCCGGGGCCAACGAATTCGGCGCCGTCGATCACGCCGGACTGCAGGCTCACCAGGATTTCCGCGGGCGGCGTCGTTTGCGGCGTGACGCCGAGACGGCGGTAGACTTCGCCGCCAAGCCCGAGCGTGCGCAACTTGAGGCCGTGCACATCCGCAAGGCTCTTCACCTCGTGGCGGAACCAGCCTCCCATGCAGACGCCGGTGTTGCCGCCCATGAACGGCTTCACGCCGAACGGTGCGTAGAGTTCGTCCCACAATGCCTGTCCGCCGCCGGCATCGACCCAGGCCACATGCTCATTCGGCGTCAGGCCAAACGGCACCGTGGTGAAGAAAGCCGCCGCCGGCATCTTTCCCTGCCAGTAAAACGAGGCCGTGTGGCCGATATCGGCGACGCCATTGCCGACTGCATCGAGAACCTCGAAGGCGGGGACCACCTCTCCGGCTGCATAAACGGTGATGTCGAGCGCGCCGCCGGACAACGCGCGGATGCGGTCCGCAATGCGCTCGGCCGACATGCCGGGGCCCGGCAGGCGCTTCGGCCAGGACGTGACCATGCGCCATTTCTGCGTCTGCGCGCGGCCGACCGAGGGAGCCGCAAGAACCCCGGCCGCAATGCCGGCGCCAATGGTGAAATTTCGCCGAGTGGTCATGCCTCTCTCCCTGGCTTGAAGAAATGCTGCAGCGGCCCCGCTCCCCCACCGATATTGAACGTGCGGGAAACCGCGATTGCCGCGGTGACATAGTCCTTGGCTTGGCGGACCGCTTCCTTGAGGTCGAGCCCCTTCACCAGCCCCGCAGCGACTGCCGACGAAAGCGTGCAGCCGGTGCCGTGAAGGTTTCTGGTGGCGATTCGCGCGGCGGAGTAGCGGATAACGTCGCCCTCCCCGATCAGCAGATCGGTGCTTTCTCCGCCGTCGCCGTGGCCACCTTTGATAAGAACATTGCGCGCACCAAGAGCCAATATTTCACGGGCCTGGATTTCCATCTCCTGCTCGTTGCGCGCAAGTGAAGCGCCCGTGAGGGCCGCCGCTTCAGGCAGATTTGGCGTCACGACAAGCGCGCGCGGGATGAGCTGCGCCCGCAGGAGGTCCACCGCATCGGGTGCCAGGAGCCGGTCGCCGGAGGTCGCAACCATGACCGGATCGAGCACGATGTTCCGCGCGCGATGCTGCGCAAGGCCTTTCGCCACGGCTTCGATGGTTGCCGGCTGCGACAGCATGCCGATTTTCACGGCCGCGATATCGAGATCGGAAAATACGGCATCAAACTGCGCTGCGATGAAAGCAGGCGGCACATCGTGCACCGCGCTGACGCCCTTTGTATTTTGTGCGGTCAGTGCCGTGATGATCGACGCGCCATAGATTCCCAGCGCCGCAAATGTTTTCAGATCGGCCTGGATGCCGGCGCCCCCGCTTGAATCGGAGCCGGCAATGGTGACGGCGACGGCGGTCACAAACGCCCCCGCGCCGCGAGCGCGCTGTCGACCACCGCACGTAAATCATGTGCCGCTTTTTGCGGGTCAGGCGCCAGGGACAAGGCGGAAACAACCGCAACGCCGTCGGCACCGGCAGCGATGACCTCGGCCGCATTGCCGGCATTGATTCCCGCGATGGCACAAATCGGGTAGCCCGGTTTGCGCGCCCGGATCACAGCGGCGATCGCCCGCAAGCCGGCAATGCCGATCGGCGCCGCCGTATTGTCTTTCGAGGTGGTCCCATAGATGCCGCCGATCGCAACATAATCGAGCAGTTCCAGCGGTGCGGCGTGGGCCTGCTCGACTGTCTTGATGCTCAGCCCGATGATCGCGCCACGGCCAAGCAGAAGCCGCGCATCGGCAGGTGCCAGGTCGTCCTGGCCGATGTGCACGCCGTCAGCCTCAGCCGCGAGCGCGACATCGACCCGGTCGTTGATCAGCAGCGGAACGCCTTTCGGCTCCAATACATCGCGCAGGGCGCGCGCCTCTTCGACCATGGCGCGGGTGGACCCGTGCTTGTCACGGAGTTGAACTAGGGTCGCGCTCCCGGCAATGCGTTGCGCGAGATCGGCTAGCGTGCGGCCGCCGGAAACCGCGGGGTCGACCAACGCATAGAGCCTGAGATCGACGTCCATCAATTCACCTTTGCACTCGCGACAAGCGTCGCCTCGTTGAGGCCATGCAGCGTATCGACAATCGCGACGGCGAAGCTACCCGGCCCTGCGGCTCTTGCTCCGGCCAATTCGCCCGCAACGCCCATGATCGCAAGCGCGGAAACGGCTGCGTGGAACGCGTCCTGCTCGACCGCCAGGCAGGCCGCGAGCAACGCAGAGCCGGCACAGCCCAGGGCGGTCACTTTCGCCATCAATGGATGGCCATTGGCGATCGCCGCAATCCGCTCGCCGTCGGTGACTAGGTCGGTCTCGCCCGACAAGGCCACGACGGTCCGGCGGGACCGGGCGAAGCTCATGATGGCGTCGCGCGACGGCTTGTCGCCTGCCAGCGCGAAAAACTCTGCGTGGTTGAGGCGGACGACCGATGGCCCAAGGTCGATAAGATCAAGTGCAAATGCGGCGCGCGGCGGAGCGCGGTCGACGAAGACCGGATCGAGCACCCACGGCAATTGACTGCGGGTCGCGGTTGCGACGGCAATCGACGCCGCCTCGCGGCGCTCCGCGTCGAATGTTCCGAGATTGACCAGTAGGGCCTGCGCGCCGGCTACGAATGAGCCGATTTCCTCCGGTGAATGCGTCATAGAAGGCACGCCACCGGCCGCCAGCAGAACATTCGCGGTGAAATTCTGCGCAACACCGTTGGTGATGCAATGGACGCGCGGCGCACGCATGCGTAGACGCGCAAGAACACCGGACGCGACTTGCGTCAGGCCATTGCGCGACGCGGCTTGCGGACGATGCATCTCTGGTCCCTCCGCCGGCATGACCCGGATCAGGTTCGTTGGGTTGGCGATAAGCCTCTCAGTCCGGCAGTGGCCGGACACCCCACGAGATTGCTGTTCAATAGGTAGTCCGCGCGCTTGCTCAAGGCAAGACACCTTGCCATCAACCCCTGTTTTTGCTGGATTGCGGCGGTCCCGTGTGAACGGTTCGTCTGCCGACTGTGAGACCCTGACTCGACTTCCGGAGGCGCTCAATGACCCCCTTCTTCGTGCAGATCAAATGCGAATTGGGAAAATCATATCAGGTGGCCAATGCGCTGGCCGAAGCTGAGATTGCCTCCGAGGTCTACTCGACCGCCGGCGACTATGACCTGCTGGTGAAATTCTACGTCGATCCCGGGACCGACATCGGCCACTTCGTCAACGAGAAGGTACAGTGCATTCCCGGCATCAAGGACACGCATACCATCATCACCTTCAAGGCGTTTCTGGTCTAACCGCGTGATCGTGCGTGAAAGCGGCGGATCGTGCCAGTCCGCCGGAGTTCGTCAGCGCAAGCCTTGCCTCGAAGCCTTGGCTCCAAGCCTTGGCTCACTGTGTATTTGGCGTGGCAGCAGCGGCCAGGTTGATTTCCGCTATAGCGTGGCCGCCATAACTCCGGAAGCGAGTCGAGACGACGGTCAGCTTCTGATATTCTTTCGGCAGAATAGTCCTGAGCTTCGCGATATTAATCGCGCTTCGCAATGCGGCGTAAGCTTTCTGGTTGATGTCGAGCTTTGCATGATCCAGATTAGCATTCGTGACGATGGTGTCTTGCCCCTCCAGCTTGATTTCGGGCGAGGCAATTTTCAGCGCGACATTTGCACCGCCTTTATTGACCAGCTGGATCGGCAGGTTTCCACGGAATTGCTGGGTGCCGTCCATTTTCTTCTTCGTCATTGACCTCACGGTGTGAAGCACCGGAAGTTTCAACTTGATAAATCCGATTTTCTTGCGCCTCCACGCGACCTCGGATTTTGCGGGCCTCGCTCGACACGACCAGACGTCAACATGGCCTTGGACAGACATCATCAGCTGATCATCGACGGGCCAGAGCGACCCGCTCTTGAGCGAAACAACCGGGTTCCGGCCGTCGGCGTGTCGCTTGTCGCAATTGGCCGTCGATAGCCCCAGCGTCTCCAGCAGCTTGGGGAACTTTCGCTGAAGATCGATGAGATCCGCGAAAATCCTCGCATCTACCGGTCGCTCACTGTCGGAAGAGTTGACTGTGATCCATGAGGTGGCGCTCACCGTAATCGGGATGCCATTCACGTTGTTCGTTATCGCAATCGGTCCGAATGCAACCTGGGCCGAGGCCTCCGTCGCGATGCCGGCCGCGAGCAATGCCGCCCAGATCAACGCCCTCATCCCCAGCCCCACAAAAACTGAAAGATTCCTGCAGGTAATAGGATAACAGATTCCCGAATCGAGCGCCTGAGTAGTTTCATGTTACTCCACAGAAAACCGTCTGCAGGTTAGATGATACCTCGATGCGTTCTCCTGGGATTAATCAGGCGAGTATTGAAAGCACTATTCACGCTGCCTGCGCCGGACCTTCCGCCTCGCGCGCACGCTTGAGGCCGAGTTGGCGCTCGCGCCAGATCACGAAAAGTCCCGCGCCCGCAACGATTGCAGCGCCGAGATAAACCAAGGTCTCGGGCAGTTCGCCGAACAGCCAGTAGCCGAGCAACAGCGCCCACAGCATCGACGAATAGTCGAACGGCGCCACTACGGACGCCGCGGCGTAACGGTAACTCTCGGTCAGCAGGATATGGGCGAAACCGCCGAAAACGCCGAGCGCAATAAGGCCCGTAAGCTCACGGGGCGTGGGTGAATGCCAGCCAAAAGGCAACGTCAATGCACCCGCGATCGCGCATACCAGCGAAAAATAGAAAACGATCGAGGACGTCGTTTCGCTCTGCGTGAGCCGCCGCGTCTGTATGACGGTGCCGGCATTACAGACCGCGGAGATGAGTGCGAACACCGCGCCGGCGCCGGCAACCGCCCCGCCGACTGAGGTGTAGCGGCCCAGATCGAGATGCGGAATCAACATCACGATCACGCCGGCAAATCCGACGGCGACCGCCGACCAGCGATAGATGCGGACGCGTTCCTTGAGAATTATCGCCGCGAGCGCCACCGTTATGAGCGGCGAAGCAAAGGAAATTGCCGTTGCATCCGCCAGCGGCAGCCGCGTGAGCGCCGAGAAATTGGTGAACATCCCGCCGATGCTGAGCATCCCGCGGCCGAGCTGGCCGAGCGGCCGGTTGGTGCGGAGCGCGGAGGACAGCTCGCCGCGAATGGCATAGACAATCAAGACCGGCAGGATCGCGAACGCGCTCCGGAAGAAGACCATCTGGCCGACCGGTGCCACATCGCCCAATTGGCGGACCAGCGCGGACATCGCGGCAAACAAAAGTGCTGATATCAGTTTGAGGCCGATGGCCTTGAACGGATGCATCGCGATGTCTCTACCACAGGCCCGGCCGGGGTCGACTCGTCATGGCCACGCCTATTGCGGGCGTCCACATCTGACGGGGCTCTGACTCAGCGAGAAGGTGCCGGTAGCGACTTGAGATACACCGCTATGGCTTTGCGATCGGCTTCGCTCAATTGCCTGGTGTTGGCTACGACATCCACCATCAACCCTCCGACACGGTCGGCGTCCGGGGTTATTCCGCTCTTGAGCACTTCGGCGAAATCCTCGACTTTCCAATCGTGCAGTTTGCCCTGCGTGATATCAGGAACGCCGCCGTGTCCCGTGGGACTTTGACCGCCGGTGAAGCGCCTGCTCGAAACGATTGCACCGAGAAAATTGCGCGGCGAATGACATTCGGCGCAGTGGCCGGGGCCATTGACGAGATAGCTGCCGCGCCGCCATTGCGCGGATTGCGCGGGATCAGGCTCGTATGCCTTCCTGTCGAGAAAGAGCCGCTTCCATATCCCGAGTGCGCGGCGAATATTGAATGGAAAACGCAATTCATGATCGCGTACACGGCCCGAAATCGCGGGCAGGGTTTTCAGATATGCGAACAGATCGCGCAGGTCGGAGATCCGCATATTGCGGTAGGACGTATAGGGAAACGCCGGATAGAGATGCTCGCCACCAGGCGATGTGCCATCCAACATTGCTGTGACAAACTGCGCTTCGTTCCAGCTGCCGATGCCGTCGCTGATATCCGGGGAAATATTCGGCACGTGGAACACGCCAAACGAGGTATTGAGCGCCAGCCCGCCGCCAAGCCGCGTTTCATCCTTCTGTTTCGGAACCGCGTGACAGGAGGAGCAGCCGCCGATCAAAAACATCGTGCGACCATTGGCGATGTCGCGTGCATACGCGGGCGTTAATGCGCTTGCCGGAATTGTCTCGGGGATCGTGAGATACCAGAATGCGGACGCACTGACGACGACCGCGGCAACGACCAGTTTGAGGAGCATCCGGCGCGACTCGCTTCGATGGATTTAGACTAGCAATGATTGACGCGCTTTGACTGCAAACTTTTCCCTATCGGCGTGACGTTCGATATTCCTTGTGGCAATTGTCGCAAGCATTTCCGATTGGCGGAATGGCGCCACGCAATCCGGCGAGCGATGCTTTTGCCGTCGCGCGGTTTTCCGCCACGACTTTTCCGAATTCAGCCGCCTTGGCATCGAAATCCGCTTTTGTGATCCATATTTTCGACGCAGCACGCGTCTCCTGACCGATCTGGGAATTGCCCGGGAAAAGCCCGGGGAGTCTTTTCGCGGTGTCCTCCCATTGCGCGAAGGCGGCATCGACCTTGACCGGATCAAACGGCATTTGTCCGCGCATCATCCGCACGACGGCGAGCGCATTTTCATTGTTTTCCTTCATCAGCGCCTTGCGTATGGCAATGGGGTCGGACTGGGCGATGACCGCGCCGGCTCCGGTCGCGAGAAAAGCCGCAGCAAGTGCCACGCCGGCAGCGCGTCTCATTGGAGATTATTTCGCCTCATCGCCCAGCCCCTCTGCAAACGCTTGAACCGTAATGACTATTCCGGCCGGGTGGTCCTCCGCCGGCGTTCACGAATTCGTGATCGGGGGCTTAGGCCGGCCTGGCGTCCCGCGCGGCGCGGATCGCCTGCCAGATCCGGTGCGGCGTCGCCGGCATATCGATATGGCGGATGTGGTGACTGCGCCACAGCGCGTCGACAATCGCGTTCATGACCGCCGGGCACGAACCGATCGACCCGGCTTCTCCGGCACCCTTCACGCCCAGCGGATTGGTCTTGCAGGGGATGTTGCGCGTTTCGAAAATAAAGTCCGGCGCATCGCTGGCGCGCGGCATTGCGTAGTCCATGAAGCTCGCACTCAGGAGCTGGCCAGATCCCGGGTCGTATACCGTGTTCTCCATCAGCGCCTGACCAATGCCCTGCACTGCACCGCCATGGACCTGTCCCGCAAGCAGCAGCGGATTAAGCGTCGCGCCGAAATCGTCGACCACGACATAACGCAGGATGGCCGTATTGCCGGTGTCCGGATCAATCTCGATTTCGGCAATGTGCGTTCCGTTGGGAAATGTTGCCGGCTCGACGCCGAATTCTTCCGACGCGCGCAACTTGTCAGGCGAAGCCTTGGGGTGGGCTGCGAGGTCGGCGAACGAAATAAGCCGATCCGTTCCGGCTACGCGAACCGCGCCGCCGACAATCTCCAGATCGCCAATGCCTGCCTCGAGCGCATCCGACGCGAGCTCCTTGAGATGCTCGCCGAGCGTCTTTGCGGCGCGGTCAACAGAAACACCCCCGACCGGAATGGAGCTCGAACCGCCGGTGCCGGCACCGCTTTTGATGCGATCGGTATCGCCCTGAATAACGCGCACGCGTTCGGGCGGCAGATCGAGACGTTCCGCAATGAGTTGCGCATAAGATGTCGCATGACCCTGGCCGGTCGACTGCGATCCGATGAGCAAGGTGACCCCGCCATCGCGATCGAGATTGAGAGTTGCGGTTTCCGGGCCATTGTTGCCGCAGGCTTCGACATAAGTCGCAACGCCGATACCGCGCAACTTTCCGGAACGCCTTGATTGCGTCGCGCGCTTGTTGAACCCGTCCCAGTCGGCAAGTTCCTGCGCGCGCGCGAGCGCTCCGGCAAAATCACCCGAGTTCGTAGACTTTTCCCGTCGGAGTTCTTGTACGGCAGCGACTTGGGCTTGATCAGGTTTTTCCGGCGTATCGAATCCGTGGTGATGCCGAGATCATGCGCCGCGGCGTCGACCGCGCGTTCGATGAGATAAGAAGCTTCCGGCCGTCCCGCACCACGATAGGCATCAACCGGGACCGTGTTCGTATAGACCGCGCGCAGCCGCACATGCGCAGCCGGGATATCGTAGGAGCCGGTCGCCATGCCGACACCGAGCCACGGAATAAAGGGTGCGTAGCACGACAGGTAGGCCCCCATGTCGGCGACAATGTCGAGCTCTAGAGCGAGGAAGCGCCCCTTATCGTCGATCGCCAGGCGCGCGGTGGAAATATTATCGCGGCCATGACTGTCGGCAAGGAAGTGTTCGGCGCGTTCGCAGATCCACCGGACCGGCTTGCGCAACCGTTCGGCGGCGACGGCCGCCAGCGCGTACTCGCGGTATGGGAAGGCCTTGGTGCCGAAACCGCCCCCGACATCGGGCGTAATGACCCGCATCTTTTCGGGCGGCAGCTTCATCACGCTGCCGCCGATGATGTCGCGGATAAGATGACTGCCCTGGCTCCCGAGCGTGAGCGTGTACCGATCGCCGTCGTATTCCGCGATGACGCCACGGGTGTCGAGATAATTCGTGACCAGCCGCTGGTTCACGATCGTCAACTCGCTTACACGCGCGGCTTTGGCAAAGGCCTGCCTGGTCGCAGCCGCGTCGCCGGCCGAAGTCTCGAACGCCAGGTTTCCAGGCCTGTTCGGCCACACCAATGGCGCGCCGGGCTTGAGCGCATTGGCGGCGCCGACGACTTGGGGCAACGGTTGCCAATCAACCTCGATGGCTTCCGCAGCGTCCTTAGCCGCAGCCACCGTATCGGCGACCACGAAGGCGACCGCATCGCCGACGTAGCGCACGGTGTCCGTGGCGAGAATTGGATAGGTGGGGACTTTGATATCGACGCCCGGGAGCACGCCTGGCGTCGGCAGCGGCCCGAGGTTGCTGACATCATCGCCTGTCAGAAGTAGGCGCACCCCCGCGATGGACTTTGCCCGGTCGAGACTGCCGATCCGGAAACGGGCATGCGCGTGCGGCGAACGCAGGACTACGGCGTGCAGCGTGGCCTCGGGCGCAATATCCGCAATATACCGCCCGGCCCCGCGCAGGAGCGGATCATCTTCCTTGCGCGTGAGTGGCTGGCCGAATCCGAACTTCATCGTCATCTGCCACCTCAAATATCACGATTTGCTATTGAGCGGAGCGCCGGTCGCGGCTGCGGCGGCGGGCCAGGTGCAGCGCTAGCCAGCGCGAAACGACATAGAACACTGGCGTGAAGATCAGGCCGAAAACGGTGACGCCGATCATACCGGAGAACACGGCGGTTCCCAGCGTCTGGCGCAATTCGGCGCCGGCGCCGATCGCCCAGACCAGCGGCGAAACGCCCAGCACGAATGCAAAGGACGTCATCAAGATGGGCCGCAGCCGCAGATGCGCCGCTTCGACCGCTGCTTCGAAACGGTCGCGGCCGCCGTCCTCGAGCTGCTTGGCAAATTCGACGATCAGGATGGCATTCTTGGCCGCAAGGCCGATGAGCACGACGAAACCGACCTGGGTCAGAATATTGTTGTCCTGCCCGCGCAGCACCACGCCGATGATCGACGCGATCAGGCACATCGGCACGATCATGATGACGGCAAGCGGCAGCGTCAGGCTCTCAAATTGCGCCGCCAGCACCAGGAAGACGAACACCACCGCCAGCACGAAGGCGAATGTGGCAGTGCTGCCGGCGCGGATTTGCTGGTAGGCGAGCGTGGTCCATTCATAGGTGAAGCCCTGCGGCAGCGTCTGCGCGGCCAACTGCTCCATGATCTTGATGGCCTGGCCCTGGCTGTAACCCGGCGCGGCGGCTCCATCGAGTTCGGCGGCCGGATAGAGGTTGTAGCGCGGTACGCGATACGGGCCGGTAACGGTGCGCACGGTTGTGAACGCGCCGAGCGGCACGGTGTCGCCGCTGCTGTTGCGCACGCGGATTTTGAGCACGTCTTCACTATTGCTGCGATCCTGGCTGCGTGCCTGCGCGATGACCCGGTAGGTGCGGCCGAACAGGTTGAAATCGTTGACATAGGACGAGCCGAGATAAATCTGCAGCGCGGCAAAAACCTCAGGCACGCTGATGCCGAGCAGCTGCGCCTTGGTGCGGTCGATGTCGAGATAAAGCTGCGGAGTCGTATTTTCGAACAGCGAGAACACCTGCTGGAGGCCGGGGGTCTGGGCAGCGCGCCCCATCATCGCGTAGACCGCGCCCTGGAGCGCCTCCGAGCCGCGGCCGGCGCGATCTTCGACCATCATGCGGAATCCGCCGGCGTTGCCGATGCCGGATACGGGCGGCGGTGCCGCGACGAAAATCAGCCCGTCATGGATCGCCGATAGTTTCTGGAACAGCTGTCCTTGAATTGCGGCCGCCGATTGCCGCGGATCCTTCGCGCGTTCCTCGAACGGATCGAGCGTTACGAAAACGGCGCCGGCATTGGGCGCATTGGTGAAGGTCGCGCCGGAAAAGCCGACAATATTGACGGCATGTGCGATGCCGGGAATTGACAGCGCGATTTCGACTGCCTTGCGATTGACCTCATCGGTGCGCGCAAGCGACGCCGCCGGCGGAAGCTGCGTGATGATGATGAGATAGCCGCGGTCGAGTTGCGGGATGAAGCCGACCGAAGTCTTGCGGAATTCGTTCAGGCCGAACGCAATGACACCGGCATAGACCAGCAGCATCAACACTGCGATGCGAACGAGCTTTGCCGACAGCCTGCCGTAGGCGTGGGTGAGCTTGTCGAAATAGTGGTTGAAGAAATTGAAGAAGCCGTGGATCGGCTTGCTCCACCAATACCCATGCTCGATTTCACGGTGCGGCTTGAGCAGCAATGCGCAGAGGGCCGGCGACAGCGTCAGCGAGACGATCAGCGAAATGATGGTCGCGCCCGCGATTGTCAGCGCGAATTGCCGGTAGAACTGCCCGGAAATACCGGTGATAAAGGCGGAGGGGATAAACACCGACGACAGCACCAGCGCGATCGCGATCAGCGCGGCACCGACCTCGTCCATGCTCTTGACCGCGGCATCGTGAGGCGAGAGGCCGGCCTCGATATTACGCTCGACGTTCTCCACCACCACGATTGCGTCATCGACCACGATACCGATCGCGAGCACAAGTCCGAACAACGAGAGATTGTTGAGCGTGAAGCCAAATAGCGCCATGAAGAAGAACGTGCCGATGAGCGACACCGGAATGGCCACGATCGGGATGATCGCGGCGCGCCATGTCTGCAGGAAAAGGATGACGACCAGCACGACGAGAATGATCGCCTCGCCAATCGTCGATTCCACCGCATCCACGGACTGCTGAATGAACTGCGTGGGGTTGTAGACGATGTCGTATTTGAGGCCGGGCGGGAAATGCTGCGCCAGCTCGTCCATCGTGTTCTTGATGTTCTGGGCG
The DNA here is from genome assembly GCA_963831475.1 of uncultured Alphaproteobacteria bacterium. GTDB lineage: Bacteria > Pseudomonadota > Alphaproteobacteria > Rhizobiales > Xanthobacteraceae > Pseudolabrys. Next base: position 35,927 of record CAWHQF010000024.1, read on the forward strand.
GTCGACAGCGCATTCGATCCGGGCCGCTGGAAAATGCCAAGCGCGATGGCCGGGTCGCGGTCGAGATAGGAATTGGTCGAATAGTCCTGCGCGGCAAGCTCGATCTTTGCGATGTCCTTCATCCGCACGACGGCGTTTGCCGTCTGTTTGACGACAATGTTGCCGAACTCTTCCGTACTGCTCAGGCGACCAAGCGTCTGCACGGAAATCTGGAATGCGCCGGGCTTGTCCATAGGAGGTTGATTGAGCACGCCGGACGCAACCTGCACGTTCTGCCCTGCAAGCGCGGTCACCACGTCGTTTGCGGTCAGCCCGAGCGACTGCAACCTGTCAGGATCGAGCCACGCCCGCATCGCATAGTCGCGGCTGCCGAACACAATGATCGATCCGACACCTTCGACGCGCGTCAGCGCGTCCGTGATCTCGATCGTGGCGTAGTTCGAAATGAACAGCGTATCGCGCGACTTGTCCGGCGAATAAAGATGCACGACCATCATCAGGTCGGGCGAGCTTTTGTTGACGGTGACGCCGATATTGCGCACATCGATGGGAAGCCGAGGCTGCGCGATGGCTACACGATTTTGTACCTGCACCTGTGCGATATCGAGATTGGTGCCGAGCTCGAAGGTCACCGAAATCGTGAAGCGCCCGTCGCCGGTCGAATTCGACGACAGGTAGAGCATGTTTTCGACGCCGTTGATCTGCTGCTCGATGGGCGTGACCACTGTAGCGGCCACGACGTCGGCGCTCGCGCCGGGATATTGACCCGACACGGTGATGGTGGGCGGCGCGATCTCTGGATATTGCGCAACCGGCAGCCGCGAGAACGCGACGCCTCCAAGGATCACGAAAATGATCGAGACCACGGAGGCGAAGATCGGCCGGTTGATGAAAAAATGCGAAATACGCATGCGCTGGCGGGGCCCGTTTATTTCGCTTTTTCCGGCGGGCTTCCCGCCGCAGCCGGCGTACCCGCCGGCTTCTCACCCGGCTTCTCACCCGGCTTCTCACCTGGCTTGGCACCCTCCTCCTGCGGCCGCACCTTCTGGCCCGGACGCGCCTGCATCAGGCCACTGACCACAACGCGATCATCGGGGCCAATGCCTTCCTTGATGACGCGCAGATTGTCGCGCGTAAGCTGACCGAGCGTGACATATTTGGACCGCGCGGTGTCCTGATCGTCGATGACAATGACGAAACGCCGCGCCTGCTCGGTGCCGATTGCCGCATCCGGCACGAGCAAACCCTCATAGGGCGACGAACCGGGCACGCGCACGCGCGCGAACATGCCGGGCGTGAAAACCTCGTTCGGATTCGAGAACGCCGCACGACCGCGAATCGTGCCGGTCGAACGGTCAATGACGTTGTCGACGAAGTTCATGCGCCCTTCATGATCGAAGTCTTTCTCGTCGATCAGCTTGAGAGCCACTTGCACGCTGGCATTGCGGCTCGCCACGTCCTGACCCCCGCTTTTTGCCAGACGCTCGTAGCGCAGATACGAGGCCTCATCGAAGGTGAATTCGAAATAGATGGGGTCGGTCGATACGATGACCGCGAGCAGTGTCGTGTTGCCGGATGTGCCGCCGGTGACGAGATTGCCGGGTGACACGCGCCGGTCGCCGATGCGCCCGTTCACTGGTGCGCGCAGTTCGGTGAACTCCATATCAAGTTCCGCCTGCCGTACGGCTGCTTCATTTGCGGTCACCGACGCTTTGGCATTGCGGAACGCCTGAGCGCGCTGCTCGAAGGTCTGATCGGTGATGGTCTTGTCGCGCACGAGCTGCTGTCCGCGCGTGTAGTCAGATTCCGTGAAGGCGAGATTGGATTGCGCCTGCACCAGATTGGCGCGCGCCTGGTCGAGCGTGTTCTGGAACGGACGCTTGTCGATCGTGAAAAGCAGGTCGCCCTGCTTCACAAGCTGACCATCCTTGAAGTGAACTTTCTCGAGATAGCCCGACACCCGCGCGCGTATCTCGACCGAATCAACGGCGGTGAAGCGCCCGACATATTCGTCATAATCGAATACCGTGCGCTTGATCGGCTTGGCGACAGTCACGGCCGGAGGCGGCGGTGCGCCCCCTTGTTGCTGGCGCTCCCCGCAGCTTGCGACCAAAGTTGCAAGCACCAGCGGTATTGCGAACTTTCCCACGCCAAGCATCAACGAAAATGATGAATTATGCCGAGTAGCAGTCATGAATTCCCGCGAAAATGATGTCAGAAAACCGGCATGTCCCCATACCGTCGCCAGTGACCTATGTCCACCTCGGCCGTTCGGCAATAGCGCGGAAATCATTGATTTCAGCGGCGTTTGCCGCGAAACCTTGCAAGCCATTCACGTCCGAACAGCGCCGCGACGATTCCACAGTAGACGGCGCCGCCAACTGCGGTGAGTGCGGCCAGCGCCGCAAGATCGCGCAGGCTCTGGCGTCCCGCAAACCAGTCGAGCGTCGGTCCGCGGCACAGCCACAGGACCGCGGCGAGCGCCAGCCCGGCGATGGCGAGCCTGAAGATCGACAGCCGCAGCCGCTCATCGCGCGCGACGTAGCCGGCACGCGCCGCAAACCACACGACGAGGCCGAGATTGATCCAGGCGCCGATCGACGTTGCGAGCGCGAGTCCAACCTGAGCCAGCGGCCCCATCAAAAGGATTTTAAATGCGATATTGACGGCAGCGGCGAGCAACGCGGCCTTGACCGGCGTCGCCGTATCGCCGCGCGCAAAGAAAGTCGCAACTGCACTTCGAATCAGAACAAAGGGCAACAACCCGACGGCGTAGGCCATGAGCGTATGCGCGGCCGCATCGGCATCGGCGGCGGTGAACGCGCCGCGCACGAACAGCGCCCGCATGATCAGATCCGGGATGACGAAAAATGCGGCCACGCACGGAATCGACAGGAGCAAGGTGAATTCGATTGCACGGCCCTGCGCATGTGTCGCGCCCTGCGGATCGCCCCCCGCAATGCGACGCGACATCTCCGGAAGGATCACGGTGCCGGCGGCGATGCCGATCACGCCGATCGGCAGCTGATTGATCCGGTCGGCATAATAAAGTGCCGAGAGCGAACCTGCCGGCAGAAAGCTCGCGATGATCGTGTCGGCGAACAGCGCGAGCTGCACGCCGGCCGAGCCGACGACCGCCGGAGCGAGGGCACGGAAGAACTGCCTCACGTCCGCGTCGAGCTCCGGCCAGCGCAATTTCGTCAATACGCCGGCAAGCCCTGCATCGCCCGCGACCAGAAGAAATTCGAGGACGCCGGCGACCAGAACACCCCATGCCGCGGCGTGGCCGGCGGTCGGAAAAAATGCGGCGAGCGCGAGCGCGACCATGAGCGAGAGGTTGAGCAAAATCGGCGCCGCCGCAGCCGCCGCAAAACGGTGCAACGCGTTGAGGATGCCGCCGTAGAGCGTCACCAATGTGATCAGAAGCAGATAGGGGAACGTGATCCGCGTCAGTTCGACGGCAAGCGCATAGCGCCCGGGGTCGTTCGCAAAGCCCGGCGCCAGCACATCGATGACGGCCGGCATAAAGACAAGGGCCACCGCCAGCAGCACGATCTGGCTTCCCAACAGCAGCGTGAAGATGCGGTCGGCGAAAAGGCTGGCGCGCTCGGCGCCTCCGGACTCGCGGATGCGCGCATAGGCCGGGACGAAGGCGGCGTTGAATGCGCCTTCCGCGAAAATGGCACGGAAATGGTTGGGTAGCCGCAACGCGACAAAGAATGCGTCGGCGACCGGGCCGGCACCAAGGACAGCCGCCAGGATGATGTCGCGCGCAAACCCGCTCATTCGCGACAGCAGCGTGAAACCACCGACGGTCAGGATGCGCTCAATCATCAGGGAGAGTCCCCGCTAACGGGCTGAAAACGCTGCGGATGTATGGACTTGAAGTGCCGGCGACGATAGCAATAGTGAGTGACGCCGAATTGCCTTAAGACAATTCCGCGCCGGAACAAAGAGCCCCTAACCAGCCTCCGTACATGCCATCACCCATAATCCCCATCCTGCTGGCTGGCGGCGCCGGTACCAGGCTTTGGCCGGTTTCGCGCGACGCCCTGCCCAAGCAGTTCCTGCCGCTGGTCGGCAGCAAGTCGACCTACCAGGAAACTCTGCTGCGGGTGCGGGACGCCATGTTTGCACCCCCTATCGTCATCACCGGGCCGAATTTCCATTTTTTTGCCAGGCGGCAGGCTGAGGAAATCGGCGTCGAGGCGACGATCGTCATCGAGCCGATGCGCCGCGACTCCGGCCCGGCCATCGCGGCAGCCACGGCGATCGCCGCCGGCCGCGACCCGCAAGCCGTCGTGCTGGCGCTTGCCGCGGACCATATCGTGCCAGACGCCGGCGCGTTTCGTGCCACATGCGCGGCTGGCCGCGTGGCGGCCGAGGCCGGGCGCATCGTGACGTTCGGCATCAAGCCGAGCGAGCCAAAGACCAGCTACGGCTACATTCTCCCTGGTGAAGCCATCGGTGGCGATGGCGTCTATGCCGTGAAGAGCTTCGTCGAAAAACCGGATGCGGCAACAGCCGCCCGCTATGTGCGTGAGGGCTATCTCTGGAATTCCGGCAACTTCCTTTTCCGCGCCGATGTGCTGCTGTCCGAGCTCAAGCGGCTGGAGCCGGAGATGTTCACGGCGATCGAAACGGCAGTGGCAAAAGCCGGCACCGATCTCGGTTTCCTGCGCCTGCAATCGGAAGCCTTCGCGCGCGCGCCGCAAAAATCGATCGACTACGCGGTGATGGAAAAAACCGACCGGGCCGCCGTTGTGCGCGGCAATTTCCGCTGGTCCGATATCGGCAGCTGGGATGCGCTCCTCGACATCACGCCACCGGATTCCGCCGGCAACGTCCTTCAGGGCTCGGTGGTGACCGTGGATACGAGCGACTGCATCGTGCACTCGAATGATCGGCTCACCGCCGTGGTCGGCGTGAGTGGACTTGTGGTGGTGAGCACTTCGGACGCGGTGATGGTGATACCGCGCGCACGCGCCCAGGAGGTTCGTGAACTGGTCGACAAGCTCAAGGCAGCAAAAAGGCCGGAGGCGACCGATCACAAAAGGGGCCACCGGCCTTGGGGCTATTACGAAGTCGATCGACTTGGGCGAGCGCTTTCAGGTCAAGCGGATTGTCGTCATCCCCGGAGGCATTCTTTCACTGCAGAAGCACCGTCATCGCGCCGAGCATTGGGTTGTCGTGCGCGGTACCGCCGAAGTGACCATTGGCGAAAAGGTTTCCGCCGTGCACGAGAACGAGTCGGTTTACATCCCGATCGGTAGCGTGCATCGGCTGGCGAACAAGGGAAAAATCCCGCTTGAACTGATCGAAGTGCAGACCGGCAGCTATTTCGGCGAGGACGATATCGAGCGGCTCGACGACGTCTACAAGCGCGGCTAGGCAGTCGCTCGCGCGTCAGACCTTGAGCGCGCGCCGCGTCGCATCGACGATGCGGTCCTGTGTCGCCGCGTCGAGATAGGCGTGCATCGGCAGGCTTATCACTTCGGACGCCAGCCGGTCGCTCACCGCGACGCCGCCTTTGCCGACAGGATAATGCTTGTAGGCCTGCTGACGGTGCAGCGGGATCGGGTAATAGATCGCCGTTGGTATGCCATCGGCCTTGAGGGCCGCCGCAATCGCGTTCCGCCGTCCCCCCGAAACGCGAATTGTGTATTGCGCCCAGACGGAAACCGATCCGGCCGGCACAATGGGAACAATGGCGAGGTCGGCGAGCGCCTCGCTGTAGCGCCGCGCAATCCGGTTGCGGGCGTCTATTTCGTCCGGGAATATCTTCAGTTTCTCGATCAGAATCGCGGCCTGGATGGTGTCGAGCCGCGAGGCAAGCCCGATGCGGACATTGTCGTATTTGTCGCTCCCCTGCCCGTGCACGCGCAGGCTCCGCAAGGTTTCAGCGAAGGCATCGTCATCGGTAATCACCGCGCCGCCATCGCCGTAGCAGCCAAGCGGTTTGGCCGGAAAGAAGCTGGTGGCGGTGGCTTGGCCGAAAGTGCCAAGCCGGCGGTTATTGTAGGTTGCGCCGAACCCCTGCGCGGCGTCGTCGAGGACGAGCAGGTTTCCCGCCTGCACCGCAGCCGCAATCGCGGCGTGGTCGGCCGGCAATCCGAACAGATCCACCGGAATAATCGCCTTCGGCTTGAGGCCGGCGTCACTGGCCGCGGCAATGCCGCCGGCGATGCCTTTTGGATCGATATTGAATGTCTCAGCATCGACATCGACATACACGGGCGTGGCGCCGACGAGCGCCGCCACTTCCGCCGTCGCGCAGAAGGTGAATGACGGACACAGCACAGCATCGCCGGGGCCGATTCCCATCGCGCGCAATGCGAGCACGAGCGCGTCGGTTCCGCTTGCGCAGCTGACCGCGTGGCGCGCGCCACAATATGCGGCGAGATCAGCCTCGAAGGTGCGGACTTCCGGGCCAAGAATGAACTGGCAGTGATTGAGCACGCGGCCGACCGCGGCGTCGATAGCGGGTCCGAGACGGCGGCGCTGCGCGGCGACGTCAATGAACGGGATCGGTGGCGGATTGGCACGCAAATTCATTGAACGTCCGGTGATCGCCACGGCCGTCAGCCGACGACGGCACGCGGTCCTTTTCGCTGCGCGGGGGCGACCACGGTCGGACGCGTGGTCAGACAGCGTGTCGCAATTTCGAGGCTGGCCACGGCCTCCTCGCCGGTCACGGCGGGGGTTTTCCCCGAGCGAACCGCGTGCAGGAACGCGAGCAGTTCCGAGCGGAGCGGCTCGGCGTGGCCGACCGACAGATGGCGCATCGAATAGCTGCCGTCCGGCTGGAAGCCGAAGCACTCCGTCACCTGGCGGGTGAGCAGATCGCCCATGACATATTTGCCGCGCGTCGCGACCGTCACGTTGCGTGCCTTGAAGGGCGTAAGCCAGTTGGTGTTGATGTGGGCGAGCACGCCGGAGGCCGTCCGGAACTGCAGGAGAGCAATGTCTTCCCGCTCGGCGACCGCGCTGGAGAGCTGCGGCTGGACCTCGACAATGTCGGAATCGGTGAACCAGCGGATCAGGTCAATATCGTGGACCGCGAGGTCGATCACCACGCCGACATTCGACATGCGCGGCGGAAACGGGCCGACACGGGTGATGGCGATCGACAGAATATCTTCGCCGCGGATGGCTTCCTTGATCGCCTCGACCGCGGGATTAAATCGCTCGACGTGACCGACCATCAGGGTCACGCCGGCCCGATGCGCCGCGTTGATGATTTCACGGCCCTCTTCGACCGAAGAGGCAATCGGCTTCTCCACCATGACGTGGACGCCCCGCGCGATGCAGCTCAGCGCGATTTCGCGATGGAGATGGGTTGGCGCGGCAATGGTGATGGCGTCGACGTCGCGCGCGAGCAATTCGTCGACGTCAGAGACGGCGGCGCATCCCAACGTGCGGGCGACAAAGTCAACCTGCTTGCGATCGGGATCGGCGACGCCAACCAGTTCGGTTCCAGGCAAGCCGGCGAAGACCCGCGCATGGTTGCTCCCCATGACGCCGACTCCGACGACACCCACGCGCAGTGGACGCTCCGCATTTGCGACAGCAGCCTGCATCATTTGGCGACGGTGTCCCCAAGCCCCAGGACTTCTGCAAGCCCCACTTCAGTCCCTCAATCCCCTAGCACGGCCTCGTATAACTGGCGAATAGCCCGCGCAAACGCATTCGAACACGTTTTGATTCAAAGCGTTACAGGCGCACAAATCGGCTCCGTTGCTGACCTCGGTCCGACGGCTTATTCCGCCGCGCGCGATGCTGGAACCGCCAACCGCAGGCCGGCGGCGACGGCGTCGTCACGAAACGATTTTACCGCCCCGAGAGAAAGTTCGGCGGCGGATTTGGTGCCGAGCGCCGGAAGCTTTTTCAGCACATCGGCCGGCGCCGTGATGATGTGGCAGCCCATCGCATCCGCTTCCACGACGTTGAAGACCTCGCGCGTCGAGGCCCAGATGATCTCGACATTGCGCGTCTTGCGCGCGCGGGCGATGGCATCCCGCATGATCGGACGGTAATCGATGCCGAAATCGGCCAGGCGGCCGGCAAAAACGGAAACACAGGCAGGGGCGCCTGCGTCAAGCGCCTCGATGGCACGGTCAACCTGTTCGCCCGTGAAGATCGCGGTCATGTTGATGTTCACGCCTTCACGCGAGAGCGTGCGCACCACATCGAACAACGGCTCGCCGCGCGTATTCGTCACCGGCAGCTTGACGTAGACATTTTTTCCCCACGACGCGATCACGCGCGCCTGCGCAACCATTTCGGCGATGTCGTCGGAAAACACCTCGAAGGAAATATGCCGGTCAGGCACCGCGGCGACGAGGTCGCGCGCATAGGCTGCATAATCGCTTACGCCCGCTTTCTTGAGCAGGGAAGGATTGGTGGTGAAGCCTGCAATCCAGGGGTGCCTGGTCATTTCGACGATCTGCGCCTTTTCGGCGCCGTCGGTGAACAGCTTTACCTTCAATCCTGCCAGTGTCGGAACCGTCATGGTCATCTTTTCCTGTCTGCCGGCGCCACTATAAGACGAATGCGCGGCACGATCCAATGCTGCCGCCGCTACCGCTCGCGAAGCTCGCCGGCCTTTTCGAGAAAATCCCGGTAGGCGGCCTGGAGCCCGGTGCGCAGCGGCGTTTTTGCGCGCCAGCCAAGCGCAGAGAGCCTGGAGATGTCGAGCGTCTTGCGCGGCGGTCCGTCGGGGCGGCTGGTGTCGAACACCAGCTTCCCGCGATATCCGACGATCTCGGCGACGAGTTGCGCGAAATCGCCGATGCTGACCTCTTCACCGGTGCCGATATTGAGGAAGCCTTCGCCGGAGTAATGCTTCATGATGAATACGCAGGCATCGCCAAGGTCGTCGGAAGCGAGAAATTCGCGCAGCGGCTTTCCGGTTCCCCAGACCACGACTTCCTTTGCATCGCGCGTCTTGGCCTCGTGAAACCGCCTGATCAGCGCGGCGGGAACATGGCTGTTCTCGGGATGATAATTGTCGCCCGGCCCGTACAGATTGGTCGGCATTACCGAGATGAAGTCGGCGCGGAATTGCCGCCGGTAGGCCTGGGCAAGCTTGATGCCCGCGATCTTCGCCACGGCGTACCATTCGTTCGTCGGCTCGAGCGCGCCCGTCAGCAAAAGATCCTCCGTCATCGGCTGCGGCGCGTCGCGCGGGAAAACGCAGGATGATCCGAGAAACATCAGCTTCTTCACTTTTGCCGAAAAGGCGGCGCGCATCACATTGAGAGCGATGGCAAGATTTCTCGGCGAGGAATTCAACCGGGTGGACGTCATTGGCATGGATCCCGCCAACGCGGGCGGCGGCGAGGAAAATCGCGTCGGGTTTGGTCTGACTGATCCACTGTTCGGTCGGCTCTTGTTGCGCGAGATCGACCTGTGCGTGCGAGGCCGTAAGAATTTCGCAGCCTTCGCCTGCAAGCCGGCGCGCGATGGCGGAGCCCGCCAGCCCGGAATGGCCGGCGACGGTGACGCGCTTTCCGCGCAGGTCAAAAAGAACGGGTGGCGCCATGACCTCAGGCCTCGCCATTGCCCTTGCCGGATTTGGCCTCGCCGCGAAGTTCCCTGCGGTCTTCCTCGACCATCTCCACCACCAGGGAATTGAAATCGACCCGGTGTTTCCAGCCGAGCCTGGCCCGCGCTTTCGAGGCATCGCCGACGAGATTGTCGATTTCCGTGGGGCGGAAATAGCGCGGGTCGATCTTGATGAGCACCTTGCCGCTTGCCTTGTCGACGCCGGTCTCGCCGCTGCCCTCGCCCCGCCATGCGATCTGGCGGCCGATGACCGCAAACGCACGCTCGACGAACTCGCGGACCGTGTGGCTGTCGCCGGTCGCCAGCACATAGTCGTCGGCCTGCGGCTGCTGGAGGATCATCCACATGCCCTCGACGTAATCGCGGGCGTGGCCCCAGTCGCGTCTGGCATTGAGATTGCCGATGAACAGGCAATCCTGCCGGCCGGCTTCGATCGCGGCCACGGCGCGGGAAATCTTGCGCGTCACGAAGGTTTCGCCGCGCACCGGACTTTCGTGGTTGAACAGGATGCCGTTCGAGGCGTGAATGCCATAGGCCTCCCGATAGTTCACCGTCATCCAGTAGGCATAAAGCTTGGCGGCTCCATACGGGCTTCGCGGCGCAAACGGCGTATTTTCATCCTGCGGACTCTGCGGCGCGTTGCCGTAAAGTTCGGATGTCGAGGCCTGATAGAACCGGACACGCTTTTCGAGCTTGAGGATCCTGATCGCCTCCAGCAGCCGCAGGGTGCCCAGGGCATCGGCATTGGCCGTGTATTCCGGCGTCTCGAAGCTGACCTGCACGTGGCTTTGCGCCGCCAGATTGTAGATCTCCGTCGGCTGCGTTTCCTGGATGAGGCGTATCAAGTTGGTGGCGTCGGTCATGTCGCCATAGTGCAGAAGGAACTTGACGTCGGCGGCATGCGGATCGACGTAAAGATGATCGACACGCTGCGTATTAAGAGAAGAAGAGCGTCTCTTGATGCCATGCACAACATAGCCTTTTGCGAGCAGGAACTCGGCAAGATAGGCGCCGTCCTGTCCCGTGGCACCTGTGATGAGTGCGACCTTATCCGCCATGGAAAACCCTCTCCGCTGCCAGGTGCGCTAATTCACGGGCGGTGATGCGCGCGATACCAATCGATGAAACGGGCGATGCCCTCGGCGATCGGCGTTGCCGGCCTGAAATCGACCTCGCGCATCAGGTCGTCGACGTCGGCATAGGTCGCAGGCACGTCGCCCGGCTGCATGGGCAGGAGCTCGCGTTTCGCCTTTTTGCCGATCGCCTCTTCAAGAAGGCGCACGACCTCAAGAAGCTCGACCGGCTTGTTGTTGCCGATGTTATAGACACGCCACGGTGCGGTGCTCGAACCCGGATCCGGCGACGCCGTTGAATATTTCGCGTCAGCCGTTGCCGGGCGGCCCATCAGGCGCACGACCGATTCCACCACGTCATCGATATAGGTGAAGTCGCGGCGCATGTTGCCGTTGTTGAACAGCTTGATCGGCTCGCCGGCGAGGATCGCTTTTGCGAAAATCCACATCGCCATGTCCGGCCTGCCCCAGGGGCCATAGACGGTGAAGAACCGCAGGCCGGTCGCCGGCAGGGCGAACAGATGCGCGTAAGCGTGCGACATCAGCTCATTCGCCTTTTTCGAGGCGCCGTAGAGACTGAGCGGATGATCGACGTTGTCGTGCACCGAGAACGGCATTTTCGTGTTGGAGCCGTAAACCGACGAAGACGATGCGTAGAGAAGATGCCGGCATCCGTTGTGGCGGCATCCTTCGAGTATCGTGGCAAAGCCGGTCAGGTTGGCATCGACATAGGCGAAGGGATCGATCAGCGAGTAGCGAACGCCGGCCTGCGCGGCAAGATGAATGACGTAGGGGAATTGGTGTTCCTTGAACAGCGCCGCGATTGCGCCGCGGTCCGCAAGGTCGAGCTTGACGAAGCGGAATTGTTTCGACTTCGCGAGCTCCGCACGGCGCGCCTCTTTCAGGGCGGGGTCGTAATAGGCATTCATGTTGTCGAGGCCGACGACGTCGCGGCCTTCGCGCAGAAGCCGCTGCGCGACGTGAAAGCCGATGAACCCGGCCGCGCCGGTGACCAGGATTGGCCCGTCAGCCATCGGTTCTGCCCCTGATCATCACGGCCGCCACAGTTCGATCCCTTCCGGCTTGTTCGTTCGGTCGAGCCTCGCCTTGACGTCCAGCACGATGCCCTGGCCGTCCTTGAGCAAACGGGTCACCAGCGGCCAGCCGCCCGCCACATAGTCCTTGTGGGCAACAGCCAGGATGACGGCATCAGCCGGCCGCAACGACTCGATCGGCGTCAGCTTAATTCCATATTCCTGCGCGGTCTCCTCGTTCGATGCGAGGGGATCGGCCATCTGCACCGCCACGCCCACGCGCTCAAGCTCCCGCGCGATATCGATGACCTTCGAATTGCGGATGTCCGGCACGTTTTCCTTGAAGGTCATGCCGAGAATTGTGACCGCCGGATTGGCGCGGCCATGCTGCAACAGCGCGCGCATGCATTCGCGCGCGATGCGTTCGCCCATGCTGTCGTTGATGCGGCGTCCGGCGAGGATGATTTCGGGATGATAGCCCGCCTTTTCGGCGCGGAATGTCAGGTAGTACGGATCGACGCCGATGCAGTGCCCGCCGACGAGTCCGGGCTGGAAATTCAGGAAATTCCATTTCGTCGCGGCGGCGGCAAGTACATCGCCGGTGTCGATCCCGAGTTGATGAAAGATGGCGGACAGCTCGTTCATGAAGGCGATGTTGAGATCGCGCTGCGTATTTTCGATGACCTTGGCGGCTTCCGCCACCTTGATCGAAGGCGCGCGATGAATGCCGGCGGTCACGACCGATCCGTAGACATCGGCGACGATGTCGAGCGTCGGCGCGTCCTGCGCCGCCACCACCTTCACAATGGATTCGAATCGATGCTGCCGGTCGCCGGGATTGATCCGCTCGGGCGAGTATCCGACGGTGAAATCGCTACCCCCGGCAAGCCCCGAATTGCGCGCGAGGACCGGCAGACATTCCTCCTCGATCGTGCCCGGATAGACGGTCGATTCATAAACGACGATATCGCCGCGCTTGAGAACCTTGCCGACCGTATCGGACGCGGCCAGGATTGCCCCGAGATCGGGCCTTCGGGCGGCGTCGATCGGCGTCGGCACGGTGACGATATAAAAATCCGCCTCGGCGAGCCGCGCCGGATCGTGCGTGAAACGCAAGCTCGCCTGCTTGAGATCGGCCGGCTCGACTTCAAGCGTCCGATCTCGTCCGGACGTCAATTCATCGACACGCCGGCGATCGATGTCGAAGCCGAGCACGGCCGCGCCGGAGCGCGCGAACGCAACCGCAACCGGAAGCCCGACATAGCCGAGGCCGATGACCGCGATTTTTCTGTTGTGTGCCAATCCAATATCCTTGCGCCGGGGCGCGCCTGTTTAGCCAGATCGCGGCACGAGCGGCAACGGATTTCGCCTGCCGCAAGCCCGCATTATGCCGGTACGGATAACGTGCCGCAGCGATCAGGCCGATTGTCTGAGTGCGCCGACTTCTTTGCGCAACACGACATTCACTTTGCCGATGGCCGCCTCATCGAGCGCAAGCGCGCTTGGCAGGTTGATGGCATAGGGCGAGACGGAATAGGCGACCTTGTTCGTCTTTTGCGCTTTTGCCGCTTCCGGCGTTTCGCGGAACGCCGGAATTGCGCTCAAGGGGTAAAAGAAAGGACGAACATCGACGCCCTGCTGGCGCAACCGCGGCACCAGCGTCTCCTTTTTGATGCCGAGCGCCGCATCGAGCAGAATGGTGGTCATCCAGTAGGAATTGAACAATCCCGGCACGTCGGGATTGAGCGACCCCAGATTCCAGTCGGCCAGCGCGTGCCGGTACCAGGAAAATATCTGGCGCTTCTTGGCGACCAGCTCATCGAGGCGTTCAAGCTGCGCAAGCCCGAGCGCGGCCTGCATCGACGACATCTTGTACTTCCAGCCGACTTCCTCGTTGAAAAACATGGTGTCGCCGGGCACGCGGCCATGATCGCGCAACTGCATGACGCGCGTCCGCAGATGATCGTCGTCGAGGACCAGCATGCCCCCCTCGCCCGTCGTCAGCGTCTTCGAGCCGTGAAACGAAAAAGCCGCCATCGTCCCGAAAGAGCCCGCGCGCCGCTCGCGCCAGAGCGAGCCGACCGCTTCCGCGGCATCTTCGATGAGAACGATGCCGCGGCGTGCGGCGATGTCGGAAATCCGGTCCCAATCCGGCATCGCGCCATAAAGGTCGACGCCAATCGCCGCCTTCGTCCGCGGCGTGATCGCCGCCTCGAAGGCGGCGGGCGAAAGGCACCAGGTATCGGCGTCGATGTCGGCGAATACCGGGGTCGCGCCCACATAACGCACCGGCGCGACCGACGCGATCCAGGTGACATCGGGAACGATGACTTCGTCACCCGGCCCGATGCCGAGCGCCAGCAACGCAAGATGCAATCCGGAGGTGCAGGACGGCAGCGAAATCGCGTATTTCCGCCCGCAATGGGCCGCAAAAGCCTTCTCGAACCGCTCATGGAAAATATTGGCGCCGTCATACCAGGCGGTCTTCACCGCTTCGGAAACGTAGTCGATTTCCTTCTGCGTGATGGAAGGCCCGGCGATGGGGATGTTAGCCATTAGACTTCTTCTTTAGGCGCACCAGATAGCCGTCCGGGGCGACCGTAATAAGTAGCTTATTCGGAATAGAAGTATCGATCTCAAAATCTTCCGTTCCGGCCAGAAATTCATGGACCGCGGTCTTAGGATTATTGCCTCGACCCCACGGACAATTCGAAAACATTTGATCCGGCAAATCTTCGATAACTGTGTCGAGAACTACAAGATAGCAATCTTCGGTCACGACCGGCGAGTATGACATCAATTCCGCCAAAACGTGTTCATGAGAGTGATTGCTATCCAAAACAACCATTGTCCTTTTTGCTCTAGTAATTCTCCTTATTTCAGCGACAACGGAAGGTTCAATAGACGAACCTTGAATAAGAGAGATGCGCTTGAAAAGTGAATGCGATTCGAATTCGAACCCGATTGCCCTCACGAATATCGATGTCAATTCCCACTACACGGCCAGAGCCGCCAATAAGCTCCAACAGCGAAGCGAAAAAAATTAAAGAACCCCCGCGAGCAATACCCGTTTCAACAATGATTTCCGGCCGAGTACGCCAAATGATTTCCTGCAGCGCAACGATGTCTTGTGGATATTGAATGATCGGAACCCCAAGCCACGAAAAATTATAAGAGTATTTATTAGGGGCGCCCCCCTCAATCCACTTTCGAGAGAGCGACAGCAATTCCGAATCCGAACCCAGAGCCTCTATATTGCCTACAACTTCTTCTTCGAAGGATTTGTCTTGCAAATTCGCTTTATTTTCGTTGTCGGTCATCAAATCTCTTCCTCATTTTTTGGCTCGAATCAACTTGATCGGACTGAAGTCCCCAAAAGGCTGAAATCTAACAGCCACTTTGTGAATAGGATGTTCGTAGTTGGTTGATTCATTTTCTTGCTTGCAGAGGGCAGAGTAGACACACCTCGTAATGAAATAATATGTGCTGCTAAAATTTATTAGCTCAACGCTATCAAACATTTTGCGCGCATACGTTAAAAACTCAATCTCTTCGAAATAAAGATTGTGCCAACGAATTTCGATCTCTGGAAGACCCAGACCCCTTCGCAGTGAATTCAGGTTATTCTGTCCTCCCAGGAAGTTTTCGGTTCCAAAATAATATCCGCCGGGTGCGAGAGCTTCTGAAAATTGCTTTAAGATTAGCCATTGTTGTTCACGATCAACAATGTTGATGAGGCAACGGCTCGTAAGAATAACGTCGAATATGCTATTTCCAATAACATCGTGCAGTGCACGTGCATCGCCAACTTGAAATTGAACGTCGCAAAATCTACTCGATTGAGCTGCGTTTTTCTTCGCCGAAATGACCATTTCTGAGCTAAAATCAACTCCCAAAAATGTTGCATTTGGAAACTGCGCGGCCAAGTCTAACGTCGTTTTCCCATCACCGCACCCGACATCGAGAATTCGAACACTAGCATCGGCGAGGATTGGTCGCAGTTCATTTAGAAGCACAGTGGACTCAAGATCGCGCAAATAAACGTCATTCGTTGTAGCAGAGGGCTCACCGGCGGCCGCTCTCGCTCGCTCATCCCAATATTGGCGAATTTTAGTCATTGTTGCCTTCCCACGATATTCCGTTTAGATGGCGCTAGTTGGCTTCCCGGCGAAAGCCACGTTGCTAATTGAGCGGTTCAAGCACCAGAAGCGTAAGACCGCCTAAATCGCGCTCTCCGAACAAACGCAACGCATCATTTTGTTGCCCATAGAACTCGCATACTCTTTTTCATGAAATTTAAGAGATCAACAGTTCTGGCACTGCCTGAACAAACCTGCCACCCCATTCCCTGACCATGGCGAGTTGGTGTTCGATTTCAACACTTAGAATTCCACGGCAGGACCAATATCCACTGAGGCTTGTCCGCGATCAAATGCGATTCACGTACGACCGGGATGTGGCTGCCTGGCAGGTATTTGCCCTGCTTTGCCGGGCTGCGGTCGGCCACATAGGGCAGGAGATCGCTGTTGATGCCAGCGAAGTTGAGCAAGCGTATTTCCCTTGGCTGCCGCGCCATAGGCGCCGACTTTGCGGCCAACTCTTTTCTGCTCTAGCAGGAACGCAAGCAGCGCTTCTTTTGCGGCTTCGGCGCGCGGCTGAAATCCGGAATAGAATGCAGATCCATCACACCCGCCTCGTCGTTCTTTCGCCTGCATGGTTTGACCGCTGCTCGCCGGCGCTCATCGCGGCCACGACGGCACGTTGCGCAAACACCCTAATGCTGCCGCCATGCGTCGGCAGATGCTCGACATCTACGATTACGAGCCCGTTGGCTCGAAATATGCGATTGATCGCCGTGAGCGACAGATAGGAATAATGTTCGTGATAGATCGTATCGAATTGATTGTCACGAACCAGATTCAGTAGATAGGGAAATTCGAAAGTCGCAACGCCGCCCGACTTGAGGAGAATTGCCACTCCGCGGGTGAAATCATTGATGTCAGGGACATGGGCAAGCACATTGTTGGCGACGACTAGGTCTGCCCGCTGTCCTTTTGCGGCGAGTTCCGATGCAAGCTTCTTCCCGAAGAATGCTTCGACGATCCTGATTCCCTTTTCGCGCGCCGCCGATGCGGTGCTCTTCGTCGGCTCGATGCCGTAACACGGAATTCCGCGCCGCTGCACATATTGCAGCAGATAGCCGTCATTGGCCGCGATTTCCGCCACGAGGCTTTCCGGCCCAAGTTGCAGGCGATCACACATCGAGGCAACGTAGTTGCGCGCGTGCTCGAGCCAGGTCTGTGAAACGGAACTGAAATAGGCATAGTCCTCGGTGAACAGATCGCCGGCGCCGACATAATCCTCGGTCTGCGCCAGCCAGCAGCTCTCACAGACCAGAACACGCAGCGGATAACGTCTTTCCGGTTTGTCCAGTTGTTCGCGCGTGAGATAGGCATTCGACGGCGGCGCCATTCCCAGGTCGATGAGCGGCAGCCGCAGCTCCGAACCGCAGTGACGGCACTTCACGGGGCCAGGCCCTTGAAGTCTGCCGCGAGCGCGGGATGGTTGCGATCCCGCGTCGACATGTCCGTTATCGGCAGTGGCCACGCGATCCCGATCTTCGGCTCCTGCGGGTGAATGCCGCCTTCGGCCTCCGCCGCGAAGGCAGCGCTGTGAAAATAAAGCAGTTCGCAGTCATCTTCGAGCGTTTGCAGACCGTGGGCGAAACCGGCCGGAATGAGCAGGCTTTTGTGATTGCCGGCGGACAGTTCCTCGCCATGCCATTTCATAAACGTCGGCGAGCCCCTCCGCAGGTCGATCGCGACATCGAACACGCGTCCGGCAAGGCACGACACAAGCTTGGTCTCGGCATGAGGCGGAAACTGGAAATGCATGCCGCGCACGGTGCCTTTCCGCCTGGTCAAGGTCCGGTTCACCTGGAAGACAGGCAGCCGGATTCCCTCGTTCGCGAGCTCGTCGGCACAGAACAACCGCTCCAGATACCCGCGCTCGTCGGAAAGCGGTTTGCGCTCGACCAGAACGAGATCCGCAAGCGGCGTTGGATGAAAGGTGAGGCGCGCGCTCATGTCGTCGATTTGGCGCCGAACGCTTCGAGCTGGCGGGTCATGAGCTGGCGTATGTCATGGCCCTGCTGCCAGGCCTTGTACCATTCGACAGCCCGCTCGAGTGTTTCGGTGAGATTCCATCGGGGCTTCCAGCCCAACAACTGCAGCGCCTTGGTCGAAATCGAGCCGAAGCATCTCCGCCTCGGGGAGATGGGCGCCGCCCACGATCTCAACGCGGGCGCGGTTACCCCAGAGTCGGGCGACCGCCTGCGCGACCTGCAGCACGTTGGCGTCATTGATGGGTGCCGGGCCGAAATTGAAGGCGGTCGCATAACGCTCCGCCTCGGTATCGAGAAGACGCTCCGCGACCTCGATATATCCGGCCAGAGGCTCGAGGACGTGCAACCATGGTCGCACCGCGTCCGGATTGCGAAGCTTCACCGGAACGCCGTCGATAAATGAGCGGATGCAGTCCGGCACGAGCCGGTCCGGCGACCAGTCGCCGCCGCCCACCACATTGCCCGAGCGCACGGAGGCGACCGCGATGTCAGAACCTTGCGGATCGAGCGCCGGGGCGCTCGCGCGAAAGGATGCAACAACAAGCTCCGCGCATCCCTTGCTCGCGCTGTAAGGATCGTTGCCCCCCATCGGATCGATTTCGCGATAAGGCCTGGCGCCGCCGAAATTCTCATAGCACTTGTCGCTCGTGACAATGATCGCCGCGCGAACCGATGGCACGTGCCGGATTGCGTCGAGCACATGGGCGGTACCCATGACATTGACGCTGAAGGTCTCCACGGGAATGGAATAGGACAGACGCACGATTGATTGAGCGGCAAGGTGAAATACGATTTCCGGCCGCGCCTGTGCCAGCGCCTCCCTGAGCGCGGAAGGATTGCGGATGTCGGCGCGGATATCGCTCGCAATGAGTTCGCCAATTCCGGCAATCCGGAAGAGGTTCGGCTCCGTCGGTGGGTCGAGCGAGTATCCGAAGACGTCCGCGCCCTTCTCGCGCAGCCAGAAGCTAAGCCAGGCACCCTTGAATCCGGTATGGCCGGTGATCAGGACGCGTCGCCCGCGCCAGGAATTGGCCGCCGTCACCACAGTTTCCAGGGCGCTCGATTGTCGCGCCAGAGTTGCTC
Organism: uncultured Alphaproteobacteria bacterium; assembly: GCA_963831475.1. GTDB lineage: Bacteria > Pseudomonadota > Alphaproteobacteria > Rhizobiales > Xanthobacteraceae > Pseudolabrys. Next base: position 54,808 of record CAWHQF010000024.1, read on the forward strand.
CAGATGACGCATGTCACGCAGCGTATCCATGGGCTGCCAGAAGCCGGCGTGCTTGAACGCCATCAGCTGATTTTCGGCGGCGAGGCGCGACAGTGAATCGGATTCCCAGCTCGTTTGTGCCCCTTTGATGTAGCCAAGGACTTTCGGTGACAGAACAAAAAAGCCGCCATTGATCCAGCCGCCATCGCCTTTGGGTTTTTCGACAAATTCACGCACGGCGCCCTTCTCAATGCTCAGGTCGCCATAGCGCCCGGGAGGCTGCACGGCGGTGACGGTCGCCAGCCGGCCGTGGTCTCGGTGAAATTTCAGCAGCGCACCGATATCGACATCGGCGACACCGTCGCCATAGGTGAAGCAGATCGCTTCTTCATCCTTGATGTGGGCTTCGACCGCGCGAAGGCGGCCGCCGGTATTGGTGTCCTCGCCGGTGTCGACGAGCGTCACGTTCCACGGCTCCACGAGGCGCTGATGGACGAGAACACGGTTGTTCGACATGTCGAAGGTGACGTCCGACATGTGGAGGCCGTAGTTCGCGAAATACTCCTTGATCATGTAGCCCTTGTAGCCGCAGCAAACGATGAAATCGTTGACGCCGAAGGCCGAGTAGATCTTCATGATGTGCCAGAGGACGGGGCGGCCGCCGATCTCGATCATCGGCTTCGGCTTGAGCTGCGTTTCCTCGCTCAGCCGCGTTCCCAGTCCGCCGGCAAGAATGAC
>CAWHQF010000025.1:0-34781 GCA_963831475.1 uncultured Alphaproteobacteria bacterium
CCGAACCGAAGGGCGCGTTCCCACGTGTTACTCTCCCGTCTGCCGCTGCCGTATTGCTACGGCCGCTCGACTTGCATGTGTTAGGCCTGCCGCCAGCGTTCGCTCTGAGCCAGGATCAAACTCTCAAGTTGGATGAGATTTATTCCCGGCTTGGTCACGTTTGCGCAGTGACGACGCTGGGTTGCGTCGTCACATTGACGAGGTCCACCCACTGATCAGTGATCGATCAGCGATGTACCTTAAACGTGAACCGCCGATGTCTCTTCCAAAGCCGCCCCTAATGAAGAATTGCTTCTCCACGCAAGAGCGGCCCGCAAGGACCCCGCCGTCCACGTTTCTCTTTCTTCCGATTCACTTTTCAAACAGCCCGGGGATCATGGCGGTCCCCACCCTTCGGTAAGCCGAAGAGCCGTCGAAGCCCGTGCATCCGAGAACTATCGGATGCCGATTCACTGTTCCAGTGAGGAGCTTCAGAGGCGCGCAATCGCGCCGTAAGCGGACAGCGCGCCGATGGGCTGTATATATGCTTCGGCCCGACGCATTGTCAACCAAAAATGCCCGTTTTCCGAGGACCGGAAGATGCATTGCAGCGCGGGCGTCGAGGACCGTCGAGGTCCTCGAATAAACAATGTCTTAATTCATTCCGCGCCGCACTGAGGCCATATTCGTGCGTCGTCCTTAGCGGTTCGTTCGAGGGACGGAATCGCAAACGGGGGCCTTCAGCCGCCGTCAATCAGGCCAGTAGCGGGTTCAGGTGCCGTCATTGACGGTCCGTGGACCAACCGGCATCGTGCCGGCCATTGATTCACACGGCCTGCCGACGGCGATCTGGGGTTAAGTTGGGTTGCGGCAAGCCGTCTTCGATCCGAGGCGCAGGGGACGGCGAGCTTGGACCAAACACGGTCACGCGGCGCATATCGATCGAGGCAAGCCGACGCCATTGAGCTCGGCAATGAACCGCCACTGTCGGTTGACGGCGGATCGAGCGGCTATCGTCGATCGCCGTCGCGTTTCGGTGCAATGGTTTGCCGGCACGATCCTGACCGCACTGTGCGGCGCTGCTCTCATGGGCGGCGCCGTTTTCACGTCTCTCGATGGTGAGACAAATTTTGCATCCCTGCCCGAACGGGTCGAAGTAGCGTTGCGCGGCGCGCTCGGCGTCGGCGCCGAGAAAGGCACACACAAGAGCGACCGCCTGCCGACCGCCGAAGAGCCCACTTTCGCCCGCCAGGTTATCCGCGTCTCCACCATCAACCGGGTCGGCAATCATGAGGTCGTGCGCGTACGCCCATTCGTGCGCATCGCCGGCAATCTCTCGCTCACTGTTTCCGATCTCTCCGCAAACATTCCTCCCTTCAATCCTCAGCGCCTGCTCGCAGAATCCGCGCCGGCGGCGACAACGACATCCGATGATGCGCCGGCAGCCGAACCCGACGCCGAAGTTGCCTTCGTCATGCGCGACATGGCGCCGATCTTGCCCAAGCTGAAGATCGCCCTGCTCACGCCGCCCGATGAAGTGATGACACGCGTCCACGAAGCGGCTGAATGGAGCGAGAAAGCCGCAAATCATTTGCCGATCTCGGCGAGCATCACGGGTATCAAGCTCGCCTATGCCGGCGACGGCAGCGTCGACCCGTATGCAGGTTTCGAGGCGCGCATCGTTCCCGAGAATATCACCTTGCTGCCCAAGACCACGACCCAGACGACCGGCGGCAACGCGATCAATGAAAAGCTTATCGTCGCCAAGAAGGGCGACAGCGTTGCCACCATTCTGCGCGATCTCGGCGCGGCGCCTGCCGATATCGCTGCGATTGTCCGCGTCCTCGGGCCACGCGGCGCTGATGGCGGAATCAGGGAAGGCCAGAAGGTACGCGTGCTGATGGCCCCGGTTCTCGGGACGCAGCGGCTGCAGCCGATCCGCGTCATCGTCGCAAACGATTCAACGATCGACGCTGTCGCTGCTCTCGCCGATACGGGCAAATATGTTTCCGTCGACGTCAAGAATATCGACACCGAAGTGGCGGACAATTCGGAAGACAACAACGACGATAGCGATACTTCGGGCGTCCGGCTCTACCAAAGCGTTTATGAGACAGCCCTTCGTAATCGGATTCCACGTCCCATCATTGAAGACCTCATTAGAATTTACTCCTACGACGTGGACTTTCAGCGCAAGGTGCAGCCCGGCGATTCTTTTGAAGTGCTGTACGCCGGCGAAGAAGAAACACCGGTTGCCGACAGCCGCAACGACGTGTTGTTTGCCGCGCTCACCGTGGGCGGAGAGTCGAAAAAATTCTACCGGTTCCAGTCGCCGGACGACGGCCTGGTCGATTACTATGATGAAACCGGCAAAAGCGCGAAGAAATTTCTTGTCCGCAAGCCTGTACTCGCCGGCATTATGCGATCGGGCTTTGGTCTTCGCCGCCACCCGATCCTCGGCTACACCAAGATGCATACCGGCGTGGATTGGGCAGCACCCAGCGGCACGCCGATCTATGCATCAGGCAACGGTGTCGTCGAGAAGGCCGGATGGGAATCCGGCTACGGCAAATACGTCCGTCTTCGCCACACCAACGGCTATGAGACCGCATATGGTCACATGACAGCCTTTGCACGCGGCGTCGAAGAGGGAACACACGTACGCCAAGGCCAGGTGATCGGCTTCGTCGGTTCTACCGGCCTGTCCACCGGTTCGCACCTGCACTACGAGATTCTCGTGAACGGCCGGTTCGTCGACCCAATGCGCATCAAGCTGCCGCGCGGCCGGGTCCTGGAAGGGCAAATGCTGGCGGGTTTCGAGAAGGAACGCGAGCGGCTCGACGGCATCATGGCGCGCAAGCCCGCTCGCGTAGCATCGAGCGAATCGCCGTTGCGGTAATTTGCATTCGTTATGTCACGGCCAGGCTCGCCCCGGTCATGCCGCTCACACGAGCACTAATCTCCTAAACGAGATCGCCGGGACACGACCCATCGGGCCCGCCCAGTGATCGCAATATGCATGCACGGACGCTTACGCCGCTTGCGCGAGTTTTCCGTTAAAGGTCAAACCCGACTTGTCGCTCGATATATTGACCTTCTCACCATCCTTGATCGCGCCGGCAAGTATCATTTCGGCGAGCGGATCCTGAACCGATTTTTGGATCACCCGCTTCAAGGGCCTAGCGCCATAGGCAGGATCCCAGCCTTTGTCGGCCAACCAATCGCGTGCCCTCGCGTCGAGTTTGACGATGATCTTGCGGTCGTCGAGAAGTTTTTGCAGCCGAGCAATCTGGATTTCGACGATACGTCCCATCTCCGACTTCTTGAGACGATGGAACAGGATGATCTCGTCAACGCGATTGAGGAATTCAGGCCGGAATGCAGCGCGGACAACCGTCATTACCTGATCCTTGACGGCATCCGTGTCCTGACCCTCCGGCTGATTGACCAGAAAATCCGCGCCGAGATTTGACGTCATCACGATCAGCGTGTTGCGGAAGTCGACGGTATGGCCCTGACCGTCCGTCAACCGGCCATCGTCGAGCACTTGCAGAAGCACATTGAATACGTCGGGATGCGCCTTTTCGATCTCGTCGAAAAGAATAACCTGATAGGGCCTCCGCCTCACCGCTTCGGTAAGCGCACCCCCCTCTTCGTAACCGACATATCCGGGAGGGGCGCCGATCAGCCGGGCCACCGCGTGTTTCTCCATATATTCCGACATGTCGATGCGGATGAGGGCATTTTCGTCATCGAACAAGTATTCCGCCAGTGCTTTGGTCAGCTCGGTTTTGCCGACACCGGTGGGACCCAAAAACATGAACGACCCGATTGGACGATGCGGATCTTGCAGTCCCGCGCGCGCGCGCCGAACGGCGGTCGACACCGCATGTACCGCATCCTGTTGGCCGATGACGCGCTTGGCGAGCTCATCTTCCATGCGCAGAAGTTTTTCCTTTTCGCCTTCGAGCATCCTATCGACGGGAACACCGGTCCACCGCGAGACGACCTGCGCGACGTGATCGGCCGTAACCGTCTCCTCCACCATCGCGCCTTTGGCTTCAGCCGCCTCGATTGCCTTCAACTTTTTCTCAAGTTCGGGAATCCGCCCATAAGCCAATTCACCGGCACGCTGAAACTCGCCGCGCCGCTGCGCATTGGCCAGTTCGGCGCGCAGTTGATCGAGCTCGGTCTTGAGCTTCTGTGCATCCGAAAGTTTTTCCTTTTCCGCTTTCCAGCGGCTGGTCAGGTCGGCGGACTGTTTTTCAAGGGACTTCAATTCGGTTTCGAGACGCTTCAGGCGGTCCTTCGAGCCCGGATCGGATTCCTTTTTCAGGGCCTCTTGCTCGATCTTCAGCCGTACGATCTCGCGATCGATGGAATTGAGCTCTTCGGGCTTGGAATCAACCTGCATCTTCAGCCGCGCGGCGGCTTCATCGATCAGGTCGATCGCCTTGTCGGGAAGAAAACGATCGGTGATATAGCGGTGCGAGAGCGTCGCGGCGCTGACGATCGCCGAATTGGAGATGCGCACTCCGTGATGCTGCTCGTACTTATCCTTGAGCCCGCGCAGGATGGAAATCGTGTCTTCAACGCTCGGCTCGGATACGTAGACCGGCTGGAATCGCCGCGCGAGTGCAGCGTCTTTTTCGACGTGCTTCTTGTATTCGTCCAAAGTCGTCGCGCCGATGCAATGCAATTCGCCTCGCGCCAGCGCCGGCTTGAGAAGATTGGAGGCGTCCATGGCACCGTCGGCCTTGCCCGCACCGACCAACGTATGCATTTCGTCGATGAACAGGATGATGCCGCCATCGGACGATGTCACTTCCTGGAGGACGGCCTTGAGCCTCTCCTCGAATTCACCGCGATACTTTGCTCCGGCGATCATCGCACCGAGATCGAGTGCAAGCAGCTGCTTGTCATGAAGGCTTTCCGGCACATCGCCGTTGACGATACGCAGGGCGAGGCCTTCGACGATCGCCGTCTTGCCGACCCCCGGTTCGCCGATCAGTACCGGGTTGTTCTTGGTCCTGCGTGACAAGACCTGAACCGTGCGGCGGATCTCCTCATCGCGGCCGATGACCGGATCGAGCTTGCCTTCGCGCGCGGCCTGAGTGAGATCGCGGGCATATTTTTTCAGAGCATCATACGCGTTCTCCGCCGACGCGGAGTCAGCAGTGCGGCCTTTGCGCAGCGCATTGATTGCTGCGTTCAGGTTCTGAGGCGTCACTCCGGCCTTCGCCAGGATTTTTCCCGCCTCACTGTCTTTTTCCAGAGCAAGTGCAAGCAACAATCGCTCGGCCGTAACAAAGCTGTCGCCGGCCTTTTCACCCGCTTTTTCGGCAACATCGAAGACGCGCGCCAGCGCCGGGTCGAGATAGATTTGCCCGGCCCCGCCACCGCTGACCTTTGGCCGCTTGGCGAGCAAGGCCTCGACGGCCTGCAGGGCCTGGCGGGACTGGCCGCCAGAGCGATCAATCAGGCCTGCCGCCAACCCTTCGGGATCGTCGAGAAGCACTTTGAGCAGGTGTTCAGGCGCAAATTGCTGATGGCCTTCGCGCAAGGCGAGCGACTGAGCGGATTGAATAAACCCGCGAGCGCGGTCGGTGTATTTCTCGACGTTCATGTCTCACTCCCTCGGCCCGCAAAGGCGCCGGTAAAACCGGGCCCCGTGCAGGCAGCCCAATTCTTGCATTATGTGGGTGTCCTTATTGCAGTTTGAAGGGCCGGTTTGATTGATATAGGTCAGCGTTAATCCTTTGCGGAGTGGTCGATATGGCCGGAAACCGATGACATCCGAGGCGCCCGCAGTCCGCGCAATTTACCGATATCCTGTCAAAGGGCTTTCGTCTCAAAGCCTTGGCCGAACTCACCTCGCTGTGGGCGAGACGCTGCCGGCCGATCGCCTCTATGCAATCGAAAATGGCCCCTGCGGTTTTGACGCGGCTGCCCCGGCCTACTTTCCCAAGCAACGCTTCCTGATGCTCATGCGCAACGAGCGGCTAGCCGCACTACGGACCGATTTCAACGAGACCGACCACACTCTATCGGTCCACTGGGAAGGCCGGGAAGCCGTGCGCGCCGACCTGCGTACGAAGGAAGGAAGACTGGCAATCGAAGCCTTCTTCCGCCGGTTCATGCCGAAAGACCTCAACGGACCGCCGAAAGTGCTCTTCGGGGCCGGCCATAGTTTCTCGGACGTAGCGCGGAAAGTGGTCTCGATCATCAATCTCGCCTCGGTGGCTGCGGTCGAGAATGCGATCGGCACGCCGGTCGATCCGCTGCGATTTCGCGGCAATCTTTACGTCGCAGGATGGCCGGCCTGGCATGAATTCGAATTGCTCGGCCGAGATCTGCTAGTTGGCACTACGGCACGTTTGAAGGTCGTCAAACGGATCCAGCGTTGCGCCGCGACGAATGTCGATCCCGCCACCGGCATTCGCGACCTCGCGATCCCTCGCGCAATCATGGACAATTTCAATCACACCGATTGCGGCGTCTATGCCGATGTCACCGCCACAGGCGATATCAGCGTCGGCGATGCCGTCAGCGTCGGCGAATAAAAAACCGCGCCCCACTTCGATGAATGGGGCGCGGGCTTGTTCTCGATGGCCCGTTTCGTTCAGGCCGGGAGCGGCGCTCAGCCGCCCGGCAACACGTAGGTGTTGATACGTCCGGCCGGATAGACCGCTTCAGCAACTGTGTGGTTGTGGTTGCCTGACACGATGATCGGATTGCCGTTTGGATCAACACCGCTGACGACGCCGACGTGGCCACCACCGTGACGCCCCATTACCGCGATAGCGCCGACTTGCGGGCCACTTACCCTGGTACCGTAGCGGGCATACGCGCTCGCCAGATTTCCGCCGCCGGGATGACCGGTTCGCTTGAGCACCAGATCCATGAATGCTCCGCACCAAAGGCTGCCCCGCCCCGTCGGATTGGTGCCGATGTATTTTCGCGCTTCGACGACCAGCGAATTGCTTGTCGCGCCGCCGAACGCGGAATTTGAGTGCGACTGTGCGCGTGCACGCGCATCGGTGAGTGCCCGCCGCCCATGGCGGCCGCGTCCAAGGCCGTCACCTGATCCTTCCGAAATCGACTGGGTCGCAGTGGCAGCCGGAGTTGCGTGCACCGAATAACGTACGTCCCGGTCGGCCCCAAGCGATTGCGGGCCCGTCACTCTCTGCGGAGCCGCCATGGCGCGGTGCCGATGGTGATGGACGGGTCTTGCGATGGCCGACGTTGCAAGAACTGCAACCGCCACCGAACACAAAAGTATCGTCGCCCGCCTAGGATTAATTGTCATCGAGTAGTCCCCTTAAGCTATTTAAGCAATGCGTCTGGCACTGACAGAATCAGCGCTGGAACACGGCGTCAAAACGCTGTCCGCATATGGCAATTTCGTGATCAATGAAAGGTCATTTCATGGGCTGCATAGCGGCTATTCCATTGGAATACCCACTGCAAAAATCTTATACAGGCCTTGGAAATTCGGATGCTGGTATGGACAGACATAATACTGTTGTTTTTGGAAACTATACTCTCAGCTAAAGTTATCGCCCAGCCGGCCAAAGTTAACAGGGCGGCAGAACATCCTCGCCGAGTATCGGCGGACGGAAATTGAATTAATGGCTTGTCAGGCCTTCCGGCTGAGCAGAAAGACCGCTTGCTCACCGAACAAGTTCCAGAACCACCAGGGCGCGTTGAGCCTTAGCGGCGCACCCCACGCATTGAGTGCCACCGCCTTTTCCATCTTCACGCCGATCTCCGTGCAGAGCACGCGGAAGTCCTTGATCGTGCAGTGGTGGATATTGGGCGTGTTGTACCAACTGTAGGGCAGAATATCCGTGCGTGGCATATGGCCCGCAAACAGCAACTGAAACCGGACCTGCCAATGGCCAAAGTTCGGGAATGACACGACGGCATGTCGCCCGATGCGCAACATGTGCTCGAGTACCACCCGAGGATGCCGCGTGGCCTGCAGCGTCTGCGATAGAATGACGTAGTCGAAAGCGTCGTCCGGATAGTCACCGAGGTCGGTATCTGCGTCACCCTGAATCACCGCCAACCCCTTCGCAACGCATTCATTCACACCCTCTCGCGACAGCTCGATTCCGCGCCCATCGACACCGCGGCTTTCGCTGAGAAGGCGCAGCAATTCACCGTCGCCGCATCCGACGTCGAGGACTTTTGCACCGCGCTCGACCATCTCGGCGACTAAGACCAGGTCGACACGAGGACCGCCAGGAAAACGCGCAATCTCGGCTTGGGTTGGCTTGGTTGCGGTCCGCGAGAGATTGCTCATGGATCAACTCTTGGTCCCAAGACCACGCGCGACGCCCGCGCCGTCGAGGAAGCCACGCACAATCGCGAACAATTCTGGTTCCTCGAGCAGAAATGCGTCGTGACCCTTGTCGGTGACAATTTCGGCGAACGAAACTCTCGCGCTTGCCGCGTTGAGCGCATGCACGATTTCACGGGATTCCGAGGTCGGGAACAGCCAGTCGCTGGTAAAAGAAACGACGCAGAAACGCGTGGCCGTGCCCTTGAATGCCTTGGCCAACACCCCGTCGTAGTCGGCGGCAAGATCGAAATAGTCCATTGCGCGTGTGAGGTAGAGGTACGAATTCGCGTCGAAGCGTTCGACGAACGAAATCCCCTGGTGTCGCAAGTACGATTCGACTTCAAAATCCGCATCAAACGAGAACGTCGGATTTGCCCTATCCTGGAATTTGCGCCCAAATTTCCGGTGCAATGCTGCGTCGGATAGGTAGGTTATGTGCGCCCCCATGCGCGCGACCGCGAGGCCGCGACGCGGATTGGTATCTTCCAGGAGATAGCGTCCGCCGCGCCATTCCGGATCAGCCATAATCGCTTGTCTGCCGACTTCATGGAACGCAATGTTCTGCGCCGAATGGCGGGTGGCACAGGCGATTGGCAGCGCACAAAACACGCGCGCGGGGTAGCTCGCCGCCCACTGCAGCACCTGCATGCCGCCCATTGAACCACCGGCGACCGCAAACAAAGATTCAATGCCGAGATGATCAAGCAGCATGGCCTGCGCACGCACCATGTCGCGGATGGTGATAACCGGAAAATCGAGGCCCCAGGGCTTGCCGGTTTTCGGATCCGCGGAGGAAGGGCCGGTCGTGCCCATGCAGGCGCCAACCACGTTCGGACAGATTACAAAATAACGGTCCGTGTCGATCGGTTTGCCGGACCCAACCATAGTCTCCCACCAACCAGCTTTCTTGGTGACAGGATGAAAGCTCGCAACGTGCTGATCGCCCGTAAGAGCGTGGCAAATCAGTACTGCGTTGGAACGTTGCGGATTGAGCTTGCCGTATGTCTTGTAAGCGATCTGGAACGGGGTCAACTCAACACCGGCATCGAGCTTGAGCGGCTTGTCGGCGCCGAAACGAGCGATAAGCGAGTCATGCGGCTGGTCCGCCTCGCGCGGTGCATCGGCCTGCTCACTTGAACCCGTCAGATTGACATTGCTCATATCGGCCGTGCGTTCCTGGCGCGCTACCCGCATCGCGGGCCTGATAATAGAGGTTTACTGTCAACCTGGCAGGCTACAGTCAACGTTTTCTTTGATTTCAACGCCCAGCCCACTTATCAATGCGGCCATGACAAAGCCACCCCAGGCACCCTCGCTGACCGACCTGCGCAAGGAGATCGATCGCATCGATGAGGGAATGCACCAGCTTTTGATCGAGCGCGGCGAAATCATCGACCGGTTGATCGCCGTCAAGCGAAGCCAGGACACCGGCACGTCGGCTTTCCGGCCGGCGCGCGAGGCTGAGATGATGCGACGGCTGGTGGGACGACACAAAGGCATCCTGCCGCTCGATACGGTCGAGAGCATTTGGCGCGTAATCATTTCGACCTTTACATATGTGCAGGCACCCTTTGCCGTGCATGCCGATCTTTCGGCAGGCGACGCGCTCATGCGCGACTCCGCGCGGTTTCATTTTGGCTTTACCGTACCTTTCGTTGCACATATGGGTGCGGCCGGTGTTGTCGCAGCGGTTTCGACCTCAAAAGGCGATCTCGGGCTGGTGCCGGCATTCGACGTAGCCTCGGCGGGTGCCTGGTGGAACGCGCTTGAATTCGATGCGGCGCCTAAAATCATTGCGCGCCTGCCGTTCGTCGAGCGCCCCGACCACCCCGCGGCACTCCCGGTTTTCGTGCTCTCGAGGGTCGCTCCGGATGCAATGGCAACCGAAGCGGCTGTTTGGAGTGTACGGGTGTCGGGCTGGGGTGCTGCTCCTGCGCAGGCACTAACCACGCTAGCGGAATTCATTGCTGTACCGGACCGTGCTTTTGACGGCGCGGCACTTCTTATAACTTTGCCAAAAGAGACGAACCTCGAGACGATCAGCGCCGCATTGGTTAAGGCTGGCGCAACGGTGCGCTCGGCGACCCTCGTCGGGAGCCATGCAACCCGCTATACGGTTGTCCGATAAGGCCCGACCGTTCGGAAAACCGCATGGCTACCAATCGCCCGCAACCGCGCCCCGGCGTGATCGAGATTGCCCCCTATATTCCGGGCAAAAGCAGCGCGCCAGGTGTCGCCAAGATATTCAAGCTATCGTCCAATGAGACGCCATTAGGGCCGAGCGCCAATGCAATTGCCGCCTATCGCGAGGCAGGCAACCATTTGCAGGACTATCCAGACGGGGCGGCCTCGGCATTGCGCGAGGCGATCGGTGCCGCGTTTGGGCTCGATCCCGCGCGTATCGTTTGCGGAGCAGGTTCCGACGATCTGCTCAATCTGCTCGCACGCGCCTATCTCTCGGATGGCGATGAGGCGGTTTACACGACACACGGATTTCTTGTGTATCCGATCGCCACGATGGGTACGGGGGCAAAACCAGTTGCCGCGCCCTGAACATAATTTTACGGCAGACGTCAATGCCATTCTCGCAGCCGTGACGCCGAAGACGAAAATCATATTCCTGGCAAATCCAAATAACCCGACCGGAACTTACATTCCGTTCGACGAGGTCAAGCGTCTCCACGAGGGGCTGCCGCCAAACGTGTTGCTCGTGCTCGACGCAGCCTATGCCGAATACGTGCAGCGCAATGATTATGAGTCCGGAATCGAACTCGTTGCCACGACGGACAATGTGGTAATGACGCGCACGTTCTCAAAGATTTATGGGCTCGCCGCCTTGCGCCTTGGCTGGATGTACGGCCCCGCGCATGTGGTGAATGCCATCAACCGCATCCGCGGACCGTTTAACGTCAACGGTCCGGCGATCGCGGCCGGCGTCGCGGCTATCCGCGATACCAGCCACGTCGAACGTTCGCGACAGCACAATACGCAATGGCTAGCCTGGTTGACCGACGAAATCGGCAAACTCGGTCTCAACGTAACCCCGAGCGCGGCAAATTTTTTGCTTATCCATTTTCCCGAAACGCGCGGCCGTACCGCCAAGGATGCGGACGCATTCCTTACCAAACGAGGCCTTATTCTTCGCCAGGTTGGCGCTTACAAGCTGCCGAATGCCTTGCGCATGAGTGTCGGCACCGAAGAAGCAAACCGGCTGGTGGTAGGGGCACTCAAAGAATTTCTGGGGAAGACGGCGTGAGCAAACCCGCCACCCTGTTCAATCGCCTCGCACTGATCGGCGTAGGCCTTATTGGCTCATCGATCGCGCACGCGGCGCGTGCGCAAAATGCCGTCGGAACGATTGTCGCGACGGCCAGATCGCCACAGACACGCCGGCGCGTTGCGGAACTCGGTCTTGCCGACCAGGTGGTTGAGTCAAACGCCGCGGCCGTTGAAGGCGCCGACCTTGTCATCGTCTGCGTCCCCGTCGGCGCCTGCGGTTCTGTTGCCAAGGAAATTGGACCTCATCTCGCCGCCGGAGCAATCGTCTCCGATGTTGGTTCGGTTAAGGGCGCAATCGTGCGCGATATGGCCCCGTACCTGCCAAAGACGGTAGAGTTCATACCGGCGCACCCTGTCGCGGGGACCGAATATTCCGGCCCGGATGCCGGCTTTGCCGAGCTTTTTGTCAATCGTTGGTGCATTTTGACGCCGCCCGAAGGCGTCGACCCGAAGGCCCTAGAAAGGCTCGCCGCGTTCTGGCGCCTTATCGGCGCCAATGTCGAGACCATGGCACCCGATCATCATGACCTGGTGCTCGCTATCACAAGCCACCTGCCGCATCTTATCGCCTACACGATCGTCGGTACCGCTGACGAACTGCAAACCGTGACGCGATCAGAAGTGTTGAAATTCTCGGCCGGTGGTTTTCGTGATTTTACACGTATTGCCGCTTCCGATCCGACAATGTGGCGCGACGTGTTTCTTGCGAACAAGGATGCCGTTCTGGAAATGCTCGGCCGCTTCAACGAAGACGTCTCGGCCCTGACGAAAGCAATCCGGAAAAACGATGGCAAGGCACTCTACGAGCATTTCGCGCGAACCCGCGCCATCCGCAAAGGAATCGTGGACATTGGCCAGGATTCCCCGTCCCCGGATTTCGGCCGCCCGCATCCGGATCTGCCGCACGAACCGCTGCCGAAGCCATATGCGTCGGAAAAAAATTAAAACAGTGCCGGCGTGTTGCCGATCGGGATCGGTCCAAGAAAGACAGAGCCATCGTTGAAACGCAAAGGCAGCGTCACCGCACGCTTGCCCTCGAGTGTCGTCTGTTCGCCAAGCATATTGATCCCGAGAGAAAGATTGGCCCCTGCCTGCTGACGTGCCACGCCGCCGAGACCCGGGGCTAACCGGTCGAGCGCACCGACAAGCTTGTCCATGTTCGGCGAGGTCTGAACGCGCTGTTGCGCCCCAATCGTGGCCAGAAATTGCTCAAGGCCAGCCATCGTAACACGCAATTGTCCTTCGAGCCGGCCGTTCGCATTGAGGGACAATGTTCCGGATCCCACAGCAATTATATCTCCCTGCTGCACGCGCGCCTGCGTGATATCGATGCGACCGTCAGCCGTCTGAATTTCGCGGAAACGCACCGGCCACGGTTTGGGCGCAAAATCCTTCAGCCCGCGAAGCATCGCGGTGGCGCTTGCGTTGATCGGCTGTGCAAGGGCCGGATGCAATGACGGAGCGGAAGCCTGTTCAACCTGCAAAGCAACTTCGATCACCGGCTTATTGGCAGCAGAGCCTTCAGCCATACGTCCGTGGATCTCGAGATGCGCGGCGCGCAAAAGATTTTGGTGTACATCGCCGCTGATGCGGTCAATTGTCGGACTGTCAAACACCAGCGAGACACGCTCCGGCGCCGTTGGAGTACCTCGCACGCTCGATTGACCAAGCTTCCAGTTAGCGACGATGTCGGGTGACTTACCAGGTTCGCCGATCGTGAGTGGACCGTGGTACTCGCTAATGATCAGACCGGGCTGATAGACCTGCGCAACCACAACGAGGCTGTCAGCCTTGAGTTCAATTGGTGACTGATTGCTGCGGAACAGTGCAGAAGCTTGGTTGCAATTCACTTCAATCCGAAACGGAAAGCCCCCAATCGTTTCAGAGCCACACGCATAGTTCCGACCAGCCTTGGCCTCGCGGGCGCGCCAGCCTTCGATGGTCTGCTGCGCCTTACCGGCCGCAAATTTCCAAAACCCAGTCCAGCCTGCAACCAGCGCAAAGATCGTGAACAGGAGAATAATATAGCGGCGCCCGGCTCGGCGGCGCGATTGCAGGCTTTTCGGGTTGCGCATCATCCAGTCTCAAAACCTGCCGAATAAGGCGTTTCTGCGCCATCCGTCCATAGGCCGGTTGCAGGATAACCGGTGTCCTGTTAGGCGAGCATAAGTCCAGCATCCCCGCCACGATGAACACACATTCCGGTCAAATCAACGAAGACCTGTGGGTCTTCGCTTATGGCTCGCTCATGTGGCGGCCTGGCTTCGATTTTCTCGAGCGGCGTAATGCCCGTCTGGTCGGCGCCCACCGGGCACTCTGCGTCTATTCGTTCGTGCACCGGGGAACTCCGCAAAAGCCGGGTCTTGTGTTCGGTTTGGATCGTGGCGGGAATTGTCGGGGTATCGCATACCGAGTTGCCGCAGAAAATCGGCTGCAGACGGTCGAATATCTGCGCGCGCGCGAGCAAGTCACTCTAGTGTACCGCGAAACGTGGCGTCGCATTTGGCTTGACGATGATCCGCAACAGGGCGCGCACGCGCTTTGTTACGTTGTCGACCGGGGCCATCGCCAATATGCGGGCCGGCTCAACTTATCCGAACAGTTGCATTACGCGCGCCAAGGGCATGGTCGTTCGGGCGCGTGCCGGGATTATGTGCTTGCGGCCATGAAAGAGCTGCACACGCTGGGGAATCCGCGATGCAGAATTGCAGCGCCTTGCCGAGCAACTTAGAGGCATTCATGAGTTCGCTACCGGTTAAATCGCGCTGACAACTTTATCATCAGCCGGAATTCGCATTTTGCGCCGGTGCTGCAACTGGTTCTCCGACCATTTTCGAACGCCCCTCGGCGACAAGTCGGGCGGTCGCAGTTTCGATGTCATTCTGAAGACGCGCGAAGAATACATCTTTGTCGAGGCCGGGAGAGATCGGATCGAGGATTTCAGCGACCACTGTACCGGGATATCGCCAAAGTGATCGCCGTGGCCAAAAAAGCCCTGAGTTGAGCGCAATCGGCAAACACGGCACTCCTCCTGCGGCATAAAGATGTGCCACGCCGACTTTGTAGCGTGGGTCGGCGCCCGCAGGCCTGCGCGTACCTTCAGGAAAAATGATCAGCTGGCGATTTTCCGCGAGCTCGGCGCGGGCCCGGTCGATCATGGCAGCAAGCGCCTGAGCACCGCCGCCGCGATCCACTGGGACCATTCGCCCTTTAATGGTGAGCCAACCGAAAATCGGAATCCATTGTAGTTCACGCTTGAGGATGTAAACGGGATTGTCGATCAGCGGCAGCAACGCGAACGTTTCCCAGGCGGACTGGTGTTTCGCAGCGACGATAAGCGGACCCCCGGGGATTTTCTCTCGCCCACGAATTTCGTATTTGATACCGGCAACGGCACGCAACAGGACAAGATTGACGCGGCCCCACGACTTCGCCACCGCAATGATAGCGCGGTAAGGCATGAAAAACGTCGGTAAAGCAATAATGAGAAACACGAACGTGTTCAGATAGAACAACGCATTGAAGGCAATCGAGCGGAGAAAAATGACCACCGACGATCCCTCTATTATGCGCCATCAGGATCAAGACGCATGCGCGCCAACGCGAATAAATATTTCAGATACTCTGCGAATAGCAGACGTGCGGTATCCGTGTTTGACCACCACGGCTCGGTCTTAACCTTTTCCGAGATGACGGGATAGGTGATCAGTGTCACGTCGGGCAGCTGATGTGCAAGCTCTGCCATTGCGCGCGGCATATGCCAGTTCGACGTGACTACAATCAGAGAATTGAAATTGTGCTGTCGCGCCCAGCGTCTTGCTTCAAGCGCATTCCCGAAGGTATTGAGTGCCGAGCGGTCGAGATCGACGCAGCAAGTAAAATACTTGGAATAAAGGGGAGTGAGTCTCGCAATTTCGCTGGCGCTGGTCGCCCGGTGAACGCCGGTGATCAACAGCCGCTTTCCATGGTCAGTCGCCAACAATTCGATTGCATCGGGTATTCGCGCTGCCGCGCCCGTAAGCACGACGATGCCATCGGCATTGCGATCAAACGCTATCTCATCGTTTGCTATACGCGATACAAACCAGCCAAACCCGCCCCCAAGCAACAAAATGCCCGTGGCACCGGCAGCCATCGTCAGAAATCCAATCCAGCGCGCGATAACACCAAACATGTCAGTCGATTGTCTCTAACGTGCTGTTGACCGTGTATCGCGATGTTAAGGCTGTTACCGCCGCAATCAACGCAACCTGGATAATGACAGCGGTATAACCGAATAGTCCGATGGAGAAGGTGCCGAAAAGCGCCGAGGTCTGATCCCCGCTCGCTGTGCCCACAAACCAGTGGCTGAGGATGCCGGCAGCTGCAAACACGATAATTGCGGCACCGCCTCCAATGACTCCCCCCTGCAGGCCGAGTATCAGAAAATGATGCTGGAAATGCCGGGCGATAAACCCGTTTTTAGCGCCAACAAAGTGCAGTACCTCGATCACTGCCTTGTTCGTTGCCATCGCTCCACGGGTCGCAAAGGCAACCGAGAGTATCGTTGCGGCGAACATGAGAACCAAGATGCAGACACCGGCAGCGACAGCCGTGCCAGCCATGGCGCGCATTCGCTCAGTCCATCCCCGGTGGTCATCGAGCATGGCCCCGGGGACCTGATCCGCCAAAACCCGGCGTAACTGCGCGAGATCCGGTGTCGTGTCAGCCGCGATCTTGACGACAATCAGGCGAGGAACGGGCAATTCATTGAGCGAAAGTCCGCTGCCGAGCCAAGGCTCGAGAAGTTTGGTGGACTCTTCTTTCGAATACGGCCGCACATCCGCGATGCCCGCCGTTCCGCGGGCAACCGAGACCGCCTTGTCTACAGTAGCATCAAGATCGCGACCGGGGGCAGGAATGACCTGGATCGTCACTTCGCGCGAAATGTCCGATTGCCATTCGCCGGCAGTATTGGTGACCAGAATCGCAGCCCCCATCGTGAGCGATGCAAGGAATGTCATGATCGCAACGACGGCCACCAGCGCGCGACCGGATATCGAATTGCGCGGCACCAATGGAGTTTCGAAGCGTCGGCCGGGCTCTGCCGGTCCCCGCAACGATAAGGTCAAGTCGAGCATCCGAGAATTGGCCATCGGAAACCTCAGTCGTAGATATGCAGCCGGCCGTCATGCAAAACCAGCCGGCGGGCATCGTATTGATCCATTAGCGCGATGTCGTGGGTGGCAATAACAACCGACGTGCCCGATTTGTTCAGTTCGACAAAAAGCCGCAACAATCGTTGCGCCAAACTTGGGTCGACATTTCCTGTCGGTTCGTCAGCGAGCAATAGCTGTGGGCGCGCTATCACCGCTCGCGCGATGGCGGCGCGCTGCTTTTCGCCACCCGAAAGCACGGGTGGAAGTGCCCACATCCGCTCTCCAAGACCAACCCAGCTGAGTAGCTCGATGACTTCTTCACGGTAGCTGTCCTCGGGCCGCCCCATCACCCGTAGCGGCAATGAAACATTTTCGTATGTCGTCATGTGATCAAGCAGCCGAAAATCTTGAAAGACGATCCCTATACGTCGCCGCAATGTCGCCACCGCATCGCGCGACAGCGTCGCAACATCATGACCGAATTGGGTGATCAAGCCCCGCGTCGGCCGCAGCGACAGGAATAGCAGGCGCAACAGCGACGTTTTGCCGGCGCCGGAGGGACCGGTCAGAAACTGAAATGAATGGGGCTCGATACGAAACGTCAGGTCGCGAAGGACCTCTGGGCCCAGCCCATAGCGCAAGCCCACGTTCTCGAATCGGACCACCCACCCCTCTCCGACGATTGTCGCCATGGACCCGCGCGAATCAGAACCGGGCCAAGGCTCCCCGAGCATCACAAAAAGCCGCCCCCACGTCCGTTTGTTTGCCCGAAACTGCGCTTTTTTACAGGATTATAACGGAGCCACCATAGTACCTTAGGAAAATAGCGCCCAACTGGCCTTTTGGCGGGGTCCGGCATGGTTTCCGATCCATTAACGGACGGCTGTTAGGTTCGCAGTCTCAAAATACCACCGATGCCATGCTGATCGCCTGTCCGAACTGCTCCACCTCTTACAAGATCGACCCGGCCTCATTGGGCGAAGCCGGGCGTACGGTCCGCTGTGCGCGCTGCAAGACCAAGTGGTTCGCCGAGGGGACAAAATCCGAACTGTCTGCCCCGGCGGAGGGTGCCACCGCGGGAGAGGAATGGCAGACGGCTAAAGGCGTCCTTCTTCCCGATCGCGCCATGGCGGGCAGCGACAACTCCGCAGAGTTGACCCAATCAGACGAGCCGCAAATTACGGACGCCGCGGCCGATACCGCACCCGTCGGTTCCTCCATAGAGGGGCCGGTCGTTGTTACCGATGCACCTCCGCTCGCACCGGCCATGGAACCGCTGACATCTTCGGACGTAGAGACGCCGGCAGCGGATACGGACGAAATTGAAAATTTCGCGGCCCGCCGAAAGCGAATGCAGGCTAAACGCAACAAAGCACGCCGATCTTCGCGCTGGACCGCTCTTGTGCTCGTGTTGTTCGCGTTCAACGTGGCGCTGGTGGGCGCCCGGAGCGAAGTCGTAAGATTTCTGCCGCAAACCGCATCGCTGTTTTCGGCAGTCGGCTTGCCGGTCAACTTGCGTCACCTGAAATTTGAAAACATGCGTATTTCAAAGGAGACGCAGGAAGGGCTTTCGTCACTTGTCATCGAGGGCACGATCGTCAGCGTTTCCAATAAACCGGCTGAGGTCCCGAGGCTGCGATTTGCGGCTCGCGATGCGTCGGGACAAGAGATCTATACGTGGAATGCGTTGCCCAGCCGCAGCATTCTCGGGCCGGGGGAAAAGCTTGATTTCCGCAGTCGGTTTGTCTCGCCGCCGCCGAATGCAACCGATGTCATGGTGCGCTTTCTCGGCCCACAAGACGCAGCGACGACGACAAAATAAAACGACACGCTGATTGTCGGCGCCGCAAGCGCGAAACCAACTTGAATCTTGAGAGCAAAGCGCGTCGTCGAAGTCATTGAGGCCGTGCTGATCCGACGGCGGTCAAAAATCCTTTAGCAAACGCTCGATATAGTCGAGTTCGAGCTGCGGACGGTAACTCTCCCCAAAACGTTTCCGCAACTCTTCAAGAATGCGTCGGGCGCGCTGGGCGTCAATCTCCCCAGGAACCTTGACGGTGAAGTCTTCGCCGTACTCATGGCCACGCATTGGCCGGCCGAGCGGATCCGTATCCCGCTGAGCACGTGCTTGACCACGCCCGGGCCGGCCGTTGGGACCAGGCCCCATACTCTGCTGCATCGATTGCGCCAGGCCCTGGGCACCCTTGCGCATGGCTTCCAATGCGCGGCCTTGGCTGCCGACGGCGCCCTCGGAGTCGCCTTCGCCGAGCTGCCCTTCCGCCTGACCCATGGCCTCACCCGCATCGCCAAGCTGACCCATTTCATTCTGGCCCTGCTGGCCCTGCTGACCTTGTTGGCCCTGTTGCCCTAACCCCCGCTGACGCAACTGCTCGAGCAGCTTGTTGAGCCTATCTCGCAGGCCTTTCTGGTCCTGGCGAAGATCACCCATTTGGTCCTGGCCGGGTTGTTGGCCCCGCTGGCGATCGCGCCGCGAGTCCTGACCTTGCCTGTAGGTCTTGTCGCGCAATTGCTGCTGCTTGCGAATCATGTCGCTTAACTCATCAAGCGCCGACATCATGTCGTCGTCGCTATCTTCGTCCCCCGAAGCGCCGGGCCTCGCCATTTGCAGATTCTCGAGCATCGACTGCAGTTGTTCGAGCAACTGCCGCGCGGCATCCTTATTGCCCGACCGCGCCAGATTCTCCAGACGATCGAGCATGCTCTTGAGATCCCTCTGGCTCAGCATGCGGGAATCGCGATCGAGCGGACGCGCGAGCTGCTGCGGATTCTTGCGCATCTCCTCGGCAAGCGCCTGCAGGAACTTGTCCATGGCGGCCCGCAGCTGATCCATCAGCTTCTTGAGCTCTTCATCGGTTGCACCGCGCTCGAGCGCCTGTCGCAGCGCCTCCTGCGCCTGGCGCAATGCCTGCTCGGCCTGCGAAACATTTCCGTCTTCGAGCGAAACGGCCATGTCCCACATACGCGCGACCACCTCGCGCAGCGCGTCGTCGCTCTTTGCGTGCTCGAGGTCGTGATAGATCGAGCGTAGGCCGAGGTAGACGCCCGGCTCCGGCGTGAACCGTTCGGGTGCGATCGTGAGTGCGTCCAACGCGGCGAGAACTATCGGTTTAGTCTCGGCGTCGAGCGCCAAGTCACGCCGTTGTTCGATCAGCGCGCGCGCCAAAGGCTTCACGAAAATCCGCTGCGGAAGCTGCAACTCGCGCGGCTCACTGCGTCCCTCATTGCCTGCCTCATCGCGTGCCGTCAGCGTAACGGTGGCCTGCGAACCGGCCCACGGGTGCTCGGTCAGGTCATGCGTCGTCTGCGCGGTGCCCGCGCGCGTGCGAGCCTGTGGCAATGCGAGCGGATAGTCGGGCGCAGTGAAGAGCGGATGCCGCGGCTTGTCGCCTGGCTGATCCTCCTTGAGCGCGAATGTGGCCTTCGCCTCGACCACTCCGTAGTCGTCGTCCATTTTGTAGTCGAGCCGCAGTGCCCCGCGTGCTTGCCGTTCAGGGTCCTTGATCAATTCGATGGTGGGCGCACGATCTGGGATCGCCTTGAAATTCCAGACGAGGTCAGTGCCGAGCACGCCATGGATGGCGGCCGACCCGTCGCCCTTGACCACGAGCCGACGCTCTTCCGTTCCCGCCGGCAGGCGCGCATGCGCTTCGGCCGGCGCTTCCTCCAGCTCGCCTTTGCGGACAATGTCGAAGTTCACCTTTCCGGTTGCCCGGATCACGACCTGGCTGCCGGCCGGTACCGCCACGGGTGCGGCGCCGGGGTTCTGCGGATTTTCGCCGGGCCGTAGGCCGGGCAGCATGACCGGAGGCCGGCCTGTATAGATCGGCGGCGTGACCCATGCATCGATACGGAAGTTGGCGGGCGCGACAACGCCGTGCCAGTCGAAAGCTGCAGCGACACGCTTCATGCGCTCGTTGCCCGCCGCAAAGAAACTCGCCACCACCAGAATGAGCACCAGCGCACGAAGTGCCATCGGATCGCGTAACGAGAGCAGCGGCATCGGCCACCCTGCCCTGATCCGGCGTGCCGACAGCAGGGCGCGTTCGACGTGCGCGCGCCACAGCGCCTGCGCGATCGGATCCTCGCTGTTGGCGGCGATGTGATCCACGACCGCCGTTGCCGGGCGGTGGGTTTCGCCGCTGCTGCGATCAAGGCGACGCAAGCCGTCGTTGACGCTGGGCAGGCGCAGGATCAGCAGCGGCAATGACGCCACTGCGAGGATAATGACGAAGAGGGCAAGACCGATCGCGCGCGCGATTGGCGGCAACACCAGCCAGAGGCCCGCCCAGGAAAACGCGAGGAACAAGCCGACCACGACCGCCATGCCGGCAAGTCCGGGCCATACCCGTTCCCACAACAAGCCGCCGCGCGCGCGTCTGAGCGCGCGCGCGAGCCGAAGCCGGGTCGGCGTGTCGCTGGCCTCGATCGGTTCTTTTAGCTCGTCCAAAAGCCGCTCCGTCGCCGGGGCTCAGGAGAATCTCATTATCCGGCAGGCTATCACGTGCCGGACGACCCGGCCACGCGGCCATTTATGCGCTCAAAGCCAATCCGGCATGCGATCGAGCGCAATTAATTGGTCAACTTCAAGGCGCGGGCGCACGAGCGCCCATTGGGCACCATTGACAAGCACTTCCGGCACCAAAGCCCGGGTATTGTAGGTGCCGGACTGGACCGCGCCATAGGCACCCGCCGACATCACCGCAAGCAGTGTACCGCCCCGCGGTTCCGCCATATCGCGGTTAATCGCCAGAAAATCGCCGCTTTCACAGACCGGGCCGACCACATCGGTCCGTATCCTTGATGCCGGCAAGGATGGCTTAACCACGGGCCAAATTTCGTGATGGGCGTCGTAGAGAGTCGGGCGAATGAGATCGTTCATGCCCGCGTCGACGACAACGAAGTTCTTGGCGTCGCCGTGTTTTACGAACATTACCCGGGTCACGAGGATTCCGGCATTGCCAACGAGAAGCCGGCCCGGCTCGAAGATCAGACGGCAATCGAGGTCGCGTGTCGCGCGTTTGACCACAGCGGCGTAGGCATCGGGATGCGGCGGCGGCTCGTTGTCGTCGCGATAAGGGATTCCGAGCCCGCCACCGAGATCGACATGTGCAATGGCGTGGCCATCGGCACGCAGTGTACGAACGAACTCGGCCAGCAGCGCAAACGCGTTATCGAACGGATCAAGCTCGGTGATCTGACTGCCGATATGCATGTCAACGCCCGTGACCTTGAGACCCTTGAGCCTGGCGGCGCGGGCATAGATTTCGCGGGCGTGACTGATCGGAATCCCGAATTTGTTTTCGGCCTTGCCAGTTGCAATCTTGTGGTGGGTCCTCGCATCGATGTCGGGATTGACGCGGACCGACATATTCGCGGTGCGCCCCTTCGCCGACGCAATCGAGGACAGAAGTTCGAGCTCGGGTTCGGATTCAACGTTGACACAGAGAATGTCTTCGTCGACCGCGAGCGCAAGTTCGGCGGCAGTCTTGCCGATGCCGGAAAACATGATCTTGTCAGCGGGCATTCCGGCCAGACGGGCACGCTTGAGCTCGCCTCCCGACACGACATCGGCACCCGAGCCGAGTTTGGCGAGTGTGCGCACAACGGCCTGATTGGAGTTGGCCTTCATCGCATAGCAGACGAGCGACGGCACGTCGGCAAAAGCGCCTGCAAATACCTGGTAATGACGCGTGAGCGTGGCCGTCGAGTAGCAATAGAACGGCGTCCCGACCGCGCTGGCGAGCGCGTCCAGATTCACCGACTCGGCGTGAAGGACGCCGTCGCGATAAGCGAAGTGGTGCATCGCACGCTCAGTTCAGTAGAACATCGAGAGGGATACGCCTGTTCACACCGCCCGGCGCCAACGGTTTCCCATCAGGCCCGGTGGGACCCCTGTTGCCGCTCTCCGGTGCGCCGGCCGGCGCTGCCTGATCGCCGGCGAGCGACGCCCCCGGCGGCGGGTCGAGCGGGCCCTTGCGCCCGCACGCCCCCAGGCCCAGCGAGGCGGCGAGCACGCCGAGCAGGGCCAGGCGAAAAAACAGGCGGTCACGGGTCAATGGACGCGCTCCTTGCATGGAAAGACGATAGCAAAACAAGCGAAGATGGCGAAGTCAGGATTTTTCCTTTTCCAGCTTCCGCAGCCATTTCCTGGCCTGTACGCGCACGTTTTTGGGCGCGGTGCCGCCGAAACTAACCCGGCTCTTCACGGAACGGTCGACCGACAGGACGCTGAACACATCGTCATTGATGCGCGGCTCTATTTCACGCATGGCCGGGAGCGGTAGCCGATGCAGGGCAACCCCCATCTCTGCCGCCTTGGCGACGATGCGACCTGTCAGATGATGTGCCTCGCGGAATGGAATCTTCAATGTGCGAACCAGCCAATCGGCCAAATCGGTCGCGGTCGCGTAGCCTTCGCCGGCGGCCTTCTTCATCCGCGAAGCGTCCGGTTCGAGATCGCCGACCATGCCGGTCATTGCGGCAACCGAAAGCGTGAGCGCCGCGAGCGCGTCCATCGCTCCTTCCTTGTCTTCCTGCATGTCTTTCGCGTAGGCGAGCGGCAACCCCTTCATCACGAGCAGAAGTGCCGTGAGCGCGCCAACGACGCGGCCGGTCTTGGCGCGCACAAGTTCCGCCGCGTCGGGATTGCGCTTCTGCGGCATGATCGAAGAGCCGGTCGTGAATTTGTCCGACAACTTCACGAGGCCCGTGAGCGGAGACGTCCACAGTACGATTTCCTCCGCGAGCCGAGACAGATGGACTGCGGCAATCGATGCGGCAGCCAGCACTTCCAAAGCAAAGTCCCGCGCGGATACGGCGTCGAGGGAATTCGGCATGGGCCGGTCGAAACCCAATGCCTCGGCGGTCATATCCCGATCCAATGCAAATGACGTACCGGCGAGTGCCGCTGCGCCAAGCGGCAATTCATTCAGGCGTTTGCGGGCGTCGGCAAATCGGCCGCGGTCGCGCGCAGCCATTTCGACATAGGCAAGAAGATGGTGGCCGAAGGTCACCGGCTGTGCGGTCTGCAAATGGGTCAGGCCGGGCATGACGGTCGCGGCATGCGTGAATGCTTTTTCTGCGAGGGCTCGCTGATAGCCCGCAAGTACAGTGTCGATTGCATCGACGGTGTCCCGCATCCACAGGCGGAAATCGGTCGCGACCTGGTCATTACGCGAGCGCGCAGTATGCAGCCGACCCGCCGCCTCCCCGATCAGTTCGGAGAGCCGCCCTTCCACGTTCATATGGATGTCTTCAAGCGCGCGCTTGAAAGAGAACTTCCCCGCTTCGATCTCTGACAGGATCGTGTCTAGACCGTGAGCAATCTTTTTTGCATCGTCGGCCGTAATGATGCCTTGCTTGGCCAGCATGCCGGCATGGGCCTTGGACGCAGCGATGTCCTGGCGGTAAAGATGCCGGTCGAAATCGATAGAGGCGTTGATCTCCTCCATGATCGCACCGGGGCCTGACGTGAACCGCCCACCCCACATTTTGTTGCTCATGGCATATTCACCAAGCCGCTCATGACCCAGTCCCAACCAGCTGCCGCCAAAAGACGCCTCGCCATGGTTTTGGCAGGTGGAATCGCCGGGGTCGCCGTTGGACTGGCGGGGGTATACGGGATTGCGACCCTAACGCGCAATGCGGGCGGGGATGCTGCCTGCCGGCCCGCAGTCGAATTGGCCAAGAAAATGGCACCTTTTGCACGTGGGGAAGTGGCTGCCGTTAACGTTGCCAAGAGCCCGCTCAGGGTACCTGCTCTGGCGTTCAACGACTCGACCGGCAAGCAGCTCACTTTGGAGCATTGGCGCGGGCGAACCGTCCTTCTCAATCTTTGGGCCACTTGGTGTGTGCCTTGCCGCAAGGAAATGCCCGCGCTCGACGCGTTGGAGCAGCGGTTGGGCGGGCCGGGGTTCGAGGTCGTCGCCGTCAATATCGACACCCGCGATGCCGACAAGCCGAAGGCCTGGCTCAAAGAGGTCGGCGTACAGAAGCTTGCCTACTATGCCGACTCAAGCGCGCGGGCATTCCAGGACCTCAAGGCCATAGGCCGCGCATTCGGAATGCCGACGACCCTTCTGCTTGACCCGCACGGATGTGAACTCGGTACTATCGCCGGACCTGCCGAATGGGCGAGTGACGATGCGATCAAGCTAATCGAGGCTGCGCTGAACTAGCCGCCAATCGGAGCTTATGCGCTGATATTGAGGTTCTGCCCGACGCCTTGCGCCACATTGGCGAGGCTCGCGAGATTCTGTTGCGCGGCGTCTAATACCTGCACAATGGCGGAAGCGGCATCCGCATTCATGCGCAGCATCTTGGCCGCGAGGGCCATCTGCACATTGCTCATCTGCGAGCCGACCAGCGCGGCAGCGATTGAAGACGGATCCATCCCGCCGCCGGTTCTACGGGCGCTTTATCAACGAACTGTAAATGCGCGGGAGCGGGGCTTGACAGTGCAGCGGGCCGTCGTATACTTAACCATATGGTTTACTATCAACCCAGCCTTGATCGAACCTTCGCGGCCCTCGCTGATCCGACACGGCGGGCAATGCTGGCGCGGCTGAGCGAAATGGAAAGTCTGTCAGTCAGCGAACTGGCGGAACCCTTTTCAATGTCGCTGCCGGCGGTGATGAAACATCTCGGCGTGTTGTCCGATGCCGGACTCGTCGGACGCGAAAAGAGCGGCCGCATCGTGAGCTGCCGCCTGCGGGCGGAACCGATGCGCGAAGCCAATGATTGGCTCAATCGTTACCTGAAATTCTGGACCGAGCGTCTCGATCGACTTGCTGCTTTCCTGGAGGAAGATCAATGGCCACAGCCACCAAGCCGAGCCTTACCATCAAGCGCCGCTTCAACGCGCCGCCGGAAAAAGTCTTCGCCGCGTGGACCGACCCGGAAAAAGTAAAGCGCTGGATGGGGCCCGGCGAAGTCAAGGTGCTGAGCGCCGAGAATGATCCGCGTTCCGGAGGGCGTTACCGCTGGCTCATGAAATCGCCTGACGGACAGGAACACGATGTCGGCGGCGTCTATCGCGAGTTCATTCCAAACGAGAAACTCGTATTCACCTGGGCGTGGAAGTCGACACCAGAACGCGATTCGCTGGTGACCATCACATTCCGCAGTGATGGAAATGGCACCGTCATGACGCTCACGCACGAGCAGTTCTTCGACGACGAAGCCCGCGACCGGCACCAGAACGGCTGGAACGGCGCGATGGACAAGCTGGACAAATATCTAACCGCTTAGTGACAGGAGTTGCCCATGCCGCACAATTGGTCGCACGGAACGTTCTACTGGAATGAGCTAATGACTCGCGATCCGGAAAAAGCAAAGAAATTCTACCGCGATACCGTGGGCTGGAATTTCGAGGCGATGCCCATGCCGGACGGCACCTATTGGGTCGCGAAGGCGAATGGCGAAGCTGCGGGCGACATTTTTCCGTTGAGCAGCCCGCAATTTGACGGCGTGCCGGAGGGATGGATGTCATATCTCGCCGTCGACGACGTCGACAGCCGGGTCAAAAAGGCGGAATCCGCCGGGGCAAAGCTGATGCGGCCCATCTTTGACGTACCCAATGTCGGACGCATCGCCATCCTGCGCGAACCGGGAGGCGCAGGCGTCGGCTGGATGACACCTGCATAGGGATAGTGGAGGAATTCATGCAACACAAAATCGTTTCGCAGGACGAATGGCTGGCGGCGCGCAAGGCGCTGCTCGCCAAGGAAAAGGAATTCAGCAAGGCGCGCGACCAGTTGAGCTCGGCGCGTCGTGATCTGCCCTGGGTCAAGGTCGAAAAAAACTATGTGTTCGACACCCCGCAGGGCAAGGAAAAGCTCGCCGATCTGTTCGGCGGCAAAGGCCAGCTAATCGTCTACCACTTCATGCTGGGACCAGGTTGGGTACAAGGCTGCCCGAGCTGCTCGTTCCTGGCCGATCATTTCGACGGTGCCGTGGCCCATCTCGCACAGCGTGACGTGTCACTGGTCGTGGTGTCGCGTGCGCCACTTGCCGAAATCGAAGCCTATAAAAAGCGCATGGGCTGGAAATTCAAATGGGTTTCGTCCTACGGCTCCGACTTCAATCGCGATTTCCATGTCTCGTTTACCCCGGAGGAGAAGGCACGGGGGAAGGTCGAGTACAACTACACGATGACTGAATTTCCGAGCGAGGAAGCACCGGGCTTAAGTGCTTTCGCCCGGAATGAACGCGGCGAAGTATTCCACTCCTATTCGTCCTATGCCCGCGGCCTCGATATTCTTGTGGGCACCTACAATTTCCTCGACATGGCGCCAAAGGGCCGTGACGAAGACGCCCTGCCCTCGTCGATGTCCTGGGTGCGTCGCCACGACGAATATGAAGCGGCGGCGCCGAGGGGCGGCTGTTGCGGCTGAAATAGCCCAATTCGAAACGAGCTGGCACTCGACGCGCAGATGAAGGATTTTGTCGAGAAACCCGCGGCCGTTGCGTAAATTTTGTGCTCCCGGCGAGCTATCGCGTCGGGACCGGCTTCTCGCCGCGATAGTCATAGAAGCCGCGCTGGGTCTTGCGGCCGAGCCAGCCGGCTTCAACATATTTCACGAGCAGCGGACAGGGCCGGTATTTCGAGTCGGCAAGTCCTTCGTAAAGCACCTGCATCACCGACAGGCAGGTATCGAGCCCGATGAAATCGGCGAGCTCGAGCGGACCCATCGGATGGTGGGCGCCAAGGCGCATGGCGGTATCGATCGATTCCACGTTGCCGACTCCCTCATAGAGCGTGTAGATCGCCTCGTTGATCATCGGCAACAGGATACGATTGACGATGAAGGCCGGAAAATCCTCCGACACCGCGATGGTTTTCCCGAGCTTCGTGACAAATGCCTTGCTTGTCTCGAACGTGGCATCGTCGGTCGCAATTCCACGGATCAATTCGACCAATTCCATCAGCGGCACTGGATTCATGAAATGAATGCCGATGAACCGCTCGGGCCGGTCGGTCGAGGCGGCAAGCCTCGTTATCGAGATCGACGAGGTGTTGGTCGCGACGATGGCATCGGATTTGAGCGAGGCGCAGAGTTCCGAAAATATTTTGCGCTTGACCTCTTCTTTTTCGGTCGCAGTCTCGATGACAAGATCGCAGCCCGCAAGGCCATCGTACTTTTCTGCGGGCTTGATGCGGCCCAAGGCAGTCTTCCGGTCCTCTTCGCTGATCGCCTTTTTGCCGACCTGGCGCGCCATGTTACCGTTGATGGTCGCCATGCCGGCCTTGATACGATCCGGCGACACGTCGTTGAGCATTACGGAGTATCCTGCGAGCGCGCAGACATGCGCAATGCCGTTGCCCATCTGGCCGGCACCGATTACCCCGACACTCTGAATCTTGACCATGTTCATGTCCGATCGATGCGAAGACTCGGCTTCGAATCCGGTTAAATTTCGTTGTTTCGGTGCACTTTTACGACTTACTCCCGTGCCGCGCCACCGGCGGAACAATAAAATTGGATTGTAGTCAACGCTTGATCTTATCGAGTTCCGTCGCGAGCTCCGGCAGCGCCTGGTAGAGGTCCGCGACCAGGCCGTAATCAGCAACCTGAAAGATCGGAGCCTCCTCATCCTTATTGATAGCAACAATCACTTTGGAGTCTTTCATCCCTGCGAGATGCTGAATTGCCCCAGAAATTCCGACAGCGATGTAAAGCTCGGGGGCAACCACCTTGCCGGTTTGACCGACCTGCCAGTCGTTTGGCGCATAGCCTGCATCAACCGCCGCGCGCGAGGCGCCCATCGCAGCGCCCAACTTGTCGGCAACCGGCTCGATGTACTTTGTGAAATTGTCGCGGCTCTGCATGGCGCGACCGCCGGAAATGATGATTTTGGCCGAGGTCAGTTCGGGTCGATCCGACTTCGAGAGTTGTTCGCCCACGAATGTCGAAAGGCCCGGATCGGCGGCGGCTGCGACCGTTTCGACGCTGCCTGAGCCCCCGGCGCCGGCGGCCTGAAAGGTCGAGGTTCGTACCGTGATGACCTTTTTCGGATCCATCGACTTTACCGTCTGGATCGCATTGCCGGCGTAGATCGGCCGTTCAAATGTATCGGGGGAAACCACCTTGGTGACGTCGGAAATCTGCATGACGTCGAGCAGTGCCGCCACGCGCGGCATCACATTCTTGCCGGTTGTCGTGGCCGGCGCGACGATTGCATCATAGTTTCCGGCCAGCGAAACAATCAGCGCGGCAAGCGGTTCAGCGAGCTGGTGCTCGTAAGCCGCGGCGTCGGCGACAAGAACCTTTTTGACGCCGTCAAGCTTTGCCGCCGTATCCGCTGCCGGTTTGCAGCTTTTGCCCGCGACAAGCACATGAACGTCGCCTCCGATTGCCTTGGCGGCTGCAAAAGCTTTGCTGGTTGCATCCTTGATCGTCTTGTTGTCGTGCTCGGCGACGAGAAGTGTGGTCATCTAGATTACCCCCACCTCGTCTTTGAGTTTGCTGACGAGCTCAGCCACTGAACCGACCTTCACTCCGGATTTGCGGCCAGGCGGCTCGGATGTCTTGAGCACCTGCAGCCTGGGCTTTATGTCGACGCCATAAGCATCTGGCGACTTTTCATCGATCGGCTTTTTCTTCGCCTTCATGATATTCGGGAGCGAGGCGTAACGGGGCTCGTTCAGCCGCAGATCGGTCGTGATGATCGCCGGCATCTTAAGCTTCACGGTCTGCAGGCCGCCGTCTACTTCACGCGTGACGCTGATGGCATCGTCCTCGATCGCGAGCTTGGACGCAAAAGTCCCCTGTGCCCAGGCCAGAAGCGCTGCAAGCATCTGGCCGGTCTGATTGCTGTCATCGTCGATCGCCTGCTTGCCCATGATGACGAGGCCGGGCTTTTCCGCGTCGACGATGCTCTTGAGGATTTTTGCAACGGCAAGAGGTTCAACAGCCACGTCCGTCTTCACGAGGATTCCCCGATCGGCACCCATGGCGAGCGCGGTTCGGATCGTTTCGGAGGCTTGTGCGGAGCCAATCGACACAGCCACGACTTCCGTCGCCTTTCCGGCTTCCTTCAGACGAAGTGCCTCTTCGACGGCAATCTCATCGAAGGGGTTCATCGACATCTTTACGTTGGCAAGCTCAACACCGGAGCCATCCGGTTTGACGCGAATTTTGACGTTGAAATCGACCACCCGTTTCACGGGCACCAGAATTTTCATGATTCCCCATCCCGCGCGGGCACGAGTGCAGAGCCGGCGGAAGCTAAAGGTCGTGGCGTCGGCCTGTCAACGTTTATGCTGCGACGCAGTAAGACCTATCGGTTCTGGCCGGGCGTCCACAAGATGTCAGCCACACCTTTGTCGTTGGCATGGCGCCCGGCGACAAACAGATAGTCCGAAAGCCGATTGACGTAGCGAAGTGACGGCGACGATACCCCCTCGCCCGGCTTGTCCTTGAGCGCGACCATGATCCGTTCCGCCCGCCGGCAGATCGTCCGTGCCAGGTGGAGATAGGCCGATGCAGGGCTGCCCCCAGGCAAAATGAAGGACTTTAGCGGCGTAAGGTCGGCGTTGAGCCGGTCGATCTCGCCTTCCAGCCAGGCGACCTGCGCGTCAGTCACAGTCAAGCGCGCCCCGCCCGGCCCCTTTTCGGCGAGGCACAGGTCTGCCTCAACATCGAACAGATCGTTCTGGATACGGCCGAGGGCGGCATCTAGCGCCGATTGACCTGCGGTGTGCAGGCGCACCAACCCGATGACGGCATTGACCTCATCGATGGTGCCATAGGCCTCAACCCGCAGGTCGTATTTC
This sequence comes from uncultured Alphaproteobacteria bacterium, assembly GCA_963831475.1. Taxonomy (GTDB): domain Bacteria; phylum Pseudomonadota; class Alphaproteobacteria; order Rhizobiales; family Xanthobacteraceae; genus Pseudolabrys. Next base: position 30,542 of record CAWHQF010000025.1, read on the forward strand.
TTGCGTCGGTCACCAGTACCGAGTGACGTCGTGCCGTCGTCGCCGGTTCGCGTATAAATTCGGTTGAGCACAACCATATCGGCCTCGCGAAGGCATTCTCCAGGTCGCAAATTCGAGGTAGGCTTTATCTAAGCTGGTTTCAATCTCAAAAACGGGGTGACGCTCATGCGTGTTCTGCCGATTGCCATTGCCGCTGCCTTCCTAGCAATGCCTGCAACCGCGCCTGCCTTGGCCTGCGGCTCCGGTCTGCACGCGGCAAAATCCGTGAGTGCCGACTACTCTGCCAAGAAGAAAAAGAAGGTCAAAGTGCAGAAGGAAAAAGTCGAGTACATGCGCGCGGCGCCGATGAAGTGACCGCCGTCCGGCTTCTGTCCACTTAGCGGCCCAAGGCCCATATCGTCACCATAATCACGATAATGGCGACGAACTGCAGTAAAACACGCAGGCGCATCAACTTCTGGGAACGGTTCGGTGAGCCGCCCCGCATCATATTGACGAGGCCGAGCAAAAGCACGATTGCGACCGCTACGATGGCGGCCGGTACCACGTAATGTGACATGAACTCCGACATGGATGGCGCCTTCTAACACCGGCGATCGGTTCGCGCGGCTTAAATTTTCGACTCGCCTAAAGGTTGTATTTCTAATAACATCACCGAAAAGCTGAGTACATGCGTTGGGTGGTGTATGGGGATTTGCGTTGGGGGTGCGACCGGCACCCGCACTTTGAGAATCTATGCTGAAGACAAGCGTTCCCCACCACGGTTCTGGAATTTCCGGAAACGGCAATGGGAGCGGCGGAATGCATCCCGAAGCAGTGAGCCGCGGAAATCGCCCGGCAGTTTTGCAGGCACAGCCGCGCAGCGCCGAGCGTTTGCACTTGGCGCAAGCATCGAGGATGTCCTGAAAGCTGCCGCCACGCGGGCCTCGGAGCAACTCAAGTCCGCGCAGCCGGAATTCTCGGCAGGAACCCTGCGGAAACTTGCCCGTCTCGTTCCATTGCTGATCGGTGGGTTGGCTGTCGCTGCCATCTCCAACACGAACAGCTCGTTCGCGCTCTGCACCCTTGCGGTCCTGCCGGCAGCGTTTCGTCTACTTATTGTCGGGTGTGGGTCGTGGCCGGCAGGGTCACAAAGGCCATTAGCCACCACCCCTTCCGATGCGGACCTGCCGGTCTACAGCATCATTCTTCCGCTTCGCCGTGAAGCGAGGGTCGTCGATCAACTCCTTTCGGGAATTGAAAGGCTCGACTACCCCGCCGCAAAACTGGATGTCATTCTCGTCGTCGAAGCCGACGAGCCTGAGACGCGTGCAGCAATCACCAAACGCAAGCATTCCATTCCCGTCACGGTCATCCCCGCGCCTCCGACCGAGCCACGCACAAAGCCGAAAGCGCTCAATCTTGCGCTGGGCTTCGCGCGCGGGGAGTTTACGGTGATCTATGACGCCGAAGACCGTCCGCAACCAGATCAGCTCCGCTGCGCCGTGGAAGCCTTTCATTCATCGGGCAATGACCTTGCCTGCGTGCAAGCGCGTCTGTGCATAGATACAAACACGAGCTGGCTCGCACGTTATTTTGCCGCCGAATATGCTGGGCAATTTGACATTTTTCTTCCAAGGCTCGCCGCATTCGGTTTGCCGCTGCCACTCGGCGGCTCTTCCAATCATTTTCGTACGTCGACACTGCGTGAGGTCGGCAATTGGGACGCCTACAACGTGACCGAGGACGCCGACCTCGGCGTGCGGCTTGCCCGCTACGGCTATCGGTGCGGCGTAATCGATTCCACGACCTACGAAGAGGCTCCCGTCAGGGCCTACGACTGGTTGCGGCAGCGTTCACGGTGGCTCAAGGGCTGGATGCAGACGTGGTTGGTTCATATGCGCAACCCGTTTTACCTATTCCGCCAACTCGGATTGTCCGGTTTCCTCACATTTCAGTTCGTCATCGGCGGCAACGCGCTGGTAGCTCTGGCCCACCCGCTGTTTTTGGTCGAACTGGTCTGGGATTGGGCCGCCGGCTCTCCGGCAGGAGACTTCCGACTGACGCATGTTCTTGCAGCTGCCGGATTTGGTTATTTTGTCTCCGCCTCGCTCGGATTCCTTGGCCTGTGGCAACGGGGAATGTTGAACAGGGCGCCCGTCCTCCTGCTGACGCCACTCTACTGGCTGCTGCTCTCAATCGCCGGTTGGTGGGCGGCGCGCGAGATCATTTCTGCCCCATGGCGGTGGAACAAGACCGAGCACGGCCTCGATGGTCCGCCGCACCTCGAAAACCTCACATCCGCGCTGCTTAAGCTTAATGCGCACATCACCGAGCTGATGCACCGCGGCGAAATTCCGCAGATATGGATCGACGCTACAAATAACGCCGCAAATCCGCGGCTGCGTCCTCGGGACGCCGTTTGAGGCTGAACGGCGCAACAAAACGTCCCTGCTTGTCCATCAGATAGACAAGCGCTGTGTGATCCATGCTGTACTCGCCGTTTCCGGTCGGCACCTTCTTCGCGTACACGCGATAGGCCTTTTCCGCCGCATCGACCGCGGCGGAATCGCCGGTCGCGCCGCGCAGATGCGGATCAAAGCTCGACAAATAATCCTTCATGACCGCGGGGGTATCCCGTTCCGGATCGACGGTGATGAACAGCGCACCGGTACGGTCCGCATCCTTGCCCAGCGCCTGCATGACCTCGGACACCTCAAACAATGTCGTCGGGCAAATATCGGGGCAGTGTGTGTAACCAAAAAATACCAGGTACGGGCGGCCCTTCATGTCCGCATCGGTGATGGGCTTGCCATTCTGATCGACAAGCTTGAACGGGCCACCGATCGCAGACCCTGCCATCCGGGTCGCGCCGGAAAAGTTCCCCGTCGCGTAAAGAAACACGCCGGCAAAAACGACCAGCCCTGTCAGAAAGGCAGTAACGACCAACAGAATTTGCGACGTTCGTGTCGTCATCGGAATTCAACTTGCGTCAGAAGCACGCCAGCCAGCCGGTGCGCACCATCTCGAGAAACACCGCGGTACCGTAATAGGCCCAAAGCCCGAAGGTCACCGAAGCCAACGCGCCGCCAACAAGCGCCAGCAACAACATCGGCCGCGACAACGAAGCGTTGGACACGATCGCCGGCATGAATCAGCCTCCGAGAACCATCACAGTTAACTTAGATAGGCGCGATAAAGGCCCGAAGCAACGCGCCTTTGAGCCCGAATGATCAGGGTTTAACGGCTTTCTGACCAACAAATATCGAAAAAACCGAGGTATTTATGCATGGCGTTGACTTGGTAGATCAAAGCCGCGATGAATAGATTAGATTTTTCGAATATGGACTCTTACCGCGTATGGAGAACGTGATGCGCAGCGCTTTGGCGATTGCTTTGGCAATGTCGGTATCGGCGGTGATTCCCGCCTGGGCTCAAAACACACAGGCCCCCGCTTCCGCGCCGATGGCCGCACCTGCCGCACCTGCCGCCGCTCCACCAGCAGCGCCGGCACCCGCAGTAGCGAGCTGCAATAACCCGAACGCACTTGGCGTTACGCGCGTAGTGCAGATCGATACCACCGGCGGCCCGGGTTTCGGCTTCGAACAATTCAAGGCTTACGACTTCTTGCGCGATCATGAGGTCGTGCTGACCTTCGATGATGGACCGTGGCCGGGAAATACGCCCCGCGTCCTCAAGGCGCTCGCCGATCAATGCACCAAGGCGTTGTTTTTCCCGATCGGCAAGCATGCAGGCTGGCATCCTGAAATTCTCAAGGAAGTTGCCGCAGCCGGTCATACCATCGGCTCGCACACCTGGTCGCACAAGGATCTAACGCGGGTTACCCCGCAAGAAGCCACGGATGAAATTGAAAAGGGCCTAGCCGCGGTAAGTGTCGCACTCGGCAACAAACCGGTTGGCCCGTTCTTCCGCTTCCCCGCGCTGCGCAATCCGCCCGAAATGGTGAAATATCTTGGCGATCGGAATGTCGGCATCTTTTCGACCGACATGGACTCGTTCGATTTCAAGATGCGCAAGCCTGACCAGGTGATCAAATCGGTTATGGCGAAGCTCGAAAAGCACGGCAAGGGCATTATCCTGATGCATGATTTCCAGCACGCGACTTCCGAAGCGCTGCCCGAGATCCTAAAAAAGCTGAAGGATGGCGGCTACAAGGTCGTTCAGGTGACCGGCAAGACACCGGTCGAGCCGAAGAAGGAATATGTGGACGCCGTGCTCAAGGAAATGGGCGGCGGGCTTG
>CAWHQF010000026.1:0-239167 GCA_963831475.1 uncultured Alphaproteobacteria bacterium
CGAGATCGCGCCGAACATGAGCTCGTACCTCTTCATGATGTTCATCCTTCTGTTCGGTGGGGCGATCCTGATCGCCGCGACGCTCGACTTCATCGGCCTCGGCCCCTCGAACACGATCTCGCTCGGGATGATGATGCAGCTGTCGGTGCAGAACGCCGCCCTGCAGCTCCATCTGTGGTGGTGGTTCCTGCCGCCCGGCCTTGCGATGATGGCAATCGTCGGCTCGCTCTACGTGATGAACGTCGGGCTCGACGAGGTCTTCAACCCGCGGCTCCGGAGCATGTAGGGATGAGCCTCGACGTCTCCGACCTGAAGGTGTACTACCGCACCGTGCGCGGCGACGTTCGCGCGGTCGACGACGTCACCTTCTCGATCGCGGACGGCGAGATCATGGGCGTCGCCGGCGAGTCCGGGTGCGGGAAGTCGAGCCTCGGGAACAGCCTCGTGTACCTCGCGGGTCGCATGAAGTACGTCGGCGGCACGGTCGAGCTCGACGGAGCGCCGCTCCCGATCTGGGACTTCGAGGCGATGAACCAGTACCGCTTCTCCCGGGTCTCGGTCATCCCGCAATACGCGATGAGCGCGCTCAACCCGACGCGGCGGGTCGGCCGGATGCTCGAGGAGCTCCTCAAGTCCCGCGGCTTCGACTACGGGTCGCTGGAGCCGGAGCTCCTGCGGCGGCTCGAGCTCGTCGGACTCGATGCCGGCGTGCTCCGCCTCTATCCGATCGAGCTCTCGGGCGGCATGAAGCAGCGGACGGTGATGGTCATCTCGACGCTGCTCGACCCTTCGCTCCTGATCGCCGACGAGATCACCTCGGCGCTCGACGTCTCGACGCAGAAGGCGGTCGCGAAGATGCTCGTCGAGTTCCGGGACCGCGGCTTCGTGAAGAGCATGGCCGTGATCACCCACGACATCTCGATCCTCTACCAGGTCGCCGACACGATCCTCGTCATGTACGGCGGCCAGCTCGCCGAGAAGGCGTCGGCCGCCGAGATCATCGAGTCCCCGCGTCATCCGTACACGAAGTTGTTGATCTCCTCTCTTCCGGAGATCGGCGTCAGGTACGAGACGAAGAAGCTGACCGGGATCCCCGGGACACCACCCGCGCTGCTCGATCCGCCGGAGGGGTGCCGCTTCCGCGACCGCTGCCCGCTCGCGACGAAAGCGTGCAGCCGGAGGCCGCCGTTCCGGGAGGTCGCCCGGGCATCAGGTCGCGTGCTGGCAGGCGGCGGCATGAGCGCTCTCCTCGAGCTGGACGGGTGCACGCAAGGTCTACCGCGTCGGCTCGTTCGGGACGCGCCGGCTCACCGCGGTCAGCGACGTCTCGTTCGACGTGCGGGCGGGCGAGGTCGTCTCGCTGATCGGCGAGAGCGGGAGCGGCAAGTCGACGATCGGCCGCATGATCCTCAGGCTGTCACCGGTCACGAGCGGCACGATCCGGTTCAAGGGCGACGACGTCTCCACCTACAGCGATCACCGGCTGAAGGCGTACTACCGCCACGCGCAGGGCGTCTTCCAGGATCCGTTCAGCTCGTACAACCCGGTGTACAAGGCCGACCGGGTCCTCGAGCTGGTCAAGATCGCCTACTTCCCGCACGTCGACCGGGCGACGTGGCGTTCGAAGATCGAAGCGTCGCTCGAGGCGGTATCGCTCGATCCCGGCCAGGTCCTGCACAAGTTTCCGCACCAGTTGAGCGGCGGCCAGCTGCAGCGGCTGCTCGTCGCGCGCGCGCTGCTCCTCGACCTCGAGTTTCTCGTCGCCGACGAGATCATCAGCATGCTCGACGCGTCGACGCGAATCGACGTCTTGAACCTGCTCGGCGCGCTGAAGGCGCGAGGGCTCGGGATCCTCTTCATCACCCACGACCTCTCGCTCGGCAACTACATCAGCGATCGAACGCTGATCCTCCGCCGCGGCGCCGTCGTCGAAAGCGGCCCGACGCGCGAGGTGTTCGGCGACCCGAGACATCCCTACACCCGATCGCTGCTCGCGGCGGTCCCGCACTTGCATCAGAAGTGGAGCAACGACACGAACTACGCCTTCGACTCCGAGCAAGTTCCGACAGCGCTCGTGTCCGTCGGCCCGGACCACCTCGCGAGGGTGGCGGTATGAAAGGAAGGAAACGATGACATTTCTCAGTCCGTTCCCGGTGAACTTCGTGTGGGGAGCGGCGACCTCTGCGTATCAGACCGAAGGCGCCGTCGACGCCGACGGCCGCGGTGAGAGCATCTGGGATCGCTTCTGCGCTGCTCCCGGCAACATCAAGGACGGCACGAGCGGCGCCGTCGCCTGCGACTTCTACGGGAAGTGTCGTCAGGACATCGATGTGATGCGCTCGCTCGGTCTCGACGCATTTCGGTTCTCGGTTTCGTGGCCGCGCGTCATCCCTGCGGGACGAGGCCCCGTCAACGTCCGCGGTCTCGACTTCTACGACCGGCTGGTCGACGAGCTCCTCGCAGCCGGCATCGAGCCGTACGTCAACCTCTTCCACTGGGACTTGCCGCAGCCGTTGCAAGACGGTGGCGGCTGGCCGCTGCGGTCTACGGCCGAAGCGTTCGTCGAGTACGCCGCTGCCGTCGGGGAGCGGCTCGGCGACCGTGTCGGCCACTGGATCACACACAACGAGCCGGCGTGCGCCTCGTGGCTCGGCTACGGGCTCGGCATCCATGCCCCAGGTCATCGGAGCACTGCCGAGGCGCTGGCGGCAGCGCATCATTTGCTGCTCTCTCACGGCTGGGCTGTTGGTGAGCTGCGTCGCCACGCACGGCGAGCGGAGGTCGGCATCGTCATCGACTCGTGGCCGGTGTATCCGTGGACGGATTCGCCGGAGGATGTCGCAGCGGCCCGCGTGGCCGACGGCACGATGAACCGCTGGTTCTTCGACGCGCTCTTCCACGGCGAATACCCCGCCGACATGCTCGAGCACTTCGGCAGTCAGGTCCCGGCGATGGAGCAAGGAGACCTCCCCGTGATCGCGACGCCGCTCGACTTCGTCGGTGCGAACAACTACTCGCGTCGATTCGTGCGGGCGACCCCGGAGGGCGGGATGCCGCTCGACGTGCGGGCGCCGGCCGGCGAGCTCACGGCGATGGGCTGGGAGATCTACCCGGCCGGGATCCGTGAGGTGCTGACGCGTCTCCACCGTGAGTACGGCGTCCAATCGCTGTTCGTCGCGGAGAACGGCGCTGCCTTCAGCGACGTTCGCACGCACGACGGTGCGATCCACGATCTCGAGCGAATCAGGTACCTCGACGCGTATCTCGGCCGAAGTGGCAGCGGCGATGGCGGACGGCGTGCCCGTGCGCGGGTACTTCGTCTGGTCGCTGCTCGACAACTTCGAGTGGGCGGAGGGCTACTCGAAGCGCTTCGGCCTGGTCTTCGTGGACTACCCGACGCTCGAACGCATCCCGAAGGACAGCTTCTACTGGTACCGCGACGTGATCGCGCAGACGCGCGGCGTGACGCTCGCCGCCTGATCGCCGATCAGGTCGAGGTCAGGCGCGCGTGGATCTCGCGCGTCAGAGCTTCGACCTTTTCGGTCACTTCCTTGTCCTGCTGCGTGAGGTCCGTGTTCGACTGCAGCAGCGCCTTCAGTTCGTCGGTCTCGCGTTTGAGCGCCGACTCGCGCCGCTGCATCGCCTTCGTCACCTCTTCGCGGTGCGCTTCCAGTTTGTCGGACGCGTCCTTGTCGCGCTCGACCTGACGCGTCTGCGCGAGCAGGATCAGAGGCGCCGCGTAGGCCGCCTGGGTCGAGAACGCGAGGTTCAAGAGGATGAATGGGTATGGGTCCCATCGCAGCCCGACGGCGACCGCGTTCAGCGCGATCCAGATGATGACGATGAGCGTCTGGCCGAGGATGTACTGCGGCGTGCCGAAGAAGCGTGCGGCAGCTTCCGCCCGCCGGCCGAACGCGTCCTCACCGAAGGCGCTGAACTGGGGCATTGGCGCAAGTTCGGGCGGTCGCTCGAGGCTCCTTCCGGTCTCTACGGTTCTTCCTAGGTTCGTGGTGTTGGCTCCGCTTCGTGGAGCGCGTCCTGACCTCGACCCGGTTCCTCGTCTCGACCGCGGTCTGCTGCGGTCTTTCTGTGGCCTTTGCGATCTGGGCGGTCGGCGGCGCGAGCGGAGGTGCCCGTGCGCTCGCCGGGCTGATCGGTCTCACGGCCAGCCTCGCGGTGATGCTCCTCATCGCCGCCGCCGCGTCGGACGGGACGGCGATCGCGCCTGAGGCGGAGCCGCCGGTCGAGGCCCCGGCTCCGCCGCCACGTATGCCCGAGGGGCACGAGGTGCTGGCCCGTCGCCTCGACGAGGGCCGAAGGCTGCGTGAGCAGCTTCAGCCCGGCTCGACCGACCCTCGCGTCGACTCGTGGATCTGGGAGGTCCGGACGGCGATCGAAGGGTGGAGGCCCGGCGTGACCGGCTACTTCAACGCGCTGGCGCAGCGGGCATACGCCGACGACGGCTTACGGCTCGACGCCTACACCAGGCGGCTCGAGACCATCGTTCGCGACTACTGACGCCGAACGTCCGCAAGGCCAGCTTGAATCCCGTCGCAGTCAAATCCAAGGAGAAGGAATGCCTCTTACTCAAAGTCAGCTGGCCGAGGCCGTTGCCGAGCGGTCGGGCCTCTCGCGCGCGCAGGCGAAGGGCGCGATCCAGGCGCTCGAGGAAGTCATCCTCGGCGAGATCGGCAACGCCGAGAAGGTCAAGATCGGGAATCTCGTGCAGCTCACGGTTCGCGTGAAGCCCGCGACCAAGGCGCGCACCGGCCGCAACCCGGCCACGGGCGAAGAGATCACGATCGGGCCGAAGCCGGCCTCGGTCGACGTGCGGGCGCGCGTGCTCGCGAAGACGAAGTCCGCGCTGCCTTCGCTCCAGAAGGCGAGGAAGCGTCTCGCCGCCTAGGCCGTGACGTCCGTCCGCGGGCCGCGCGCTGTCGCGGCCCGCGGACTGAACAACGCACGTCCGACGACTGCCGCTTCGGCGCCGGCGGCCGCGAGCTCGACGACGTCGCCCGGCGATCGAACGCCCCCGGCCGCGAGCACCCGAACGCCCGCCGCCGCAGCTTCGGTGACGAGCTCGAGGTCCGGCCCGGCCAGCGTGCCGTCGCGATCGATCGCGGTGACGAGCGCGCGGGCGCCGGCGGCGCGCTCGAGCGCATCCGAGAGGTGAAGGTGCGCGGGCTCGGTCCAGCCGGACGTGCGCAGCTCGCCGTCCTGGACGTCGATCGCGAGCACCAGCGCGTCGCCGAGCTCGAGCCACGGGCTTGGGTCGGGCCATGCTGCAGTGCCGACGACGATCCGATCTGCTCCGGCGCCGAGCAGGGCGCGGGCATCGGCGAGCGACCGAATTCCTCCGGACGCCTGCACCGGCGCCCCGAGCGCCGCGATCTCCTCCACGAGCGCGAGGCGAAGCGTGCCGCTGCGCGCGCCGTCGAGGTCGACGAGATGGATGCGTCGTGCCCCGGACTCCAGCCAATGCGCGGCGAGCGCTACCGGGTCGCTCGCCCGCTCGACGACCTCGTCGTAGCGCCCGCGGTCGAGCCGCACCGCCTCGTCCCCGAGCACGTCGACGGCCGGAATCACCTCGATCTCCAGGTCGAACCACATGTTGATATGTTAACGTGTTAACATGAGTGCACGTATGGCGACCGAGCGGGCGCGACACTCATGGCGGACGAAAGAGATGCGAGAGCTCTTCCAGACGGTCTCGACCCTCGAGACGAGGGGAGAGCTGGAGACGTTCTTCCGCGACCTGTGCACGCTGTCGGAGCTGGAGGCGATGGCTCATCGCTGGCAGGTGGTGCGCCTGTTGGAGAGAGGACTGCCGTATCTCGAGATCGCGGAGCGAACGGGCGCGTCGACGACGACGGTGACGCGCGTGGCGCATTGGCTGCGGCACGGCGAGGGCGGGTACCGGCTGGCGCTCGACCGCGCGGCGTCCTGAGGGTCGCGCTTCCGTCGAAGGGTCGCCTCCGTGAGCCGGCGTACAGGCTCCTCGAGGACGCGGGGCTCGGCCCGGAGCAGCCCGGCGACCGCGCGCTGGCGTTCCCTTGCCGGAACGCGCCGGTCGAGGTGCTGCTGGTGCGCGCGGCCGACATCCCCGAATACGTGCAGGACGGCGTCGTCGACTGCGGCATCACCGGCATCGATCTCGTGCGCGAGCGCGGCGCCGTCGTTCGCGAGCTCCTGCCGCTCGGCTTCGGGTCGTGCCGGCTCGAGGCCGCCGTGCCCGAGGAAGTCGCGAGCACGCAGTCGCTCGACGATCTCGCCGGCGACAGCGTCGCGACGGTCTATCCGCGGCTCGCGCGGCGCTTGCTGCCGTTCGACGTGACGCTCGTCGACGTCTCGGGCTCGGTCGAGATCGCGCCGCGGCTCGGGCTCGCCGACGCGATCGTCGACCTCGTCTCGTCGGGAGCACGCTGCGCACGAACGGCCTCCGCTCGCTCGGCGTCGCTGCTCGAGTCGGAGGCGGTTCTCGTCGCGCGGCGACGCCGGAGGCGGCGCCGTTCGCGGCGATGCTGCGCGCGGTCGTCGACGCGCGGCGGCACCGCTACGTGATGCTGAACGCACCCGAGTCGGCGCTCGCCGAGATCAGCGAGTCTCGTTGCGCCGCGCGTGCCGAGCGTGCTGCCGCTCGCCGAGCCCGGCATGGTCGCGGTGCACGCGCTCGTCCGGACCGCCGACGTCTGGCAGCTGCTGCCGCAACTCGAGGCGGCCGGCGGCTCTTCGATCCTGATCGTCCCGGTCGAGCGGATGGCGGCATGACGATCGTCGCGCGAGATCAAGGAGCGGGCTCGGCGCAGTGCGCGAGTGGGCGCTCGAGCTCGACGGCGTCGAACCGGCGCGGTGCCGTCGCCGACGCGCGACGAGCTGCCGCGAGCGAGGCGATCCTCGCGCTCGCCGACCGTGTCCGCCGCTGGCACGAGCTGCAGCGCCCGCGCTGACGTCGCGCTCGAGGTCGAGCCCGGCGTGCACGCTCGAGCGGCGCTGGTTCCCGCTCGACACCGTCGGCGTCTACGTGCCGCGGAACCTCGTCTCGACGCTCGTCATGTGCGTCGTGCCGGCACAGGTCGCGGGCGTCCGCCGCATCGTCGTCTGCACGCCGCCGGACAGGCGCCGGGCTCGTCGCCGCGGCGGCGCGCCTGCTCGGCGTCGACGAGGTCTGGGCGCTCGGCGGTCCGCAGGCGATCGGCTTCCTCGCCTACGTCGAGCGCGTCGACAAGATCGTCGGACCGGGCAACGCGTACGTGAACGAGGCGAAGCTCGAGGTCTCGCGCGATGTCGCGATCGATCTTCCCGGCGGGCCCGTCCGAGGTGGTCGTCGTCGGCGACGGCGATCCCGGCGTCGTCGCGCAGGAGCTCGCGGCGCAGCAGGAGCACGGCGACGACGCGGTGTGCAAGCAGGTGGCGACGCTCGACGAGGCCGAGCGCATCGCGCCCGAGCACCTGGTGCTGCTCGGCGACGCCGAAGGCGAGGCCGACCGTGTGCGCAATGCGGGCGCCGTGTTCGTCGGCCCGTGGTCTCCGGTCGCGGCCGGCGACTACGCGACCGGCGGCAATCACGTTCTGCCGACGAACGGCTGGGCGCGCTCGGTGGGCGGGCTCGGCCTCGAGACGTTCATGAAGCCGGTGACGTTCCAGCGGCTGCACGCGCGAAGGGCTCGCGTGCGTGCGGCCGACGGTCGAGGCGCTCGCCGCGGCCGAAGGGATGCCGGCGCACGCGGCGGCGGTGCGTCGATGAGAGCGCTCGCGCCCGGGTTCCGGCCCGTATCAGTGGGCTGCGACGACGGCGGAGGTCGCGCGGATCGCCGGCATCGATCAGTCGCAGGTCCTGCGCTTCGACCAGAACACGCCTGCGCTGCCGCTACCGTCGACGCGCCCGGGGACGGTCGCCGGCGCCCTCGCACGGGTCAACGGCTACCCGGGCGGCGGTTACGTGCCGCTTCGTCGCGCGATCGCCGACTACACCGGCGTCGAGCCCGAGAACATCGTGCTCGGCGTCGGCGCCGACGACCTCATCCTGTCTGTGCGCGCGCGCGTACGCCGGCCCAGGCGACACGATCGCGATCCCCGCTGCTCCGACGTATCCGCTGTACGAGATCGCCGCGCAGCTCGCAGGCGCGGAGGTCGGCGACGACGCGGTGCTCACCTTCGCGTGCCGGCCGAACAACCCGACGGGCGGCTCGACCCGCTGCCCGACGCCCGGCCGCTCGTCGTCGACGAGGCGTACTTCGAGTACTCCGGCGAGACCGTCGCTCGACCTGACTGCGCGACGAAGAGGTGATCGTTCTCCGGACGTTCTCGAAGCTCTTCGGCCTCGCCGGCGCGCGGATCGGCTACGCGATCGCGCGCCGCGACATCGCCGACGAGCTGAACGCGCGGCAGGCGCCCGCGCCGGTCAGCTCGCTCGGTGCCGACGCTCGCGATCGCTGCGCTCGCCTCGCGCCCGGACCCGCGACCGGAGATCGAGGAGCGCGAACGGCTCGCGTCCGCGCTTCCGCGCGCTGGGGCTCGACCCGCTCGAGTCGCACACGAACTTCCTCTACGTCCCGGTCGACGACGGCCTCGCGCTCGGTGACGCGCTGATCCGGCAGGGGATCGTCGTGCGCGCGTATCCGCAGGCGATTCGCGCCTCGGTGCGCGACGCGGCGGACGACGACCTGCTCGTCGAGGCGCTCGCGCGCGTGCTCGACCGGCCCGTCACCTGTCGCGCCGGCGGGTCACCGCCGCGTGCGGCATGGTGCGTGCGACTGCCGAGACGCGCCTCGCGACGCGTCTCACGCTCGACGGTGCGAGCCGGGTTCGCGTCGCGACCGGCGCGGGGCTCTACGACCACTTCCTCGAGCAGCTTGCGTTCCACGCCGGCTTCGACCTGATCCTCGAAGGTGTCGGCGACCTCGAGACGGGTGACCACCACACCGCGGAGGACGCAGCGCTGGCGTTCGGCGCGGCGCTCGACGAGGCGCTCGGCGACCGGCGCGGCATCGCGCGGTACGGCGATGCCGTCGTGCCGATGGACGACGCGCTCGCGCGCGCGGCCGTCGACCTCGGCGGTCGTGCGCACAGCGAGCTCACGCTCGAGCACGATCCCGGCCTTGCGGTGCACATGCTCGCGAGCCTCGCGCAGGCCGCGCGCGCGTCGATCCACGTCCAGGCGTCGGGCCGCGATGCACACCACGTCGCAGAGGCGGCGTTCAAGGCGGTCGGCCGCGCGCTGCGCGTCGGCGGTGCGCGCTCGAGTCGGACGGTTTGCCGTCGACGAAGGGACTCGCTGTGAACGTCGCGATCTGCGAGTACGGCGCCGGCAACGTCCGGAGCGTCCGCCTCGCGTTCGCGCGGCTCGGCGCGACGGAGACGACGGACGTCGCCGCCGCCGACCTCGCCGTGCTTCCCGGCGTCGGCTCTGCGCGCGCCGCGATGACCGGGTCTGCGCGAGCGTGGGCACGACGAGGCGCTGCGCGAGCGGTTCGCAGCGGGACGGCCGATCCTCGGCATCTGCCTCGGGTTGCAGCTCGCGCTCGACGAGACCGAGGAGGACGGCGGTGTCGCCGGGCTCGGCCTCGTCGAAGGTCGCGCGTCGCGCTTGCGCGACGGCCGCGTGCCGCGGATCGGCTGGGCGCGCGTCGACGACGGCGACGCCTATCTACTTCGCGCACTCCTACGCCGCGGCGACGCCGCACGCAGTGGCGTGGTCGGAGGACGTCGTCGCGGAGGTGCGGTGCGGCTCGTTCGTCGGCTGCCAGTTCCATCCGGAGAAGAGCGGTGCGGCCGGCGCCGCGTACCTGGAGTCCGGTGTGCCGCTCCCTCGGCTGATCCCGTGCCTCGACGTCGCCGACGGCCGCGTCGTGAAAGGCGTCCGCTTCCAGGGACTGCGCGACGTCGGCGATCCCGTCGAGCTCGGCGCGCTCTACTCGGACGAGGGCGCCGACGAGCTCGTCTTCCTCGACGTCCGCGCCACGCTGGACGGCCGGCGAACCCTCGTCGACCTCGTCGAGCGCGTGTCGGAGCGACTCGCAATCCCGTTCACCGTCGGCGGCGGCGTGCGCTCCGTCGCGGACGCACACGAGCTGCTCGCCGCGGGCGCCGACAAGGTCGCCGTCAACTCGGCTGCGCTCGACCGTCCCGAGTTGATCACCGAGCTCGCCGGCGAGCTCGGCTCGCAGGCCGTCGTCGTCGCGATCGACGCCGAAGGCGGCGTCGTTCGTTCGCGCGCCGGGACGACCGATGCCGGACGCTCAGCGGTCGCGTGGGCGCGGGAGGCCGAGGCGAGCGGCGCGGGCGAGATCCTGCTGACGTCGATCGACGCCGACGGGACGCGCGACGGCTACGACCTCGAGCTGACGGGAGCGGTCGCGTCGGCCGTCGACGTCCCGGTGATCGCATCGGGCGGGGCGGGCGATGCATCGCATGTCGCCGACGCGCTCGAGGTGGCGCAGGCTGCGCTGCTCGCGTCGATCCTGCACGAGGATCCGGCGCGACTCGGCACGCTGCGCGACGAGCTGCGCGAGCGGGGTGTGGCGCTCCGATGAAGCCGGCGATCGTGCAGGACTCGGCGACGGGACGTGTGCTCATGCTCGCGTGGATGGACGACGAGGCCGAGCGCCTGACGCGCGAGACGAACGAGGCGTGGTTCTGGAGCCGCTCGCGCGAGCGGCTGTGGCGCAAGGGCGAGACCTCGGGCAACGTGCTCGCCGTCGACGAACTGCGCGACGACTGCGACGGCGACGCGATCCTCCTGCGCGTCACGCCCGGCGGCCCCGCGTGCCACACCGGCTCGACCACCTGCTTCGCGCCGGAGCTCTGGCGCACGATCGCGGGCGGGCGGCGGATCGGCCCGCCGGGCTCGTACACGACAGCGCTGCTCGACGAGGGCGTCGGTGCATGTGCGCGCAAGGTCGGCGAGGAAGCGGTCGAGCTGACGGTCGCGGCGCTCGACGAGAGCGACGAGCGGGTCGTCGAGGAGGCGGCCGACCTCGTGTACCACCTCTACGTGCTGCTTGGCGGCCCGCGGGCTCGACGTCGCACGGGTCGAGGACGAGCTTCGCTTGCGGTCGTCCGGCTGAGGCTTTACTCTTTGAAGTAATGGGGCGCCGCGCGAACCTCCCGATTTCGATCAAGGCCAAGTTCGCGCGCCCTCGACGCGGCTAGCCGGCATCCCCGCATCCTCACACCGCCGGACTAGCCCACAGCCACGTGAGGCACAGGGGCTCTACGACCCGGCCTTCGAGCACGACTCGTGCGGCGTCGGCTTCGTCGCGCGGCTCGACGGCACGCAGAGTCACGAGACGGTCGCCCGCGCGCTCACCGTGCTCGCCAACATGGAGCACCGTGGCGCCGCCGGGGCAGACGCGGACACCGGCGACGGCGCCGGGATCCTGACGCAGCTCCCCGACGCGTTCCTGCGCGACGCCGTGGACTTCGAGCTGCCGCCGCTCGGCGGGTACGGCGTCGGCGTGTGCTTCCTGCCGCAGCTCGCGGAGCGGCGGCACCGAGCTCGAACGCCTGCTCGAGGAGGCGGTCGCAGACGAGGGGCTCGAGGTGCTCGGCTGGCGGGACGTCCCGGTTCGCGCTGCGGAAGCCGGGCGGCAGGCGCAGCTCTTCGCGCCGGTCATCCGCCAGCTCTTCGTCGCTGGGCTCGGACGCGCTCGAGCGGAAGCTGTACGTGGTGCGGCGTGTGGCAGAGCGCGCCGCTGGCGCCGACCTCGTGATCCCGAGCTTCTCGGCGCGCACGCTCGTCTACAAGGGAATGCTGTCGGCGCCGCAGCTCGGCCGGTACTACCCAGACCTCGTCGACGATCGGTTCGCGAGCGCGCTCGCGCTCGTGCACTCGCGGTTCTCGACGAACACGTTCCCGAGCTGGGAGCTCGCGCACCCGTACCGGCTGATTGCGCACAACGGCGAGATCAACACGCTGCGCGGCAACGTCAACTGGATTCGCGCGCGCGAGTCGCAGCTCGCGTCCGAGCTGTTCGGCGACGACCTCGCAAAGGTGCTGCCGGTGATCAGACCCGGCGGCTCCGACACCGCGATGTTCGACAACGTGCTCGAGCTGCTCGTGCTCGCCGGCAGGTCGCTGCCGCACGCGCTGATGATGATGGTGCCGGAGGCGTACAGCGGCCGGCCCGATGTCTCTGAGGACGTGCGTGGCTTCTATCGGTTCCACGAGTGCCTGACCGAGGCGTGGGACGGACCGGCCGCGATCGCGTTCACGGACGGCACGCAGATCGGTGCGACGCTCGACCGCAACGGCCTTCGTCCGGGCCGCTGGCTCGAGACGACGGACGGCTGGGTCGTGCTCGCGTCCGAAACGGGCGTGCTCGACATTCCCGCCTCGGAGGTGCGGCGGAAAGGCCGGCTGCAACCAGGCCGGCTGTTCCTCGTCGATCTCGCGGAGGGCCGCATCGTCCCCGATGCCGAGGCGAAGGCGAACGTCGCGACTCGCCGCCCGTACGGCGACTGGTTCGACGCGGAGCACGTGCGTCTCGCAGATCTGCCGCCGCGGCCCTCGCGGCCGCTCGGGCAGCCTCTTCGCCGCCTGCAACTTGCATTCGGCTACACGCAGGAGGACATGAAGGTGATGCTCGCGCCGCTCGCGGCGAACGCGGAGGAGGCGGTCGGCTCGATGGGCAACGACACGCCGCTCGCGGTTCTCTCCGACCGCCGGCCGCTGCTCTACTCGTACTTCAAGCAGCTCTTCGCGCAGGTGACGAATCCGCCGATCGACCCGATCCGCGAGGCGGTCGTCATGAGCAAGCAGTCGCTCGTCGGCTCCGAGCGCAACCTCTTGGGCGAGTCGCCGGAGCATGCGCGCCAGCTCGTGATCGACAACCCGGTGCTGCGCGACGAGGAGCTCGAGCGGCTGCGCCAGGTCGAGTCGGACGTCTTCCACGCGCACACGATCGACTTCACGTGGCCGGTCTCGGAGGGCGCTGCGGGGATCGAGGCGGCGCTCGAGCGCATGTGCGCCGAGGCCGACGAAGCGCTCGCGGGCGGTGCGAACGTGCTGATCCTCTCGGATCGCGAAGCAGGCCCCGACCGCGTTGCCATGCCGTCGCTGCTCGCCGTGTCGGCGACGCACCACCATCTCGTGCGCGCCGGAACGCGCCTGCAGGCGGGGCTCGTCGTCGAGTCGGGTGAGCCACGAAGCGTGCAGAGCGTCGCGGTGCTCATCGGGTACGGCGCCGCCGCGGTGAACCCGTACGTGATGCTCGCGACCGTCCGCGATCTCTCCGATCTCGACGACGCCGAGGCGAGGGCGATCGCAGCGGTCAGCAAGGGGCTGCTGAAGACGATCTCGAAGATGGGGATCTCGACGCTGTCGTCGTACTGCGGCGCGCAGGTGTTCGAAGCGGTCGGACTGTCGGCGGAGCTCGTCGAGCAGCACTTCACCGGCACGCCGTCGCGGATCGGCGGCATCGGGCTCGCGGAGCTCGCCGAAGGGGCGCTCGCACGCCACGCGCGCGCGTATCCCGAGCGCGCCGACGAGCTGCTGCCGGTGGTCGGGCTCTACGCGTGGCGGCGCGACGGCGAGCATCACCAGTGGAACCCCGACACGATCGCGCTGCTGCAGCACGCCGTGCGCGGCGGCGGCCGGCCGACGTACGAGCAGTTCGCCGCGACGGTGAACGACGACTCGGCGCGCCGCTCGACGCTACGCGGGTTGCTGCGCTTCCGCGAGCAGGATGCGGTGCCGCTCGACGAGGTCGAGCCTGCTGCCGAGATCGTGAAGCGCTTCTCGACCGGCGCGATGTCGCTCGGCTCGTTGTCGCGCGAGGCACACGAGACGCTCGCGCGGGCGATGAACCGCATCGGCGGTCGCTCGAACACCGGCGAGGGCGGCGAGGATCCTGCGCGCTTCGCCGACGACCGGCGCTCGAAGATCAAGCAGGTCGCGTCGGGCCGTTTCGGCGTCAACATCGACTACCTCGTCAACGCCGACGAGCTGCAGATCAAGATGGCGCAGGGCGCGAAGCCCGGCGAAGGGGGCCAGCTCCCCGGTCACAAGGTCGACGGGTACATCGCCTCGATCCGCTTCACGACCCCGGGCGTCGGTCTCATCTCCCCGCCGCCGCACCACGACATCTATTCGATCGAGGACCTCAAGCAGCTGATCTACGACCTCCGCTGCGCGAACCCCGAGGCGCGCATCTCCGTGAAGCTCGTCGCCGAGGTGGGTGTCGGAACGGTCGCAGCAGGCGTCGCCAAGTGCAACGCGGATCACATCTTGATCTCGGGTCACGACGGCGGCACAGGCGCGTCGCCGATCTCCTCGATCCTGCACGCGGGTGTTCCGTGGGAGATCGGCCTCGCCGAGACGCAGCAGACGCTCGTACTGAACGATCTCCGTTCACGTGTGTGGGTCCAGACGGACGGCCAGCTCAAGACAGGCCGCGACGTCGTCGTCGCCGCGCTGCTCGGCGCGGACGAGATGGGCTTCGCGACGGCGCCGTTGATCGCGACCGGCTGCGTGATGATGCGCGCCTGCCATCTGAACACGTGCCCGGTCGGCGTGGCGACGCAGGATCCGGAGCTGCGCAGGCGCTTCCGCGGCAAGCCCGAGCACGTGATCGAGTACTTCTTCCATGTCGCTGAGGACGTGCGCGAGATCATGGCGTCGCTCGGCATCCGGCGGTTCGAGGATCTCGTCGGGCGCGTCGACCTTCTCGAGCCGGACGAAGCGCTCTCGCACTGGCGGGCGCGCGGCATCGACTTGACGCACCTGCTTCGTGCCCCCGACGTCCCGGCCGGCACGCCGCTCCGCCGCACCGAGGCGCAGGCATCGCCGCTCGACGACGCGCTCGACTGGCAGCTGATCGACGCGGGCGGCGGGACGTTCGAGGTGCGCAACGTGAACCGCGCGGTCGGCGGGCTGCTCTCGCATCACGTCACGAAGCACGGACTGCACGAGAGCCGCCGGTACGAGCTGCACGGCTCGGCGGGGCAGTCGTTCGGCGCGTGGCTCGCGCCCGGCCTCGAGTTGACGCTCGTCGGCGACGCGAACGACTACGTCGGCAAGGGGCTGTCGGGCGGCGTGCTCGCGCTTCGGCCGCCCGACGACGCGGCGTTCACCGCCGAGGAGAACGTGATCGTCGGCAACACGGTGCTGTACGGCGCGACGTCGGGGCGTGCGTTCATCCGTGGGCTCGCGGGCGAGCGGTTCGCCGTCCGGAACTCCGGAGCGTCGGCGGTCGTCGAGGGCGTCGGCGATCACGGCTGCGAGTACATGACCGGTGGGCGCGTCGTCGTGATCGGCCCGACCGGCCGGAACTTCGCCGCCGGCATGAGCGGCGGCATCGCGTACGTGCTCGACTTCGCGGCGGCCGCATGCAACACGCAGAGCGTCGATCTCGAGGCGCTCGAGCCGACGGACGAAGACGAGGTGCGTTCGCTGCTTCGCGAGCACGCGGCGCGCACCGGCTCGCCCGTCGCAGCTGCGACTCCTCGCCGACTGGGACGTCTCGCGGTTCACGAAGGTGATGCCGCACGATCTCAAGGCGCGTGCTCGACCTGCCGCTCTCGGCCGGCGGCATCGGCTTCGTCACGCGTGAGACAGAAGGAGCAGTCGCGTGACGAAGTCAGGCGACCGTCATGCCTGGCACTTCCGTGCCAGCCACCCGTTGGAGAGAGGCCTGTGGGTCGCATCGGCGCGTTCAAGAAGGTCGCCCGCGTCGAGGCGCCCGAGCGCGATCCGCGCGAGCGCACCGCCGACATGCGCGAGTTCGTCGGCACGCTGCCGCTCACCGAGCTGCGCGAGCAGGCCGCGCGCTGCATGGAGTGCGGCGTCCCGTTCTGCCACCACGGCTGTCCGCTCGGCAATCTCATCCCGGAGTGGAACGACCTCGTCTATCGCGACAACTGGCGTGAGGCGATCGACCAGCTCCACCGCACGAACAACTTCCCCGAGTTCACCGGGCGGCTGCTGCCCGGCGCCGTGCGAGGCGTCATGCGTGCTCGAGATCGAGGAAGGCAACGCGGTGTCGATCAAGCAGGTCGAGCGCGCGATCGTCGATCGCGCCTGGGACGAAGGCTGGATCGTCCCGCAGCCGCCGTCGGTTCGCACAGGCCGGAGCGTCGGCGTCGTCGGAGCCGGGCCCGCCGGTCTCGCCTGCGCGCAGCAGCTCGTGCGCGCCGGTGAGCAGGTGGTCGTCTACGAGCGCGACGAGGCGGCCGGCGGACTCGTTCGCTTCGGCGTTCCGGAGTTCAAGATCGAGAAGCGCCTCGTCGAGCGCCGGGTCGAGCAGCTGCGCGCCGAGGGGGTCGAGTTCAGGTTCGGCGTCGACGTGATGTCGCTCGACGAGCTCCGCGCCGCCCACGACGCGATCGTGCTCGCGATCGGCGCGCGCGTCCCGCGCGACCTGCCGGTGGCCGGCCGTGAGCTCAGCGGCGTGCATTTCGCGATGGAGTACCTGTACGACCGCGCGCGCGCGATCGCGGGGACCGGCGGCGGTGCGATCGCGCGGCGGGCAAGCATGTGATCGTCGTCGGCGGCGGAGACACGGGCGCCGACTGCGTCGCGCACGCGCACCGCGAAGGCGCGGCGTCGGTGACGCAGATCGAGCTCGTCGGAGAACCGCCGCCGTTGCGGCCTGACGACCTCACGCCGTGGCCGGCGTGGCCGATGAAGCTCCGCACGTCGTACGCGCTCAAGGAGGGCGGCACGCGCGACTTCTCCATCTCGACCACGCACCTGTCCGGCAGCGACGGTGTCGTCGAGCGGATCCACTGGCAGCGCAACGAGGGCCGCCCGCCGTTTGCTCTCGTACCGGAGACCGAAGAGACGCGCCCGGCGGATCTCGTGCTGCTTGCAATGGGGTTCACAGGTGCCGAGCCGCGGCTGATCGAGGCGGCGGGCGAGGGTGTGTTCGTCACCGGTGATGCGCGGCGCGGACAGTCGCTCATCGTCTGGGCGATCGCCGAAGGCCGTCGCACGGCACGCGAGGTGCAGGACTGGCTCGACGAGCGCGAGTCCGATACTTCGATTTCGATAGCGAGTGGCGTCGATGCGGAGTACACTGGGACGCGATGAAGCGCACCATGAACGACGTGCACGACGAGTCGTGCGCGGTCGCTGCAACTGCCGAACTGATCGCGAGCGAAGTGGACACCGCTGATCGTCCACGATCTCTCCGAAGGGCCGCGCCGCTTCAAGGAGCTCGAGCACGCGTGCCCCGGCATCAGCCCGCGCACGCTCTCGGAGCGGCTCGACATGCTCGAGCAGCACGGGACGATCGTCCGGCGCAGCTATCCCGAGTCGCCGCCGCGCGTCGAGTACGAGCTGACCGACAAGGGCCGCGCGCTCCTGCCGATCATCCGCGAGATGCGGAAGTTCGGCCACGCCTGGATCGCGCAGGCACCGCGCCGCCGGCGCGCTCGCGTCCGCGGTTAGCGACCCTAGCTGCGCTCTATGGGCGTGAGGGCGCGGGGGCGCGGCTTCCAGCCCCAGGCCTTGCGGAGCCGCTCGTCAAAGTCTGAATCGGCAAGGTCGATGCCGCAGTGCCGGGCGGCGCGGCCTCATTGATCTCCTTCCAAGCGCGTTGTTCGTTGATCCGCTTGCGGCGATTCGCGCTGCGCGACTGGCTGCGCGACCGCCGTAGAACAGGTCGGCTCCGTCCGCTTCCGCCTTCTGTTTTGCGCCGCGCCAGCCGTGTCGGCGCGATTTGTAAGCTGTTTAACAACCGCTAATCGTCGGCGGTCGGCTCGCTGGTCTCGGAGACGATGAAGCAGGCGCTGTTTCGCCTCTTC
The DNA here is from genome assembly GCA_963831475.1 of uncultured Alphaproteobacteria bacterium. Taxonomy (GTDB): domain Bacteria; phylum Pseudomonadota; class Alphaproteobacteria; order Rhizobiales; family Xanthobacteraceae; genus Pseudolabrys. The sequence goes on from CAWHQF010000026.1 coordinate 17,746, forward strand.
GAAGATCCGAGCGACGTACTCGGCCGATGACCCCGAGGCTCAGCGTTGCACGCCGGCCGAAGCAGGACGACAACGAGCCGTGACGTCCATCCCTGCGGAGCACGGTTCGTGAAGAGGCGCGTGCAGAGCGTCCAACCGAGCACGCCGACGCAAAATACGACGAGCACGAATCCAAGCCCGCGCCACCAGTTGGACGGGGAACGTCGAAAACGACGTGATGCCGGTGAGTGCGAGGCGCACGAGCTTCCGGCTGGATACTCTCGAGTCACCCGCATAGCATGCATACGCTCGTAAGCGACTCCCGTCTGGCGGAAGCCGACCCAGCTGGTCGTACCTGGAGAGCGCGCGCTCCGGCATCGTCGCGAGCGTGTCGACAACTTCGCCGCCGAGAAGCCGAAGAAGGAGGAAATCGCCGACGTACGGATATGTCGCTGCCATCCGCTGGAGCAGCCGATGAACGACTTTGATCACGAGGAACCGCCAACGCGGCTCGCCGGCGCGGTACTCGCGCACGGCATAGACGACGTCGAAACTCGTCGCGCCGCCGATCGACGAGTTCGGCATAGCTGAGCGGTCCTGCAGGTCGCCGTAGAGCGTGACCACCGCATCACCCACAGCATTACATCATCCAGGCCGTGATCGCAGACTGATGGCCGAAGTTAGCGAGACGGACGAGCCGCACGTGAGGATGGGGTCGGACGATGCCTTCAGCGCGCCCCACGAGCCGTCACTCGAGCCGTCGTCGACAAGCACAATCTCATATGACCCCCAAGGGAGCGAGTACGCCGGGAGAGCCGACGGTGCAGCTCTGGGAGCGTCTCCTCTCGTTGAGCATCGGGACGACGACGGAGAGCACCGGTCGAATCTGATCATCGACTCGCCACCCCAACGCGATCAGGAGCCACGGCGTCCGCGAACAGGACGACCGCGGAGAGGCAATACGCCGCGGCTCGCCGGGCCCGTCTGCCTCGACCGCGACCAGTTCGACGGCCACAGTCGTACCAGGGCCGCAGCAGGCTCGGAGCATGCAGAGCGCCGCCGCGGCGAGGGCGAGGCGCGCGCGGCCTCTCATCCAGGCGTGGCGCGGAGCGTCGCGTAGATCGCGACGAAGAGCAGCCCGCAGATCGCGACGGCGTAGCGATGACGGGAGGCCGGCCTCAGTCAGGAAGTGGACACCGCCGATCGGGGACGTCCCGTGAGCGCCGATCGCAGCTCCGGTCGCCCACCGCGCTCCGAAGCGGCGTCGAAACACGACAACTGCCAGCCCCGTACCGACGAGCCCGATCCAGAACCGACGCGTGCACCGCAGGCGTCCCAGCCAGCTGGAGTCGGAAGCGGACCGCTGGCACTGCTTTGATCGCGGCGCCGAGCGGCCACGCGGCACCAGCCGTCGCGCTGCCGCGGGCAGCGAGGGCGACCACGAGCGCCACGCCCATCCAGCATCGCTGTCCACCGCCCGCGTAGTGCAACGCGATGAGCGGGCTCCAGCCAAGGACGATGACCGACCGAGCGCTCCGAGTCGACCGCGCGACCAATCCGAACCGCGGGTCAGGATGCCGGCGAACGCAAGCAACCGGTAAAGCCACTCCGCAGCGAGCTTCGAGCCGCCGGCCAACAGCGCGGGCACGGAGCCAGTGCAACCCAGCCCGGGCCGTCAGGTCCGTCTGCGTTCGCCATTGCGCCGAAGCGATCTGGGTTGCGGGATCGTGCGGAAAGTGAGCCGGCGGGACCACATACGGGTTCGCATGGATGGACCGTGACGACGCGCGACTCGGCCCAGTAGAGGAAGACGTCTCGAGAAAGAAGGAGCGGCGCCGCCAGCGGGAGCGACTGAATAACCGCGACCGTGATCGCAAGTTTCAGCGAACCTAGCCGAGCGCGCCCACGAGGATCCCGAGCCCATAGGAGCGCAAACGCGACGGCGACCGCTGCGACGACCCAGTCGCTGCCCCAGTGCCCGACGGCCGGACGGCGAGCTGTCAGCCGGGCTCGCGTGGCGCCCGCGAGAACCGCAAGCCCGACGGCGACCGCACACAGACCACCTACCGCAAATTCGAGGCACGGACCATGCCGCCGATCATCTCGCACCCGCCAGACGTCGGTGATCCGACGCGACACGCTCTGGCGTGCGAACACCGGCGCACCCAGCGACGACTAGGCAGGGCCGACGTGATCGGCGGTCCTTCTCGATCATCCGTTGGACGACGACCCGTACGAGTTCGTCGTCCTCGTCGATCAGGAGCGCTTCGTGCCGCACAACGTTGTGGGCAATCCGCTCTCTGACGGCTCTGTCCGCAGGACGACCCAGTCGGCCCGCTCGGTGACCCTCGATCGGCGACGTCTTCGACTGTCCCGGGCACGCAACGCTACCCGCTCAGGCGTCACTCCGAACACTGGCCACGCGCTGATCAATCCACGCATGTCTGAGTTCGACGAGTACGCGATCGCTCGAGGAGGAGGTATGAAAGGGAAACGGGTTCGCGCGTGCCGAACATGCCGTCTCTCTGGAGGCGAAAGCGAACGTCCTGATCGGCCTCATTTCGCGGAGCCGCTCCCCTACTGAAATCTCCGTCCTTGATGTGGGTTGCGGAGTTCGTTTGTCGCGCGTCAGCTCGCCGGACGCGTGCGGAGCTCCACGGATGCGACCCTTCGGCTGAAGCGGTCGCTCGCGCCTCACGAGACATTCCCGATGCCGTGGTCGCGGTTTCAGGTGAGTACTTGCCTTACGCAGACGGCCAGTTTGATGCCGTCTGCCGTCTGAGTATTCCATCATGTTCCGCCTAGCGATCGACACAAGCTGGCGCATGAGATGGCTCGCGTGGCAAAGCCGGGCATCTGGTCGTCATCTTCGAGCACAACCCGTGGAACCCACTGACTCGCCTAGTGGTTAGTCATTTCGTTCGATAGTGATGCCGAACTCTTGTCCGCCGGCCAAGCCAGGGGACTCCTCCGTGCTGCCGACCTCAGGGCGATCCGTTCGCGCTACATCATGTTCATGCCCTCCGCGTCTCGCGCTGCGGCGTTGCTCAGCGCGGGTTGGGTCGCTCCCTGCGGGCGCGCGGTACTCTGCCTGCGGACTGACTTCCTAAGGCCCCGCCACGCTCTTTGCTCGGCGTCATTCCGGAACGCTGGCGCATGCGACCGGCCATTCGCATCAGGCGCCGAGTGCTGAGTGGACGTCACACGTCCGACACGTCAACGAGCCCGCTCCGGATTCGAGCTACGAGCTGACCCGCGCCCCAGTCTGGGTTCACCGCGTACCGGACGAGGACTTTTTCGTCCGAACCGTCCGTATTGACGACGTGGATTGCCTTCTGCCCCGCTGAGGTGAACGCGATCCGGGAGCCATCTGGGGACCACGTCGGATCGTCAAAGGCGTTGTCGTCGGCGGAGCGAAGGATTGGATGGCGGCCCGAACCGTTGGCGTTCATCACGCCAAGGGTGTGGCGCGTCACGTAGGCGAGCTGGGACGCGTCGGGAGACCAACTCGGTGCGGAACCTGGGCCAAGCCGCTGGATCTTGTGCGTCTGCAGATCGATGACGCGGATCTCTGAGTTGTCGTCGTACGCGATCCAAGTGCCGTCGGGGGACCACTGCGGCGCCCAGCCCGCAGAAACGAGCCGTCGGGAATGCCGGCTACGAACATCCACGATGGACAGCTCGTTATGCCACTCTTCTCCCGGTCCGGCCTTCCAGCTATTGGCGCAGACGATCTCTCGCCCGCTCGGTGACCAGTCGAGCACGTCGCCAGGGAGGCCCTGCCCGCACTCGAGCTTTGCTTGGGGCGTCCCGTCAATCGCGGCGATCTCGACATAGCCGGCGTCGTCAACGAAGGCGACTTTTCGGCCGTCGCGGGAAAGCGCCGGCGCCGCACCGGTGACCAGTTGGCGCTTGTCCGACCCGTCGGGGCGGATCGTGTACACAGACATCTCGCCAGGCGACCAGTAGGCGATCACCTCGCGCTTTTGTACGTCGCGATCCCACACAAGAGCGAACGCACCGACGGCGCAGACGCCAACGACCACGACGGCGACTGCAACGCCGACTGATCTGCGGAGTGGAGAACGCATACCGCCCCCAAGCGGGCCGTGAGACACCCGAGGCCAAGTCTTCCTCATCCCCGGCCGGCGCCGCATCGGGATAATCGCGCAGGCCTCAACGTCACGATTGCTGGAAGCACTACCGTCGTGCATGTCGCAGACCCTGCCCAACGTCTGCGGAATCCCTCAGGCGTCATTGCCGAACACACTGGTCCAGGCGACCCCGTCAATCGTCTACGACGGGTAGTCCGCTGCGAATTTTCCTGCGTTCCGAAGGGACTGCGTTTGTGTCCGTAGTAGCGAGCAGGCTGGGTCAGCTGCGATACGGATGCGCGACGCACGGACGCACGGCAGCCTGCGATTTGAAAGGAGGCATGTGCGCCGGTTATCGTTGCGGTTCCGCGCTCGGGGCGGTAGGTCGCGCGGTGCAACAATCGTGCGTCCCGGGCTTCTAGTGCTGCCGCTGTTGGCGGTTGTGATTGGAGCGTGTCTTGCCAGTGCGTCCGGAGGGGGCGCCGCTGATTCTGCGACCGGTGTCGGGGTTCTGCGGACCCTCGTTTCGCTCGACGTTCCGATCAGCAGTTTCGCGCAGGACGGCAGTCGGCTCGCCTGGATGACGGGTACTTGTAGGGACTACTACCGCGGCCGCGTAGTTGACTCGGTCGCGGTGCGTGCCATCTCTGGAGGGCCCTCGCACGTCGTGGCGCGTGTCTGCGGGTCGAATGTGGGCGCCGCCAGTACGGGCGTTGTTCTTTCCGGCTCGCGCATTCTCTTTTGGTGGCCGGTCGAAGGTGGGAACTTCACCTACCACCGGTTTGCGACCGCGTCCGACGACAGCCGCGAAGTGCGGAGCGTCGGCGTCTTCGGGGTCATGGAGGGCTGGTATCTGGATGCCGCCGGGGGCGAAGGAGGCGTCTTCGTGCAGGCGTTCTCGGAATTCGACCCGATCAACGACTGCTACGGCGAGCCGATTCCGTGCGTGTACACGAGTGGGGGTGCAGTGTCGCGGGTTGATGGAGGCAAGCTCGTTCGAATGCGAACCGCCCCTGTTCCGGCGGCGCTGGATGCCTCCGGTTCGATCGTCGCTATCGCACCTGGCGCTCGACGCTGGGGCGACCCGAAACACACCTTCGCCGGCCAGCTGAGCGCGGTACCGGCTGCCATCAACGGGGCGGTGCAGGTTCGGGAGATCCGAACGGGAGCGCTTCGCCGCACCGTCGCACCGAGCGGACGCGTTCTCGATCTCGCACTCGCACGCGACGTCGCGGCTGTACTCGTGGCTACAGGTTCGCAGCTGCGGATCGAACGATATGACATCCGATCCGGTCGCTTGACCGGAAGGACTGACGTACCCGGGGCTACTCAAGACATCGATGTCGCCGGCGCGAACGTTGTCTTCCGAGTCGACCGCACCATCTACCTCTTCCGCGGCGTGCGACCGATAGTCCTTGCACGCACATCGTCGCCTCCGATTGGGCTCTCGATCGTGGATCATCGAGTCTCCTGGGCCGAGAACGTTGACGGTCACGGACGCATCGAGACCCTGACCCTGCGCAGGTGACCCCACTGGTGTCAGATACCACAGATGTCTGGCACCTTTCCGAAGCGCGCTCAGGCGTCATTCCGGAACACTGGCGCAGGCCACTATGGCGCTCGCAGCGAAGAGAGTTCGTGAGCGAGGCCACTCGCCCAGCCGCCGTCTCTCAAGGGATGGACCTTCACCCAGGCGCGTCCTTGCCAGTCGTTCAGTTCGAGTGTTCCCCGGCGGCCGGGAATCGCGAGGTGCCAATGGCGGCTTCCCGGACGCCCGGCAAGCTCGCGCTCGCTCCGGACGACGAGACCACGCTCTCGACATTCGTTGAGCGCGTCGATGGCGCTGAGTTCGAGATCGAGTTCGAGCACGGACGCAGAGTAGTTCGCCTCGGCGGGGACACCTCTGGCGTCATTCCGGAACATGGCGCAGTCGGCGATGATCTCGTCCGTGTGTCGCATCGTCATTCGCCGCGCCGAACCTGCCGATGCCGAAGGAATCGCTCGAGTCTGCGCCGAGGGTTGGCGTGACACGTACCAGGACATCTACGCCACGGAGCAGATCGAGGCGGTGATCGCCGAGTACTACACGCCGGACCGGATTAAGGGCGAGATCACTGCACCGGAGGGATGGGATGGCTGGCTCGTCGCAGCTGACGACCGCGCGGTGGTCGGCGCCGGAGGTGGCGGCATGATCGAGCCACACGCTGGCGAGATCTTCGTCCTCTACCTCGACCCGATCAGGCGTCGCGAAGGAATCGGCAGCCTGCTTCTCGACGCGATCACCAAGCAGCAGCTCGCAAACGGTGCACGCGAGCAATGGGTGAGCGTCGAGCCCGAGAACATCAAAGGGCTACCGTTCTACGAGGCGCACGGCTTCACAGTGCAGGGCGAGCGCCCCGCCTTGGGATCCTCGCCAGAGGAGGGCCGCGTCTCACTGCGGCTCATGCGGCCGCTCAAGGGGCGTTCCTGAACACTGTCCCAGGCGAGAGCGCTGCGACCTGTTTAGGGGTAGCTACGGCTTGTCTTGGTGAGACCGTCGCGTGTCGACCACCGCCGCACGACCATCTGGCCCTGCTGCAGGTTCCATTCGATGAGAGTCGCCTGCTCGATGCTCAACGCGAAGACGTCAGCTGCGCCGGGCGGTTGTGCTTGCCACCAGCCGTCTGAACAGCCTTCGCGGATCTCGGTCGGCGTCTCGATCGCGCGGCCGTAGATCTTGAACTCCGCTTCACCAGTGTCCGGGCCTGTGATTGCGCTGTGGAGAGCGCACCGGGGGTCGTGCAAGAGGTCGCGTGTCTTGAGCGACCAGGACATCGCGCCGAAGAGCAGATGCCCTTGGCTGAGGTACGGCTCGACGGGACTGATCCGAGGTGAGCCGTCCTTGCGCAGGGTCCCGAGCAAGGCAACGCGCGTCCCTTCGAGCCGCTGCCTGCCAAGCTGCGCGATCGGCGGTGCTGCCGTTTCGAACTCGTGCCAGCTAATCATTGACGCCTCGCCGTAGGTCTTCTGGCCGAGCATCCTGCCGTAGGCGGTCACAGTTCAGGCGTCATTGGCGAACACTGGCGCAGCCGAGGGCTAACGCTGGCGTTGCTTACAGCAGCGGATCGAGGACGGCGCTACCCGCGCCCGAACTTGGCCGAGGACGCCTTGGTTCACGCACGCCGATGTCCGGCGGCGGCTCCTGCCAGTCCCCATAATCGAACGACTTCGGTGAGCGCCGCAGGACGGCTGCGAGGAATCGCCTCCACCATGCCGATCGTCCACACGTCGGCCTGCCCGTGTGACCAGACCACTCAGGAGGCATGGCGACGACCCAACCTCGGTGCAACCGCAACGACAGACCCGACGACGATCAACGCGAGGGGGATCGGACACCACCAGTGCTCGTAGAAAGCGGAGAGCCCGTGTGTGCTCTCACGGCCCGCCCAGAAGAGGCCCAACACGACGAGGACGAATCCCACCGAGAGTCCGACGCGACTCACCTCGAAAGAATAGTCGGACCACTGACATCCGGCTGTTGGCGCACACGACGCTGCGGCGCGGGGACTCTGGCGTCATTCCGCTGTACACACCGGGAGGTTTCGAGGGGTTCTTCGCCGACCGGTTCTCAGTGGAGAAGGCGCGTGGTCGATCGCTGGAACCTGACGAGATCGACGCGATCGGTCGCAGGCACGGGATGCGCGTCGTGGCGCAACGACGCTGATTTCATCGCAGGGACGGGAACGAGCCCGCGGGGGCGAGGACGTCGATCTGCGTCCGCTGCAAGGATCAAGACGGCGAAGCACGCTCAGGGGCGAGGACGTCGATCTGCGTCCGCTGCAAGGATCAAGACGGCGAAGCACGCTCAGGCGTCTGTGAGAGTCGGCTGGTCGGTCCGTCAGGGGCCGTTGCCAGGCTAGGTGGTCTCCGTGCTGCTTCGTGACTCATCAGGCGTCAGGCCGCGGTTGCGTGCCTTGGGAATGAATCGTCCGAGCGTGCACGGCGACGCCGGCCTGGCGCCCGCTCGTTGGCTTGATCAGGAGCTTGTCCGCCTTCGTCGGCGTGACTCATCACAGACCTGCCGCGCGGTTTCCCTGCTCCAGACCGGCGTACCGGACCCTACGAGTCGGAGGATCAGTTGGGATGCTTGCAGACGAACTGGACTACGTGGTCGGTGTCGATACTCATCGCGATGAGCACGCGCTTGCGGTCGTCGACGCGCGTACCGGCGCGCTGATCGCGCAGGCGACGGCGGCGGCCGCGGCCGCGGCTACGCGGAGGCGCTGCGATTCGCGGATCGACACGCGCCAGGCGCGCGCGTGTGGGCTGTCGAGGGCACCGGCCACTACGGTGCCGGCCTCGTGCGGCTGCTTCAGCGCAGCGGCGAGCAGGTACACGAAGTCGAACGCAGCAAGCCGCGCCGAGCGGCGGCTGCGTGGCAAGGATGATCAGCTCGACGCTGTCCGCGCCGCCCGCTCCGCGCTCGCAACCAAGCAACGCGCAACGCCGCGGGCCGGGCAGCATCAAGAGGCGCTGCGGCTGCTGTTGCTCGCCAGGCGAAGCGCTGTCGACACTCGACGCGTCGCTCTCGTCCAGCTGCGCAGCGTGATCGTCACCGCACCGGACGAGCTCCGCAACGAGCTGCGGCGGCGGCCGCTCGGCGATCTGCTTAAGCGCTGCAGCAGCTTCCGCCGCTCGAACTCACGCACACCCGACGAGCTCGCCACGATCCTCGTCCTGCGCACACTCGCACGCCGCATCCAGGCCGCGACCGAGGAGGCTGAAACGCTCGAGCGCGAGATCCTCACGCACATCCGCGCGCTCGTACCCCAACTCCTCGATGAGCCCGGCGTCGGCCCGATCGTCGCCGCGCAACTGATCGTCACCTGGTCACACCAGGACCGCATCGCCTCCGAGGCCGCCTTCGCACGGCTCGCCGGCGTCGCACCCGTACCGACCTCCAGCGGCCTGACCACTCGCCACCGACTCAGCCGCGGCGGAGACCGCCAACTCAACCGAGCACTGCACACGATCGTGCTCCACCGCCGCCAACACGACCCGGCAACACGCGACTACATCGCCCGCCGCGTCAGCGAAGGCAAGAGCACCCGCGACGCCGTACGCCTCCTCAAGCGCTACCTCGCCCGCCACCTCTACCGCGTCATGCAGAACTCCGCTCCCGCGATGACTTGACAGCCATAGGAGCTTCATTCCGGAACACTGGCGCAGGCGAGCGCTGGTCGACGCCGGGATACGGTAACGCGGTCGCCATGACCGACGACCTCATTCAAATCCGCTCGTTCTCGGAGAACGACATCGACGCGATCGTCGAGTTCTCGCTTCGCGCCTGGAAGCCCGTGTTCGCGTCGGTGCGAAGGGTTCTCGGCGACGACGTGTTTCTTCGCCTACACCCGGACTGGATGACGGATCAGGCTGCGTCGGTGCGATCGAGTTGTACGAGCGGCGACCGAGACGTCTTCGTCGCCGTCTTGGGCGGCCGCCCAGTCGGTTTCGTCGCCGTCGCGCTGAACGCCTTCCACGAACGGATGGGCGTCATCGACATCATCGGCGTCGACCCCGAGTATCAACGGCGCGGCATCAGCTCGCGTCTCACTCAGGTTGCGATCGAGCACATGCGACGCGAGGGAATGGACATCGCCGTGGTCGAGACCGGCGGCGACCCCGGCCACGCACCCGCGCGAGCAGCCTACGAAGAGGCGGGATTCACACTTCTACCGATCAGCCGTTACTTCCGACTCCTCGGCTGACCTGCGCCACAGCCTGCGCCGGCGCGACGGACGCGCCCGAGGCGACACAACCTCGGCGTCACGCAGTTGGCGCCATAGCTCCTGTTTACTCAGCGCCACCGAGACACGCTCGGCGTGATCGATCGCTCAGCTGTTGAAGGTGGCGATGGAGATTCGCATAGCCGTAAGCGTACGCCGGCTGACTCTGCTGTGGCTACGTCGTCGGTACGGCGCTTCCCGGCGTTGGGAGATCTAGGTCGAATTGGTAGGCGCTCTCGCCGTGCATCGAGGCGTCGAGGCCTTCCTCGGCGGCCTCACGACGCGCACCGGAGTGACCAGGTCGATCACCTTCAGCATCGCGTAGGTGAACGCGAAGGCGTAGAGCGAGCAACCGACTCCGGCGGCCACTTGCTTGCCGAAGAAGCTGCCGGCCCCGTGGATCAGGCCGGTGCCTCCCGCCGGGTTGATCGCTCTGCTGGCGAAGACGCCGAGCATGACGATCCCGAGCAGCCCGCCGACGCCGTGGACGCCCCAGACGTCGAGCGCGTCGTCCCAGCGCAGCCGGTTCTTGAGCTGGATGGCGTAGTAGCAGACAGCGCCGGCGACGATTCCGATCACGACCGATGCGTAGATCGGCACGAAACCGGCTGCCGGCGTGATCGTCGCCAGCCCGGCGACCGCACCGGTGAGCAGGCCGACGAAGTGCGGCTTCTTCGCGTTCCACCACTCGATGAACAGCCAGGTCGTCGCCGCGAACGAGGCGGCGAGGTCGGTATTCAGGAAGGCAAGCGCGGTGATGTGGTCGACCTTCAGCTCACTGCCCGCGTTGAACCCGTACCAGCCGAACCAAAGCAGGCCGGTGCCGAGCGCGATGAACGGGATGTTGTGCGGCGTGTCGAAGAATTTGCGCCTACCGACATAGAGCACCGACGCGAGCGCAGCGAAGCCGGCAGACGCGTGGACGACGATGCCGCCGGCGAAGTCGCGGACGCCCCAGTGTGCGAGCATCCCTCCGCCCCACAGCATGTGCACAAACGGGTAGTAGACGAACAGCTGCCAGACGACGAGGAAGATCAGATACGCCTTGAACGTGACGCGATTCGTGAACGCCCCGGTGATCAGCGCGGGCGTGATGATCGCGAACATCATCTGGTAGGCGATCAGCACGACGAGTGGGATCCCCGACGGGGCGTACATCGAGAGTGGGCTGACGTGGCGCAGAAAAGCGAGGTGGAAGTTGCCAAAGATCCCGTCAGCGCCGCCGCTGAAGCAAAGTGAATAGCCGACCAGCCACCAGAGCACCGTCGTGATCCCCATCGAGGCGAAGCTCTGGATCATGATCGTGAGCGTGTTCGACCGCCCGACGAGCCCGCCGTAGAAGAACGCGAGCCCAGGCGTCATCAGCATCACGAGACTCGCTGCGAGAAGCATGAAGCCGGTGTTCGCTCCGTTGATCATGATGCGTCCCTCCACTCGAGCGCAGTTATCGGCCCAACAATCACGTCTCGGACCACACGAATCAAGAGAACCCGATCCTCACGGACCAGCCCCCTGGGTATCAAACGGTGTCAGACACCTTCGAGCTGTCTGGATGCCGGCGCAGGCGACGGGGTCGGCCTTCCCGCCATGACAGTGGCGCTTTACGGCGTGGCGTCCGCCTTCGTCGCGACGACCAGAAGCTGCCGTTGGGCGATCGCGCGGTTGACCGCGTTCGTCACCGCGCGCAGTGACGCGCTCACGATGCTCGGGTGCAGGCCGACGCCCCACACCGGCTCGTCGTCGATCTCCGCCTCGATGTAGGCAGCGGCGGTCGCGTCGGCCGCCGCGCTGAGCGCGTGCTCGTGGTAGTCGCGGAGCCGGACTTCGATGTCGAAGCCGCGGGAGAACGCATCCACGAACGCCGCGATCGGGCCGTTGCCCTCGCCTTCGATCGTTCGCATCTGCCCCTCGACGGTCAGCTCGGCGACGATGCGGTCGCCGTCACCGCTCGAGTGCGTGTACGAGACGAGCTCGTAGGGCGCTACGTGGCCAAGGTACTGGTCATGGAAGAGCGCGAGCAGTTCGTCGGCGGTGAGCTCGGAGCCGTGCAGATCCGTGACCGCCTGCACCTTCTGCGCGAAGTCGACCTGCAGCCCGCGCGGCAGGTCGAGATGGTGCTCGGTCTGCATCAAGTAGGCGATGCCGCCTTTCCCGGACTGTGAATTGACGCGGATGATCGCCTCGTACGTCCGGCCGAGGTCGTGCGGGTCGATCGGCAGGTACGGAACGTCCCACACTTCCGAGCCCGAGCGTTGTTGCGCGTACATGCCCTTCTTGATCGCGTCCTGGTGCGAGCCCGAGAATGCCGTGTAGACCAGCTCGCCCACCCACGGATGGCGCGGATGGATCGGGAGCTCGTTGCATTCCTCGACGATGCGTCTCGCCTCGTCGAGCTCCGACAGGTCGAGCTGAGGGTCGACGCCTTGCGTGAGTAGGTTCAGCGCAAGCGTGATCAGGTCGACGTTGCCGGTGCGCTCGCCGTTGCCGAACAGCGTCCCTTCGACGCGGTCGGCGCCGGCCATCAGCCCGAGCTCTGCGGTCGCGACCGCGGTGCCGCGGTCGTTGTGCGGATGCAGGCTGAGCACGATCGCGTCACGACGCGAGAAATGGCGCTGGAACCACTCGATCCGGTCGGCGTAGACGTTCGGAGGAAACGCCTCGACCGTCGTTGGCAGGTTCACGATCATCGGCTCGACCGGCGTCGGCACCCAGACCGCCGCGACCGACTCGCAGATCTCGAGAGCGAGCTCGAGCTCGGTGCCGTGGAAGCTCTCCGGCGAGTACTCGAACACGACGTTCCCCGACGCGTCGGCGGCGAGCTCCTTGCAGAGCTCTGCACCGCGAACCGCGAGCTCGATGATCCCGGCTTCGCCGAGCCGGAAGACGACGCGCCGCTGCGTCGTGGACGTCGAGTTGTAGAGGTGCACGATCGCGCGCTCGGCGCCGTCGATCGCCTCGAACGTGCGCTCGATCAGCTCCGGCCGTGCCTGCGTGAGCACTGCGATCGTCGTGTCCGCTGGGATCCGGGCTCCGTCGATCAGCTGCCGCACGAAGTCGAAGTCGGCCTTCGAGGCCGCCGGGAAGCCGACCTCGATCTGCTTCACGCCGAGGCGCGTGAGCAGGTCGAACATGCGCTGCTTGCGTTCCGGCCCCATGGGCTTGACGAGCGCCTGGTTGCCGTCACGGAGATCGGTCGAGCACCACACGGGCGCGCGGTCGACGACCCGGTTCGGCCACGTGCGGTCGGGCAGGTCGACGGTCTCATAGGGCTTGTACTTCCAGTACGGCATGGACATGGGCTGGTTCCTCCGAAGGGGCGTAGGTCTCCCGGCGGTGCGGGTTGCGCGAGACGGGTATGTCGCGACGACGCCTCCCCTACCGGGGAAGGATCGAGCCGAGCTGGAGAATGAGAGAGCTCCGGCGATCCATCGCTTCCAAAAGGATAGTTAGCTGCATAGACAAAAGCAACTTTCCTTTTTGAAGCTTGACACGCCAAGGAGTTGTCGGCACACTCGGATGACCTTGACTCGTACGACACGGACTCTCGAGCTCGGCCTGCCGCCCACGCGGCTCGTCGGCGTGCTCGGGATGTTCGTTGTCGTCGTCATCCTCATTCTCCCCCTCTAGGGGGAGATTTCGCTCACGCGGCCCGAGACGCCGCACACGTCGACCGAAACGCAGGAGTAGTGCGCGCTTGTACGCGCGCCCCCGACGAAGTGAGTGAAGGAGGATCGAATGACGAAGACCGTTGCGTGCCTGGCCGGGGATGGTGTTGGCCCCGAGCTCATGGCTGCAGCGACGCGCGCGCTCGATCGCGTTGCAGCGCTGCACAAGTTCGAGCTCGACGACCGCCACCTCCCGTTCGGCGGCGAGGCAATGACGCGGTCTGGACATCCGCTTCCGCTCGAGACTCGGGCCGGCTACCGCGACGTCGATGCGATCCTCGTCGCGTCGCCGGAGGAGCCGGCATTCGCCGGGGTCATGGCCGATCTCCAGCTTGCGTGGCGTGTCGTCCGTGTGCACGTCGACCCGACGCACGACGTCGTGGTCGCCGGGCCGGTGGGCGAGTGGGCCAACGAGACAGCCGTCGGACGTGCGTTCAGCTGTGCAGCGTCGCGGCGCGGCCGCATCGTCACCGTGGGCGACTCCGAGTCGTGGCGGCGAGCAGTCGCAGCGGAGTCCGCACGGTGGAACGGCCTCGAGGCCGAAGAGGCATCGCTCGGGGAGATGCTCGTTCGCCTGAGGGACGATCCGGCGTCGGTCGACGTCGTCGTGACCGAGGCTCACCTCGTCGACGCGGTCGTCGATGCCGCGGCAGCGTTTGCCGGCTCGCAGGCGGTCGTCGCCCACGCGTGGCTTCCCGACGAGGGGCCGGGCGTGTTCGCACCGGGTCGCACCGCATCCGACGACGACGCCGGGTTCGGTGTCGTCGATCCGACCGGGATGCTGCTCGCGACGTCGCTGATGCTCGCCGAGGGCCTCTCGAGCCGGTCGGCGTCGCGGACGCTCGAGCGGGCGGTCGGGAACGCCGCCGGGGCGAATGGGCATCACCGCGACACCCGCGCGTTCACCGACGCGGTCATCGAGCTGCTCCCGCAGTCGCGGACCGACGTCGAGCACTTCGACGAGGCCTGGCATTGAGCTCAAGTTCGCGCATGCTCGGCTCGGACGCCATCCTGCGCGCGCTCGAGCACGAGGGCGTGGATGTCGCCTTCGGGATTCCGGGCGGCGCGATCCTCCCAACCTACGACGCGATTGCGCGCGGCACGTCGGTCAGACACGTCCTCGCCCGACACGAGCAGGGCGCGGGGCACATGGCCGAGGGGTACGCGCGTGCGTCGGGGAAGGTCGGGGTGGCGATCGCGACGTCCGGGCCCGGAGCGACGAACCTCGTGACGGCGATCGCCGACGCGTGGATGGACTCGACGCCGACGGTCTTCATCACCGGGCAGGTGCGGTCGAACCTGATCGGCACGGACGCGTTTCAGGAGGTCGACATCACCGGGATCACGATGCCGATCGTCAAGCATTCGTGGCTCGTGCAGGACGTGGAGGAGCTTCCGTCGGTCATGAAGGCTGCGTTCCACGTTGCGCGCACCGGACGTCAGGGGCCTGTTCTGATCGACGTCGCGAAGGACGTGCAGGAGGCCGAACTCTCGTTCGAGTATCCCGATGACGTCGACCTACCCGGCTGGAAGCCGCCGCGCAAGGTGCATCCGCGGCAGCTCCACGCGGCCGCGGAGGCGATCGCGGCGGCAGAGCGCCCGATCATCTACGCGGGCGGGGGAGTGCTCAACGCCGACGCGTGCGCGGAGCTGCGCGCGCTCGTCGACACCGCGCAGCTGCCGGCCGTCGTGACGCTGATGGGCAAGGGCTGTCTTCCGGATTCGCATCCGCTGAACTACGGCGCGCCCGGCATGCACGGCTCGAAGTTCGCGAACTGGGCGCTGAACAAGGCCGACCTGGTGATCGCCGTCGGCTCGCGCTTCGACGATCGCGTCACCGGCAAGGTGTCTGCGTTCGCGCCGGGAGCGAAGGTCATCCACTTCGACATCGACGCGGCCGAGGTCGGGAAGATCCGCCACGCGGACATCCCGGTCGTCGGGCCGCTGAAGCTCGCGCTCTCGCAGCTCGCCGCGGAAGTCCGTTCGCCCGATCACGAGCCGTGGCTGCGCCAGCTCGAGGAGTGGCGCCGCCAGTTCCCGTTCCGCTACGCGAAAGCAGGACGGTGTGCTGAAGCCGCAGACGGCGGTCGAAGCGGTGCGCGACGCAGTGGCGGAGCTCGACACGGACGTCGTCTGGACGACCGGCGTCGGGCAGCACCAGATGTGGGCGATGCAGTACCTCGTCTGCGACACGCCGCGCTCGTTCATCACCTCGGGCGGTCTCGGGACGATGGGGTACGGCGTTCCTGCGGCGATCGGCGCGAAAGCTGCGCGGCCGGACGCGACCGTCGTGTGCATCGACGGCGACGGCTGCTTCCAGATGACCTGCCAGGAGCTCGCGACCGCTGCACTCGAACGGCTGCCGATCGTCACCGTCGTCTTGAACAACGGCTGGCTCGGAATGGTGCGCCAGTGGCAGGAGATGTTCTACGACGAGCGCTTCGCGCAGACGCATCTCACGCAGGCCGTCCCCGACTACGCGCAGCTCGCAGAGGCGTACGGGTGCGCCGGCTTCACGGTCGAGAGCGAGGACCAGCTCGAGGAGGCGTTCGCCGGAGCGTTCTCGTGCGGCCGGAGCGCCGTCGTCGACGTTCGCTGCGACCCCGAGGAGAAGTGCTTCCCGATGGTCCCTGCGGGCGCGGCCGCCGTCGACGTGATCGAGGCACCGGAAGAAGCGGCGGTCGGTGCATGAGCACTCACACGCTCAGCGTGCGCCTTGAGAACAAGCCGGGAGCGCTCGCCCGCGTGTCTCAGCTCTTTTCTCGGCGCGGCTACAACATCCAGAGCCTCGCCGTCGGTCCGACCGAGCGTCCCGACATCTCGCGCCTCACGCTGCGCGTCGACTGCAGCGAGCATTCGCTCGAGCAGATCGAGAAGCAGATGCACAAGCTCGTGAATGTGCTCCGCGTCACGGAGCTTCCGAACAGCGACTCGCTCGAACGCGAGCTCGCGCTCGTCACGGTCAGCGTCGCTCCCGATCGTCGCGCCGACCTCGTTGCGCTCAGCCAGGTCGCCGGGGCGGAGGTCGCGGACGTCGGCCGTGACGCGATGACCTTCGAGATCGTCGGCCGCCCTGATCAGATCGAGGCGTTCGAGGAGCTCGTCCGCCCCTACGGCGTCCGCGAGCTGGTGCGCACCGGACGCATCGGCCTGCGGCGCCCGAGCCGCTCGTCCACTCCCTCCGAAAGGACCTGAAGATGGCAGAGATCCACAAGACCGGGAACCTCGATCTCCTCGACGGGAAGGTCGCGGTGCTCGGGTACGGGAGCCAGGGTCACGCCCATGCGCTCAACATGAGCGACTCAGGCGTCGACGTCGTCGTCGGCCTGCGCGAAGGGAGCCCGTCGTGGGCGGCGGCGGAGGAAGCAGGTCTCGCCGTCGCGACGGTCGCCGACGCAGTCAAGGGCGCGCAGCTCGTTGCCATCCTCGTTCCCGACGGCGCGCAGCCGTCGCTCTATACGGACGAGGTCGAGCCGAACCTCGCACCCGGCGCCGCGCTTCTGTTCGCGCACGGGTTCAACGTTCACTACGGGCGGATCGCGCCGCCTGCGGGCCACGACGTGATCATGGTCGCGCCGAAGGGGCCGGGCCACGTCGTCCGGCGTCTCTACACGGAGGGGTACGGGACGCCGGCCGTGGTCGCCGTTGCGCAGGACGCGTCCGGACGCGCGCACGAGCTCGCGTTCGCATACGGCGCCGCGATCGGCGCCGCGCGCGCGGGCATGGTCGAGACGTCGTTCGCGGAAGAGACCGAGACCGACCTGTTCGGCGAGCAGACCGTGCTGTGCGGCGGCGTCACGCAGCTGATCCAGCTCGGCTTCGAAACGCTCGTCGAAGCCGGCTACCAGCCCGAGGTCGCGTACTACGAGTGCCTGCACGAGCTGAAGCTGATCGTCGACCTGATCTGGGAGGGCGGGATCGAGCGGATGCACTACTCGATCTCCGACACCGCCGAGTACGGCTCGCACGCGGTCGGCCCGAAGGTCGTCGACGAGCACGTGCGCGAGAACATGCGCGCGGTACTCGCCTCGATCCGTGACGGCTCGTTCGCCCGCGAGTGGGTCGCCGAGATGGACCGCGGCCAGCCGATCCTCGACGAGAAGCGCCGTGAACTGGCCGCGACGCAGATCGAGCAGGTCGGCGCACGGCTGCGCGCGCTGAACGTCAAGGAAGAGAAGACAGCAGTTTGAGCGTCTACGACAAGACGCATCCCGCGAAGCGGCACAGTGCCGCGCTCACCGACGGCGTCGACCGCGCTCCGGCCCGCGCGATGCTGAAGGGCGCCGGCTTCAGCGACGCCGATCTCGCGAAACCGCTGATCGGCGTCGCGACGACGTGGATCGAGACGATGCCGTGCAACCTGAATCACCGCGCACTCGCGCGCTATGTGAAGCAGGGCATCCGCCTCGGCGGCGGCACGCCGCTCGAGTTCAACACGATCTCCGTCTCCGACGGCGTGTCGATGGGCACGGCGGGGATGCGTGCGTCGCTCGTGTCGCGCGAGGTGATCGCCGACTCGATCGAGCTCGTCGCACGCGGTCATCTCTTCGACGGCATCGTCTGCATCGTCGGCTGTGACAAGACGATCCCGGCCGCGGTGATGGCGCTCGCGCGGCTCGACCTGCCCGGGCTCGTGCTCTACGGCGGCTCGATCGCGCCGGGTCGCTACCGCGGCAAGGACGTCACGATCCAGGACGTCTTCGAAGTCGTCGGCGCTCACGCTGCGGGCAACGCCACCGATGGCGAGGTGCACGCGCTCGAGAGCGTCGCGTGCCCGGGCGCCGGTGCGTGCGGCGGCCAGTTCACGGCGAACACGATGGCGATGACGCTCGACTTCCTCGGCGTCAGCGCACCCGGTCTCAACGAGATCCCGGCCGCCCATCCGGCCAAGCCGCAGGCTGCGGTCAAGGCGGGTGAGCTCGCGATGAAGCTCGTGCTCGAGGACACCCGGCCGTCGAGCATCCTCACGCGCGACGCGTTCGAGAACGCGATCGCGGCGATCGCAGCGAGCGGCGGGTCGACGAACGGCGTCCTGCATCTGCTCGCGATCGCGGCCGAGGCGGGAATCGAGCTGTCGATCGACGACTTCGACTCGATCTCGTCGCGCACCCCGATCGTCGCGGACATCAAGCCGGGCGGCCGCTACGTCGCCACCGATCTCTTCAAGGCCGGCGGCGTCGGTTTGGTCGCGCGCGAGCTCGTCAACGCCGGCGCCGTGCACGCCGAGGCACGGTCGGTCGACGGCCGCTCACTCCGCGAGTTCGCCGCGGCGGTGCACGAGCGGCCCGGGCAGGACGTCGTCGTGTCGTGGGACGACCCGCTCAAGCCGACGGGAGGGCTCGCGATCCTGCGCGGCAACCTTGCGCCCGACGGCTGCGTCGTGAAGCTCGCGGGCCACGAGCGACTGCATCACCGAGGGCCGGCGCGCGTGTTCGACTCTGAGGAGGACTGTTTCGCCGCGGTGAAAGCGCGCTCGATCGTCCCGGGCGACGTCGTCGTCATCCGGTACGAGGGGCCTGCAGGCGGGCCCGGCATGCGCGAGATGCTGCACGTGACCGCCGCTCTGGTCGGCGAAGGTCTCGGCGACGAGGTCGCGCTGATCACCGACGGCCGTTTCTCCGGTGCGACGCACGGCCTGATGGTCGGCCACGTCGCGCCGGAAGCGTTCCACGGCGGGCCGATCGCGCTGCTCCGCGACGGCGACACCATCGTGCTGGACGTCGAGGCGCGGAGGCTCGATGCCGAGGTGGACGACGCGGAGCTCGAGCGTCGGCGCGCCGAGTGGCGGCAGCCCGAGCCGCGGTACGCGACCGGCGTGTTCGCCAAGTACGCCGCGACGGTCGGCTCCGCGTCCGAGGGTGCGCGAACGTGAGCCGTAGGCTCGACGGAGGCGACAAAGGAGCGCAGGTGCCGGCTTTGCCGGCGCCGGAGCGGGTATGAGCGCTGTCGGGCTGCGCTGTCGAGTTTGCGAGAGCGATTACCCGACGGTCGCGAGTGGGTCGTGCGTGCGCTGCTTCGGTCCGCTCGAGCCGGTGTACGACTGGGACGCCGTCGCACGCGACGTGAGCCGGGAGCGCATCGAGGCAGGGCCGCGCTCGCTGTGGCGCTATGCGCCGCTGCTCCCGGTCGAGCCGCCGCCGGACGCTGCGAACGGACCGGGTGGACGCCGCTCGTCGCGGCACCCGGCTGGCGCGTGAGCTCGGCGTGGGTGAGGTCTATCTCAAGCTCGACCAGTGCAACCCGACGCACTCCTTCAAGGATCGCGTCGTCGGCGTCGCGTCCGCCAAGGCGATCGAGGTCGGCGCGGACACGCTCGCGTGCGCGTCGACGGGGAACCTCGGCAACGCGGTCGCAGGGCGCGCGGCGTCTCTCGGCCTTCGGTCTGTCGTGTTGTATCCGCGCACGGTCGAGGCGGAGAAGCTCCGCGCCACCGCGGTGTACGGCGGCGAGATGGTCGCGGTGCGCGGGAGCTACGACGACTGCAGCCGGCTCGTCGTCGAGCTCGCGGCGGAGCTCGACTGGGCGTTCGTCAACGTGAACCTGCGCGCCTACTACGCGGAGGGCTCGAAGACGATCGCGTTCGAGGTCGCCGAGCAGCTCGGCTGGGAGCTTCCCGACGTCGTCGTGTCGCCGATCGCGTCCGGCTCCCTGTTCACAAAGCTCTGGCAGGGCTTCGAGCAGCTCGTTCGCGTCGGGCTCGTCGAGGGTGAGATGCCGCGGCTGCACGGCGGACAGGCCGCCGGGTGCTCGCCCGGTCGCCGCCGCGTTCTCGGAAGAGCGCGCCGTTTCGCCCGTACGTCCGCAGACGATCGCGCACTCGCTCGCGATCGGCGCTCCGGCCGACGGCGACCTTGCCGTCGCCACCGCCGCGCTTCGGGCGGGTCGATCCACGCCGTGCCCGAGGAAGAGGTCGGAGAGAACATGAAGCTGCTCGCGGGGGCAAGCGGCGTCTTCGGCGAGACCGCGACCGGCGTGGCGCTCGGTGCGTTGCGCGACGCGGTCGCGCGCGGCCAGATCGGCGGTGACGACCGCGTCGTCGTTCTCGTCACCGGCACCGGTCTGAAGACACCCGACGCCGTCGGCGAACGGCCGAGTCGCGAGATCGACGCGGACGTCGACGAGCTGTTGGCGGAGCTCGAGGTAGCGGCATGAGCACGATGACCGATCCCGTTGTCGAGGCCGCGCGCGCCGAGATCGCGGCCCTCGATGCGCGGCTGCTCGCGATCGTGAACCAGCGGATCCGCAAGGTCGCCGAATTGCGCCGGTACAAGGAGGAGAACGAGATCGCCTTCGTCGATCCCGACCGCGAAGCGTGGCTCGTCGACTATCTCGGGCGGATCAACCGCGGCCCACTCAGCGAGCTGGGCCTCCGCCAGTTGATGAACTTCCTCCTGACGCTCGTCAAGCGGGAGGTGGCGAGTGGCTGAGATCGCCGTCCTTCCCGGCGACGGCATCGGCCCCGAGGTCACAGCTCAGGCGCTGCGCGTCCTCGCAGCGCTGCCGCTCGAGGTGCGCGTGGTCGAGCTCCCGTTCGGCGGCGCCGCGATCGACCTGACCGGCGAGCCGCTGCCGCCCGAGACGCTTTCGGCCTGCCGTTCCGCGGACGCGGTGCTGCTCGGCGCCGTCGGCGGCCCGCGCTGGGATCACGCCTCGCCGCGTCCGGAGGCGGGGCTCCTCGGCATTCGGAAGGAGCTCGACGTGTACGCGAACCTCCGGCCGACGACGCACGGCGAGGTCGATCTCGTGATCGTGCGCGAGCTCGTCGGCGGCCTCTACTTCGGCGCGCGCGGTGTACGCGACGACGGGACGGTCTTCGACACCTGTGAGTACCACCCCGCGCAGATCGAGCGCGTCGTGCGGCTCGCGTTCGCGCTCGCGCAGACCAGGCGAGGCCGACTCGTGTCGGTCGACAAGTCGAACGTGCTCGACACCTCACGTCTCTGGCGGCGCATCGTGGAGGCGCTCTCACCCGAGTACGCGGACGTCACAGTGAGCCACGCGCTCGTCGACAGCTTCGCCATCGAGCTCGCTCTGCACACCGAGTCGTTCGACGTGATCGTCACCGAAAACATGTTCGGCGACATCCTCAGCGACCTCGCCGGCGGCATCGCCGGGGGGCTCGGCCTGGCCGCGTCCGCGAGCCTCGGCGACAAGAGGCCGGGAATCTTCGAGCCCGTCCACGGCTCGGCGCCGGATCTCGCGGGCCGGGGAGTTGCGAACCCGGCCGCGATGCTGCGCTCGGTCGCCCTGATGCTCGAGCACGCGTTCGACCAAGGCACGCTTGCACGCTTCGTCTTCGACTCTGTCGAGCACGCGCTGCAGACGACGCCGACGCGCGACGTCGGTGGCACGGCGTCGACGACGGAGTTCGGTGACGCCGTGCTCGCGTCGCTCGAGGCGCGGCTCGCGCTCGACCAGGCGACCGCATGAGCACCGTCGGATACCCAGGCCCGCGGGGCAGTCACAGCGATGCAGCCGCCGCAGTCCTCGCGCCCGACGCAACCGGCGTCGACCTGCCGAGCTTCACCGCCGTCGTCGAGGCGGTCACCGCGGCCGAGATTGCGGTCGGCGTGCTCCCAATCGAGAGCTCGCTGATCGGGCCGATCGCCGAGACGCACGACCTGCTGTACGGGGCGGCGCTCTCGATCGTGAAGGAGGCGACCCTTCCGATCACACACGTGCTCGTCGGCCTGCCGGGCGCAAGCCTCGACACTGCGACGGTCGTGCGATCGCATCCCGCGGCGTTCGACCAGTGCCGAGACCTGCTCGCCGGTCGTAGCGTCCAGCGGATCGCCGCCGCAACGACGGCGGACGCGGCGCGCGAGGTGAAGGAGATGGGCGACCCGGGGCAGGTTGCAATCGCGAGCGCCGAAGCCGCGGCGACCTACGGGCTCGCTGTGCTGGCCGACGACGTCGGCGACCACACCGCGTTCACACGTTTCGTCGCACTCGCGCCGTACACACAGGTCGCCCACGGCGAGGGATGGCGCACTGCGCTGTCGTTCGTCACCGATCACCAGCCGGGTGCGCTCTACCGCGCGCTCGGCGCGCTCGCGCGTGGTGATGTGAACCTCGTCCAGCTCGTGTCCCGCCCGCTGCCGAAGTCGCCGTGGCGCTATCGCTTCGACGTCGTGCTCGATGGGCATGTGTTCGACCCGACGATCCGCGCGGCGCTGCGCGAGCTGCGCTCGCTGACGCGCGAGCTTCGCCTGTTCGGGTCCTACGCGGCGGAGCGGAGCCGATGACACGGACACTGTTCCGCAAGCTCTGGGATGCGCATCTCGTGAGCGACGGCTCGCCGTCGCTGCTCTGGATCGACCTCCACCTCGTCCACGAGGTGACGAGCCCACAGGCGTTCGAGGCGCTGCGATTGGCGGGCCGCCCCGTGCGGCGGCCCGATCTGACGGTCGCGACGATGGACCACAACGTCCCGACGACGGAGGGCCCGATCGTCGATCCGCTCGCGAAGCAGCAGCTCGACACGCTCCGTGCGAACTGCGAGGAGTTCGGTATGCGGCTCTTCGCGACCGGCAGCGGACGCGAGGGAATCGTGCACGTGATCGGGCCTGAGCTCGGTCTGTCCCAACCAGGGATGACGATCGTGTGCGGCGACTCGCACACGTCGACGCACGGCGCGTTCGGCGCGCTCGCATTCGGGATCGGAACGTCCGAGGTGGAGCACGTGTTGGCGACGCAGACGCTGCCGCAGACGCTGCCGAAGACGATGCAGGTCGACTTCCTGGGGGACCTGCCGTTCGGCCTCACCGCCAAGGACATGGTGCTGGCGGCGATCGGCGAACTCGGTGTCGCCGGTGGCCGCGGTCACGTGATCGAGTACACGGGCGCGGCGATTCGCGCGCTCTCGATGGAGGGCCGCATGACGGTCTGCAACATGTCGATCGAGGCCGGCGCTCGTGCCGGCTTGATCGAGCCGGACGACACGACGCTCTCGTATCTCATCGGCCGCCCTGGCTTCGTCGAAACGGACTGGAGCGGTTTGACGACCGACGACGGCGCCGCGTACGACGCGGTGCGCAGCGTCGATGTGTCGCGACTCGCGCCGCAGGTCACGTGGGGGACGAACCCGGGTATGGTCGCGTCGATCGACGACGTTGTCCCGGACCCCGCCGACTATCGCGAGCCCGAGGCACGTGACGCCGTCGAGCGCGCACTTCGCTACATGGACTTGACGCCGGGGACTCCGCTGCGCCAGATCCGGATCGACAAGGTGTTCATCGGCTCGTGCACCAACGCGCGGATCGAGGACCTGCGCGCCGCGGCGCAAGTCGTTTCGGGCCGCCGCGTGGCGGACGGCGTGCAGGCGATCGTCGTCCCCGGGTCGGCGCAGATCAAGCGCCAGGCGGAGGAGGAGGGGCTGCGCGAGGTGTTCGAGCGCGCCGGGTTCGAGTGGCGGCGCGCAGGCTGCTCGATGTGCCTCGGCATGAACCCCGACATCCTTCAGCCGGGCGAGCGGTGCGCATCGACGTCGAACCGCAACTTCGAGGGCCGGCAGGGAGCCGGCAGTCGCACGCATCTGACTCAGCCCTTCGATGGCGGCCGCGGCTGCGCTCGTGGGCAGCTTCGCCGACGTGCGGGAGTTCGCATGAGGCCGTTGCGCGCCGTCACGGGCAGCGTCGCAGTGCTCGACCGTGCAGACGTCGACACCGATCAGATCATCCCGAAGCAGTTCCTGAAGCGGATCGAGCGCTCGGGTTACGGCGAGTTCCTCTTCTACGACTGGATGAAGGACGGCGACTTCGAGTTGCATCGCACGCCCGATGCGTCGATCCTCGTCGCGGGCCGCAACTTCGGCTGCGGCTCGTCGCGCGAGCACGCGGCGTGGGCGCTCGAGGATTACGGGTTCAGCGTCGTTCTCGCGCCGTCGTTCGGCGACATCTTCCGGCAGAACGCGATCAACTCCGGCCTCGCGCCGGTCGTGCTCGACGGAAGACGCGCTGGCGCGCGTGAAGGACGCCGTCGCCGTGCGCAACGAACTGACGGTCGACGTCGCGGCGCTCGAGATCACGCATCCAAACGGTCTGCGGCTCACGTTCGAGCTCGACCCGCACGTGCAGGAGAGACTGGTCGAGGGGCTTGACGAGGTTGGCAGAACGCTCCGGCGCGACGACGAGATCGCGGCGTTCGAGGCGACGTACGTGGCGCGCTTCGACCTAGCCCGTATTCCGTAGCGCTGCCGCGATCCCGGTGATCGAGCGAAGCAGCGGCAAGCGTGCGCTCTCGTCGCCCGCGCGATGGCGGCGCAGCAGCTCCACCTGGAGCGCGTTCATCGGGTCGACGTAGGGATTGCGCAGGTCGATCGAGCGGCGCAGCATCGGCTGGCGCTCGAGCAAGCGCGACGTTCCCGTCGCGGCGAGCACACCGGCCACCGCGCGCGCGTGCTCGGCCTCGATCTCGTCGAAGAGCGCGCTGTCGTCGACGAGGGAGAGGTAGCCGCGTGCGATCGGAAGGCTCGACTTGGCAAGCGTCATCTCGAGGTTGTCGATCACGGCGCGCACGAACGCCAGCCGCTCGTACAGGTCGCGCAGCGTCTCGCCGTCGACCTGCGCGAACGCGGAGCCGGCGCCGAACCATGCCGGCAGCAGCACGCGGTTCTGCGTCCACGCGAAGACCCACGGGATTGCGCGCAGTGACGCGAGGTAGTTCTCGTTGCGCGGGCGCCTCGCCGGGCGCGACGCGATCTCGAGCAGCGCCAGCTCGTCGACCGGGGTGAACGCACGGAAGAACGAGACGAAGCGGTCATCGTCACGAACGAAGGCGCGATACGCGCGACACGATTCCTCTGCGAGGAGGTCGAGCACCGCGCGGTCCTCGCTCGAAGGCGGCGCAGGGAGCACGTTTGGGAACGTCGCAAGCAGCGTTCCGGCCAATGCAGCCTCGAGGTTGCGCTGCGCGAGCCCTTCCAGGCTGTATTTGAACGAGATCGTCTCGCCTTGCTCGGTGAGCTTCAGCCTGCCCGGCGGGTGCGCCGCGGGTTGAGAGGCGATCGCCGCGTGCGTCGGTCCGCCGCCCCGGCCCGCACTGCCGCCGCGTCCGTGGAAGATCGTCAGGTCGACTCCGTGCGCCCGCGCGACGTCTGCGAGCTCTTCTTGAGCGCGATAGATCGCCCATTGTGCGCTCAGGTACCCGGCGTCCTTGCCGGAGTCGGAGTAGCCGACCATCACCTCGGTAGGGCCGGGCGCATCGTTGAGCATCTCGTCGACGATTCCCGGCGCCGCTGCGAGGTCGTCGAGCGTCTCGAAGAGCGGGACGACGCGTAGGTTCGTCTGTTCGCGCGCGCGCCGAATCTGGCCGATCGACGACGTCCCGGAAACGATCAGCGTGTCGAGCGCCTGTGGTCCGTGCTCGCCTTGCGCCGTCGCGGCGGCGGCAAGCGCGTTTCCGGCGCGCTCCGTTCCCAGGTCGTTCGCATGGAGCCGTACGTCGAGCTTCGCGAGGTGGAAGCCGAAGATCTCGACCATCCGCTCGAGCCGCGCGATGCGTCCTTGCGCAATCCGGCGGCCGCCGTGCGCGGTGAGGCTGCGGCGAATCACGGCGAGATCGGCGAGCAGCGCGTCCGGTCCGCGGTAGCCCTCGTTGCCGAGCCGCCACCACATGAACGAGAGCTTGCGGCGGTACGGCTCGAGCTCGTTGCGTGACCCGATCTCGGCCGCGTAGCTCGGGAGCTCGCTCTCGTCGCGTGCGATCGACGCCTCGAGCTCGTCGGAGACCTGCACGAGCGAGCGGGCCGAGGCGACCTCGACGGCAAGCGTGCGAACCTCGGCGCGATACCGGTCCAGTGCCAGCGCGCGCGCACGCGCGAGCGCCTCGGCGATCGAGTCCGCGCCTGCAGCCGGGTTGCCGTCCATGTCGCCGCCGATCCACGAGCCGAACACGAGCGGCGGCGGCGCGTCGGGGAGTCGCTCGCGCCAGCTTGCGAGGAGATCGGTCGCGGCGTCCATGAGGCTGTGCTCGAAGAACCACAGGCCGTGGCGGATCTCGTCGGTGATCCGCAGCCGGTCGTGGCGGACCTCGTCCGCCTGCCAGAGGAGCGTGATCTCTTCGGCGATCCGCTCCTCGGCCGCATCGATCTCGTCCGGCAAGGCCCCGGGCTCGTCGAGTCGCTGCAGCTCGAGCGCGATCCGCAGGTGCGTGAGCAGCACGGTTCGCCGTGTCGCCTCGGTTGGATGTGACGTGAGGACGAGGCGGATCGAGCTGGCGCGCGCGGCGTCGAGGTCCTCCCGCGCGACGCGCTTGAACGCATCTCTCAGCGACTCGCGCACTGCGCGGCCGTGGCGCGCGTCGTCGCGCCGCCGACGCACGCGGTGCAGCTGCTCGGCGAGGTTGGCGAGCTGGAAGAAGAGGCCGAACGCGCGGAGCACGAGCGCCTGCTGCTCGGCGGTCAGGTCGTGCTCGATCGCTGCGACCGAGCCGTCACGGCGCGCCGCCCGCGCTGCGCGGCGAACGCTCTCGACCGTCTCCAGGAGCTCCGGCCCTTCCTGTTCGACGAGCACCTGGCCGAGGATGGATCCGAGCAGCCGGATGTCTCGGCGGAGCGGAGCGGCCGTGTCGGTCATGCCCTGAGGCTAGGACGCAAGTCCGAGCGCTGCGAGCACGTCGCTCGGATCGGGGTCGATCGTCGTGACGTGCGGCCCGTCGACCGTCGACCGGGGCTGCCGGCCGGTGACGACGAGGACGACTTGTGAGCCCGGCTCGAGCTCGCCGCGTCGCCGGGCGGCGACGAGTGCACCGAGCGCGGCGCCGCCCGAGTAGTCGGCTGCAACCCCGGTGAGCTCGGACAGCAGCTCGGTGTACGACTCGATCGCCGGCTCCGCGACAGCGAGCACCGCGCCGCCGGTTGCGCGCGCGGCGCCGAGCGCGAGGTCGCCGTAGGCCGGGTTGCCGACCGCAAGCGACGCTGACGTGGGTGCGCGACTGCACGCGTGAGATGCGCGCGGTCGTCGGCGAACGCGGCCGCGATCGGGCTCGCGCCCTCTGCCTGCGCAGCGAACATCCGCGGAAGCGGCTCGCGCGCCAGCCCGGCTCTCGTCAGCTCGGCGAAGCCTTGCGCGAGCTTCGCGAACAGCGTCCCGCTCGCCGCCGGGCAGACGACGGCGTCGGGCAGCTGCCAGCCGAGCTGCTCGGCGATCTCGAACGAGATCGTCTTCGCGCCTTCGGAGGCGAACGGGTGCAGGTTGCCGCTGACGAACCCCCACGGGAAGAGCGACCCGAGCTCGAGCTCGAGGCGCCGGCAGTCGTCGTAGGTGCCGCGAACCGCGAGGACGCTCACGCCGCGGTGGTCGGCTTCGATTGCCGCCGACGCGCTTCCGGCCGGGACGAGGATCACTGCCTCGAGCCCGGTCGCGGATGCCGCAGCGGCGACGGCGTCGCCGAGGTTGCCGGTCGACGAGCAGCAGAGCGTGCTCAGTCCCAGGTCGAGGGCGGCTGACACCGCGACGGTTCCGATGCGGTCCTTGTACGACCGCGTCGGGTTCTCGCTCTCGAGCTTCAGGTACAGGTCGAGCCGAGCAATCGGAGAGCGGCTCGCAGGGGACGAGCGGCGTCCAGCCCGCACCGCACGCCGACGGTCGCTTCCGTGGGAAGGAGCGCGCGCGTAGCGCCACAACGACTGCGGACGTGCACCGGTCGGCGATGCCTGGCGCGAGTGACTCGCGCGGATCGTGCGCCCAGTCGTAGGCGACGTCGGTCGGCCCGTCGCAGCGCCGACAGGCATCGCGCGCCTCGGCACGGTCGCGTCTTCGCAGACGCGGCAGCGCAGCCCGTCCGGGCCGTGGGCGAACGCACTCATCGAGCGATCCCCGTCCCGTTGAGAGAACCTAACCGGAGGACGGGTGAGTCCGACTAGGCCATACGCGCGCAGGCGATGACCGTGAGGATGAAATCCGGCTTCATCGTCGCTGCGGGGCCCATGGAGTCGTCGCAGTAGCTCGAGGGCAACCTGGTCCGGACTTCGACAAGGCCCGTCACTTCAGTTTGTGTAGTATCGAGTCGTCCGGTCGCCGCCGCTAGGCGGCCGGCCGAGGCATCGAGGCCTCGGAGCACCTTCGGGTGCTCCGGGGCCTCTTTTCGTGGTCCAACGAGGGAGGAGCGGCATGGTCAAGGTCGAAGCGATGGTGATCCGCGAGCGTGTCGAGACGGTGATCGACGCGGTCGAGGACGCGACCGGGCATGTCGGCGTGACGGTGATCGAGGCGATCGGGCACGGCCGGCAGCGCGGCGTCACCGCACGAGTACCGCGGGCGGGTGTTCGAGTCGCGGTTCCTGCCGAAGGCGATGCTCGTCTTCGTCGTCGACGACCGGCTCGCGCGAGCATCGTGGTCGATGCGATCGTCGACGCCGCGCGCAGCGGCAACGAGTCGGGTGACGGCCTCGTCTGGGCATCGCCGGTTCGCAACGTCATCCACAACCGGACCGGGGCAGAGCCTCGAGGAGGTCGAGCTCGGTGCCTAAGAACCACGATCTGCTGATCGCCGTCTCGACGGTCTGGGTGGTCGTCACCGCCGTGCTCGTGATGTTCATGCAGGCAGGCTTCGCCTTCCTCGAGGCGGGTCTGACGCGAATGAAGAACGCCGGCCACATCGCCGGCAAGAACGTCCTGATCTTCGCGCTCGCGTCGCTCGTCTACTGGGCGGTCGGATTCGGCCTCGCGTTCGGAGACGGGAACGGGCTCATCGGGACGCACGGCTTCTTCCCGTCCGTCGGGGCGCTGACCTCGGTCGGGCAGAAGCCGTTCGACTGGTTCTCCGAGATCCCGGGCGCGGCTGCGTACCTGTTCGAGGTCGTCTTCGCCGGGGTCAGTCTCGCGATCGTGTGGGGCGCGATGGCGGAGCGCGCGAAGCTCTGGGTGTACTTCGCGTTCGGTGTGATCTTCACGCTCATCTACAGCGTCGCGTCGCACTGGATCTGGAGCCCGCACGGCTGGCTGTTCTCGAAGGGCATGCAGGACTTCGCCGGTTCGACCGTTGTCCACTATCAGGGTGCGCTCGCCGCGCTCGCCGGTGCGCTCATCCTCGGGCCGCGAATCGGCAAGTTCGGGCACGACGGGCGGGCGAACCCGATCCCGGGGCACAACCTGCCGTACGCCGTGCTCGGGACGCTGATCCTGTGGTTCGGCTGGTTCGGCTTCAACCCCGGCTCGACGCTCTCGGTCGATTACGGCGGCTTCGGCTATTTCGCGTACGTCGCACTGACGACGAACATCGCCGCCGCGGCCGGTGCGCTCGGCGGCGTTGCGACCGCGTGGATCGTGCTCAAGAAGCCCGACATCTCGATGATGCTGAACGGCGTGCTCGCGGCGCTCGTCGCGATCACCGCCGCGTCGGGGTTCGTCGCGCCGTGGGCGGCCGTCGTGATCGGGCTCGTGTCCGGCGTCATCGCGGTCGTCGGTGTGATCGCCGTCGAGCGCATCGGCATCGACGATCCGATCGGCGCGGTCGCGGTGCACGGCATGTCCGGTGTCTGGGGCACGCTGGCCACCGGGCTGTTCGCGGTGCCGGCGCTCGCGCACCGGCTGGGAACCGGAACGGGCGGGCTCTTCTACACCGGCTCGTTCCACCAGCTCGGCGTGCAGGCGCTCGGGCTCCTGGCGGTCGGCGCCTTCACGTTCACCGCATCGTTCGGTGTGCTGTGGGCGATGAACGCGCTGTGGGGGATCCGCGTCGAGGATCACGTCGAGACGGCGGGGCTCGACGTCTCCGAGCACGGCATGTGGGGCTATCCGGAGTTCTACATCCCGGTCCCGGGAGGCTACGGCGCCGATGCCCATTCGCATCTCGGCCCGGCGCCGACCGCGTTGACGCGGCCCGCTCACGCAACGGGGTAGTTACGAGCCGCCGGCGACGGCCGGGAGCAGCAGCACCTTTGCTCCCGGCCCGACCGGCGTCTCGAGCCCTTGCAGCAGCCTGATGTCCTCGCCGTCGACGAAGACGTTCAGGAAGCTCGGCACGCCGTCGTCCTTCCGCACGCGGCTGTCGAGCGCGGGGTACGCATCGACGAGGGCGTCGATCGCGCCGCGAACTGTCGTCGCTTCGACCTGGACGCTCTTCTGGCCGCCTGCCTCCTGGCGGAGCACCGGTGGGATCCGGATCTCGGTCACGCTATACAAGATAAAGCATTGACGGGCCTGAGAGGATGCCGGGATGCGCAGGCGTGACATCCGCTCGTGGCTGATGGACATGGACGGCGTCCTCGTCCGCGAAGAGCACCCGATTCCGGGCGCGGACCGCTTCATTGCGCGCCTTCGCGAGCTGGAGCGGCCGTTCCTCGTGCTCACCAACAACTCGATCTACACGCGGCGCGATCTCTCGGCGCGACTCGCGCTGAGCGGCCTGGAGGTTCCCGAGGAGGCGATCTGGACGTCCGCGCTCGCGACCGCGCGCTTCCTGGAGGACCAGCGGCCGGGCGGCACCGCGTTCGTGATCGGCGAAGCCGGCCTGACGACGGCGCTCCACGACGCGGGCTACACGCTGAACGAGCGCGCACCCGGACTACGTGGTGCTCGGCGAGACGCGCACCTACAGCTTCGAGCGCATCTCGCAGGCGATCCGCCTGATTGCGCGCGGCTCCCGGTTCATCGCGACGAATCCCGACGCGACCGGGCCGACGCCCGACGGCCCGCTGCCCGCGACGGGGTCGGTTGCGGCGCTGATCAGCCGCGCGACCGGGCGTCGAGCCGTACTTCGTCGGCAAGCCGAATCCGCTGATGATGCGCTCGGCGCTGAATGCGATCGAGGCGCACTCGGAGACGACCGCCATGGTCGGCGATCGCATGGACACCGACGTGGTCAGCGGGCTCGAAGCAGGTATGCACACCGTGCTCGTGCTCACGGGATCGACGACGCGCGAGGAGGCGGAGCGGTTCCCGTATCGCCCGTCGCGGATCGTCGAGTCGATCGCCGAGCTCGTCGACGAGCTCACCTGATCGTCGATGCCAGTCAGTCCTCGTTGGCGACGAGCCCGAGCTCGGCGTAGCTCCTCGAACCGCGATGTGACCACCGAATCGGCGGCTGTCGTGGTGCGTGCGTGGCCGGTGACGGCCACGAGAAACGACTCGCGGTCGAGGGCATAGGCCAGGACGTCGCTGACCGCTGTGACGGTCGCCGTGCGCGGGATCGCGCGAAGGAGCGCCATCTCGCCGACGCCGTCGCCCCGTCCGACGCGGGCGACGACATGACCACCCCGAGAGACCTCCACCTCGCCGGAGCAGATCGCGAAGTAATGCGCGGCGTCCGGATCGCCCTCCTCGATGAGCGTCATCCCTGCAGCTACCTCGGTCGGCACGAGCGCCGCCGCTGCGGTCTCGAGCGACGGCGCCGGAAGCGACCGGAAGATCGGGATCGACCGCAGCAGAGCAATCTCGACGACGGGGACACGGGCGGTCCGATCGAGAAGCAGGATCCGTCGGCCGGCGACGATCGCGACGATCGGAAGCAGGAGTGCCAGCCCGACGAACGCGCCCTTCGGCCCAGCCGCCCACACGAGGAGCGGTGCGAGCACCGAACCGAGTGCGAGCCCCGCCATCGAAAACCCTTCGACGAGCCCGAACACGCGGCCGAGCACGTCCGCGGGCACGATGCGCTGGAGCAGCGTCCGCGTCGCTACGTCGAGGAACAGCCGCGCGCTTCCGACCAGCGCGAGCAGGAGCGCGGCCGCCGCGGTCGAGGAGGCAAACGCAACGGCGGCGAGCGCGGCGCCGAGGAGCGCACCGCTGCCGAGGATCGGAAGTGCGAGGCGGCGGGCCCCGATGAGCGCTGCAGCGATGACGCCGCCGACGAGGCCGCCGGCGCCGTAGGCGGTGTTGAGGTAGCCGACCCAGCCGGGGCCGTTGTGCAGGACCCTGATCGCGAGGACGACGAACAGGATGTCGAGCGAACCGACGACCACCCACGTCGCCGTCTGCAGGCCGAGAAGGATCCGGGCTGCGCCGTTCGCACCGACGGCGGCGAGGCCGCCGCGCAGCTGCTCCCCGAACGGCGGCGTTTCGTCTTCCGCGCCGAGCTTCTTGGTCCGGCGAACGCGGACCGACGCTACTGCTGCGGCCGCCGCGAGACCTGCGGCCACACCGACGCCGGCTGCGGTCCCCGAGGCCCCGAGAACGACGCCCGTTGCGACCCCGGCAATGACGACGCCGCTGCTGTCGACCCATCCAAGCGTCGCGTTCGTCGCGCCGAGCTCTTCGACGCGGTGCACCAACGCGGGCAGCAGGGCTGCCAGCGCGGGCCTGGTCGTGACCACCGTCGTCGACGCGAGGATCGCGCAGAGCCAGACCAACACGGGCGCGTCTGCCGCCATCGCGGCCGCAGTTGCCGCGAGCGCGACGGCTTGAAAGGCGAATCCGCCGATGAGCACCGCGGCTGGAGAGCGGCGATCGGCGAGCGACGCGACAAGAGGAGCCGCGATCGCCGCCGGCACGAGCTGCGCGAGTGCGATGACCCCTGCGGCGAACGAGCCTCCTTGGCCGTACGCCCAGACGAGAATTGCGATCCAGGCGCTGTACTCGCTCGCGATGAAGAGCGCGTACGCGCCGACCACCGCGCGTAGGTCCGCGCTCCGGAACACGGTTGCCGCAGCCGCTCTCGCCTGCCTCACCGATCAAGCCTAAGGTGCTACGACCGGCAATTGCACCGTGACGCGGAGCCCGCCGGCGTCGCGGGGGCTGAGCGTGAGAGTTCCTTCGTGTGCCTCGGTGATCGTCTTGACGATTGCCAGACCGAGGCCGACACCCGCTTGGTCGCCGCGAATACGTTCGGTGCCGCGAAGAAACGGCTCGGTGAGCACCGATCGGACTGCGGCGTGAGTCCTCTCGCCGGTGTTCTCGACGGTGAGCGTCGCGCTCTTCGGCTCGGCGCACGTCGTGACCCACACGGTTCCCTGATCCGGCAGGTTGTGGACGATCGCGTTGTGCACGAGGTTCGTCGCCATTTGCAGCAGCAGAGACGATGAGCCGAGGGTGGGGGTCGTGTCGCCGGTCGTCTCGATGGCGAGGCCGCGTCTTTCTGCGAGCGGCAGCAGCGTCTCGCTCGCCTCCTCGGCGATGAGAGAGAGGTCGACGTGTTCTCGCGTGAACGACCGCCGGTCCGCGCGGCTGAGCAGGAGCAGCGCTTCCGTGAGGTCGATCGCCCGGGTGTTGACGGCGCGCAGACGGTCGACGAGCTCGCCGCTGTCTCGGTCCGGATCGTTGCGGGCGACGTCGAGCAGCGTCTGCGTGATCGCGAGCGGCGTGCGGAGGCTCGTGGGACGCGTTCGCTGCGAACCGCTGCTGTTCCGCGAGGTGTGCTTCGAGCCGAGCGAGCATCGTGTCGAAGGCATCGGCGAGCTCGCGGAACTCGTCTTGCCGCCCTTCCAGTTGGATGCGGTGCGAGAGCGAGCCGGTCGCGGCCATTCGCGTGGCGTCAGTGATGTGAGTCAGCGGAGCGAGCATGCGTCCGGCGAGGATCCACCCGCCCACCAGGCCGAACACCAGCAGGAATGTCATCACGATGACCGCGATCGGCGCGAAGTCGCGCACGAGGTCGCCGTGGCTGCGCACCATGAAGATCACACCCGGGTGCACACCGCGCGAGAGGGAGAAGTACCCGACGGCGAGGAGCACCGCGCCGGCGAGCATGAGGAATGCCGGCGTAGCTGAGTGTGAGCTTGAGGCGGACGCTGAGACCGGGCGCCTAGCCATCGTCTCATCCGTCTCCACGCGATAGCCGACACCGGGCACGGTGTCGACCATCCACGGCTCGCCGAGGCGCTTTCGCAGGCCCGACACGGTGATGCGGACGGCGTTCGTGAACGGGTCGGCGTTCTCGTCCCAGGCGCGCGCGAGGCGAGTTCCTCGGCGCTGACGACGCCACCTTCGGCGGCGACGAGCGACCTCGAGCACTGCGAACTGCTTCCGCGTCAGCGCGACGTAGCGGTCGTCGCGGTACACCTCGCGCCGGAACGGGTCGACGCGCAGACCCGCGATCTCTCGGACGGGCGGCCGGTTGTGCGCGCGCCTGCGGTCGAGCGCTCGCAGCCGCAGCACGAGCTCCTGGAGGTCGAACGGCTTGGTGAGGTAGTCGTCGGCGCCGAGCCGAAGCCCGTCGCCTTGTCGTCGAGGCGGTCGGCGGCGGTCAGCATGAGGATCGGCATGCCGGTGGCGGAGGCGACGATCCGCTCGGCGATCTCGTCGCCGCTCGCCCGGGGATGTCGCGGTCGAGGACTGCGATGTCGTAGTGTTGAGGCCGAACAGGTGCCACGCGGCGTCACCGTTCGCTGCGACGTCCGCCGCGATCGCCTCGAGGCGCAGGCCGTCGCGAATCGCTTCGGCCATGTACGGCTCGTCTTCGACGATCAAGACGCGCATGCCCGATGCTAGATCCAGCGCGTTTCGCCGGTGTATCGGAAACCCGATACGGGCCGGCAACAGGCCGCTGCCTTGAATGGCGGCATGGTCTCCGGCAGGCGAGCGCGAGCGAGAAGACGTCTGCGGATCCGCCGGATCCGTGGTGCTGCGCTGGTACTCGTCATCGCTGCGCTCGCCGCAGCGATCGGTCATCAGTTGCTCGCGTCCTCTCCTTCGACGGCGGGAGCACCGAGGGTCGTCATCCGCGGAGCAACCTCGTTCAGCACGGTGTGGCCGGCGTACGGCCAAGCCGCGTTCATCCAGACCGGGACGTCGGAGATCCACGCCGGCCCGAACCAGCACGCCGCGCCGATCGCGAGCGTCGCGAAGGTGATGACGGCGTATCTCGTCCTCCGCGACCATCCGCTCCGGCTCGGGGAGAACGGCCCGACGATCACGCTCACCGATGACGATGCTTTCGACGCCGACCGCAGGCGCGGGCAGGAAGAGTCGGTCGTGCCCGTCGCCGCCGGAGAGCAGTTGACCGAGTTGCAGGCGCTGCAGGCGCTGCTGCTGCCCTCGGCGAACAACATCGCGGCGGTGCTGGCGATGGGACGCCGGTAGGAGGGGCGTTCGTCTCGCGAATGAACGCGACCGCGCGCGAACTCGGCATGGACCGGACGCGCTACACCGACCCGAGCGGCTTCGACGACGCACCGTCTCGACTGCGACCGACCAGGTGAAGCTCGTGGATGGCGATGCGCCGGCCAGTTTCGCGAGCATCGTGGCAACGGTCCTCGCGCTGCTGCCGGTCGTTGGCCTCGTGCTCAACACGAACGACCTTGCTCGGCCGCGACGGGTTCGTCGGCGTCAAGACCGGCTCCGACGACGCGGCGGGCGGCTGCTTCGCCTTCCGTGCAGTTCGCTGGATCGGCGGCACGCGGGACGACGATCACGGGCGTCGTGTTGGGCCAGCCCGGTCATGACCAGATCGAGGCGGGCCTGACCGCTGCGACGCGATGGTCGATCGCATCGCCGAATAGTCTGCATCGGTGATAGCGATTTTGGCGGGCCTCGGGGCGGCGCTCTGCTGGGCGACGGGAACTCTCTGCGCCGCACAGGCGAGCCGCCGCATCGGCGCTCTCTCCGTTCTCGCCTGGGTGATGCTGATCGGCTTGACGATCACTGCGCCCATCGCGGCGATCTCGGGCATCCCTCGAGGACTGCACGGCGTCGAGTTGACGTGGATGTTCCTCGCAGGGGCCGGCAACGTGGCCGGGCTGCTCCTGGCGTACGAAGGAATGCGCCGCGGAAAGGTGTCGATCGTCGCGCCGATCAGCTCCACCGAGGGTGCGATTGCGGCGCTGCTCGCGGTTGCGACCGGGAGAGGCGCTCGGCGTGTCGTCTGCAGTTCTGCTCGCGTTGATGGCTGCCGGAGTCGCGGTGAGAAGGATCGCCGTGAGCCAGGGCAGGGTGGAGAGCGCCGACAAAGCGGCGACGACGCCGGCCAGAATTTGGGGTCGTCCGCCCATTCCGTGCACGCGCAAAATCAGCGCAATGATCCACACGGTAAGCGCGCATTGCCCAAGGACGACCGGCCAGAATGACAGGGGCGCGCCGGCATTTAAAATCAGCCCGTAAACGACAGCGCGGCTGGGCACCAGATAGCCCTCATACCATCGCGCCAGATATCCGCCGGTGTCGTATTGCAGGAGTGGGAAACGGTTCCACACTGCGGGCGCGCTGAGAAACGCCATCGACAATAGGATAGCGAGCGCCCATCGGGCGCGCTCGCGCAATGACATGTGAATCCTCCCACCGGCGCTTTTTTTATTACGTTTTGATATCGCCTTGACGGTTCCCTGGCTAGGGGCCAATCCTCGTCAGGTTAACGCGGGCCCCGGAAGGCCAAGTCATGTTCGTCACGTTCTTTCATGAGCTCAAACAAGCCGGTGTGCCGGTTACTCTCCGCGAATACCTGACTCTGATGCAGGCAATGGAAGCCGACCTTGCCTCGCGACGCGTCGAGGATTTTTATTATTTGTCGCGCACGGCGCTGGTGAAAGACGAACGCAATCTCGACAAGTTCGATCGCGTGTTCGGTCACGTCTTCAAAGGCCTTGAATCGATCGAAGGTGCGCTCGAGGCGGAGATCCCGGCTGACTGGCTCAAGAAACTTGCCGAGAAATATCTGACTGAAGAAGAGAAGAAGCAGATTGAGGCCATGGGCGGCCTCGACAAATTGCTGGAGACCTTGCGCAAGCGCCTTGCCGAGCAAAAGGATCGCCACCAGGGCGGCTCGAAATGGATCGGGACTGCCGGGACATCGCCTTATGGTGCCTATGGCTATAATCCGGAAGGCGTGCGCATCGGGCAGGATGCCAACCGGAATTTTCGCGCGGTCAAGGTATGGGACAAGCGCGAGTTCAAGGATCTCGATGACGATGTCGAGCTGGGAACGCGCAATATCAAGCTCGCGTTACGCCGCCTGCGCAAATTTGCCCGCACGGGCGCGCCGGATGAACTTGATCTCGACGGCACGATCAAGGGCACGGCGCACAAGGGCTACCTCGATATCCTGATGCGTCCGGAGCGGCACAATGCCGTGAAGGTGCTTTTGTTCTTCGACATCGGCGGCTCGATGGATTGGCACATCAAGGCGACCGAGGAGTTGTTTTCGGCGGCACGAAGTGAATTCAAGCATCTCGAAAATTTCTATTTCCACAATTGTCCGTACGAACGGGTATGGAAAGAAAACCGCAGGCGCTTTCAGGAGACAACGCCAACCTGGGACGTGCTGCATACCTACCCGCACGACTATAAAGTGCTGTTCGTGGGCGACGCATCAATGTCTCCGTACGAAATTACGGCGCCGGGCGGCTCGGTAGAACATTACAATGATGAGCCGGGCGCGGTGTGGATGGATCGTATTTTGCGCACCTATCCGGCATCTGTTTGGCTCAATCCGGTTCCCGAAAAAGAATGGGAATTCACGCATTCGATCCGCATTGTTCGCCAACTCATGGGCGGCAGGATGTACCCGCTGACATTGGAAGGGTTGGACCGGGCAATGCGGGAATTACTGCGATAAAGCGGCGTTCTGCCGCCTCGCGTTGATATCATCGCACACTCGCAATTTTTTTGACCGCATCCTCGCTGCGTGCCGCTGGACCCGGCAGCGCGCCTGCGGTACTACCTAAGGTCGCTAACACTTCGTTAACCATGATCTTCTGGCGACAGGGCGCTCGCAATTGTTCGAGTGGGCGGGGATAACGATGGCGGCTCATGCGGAACAGCCACCTTTTGGCGTGATCTACGGCGGCGCTCCGGCGTTCAGAAAGCGGCTCGAGTACTGCATCATCTTTTTTTCGTTGATAGCAGGCGTGATTGCCGCGGCTGCCTGGTTCGTGTGGCATGACCTGACGTGGATTGAGGTGTCGAGCTTCATCATCGGCTTTGCGGTGATCAATGTCGGTATCGGCATGGCGATGCATCGTCACTTCTCGCACAAGAGTTTCGACACTTATCCCGCCGTCCGATATGTGCTCGGAGCCTTCGCGAGCATGGCATGCGAGGGCTCGATCCTTAAATGGGCCGCCGACCACCGGCGTCACCACGCGCAGGCGGATCATTGCGGCGACCTGCACAGCCCCCATATCGACGGTCATTGCCACGATGTCTCGAGCTGGAAGGGATTTTGGAACGGCCATATCGGCTGGATCTTCGACGACACCACGTCCGACATGTCGGTCTACGGGCAGGGGCTCACTGACGATCCTGTGGTGATGTTCTACGATCGCACCCGCTGGTTTTGGTACGCCGCATCACTGTTCATTTTCCCCGGCCTGTACGGCTATGTCTTCGGTGGTGTCGAGCATCTCATCGGCGCAATCCTGTTCGGTGGATTCGTGCGTACTTTTTTCTTTCTCAATTGCGTCATGGGCGTGAACTCGGTCTGTCATCGCTGGGGCTCAGAGCGGTATCCTCAGGACAACCACTCGAGGAACAATTTCTGGCTCGCGCTGCTGACATTCGGCGACGGATTCCACAATAACCATCACTACTTTCCCCGGGCCGCCATGGCGGCGCACCGCTGGTGGGAAATCGATATCAACGGCTACCTCATTCACGGGCTCGAGAAACTCGGTCTGGCCTGGAATGTTGTGCGGGTGCCTGAAAGCGTGCGTCATCCGAACGCCGGCGAGCCGATCCGCCAGGATAACAAGCCGCCCGACGCCAAATCTGTCGCGTAGGACTTTCGCGCCATAGCCGCTGTGCGACTGGCACCGAAAAAAGCGGTCCACGCAGTTCAGTCAGAATGCGCGGACCGCTACCGTAGCCGAACAATAATCACCAACTCCGCAGGGCCGCGCGTCGGTCGAAGCGTTGCTGACGGTTGGCCGAATACCTCTATTTGCCGCGGCCGGCATGCGCCTTGCCCAGGACCCCAAATTCCTCGGATTTGGTGCCGAAGGCGGCTGATGCGAAGCCTTCCGCCGCCAGCCCGCGCCTCAAAAGCTCGCGTATGGCTGCCGCCCGGCTTGGCATTCGGATCTTGAAGCGAAAATCATCCAGAACGGTCAATTCCTCAGCGGACAGCATGATTTGCAGCCGCTCACCTCTGTTGGCGCCGTTGGTGGCCATGGCCATTCCCTCCATGAACGGTCTTAGGCATTATCTCAGTATGAGTAAGTTACTCATTAGGCCCCTATGATGCAAGAGGCGTAAAGTGAGTTTTCTTGTGGATTGAGGAACAACCACCAAAACACCCCCAAAGCGCAAATATTGGTTGCAAAGAAACAGAATTGACGGGTTTTGGA
Source organism: uncultured Alphaproteobacteria bacterium (assembly GCA_963831475.1). Lineage (GTDB taxonomy): Bacteria > Pseudomonadota > Alphaproteobacteria > Rhizobiales > Xanthobacteraceae > Pseudolabrys. The sequence continues at coordinate 57,400 of CAWHQF010000026.1, forward strand.
GGCGTAATACGCTGGAGCCATGAAAAACATTGAAACGAGAAATTCCGCCAAGATCTCCCCGCTGTTGTGTCAGAGCTGTGCGGGTCTGATGCGGCTGATCGGAAGCGAACCGCATCCGGTTCATGCCGAGACTGATCTACTCACCTATAGCTGCACGGCATGTGGCGAGTTCCTGGTTGTTCCGCTGCATCCCGCCTCCAAATAGCCTGCGAATTCGCACCAAATTAAAACGCCGGGCCCAAGGCCCGGCGTTTTTGCGAGTGGTGGTTGAAATCGGGCCGTTCAGGCGGCGTTGGCCGGGCGCAGACGCGCCGGATCGTCCGGTGCCATTTTCTCGCGCTGCAAGGCCATCGCTTCGCGCATGAGCCTGGCGAAATCCTTGCGCGCGGTTTCAAGAGCGCCTTCGATCACAGAGCATTGCATCTGCTCGCGCCGCAATGACGCGCTGAGTTCCTCGACCCGCTGCTCTGCGGCCTGCTTTTCAGCCGCGCGTGCGGCCTCAAGCGCGCCAACCTGCTCGTTAAGTGCCGCGATGGTATCTTCTGCGCGGGTCAGGGCCGCCTCTTTGGCGGTAAAAGCGCGCGCAAGCGCAGCGCTTCGTTCCATCAGTGTCGCGCGCGCCCGGTCGACTTCCGTGAATTCGGATTCCCGCTGGATACGCTCGGCTTCGAGATCGGCCACGCGTCCCTGCAATGCATCACGTTCCAGCGCGAGTTCGCCTGCGCGCCGGTCATACGTGCGGATTTCGTCGGCGCGTGCCAGCAAATGCTCGCGCGCTTCGCCGAGCAGTTTTTCGCTCGCCGTTGCCCGCGCCTGCAAAGCGTCAAACCGCATCCGCTGTGTTGTAACTTCGTGGCTGTGACGTTCGTTGGCCTCTTCAAGCGCGCCCGCAAGGCGGCTTCGCTCGGTATTCAATTCGGCAACGTTACCTTCCACGTGGCGCAGCCGGCCTTGCGACGCGGTCAGGCTGGCTTCTGTCTCGGCAAGCCGGCGGGAGAGGCGGGCTGCTTCGGCGCTCGTTTTATCGAGCGAGATCTGCTGCGCGCGCTTCTCATCTTCCACCATGAGAAGCCGCTGCCGGGCGCCGTTAAGCTCGGACTCGAGTGCTGCCAGGCGTTTGTCGGCACTCGAAAGGCGCTCGTCGAGCCTTCGATTCTCCTCGCGCAGAGCCTTGCCTTCGCCAGTCTCCTGGGCGAGACGGGCTTCCAGGTCGACGATCTGCGCCCGACGGGCCGCGATATCGATCGCGATTTCAGCCTTCGTCGCTTCGAGCGAACGAAGCAGGTTCTGCGTCGTGGCGAGTTCCTGGCGCAGTGCCTGACATTCCCTATCCGAAAAGCTCGCCTTCTTCTCCAGTTCGGCGACTTCGTTGCGCAGCTTCCCGTATGCAGTGCGCGTATTGTTGAGAACCGTCTGGAGGCTGATCTTTTCCGACTTTTCGGCCTCAAAAGCGCGCAGCGCCTTGCTCACAGGATCGACGAGCCTGCCGACGGCGTTCTTGATTGTGTCGAGCTCGCCGATCTTGGCGTTCGCATCGAGCAAAAGATTGCGCAGCGACTCATTTTCTCCGCCAAGCTGGGCACCCAGCGCGGAAAACAGTTCTTCGTCGAGTTCGAGCAGATTATCGGTCGGCGCAGGATTATTTGACGCTGGCGCGGCCGGTTTGTCGTAAAGTCCGGCCGTGCGGGCGAAAAAGCCCCCGAATTTGCTCATTGCTGTTCCCCTAACGCCGATTCGCCCGGCCGAAGCGACGCCGAATCACTTGTTAACCGATCCTAACGGAATCTGAATTTCTGTGGGTAAATGAAAGGTTAACAGCTTTTGCGCTTGGCAATAAAATCTTTGTAAATCAGATACTTGCTGTGGGCGGGAGAACGCTTTGGCGGCGACGTGGTGCTCGGCCAGTTCGCGATATCCTCCGCCCGGACGATTTCCCACCCCGTTCTGTGAAAATCTCAAAGGCGGCGAACTTCGATGGCTCGACTCGCGTTGCCATGGCGGCCATGAATACGATCCCACCACTGCTACACATCCGGCCAGGAGATCAGGAATGAAGGGAATGCACGCCGCACTTGCGGCCGCGCTCGCGGTTTTCGTTTTTTCCGCGCAAGCGGCCGACGCCAAGTCGGCCCGGCACATCGACAACCGTTTAACGGCGGTCTCAATTGGCGTTGGTACCGCTTCGAGCGCCGGTTTCTTTGCGTTGAACGATTGGCATTTCACTCATTGGAACAGCGCGCGACACGGCATCACGAGCCTCGGGGCTTGGGGCCTGACAACTGTCGGCTGTGCGGCATTATCCCCGATCGTCGCGACCGCGGTCCTCAATCGGCCCCTTACCTACAGGGAAGCCCACATCCTGGTCGCTTCCTGTGTAATACCGGTGATTGGCGGCTGGCTGGTCGAAGAAGCCTACAACAATCACATTCTCTGGGCGCCTGATGAGCAGCCCGAACCGAAGGCCCACCGCAAGAAGGCGAAGTAGCTGCGATATTTCAAATTGGGTTTTTGCACCTGCACCGGCGCCGAAGGTCATTCGGCGCCGGTCGTCTTTCGGACTACGTCCGCTTCGTGATGAACAGGCCTTCGCACAGGCGAAACGTCAATTCGGCGCCGGTGCCTTGCGGTTCCATTGCCGCTTTTACCGCGGGGGCCACTTCCGCCAACATTGCACGCAACAGCGCCTGCATCGTCGCGTCATGCCGGCTCGCCCAGCTCTTGAATTCCATTTTCTTGTAGATCTGTTCTTCGTGCTCGACGGCGAGGCCAGCCTGCTTCAGCGCCGCGCGCCATTCCTCCATCGTCCACGCGCGCAGGTGGCTCGGATCACGAAAGCGCTCGAAGGCATTGATGTAGTCGCCGACGCTGCCTGCAGGAACCACGTTGTCGACCAGCGCAAATATGCCGTTCGGCTTGAGCACGCGGTGGACCTCGCCGAGAAATTCCGGAATTGAATCGAAGTGATGCGGCGCAATCCGGCAGGTCACGAGATCGAAGTCCGCATCCTCGAATGGAAGCGACTCGGCCTTGGCATAGGCAGTACGCAGGTTTGTGAGCCCGCGTTTCTTCGCTTCCGATTTCGCCAAATCGAGCATTTCCTGCGTAATGTCGGTCGCCCATACACGTTCAACATGTGGCGCAAAAGCGTAAGCAACGTGTCCGCCGCCGGTCGCGACATCAAGCACATGCCAGCTTTTTTGCGGGGAGGTGAGGGCGACCAGCCGCTCAAGGCTTTTGCCGAGTGCATGCGGTGCGCTCGTCAAATAGTTGGCCGCTGTCTTGCCGAATTGCTCCTGGACGAGTGTTTTGTTCATGAATGACCCGATGGCGATATTAGGGTGCGGCATACATAGCCTGTCCGGCACCGTCGCGAAACATCGTTGCGCGCAATAAACTTGATTCAGACCACTAATGCCGGTCGGACTTGCTATCGCCGAGATCGTCGTAGCCGTGACGGCTACTGTAAAAAACCAAAGCCATCAAGCCGCCGCCGATGACGAGCGAGAACAGGACGCCTCCGGCAATGGCGACGTAGCCATAGAGCGGGATCGAATCCCCGCCAATGTGGCCCCATGCAGCGGCCGCGAACCAGACCGCCAGGGCCAGGAGCGCAAACAGTGGAATGCCGACGAAAAGGATACGCATTGATCCAATATATGGGGAGCGGCGTGCTTTGCCATGGCACAAACGCCGTGCACGCACGCCCCGTCCTCAAGGCTTGCAGCGGCGGTTTCTCGCCTTTGGTTAGCCCTTGGCCTCGATCGGAGAGGCCTCGTTGCCCTTGCCCTTCTTGGCGTGGGAAGGCGCTTCGTCATTGGCGGCCTCGGCGGGCGCCGCGGGCAGTTCATCGAGCGGCGCGCCGCGCCGCAATGTCGACCGCAGCGCGGCGACCTCGCTTTGGAGCCGGGAATTGTCCTTGCGCGCGGCTTCGAGCGCACCTTCGACAACCGCACGCTCCATGCGCTCGCGTTGCAAGGCCGAATTGAGATCCTCGACCCGCTTTTCAATATTGGTCCGGCTGACCTGGATGTCCGCCTCGAGATGGCCATTGCGCTCCGAGAGTGCGGCAATCTTTTCCTCGGCGCGCGCCAGTGCGGTTTCCCGGACTTTCAAGGTCTTGGTCAAAGCATTGTTGCGCTCGGCCAATGCGGTTCGCGCCTGCTCATGATCCCTGATTTGACGCTCGCGCGCCTCATGCTGACCCTCGATCTGGGCGAGGCGTTTTTCGGAATTGTTGCGCGCAATTGTCGCCTCAACCGATTTGCGGTCGAAAGCGCGCACCTCCTCGGTGCGGGCGATGAGGTTTTGCCGTGCTTCCGACAACAGCCGTTCCGAGGTCGCCGCGCGCGACTGCAAGGCGTCCAACCGCATATTGAGGCTGTTGCGTTCCGCGAGGTGTTGTTCCTTTGCTTCATCAAGAGCGGCGCCAAGCCGGCCGCGCTCAGCATAGGCTTCGGCAAAACTTGCTTCGACTTTGCCCAACTGGGCGCGCGTTGCGGTGAGCGTGTTCTCGCTTTCGGTCAACCGGCGAGTCAGGCGTGCGGTCTCGTTGAGCGCCTGGTCAACTGCGTTCTGAAGGGAGCGTTTTTCGTCGTCCAGCAGCGTAAGCTTCTCGCGCGCGGCGGCCAGTTCGCCCTCGAGCTGAACAATTCGCTTTTCGGCCGCGTCGAGCTGATCCTGGAGTGTGCGCCGTGCCTCACCCAAGGAGCGTCGTTGGGTGGTTTCGTGCGTCAGCTGTCGATCGAGTTCAGCTGCATGGGCTCGAAGCGCATTGATTTCATCGGTCAGCTCGAGCCGCGTGCTTTCCAATCCGCGATTTGCCTCGCGCGATAGCTCGAGGTCTTCCCGAAGCTTTTCCACCTCGGCTTCGAGAGCCGTCGCTTTCCTCTCGACCTGGTAAAACTCCGTGCGCAACGTCTCGTAAGCCGTGCGGGATTCCGCCAGCATTCCGGACAGGCTGTGCGTCTGCGTCTTTTCCTGTTCGAGCGCGCGCAACGTGCTGTTGAAGGGCGCAACCAGCTTGTCGAAGGCTTCCTTGAGGTCGTCGAGTTCGCTGATCTTGCGGCCGGTGTCGGTCAGCAGGTTGCGGAGGACCTCATTTTCCTCGCCCATCCGCGAACCGACGTCGGAAAGACTCTCGATCGTAATGGGATCGCCGCCGTTGCCGTTTCTGCCGCCTAGTCGTCCCGGAAGCTTGTCGGCGTCGGCCGGGCCTTTCCGACCAAAAAGATCCGACAACTTAGCCATGACGACGCCTCCCCAACCCCGAAACGCCTGCAAACAGCCCCAAACGCTGCAGTATCTAGGTACGTTATTCTATAGCTACGGTCTTGGAAACACTTACACGCGCAGCCTGTGAGTTTCGTCGCCGGAGGCTGTGAGTTGTCGCTGGCAGCCAAGCTCCAACAGGCCCACAAGAGCTTGGTACCGGGGTGGCCGGTAGACGGCCGAACGGATTTCATTCCGCCGTCATCCGCTGTAGCCGTGGCTTGAAGTTCACCCGCAGATTACGGCGGGCGAATTCACTACGGCGATTTTGACATGCTGCGATGTATTTTCCGCATGTATGGGCGGCAGGCGCGCTAGGTGGGGCTGGCAGCGAGAAATTTGTCGTCGAAGCACCGCGAAGCGGACGAGCTTTATCCCAAAATGCGTTTTTGCAAAATATTCCTGATGCGCATCAAATGGCGATGCCAATTCCGTGAATAACCTAACAAAATCCGTGACGTAAACGTGGATTGAGTGTGACGCCTCATCCCTCCAGATGACAGGCCAGCAAGGAATTAGTCTTGCCTGAAAATCGGAGACAAAAAATGAAGATCCTCATTAAGCTCACTGCAGCTTCGATCCTCGCCCTGTCTGCCATTGCTCCGGCAATGGCGGCCGAAGAGGATACTCTTCTTGAGCGTAGCGGCGTCATCGTGAATGCGCAGCCTGTGCACCAGACCCGCGTGCAAACACATCGCGCTGTCGACGCCTACGCGTCAACGGGTGGGGTGACCGGGAATCCCTACGATTTCAGCATCGAAAGCCAGCGTTAATCCACCGGCCAGTTCAGTCGGATGAATAGGGGCCGCCTTTGGCGGCCCCTATTCGAACCTTTCAATTGCGGACCACCAGAACCGAACACTTTGCGTAGCGCACCACATGTCCGGCATTCGAGCCGAGAAAGTATGTGCGCATTGCCGGCCGGTGCGAACTCATCACGATCAAGTCGGCACTGAATATCTTCGCCTCCTCAAGCACCTCGTGATAGATCCCGCCCTGGCGTACCGTTGCGGAAACATGCGCAGAATTGAGCCCGCACTCGTGCGCGATGATACTCAATGCTTCTTCTGCTGATTTGCGTTGCTGAACGTCGAAGTCGGGCGGCACATATTCCGCCAACATGACCGGCGTCATTGCCAAAACATTGACCAGCCGCACCATTCCGCCCGAGGCACGGGCCAATTCGATAGCCGTGGTGATGGCCGGCTTCGCCAGATCGGTATCAGCCAAATCGACCGGCACCAAAATCTTGCTGTACATGACAGCGCCCCTCATTTCGCCGCGAGGGTTCGATCATGGCACGTTTTTGCGAGCGCGTTGAGTGGCCGATTTGGCCTCAATTGTTGGCTGACAGGGACCTGGGCGTCACGAACCGCTCGAGCCGGCCGGACTGTGGGTGCAATTTCCCCCATTCATCGAAGGCAAAATCAATTACGGCCAATCCGGACGTAGGCAATTTTTCCCGCAGGTGCTCGCGGGCGTCGACGTCGCCCGTCGCAATCAGCATCAATGCCAATGCATGCAGGCCAGGATTGTGGCCCACAACAAGAAGGACACGGGCGGCCGGATCGGTCGATTTGATGACATCTAGAATGTTATGTGGCGTTGCGTCATAGAGACCCTCGACGTTGGTCGCCGCCGGCGGAGGCCGGAAAGAGGAAGAGGCAAATTTCCAGGTTTCCTGGGTGCGCGCGGCGGGCGACGTCACGACCCGATCCGGGGTCAAGGAATGCGATGACATGTATGCGCCGACCATTGCCGCATCCTTGCGGCCGCGCTCGACCAGCCTGCGGGCGCGATCTTGCGTGCCGGGCTCGGAGCGTTCGGCTTTGGCGTGACGGAATAGCAGGAGGCGACGCATGGCCATGCTATGGGTTTCGACAGTAGCCGAGAGCAGTCTACCATGTGCCGGCGCAAGGGGCGGCCGGTAAATATCGTGTGGCGGATCCCGTAAGTGAAGGCGAAACAATGGAAGCGGGCTGGTACGAGGCGACGAGCGTAGCGCGGCCAGACCGCCCGCGTCTCAACCTCGATCTCGACGTGGATGTCTGTGTCATCGGTGCCGGCGTGGCAGGCCTCACCGTGGCGCGCGAGGTTGCCCAAAGGGGCTGGTCGGTTGCGGTGCTTGAAGCGGGCCACGTCGCCTGGGCCGCCTCGGGCCGCAACATGGGATTTGTGCTGCCAGGTTATTCCGAAAATATCGACAATATCGTCGAACGCATCGGCCTCGATCATGCGAAGCAACTCTGGGTCCTGTCGGAACAGGGACTGGAGTATGTCCGGCGCACGATATTGGACACGCAAATGCCTGGCGTCGATCTCATTCACGGCTGGCTGCACGTATCGAAAACCGACAATACCGACGAGCTGCAATCGGAAGTCGAGCGCATGCGGTGGATCGGCGCGGATGCGGAATTCTGGCCCGCGGAGCGGGTGCGCGACCAATTGCGCAGTCCGCGCTACTTTGCCGGGGTCCATTACCGGCAGGCGTTTCATATCGACCCCTATAATTATGCACTGGGACTCGCGGCGCTGGCCGAGAAAGCCGGTGCTCGCATTTTTGAGGAAACGCCGGCTGTGTCACTCGATCCAGCCGGCGTGCGCAAGCGGATTGTCACGCCTGACGGACGGGTGCGCGCGGCCCATGTCGTGCTCGCCGGCAATATCCACCTGGGCGCCCTGATGCCGCAGCTTGCCGCAACGCTGCTGCCGGTCACGACATTCGTGATTGTCACCGAGCCGATCGGCGACATTCTGCACGAGGTGGTGCGCTACCGCGGCGCGGTCAGCGACACCAATCGTGCCGATAATCACTATCGCATTGTCGGGGGCGACCGCCTGCAATGGTCCGGCCGCATGCGTGCATGGGAGGCAAGCGCCCGCTTCATTGCGCGCGGGCTCGCCAGAGATATCAGAAATACTTTTCCCGACCTCGGCAAGGTGGAAGTCGCGCATGTGTGGCACGGCACGTTCGGTCGAACCGTGCATCGAATGCCGCAAATCGGCGAGATCGAGCGCGGGGTCTGGCTGGCAAGTGGCTTCGGAGGTCATGGCCTTAACACAAGCGCGATGGGCGGCGAGCTTGTTGCGCGCGGGATCATCGAGGCAGATCAGACCTGGCGCCTTTTTGCCCCCTATGAGCTCGTATGGGCCGGCGGCAAGCTCGGCAGCGTTCTCGCACAGGGCGTTTATTGGGGTGCTCGCCCGATCGAGCGGGCCGGGCAGGAATTTTCCCGCTATCGCTCCAAGATGCGCGCGAGAAAACAGGCTCGCGCGGCCGCGCGCAAGTCGGTGACCGCGCCATAGAACCGTCAGCAACGATGTGCTCGAGCAGCGCGGTTATCCTGTGCCGACCCCCAGGCGCTTGAAGGTTAGCGCCCCTCGCGGCGCGCCATGAATGCGAGCCGTTCAAACAGATGCACATCCTGCTCGTTCTTGATGAGGGCACCATGCAGGGGCGGAATTAGTTTCTTGGGGTCGCGCTCGCGCAGCGTTTCCGGCCCGATGTCTTCGACCATCAGCAATTTCAGCCAGTCCAGGAGTTCGGAGGTGGATGGTTTCTTCTTCAGGCCCGGCACATCGCGAATTTCATAGAACAGGCGCAATGCTTCCGCGACCAGTCTTTGTTTTATGCCGGGAAAATGCACGTCAATGATGGCGCGCATCGTATCCGCGTCGGGAAAACGGATGTAATGAAAGAAGCAGCGTCGCAAGAAGGCGTCGGGCAGCTCTTTCTCGTTGTTCGAGGTGATGACCACGATCGGACGGCGCCGCGCCTTCACGGTTTCGCCCGTCTCGTAGACAAAAAACTCCATGCGGTCGAGTTCCTGCAGCAGGTCGTTCGGGAATTCGATGTCGGCCTTGTCGATTTCGTCAATGAGAAGCACGGGGCGATCGTCGGCGACGAATGCGTCCCAAAGTTTGCCGCGCCTGATGTAGTTGCGGATGTCCTTGACTCGCTCGTCACCGAGCTGGCTGTCGCGTAATCGCGACACCGCATCGTACTCGTAGAGGCCTTGCAGGGCCTTGGTCGTTGATTTGACATGCCACTCGATGAGCGGCGCTCCGATCGACTTCGCGATTTCGAGCGCCAGCACGGTCTTGCCGGTGCCCGGTTCTCCTTTGACCAGCAGAGGGCCGCTCGAGGGTGATCGCGGCGTTGACCGCGATCTTGAGGTCGTCGGTCGCCACATAGGCCTTGGTGCCTTCAAAACGCATACAGTTCTTCCCTTCGCTGCCCTCCCTTCATATAGGCAAGACGTGGCGCGACAAAGAGGCCTGGCAGGCCGGTTAGCCGCGTACCGCCGTTTCGAGGAAGTCCTCCAGGGCCGTCACCGGTGCACGATCGAAGTAGGCTTTATGCCTGTTTTCGGCCATGCGCGCGGAAATCTCGCGGCGATATTGTGCGTCCTGGCCAAGCCGCGTCGCGATCGCGATATAATCGTCGACGCTCGGGGCGATCGTTTCGGTGACTCCGAGCATCCGCAAAATCGCGGCGCAGTGGCGGCCGCGCATGGTCGGCCCCTCGAAAGGTGACGATCGGCAGATGCCTGCGCAAGGCATTCCAGCGCCGAATTGCAGCCCGACCAGCCGATGCTGTCGAGGAACACATCCGAAAGTCCGGCCGCCGCCACGAATTTGCTTTGGCTCAAGCGATTGAGAAAGACGCAATGATCGATCCGCTTCGAGACCGGCCGCAGCAAACGCGCGCTCGAGCCGTTCGCGGACCAGTGTGGTAATCCGCGGCGCGCCGAAATGGCGCAGGAAGACGAACTGGCAATCACCGACGTCACGCGCGATGCGCGCGAACACATCGTCGTATTGCGGCAGATATTTGAAAAGCGACTGTGCGCTCCAGAAAATGGCCGCATCCGGCCGCAGGCCGAGCTCCTCACGCGTCACCGTGAACGGTTTCGGTTGCCACCGGCTCGTAGTAGATCGACAGATTCGGCAGCCGCACCAGCTTTTCGGTGTAGAAATCCTCGCGCGTCCGGCGGCTCCATCAGATCGCTCGACAGGAAGTAGTCGATGCTCGAAAGGCCGCTCGTTTCCGGGTGGCCCCAGGAATTGCATTGCACGCGGAGCGAGCCGCTGCGCCGCCAGCTGAACCGATGAGAGATCCATGAGAAGGCCGGGGTAAATCAATACGTGCGGCGCGTCGGCGAGGATTTCCTGTCGCCAGCCGTCGGTCTTGAGCGTGCGGTGGACGAAGCGGTCGCAAAGCCGCGCAGCAGCCTCGGTCTGTTCATCGCGAATTGCGCCGAGATGGTAGCCGGTCACGTGAAACCGCTTGCGGTCGAGCTGGCCGATCCACCCCTTGATCGGGATCTTCCAGTTGGAGTGGCGGTAAAAGAAACTGCTCACGATGCCGACACGAATAGGTTCGCCCGGCGCCGGGCGGTGGTGGCGGTGGTGCAGGAGGGAAATCGCGCGCGACAATGCGGCCGACCATGTCGCCGTAAATCTGTTGCAAGGCGCGGTCATTGCCGCCCTGATAGGCAAGAAAAAACGGATGGCGATCGCCGATAGCCTTGATCAAGTCGCCGGCGAGTGCTCCGCGGTCGACGTCGAGGCTCAGCTCGCGCAGTTTCTGCTCATAGGCAGCGCGACGAACCGGAATTTCGCGCTCATCTTTGTAGATGACGGGCAGTTCGGCGAAACAGGCGGCAAACCGTGCATCAGCATGGTGTGGATTGAGTGCAAGCGCCTGCGCGATGTCGGCGGCGCCTTCCTCGTTGCGGCTGATTTCCAGCAGGCAGCGGCCGCGCTGATACCAGGCCTCGACATTGCGCGGGATTGATTTTCAGGGCGATGGTATAATTTTCGATCGCGTCATCGGCACGGTCGAGGCCAATCAGCACGCGGCCGCGATTGTTGCGCGACTCGGCGAAATCCGGCGCCAGCGCCAGCGCACGATCATAGTCCGCGAGCGCTTCGGTGAGCCGGTTGAGACCTTCCATCACCGCGCCGCGATTGTTGAGCGCCTTGACGAAATTGGGTTGCAGGGCGATCGCCCGGTTCAGATTGACCAAGGCCTCGTCGTATCGCCCGAGCACACGTAGCGACGAGCCGAGATTGTAGTGGGCGTCGGCGTAGTCTTCCTTGAGCGCGAGTGCCTTGTTGAGGGATTGAATGGCCGCTTCATGGCGACCGAGTGCCGCGAGGACCGCGCCGCGATTGTTGTGCGCCTCGGCGAATTTCGACTTCTGCTTCAATGCCGCATCGAAACTGGCGAGCGCTTCCTCGCTGCGTTCGAGCGCATGCAGGATCATGCCGTAGTTGACCAGAATCTGCGGCGAAGGTTTACGCATATGCATCGCCTGGGAGATGAGACGCAGCGCTTCAGCCGGCTGCCCTTTGGCGAGCTTGATGACGCTGAGCATTTGCAGGGCATCGAAGTGGTCCGGGCGGTGGACAAGGATTTCGCAGTAGAGGAGTTCAGCCTCCGCCAGATGGCCCGCGCGTGTGCAGGTCGAGCGCCTGCGCAAAGGCCTGCGGTACCTTGAACGCCTCGGCCTTCGGCACCGGCGACTGCGGCATCGTGTCCCCCATTGCTTGAGGGGTAAAAAAGCCGTGCTGAGTCGTCTAGGCCCAATTGAGCCTTTCGCCGCGGCCTCTTAACGGGAACGTGATGCCCGCGCGACCGCGAGTTGATTTGCGTATATCCGCCGGTTCTTTATGTCAGGCGTATCAAACGCGAGTAGGGCGGACGCCTGAGCAGGTGTGGGGCGTGGATCAGGGAGATGGTTCAATGATCAATCGGCGCACTTTATTGACTGCCGGCGTAGCGTTTGCCGCGCTTACCGTCGCGACAAAACCTGGCGAGGCAGGCACCATGACAACGTCCGAAACGGTCGATTTTCGCAATCTTTCCGACGCCGACTGGCGAAAGCGGCTCACGCCCACCCAGTACGACATATTGCGCAAGCACGGCACCGAACGAGCGGGCACGAGCCCGCTCAACCACGAGAAACGCAAGGGCACTTTCGCCTGCGCCGGCTGCGATCTGCCGCTGTTTTCCTCGGATACCAAGTTCGAAAGCGGGACGGGCTGGCCAAGTTTCTATCAGCCGCTGCAGGGCGCAATCGAGACCAAGTCCGATCGTTCATTTTTCATGGCGCGTACCGAAGTGCACTGCAAACGTTGCCTCGGGCATCTCGGGCACGTGTTCGACGACGGTCCGCCGCCCACCGGGCTGCGCTATTGCATGAACGGTGTGGCATTGAAATTCGTGCCGCAAACGGCGCAGTCGTCCTGACAAAACCGGCAAAATCTGCCGCCTGACGGCAGAAAGAACCGGAAACGGCGGCCCTCGATGGCCGCCGTTTTCTTTTAAGCTATTGATTTAACACGATTATTAAAATGGCACGGCCATTGCGACGGCTGACGATGAATTTCGAAGCCCCCACAGGGGCGAAGTGTGTCCCGTTTGCGGAGATGAAGTCATGGGTTTGTTCGACGCTCTCACGACTGCGGTCAGTGGCCTGCAGGCGCAGTCCTTCGCGATGCAAAACATTTCCGGCAACATCGCGAACTCTCAGACCACTGCCTACAAGGGCATTGATACGAATTTCGAAGATCTCATTCCGGGCGACTCCGTGCCGTCGCGGCAGATTGCGGGTGGCGTGATCGCAAATTCGCGGGCCACGAACACCGTTCAGGGAACTATCCAGAGCACGAACTCAACCACTGACATGGCGATCAATGGCAACGGCTATTTCGTCGTGCAGGCCCCGACCGGCTTCAACGGAAATCAGCCGTTGTTCGGGGGGATCGACAGCTACACGCGCCGCGGCGACTTCCAACTGGATGCGAACGGCTATCTGGTCAACGGTGCCGGCTATTTTCTTGAAGGCATTCCGATTGATCCGACGACCGGCAATCCGGTCGGCAGCGTCGCTGCTCCGTTGCAATTTCAGGGAAACTTCTTGCCCGCGAACGCAACGACCCAGGTGAGCTACGGGATCAACTTGCCGGCGACTCCGGCTACGAACGCAGCCACACCGACGACCCCCAACTCCGAACTGCTCAATCCCGCAGACTTCAGCGCGGGTCACGACCCTACAAATATTGCGCCTAACGGCACAGGACAGGTTGTCGGCAGCGACGTGTCGACCTTTGTGAATGAGTCGATCGATGGCGGCTCGGTAACGATTTACGATGCGATTGGAACGCCCGCGAACCTGCAAATGAGGTGGGCGAAGGTCGATAGCGTCGCCGCCGGCGGCACTGACACCTGGGAATTGTTTTACCAGAAAGATTCGGGCGCAACGGGGACCCAGGTCGCATGGCAAAATGCCGGCGTCGACTTCACGTTCGACTCGACCGGCCAGCTCAATCCGCCTGTCACCAATATCAATCTTACCGGCGTGACAATCAACACCACGTCGCTTGGCAACATCACGATTAACAGTCCGACGGGTGGCGTCACCCAATTCGCCAATACAAGCGGTGTGGCGACCGTCAACAACTTGCAGCAGAACGGCTTTGCGGCCGGGCAGCTCAAGTCGATCGCGGTGAGCGACGCCGGCGACATCATCGGTACGTTTTCCAATGGCCAGAACGTTGCGCTGGCGGAAGTTCCGCTCGTGCATTTCAACAGCCCCAATAATCTCAAGGCTCTCGACGGCGGCGCCTACCAACTGACGGACCAGTCCGGCCCGGCGATCGCGGGGTCTTCGGGCAAGATCATCGGGCAGTCGCTGGAAGCCTCGAATACGGATATCGCAACGGAGTTCACGAAGCTGATCGTGACGCAACAGGCGTATTCCGCGAATACGAAGGTCATCACGACGGCGAACCAGATGTCGCAGGATCTGTTGAACGTCATCCGGTAATCATGCGCAGACGTTGGACATAGCTGCATGTCGCGAGTGATCGAGATCGTCTTATGGGTCTGACGCAGGCGCTCAGTTCGGCACTTTCCGGGCTTCAGGCCAATCAAGCCAGCATTTCGATGGTGGCGGCGAATGTCGCCAATGCCGATACGCCCGGCTATACGCGCAAGATCGTCAATCAGGTAGCGACCGGCGCCAATACAAGTATCGGCGTTCGTGTCACCGACATCCAGCGAGAGATCGATCTCTACGTGCAGCGACAGCTGCGCACCGAGAACGCCGGCGCGTCCTATGCCGACACACGTGCGCAGATGTATTCGCAGTTGCAGGGAATCTACGGACAGCCCGGATCGGCTACCGCGCTGGAATCCGTGTACAACAGCTTCACATCATCGCTGCAAACGCTGTCAACCAGCCCCGACGATCCCGGCGCGCGAACAGCGGTCATCAACAGTGCGCAGTTGTTGACGCAGCAACTCAATCAGCTGAGCGGCAGCATACAGGGGCTGCGCGCCAATGCCGAACTCGGGATTTCCGATTCGGTGAATAAAGCCAACGAAGCGATGACGCAGATCGCGGCGCTCAACCAGCAGATCGCGGCCTCAACTCCGGGCGACGGAGCGACCGCGACGCTGATGGACCAACGCGATTCCTATATCGATCAGCTGTCGCAGTTGATGGATATCAACGTTGTGTCGAGCAGCACCAATCAGGTCAGCATCTTCACGAGTTCGGGGATACAACTCGTCGGCACGAACGCAGCGCAAATGACTTTCGACGCAGTCGGCACAATGACGCCGGCGTCGCAGTGGAGCGCTAATCCTTCGCAACGCGGCGTCGGTACGATTACGCTTATTCCGCCTTCCGGCACGCCGATCGACTTGATCCAGGATCATGCCATCCGGTCGGGAACAATTGCCGCCTACATTCAAATGCGCGACCAGGATCTCGTGCAGGCGCAAAATCAGCTCGATTCCCTTGCCGCGGGCATGGCGCAGGCCCTATCGGACCAGACCACTACCGGGACGGCAGTCGCCCCCTTGCCGCAAAACGGCTTCGACATCGATATCAGCGGTCTTTCGACCGGCAACACGATCACCATCAATTACACCGACACTGCGACCAACACCCCGCACACGATGACTTTGGAGCGGGTCGACGACCCGGCCGTGCTGCCGCTGTCCAATACCGCGACACCGACGGCGAATGACACCGTTTTCGGCATCGATTTTTCCGGCGCCTCGGGCACGGTCATTTCCCAGATCAACACCGCACTCACCGGGACCGGAATGTCGGCAACGCTGTCGGGGAACACCCTCGAGGTTCTCGACGATGGTGCGGCCAATACGGTCGATGTGAATTCTGTTTCCGCCACGAAAACAGTGACGGGCCTTGCCGGAGGCAGTGCCCAGTTTCCGTTCTTCACGGACGGATCCGCTCCCTACACGGGAGCCATCACGTCGCGGGGTTCGGAGCTTGTCGGTCTGGCCCAGCGCATCGCCGTCAACCCGACCGTTGCTGCAAATCCGTCAAGCCTCGTCGCCTACCAGGCGGGCACGCCTGCCGGCGACAATACGCGACCGGATTTCATGTATCAGCAGCTCACGGGCGCATCGCTGACGTTCTCGCCGGATACCGGCATCGGCACCGTCACCGCGCCCTTTGTTGGCTCCCTCACGACCTATCTTCGGCAGGTTCTCAGCCAGCAAGGCGAGGCTACAACCTCCGCCAACAACCTGAAGCAAGGCCAGGACGTGGTGCTCAATGCATTGAAGCAGCGCTTCAATGATACATCGGGCGTCAATGTCGACCAGGAAATGGCGAACCTGCTCACGTTGCAGAACTCCTATTCCGCCAACGCGCGCGTCTTGTCGGCGGTGAAGAGTATGTTTGACGCACTCATCGCCATGGGGGTCGCATGAGCGTATCGTCGATCGGCGCCCAATCGCAGATGGCCATCCAGCAACTCGTGCAAATGCGCGCGCAGTTCGATGACCTGCAACGCCAGCTGAGTACCGGGCAGAAATCGGCGACTTATGCCGGCCTCGGTATCGACCGCGGCGTTACCGTCAGCCTGAATTCCCAGCTCTCGGCCATCAGCAGCTTCGACGGCACGATCGATAACGTGATGGCGCGCACGAACCTCATGAACACCGCGCTGGGAAACATGATCGATATCACCAGCACGGTGAAATCGGCGATGGTGCAGGCCAATGGCGTCAGCAACGGAAGCGGAGCGGCCGTGGCCCAGCAAACCGCGCAGTCCTCGCTTGATCAGTTGCTCGCGCTGCTCAACACCCAGGCCGGCGACCGATATCTGTTTTCCGGTCGGGCTACCGATACGCCGGCCGTGGAGACGCTCGATCACATTCTCAACGGCGACGGCACGCGGGCGGGCCTCAAGCAGCTCATTTCGGAGCGTAACCAAGCCGATCTTGGCATCGACGGGCTTGGCCGACTGACGATCAGCGCTTCCGGTCCGAGCACCGTGCAAGTCGATGAACAGGCGACGTCGTTTGGTTTCAAACTCGCTTCGGCGACCAGCACCGTCACCGGTGCCACGGTCACGGGCCCTGCCGGATCCCCCGCCTCCGTGAGCGTCGCCTTCTCCGCGGTGCCAAACCCGGGCGAAACGGTCACGATGCGCTTCAATTTGCCGGATGGCACCAGCCAGAATTTGACGTTGACGGCCACGAACAATTCGCCGCCGGGCGCGAACGAGTTCACCATTGGTGCGACCGCAAACCAGACCGCTGCCAATTTTCAAGCCGCGCTTACGACCTGGATTGGAACGCTCGGGGCGACGTCCCTCGCGGCTGCCTCTGCGGTTGCGGCGTCGAACGATTTCTTCAATGCCGACGCAAATAACCCGCCGCAGCGTGTCGGCGGGTCGCCGCCATTCTACGGCGCGGCCGGCATGGTGCCCGGTACCACCGCCAACACGGTCATCTGGTATACGGGCGAGACCGGCAGCGACCCCGCGCGCTCGACTGCGACCGCGCGAATTGACCCTTCCCTGACGGTCTCATACGGCGCGCGGGCCAATGAAGATGCAATCCGCAACCTGGTGCAGAACGTGGCGACCCTGGCTGCTGTCACGATTGCGCCTACCGACCCGAACGGCGTGGCGCTCAGCAGCGCGCTCAACCAGCGGCTGACCGTCAATCTCGGCGCGCCGGGACAACAGACAATTACCGATATCGAGACCGATATTGCCAGCGCACAAACGTCGATGCAGGCGGCAAAAACCCGGCACCAGCAGGCCACCTCAAGCCTGAATAATTTCCTTCAGCAGATCGACGGCGTCTCAAATGAAGATGTGGGGGCGCAGCTTCTTACGCTCCAGACCCGGATGCAGGCGTCGCTGCAAATTACGTCATTGCTGTCGCAAATCAGCCTGGTCAATTACCTCAAGTAGCGCGCTCGAAGATTGGCCCGCGTATCGCTTCGAAAACAATAAAGCCGCGGCATACGCCGCGGCTTTTCAATCTCCAGGATTGGCGCCAAATCGGCTAAGCGCGGCCCAGTAAGCCCGCTGCCAGTTCTCGATTGATGTTGATCAGCGAGCCAAGACTCTCGGGCCTCGGGTTCGCCATGATCGACATCGTGTGATTGAAAACGAATATGCCGAGGTTGGCGACGTTTTGCCGAAGCCCTGGCGGCAGAGGATTTTCAGGGCTCGTCGCCGAGGTCACGAAAATCGACCACAGTTTGCGATTGTAGACGAGCGCCGCGTCCAGCTCGGGCTGCTTTGCGTCCCAGCCGTCGTGGATTGCCTGCAGTCGGGCGGCCGCGCTTAGAAGCAAATCTGCTTCGAGTTCACGCGGATTTGCGGTCTGCTTGGCGACCGCGCCGTACGTTTGTGCCGCGCGATGCATGGTCGACGAGCTCCTTTTCATATGCGATGAGTGCCCTTGCGCTTTTGAGTGCCTTGTACATTTCGCCTGCGAGAATGTGGTTGCTCACTGCAACAATATGTGGCCATGCGCTCGGCGCAGCCTGCACCAGATCGCGCATTAAGATGAAGTACGTCTCGTGATGCACGCTGGGGTCGCGCGCGGTATACATCAGCTGGACGGCGAGATAGATGCGTCTGGCGGGCGTATTTGCCTGCTCCGCCGTCATGATGTCTTTCTCGCGCAGGATCGGAGCGCCGCCTTCGATCAGCAGCCTCGTGCGTTGATTGCCATTGGTGACGAGGCAATCGCCCAGAATGAATCGTTCGCCGGGTTTCAGCTCGACCTTGAGGCCCATCTTTTGCCGCTCCCTGCGGCTCTTGGTCTTTTGTGAGGAGACGCAACGCCAACTTTGTTACCCGCCTCAGCCTGTCGCGATTACTGGAACAGTCGCAGTACGTTCTGATCGGCCTGCGCGGCCAAGGACAAGGCGGTCGTCGACAGTTGCTGCCGTGTCTGCAACGCGAGCAAATTGGCGCCCTCTTCGTTGCTGTCAGCAAGCGTGAGGCTGTCAGAACCGTTGTTGAGCGTGTTGATCATCGCCTTGGTGAAGTCCTGGCGGATCTGCACGGTTGAAAGGTTGGAGCTCAAAGATTGAGCTTGCGACCGCAGCGTGGTGAGTGCCGTGCTCAGCTGGCCGCTGGCGGTTGAAATATCCGTACCCGTGGCCCAGTTGTTCGCCGCGCTATTGACTGCCAGATCGCCGGCCGATGTGTCGTTGAAGGAGCTGACAACCACGGTGGACGTGCCGTCCTCGTTCATGGTGATCGTGAGGTTGTTTCCGCCCAGCAGGTTGATGCCGTTGAATCCGGCGTCTCCCGCCAGCTGATCGATCTGGGGCAGCAGGGAGTTGAACTGGCTGGCCAGCGTTGCCCGCACATTCGTGTCGGCGGTCTGGTTGGCCTGACTGACCAGCGCCTGGGCTGATTGAACCAGCTTGGTAATCGCCGTGATGCCGTTGTTGGCAGCCTGAATGGTGTCAATGCCTGTGGACATTGCGTCGAGCAGCGCATTGAGATCGTTGGCGCGCACTGACAGGCCCTGAGCCGTGAAAAAGTTGATTGGATTATCAAGCGCTGAATTGACGCGCTTGCCGGTCGCAAGCCGGGTCTGCGTCTGCGTGATCAAATCCGACGTCTGCTGCAATTGCAGAAGGTTGGAACGAACACCGCTCGAAAGTACAATGTCACTCATGGCAGACTCCTTGCCTGCAAAGGGCCAAATCGCTTATGCCCGATAATGAAACGTTAGGGTTGACGGACGGTTAAAACCGCAAATTCATAATTCGTTAACCATAAATTTATTGGGCAAAAAAAACGGCGGCCGAAAGGCCGCCGTTTCTTCGCGTGTTGTAGTGGCTTACTGGAACAGGCGGAGGACGTTCTGGTCGGCCTGTGACGCCAGTGACAATGCAGTTGTCGAGAGCTGCTGGCGTGTCTGCAAGGCGAGCAAGTTCGCGCCTTCCTCGTTCGAGTCGGCCAGGGTGAGATCGGAGGAGCCCGTCTGCAGCGTGTTGATTGTCGACTTCGTGAAATCCTGACGGATCTGCACGGTCGACAGGCTGGCGCTGAGGGTCTGCGATTCCCCACGCAGCGAGGTAAGCGCTGCACTCAGCTGGGTGGTGGCGGTCGAAACGTCGCCAGCTCCGGCCCAGCTGTTGGTCGCATTGTTGATGCTCAACGGAGAAGCGTTGGCATTGGTATAGTCGACGCCGGTGACGGTGGTCGTCGATTTCCCCGTTTCGTCGAATACCACGGTCAGCGTGTTATTGCCGAGCAGGTTGACACCATTGAAGCCCGAGTCGGTCGCGAGCTGGCCGATCTGCGTGAGCAGCGCGTCGAACTGCGAAGACAGGGTTGCACGCACCGCGGTGTCGGTCGTCTGGTTCGCCTGACTGGTCAGTGACTGTGCAGACTGCACCAGTTTGGTGATCGCGGTGATGCCGTTGTTCGCCGCCTGAATCGTGTTGATGGCGTTGGACATCGAGTCCAGCAATCCACTCAGGTCATTGGCGCGGTTGTCGAGGCCCTGCGCCGTAAAAAAGTTGATGGCGTTATCGAGGGCCGAGTTGACCCGCTTGCCTGTCGCCAGGCGAGTCTGGGTCTGCGTGATCAGGTCGGACGTCGACTGCAGCTGCAGAAGGTTCGACCGCACGCCTGCGGATAGAACGATCGAAGACATTTTAGGTACCTTTCTGGTCTATTTGCCGTACTGGCAGTTACACACGTGTGATCCACTGGATCGCGAAATTCATCGCACACGCCTCCAAACGGCCCGTAAAAGTTCATGGTTAACGGGAATTTCGTCGATCGCGGGTCGATCGGGCCCTGAAATGGAGCGGCGAGTAACGTGCTCCCTGGCCAAACCCATGGTTAGCGATTTGCTAACGCTGGAATTTTCTTAACACTTGCGCGTTATCTTTTTTCCGAGCGTATTCAAATGCGTTGGCTTGCATGACGTCGGTTTCGAGCAACCAGTACAGTTCGCTTTTTGCCGGCAGCGCGGTGCCGAATTGGCTCGCCAGCACAATGGTTGCGATTCAAAATCAGGCTAGCGAAGGCGGGCTGCTCGGCATGCTTGACAGCGCCGGCGGCGACGGCAGCGTCAGCTCGTTTCTGGGCTCGAGCGTCAAAACGGCGAACGCCTTTGCACTGATCTCGCAGAACAACCTCACAAGTACGTCCAGCCTGGCCGCCCAAATAGCCGGCCAGAACCTGCATGATGCACAGGCAAAGAAGTTGGAGGATGCGTTCACGTCGCTGACGGCGACCCAGCAGATGGTGCAGCCCACCAACGTGCTCGACCCGGTCATCTACTTTCCTGATGGGTCGACGATCGACACCAACAGCAACATTCTGACGATGGCCAACGGCACGCAAATCGATACGACGACCGGAACGAAAGTCATCGATACATCGTCGATAATGCAGTTGGCGAACGGCGCCTATCTCGACACGCAAAACAATATTATGACCATGCCGGATGGTACCCAGATCGACACGGTGACCGGACTGACGATATCCGTGACGGCCTAATTCGCGCCCGAGGGTCAATCAGCCGCCAAATACGCGTGTGCCATCGTAGTGGCGCGGCCGCATTATTGTTATGCTGCTGCGAATCAGTGACATCTGGCGTGAACGGACAAGCGCAAACCGCTGGCAGCAAGGTCAGTGCAACTTTCCATTCTGCTCCCCACGAACCGTCATGGCCCGGCCGCGATCGCGAGGATTGCGCAAGCCTGCTCGTGGGCTGGCCCCAAAACCCAAGTCATTATCCGCGATAACTCGGGCAATGCCGGAAAGCGCGCGCTGCTCGAGCAATTTCGGCGCGATCACTGCACGATCGTCAGCGTCGGGTCCTGTACGCCGCGCGAGAATTATTCGGAGGCTCTGAAGCTGGCGACCGGCGACTTCGTTTTTTGCATCGCCGACGATGACGTGTGCCTCGATCGCGCGATTGAATCTCTTCCCGCCTTTATCGATCAGCATGGCAAGGATCCGTCAGTCGTCGGCGTGAATGGCAGTTACGCGCTTGAAACGAGCCAGGGAACATCGATCGCCACCTATAACGATATGGACTCGGATGATGTACTCGTCCGCGTCGGCAGCCTGCTGCAGCATACCGGGCCGAATATGCTGTTCTATTCGGCGATTCGTCGTGCCGTTGTCGAACGCTTGATCGCCTTGTTCGATGACATCCCGTTCTCCTTTTCCTTTCATGACCAGATTTTGTGTTTGCTCTACCTTCTCAATGGCAAGTTCCAGCGCATGCCGCGGCTTTTTTACGTATACGATCTGGGCTTGTGGGAAACGTTCGAGTCCGCGCAGGGACGAGACGCCGATTTTTACAAAGCGGGCGGACTGGATCTTTCGGTCAACAAGCTGCAATGGCTGCTGTGCGGCTTTGAGGGGGCCAGCCTCGTCATGCATTCAAACGTTGTTCCGCAAATGCAAATGGCGCAGCGCCAGGCGATTGCCGACCGATGGTTTGCCGTCATGTTCAACCGCTTCAGGAGCCAGCAACGGCTGGCCTTCGGTTCGCCACTGGCCGATGAAGCCGAGAAGCTTTGCTGCAAATTGCGGGAAGCAACCGGACAACTGACGTTTCAGAGCATTCTTTCGGAGGTCAGCGCGTTCATCGCGCTATCTTCGCCCAGCCTTGCGCAGAAATATTTCGAGTATTGGGCCACGACCATCACCTCGCGGGAACCGGGTTTGCGGAAAACCGGTTCGTGAGGCGCAATTGGTCGCGCGACTACAGCGTACGGCTGATTGCAAGCGGCGGGCTTGCTTTAGTGCTTGGCGATTGCGCCCGGCCAGAGGCGCCGTAGGTGGAAGGTGCCTGCTTTCGGGCAAGCTCGCCGGACACCCCACGGATGATGCCCTCGGAAACGGCATGAGCCGTCGCCAGTACCGTCAAATTTGTCCGCACCAGACTCTCAAACGTGCCGTGACGCGTGCGTAAGCGTTCAATGGCGTCGGGTAGCCACCGCATGATTGCATCTTTGGCCGCCTTTATGCGGCTACTTTCCACCGTGTAGAGACGAGCAAATTCAAGCTTTGCTTCGCTTAGACGTGCTGCTTCGCCGAGCCGACCGGCGCGCACGCGTGCCGTTTCTTCGGCGAGAGTTTGCTCAAGCCGTTCCATCACGCTTTCCAGGTTTTCAATCGCTCTGCGTGCGCCATTGGCGTCGGTAATTTGGCCTTGCGCCTCCAACGAACTCATTGCCGTGTCTCCTGGTGTGCCATCAGCGTGCGGTAGACCTGGTCGGCAATCCCGATGCCGCCGGCTTTGGCGAACGACTTTGCATATTCGTCAGTGAGCATCGAACGCCAAACGCCGGCCGCTCCGCTACCGCCGAACGGACCTTCGCCATCGACGTCGGTGAACATGTGCTGGAACATTGAATTGAGAAACACTGCTTCGAAATCCTGCGCAGCTGCACGTGCCTTGGCTTGCTTGGCCGGCGCCAGCTTCGTCGTCGCTGCGCTGTTCGCAAGGACGTCGAGCGGCTTGAGCCCGGGGCTGGGCAGGGTGAATGCGTTTGCCATCACATCACCTCAATGTCGGCCTGAATTGCGCCCGACGCCTTGATCGCCTGAAGGATCGCGATCAGGTCTCGTGGACCAATGCCGAGCGAATTGAGACCATCGACCAATTGTTGCAGCGAAACACCGTCTTTGACGACCGCAAGCTTTTTTCCGTCCTCTTGAACCCCGATGCGGGTGCGCGGCACAACTCTCGTGTTGCCGCCACGGCTGAATGGCAGCGGCTGACTTACTTCGGGTGATTCACTGATCGTTACGGTCAGGTTGCCCTGTGCAACTGCCACCATCGAAACGCGGACGTCGCGTCCCATGACGATAATGCCCGAGCGTTCGTCGATCACAATTTTGGCGCCAAGATCCGGTTCGACCTGAAGCTGTTCGACTTCTGTCAGCAACGAAACAACGTTGCCGCGATATTGCGGAGGAACGGTAATACCGACTGTCGCCGGATCGAGCGGCTCCGCCGTCGGCGCTCCGATGTAATCATTGATCGCGGCGGCGATGCGTTTTGCAGTCGTGAAATCCGGATTTCGCAATGCCATCCGCAATTGGCTTAGACGGTTCAACGTGAACTCGATCTCGCGCTCGATCAGCGCGCCGTTGGCGATTCGTCCGACCGTTGGCACGCCGCGCGTGATCTTGGCGGCGTCGCCTTCGGCCTGGAACCCGCCGATCGCCAACGAACCTTGCGCAACCGCATACACATTGCCATCGGCGCCGAGCAGCGGTGTGACGAGCAGGGTGCCGCCCTGCAGGCTTTTTGAATTGCCCATCGCCGAAACAGTGACGTCGATCCGCGTGCCCTGGGTTCCGAAGGCCGGCAAATTGGCGGTCACCATTACAGCGGCGACGTTGCCGGTACGGATGGTTTGGCCGCGGATATTCACGCCCAGCCGCTCAAGCATCGCGGTCAGCGATTGCTTTGTGAAGGGAATGTTGTTGAGCGTATCGCCGGTGCCATTGAGCCCGACAACGAGACCATAACCGATCAGCTGGTTCTGGCGCACGCCTTCGATATTCGCGAGATCCTTGATGCGCGAGGTCGCCCCGGCGCTAACCGGGACACACAAGATCAGGATCACCGCCAGGCAGGCGGCCTGCAAAGCCCTCGTCATCACTGCTCCCCAATGTGACGGTCGACTGCCCTTACTTATGCGAACGCCGTGCCAACCCGGGGGCTCCCCCAAGGCTCTGGCACTGCATTGTTTTTTCTGCGGGTGGTCGTTCGGGCGGGCGAGAAGTGGACGGCATAAATGCCCCAGGCGGTAAAAATTGCCGGCCTATTTACCCGGCATTAACCATACCGGCTCAGGCTCCGCGGTATTCGGAAACCGATCCATTTGGTGGGGGGATCGATCATCATGCGCGTCTACGGGCCGAACGGAACAGCGCTGGCGGCAGCGCCGGCAGCCACCCGCCGCACAAGCGGCGGCTCCTTTACGGTCGACGAGCAAGAGACACCTCGCAGTTCCACGGCGGCCACGTCATTACGCTCCATCTCAACGGTGGATGCGCTGATTGCCCTTCAAGGGGTTGAAGATCCGACAGAACGCAAGAAACGAGCTGTCACCCGGGGCCGCAATGCCCTCGATGTCCTCGATGCACTCAAGCTCGGAATGCTCGACGGCAGTGTCGACCAATCCACCCTCGCGCGCCTGAAAATTGCTTCAGAGGGGTTGGCGGACACATCGGGCGATGCGGGCCTTGATGTCGTGCTGGGCGAGATTGACCTGCGGGTCGCGGTGGAACTGGCCAAAGCAGGCATCCGCTAGGCACGGCCACGACGTCTGCGCCCTTCCACCACTTGGCGGAAGTCATTGAACCGTCACACAAATCGCTCCAAACGCCGGGCTTTACACGGATGTTGTCCGCCGGTTGACGGACGTATATAAGCCTGCCGCGCGTAGGGCGGGACAGTGTGCCCCCAAGAACAGAAGAAACAGGGAGTAGGTGGGAATGTTGGCTAAGACCAAAAATTACCGGCCGACCGACAAAGAGCCGTTCATGAACGAGCGGCAGCGTGAATATTTTCGCATCAAGCTGCTCTCCTGGCGGGAGGACATACTCAAGGAGGCCAAGGAAACGCTGCAGCACCTTCAGGAAGAAAACCAGAATCATCCCGATCTGGCCGATCGCGCGTCGTCCGAAACGGATCGCGCCATCGAACTGCGCGCACGCGATCGCCAGCGCAAACTCATTGCCAAAATCGACGAGGCCCTGACTCGGATTGACGACGGCACCTACGGTTATTGTGAAGAAACGGGGGAGCCGATTTCTCTGCGACGGCTTGAGGCGCGTCCGATCGCGACCCTGTCGGTCGAGGCGCAGGAACGGCACGAGCGGCGGGAGCGCGTCTATCGCGACGACTGACAGAGCGCTGCGCGATTTCGAAAAGAAACAAACCTCACTCGATACCCGGCGGATCGGCCGGGTATAATTTTTTGTCCAGCATCCACCAATATGAGAAAGCGCGGTCTCCGGCCGGGGAGCAGCCGGAGA
This sequence comes from uncultured Alphaproteobacteria bacterium, assembly GCA_963831475.1. Classification (GTDB taxonomy): domain Bacteria; phylum Pseudomonadota; class Alphaproteobacteria; order Rhizobiales; family Xanthobacteraceae; genus Pseudolabrys. The sequence continues at coordinate 83,008 of CAWHQF010000026.1, forward strand.
CCGCGTCGTGAACGCCGTTTCACGCTCGCGCGATGCGAAAACGGCGCGGGAGCCCGGTAAGCTACGCGGGACTAGAACGGTAGAAGCACGTCGAACAATTGCTCGCCGTAGCGATTTTGCTGCATGTCGGTGATTTGCCCGCGCCCGCCATAGGCGATGCGGGCCTGCGCGATCTTGGTCGAGTTCGATGGTGTTGTCGCTCTCGATATCTTCAGGTCTCACAATGCCCGCCACGATCAATTCGCGGACTTCGAAGTTGACGCGGATTTCCTGCTTACCCTCGATTACGAGGTTGCCGTTCGGCAGAACTTGCGTCACCACACCGGCGACATTGGTCTGCAAGGCCTCCTGACGCTGGACCGAGCCTTTGCCGTCCTGGGTGGTGTTGGAATCGGCGGTGAAAATGCGCGTCGGCACCGGCGTGTTCATAATCGGCACTTTGGGCTTGCCGAAGAAATTGTTGATCCCGGAATCCTCGGTCATCGCTCGGCTGCGCTTGGTTTCGTTATCGATATTGGCCTTGTCGGTGATGTTGACCTTCACCGTGAGGATGTCACCGATCTGGTGAGCGCGCTGGTCCTTGAAGAACGCGCGAGAACCGTTGCGCCATAGCGAATTCGGGTTGTAAGCGGCGGGTTGCGCCGCCGGCATCGGCATCTGGACAGGCTTATAGCCTGGCCGCGCAGTCGGATTGTCAACCGCCGTCAGCGGCGGTTGCTGGCCAATCGACTTGAGCCGATCGACATAGGCGCAACCATTGAGAAGAGTGCTAGCCAACGCGGCCAAGACCGCGTGACGCATGACTATGGCGACTTTCATGACTGTGCTTTCACAATAGAGATTCATCTGTGACTGGGACGAGACTGAACTGCGACGCGGGAAGCTCCTTGGGTGTGACCCTTAGCGCGGGTTGGTAGTGGTTCCGGATCTGGTGATGTTGTTTGCGGCCAACCGCGGCGATCCGCTGGCGACTGCGACACGGCCGGGGCCAATGATCACGCCCTGAACCATGCGCTTGGATTGCTCGTTGAGAACGCTGATGACGTCACCCTCGGCGCCGCCGTCGGCCGCCTTGCCCCGGATCGTGAGGACAATCCCGGGAACCTCGTAAACAAGGGTGACGCTCTCGTTGCGCTGGACCAAATCCGGTTTCATCAGGTCGGCGGTGCGAAGCGGACGCCCAGGTTGCAGGCCCGCCCGGGCGGCGTACCCGACCGCATCCTCGTGCTTGCTGACGATGTCCCGGCCGACCTCGGCGCGCGGGCGACGCTCCATCATCACATCCGCCTCCTTGAGGATCGTGCCGCGGTCGACCGCACGGGCGAGGACTGCAACCTGCACCGTCGGTGTTGCGCGTCCGGCCAGCCGCAGAACGCTGCGTTTGCCCGCGCCCAGGGGAAACTCAAGCGTTGCGTCAAAGCGTCCGCTGTGTGAATCGAAATCGATGTGAGTTACTCTTGGCTCGCCGCGCGCCGAAGGTTCAACTTGGATCGAATGGATGTCGTGCGCGAAGTTCACGACGATGTCCTTGCTCGGGCCAAGATCGAACCTCGCAGACAATGTCTGTGCGAGAACAGTTTCTACATCTTTCGCCGGAATTGTTCGGCTGGCGCGGGTGACAACAATGTCGTTGATGCCGGCGGTATCGACGCCGATGAGGGCGTGGCTCCGTACCGCTTCGAGCACCGCATCCGCGGACACCGTGCCTGTGTAGCCGAGGTCGGGCGCACGGAAGATCGGAACCGAAGCGACAATTCCCGCATGATCGACGAGGTCGCCGATGCGAACGATCTCGCCGTTGATGATCGCCTCCGGTTTCAGCGTCGGGTGTCCGCCGCCGGGCTGGTCGGCCGGTTCGGCGCCGGCGGAAGCGGCAAATGCACCGAGCATCAGGGCGGCAACAAGGATTCTACGGATCATGGCGAAACCTCAGCGCATCAGGTTGGACGTCGTCGACAGCATCTGGTCGGCGGCGGTGATCACCTTGGCGTTCATTTCGTAGGCGCGTTGCGCTGCAATCAGATCCGATATCTCGCTCACGGCTTCGACATTGGCCTGTTCGAGATAAGCCTTGCTGGAGATTGCCGAAGCCGTCGGTGGTCGGGATTGCCGTTCTGCGGCGCGCCCGACGCCGGCGTCTCGAGATAGAGGTTGTCGCCGATGCTCTGCAGGCCGGCTTTGTTGACGAAAATCGAAAGCTCAAGCTGGCCGACCTGGTTCGGCGTGTTGGATCCCGGGATGCGTCACGAACACCTGGCCCTGCGTGTTGACGGACACCGACATGGCGTTCTGCGGAATGGTGATGCCGGGCTGCACAAGATTGCCCTGCGCGATTCACCAGCCGTCCCTGCGCATCGAGTTCGAACGATCCGTCGCGCGTGTAGGCGGTGCGGCCGTCGGGCAGCAGGATCTTGAAGAAGCCTTCGCCGCGGATGGCGAGATCGAAATCCTTACCGGTCTGCGTCAATTCGCCCTGGCTCATCAGCCGCGGCGTGCCGACGGTCTTGACGCCCGAACCAAGCTCTATGCCGGCCGGCAGTATATTGCCCTGCGAGGACGTCTGCGTGCCGACGCGGCTGACATATTCGTAGAGAAGATCCTGAAATTCGGCGCGCTGGCGCTTGTAGCCGGTCGTCCGCATGTTGGCGATATTGTTGGAGATGACCTGGACATTGAGTTCCTGGGCCATCATCCCCGTCGCCGCAGTATGGAGCGCTCGCATCGACTAACCTCCCACTACTTAGTTCGGTACGTCGGCGAGCTTTTCTATCGCCGTACGCTGCAGGTCAGCCTGCTGAGATATGAGATTGGCGATCTGCGTATAGCTGCGTGTCACTTCGATCATGCGCGTCATTTCCATCACCGAACGCACGTTCGATTTTTCAATTGTCCCCTGCATCAGGCGGGAGGTCTTGTCGGCCTGTGGGGTAACGTTTGGCGGGGCCAGGAATACTCCGGCGCCATCCTTCTGGAGCAGGCCCGGCTGATCGAAGCTGACAACCCGCAGCACGCCGCGCTGCGATTCCGTTGCGGCGTTGTTGCCTTCACGCACGCTGATGGTGCCGTCCTCGCTGATCGTGATGTTGCGATCCTTGGGTTGAAGCGTGATGGGTCCGGATTCTCCCAGCACCTGATAACCCTCGGCCGTCACCAGCTCGCCGTTGTTGTTGATCTGGAGCGCGCCATTGCGTGTGTATCGTTCGCCGCGCGGCGTTTGTACGGCCAGGAATCCGTTGCCGTTGATGGCCACGTCAAGCGAGTTGCCGGTACGCTCGAGCGGTCCCTGGCTCAGATCGATCCAGGTTGCGCGGTCCTGCACAAAGCTGACCCGGCGGTCGGCGACCGGAAAATTGGTCGCGCGCGCGGTCGGGCTGATGAATTCCTCAAACACCGCGCCGTCGCTTTTGAAACCGGTGGTATTGAGGTTGGCAATGTTATTGGCGATGACGTCAAGTTCGCGCCCGAGCGCAACCTGCCGCGATAGCCCGACCAGAAGTGAATTCTGCATCGGCAACTCCCCTTGTCGTTCGGTCAGGCCGGCCCTCCCGAGGCCGCCGCTGGCCGCATCGTCGCCGCTCGCTCTCCCAAGCTTGCGGCTGACAAGGACACTGCACCCGCCGTGCCAACTGAAAACATTATTATAATCAATAGCTTATATGAAAGGTGGCCCGCCGGCCGACGGCAAAAACAACCGTTTGGGCAGGCTACCCGGCAAAAGATTCCGGCCGGACGGCGCCGGGAAAGTATCTGTTAACCATACCAACCTACCTTCGATCGCAAGGGGCACGCGAGGACGCGCAGCCACGGTGTTTCGCCAAAAACAACGTCGCTTGGCGTCCCGCCCATTAGTCGCGAACCGGGGTCATTCATGGCAGCCAAGGCGAAAGATGCGGTCATCGAAGAAGACGACAAGCCGGAAGGCGAAGGCGAGGAATCCGCATCGACATCGAAATTCAAATTCAAGCTGAAGCTGAAGCTGCCTCCCTTGAAATGGATGATCATTGGCGGTGCAGGTTTTCTGGTGCTGGCGGGGGGCGGAGGGGGCGCCTATTATTTTTTCAAAGCCCCTGCCCACAAGGAAGCACCGGTCGCCGCCAAGCCGGCAACATTCGTCGACCTGCCCGACGTGCTGGTCAATCTTTCGACTGCCGGCGGAGATCGCACTCAATACCTCAAGGTGAAGATCGTCCTCGAACTGCCGGACCAAAGTCTGGTGCCGCAGATCCAGCCGCTCATGCCGCGGGTGATGGACGCATTTCAGACTTACTTGCGCGAATTGCGGCCCACCGATCTTGACGGCTCAGCAGGTCTTTATCGCCTCAAGGAAGAATTGACGCGTCGCGTCAACGCCGCCGTCGCTCCCAACCATATCACGGCTGTCTTGTTCAAGGAGATCGTTGTCCAGTGAGGACACGACCGGAATCGATCAGCGGCTCAAGAAAATGGCAACAAAAGACCAGATAGACCAGGACGCACTGGCCGCGGAATGGGGCCTCGCGCTGGAATCGGATTCAGCCGCAGGTCCTACGTCTGAAACGGACGGCGCTGCCGGCACCGATGAAGCTGCCGCGCAATGGCAGTCGATGGCCGACGACAGCAGCGGCCTGCAATCGTCCAAGGGTGGCGCGGAACGCATCCTCAATCAGGAAGAAATCGACAGTCTGCTCGGTTTCAGCCTCGCCGACGTCTCGCTCAACGACAATTCCGGCATCCGCGCCATCATCGACTCGGCGATGGTCTCCTACGAGCGGTTGCCGATGCTCGAAATCGTCTTCGACCGCCTTGTGCGGCTGATGACCACGAGTTTGCGTAACTTCACCTCGGACAACGTTGAAGTCTCGCTCGACCGCATCACCTCCGTTCGCTTCGGCGATTATCTCAATTCAATTCCGCTGCCGGCAATCCTGGCCGTCTTCAAGGCCGAGGAATGGGACAACTTCGGACTTCGCGGCCGTCAATTCGAGCCTGATCTATTCGATCATCGACGTCCTGCTCGGGGGGCGGCGAGGGCAAAGCACGGTCCGGGTCGAGGGACGCCCTTACACCACCATCGAAACTAATCTCGTGAAGCGCATGATCGAGGTTGTCCTGGCGGACGCCGAACTCGCCTTCAAGCCGCTTTCGCCGGTGAAATTCAACATCGATCGTCTCGAGACCAATCCGCGTTTTGCCGCTATTTCGCGTTCCGCGAACGCGGCGATCCTGGTTCGCTTGCGCATCGACATGGAAGACCGGGGCGGCACAATTGAGCTGCTTCTGCCCTACGCAACGATCGAGCCGATCCGCGCCGTTCTGCTGCAAATGTTCATGGGCGAGAAGTTCGGTCGCGACCCGATCTGGGAAGGCCATCTTGCCACCGAAATCGGCCAGGCGCGGATAGGCGTCGACGCCGTGCTCTACGAGGCGCGGCTGCCTTTGCGCCGCATGATGGACCTCAATGTCGGCGATACGCTTATGCTCGAGATCAAGCCCGATGCGATGGTCACGGTGCGTTGCGGCGACATTGCACTCGACCGAAGGCCGCATGGGTCGCGTCGGCGATCGCGTTGCCGTGCGGGTCGCCAGGCCGTTGCGTAAACCGCGTACCACCTTCGCCATGTTCGAAAAGGCGGACGACGACAACGACCACTCCATTGGAGGTCCCGTGAGCTACCATTATGGTTTTCTGGTCGAGACGATGGTCTCGATCCTGCTTCTGCTCACGATCCTGTATTGCGTCCGGCTCAATAAGCAGTTGCGGCTGCTTAAGTCCGATGAGCAGTCGCTCCGTGCGACGATCTCGGAACTGGTCACCGCCACGGAAATCGCCGAGCGAGCAATCGCCGGACTGAAATCGATGATGCAGCAGAGCGAGCAGGCTTTGAGCGAAAAGCTTGAGCGCGCTGATGGGCTCTCGACCGAGCTTGATCTCCACCTGACCACCGGCAACCAGCTGCTGGCGAGGCTGGTGCGCATCGCCGGCGTCTCGCGGCCGCCCGGAGAAGCTCCGTCGGTTCAAGACGCCAAGGCTGTTGCGGCGGCGGCACAGGCATTTGCCGATCGCACGCGGACGCGACTGAGTGACAAAGCCGCATGACCCGTTTTGCGCGCGATGTCCGGCTTATTCCGATCGTGCTGTTTGCCACGATCAGCCTGCTCGCGCTCAAGGTTTCGGGCCTGATCTTTGACGGCGGCTACACATTGGCCGAGCGGCTGCAGACGCGGATTAAACCCGGCACAGAGGTGACCGCGTCTACGGGCGAAGCGGGCAGTCCGGGAAAAACTGCCGGAGAACGACCCGCCTGGGCTCAGGAAATGTCGAGCTTCAATGAGGGCGGCCGCGACGACGTGACCGGATCGGTCCACGCCGAGGAAAAACCGGCAACGCCGGGGCTCAAGGTCACTGACAAGCCGCCGGACCCGACAAAGCTTGAGGTCGCTGGTGCCGCAATCCCGCTCGAGCCGGGACGCATTGCCTCGCCCGGCGAGCGCGCCGTCCTTGAGCGCCTGCAAACCCGCCGGCAGGAACTTGAGGCCCGCAACCGCGAAATGGAAATGCGCGAAAACCTGCTCAAGGCCGCGGAAAAAAGGCTCGAAGCCAAGGTCACCGAGCTCAAGGATACCGAGGGCCGCGTCAACACGGCTATGGGCACGCGTGACAAGGTCGGGACCGAGCGCTTTAAAAGCATCGTCACCATGTATGAGAATATGAAGGCCAAAGATGCGGCGCGAATCTTCGATCGCCTTGACTTGAAGATCCTGGTCGATGTTTCGACCCAGATTAACCCGCGGAAAATGTCAGAAATTCTCGCGCAGATGTCGCCGGACACGGCCGAACGGCTGACCGTCGAACTTGCCAGCCGTGCAAGCACGCAGCCGAAGACGGAAAGCCCCGACCAGTTGCCAAAGATTGAAGGCAAGCCGGCGGCAAACTGACTTCCACCGTTACGGTGAGAAGTTGGCACCAACGTGTTGGAAAATTGTAATCCACAATTCCGCTACCGGGCCCGGTAAAAGGGCACCAGCCGCGCACAAACCCGTTCATCAGAAGGCGCATGCGGTACTCTCTTACAAAGGCCGCTGCGAATTGCGGCGGCCTCACTCGAACTTGGCCGGGACCGAGAACGGCTTAGTCGCGTCGACGACGAACATGATGAGCGCGTCCAGTTCTGTCGACCCGCTGTTGAAAACTTCCATTGCCGTTCCGGCCGGATGTCCGTTCATTGAGTGCCCAGCATCGACATTCATCACCCCTTGCGGAGTCCGTTGACCCAATCGACCAGCGACGACATAGAATGTTTCGGAGCCGGGATGCATATGAACCGGCGTTGTTGAACCCGGCGGCCCGTGGCCGTAGTTCACACGCAACAGATACTCCGGCGCACTGAGCGGAGGAACCGGTCCTATCTCCGCGACCTTCGTTCCGCCCGCCGTTGCCCCACCCTTCGCACCGAGAGTGAAGAGCCACGCCTTGCCGGCGACTTCAGCTGTGAGTGAAGGCAATCCTTCATAGCTCACAGTGTCCGGATTCCAGCGATATGGCGGGGCAGCGGCTTTCGCCGCATCCAGCGTCGGGAAACTCTCTACGCGCCAAAACAACTCGCCTTTCGGAAGTTGCTTGACCTTCACTTCGGCAACGGGTTTGACGATGTATTTCTGTTGCGCCGCCGCCATCGACGGCATCAACCACAGCCCGGCGACCAACATTACCAATGTGGGCAAAGGCTGGGCGCCAGATAGGGACAGTTTCATCCTATCGCTCCTCCCGCTTTCTTGGTCTGTGTTTTCCCTACCAGAGACGGCCGCCGCGGTCTTTCAGGTCGGATTAATTTCCGATTAGGGGCTCCTCCATTTTTCCTTTGGAAACCCCGTGTTACAGTTCCGCACAGGGGCACTGAACGGAATCTCGTCTTGCGCTATTTTTTTGAGGACTGCGTACTCGACACGGATCGGCGGGAACTGCATCGGAGAAGCTCGCTTGTCGCAGTCGCCCCCCAGGTTTTCGATCTTCTCGTTCATTTGATGCGACACCGTGACCGGGTCGTCACCAAAGATGATCTATTGGCCGCGGTCTGGCACGGGCGCATCGTCTCCGAGTCTGCCCTGGCCAACCGCATCAACGCGGCCCGGGGCGCAATCGGAGATACCGGCGACGAGCAGCGACTGATCAAGACTTTGCCCCGCAAGGGCGTACGCTTTGTGGGGGCCGTCCGCGAGGGTAACATCGACGCCGAGGTCCGCTCGTTGGAAGCCCCGAGCAGCGTCTCAGAAAAGCCGTCGATCGCAGTGTTGCCGTTTCTTAATCTGAGTGGAGACGCGGATACGGATTATTTCGTCGACGGGGTCGTCGAGGACATCATCACCGCCCTGTCGCGGAATCGCGGGTGCTTTGTAATCGCGCGCAATTCGACATTTACCTACAAGGGCGGATTAATTGACGTGAAGCAGGTCTCGCGTGACCTCGGCGTCCGTTACGTCCTGGAAGGAAGCATAAGGATCTCAGGCGACCGCATGCGAGTAACCGGACAGCTCATAGAGGGCTCATCCGGCCGGCATTTATGGGCTGACAAGTTCGATTGCACGAGCGGCGACCCTTTCGAACTTCAAGATCGACTAGTCGAGCGAGTCGTCGGAGCGATAGCACCGCAACTCGAAAAGGCTGAGATGGATCGCGCGCGACGCGAACTAACAAGCAATCCTGCGGCCTACGATCTTTATTTGCGCGGACTCGCAAGCTGGAACCGCTGGTCCCAGGACGACAATGCGAAGGCATTGGCGTTCTTCTACGCGGCCATAGAAAAAGATCCCGAGTTTGCTACGCCCTATGGGTTGGCCGCCTCTTGTTACCAGTTTGCAAAGGCGAACGGCTGGCAGTCGGACTTTGACCGCGCGGAAATCTCGCGTCTCACGGAACGCGCTGTGGAATTGGGGAGCGACGATGCAGTGGCCTTGTGTTGGGCAGGACATGTTCGCGCCTTCTTTTTCAAAGAAGTGGAACGTGCACTCCTGCTGATCAGTCGCGCGCTCGAGTTGGACGTCAATCTCGCTGCGGCGTGGCAACGAAGCGGTTGGGTGCGCGGATATGCGGGCGACCACGAAGGAGCGATCGAGAGCCTACAAAGGGCTATGTGGCTCAACCCACTCGATCCGCGCGTCTTTCTGACCCAAAGCGCCATGGCCTTTGCGCATTTCATTGCGGGGAGAGATCGAGAGGCGGCGGATTGGGCAGCAGTAGCCGGGAGGACGAAACCGAACTGGATGCCCGCTCTTCGGGTGGCTATCGCCGCCAACGGAATGCTCGGTCGCAGCGCCGAAGCCAGGGACGGCCTGCAGGCCTATGAGCGGGTCGATCCTGAGGTGAACATTCGCAAAATATGTGAGCACTATCCATTTCAGCGACAGCAGGACAAGCAGAGGCTTATAAAAGCGTTACGCAGGGCCGGAGTTCGAGAGGCCTAACGTCGACCTCGCTCCAGGTCCACTTTGGGACAAAAGCGGACAGGTGCGGTGCACAGTTGCATGTCCGCCAAGGGCCAATAGCGGAATCGCTCATCTGATTGAGAGTGGCCGCCAACCGAGGCGGCGCCCCACTCCGACCTCATCGTTTTGTTGAAATTCTGGCGTTATTGGGGGTAGAAGCCCGAAGCTATCAAGCCCGGGATTCCATTTATGGTCACCTTCCTCACGTAAGCCCATTTCTGCGAGGGCTCCGTTTGTCCCGGCTTGGGAAACATATAGTCGACCCATCCCGATCCCTTGGTTTCGGCCGTCTTGATAATTTCGTTGTGGAACAGCTTGCCCTTGGCGTCTTTCTGACCGGTCACGTTGGTCCCTTCGCGCGCGGGAAAGGCGGGATTGAGCAAGACGTTGCCCTTCAAATCGTAGGCGTACAAATATGTCGCGCCGTGAAACCACTCGCTGTCTTTTTTTCTGAACTCGGTGAAAGCTGCCTTGCCATCTTTATCGATGAGCGCCGCGGCTTTATCGACCAGCGCTTTGGTTTGTTTTGCTTGCTCGGAGGGCGGCGGAGCTTGCTGGGAAATTGCCGGCGAAGCAGCCGCAAGTAACGCAGTAACTATGAAGGCAATGATCAAAGCCTTCGTTTTCATCGCGACCTCCCAATCAAAATTGGCAAAAGTCGCCCCCTTCTCGTGACGGATAAAACGATACTGCGGGGAACCCTCCTTGAGAAGTCCGACCCTGATATCCGCGAAGAGCCAATAGCGGACATTTAGATGCCGTCGCTTTCGCCTATTGTCATCGGCTGGACGAACGCCGCAATGGCTTGCGGCGACCTTTTAACGGCCGCCTCTCCGAAGGAGCGAGCAGCGGTCGAATTGCCTCTAAGTTCTCGGTGATGAAATCGAAGAATGCTCGCACACGGGGCGTGCGGCGCATGTCCTGATGGATCAGCAAATGAAACGGTGTCGAGATCATCGGCTTGATCTCGAACACGCGCACGAGGTCCGTCTCGTTCTCGCCGACAATGACGGGCATGGGTGCTACGCCAGCCCCAGATTTAACCGACAGGAGCAGCGCAGCAAGGTTGTCAGCGCGGGCTGCGACATACGCCTTAGGTGCGACCGACTTCAGCCACCGCGCTGCAGGATGGTCGCTCAAGGTTCCAGCGAACATGACCACGGAATGGTCGTTGATGGCTGCAGGATTTCCAACTTTTCCGTAACGCTCGGCGTACGTTCGGCTTGCATAAATTGCCCAGGGAGAGTCGCCAATTTTTCGGCCAAAGAGGGAGTTTTCGCTCGGCCTCTTGGCGCGAATTGCAATATCGGCATCTGACCCGAGATTGAGGATCTTGTCGCTCATGACGAATTCCACCCGTACGTGAGGGTAGCGCGCGTGGAATTTCTCGATGAGTCGCGCTCCGATCAAGCGTGGACCGAGAGCTTCCGGGCAGGTGACTTTGACCGTTCCCTTCGGCTCTTTTGACGAAGCCGAAACCGACCGCTCGAGATCACCCACGGCCTCCTCGATCCGGCTCACGTAACCACAGACGTGCTCCCCCAGTTCGGTTAACCGATAACCGGTCGAGTGACGCTTCACCAACTCACAGCCAAGACGCTTTTCGAGCTCCTGCAGACGACGATGCACAGTCGACTGGTTTACCCGCAGTGACTTTGCAGCTGCGAGCGTGCTGCCTGCGCGCGCTACGGCTAGGAGGTACTTCAGATCGTTCCAATCGATCATGCCGCCGTTATGCACTTTTGCACTATGACTTCGCAATCTTGCTGCTGCCTTTTTGACGGTACTGGCCTCATACCTCCGCTTTGCGAGGCAAACGATGCGATTTTCAGCAAATGTGGGGCCACGCCCTGTAAAGGCAATCATGGTGGCCGCCGGAGGCGACCGTTTTGATGGCGCCATGGACATCGCTGGCTGGCGGTTTGAATGCAAATTGTCCGGCCGGGACACGAGCGGAGACTATTGCGTCTACGACACTGTCCGCTCGGTTAGGGGCGGGCCGCCGCTGCACATCCATCGTGATCAAGATGAATGGTTCTATGTGCGAAGCGGTGAATTTCTGTTCCGGGTCGGCGACGAGGGTTTCCAACTCAAGGCTGGCGATGCTTTGCTCGGCCCGCGCGGCGTGCCCCACGCATTCGCAGCCCTGACCGAGCGTAGTGCTTTGATCGTCACCTTTCAGCCGGCAGGAGCAATCGAAGAACTGTTCGCCGCTGCATATACCTTAAGCAGGTCGAAAAAACTCAGCGTCGACGATTGGCGAACGCTCGCCGCCCCTCGCGGCGTCGATATTGTCGGCCCACCATTAGAAATATCCTGACAGGTGTGCCCCCAGATGCCATTCCCGTCTGAAACGTCCGCTCGGCGACCTTTTGTGATCGGCATTTCGGCTCTAGTCGGGCTTGCATTCGCGATTATGATCCTCGGATTCCGTCCTACCGCAGATGCTATGCTAACTGAAGCTGTTTTTCGGCAGGGTCGCGACCCGCCAATCACGGAAGATTCCGGGCGAACGGACGTCCTCTCATCGCAATCTGCCGCAATTAATCTGTCGCTCGACCACGCCCGCTGATACCCTGCAAGTGTTCGCCGAGTGTGGAGAAATAAGATGACATTGTCAGGGGGATGTTCGTGCGGTGCGGTCCGGTTCACTATCGCTCGCCATCTGTATGCTCAGATTTGCCACTGCGATGCGTGCAAGAAACGCACGGGCAGTGCTTACGGTATTTCTGTCGCAATTGAGCACTCCGATCTTGAAGAATTTCACGGTGAGATCCGAACCTTCACACGCGTAGCGGAAAGCGGAAATCCGGTTGAATATGATTTTTGCCCGATCTGCGCGACCACGGTGCGATGGCGCGTGGCGGCGCTCAGCGGCCGGCAAATATTCGCGGGCGGCGCTTTTGATAACCCGAACGTTTTCGAAATGGTCGGCGAAATGTATACGGCTGAAGCGCTGCCTTGGTCGCGCATCGGCTGCGAACTCGTGCGACCTGGCGCGCCGGACGAGGCCTACAGGGTCGCCCTGATAACATACACGGCCTCTAGGCAAAGAGCTTAGTTTCGAAAGATCCCCTTTACGCAGATATTCGCCGCGTCACAAACAAATGTTCGCTTTGGGTCGACAGTGAACATTTGGAGTGCACAAGCTCATCCGCCGCATGCGGTGTAGATATGGGTCAGACCAATGATGCATTCTGAGGTGGCAGTTATCGGCGGCGGGATCGGAGGCCTGGGGGCGGCCCTGTCACTGTTGCGCACCGGGCTCGATGTTCATGTCTACGAACAAGCTCACTCTTTGCGTGAGGTCGGCGCCGGAATTCAGGTCAGCCCAAATGCTTCGCGCGTTCTGCACGGATTGGGACTTGGCAACGCACTGGCGAAGCTCGGCGTCCGACCGATGGCTTTTCACTTCCGCAGATGGGATGACGGCCGCACAGTGATGAAAACTCCACTCGGTGATGCAGTAATCGCGGCATTCGGGTTCCCACATTACCAGTCTCATCGCGCCGACGTGCTCGCGATGCTAATCAATGCTTTTCCGGCGGAGCGACTGCATATCGACCATCGGTTGGTTGCCCTCACTGATTACGGTGATCGCGTCGCAGCCACGTTTGCGAACGGTGAGTGTGACACTGCGGCTGTTCTTGTCGGTGCTGATGGAATTCATTCAACGGTCCGTCAATTGCTGTTCGGTCCGGCAACCCCGCATTTTACTGGTTGCACAGCCTATCGAGGACTTGTGCCAACAGAGCGTATCAAACACCTTAATGTTGAAGTGAACGCACAGATATGGATGGGACCCGGGAAACACATCGTTATCTACTATGTTGCAAGCATGCGATTGCTCAACTTCGTTGGCATCATCGAGCAGAAACTCATGGACCCACGAGTCGTGGACTGATCGCGGCGACGTAAGGGACTTGCGTGCAGCCTTTGTTGATTGGGACCCGAACCTGCGGGCTATTATTGAAACCATTGACGAGACGTTCATTTGGGGGCTGTTCGATCGAGCTCCATTGCCACGCTGGTCAATGGGCCGTGTGAGCCTACTAGGAGATGCCTGCCATCCGATGCTGCCGTTCATGGCACAAGGTGCGGCACAGGCGCTGGAAGATGGAGTGAGCTTAGCCGCATGCTTAGCCAAGATTAGCGATGTTCCCGCCGCACTTAGTCATTACGAGAAGATGCGTCTGCCGCGGACGTCGCGCATGCAGGGCATGTCGGCTGCTAATAAAACCCGTTTCCATCTGCCCGACGGGCCCGCTCAGCAGAAGCGGGATGCAGAAATGGCCAGCGGCAGCACAGATTTTTCAACTAAAACGATCGCATGGCTCTATAACTATGATGCGGTCGGCGCGGTTGAAACCGGAGACCCTGGCTTACCGCCCTGATTTCTTAGAGGCAATTTTTGGGTCAAGGGCGGACACTGCCCTTTCTTGATCGTGCTTATTCGGCGGCGCTTGAAACTGCCGTGCCTCGGTATAAGAGCGTCTCTAGTTCTGAGGCTGCCGACGCCACACCCGGACTTTGAGAAATTGTTTTTGCCAGCTCGCGGGCATTGGCAACGTAGGATTGGTCATTAAGCAGGCGACCAACGCCGTCTTTGATTTCCGCAGGCGTCGCATTCTCACCATCCAGCGACACGCCGCAGCCAAGTACTTCAACTTGGCGGGCCAGGATCGGTTGGTCGGCTACAGGATTAGGCAGGCAGAGCAGCGGCACACCGTATTTGAGTGAGGTTATCACTGTCCCATGGCCGGCATGAGTTACAGTTAGCGCTGCCTTTGGCATAATTTCATCATGGGGAACACGTTCCACAACGATGGCGTTTTCAGGCAACGCGGTGGGGTCGATTTCAACAGAGCCTGCGGTAGCAAGGACGCGGCAAGCGCAGCTCGATAAAGCCTCAAGCGTTCTATTGATACGAGAAGTTTGATCCCAATAGGGGCCCGTCGAAAAGCTAACGAGAACCAGCGGGCGGCTGTCAGTTGGTGACCAAGGCGACTTCCAGCTTGATAGCGAGACCGGCTCCGCCATCGGGCCAAAATAACGAAACGACTGTGGAGTCTGCGATGCCAATGGATCTAATTGGCGAATGCTGTTTGAAATTGCCGGGAATTGCGCCCATGCCTCCCAGAGGTTTTTGACGGGGGGAATTTCAGCGCACACCCGTACGTGGTTCACGGCATCGAGCAGAAGCCCTTCAAATTGCCCTTTGGGCGGCATGAGTGCACCCGGAGCACTGTGCACCAGCGCAACGGCAGGCAATTGAAGCTTTTCCGCCACGGCCAATGCACCGAACATGAGGCAATCTACAATCACAGCGTCGCAGCGCTCACGTTCCATCACTTGTGGCACATCAACGAGATGGTCGGATGATGCCCAGACTGCTTCTAGTTTGATCGCAAACATGCGTTCGCGGGTTTCATTGCGCCATTTAGATGCGGAGCGATCGAGAAGCGCGAATTGGAAACCGCGGCCGGCAAAATAGCTTCTCTGATTTTCATAGCCGGCGAATATTATCTCATGACCCCGGCTCTTAAGCGCTTGCGCAATCGTAACAGCCGGAGCCTGGTTGCCGGCTCCATCCCAAGTGAGAAATAAAAACCGTGCCATACTATGTTGCGCTCACAATCGCATTGACCGTTGCTAGAATTGTGCTTGCGGTCTCAGCACGTGATCGATCCATGTCTCGTCGGAGTAGTTTCCACATGTAGACATCGCAGGCGCAGACCAACTGGTCCACGAGCAGGCGTCGCTGGCTCGCGTCCAGCTTGGCCCCTTGTGGGGCAAATTGCCTTTGCACCCATTGCCGGTGTCCTACCTTCCCAGTCTCGATCAACTTGCGATCCGCGTTTTCCGCCAGATTTCTGATAACCAGATCACCGAATTGTTCGTAGTGCTCGACGAGTGCAGCAATTGCGCCTTCGATATCCCCGGGCGTAGGGCGAAGCCGCTGCTCCCTCAAATTTCGGAGCAATTCCTCTAAGGCTTGGTCAAGTAGCGCGGACCGACCGCCGAAAACGTTGATGATCGTTTGTATTGTGACCTGAGCGCTAGCGGCGACGTCCTCAAGGCGGATTTCAGAACGAAACCGGTTCTTCAATAAAGAAACGACAGCATCAAGAACACGGCGGCGCGTGGCCTCGGCTGAGGCAGCCCGCGCCCGCATGTTGTATGGCCGCGCTGATTTCATTTTAGTGTAGACTAAAATTAAAAAACACGCTCGTCAAGGCGTCAATGTCCGCTTTGGCGCATTAGTGGACATGTGCAGCGCACGAGCTCATGTCCGCTTGGGAGAATTGCGGGCATTGACCAACGTCGCTCGACCGGCCCTTTTTTATTTTTCTGAAAGCCTAGGGGAGCTTGCTATGATTTCTAAGAGCGGGACGTTCAATGTACAAACTAATCCGGATGACGCAAAAGTCGCCTCGACGCGTCCATTAAACTGGTCAAGGGCTCGCAAAAATAATCTTGTTCCGAAACCGCGATGGCTCGGAGGGCGGACAACTGGACCGCCACTTTCACGCCATTCGACGTTCAATCTGCCGCCGGAAATCGACCATTCGATTGATATCGTGCCACTTGAGTTAGAAAACGCGCCATATTTTGCAGCGTTGGTAGCAAGTTCATGAACTAAGAGCGCCATCATCAAAGCGAGTTTCGGGGAAAGGACGCAGTCCGGACCCTGCATTGAAATTCGCGACACAGCATATGGTGCAAATTCGGTGCAGAGAATGTCGCGAAAGGCGGCCCCTTGTCCCTGCGCCGACATAATAAGATCGTCTGTGGCTGAAAGCGAAGTTAGGCGGCTCAAGATAGCGTCCCTAGTCTGCGGTTCTTCGCGCAATTGGAAACCGATGATCGCCTGTATCGTCGCCAGTTTATTTTTTAATCGGTGAGCGAGTTCCTCAACGGCCAGCTTACGAAATTTCTCCTCATCTTCGAGACGCTTCATGAGCTTGCGATAGTGATCGGCCGCCCAGATAATCAGAGCAGATGCAATGAGAAATCCGAGTACTCTCGTTTCCTGACCCGACGAAATTGGAAAGAACGTGTAGTGGGGAGGAATGAAGGCCCACCAGCCGATTGCGCTAGCGAGTACCGCCGTAAATACGCCAACTCGCGCACCACCGACGTAAGTCGCAAAAAGAACTGCAGGGTAGTAGGCCGCAAAAACGAAGGTGTCTTCGACCAAAAAGCCAAGTCCCCAGCGTACGAGGCTGGCTGCAATCACAAGAAATGCTGCGAAGGCGTAAGTCCCGGCTAATCCCGGGGAAAGGCGCCGTTGCCAAGACGCCCAAGGATCCTCACTCGTTTCGTGCACGCAATCACCCCTAACGTGCTCTACTGTACAATATTTACAGTGGTTTGGTACAACGCAACCACCCTATGGCACTCTTGATGCCGCAGAGCGGGCGCCATCCACAGCATCATCAGCGGACATGTGCAGTGCACACCGCTCATGTCCGTCACGACCGCTTAGGTCAACTTTCTTCAGTGCTGCGCTTGAAGGATGATTTTTTGTTTACGTTGAGTTGATCCAGCCGGCTACTCCCGACGGGTTCATAATTGCATTCGCAGCGGAGGGAGGCGCATTGAGCGAGTGGCAAACGGGGTACGACGTTGCCTGGATACTCAACGTCTGCTTGAGAC
Source organism: uncultured Alphaproteobacteria bacterium (assembly GCA_963831475.1). GTDB lineage: Bacteria > Pseudomonadota > Alphaproteobacteria > Rhizobiales > Xanthobacteraceae > Pseudolabrys. The sequence continues at coordinate 100,126 of CAWHQF010000026.1, forward strand.
CGTGCCGCATCACAGGCGCCATGACCTGGAGCGATGCGAACGCACCGGAGCAAATTCAATCTGTGCGCATTCCGGAATGACCGCAATGAACGGGCAATTTCTTTCGGATACTTGTGCATCGGTGCCTCAGAAACGGCACCGCATATCAGTTACTATCTTGAGTTTGGGCCGAGGCGAATATTCACGCTAACCGTTAGGCCTAATGTCCGCGCTGCCGAACGCGGCCCCGGAAAAATGGTCCATGTTAATGTCCATTAATGGTCAAAAGCGAACCTCTGCAGTGCACAAGCTCAGGTCCGCTTTGGGTCAAACGGACATGGTCGGTGCAAGAGCCGAGTTCGCCAGGGGCCAAAAGCAGACTCATGCACCGCACCGTTCACGGTGCCAGCCAAGACCGTTTTGGTCTTGCCGGGTCAGCCACATGCTGAATCCTAAAGTGCAGGCGGACCGTTTTGCATGCAGCGCTGTCCGAGTTGTGGACGACTTGCTTGCCCGATCGGGGCGGGCGCCTTGATCTTCTCGAGTTTCTTCGCGTTCAGCTTCGCGACGGTCATCGCCTGTTTCTCCTCTCGCCAGCCGAAACGAAAGAAATTGCGGTCGATCAGCCGGTCTAGGCGGGATTAATTCCTCCGCACGTCAACCGCTCCAGAGGCAAAAATAAAACAACATCAACTAGATAAACGGCATGCCGGTTTAGAAATAACCGCTCATGACCCCCGCATATCCTTAACGCCGCGTTAAACGGCCAACCGTAGGCTGTCGTCACCGGTATTCGTGCCGGCTGGAACCGCCTCATGACGTTTTTGCCATTCAGGCTGAAGCGAATGCGCGCGCGCAACCTGGTGTGCGCGCCGAGGCCGGGCCGGCGTTCGATGGCGGCACTGGCGGCTCTCCTTTTGTTTTCACTTGCGCCGGGCTTGGGCGCGCGCGCCGACGATCCGATCAAGGGCGACGTCAAGGCCGCAACGGACGGCGGTTTTGCACGGCTGCTGTTTCATTTCGATGAGTCGGTAGAAGCCAGTGTGCGCGTCTCCGGCGCGATCATTGTCATCAACTTCAAGAAACCGGTTGCGGTCGCGGTCGAGAAACTCAACGCCAGTGCTCCGGACTATATCAGCGCGGCACGGCGCGATCCGGACGGCGGTGCAATCCGAATTGCGCTGACGCGGAAGGTGAAGGTCAACACGATCGCCGCCGCTGAACGCCTTTATGTCGACCTCCTGCCTGACAGCTGGAAGGGCCCCAACCCGGGGCTGCCGCAGGAAGTGATCGATGAACTCGTGCGGCGCGCGCGCGAGGCGGAGAGTCAACTGCACCAACAAAAAGTCGCCGACAAGCAGAAGAAGCCGCCAACCGTCCGCGTGAAAGTTGCAAGCCAGCCGACTTTTGTTCGTTTCACTTTCACGATGCCCGGCACGGTCAATGTGGTGCCCGAGCGTGCCGACGGCCGGGTCACGCTCAACTTCGACCAGCAGGTCAATTGGGATATGGCCGACGCCAAGGCCGCGATGCCGCCGACCCTGAAGTCAATCGAATCCGAAGTCGATTTCGATTCGGTTGCCGTCGTCTTTTCGCTCAATGGTACGCCAGACGTGCGCACGTTCCGCGAGGACCGCAGCATCATTGTCGATATCGGCATCGATGGCGCTGCAAAGGGAAAACACGCCGACGAAGGCGAGGGGACAAAGCCGGCGATCGTCGTGCAACGGCCTCCCGCGGTTGCGCCGCTCGAAGCAGCGCCCGCCAAAAAAGCTTCACCGCCGGCTGTGGAAGCGCCCAAAACCGTGACGCCGCAAGGCGACGCGGCGCCCGCACCATCTCGCGCCGCGGAAACGTCCGAGCCTGCGGCATTACCGAAAATAGAGGCAAAGACGGAAAATCCCGCCCCGGCACCTCCGACCGCTCCGGTTCCGGCATCGAATCCGGCAGCGGCGCCGGCAGCTGTTCAGACGCCAGCGGCGCCCGCCGCCGCTCCCGGCAACGGGGCCGCCGCCACGCCTGACAAGGTCGCTCAAGCTGCGGCTGCTGCGCCGCCTTCCGCTCTGCACGCGCCCAAAACGTCGGCAGAGAACGCGTCGGCGCCGGCTCCCGGCTCCGCGCCGCCGGCAGCCGTGCCTGCGGCCGTCGCGCCACCGGCGCCGGTAAATGCATCACAGCGCGCCCCGGCCGCCGAAGCGGCGCGCCCTCCACCCAATCCGAACGCGGTCGTGGTTGCCGGCGTGCACCAATCCGGCGACAACCTGCGTCTCGACTTCCCTTTCGCGGTGGCAACACCGGCCGCCGTGTTCCATCGCGCCGATACGTTATGGCTGGTGTTCGACAGCCCGGCCCAGATCGACCTCAACGCGCTTCAGGCCGACAAAGACAACGGCATACGCGAAGTTCTGTTTGACCGCGCAAAAGATGGAGCTGCAATCGTTCGTATAAAATTGACGCGGCCGAGGATGAGCAGCCTTGAAGCGGATGGCCCCGGCTGGACCGTCACGATCGCCGATACAATAGCGTCGACGGCCACACGTCCGCTCGGCATCGCCCGCAGTATCGTTGGCAAAAACCGCGCCAGCCTCGCCATTCCGTTCGACAATCCGCGCGCGATCCACGATGTAACGGATCCCGACATCGGCGATCGGTTGATGATCGTTACCGCGCTCGGACCGACGCGCGGATTTCTCAAGGCGCAGAATTTCGTCGAGTTGCGTGCACTGCCGTCGACTCATGGCATCGTGGTGCAGCCGATCGCCGACGACATCACGGCGGAGCTTGGATCCGACAAGGTAACGATCGGACGTCCGGCTGGCCTTTCGTTATCGGCGACCGCACTCGGTCAGCAGCAGGTCGAAGTCAATTTCCGCGCCTATACTTTCGATACCCAGCTTTGGGGATTCGATCGCGACGCGCCTTTCAACGCGCGCCAGTCGGAGTTGATCCGGCTCGCGGCTTCAGCGCCGGCGGTCAAGAAGCGCCAGGCGCGGCTCAATCTCGCGCGCTTTTACCTGGCCAAGGACATGGCGCCGGAAGCCAAGGCGGTTCTCGATGTTGCGCTGACCGATCAGCGAGGCTCGGAAGACGTGACGGGAAGCGTGCTGACGGCCGTCGCCGATGTGATGCTCGATCGCGCGGATGATGCCCTGAAGGAGCTCGCCAAACCGCAAGTCGGCAATCAGCAGGATGCCGCCATCTGGCGCGCCATCGCGTATGCCCGCGCCGGCCGCTGGGCCGATGCGCAGAAGATCTTCAGGACGGTGAGTGCCGCCATCGGTGCTTTACCGATCGAACTGCAGCGCATGGCCATGAAGGAGTCGCTGCGATCGGCGATTGAAGTGCACGACTTCAACGATGCCACGAAGGTTGCAAATGAATTCGAGACGGTCGGGGTCACCCCCGACCTGGAGCCGACGATCAACGTGCTGATCGGACGGCTCTACGAGGGATTGGGCCGCAACGAAGACGCGCTCGCCAGCTATCGCGCCGCTGCGACATCGCATGACCGCCGCGCCGCCGCGCAGGGCAGGTTGCGCGAGATCGCGCTTACTTTTGCGACCGGCGCCACGGGGCGCAAGGACGTCATCAACGACCTCGAGACTTCTAACCACCGTATGGCGCGGAGACGAGACGGAAACCGAAGGCCTCAAAATTCTTGCCCACCTCTATACCGAGGACGGCCGTTACCGCGACGCATTTCATGTCATGCGCACGGCGCTGCTTGCGCATCCCAATTCGGACATGACACGGAAGATACAGGACGAGGCAGCGGCGACATTCGAAAGCCTGTTCCTTGGCGGGAAGGCCGAGGCACTGCCCCCGATCGAGGCGCTGGGGCTCTTTTACGATTTCCGCGAGCTCACGCCGATCGGACGGCGCGGCGACGAGATGATCCGCAGGCTTGCCGACCGCCTGGTATCGGTCGATCTGCTGGATCAGGCGGCGGAGCTGCTTCAACACCAGGTCGATCATCGCCTGCAGGGTGCGGCGCGTGCGCAGGTCGCGACGCGTCTGGCGGTCGTCTACCTGATGAACCGCAAGCCCGATCGTGCGCTGGCCACTTTGCAGGCGACGCACATGTCGGATCTCTCCAATGAATTGCGCAATCAGCGCCTGCTTCTCCAGGCGCGCGCCTTGTCCAGCACGGGGCGTCACGATCTGGCACTTGAATTGATCGCCGACATCAACACTCACGAGGCGATCCGGCTGCGCTCGGATATATTGTGGGCGGCGCGACGTTGGCGCGAAGCGGGTGAGCAAATCGAACTTCTGTATGGCGCGCGGTGGCGGGAATTCGCGCCACTCAATGATACCGAGCGGGCCGACATCCTGCGTGCGGCGATCTGTTATGCCTTGAGCGAAGAAGCAATCGGCGTTGCGCGGATACGCGAGAAATACGAGGCCAAATTCGCTGACGGCCCCGATCGTCGCGCCTTCGACGTGGTGACCGCGCCGATCGGCACGAGCGGCGCTGAGTTCCAGGATATCGCCAAGAAAGTGGCGAGCGTCGACACGCTCGACGCGTTCCTGCGCGATTTGCGGGCGCGATATCCGGAAGCGTCCGCGGTTTCCCCGCCCGGCACTCCCGGTGAAGGCGCTGCCGCGCCATCCGCGACACCCGGCCAGAAATCCGCGTCGGCCAATGGTCCGCAGGCTGTCCCAGCCGGCAAGGAGGCAGCCACAAACGGCAAAAACGTCGCGTCATCGCCGTTGCCGCCCAACGTGCCGGCGGGCGTGCCGATCAAGCCCGACAAGGAGCCGACCGGCTCCATTCCGCGCCTGCCGAAGGCTCGCGCCCGCGCCTATTGAGTGGTTGTCCGGTCGGGGGCTATCCGCCGCCGTAGCTCTGGATCAGCGAGCCGGCAACCAGGCTCCAGCCGTCCACCAGCACGAAGAAGATCAGCTTGAAAGGAAGCGATACGACCACCGGCGGGAGCATCATCATGCCCATGGACATCAATACCGAGGCTACGACCAGATCGATGATCAGGAACGGCAAGAACAGCAAAAAGCCGATTTCAAACGCGCGCTTGAGCTCCGAAATCATGAACGCAGGCACAAGCACGCGAAGGGAGAGATCCTCAGGCTTGGCGGGCTCCGCTTCCTTGGCCATGTCGACGAAAAGCTTCAGATCCTTCTCGCGTACGTTCTTCTGCATGAACGCGCGCAACGGCTGCGTGCCGCGCTCGAACGCCTGCTCGGCGGTAATCTGGTTCGCGACCAGCGGCCGGATGCCCGTGTCATAGGCCCGCTGCAATGCCGGCCCCATGACAAAGGCGGTCAGGAAGAGTGCGAGCGACACGATCACGGCATTCGGCGGAGCGGTCGCAGTGCCGAGCGCAGTGCGCAGCAGCGAGAGCACGACGACGATACGCGTGAATGACGTCATCATCACGAGGATCGATGGCGCCAGCGAAAGCACCGTCAACAGCGCGATCATCTGGATCACGCGTTCGGTCAGCCCATTGCCTTGTCCGAAATTGACGCTGATGTCCTGTGCGCCGGCCGGCGCAGTTGCAGCGAGGAGGATCCCTGCTACCCCGACCGCCACCGTCACAAGACGAACACGGCGGTCGGAAGGGGATATCACGGTTTTCCTGGAGGACGGCCCAACAAGCTGGCCATCTCCTCTTCAAGATTTTCGTACAAGTTCTTGCCGGGCGTTGCCGGAGGTTCCGAACGCTCGGGCTTTGAATCAAACCTGGGTTCGGCTTTCGCCTCGAATTTAGGCTCGGCCTTAAACTCGAATTTCGGTTCGACGCGGGCTTTCAGTTCGCGCTGTGGTGCGCGGGCCGATATGTCGACGCCTTTACCTGGCGCAGTCGCGGCTTGCGTCGCCAAGGGATCGGTTACCGGCGGGCGGGCCTCAGGCGCCGGCGCGCGGCGCAGTGCCGCTTCGAGCTGATGCGCCATCTCGGCAAGATTGTGATCGGTCTGAGCGGGACCTTGTTCGCTGGCCGGAGTATGCGCGCGCGCAACCGGCTCAAGGCGCGGCGGCATCGGCGGGCCGGCATCGGGCGGATTGAGACGCGTTGATAGTTCGGCCGCAAGCCCGGTCAGGCTATCGGCAGGACGCGCGCGGCCGCCGGGCTCAGGCGGAAGCCAGGGCTCGTCGATTGCGGCGGGCCGATAGGCCCGGGGCACCGGCGCAGGGGCGGGTTCGCCGACAGGCTGGAGTGGCCAACCATTGTCGCTCGACGATGACGGACGGACAGCAGCATCGGCGGCGGGCGCGGCGCGGGCAGCCTCGCGCGCACCAACGGCTCGCACGATATTGGGTTCGACGACGAGATCGGTCGGCCCGCCGATCATCAACAGATGTTCAATATTGTCGCGTCGGATCAGGACCAGCCGGCGGCGCCCGTCAACGGTTGCGGCATCGATCACCGCCAGTCGCGGTTGACGTCCGCGCGTGGCGCTGCCGAGACGACTGGCGCCAAATCGGCGGACAAGCCATGCGGTCAGGCCAATAAGAGCGAGCACCACCAGAAAGGCGATGAAGAATCGGGCAGCCAGCGGCATTTCCGAGCCAAACAAGCTCTCGAACATCAATGCGCTCCGTTACTAACGCTTCTCGGGGAGAATCGCCCGATTGGTTAATTCCACTCGGCACTATTTGCCGCCCTGAATACTAACAGAGTATTAACAAATAAAGTGGCAATTTGCGGGTTGGCCCGGATAGTCGATTCAAATTATGCCGCTTTTGGCTTCCCGGCCCCGCGGGTTCCGCGCCTATTTACCGGCCATTAACCATACGCCCGGCAAAGTCTGCCTAGCGCGACAATACCGTGCTGGGGGCGCTCTCGGGGACATTGGCCATGGCCATCGCTGACATTCCGATTCTCTCCATGCTGCGAACGCGCCTCGATTGGGCGCAGGCGCGCCAAAGGGTCCTGGCCGAAAACGTGGCCAATTCGGATACCCCGAACTTCCGGGCTCGCGATCTTGCGCCGCTGAAGTTTGAGGACCCTACGTCGGCCCCTCAGACGGTGGTCGCCAGCCTTACGCTGACGCGTACCGATAGTGGTCATATCGAAGGTGTCGGCCTGAGCCAGTCACCGTTTCCAAATACAAACGCTCGTGACTTTGAAGTGCGTCCGACGGGGAACGCCGTGAACTTGGAAGAAGAGATGATGAAGGTGGCGGCCAATCAGATGGATTTTCAGACAGCGACCGCGCTCTACACGCGCAGTCTCAATCTTATCAAGACGGCGCTCGGCAAGCGCTGAACGCGCAAGGCGCTGCTGAGGAGGGCAACGGTGGATTTCATCAAGACATTGACAATCGCTGCATCCGGCCTGCGCGCGCAAGCCGGCCGCATGCGGATCATTTCGGAAAATATCGCCAACGCCGATTCGACTCCGCAACGGCCTGGCGCCGATCCGTACCGTCGAAAAATCCCGACATTCCACAGCGAGCTGGATCGCACGCTCGATACGCAGTTGGTCGAGCTCGGCAAAGTGCAGACCGACAGCTCCGCTTTTCGGTTGAAATACGAACCGGGACATCCCGCCGCCGACGTAAACGGCAATGTCAAATATCCAAACGTCAATCCACTCGTCGAAATGACGGACATGCGCGACGCCCAGCGCTCCTACGAAGCCAATATTAATGTCATCAGCGCCACGCGGCGCATGCTTCAACGCACCATAGACATCCTCAAAGCCTGAAAGGCGCAATTGCGATGGCCACACCACTCACTGCCGCCAGTGCTTATGCCAGTGTCGCGCGTATCGCATCGGACTCCTCTTCACTTGCGCTCGCGAAAAAACCTGCGGAGGCAGATCCAGAGACAAGCTTTGCCTCCGTGCTCAAGAACGCCATCGGCTCCGTCGCCGAGATGGGGCACAAGTCCGACGCTCAGGCGCGCGCGGCGGTCAGCGGCAAAGGCAATATCGTTGACGTTGTCACCGCCGTCTCGGAGACGGAAGTCGCGATCGACGCGGTTGTTGCCGTTCGCGATCGCGTTATCCAGGCCTATGATGACATCATGAAAATGCCGATCTAGGCAGCATCAATCAATGACCGGCCCTGAAGTCCTCGACGTAGCCCGCGACGCGATCTTTACCTTGATCGTTGTTTCAAGCCCCGTGATGCTGGTTGGGCTCGCGGTCGGTGTTGCAATTTCCCTGCTGCAGGCCCTCACGCAAATTCAGGAAATGACGATCGCCTTCGTGCCGAAAATCCTGGCGATATTCCTGTCACTGTTGATAGCCCTGCCATTCATGGCCGAAAAGCTGCACGCCGAAATGTTGCGGATCGCCGCACGCATTGTCAGCGGCTAGGCGCAATGCGGATCGACATCTCATTTTTGCCGGCCCTGGCTGCGGCATTTCTTCTCACTTTTGCGCGTGTCGGCGCAATGGTCATGCTGCTGCCCGGCATCGGCGAGCAGTCCATGCCGTCGCGGGTGCGGCTTGGCATTGCGCTTATGCTCTCGGCGATCCTGCTTCCGGCGCATCAGAAGGCTTACACGGTCGATCTCAACTCGATCGGGCCGGTAATCTTGCTGCTATTTGAGGAAATTGTCGTCGGCGCCGTGCTGGGCCTCACGGCCCGATTGGCGATTTCGGCGCTCCAGGTCACGGGGACCGTCATTGCCCAGCAGCTTGGTCTTGGATTTGTTACGACGGTTGACCCGACGCAGAACCAGCAAGGCCTGCTGGTCGGAAATTTTCTGAGCGTTCTCGGCGTTGCGCTGGTATTTGCGACCGACCTGCATCACCTCGTCATTGCGGCATTGAATGACAGCTACACGATTTTCCAGCCTGGTGAATTGCCGCTGATGGGCGACACCGCGCAGCACGTGACCCGAATTGTTGCAACCGCGTTCCGCATCGGGATCCAGCTGTCGGCGCCGTTTCTCGTCTTTGGGTTGCTGTTCAATCTCGGCCTCGGCGTCTTGTCGCGACTCATTCCGCAAATGCAGGTTTTCTTCATCGGCCTTCCGCTTTCGATCATCCTTGGTTTATTGCTGCTGGTGGTGGTCATCGGTGCGATGATGGGCACCTTTGTCGACTATCTCCAGGGCGTCCTCTCCGAACTTGCACCTCACGCCTGACCGGGACCGCACATGGCCGACGATCAGGGTGAATTCGACAAAACAGAAGAACCGACGCAAAAGCGCCTCGACGAGGCGATCAAGCGCGGCGATGTGGCCAAGAGCCAGGAAGTCAACACGTGGTTTGTCATTGCCGGTGCCGCGCTCGTACTGATGACATTTTCCGGCGCGATGAGCAGGGATCTGACCGCGACCATGCGCGGGATCATCGCCAACTCCTATGACATCAACCTGGACGGCCCGGCTTTGCCCTGGCTATTCGAGAAGATCGGCAGCGAAATGGTTGCGGCCGTCGCCATTCCTTTCCTCGTGCTGATCCTCGCCGCGCTCGGCGGTAATATTGTCCAGCACCGCCTGGTGTGGTCGCTCGAAGTGCTTGTCCCAAAGCTTTCCAGGGTTTCCCCGGCGGCCGGCCTTGGCCGGATTTTCTCGAAGCAGGCGGTTGCCAATCTGGCGAAAGAACTCGTCAAGCTCCTGCTTGTCGGGGGCGTGCTGACGGCCTTGATGTGGCCGGAGCGCGGTCGGCTTGAAGCTCTCACGCGCAGTGATCCCGCCGTCATCCTGTCTGTCTCTCAAGGCCTGGCGCTTAGGCTCTTGGGTGCGGTGGTCGCGATGCTCGCCTTTGTCGCGGCCGCCGACTATCTGTTCCAGTATCGGCAATGGTACGAGCGGCAGAAAATGTCGCTGCGCGAAGTGAAGGAGGAGTTCAAGCAAAGCGAAGGCGACCCGGCCATCAAGGGCAAGATGAAACAGGTGCGGCAGATCCGCATGCGCCGGCGCATGATCGCTGCGGTGCCCAAAGCCGCGGTTGTCATAACAAACCCGACGCATTATGCGATCGCCCTTGAATATGAGCGCGGGATGGACGCGCCGATATGCGTCGCAAAAGGCGTCGACGCGATGGCGCTAAAAATCAGGGAGATCGCCGGCAAGCACTCGGTTCCGATCGTGGAAAATCCACCGCTTGCCCGCGCACTGCACGCCACGGTCGATATCGACCAGCCCATTCCGCCGGAACATTACAAGGCGGTCGCCGAGGTCATCGGCTACGTCATGCGGCTGCGCCGGATGATGTCGGCGCGGCGTTGAGAGTAATATTCAAATGCCGGGATTGGCCGCGGCTGGCACTTGCGCCGATAGGGCGCCTTAAGGCACTCAGGAGCCATGGCAAGTCACGATCCGTCAGCGCCGGCCGAAGCGCGAGACCGCATGGAGGGCCGTGAGCGCAAGGCTTTCGACAAAAGCCGGAATGCGCCGCGTGGCAGCTCGATCGGCTTGGTCATCCTGGTGGCGGCAGCCCTTATCGGCGCCGCCGGCGGCCTGGTTTCGATCGGCCGCGACTATGTGGAAGCCTATGTCCTGACACTCCTGGCGGTCCTCGGCACCATCGGCGTTTTTGCCCTGTTTGCGGCTGCCTCTGGCATCATGAAATTCAGCGGCAAGGAGCAAGGTAATCCGTTGCTCAAGGCCGTCGTGGATGATGCGTTCGAGGGCATCCTCGTCACCGACCATGCGGGCCGCGTGCTCTATGCGAATGCGACCTATCTCGACCTGATCGGCGCGCGGGATCTCCACGACGTACGGCCTATCGAAAGCGCGTTTGTCGGCGATCCGGATGTCTCGGAGTCCGTATACCGCCTGCTCAAGGCTGCGCGTGAAGGCCGAAGTCTTCAAGAAGAGGTGCGGATTACCGGCGGCGGCGAGGGCGCGCGTTGGTTACGCATGCGCGTGCGGCCGCTCGGTGAAAACCGCCGTGACGCTCGCGTCACGGTCTGGTCGGTTGCCGACGTTACGCGCGATCGTGAACGGCAGGAAAACGTATTCCAGGAGCTGCAATATGCCGTCGACTATCTCGACCACGCGCCCGCAGGGTTTTTCTCCGTCGATGCTGCAGGCGACATTGTCTACCTCAATGCGACGCTCGCATCGTGGCTCGACCATGATCTTGCCCAGGTCGGGGCCGGCTCGCTCAAGCTGGGGGATATCGTCGCCGGCGAGGGCGCCGCGTTGCTCACGATGCTCAACGCTGCACCTGGCGAAGTAAAGACGGAAGTTCTTGACCTCGATCTCAAGACCCGGGGCGGCAAGCCTGTTCCGGTGCGCCTCTTCCACAAAGTCGCCTTCGGCGCCGACGGCACGCCGGGGGCCTCACGCACGCTCGTACTCAACCGGGCGCGGAGCGACGGAAGCGATCCTCAACGCGCTGCCGAAGTGCGTTTCATGCGCTTCTTCCAGAATACGCCGATGGCCATCGCCACTGTCGACAAGACCGGGCGGATCGCACGGAGCAATGCGCGCTTTGCCAGCGCATTTGAAGGTCTGTTCAAAGGCGACGACAGATCAATCCTGTCTGTGGTCAGCGGGCGTGATCGGCCTGCGCTCGAGGCCGCAATCCGCAAGGCGGCCGAGGGGCAAAGCGATATTGCGCCGGTCGAGGCGGCGCTCACCGGCAGCGCAGAACGCTGGGCGAACTTTTTCGTGCTGGCAGTCGAGGAAGAAGACCGCGACGGCGAAGCCGCGATCGTTTACGCGCTCGAAACAACCGCGCAACGCACGCTCGAAAACCGGATTCAGCAGCAACAGAAAATGGAGTCGGTGGGACAGCTGGCCGGCGGTATCGCGCACGATTTCAACAATGTGCTCTCCGCCATCATGATGGCGACGGATTTCTTGCTCAACGCACACAAGCCGACGGATCCGTCATTTAAAGACATCATGCAGATCAAACAGAACGCCAACCGCGCTGCGGCGCTCGTCCGTCAGCTGCTGGCGTTCTCGCGTAAGCAGACATTGCGTCCCCAGGTGCTCGATCTCGGCGAAACGCTGAGCGACCTCGGCATGCTGCTCAAGCGCCTTATCGGCGAGAAGGTGACGCTCGACATCGTTCATGGCCGGGACCTGTGGCCCGTTAAGGCCGATATTTCGCAATTCGAGCAGGTGATCGTGAACCTGGCGGTCAACGCGCGCGATGCCATGCCGGATGGCGGCAAACTCACCGTGCGTTCCGGCAATGTTACAGCCGCTGAGTGCGAGAAATTCGCCTACAAGGGCATGCCCAGGGCCGACTACGTCCTGGTCGAAGTCAGTGATACGGGGACCGGAATTCCGCCCGATATTATAGAAAAGATTTTCGAGCCTTTTTTCACCACCAAGGACGTGGGCAAGGGCACCGGCCTCGGCCTTTCCACGGTGTATGGAATCGTCAAGCAGACCGGCGGATTTATCTATGCGGATTCAGAGGCCGGCCGCACGTCGTTCCGCATTTTCCTTCCCCGTCATATTCCGGGCGCTGAGGAGGTGCTGGCGCAAATTCCTGCTGCGGAAGCGCCGGCCATTGCCGACGCGATGTCGGCCGCCGACTCGATGGCGCGCGCCGCTGCTGCGGATCTTACCGGCCATGGGACAATTCTGCTGGTCGAGGACGAAGAAGGTTTGCGCGCTTTGAATGCACGCGGGCTGACGTCGCGCGGTTACACGGTTCTCGAGGCCGGCAATGGCGTGGAAGCGATTGAGACTTTCGAAAAGCAAGGTCGCGTGGACCTGGTGGTATCGGATGTCGTGATGCCGGAAATGGACGGGCCGACGCTGCTCAAGGAGCTGCGCCGGCGCGATCCGGACGTCAAAATCATATTTGTCTCCGGCTATGCCGAAGAAGCCTTCAGCCGCAATCTGCCGAGCCAGGAACAATACGCGTTTCTTGCCAAGCCATTTACGTTGAAGCAGCTGGTTGCTGAAGTGAAGAAAACACTGGCGCGCTGAACTGCCGTCAGACGTGTCCGCTCAATGCCAGGATAATCACCACGATCAGCAGAACGCCGACGAGTCCCGACGGGCCGTAGCCCCAGCCAGAACTATAGCCCCAACGCGGGAAAGCGCCGACCAGCGCCAGAATCAGCAAGACGATGAGAATTGTACCGAGCATTGTTGCGCCCCATGAATTGTAGCGCGGCCATGCGAATGACCGCCGTTTGTCATGCGAATGACCGCCGTTTGTGAAACTCACAAAGTTCGCCCGCTACAACGATTGTAACGTTGCATGGTTCCAGCGCTCGTCTTCACGAATTTGTCCGCACTGCAGCATTTTGGAAAATCTGGCGCCGCCGTTTCCGTTCAACGGCACGATTGAGCAAGATGTACTTTTGCAAGCATGCTGGGTTCAAATCGGCAGGGGAGCGCCCCGGCGTTGAAGGGACGCGGCGCCTGAAAATAATTTCTTTCAAGCGTGGCGCCCGCCGGCCCGATATTGAAGTCGGCGTCAAGATCGGCGCGTGCTGACGCGGCCGGCCTCGGATCAGCAACCGGCTCCGGCTTTGCAAATGCAGTGTCGCTGACGGCCAAAAACAGCAGCGCGGCAAGGAGGGTTTTCATCCGTGCGTCCCCTGACATCACAAGATGGAAAATTGCCAGACCTGCGGCTCGTTCCCGACCGGTCATGATATTTCTGTGATGAGAAGCCCGGAATTTTAGGCGATTATGTCGCTCCGCCGCGGGGCCTCCACAACCGGCAGACCCTTACAAATTGCATGGCGCATGCATATCCTCCTGGCGCAATGGTGCCGGGAGGTCATGGGATGATCCGTTACCGCCTTCTTTTTGCGCTAGCCGCCATCGTGACTGCGCTTTTTATGGTCACTGGGGATGCGCAAGCGCGCGCAGGGGGCGGATTTTCCGGCGGCAGTCGCGGCATGCGTACTTTTTCCGCGCCGCCCGTAACACGCACCGCGCCGACTACCGCAGCGCCCCTACAGCGCACGCTGACGCAGCCCGGCAGCGGCGGGGCGCTTGGTCAGACAGGAGCCCGTCCCGGCCTGTTCGGCGGCGGGTTGTTCGGTGGTCTAGCTGCTGGCTTCCTCGGCGCCGGACTTTTTGGCCTTCTTTTCGGGCATGGAATTTTTGGCGGCATGGCGGGCTTTGCTTCGGTGTTGGGCCTGCTGCTGCAAATCATCCTGATCGTGTTCATTGCGCGGATGCTGTTTGCATGGTGGCAACGGCGGAATATGCCGGCCGCCGCCTACGCAGCGGCCCACCCGGCTACCGGACATTCTTTTACGGGGCTCGGCGGTATGTTTGGCGCGAATGCAGCGGCGGGTGAACCGCTGACAATCGGTAAATCCGACTACGATGCCTATGAGCGGTTGCTGGGAGAAATCCAGGCCGTCTTTTCAGCGGAAGACCTTGGTGCACTCCGCGCGAAGGTAACGCCGGAAATGCTGTCCTATTTTTCCGAACAACTCGCAGAGAACGCAAGTCGCGGGGTCGTCAACACGATCACCGACGTAAAGCTTGAGCAAGGTGACCTGGCAGAAGCCTGGCGCGAAGGCACCGTCGACTACGCAACTGTCGCCATGCGTTTTTCGCTGACCGATCGAATGGTGGATCGTAAGAGCGGGCGAACCGTCGAGGGTGGTGAGCCGGGAGAGGTCACCGAGTTGTGGACCTTCATGCGCGCACATGGAGGCGACTGGCTGCTCTCAGCGATTCAACAGACCTGAGCGCGGCCTACGCAATCCTCAGGCGCTCTTAAACCTTCAGGCGCTCTTGGCGGTCTCGTCTGTCTTCGTGGCGGATTCGGGCTTCGCTGTGCGGTTCGCCCGTATGCGCTCGTCGAGCCACGTTTCGAACTTGACCCCCACCTCGCGCGGCTTGCGCCAGATCACCCGGCAGCGGCGCCGCGTGGCGCCACTTTCGGCCAGCAACAGCAGGAAGGTATCCGGAATATCTTCGAAGTCAGCGACGTTCACATGTGCGCCGAGATCCGAAATATCGGTCAAGACGCATTCGGAACGCTGCTTGCCTTCCACCAGCAGCCACGCTTTGTGCTGCATGTGATGGCGCTTTGCCTTACGCTTGTCTCCGCGCATGTCACCTCGCGGCCATAAACCTCGTTCGATCAGGCCAGGTATTCAGTTTTCATTAATTCTTAGGGCTTCGATGCGTGTGACTGTAGCAACTAGAATTTACAAATTCATAAAGCGTTATCCGATACCGCCGGTCGGGCCCGCAACCATTGACGTTACGTGGAAATCCGTCTATGTCGCCGCCCGCAACCTGGTTTTCGGCCTCAACTTGCTGCCACGCTCCCGGTTTCGGGCTACGCCTCAAGTGAACTCCCAAAAACTTGGCTTGTGACCGCCAACGCGATCAATGCGTCGGCGTTCAACAGGAAAGCGTGAAAGGAAACTCTTGATGCCTGTCGGAACTGTAAAATTTTTCAATACTCAAAAGGGCTTTGGTTTCATCCAGCCTGACGATGGCTCGAAGGATGTCTTCGTGCACATTACGGCGGTGGAGCGGGCCGGTCTGCGTTCGTTGAACGAAGGCCAGAAGGTCACCTTCGAAATCGTAACCGAGCGTGGCAAGCAGGCCGCCGGCAATTTGCAGCCGGTCTGACCATTCTCTGCCGTTTGTGTTGAAATCGAAGCCCGGCGGGAACGCCGGGCTTTTTTTTGTGCGACAGGCTAAGCTGTTCCCTCGGAGACGCCGTCGGCAGGACATTGGTGCCGGATACAGGGAGGTAGGGGTATGGACATTATCGCTTGCGGATCGCGGCCGTCGCGCCGGATGGGGCCGCCAAGCTTCACCGGAACCGTGTGGCAGGATCCCATTATCCAGGCGCCCGACCCTGCTCGCGTGCGTTCGGCCTGGGTGAGGTTTGAGCCCGGCGCCCGCACCGCCTGGCATACGCACCCGCTCGGGCAGACGCTCTTCGTGACATCAGGGATAGGCCGGGTGCAGACTTGGGGTGGTCCGGTGCGCGAAATCCGGGCCGGAGATACGGTGTGGATACCGCCCGGCGAGAAGCATTGGCACGGTGCAACCGCAGAGCACGCCCTGGAACACATTGCGATGCAGGAAGCCCAATCGGGCGAGCATGTAACCTGGCTGGAGCCGGTCACCGATCAGCAATATTCGGGCAAACCCGCCGGCTGACGCTTCCTCATCAAGGACGCGTGATCGCAGGAATAGGAGGGCGCGCGCGGTGTTTCGTTCTTCCGATGGTGGGGCGACGTGCTCCCGCCAAACCGGGAGGTACTGAAATGAAGTTCGTTCGGAAGGGCCTGCCACTTGCGGCGTGTCATGGCGCTCATCTGTTCCGTGTCTGCCCATGCGCAGCAGGCCAACATGTCGTTTTTCGTGACCAGTGCAGGGCCGGGCAAGGGCGCCGATCTCGGCGGGCTCGACAGGCGCGGACCGCCATTGCCAGGAACTGGCGTCATCTGCCGGCGCGGGCGCAAAGACCTGGCACGCGTATCTGTCAACGCAAGGCGCGGGCGCCGCGTGAACGCGCGCGACCGCATCGGCAAAGGCCCGTGGGTGAACGCCAAAGGCACGCCGTCGCCACGAGCGTCGATGATTTGCACAGCGCCAACAATAAGCTCAGCAAACAAAACAATCTTTCCGAGAAAGGCGAGGTGATCAACGGGAGTGGTGACAAGCCGAATCGCCACGACATTCTGACCGGCTCGACGCCGGACGGCAAAGCTTTTCCGGCCGACAAGGACATGACCTGCAAGAATTATACGAGCAGCACGCAGGGGTCGGTCATGCTTGGTCACAACGACCGCAAGGGCCTGCGGGACGATGATGCGTCCAGGTCATGGAACTCGTCGCATCCTTCGCGCGGACCGGACGGCGGCTGCTCGCAGGCTGACCTGCGCAGCACCGGCGGCGATGGGCTTGCTCTATTGCTTCGCGACAAACTGATCTGAATTTTGCAAAGGGACGCCGGCGGGGCACTTTCCTCGCCGGCGTTCTTGCATTGAGACTAGCCCACTTGAAGTGACGTTGGGGCTCGGGCCAAGCTTGCGGTTCAAACAGCCTGCAGGCGAGGCAATCCCATGCGCTATCAATTGTTTTACTGGCCGCAAATTCAAGGCCGCGGAGAATTCGTCCGGCTCGCGCTCGAAGATGCCGGCGCGGCCTACGATGATGTCGCACGCAAATCCGGCGGCATGGATCGGATGATGGCCATAATGAGTGGCCGCCGTGAAAAGCATCCGCCCTATGCGCCGCCTTTCCTGAAGGCGGGCAAGCTGGTCATCGCTCAGGTCGCCAATATCCTGTTCTACCTCGGGCCGCATCTGAAGCTCGGTCCTCGCGACGAGGCAAGCCGGCTATGGTTGCATCAGCTGCAGCTGACCGTTGCGGATTTTGTGAAGGAAATCCACGACACCCATCATCCCGTCGGTTCAGGTCTTTACTACGAAGATCAGAAGCCGGAGGCCAAACGCTACACCGGAAACTTTCTTGGCGAACGCGCGCCGAAATACCTGGGGTACTTCGAGGCCGCCCTCGCAAAGAGCGGCGGCCCCTATCTGACCGGCCGCAAGGCGACATATCCGGATCTGTCCATGTTTCAGTTGATCGAGGGACTTCGTTATGCGTTCCCGGTGGCGATGAAACGCATCGAGCGCAAGGTGCCTGGACTCGTCGAAATCCATGCCAGGATCGCCGCGCGCCCCGGCATCAAAGCCTATCTCGCATCACCGCGGCGCATCGCGTTCAACGAAATGGGAATCTTCCGGCACTATCCGGAATTGGACGGTTGAGTGCCGGGAAGGGCGCGGGCGAATTCAACCCCGTGCGTCGAGCCTTTTTCCGCCGGCGGTCACGGGCTTTGCAGAAACGAGGGTAAAGGCGATCACGCAAGGTTCGGTGCCGTTGTTGATCCAATTGTGGATCGTGCCGCGCTGGACCAGCACGTCTCCGGCCTTGAGATGAACGCTGGTGCCGTCGAGGTCCATGTCGATCTCGCCAGACATTACGACTGCGTAGTCGATCGAGTCTGTTCGATGGTTGCGCGGAGCGACCCCCGGACCAAAGCTTACGATTCGAAATACCGTACCGTTGGGAATGGTGGTGCCGATTTTCTTGCCGGAAGGATCTTCATCACCGTCGTTGTCGACCGGAAATCCTTCGCTGGACCAGATCACGCCGTAGAGCGCGCCGGGGCGCTGCGATCCCACGTTCTTGATGGTCTCATCGATCAGCACTTTGGCGCGGCCCTGACTGTCGTGTCCGGTGACCACACGGCGGATGCTCAGGCTCATTGGCTTACTCCTTGTTACGTTGCAGCGCGTCGAGGCGATTGATGAACGGACTAGCCGGCCGCCGGTGGCTTTCGCTTGCTTTCGTGCAGCAGCAGGAAAAGTCCGGATCCGACAACGATGGCTGAACCACCAAGCAGAGTTAGCGTGGGGACGTCACCCCAGAAAATAAAGCCCAGTGCTGCAGACCACACCAGCATAAAGTAATAGAACGGGCCGACTGCGGCGGTCGGGGCAAGCGACAATGCGCGCGTCCACCAGTATTGGCCGAGTCCGTTGATGACGCCATTGGCGATCAAGGCGGCGAAATCGATCGGTGTCGGCCAGGCGAAGAAAAATGGCAACGCCAGCGCAAAGAACAACGTCAGAAAAATCATCTGATACATCGTGAGCGTTTCCGTGGACTCGGTCGTTGTCATTCCGCGCACGGCCGCTGTGACGCTCCCGAACATCACTGCGTTGGCCAGCGCGAACATGGCACCAAGACGGAAACTGTCGGCGCCCGGAGCGGCAACGAGCAAGACGCCGAGAAATCCCGCAGCCAGGGCCGCACCGCGCGCAAGCCCAACCTTTTCCTTGAGCCACAACGCGGCGAACAATGTCGCAAAAAGCGGCGAAGAAAAATTTATGGCGACCGCGCCGGCCAATGGCATGAGTCCGAAGGCGATGATGATGAGGCTCTGCGCGGTTGCCTGCGTCGCGCTCCGCCCGAAATGATCGCGCAAGCGGCGCGTGCGCAAAACGCTGAGCCCCGTACGCGGCAGGATCAGGCCTGCGCAGATGGCGAGCGAGGCGCTCGCGCGGAAGAAGAGCACTTCAACAAAGGAATAGTCAGCGACCTGCCATTTGGACAGTGCGCTGGAAAGCGCGAACATGATTGTCGCGCCAAGCATGAATAGAATGCCAAGGGGAATACGGTCGGCGCGTGCGACCACGCGCTGGTCAAGGCTCTCGGAGGTCAAGGAAGCTCCCCAACGGAATTGCAGGCCTGACTAGCACGCGCACAAGGTTGCGGGGAGGCGCAAAATCGAATGGCGGGCCTGCGGTGCGAGCTAGCGGCTTTTGCGCTTTCGCGCACGGCGCGCCTCTCGACGTTTTCGCAATAGACGCGCTTCCCGCTGCTTGCGTGCCCGCCGTCGCCGGCAGCGCCTGCACAGGCAGCGCGAGCGGCCGATAACGTACTTGAGATAGTCGGTGCCGTAGTCGTAAGTGATTTCCTCGTCCGGCTTGATTTTGCGCAGCGAGCGGATGAAGACGCGGCCGCCATAGGTGTAGGTTTCCGCGTTCGGATTGCAGGAATGGTTTGCATAGCGGGCAATGTTGGTCCGCGGGGTGCCATCGATCGTGACACGGGGATTGATCTCGTACAGATAGCGGTTGCCGCGCCGTTCGAGCCGGCCGGCTTCTTCCGCGCCCACGCGCGGTCCTTTGTATTCGGCGATTTTTTCGCCTTTTTTGATCGGCCTGATGGCGAAAAGACCGAGCCCGGTGAACGAGCGGCCGACACGGAATGTTTTTTGAGGCATTTCGGAACAGAGGAATGACGAACAGGCGATGCGGATGGCAGATGAAACGCCGTCCGTCAATCCAATCTAGCCATTTATGCGACACGCGCGGATCGGGTGACGCAGCGGTTGCCTCTTCACGCTTCTCCGCAAGGACCACAAGGCAGGTCAGCGGCCCTTACGGCCACTAGTGAAAGACCTGTCCCGCCCAATTGACTAACGCGCTGAACTGATCGGGGTTGATCACGAAATAGATGATGAGGGCGACGGGAGCCAACATGAACATCAGGTCGCGCATGGGTATTTTCCCAGCTGACACGGTGAGTCGTGTGGACGAGTTTCCGAACGATAGGCGGCGCAGGGAATATCATTGAGCGTAAAAAAGAGGGTACTAGATCACCCCCCGGTCAAAACCAGTATTCGAAGGTATTCAGATGTGGCGTGTTGTATTGGAACTTTTCACAAGCCACACGATGTGACTTATCAATCACGTCCCCTGGAATTCGTACTGATGTGCCGCCAGATCATCTCGCTTTGATTGTCGCTAATTCTATCGAGGCGTATCATTAAATCTTCACTTTGCTTTCGGAGTGAAAACTCATGCCTCGAAACCTGATTTTGCTTCTGGGCGCCGCGGCGGTCAGCGCGGCCTTGAAGCCGACTTCCAGGGTGAGCCTGGCATTCAAGATCGTCAGCGGCAGGACGACCGACAACATCGTGCGCGCCGGGTTGAACGACAAATTTTACTGACGCCGTTCGCTCGGTAGCTGGGGGAAGGCCGTCCGGGGGTTGGGGCGGCCTCTCTCATTTCTAGTCTCATTTTTTTCGGACGCGGCGCGTATGCGAATGCGTGCATCCGGAGTCGGGCGCAGCCGCCGACTTTACTTGGCGCTTTTACTTGGCGCCTTTACTTGGTGTCTTTACTTGGTGTCTTCTGCCGCCGCATGATGGCGCGATGGCACGCACTCAGGAACGCTGGCCCGACCTGCCGCTCGCGGCCTGGCACGAGACGCGTGACACGCTGCATCTGTGGACGCAGGTCGTCGGTAAGATCCGCCTTGCACTGGCGCCCTGGCTCAATCACTCGTGGCACGTTGCGCTCTACCTCACCGCGCGCGGGCTGACGACATCACCCATTCCCTGGCGCAGCGGCGATTTCCAGATCGATTTCGATTTCATCGACCATGTGCTGTGGACGCGCACCCGCGACGGGCACTTCCGGCAGGTGATGCTCAAGCCGATGAGCGTGGCGGAATTCTACAATTCGGTGATGACCGCATTGAGCGAGCTCGGCATCGCGGTCAAGGTCACGACGATGCCGTGCGAGATTGCCGATTGCATTCCATTCGAACAGGACACGCTGCACGCCGCCTATGACGCAGACTATGCGAACCGCTTCTGGCGCGTGCTGCTCGCAGCGCATGATGTTTTTGCGCGATTCCGTACCGGATTTTTGGGAAAAGCGAGCCCGGTGCATTTCTTCTGGGGCAGTTTCGATCTCGCGGTGACGCGCTTTTCCGGGCGCACGGCGCCGCGTCATCCCGGCGGCGTGCCGCATTTGCCCGACGCTGTCGCCCGCGAAGCCTATTCGCACGAGGTCTCGAGCGCCGGTTTCTGGCCGGGCGGCGGCGGACCGATCGACGATGCCGCGTTCTATTCCTATGCCTATCCGGCACCGCAGGGCTTTGCCGCGGCTACGGTGAAACCGGCGCAGGCATATTTCTCCACGGAACTCGGCGAATTCCTGCTTCCATACGCGGCCGTTCGCGCGGCGGCCGACCCCGATGCGGTCTCATGGAATTCCTGCAAAGCACCTACGAGGCGGCGGCCGATCTGGCGCAAATGGGACCGCGCAAAGCTCGATTGCGCAATTGGAATTCCAAATCGGCCGAGACCCGTCTGAAGGCCGCGACAACCGGGTTCCAAGGCCGCCGGGTGCCCAATAGATGAATCTTTAACCTTTCAGGTTACGATTTCGAACGCACACGGAGAGCCGATCGCCGCATCCGTTCGTTACCGGACCACGCCATGGCATCAGATCAGACCACGCAGGCGCAGTGCCAAAAGTGCCAGGGTGCAATGGTTTATGTCACCGCCATGCCGCATCCGACGGCGCGGACAATGCGGCGGACGACTTTCGTCTGCTACACCTGCCGTGCGACCCGAACCTATATGCTGTCATCGCTCATGGCGGACGCCTATGCCGCGGTCTCCGGGCGCGACGGGAAGACCATCCCGGAAACGGCGTCGCGCCAGTAAGATCTCTTCGCGAGAAAACCGCGCCGCGGCGCTACTGCACCGTCACCAGCCCGACCTGATTGGTGAGGCTGTTGGCGGTGACCGGATTGCCGTCCGGCGTCACATCCATGTTGCGCACGATGTCGCCGCCGCCGGGAATCGCCCAGCTCTGGAATTTTTCGGATCCCGGATCGAAGCGCACGATGGTGTTCGGCTTGGCGCCGGATTCGTTGTACCAGAGCGCGCCCTTGGTGAAGACGATGCCATAGGGCTCCGACTTCGGCCCGCTCGGCGATGGCCATTCCTTCACATTGCCGGTCTTGAGATCGAGTCGTCCGAGCATGCCGCGCGGAAAGTCCGTGTACCAGATGGTGTCGTCATCGGAGAAGGCGAGGCGGCGCGGCCGCGCGCCGTCGTTCGGCAGCTTGTATTCCTTGATCGCCATGCTTTGCGGATCGACGCTGGCGATCTTCGGCGCGCCGAATTCGACAAAATACGGCACGCCTTTCGAATTGATCATCAGCCCGTAGGGCCGCGACTTCTCGGTCGGCGGGGTGACGAGCTTGATGTCGCCGGTTTTCGGATCGAGCCGGCCGATCATGTTGCCGCCCTGCACGGTGAACCACACCATGCCGTCCGGCGCGATGTTGATCGTGTGCGGATCCTTCGCCGACTTGTCGGGCAGCGGATATTCGGTGGTGATGCCGGTCTTCGGATCGAGCTTGCCGATCAGGCCGAGCGCGTTGCCGGTGAACCAGATGTTGCCGTCTTTGTCCTCGGCAAGGCCGTGCGGGCCGGTGTGCGGCGACTTCAGCGTGTATTCGCGGATCGCGCCGGTCTTCGGATCGATACGGCCGAGCTTGTTGGCGAGCTGGCCGGTCCACCAGATCGAGCCGTCCTTCGCCGCGCGCGGATCATGCGGGCGCGAGCCTTGCGTCGGCACGTCCCACAGATCGATGCGCGCCTTGACCGGGCCTTCGACCAGCACCGCCGACGGCCGTTTGCGCTCGGGGAAATTCTTCATCAGGTATTCGGTCATCGCCGGCCATTCCTCGGCGGGGATCGGCGCATCGAAGTTCTGCATCATGCGCACGACCGTGAGCCAGCCTTCCGGCGTATAGCCGACGCGGATGCGGTTGATGTCGTGGCAGAGGCCGCAGGTTTCGGTGAAGCGTTGCTTCATCGCGCCTTCCGGCCATTCCTTGGCGGTGTATTGCGCCTGGGCGGGGAGAGCTTGCGCCAACACGGCGAGCGCGAGCAGCGAACAGCCGGTGAGCGGCCGGGCGAGAGTCATCGGCATTTTAATTGTCACTTTTGTTTTCATTGGAGTGTTCTCCCGCGGCGCGGCGTCTCGAGGCGCCTGTGTCTCATTGGTGAACGTAGCTTGGCGCAAAACTACTGCGCTGTCATGGCCGGGTTTGTCCCGGCCATCTCGTTTCATATGACACGTCGGTTCCAAGCGGGATCACCGGGACAAGCCCGGTGCAACTGGCCAAACGCATGAAGACGACACAAAGCACCATCGCGCGGCTGGAAAGCGGACGTGGCCTGCCCTCGACCCGGACATTGTCGCGCTTTGCCAAGGCGACCGGGGACCGGCTGAAGATCAGCTTCGAGCCGATGCGGGGACGGCGATGACGTGCTCATCCTCATCCCGAGGACGGCGCCGCCAAGATGTTCGGCGCAAAGCTGCTTGCTCTGTTATAACCGCGCGGTCTATCGCTTGCTCAAATGAGCAAGCGACAGCTTGCCGCGTCTACTCGAGCCTTTGAGGTAAGTAAGTATGAACGCCCCCGTCACGCCCCCGACCACGCCGCCCTATCACCACACGCCGCTGTTTCCGCTCGGCCCCGACAAGACGCCCTATCGCAAGCTCGATATCGGCGGCGTCACGGTCGAGAAGGTGATGGGCAAGGACATGCTGGTGGTCAGCCACGAGGCGCTGCGCGCGCTCAGCGAGGCCGCGTTCACCGACATCAATCATCTGCTGCGCCCGGCGCACTTGAAGCAGCTGCGCAAGATCCTCGACGACCCGGAGGCGAGCGATAACGACAAGTTCGTCGCCTACGATTTCCTCAAGAACGCCAACATCGCCGCCGGCGGCGTGCTGCCGATGTGCCAGGACACCGGCACGGCGATCATCATGGGCAAGAAGGGCCGCATGGTGTTCACCGCCGGCGACGACGAGGCCGCGCTCGCGGAAGGCGCGCGCGATGCGTACCTCAGGCGCAATCTGCGCTATTCGCAGCTCGCGCCGATTTCCATGTTCGAGGAGAAGAACACCAAGTCGAACATGCCGGCGCAGGTCGAGATCTACGCCGAGGGCGACGACGCCTACAAGTTGCTGTTCATCGCCAAAGGCGGCGGCTCGGCCAACAAGGCGTTCCTGTTCCAGGCGACGCCGTCGATTTTGACGCATGACCGCATGCTGGCGTTCCTGAAGGAGAAGGTGCTCACGCTCGGCACCGCCGCGTGCCCGCCTTATCATCTCGCCATCGTCATCGGCGGCACGTCGGCCGAGCTGACGATGAAGACGGTGAAGCTCGCCTCGACCAAATATCTCGACGAGCTGCCGACCAAGGGCAGCGAGGACGGCCACGCCTTCCGCGATCTCGAGATGGAGAAGGAAGTGCTGGCGATGACGCAGTCGACCGGCGTCGGCGCGCAGTTCGGCGGCAAATATTTCTGCCACGACGTGCGCGTGATCCGCCTGCCGCGGCACGGCGCGTCGCTGCCGATCGGGCTGGGCGTGTCATGCGCCGCCGACCGGCAGGCGCTCGGCAAGATCACCAAGGACGGCGTGTTCCTCGAGGAGCTCGAGCATCACCCCGCGCAATATCTGCCGGAGGTCGATCAGGAAAAACTCGGCGGGCAGGTGGTCAAGGTCGACCTGCGCAAGCCGATGAAGGAAATCCTGGCGCAGCTGTCGAAATATCCGGTGAAGACGCGGCTGTCGCTCACCGGCACCATGATCGTCGCGCGCGATCTCGCGCACGCCAAATTGCGCGAGCGGCTGGAAGCCGGGAAGGGGCTGCCCGACTATTTCAAGAACCACCCGATCTATTACGCCGGCCCGGCGAAAACTCCGGCAGGCTACGCTTCCGGCGCGTTCGGCCCGACCACGGCGGGGCGGATGGATTCATACATCGACCAGTTCCAGGCCGCCGGCGGCTCGATGATTTCGCTCGCCAAGGGCAACCGTTCGGCGCAGGTGCGCGACGCCTGCAAGAAGCACGGCGGGTTTTATCTCGCCTCGATCGGCGGCAGCGCGGCGAACCTGGCCGAGCACTGCATCAAGAAGGTCGAGGTGCAGGAATATCCCGAGCTCGGCATGGAAGCGATCTGGAAGATCGAGGTCGAGAACTTCCCGGCCTTCATCGTCATCGACGACAAGGGCAATGATTTCTTCAAGGAATTGAATTTGGGATAGGCAGTGCCCTGAGCCTGTTGCGCCTGCGAGAAAGCAGAAAAAGAAAGCGGCGGCCTTTTGAGCCGCCGCAGTTTTTCCCAGTCACTAACGCGGCTACTGGAAAAGTTTCATCGAGTTGATCAGCGTCTGCAGCACGCCCAAGGTGAGCGGGATGCCGACGAAGCCCCAGGCGAGCACAAGTTGAAATGTCGTCGTGCCCTGCTGATTTTGGTCTGCCATGTTCGTTTCTCCCCTAGGCCCGAGCGCCGGCCGTGCGTGCAGCGCGCGTATCGCCACTGCGTTGATCGTCGCCGGCCATGTGATAGCGCGCGCTTACGGCCTTGACGAAGTAGTTGCAGATGAAGCCGATCACCAGCAACCCGGCCATGATGTACATGGTCGTGTTGTAGGCCTGCGCCTTCGGGACGCCGTGAGTGACGTTGTATTCGCGGATGTAGTTCACCAGCACGGGGCCGAAGATCCCCGCCATTGACCACGCCGTCAGCAGAAGGCCGTGAATGGCACCGACGTAACGCGTGCCATACATGTCCCTGAGATAGGCGGGCACCGTCGAGAAGCCGCCGCCATACATGCTGATGATCACCAGGAAGCAGCACACGAAGCCGACGACGCTGCCGATCGAGCCGGTATAGGGCACGGTGCAGTAGAGGATGAAGCCGAGCACCATGAACACGAAGTAGGTGTTGCGGCGGCCGATATAGTCCGACGTGGACGCCCAGAAGAAGCGGCCGCCCATGTTGAACAGGCTCATCAGGCCGACGAAGCCGGCCGCAGCCACCGGGGTGATATGGCCGGGGAACATTTCCTGGCTCATGGCGGAGGCCTGACCGAGCACGCCGATACCGGCGGTCACGTTGAGGCAGAGGATCCACCAGATCAGCCAGAACTGCGGTGTCTTGAGCGCGTCATAGACGAACACATCGTTGGTGGTGATGAGGCGTTGCGCCGTCTTCGGGGCAACATAGCCTTCCGGCTTCCAGCCCGGTGCGGGCACGCGAACGATGACCGCGCCGACCATCATGAAGACGAAATAGACTGCGCCCAGCACGATGAATGTCGGAGCGACGCCGACATGATGCTCCGTATGGAAGATGCTCATCAGCCACACCGAGAGTGGCGAGGCGATGAATGCGCCGCCGCCAAAACCCATGATCGCCATGCCGGTCGCCATGCCCGGGCGATCGGGAAACCATTTGATCAGAGTCGAGACCGGCGAGATGTAGCCGATGCCCAGCGCGATACCGCCGAGGACGCCATAACCGAGATAGACGATCCACAAGTTATGGATGGAGACGCCGAAGGCGGATACAAAAAATCCTCCGGCCCAGCAAAGGGCTGCGGTGAACATCGCGCGTCTTGGACCGCCTTCCTCGACCCAGCGGCCGAACACCGCCGACGAAACGCCGAGGAAGAAAATCGCCAGGGAGAATATCCAGCCGAGTTCGGTGAGTTTCCAGTCGCCGGGCGCCGATTGGCTAATTCCAAGCAGCTTCGTCATCGGCAGATTGAATACGCTGAATGCGTAAGCCTGCCCGATACACAGATGGACGCACAGGGCGGCTGGCGGCACCATCCAGCGGCTGTACCCGGTTTTGCGACCGTGTGCTCGCGGTCGAGAAATGACAGAATCCCCATTGGTCGTTTTCTCCCCTTGGAAGTTTTGTGTTCTTCTGCGCCATCAGCGCGTGCGCCTCCCAAACAGAAAATGCGCACGCCTTTGCATCAAGCAGGTAAGCGCAATCATTCGATTGAAAATGTCAATCGTTCGTCAATTGGGCAGATTGGGCCGGTTCAGGCCGCCGGAAGCAAACCGCTCGGCGCACGCGCGCGCGCTTCCTCAACGAGCGAGGCAATGGCCGGTTGAACGGGGTAGCGTTCCGACACGACGAGGCCAATGGTGTGGAAAACTTCAGGCTCGACGATTGGAATGGCGCGCAACATATCGACCGACCCGACGGATTCGAGCGCTGAATTGGGGACGATACTCGCCCAGTGGCCGACGCGGACATAAGCCATCAGGGCTGACAGCGAGTCCGTTTCCAGCAATGGCGATATCTCGATGCCGATGCGGCGCAGAATGCTGTCGACGATGCGCCGGCTTTGCATGTCGCGCGCAAGGAGGCATAGCGGCGCTGCGGCTGCCTGAGACCACGTGACGCGATCGGCGTCTCCGAACGGCCCGTCGGGCGTCGTGAGCAACAAATATTCCTCGCGGTAAATAGGAATAGCGCTGACGTCGCCGATCGGTTCGTTGCTCAGGTAGGTGACACCGGCTTCGATTTCGCGTTGGCGCAACATGTTCAGCAGCACTGAAGAGGTGCGGCCGAGCACAGTGAATCGTATGTTCGGATGACGCAGCTGCAGCGGAACCGTCAGCCCGGCGACGAGCGGCATGGCTGAAGGAATTGCGGCGATCCGCAAGTGCGAGTCCGTGCCCGTCTTCAGGCCGAGAATGTCCTGGCGCATTGCGCGGGCATCACCCACGAGCCGATGGGCCCACAACAGGACGCGTTCACCTTCCGGAGTGAAGCCCTGGAAGCGCGAAGCGCGCTTCACGAGCGGGGTGTTGAGCATCTGTTCGAGGCTCTGGATGCCCAGCGAAAGTGTCGGCTGGGCGACGCCACAGCTTTCGGCGGCCCGACCGAAATGCTGTTCCCGCGATAGCGCGATCATGAATTCCAGTTTTTCAAGCATTGCGCCGTCTCATCCGGTTATTGGAAATGCCTATAGTTGTTACAGTATTCTTGCAGTACCTCCGGTGTAAAGCCGCGCGGAACCCATTTAAGTCGCGGCTTTTGGGACGTGGAATGCGTGGTTCCGCCAATGATTGCCTTTATAAATCGAATGATTTGCGATGCTCATTATGTGCGTACATTGCGCTACCGTCGAAGATTCAGGACGGGATTCGATGAACTGTGTGCGACCATGGCGCGCGCACGCATCCAAATGAAATTGTCGGGGCTGCATCGACGAAAGTGGCATTGACGAAAAACCTATTCACGGTCGGCAATGCCTGGCCGAAGTCGGCATTCGATAACCTGCATTGTGTTGCACACGATTCTGAAACAGTGCATGGGCGATGGAGCAACGACAAAGTAAGCCGCAAAAAATTCGGGTGCATCTCGAATTCATTTCAACGGGAGGAAACAAAAATGTCAGATACGAATGAACGAGGCGCATTATCGCGCCGGACGTTATTGCAGGTCAGCGCCGGGCTTGCCGGCGGCACCATGCTGCCGACAGCCTTCTCCATTCCGGCATTCGCGGTCGGCGTCTCCGACAAGCCGGCGATCGGCACCTGGCCAGCCGGCTCACAGGGTGACACGGTCAATGTCGGCGCAGCCGTACCGCGCACCGGCACCTACGCAGTGCAGGGTGAAGACGAGCTCAAGGGCTGGCAGCTCGCGGTCGAGCACATCAACTCGGGCGACCCGCTGCTCAAGAAGATCGCGCCGAAAGTTTCGAAGGGCCTGCTCGGCAAGAAGGTCAATCTGGTTTCCGCCGACAGCGCCGCCAAGCCGAACCAGGCGGTGCAGGATCAGCAGACCTTCATCAACCAGAACAAGATCGTGCTGATGACCGGCTCGACCTCGAGCGCCGTCGCCGTCGCGCTCAACAAATTCGCGCAGCGCGAGAAGGTGCTCTACGTCACCGGTATCTCCGGCTCGAATGACACGACCGGCAAGGACTGCGTGCGCTACGGTTTCCGCCAGAACTTCTACGGCGAGACCGCGGCCAATGCGATCGGCCCGGTGCTGCTCAAGGCCTACGGCAAGAACAAGAAGGCGGCGTTCATGACGCCGGACTATACCTACGGTCACACGGTCACCAAGTCAGTCAACGAGTACCTGACCAAGAACGGCGGCTGGACGCAGGTCACCGACCAGGTCTCGCCGCTCGGCACGCAGGATTTCAGTCAGTACATCACCAACATTGCGAACTCCGGAGCCGACGTCATCATCAACGTCAACTGGGGCCGTGATGCGGTGCTGTCGGTCCAGCAGTGCAAGCAATTCGGCCTTACACCGAAGATGCAGATGGTGATCCCCTACCAGATCCCGTTCCTTGCGAAGGAAACGGGGCCGGAGCTCACAGAAAACGTGTATGCGGCGACCGATTTCTGGTGGACGCTCGAAGACAAGTATCCGCTCGCCAAGATGTTCGTGCAGGCATTCGACAAAAAATTTGGCTACAAGCCGGAGTGGGGCGCCAACAACGCCTACATGTCGTTCGCAATCTGGGCGCGCATGGTCTCTGAGGCCGGTTCGTTCTATCCGCCGGACATCATCAAGCAGTACGAGAAGGGCGAGAAGTTCGACTCGACCGTTGGCGAAGTCTATTTCCGCAAGGAAGACCACCAGCTCGTGCGCCCCGTGATCATCGTCAAGGGCAAGGCGCCCAAGGCGATGAAGAATAAGGAGGACTATTGGGAGGTCCTCGAGGTCGTACCGGGCGCTCCGCTGATGCAGAAGCCCGACGCCTTCGGCTGCAATCTCGGCGATTACACCTGATATTGAGGGGCGCCACTCCCGGTTAGCGGGAGTGGCGCTCCACAGTCATGGTGTCCGGCGCAGTGCCAGGCATCCGCGCCTTTCCTTGGTATAAGGAAGGTGCGGATGGCCGGGGCAGGGCCGTGGCAAACGGGGCGACGGGCATAGACATGGTCAATTGGCCTAATTTCATCTCGCAGTGTTTCAACGGGCTTGTGCTGGGCGCTTTGCTCGCGCTGATCTCATCGGGGCTGACGATCATCTACGGCACGCTCGGCGTGCTGAACCTCGCGCATGGCGCCATGTTCATGCTGGGGGGTTATGCCGGCTGGCTTACGTGGAGCTATACCGACTCGTTTATCGCGGGGGTTATCGTCGCGTCCTTGTTCGTCGCGATCGTCGGCGTGCTGATGGAACGCATCATCATCCGCCATTTCTATACGCGTCCGCATGAAGACCAGCTTCTGGTCACCTTCGGGCTCGGCATCGTCTTTGTCGAGGCGGTGCGTTTCTGCTTCGGCAGCCTGTCGAAAACCGTGCCCCCGCCTTCCGCGCTGGTCGGCATCACGCCGATCGGCTTCATGTTCTATCCGACTTACCGGTTGGCGCTGCTCGCCATCGTCGCAGTCGCGCTCCTCGTTCTCTATTTCGTGCTCTACCGCACTCGCATCGGCATGATTGTGCGTGCCGGCATCGAGGATTCCGTGATGGTCGATTCGCTCGGCATCGACGTCTACAAAGTTTTCATGCTGGTGTTCGGTATCGGCGCCATGGCGGCGGGGTTTGCCGGTATCGTCAACGCACCGGTGGTGTCGATTGCGCCGGACATCGGCGAGATGATCCTGGTGCAGACCTTCGTCGTCGTCGTCATCGGGGGCGTCGGATCGTTCCCCGGTGCGGTGCTCGGCGGCCTGATCGCCGGCGAGATCATCAGCATCACCTCGATGTTCAATCCCGGCTATTCCTACGTGATGCTGTTCGTCGCCATGACGCTGGTGCTGGTGCTGCGTCCCTACGGATTGCTCGGTACGGCGGGGCGCGAATGAGAGCGGCCCTCTGATGGTCAGGAAACGTCCTCTAGTCGTCGAGGGACTGACGGCCGCGGCGCTGGTCGCCGCGCCCTTCGTGCTGCCTTACCTCGGTTTTACGCCGACGACGATCAACCGCATTCTGGTCTGGGGCGTGTTCGGCATCGGCTTCGACATCCTGTTCGGCTTCACCGGTCTGCTCTCGTTCGGCCAGGGCGCCTTCTTCGGCAGCGGCGGCATGGTCGCCGCCTACCTGCTCACCATCCTGGGTTTTCCATACGTCACCGTGGCCATTTTCATCGGCATGATCGCGGCTGCCGTGATCGGCTATCTGGTAGGTCTCATTGCATTGCGCCGTACCGGCATTTATTTCGCCATGATCACGGTGGCGATCGGGGAAGTCTTTTATTTCGTCGAGTTCAATCCGCTGTCGGCTTACACCGGGGGCGAGAACGGCCTGCCCGGCGTGCCGCCGCCCTCGCTCTATCTCGGCTTCACCACGATCAATTTCAATTCCGACAATTCGTTGTACGCCTACCTGGCGTTCTGGTTCTTCCTCGGCATGGTGATCGCGCTGCGCATTGTGCGCTCGCCGGTCGGCGCGGTGTTGCGCGCGATCCGCGACAACCCATTGCGCGCGGCAGCGGTCGGCCACAACATTCACGGCTACAAGCTCACCGCCTTCGTGGTCGCCGCCGCCTATGCCGGTTTTGCCGGCGGGTTGCTCGGGGTGATGCAGGGATTCATGCCGCCGGACGCCTTCACCTTCGAGACGTCGGGGCAACTGGTGATGCAAACCGCCATAGGCGGCGCCGGCACACTGTTCGGGCCGCTGCTCGGGGCGACGGTGTGGCTCTATCTCAGCGACTTCCTGCAGACCACGCTGCACATCGGCGCAACCTGGAAACTCGTGCTGGGGGTGATCTTTGTGCTGCTGGTCTGCTTTCTCCGCCGCGGCCTCATCGGCGGTATCGTGGATCTTTATGGCCTGCTGACCGGCGCGCGGAAGAATGCGGAGCCCGTCGACAAAGCACCGGCCGCCGGCGTCACCGCCGAGGAGGAGCAGAAGGCCGCCGAGGCCGCGCTCGCATACGAAAGGCAGGTCGCCGCCATGCCCGCGCGTCAGCGCGGGACCGACCGCAAGAGTGGTCCTATCCTGCAGGCCTTCGGCTTGAGCAAATGGTATGGCGGTCTTGCCGCCAACAGCGACATCGACTTTACGGTCAATCACGGCGAGGTACGCGGCATCATCGGCCCGAACGGAGCCGGGAAGACCACATTCTTCAAGATGCTCACTTGCGAAGTTCCGCCGACCGCCGGGCAGATCCTGTTCGAGGGTCGCGATATCACCGGTATGACCGTCACCGACGTCTGCCAGCTCGGTCTCACAAAAAGCTACCAGATCAATCAACTGTTCAATCGTCTTACCGTGCGCGAAAACCTGACCATCGCGACGCTCGCGGAACTGCGTGGGAAATTCAGGCTCGACTTGTTCAAGTCGATCAAGAGCGTGCCCGGGCTCGGCGATCAGGTCGACCAAACGCTGCAGCTTGTCGACCTTGTCAAACGGGCCGACATGCCGGTGTCGGATCTCGCCTATGGCGAGAAGCGCAGGTTGGAGGTCGGGCTGGCGCTCGCGACCTCGCCGAGCCTGCTGTTGCTTGACGAGCCGCTCGCGGGGATGAGCCCTCGCGAACGCGTCGAAACAGTCCGGCTTCTCAAATCGATCGGCCAGGGCCGGACCATGATCATCATCGATCACGACATGGATTCGTTGTTCGAACTCGTGCAGCAGGTCACGGTGTTGCAGGAAGGGCGAGTGCTGGTTGAAGGAACCCCGGATCAAATCAAAGGAAACGCGAAAGTGCAGGAAGCCTATCTCGGCGGAGTGCACGGAGTTCTGGCGGCGGAATGAGCTTACTCGAGGTCAACGCTCTCAATTCCTATTATGGGGACTCCCACATCCTCTTCGACGTCTCGTTGCGTGTGGAGCGCAACGAGGTCGTAGCGCTGCTTGGACGCAACGGCGCCGGCAAGAGCACGACGCTGAAAAGCCTGATGGGAGTCGTGATGCCGCGCAGCGGGTCCATCCTTTTTGACGGCGCCGAAGTAGCGGGGAAAAAAAGCCATGCGATTGCGCAAGCCGGCATGCAGCTCGTGCATGAAGACAGGCGCATTTTCGGCAGCCTCAATGTCGAAGAAAATCTTGTGCTCGCAGGGCTGACCGCCGAGAACAAATGGCCGCTCGAACGTATCTACGATATGTTTCCGCGGCTGAAAGAGCGGCGTGGCAGCCGCGGCACGGATTTATCCGGCGGCGAGCAGCAAATGCTGGCAATTGCACGCGCGCTCGTGCGTGATCCGAAGATCATTCTCCTCGACGAGCCGTTTGAAGGATTGGCCCCGGTGATCGTGCGCGATCTCGTGAAGGCGTGCCGCGATCTGGCCGACGCCGGACAAACCATCGTGCTTGTTGAACAGAATTTGGCCGCAGCACTCACGCTGGCGAGCCGAATTCTACATCCTCAACAAC
Source organism: uncultured Alphaproteobacteria bacterium (assembly GCA_963831475.1). Taxonomy (GTDB): domain Bacteria; phylum Pseudomonadota; class Alphaproteobacteria; order Rhizobiales; family Xanthobacteraceae; genus Pseudolabrys. The sequence goes on from CAWHQF010000026.1 coordinate 133,440, forward strand.
GGACACATTGCGCACGAAGGTCCGGCGCAGGAGATCAAGGCGCGGCCGGAAATCCTGCACCGCCACCTGGGTATATGAGCAAGACGGTCCGCTAGATGCCTGAGCATCTAAAGAGGAGCCGACAGCTCATGCGGTTGCAGCAACCGCCACCATCAGGAGTGAGATGCCGATATATTTCGCGGTCTGCGTAAAATCCGGAAGTTGATCCGCAAAACCGACGAGCCAGAGCAGGCTGGTGACCGCTATGATCGAATACTTCACCGCCGGGATCGCGGTCCATTTTCGCAGCATCTTCAACATGACACTCTACTCCGTCGCGTCCCCCTGGTCCGCGACATACGCTACGCCACTGCATTGCAATGTAGCTTATTGCACTGCAAAAAGGCAAATTCGATCCCAAATTGATCCCAGTGGGGGGTCAAGCGCGTAACGCGCGGCGCTCATAAAGTTTCCGGTTACCAGGGGAAAATAGCGTTCATTCGCAGCTTTGGCCGCGGATAATCCTCGCAGCCGAGCATTCAATCGGCGACGGCCGAGCGTTTAATTGAATCGGCTCGCTTCTCACGAGTGATCCCGTCGCCCTGTCGGCCGCTGCGTCCGCGAAAATAATTGAACACATACACCCTGATTGCCGATGAAAGATTGCAATTGTCGCGGTCACGATCGATCTCGTCGACTACGGCCGAGAGGCTCGTATTTCTGTCGGAAACGATCTCCCTCAGTCCGTCCCAGAACTCGTCCTCCAGGGACACACTTGTCTTGTGCCCCTCCAGCATGATCGAGCGTTTGATGACGGCAGTTTTCATTTCGATCCGGATGCGTTTTGCTCCGTCGTCGCGCCCGCTCCACGAAGCGACACGAAAATATGACGTCGTTCGCGATCGAATGTTTTGAGCGAAATCAAATCTAGGTTGAAAATCGCGGCCCCGCAACGTGATTGGGGTCCGCGGGCAGCACGGATTTCGTCGCGCTCGTACCTTTGCCTCACTGAATTATCGCGCCGCAGGTCAATATGCTGCGTTCTGCTACGATTTCGGATTATTTGCCATGCTCCCCGCACCTGATCGATCTGTGTGCCAACGATGCGCCAGCGTCGCGGAAACTTCGGCGCATTAGCTTTTCGTGGAGTTGATCCAGATCAATGCGGTTATCTGCGCCCGTTTGGGCGAAGGCCCGGGCGAACTGATCTATATCAATGGCTCAAACGCTCCTGTCACGTAGCCTGTAACAATGTGGCAATCGGTGTCCAACGCCCCGTTTGACTGCGATCTGGAGGTGGCCGTGATCGACAAGGCGGGTCCGCACGCGCTTGTGTTTCCGTGCCGCCGCGTTGTCGGTGGGTGGATCAATGCGCGTTCAAACGTTCGGATCGACGTGAGCCCGACCCATTGGCGGTTGTGGCCGCAGCCGGGTTAGGCCGGTCGGGCGGGCGTTTCTGGATTATTCAGGTTGGAGAGCTTGGCTTCTTCTTCGGCGAGAAGACGCCGCAACGTCTGGAGCCGCGCCGCATCGGTTTCATTGGCGAGCAGCCGCCGATAGTGCTCGATGTTCAACCGGGCCACGGTTCTATCCACCGCTCGGCTCCTTGTTGGGTTCTGGCCGCTGCCCGAACTCTAGGCTTTACTCAGGTTATTACAACCGTTCCGCAAACCACGTCCCGCCAATAAAAATGGGTAAAATGATCATAAAATTAGGCCGCCCGTGAGGGCGGCCTTAAACCGTCATATTAGCGCCTGTCACTCAGCAGGGCGCACACCAGCAGCGGCCATAGCGGCACACACGGTGGTGCCAGCGTCCACACCACCGGCCTACGTACGGTCCGCATGCGGCTTTCTCGATTGGCGTGAAGTTCTGGCTCGCCGCCGGCAAGGTAGCCGCGCCGCGCGTGATCTGTGCATTGGAAGCAAGTGAGCCCGCGAGCAAGATTGCGGCCGTGGCCCAGAGTGTTACCACCAGCTTACGCATCGGGTTTCTCCTTTGGTTGTCGATCTGGGTAGGGAAGGGGAAATCGAATCGCAGTCTCAAAATGCCGTCGCCACCGGGCTATTGGGCGTCGTCATTTGGAAAAAATCCAGGAAAATTTTGGCAATAAGTGCGTCCACGCAAAGACTTGCCGCGGTTGTCATTTCCGCTTTTTTGCAGCTCGCCGTTTATGTCTGAGAGGAATGACCTTGGCTGCATCGACGATACTTTTGCGCAGCGCGTCTGTCAGGCTCGTTGGCCGGCCGTGTTTTTTGAGCAGATCATTGAAGGCTTCGTCGGCGAGTTCTTGAAACGACTTCATGCTCTCGGACGCAAGAATCTGGACTTCATGCCATGTCTCGTCGTGAAACTGGACGCGCTTCCCGATCATAGCGACCAACCTCCCGTCCCACTTATTCTCCGCAGGCCGAAAACCACCGCACGGCATTTTGGTTCAAGCTGTTGCTGTAGCGACGCTCCGGTCAGGGCCTCAGGATGCGCGCGCGCCGGCGAGGCCGGTATCGAAATACCCATAAGAATGTGGACTGAATCAGAGCGTTTGATTGCCGCACCTTATCCCGAATTAATGTCGCGAGCGGGGAGTTTATGCAAAATTTATAACAATGCCGAAGACCCACCCCGCGTCAACGAGGCTGTGTCCGATCTGCCAAAATGGGCAAATGGACACCCTGACTAAGATTGAGCACGACGACGAATCCGTCACGACGTATTGGCGGTGTCCTTCGTGTTCGCATGTCGAGGTCAGACGCGCCTCGCCAGGGGAAAATCCAGCGGCTAGGCCGTAAATTCGGGATAGGCGGGACCTAACTATCACCAATTTTTTGCATAGAACATATTGCGAACAGAGAACAAACAGTGTACAGTCTTTTCCTCAGTCAATTCCGGTGGCGCGGCAGGGGTCGCGTTGTCGGGGGGTCGAATCCCCGCCATAAGGAGCGCGACATCATGAGTTAGCCTGCCCTGCGTCTCGTTGAAGGATCATCCATGGACAAGTCGAAAGCCCTTTCCGCCGCGCTGAGCCAAATTGAGCGGCAGTTCGGCAAGGGCTCGGTCATGAAGCTCGGCAAGAACGACAAGGCTATGGATATCGAGGCTATTTCCTCGGGCTCGCTCGGGCTCGACATCGCGCTCGGCATCGGCGGCCTGCCGCGCGGCCGCGTGGTGGAAATCTATGGACCGGAATCTTCCGGCAAGACAACGCTCGCACTGCACACAATCGCCGAAGCCCAGAAAAAGGGCGGCATCTGTGCCTTTGTCGATGCCGAACACGCGCTCGATCCGATCTATGCCCGCAAGCTTGGCGTGAATGTCGATGAGCTCTTGATCTCCCAACCGGATGCAGGCGAGCAGGCACTGGAGATTGCTGACACACTCGTGCGATCGGGTGCGATCGACGTGCTGGTGGTTGATTCTGTAGCCGCTCTTGTGCCGCGCGCTGAACTCGAAGGCGAGATGGGTGACGTGCAGCCGGGCAGTCAGGCGCGGCTGATGAGTTCAGGCGCTGCGCAAGCTCACCGCTTCGATTTCCCGCTCACGCACCATGGTGGTTTTCATCAACCAGATCCGCATGAAAATCGGCGTGATGTATGGCTCGCCGGAAACGACGTCGGGCGGAAACGCGCTGAAATTTTACGCGTCGGTGCGGCTCGATATCCGTCGCATCGGCGCCATCAAGGAACGCGACGAAGTAATTGGCAATCAGACTCGCGTGAAAGTGGTCAAGAACAAGCTGGCGCCGCCTTTCAAGCAGGTCGAATTCGACATCATGTACGGCGAGGGCGTGTCCAAGCTCGGTGAGTTGATCGATCTCGGCGTCAAGGCCAACGTGGTGGAGAAATCCGGCGCATGGTTTTCTTACGACAGCCAGCGCATCGGTCAGGGCCGCGAGAACGCCAAGCAATTTCTTAAAGAAAATCCGGACATGGCGGCCAAAATCGAAGCTGCCGTGCGGCAGAACGCCGGCCTTATCGCGGAAGCGATCATGGCGGGTGAGAGCGCCGACAAAGACAAAGACGATGACGACGAGGCCGCTGAGGCTTGAAAGGATGAGGGGCTGCCGGATGGCGTTGTCTCGACGCTGCCGTCCGGAGCCGGTCTTCGCGGGCAAGGCGTAGCCTTCGACAGCGAAGATCAGGCGCAGGCGGTGCAAGAGCCGCCGCCTGTCTTGCCCACGCCGACCAACGATGTTGCCCCGCCGATTGCAGAGCCAGAGGCCGCTAAAACGAGAAAGGCCGGAACTGCGAAAGGCAAAGCCAAGGACGCGACGAGAAAGAAACCGAAGGCGGCGGCTTCAAAGGCCAAAGCCCCGGCGGTGAAAGCCTCGAAGCGCAAAGCGAAGTCCGGCCGCTAAGGCCCGATGCTAGGTGAGGCGCGCGCGGCGGCGCCGGTGTTATTCGCCGCACCATTTGGTGACGCGTATCGTCCGGTGATGCGTCAGGCATTCGCCCCCGTCGGCACCCGGCTGCGTAAAGCGGCCGCCACCGAGGACGGGGGCGAAGGCGCTTGGCGAGAGTGTCATAGTCCGACAAACCCGAGTTGTAGTGGTCTATCAATACGGAAGTCGGGCAAGCCCGACTTCCGGTGCACCGTCTCGCCTGTGAGGACCGGGCGCGGTATGGCCCTGAGCGGATTGACTGGGTCAAGCCCCGCGATGACGGGTTTTGCAGATGCGGTCCGGCCCTTCCTAGACTCAACGCAACCCCGCCGCTAAATAGCTGACTGAAAACATCAAGCCGGACGGGTATTTAGGCCTGATCGGAACAGGGTTTGCACGGTTCAAAATGAGCGGCGTCAACGACATCCGCAATAGCTTCCTCGACTTCTTTGCCCGCAACGACCACCAGGTCGTGGCGTCCTCGCCTTTGGTGCCACGCAATGATCCGACGCTGATGTTCACCAATGCCGGCATGGTGCAGTTCAAGAACGTATTCACGGGCCTGGAAAAGCGGCCATATTCGCGTGCGGTTTCCGCGCAGAAATGCGTGCGCGCCGGTGGCAAGCATAATGATCTCGACAATGTCGGCTACACGGCGCGGCACCACACCTTCTTTGAGATGCTTGGGAATTTTTCTTTCGGCGACTATTTCAAGGAACGCGCCATCGAGCTGGCCTGGACGTTGGTCACGAAAGAATTCGCGCTGCCCAAGGAGCGGCTGCTGATCACGGTCTATATCGATGACGACGATGCTTTCAAGCTGTGGAAGAAGATTGCTGGCCTTCCCGATGACAAGATCCTGCGCATTGCCGGCGCGGACAATTTCTGGGCAATGGGCGACACCGGCCCGTGCGGCCCCTGCTCGGAAATCTTTTACGACCACGGCGACAAGATTCCCGGTGGTCCGCCCGGCTCGGCGGATTCCGAAGGCGATCGTTTCATCGAGATCTGGAATCTCGTCTTCATGCAGTACGAACAGTTGGAAGGCGGCAAGCGTGCCGACCTGCCGCGGCCGTCGATCGATACCGGCATGGGACTCGAACGCATCGCCGCCGTGCTTCAGGGCACGCATGACAACTACGCTATCGACCTGTTCCGCGTTTTGATCCACACAATCGCCGAATTGACCAAGGTCTCTGCGAACGGACCGCACAAGGCTTCCCACCGTGTGATCGCGGATCATCTCCGCGCGTCGGCCTTTCTGATTGCCGATGGTGTTCTGCCCTCGAACGAGGGACGCGGCTATGTGCTTCGCCGCATCATGCGGCGTGCCATGCGCCACGCCGAACTGCTCGGCGCGAAGGAACCGCTGATGTGGAAGCTGGTTCCCGTGCTCGCGCGTGAAATGGGGCTGGCCTATCCCGAGCTAATTCGCGCCGAGGCGTTGATCACCGAGACGCTCATGCTGGAGGAAACGCGATTTCGTCGCACGCTCGAGCGCGGTCTTGTCATCCTCGACGAGAAAAGCAAGGGCCTTCAGAAAGGCGCGATGTTCGACGGCGATACCGCCTTCACGCTGTATGACACCTACGGTTTTCCACTCGATCTCACTCAGGACGCGCTGCGCGCACGCGGCATTAGCGTCGATCTTGCGAGCTTCGAGGATGCCATGGAGCGGCAGCGCGAAAAAGCGCGCGCGTCCTGGGCAGGTTCTGGAGAAGCCGCGCAGGAAACGGTGTGGTTCGGGCTGCGCGAGAAAGTCGGCGCCAGCGAATTCCTCGGCTACGAGACCGAGAGCGCCGAGGGCGTGGTCGCGGCGCTTGTGAAGGACGGCAAGCAGGTTTCAGAGCTCAAGAAAGGCGAGAGCGGCGCCGTGGTCATGAACCAGACGCCGTTTTACGGCGAAAGCGGCGGTCAGGTCGGCGACACCGGCGAGATGCGTCGCGAGGGCGTGAAACTTACGGTGACGGACACACAGAAAAAAGCCGGCGACGTGTTCGCCCACCTGGTGAAGGTGGAGCAGGGCTCGGTCAAGGCCGGCGACCCGCTGCTGATGGAAGTCGATCATGCTCGCCGCAGCGCCATTCGCCAAAATCATTCGGCGACACACCTGCTGCACGAGGCGCTTCGTCAGGTCCTCGGCGATCACGTGGCGCAGAAGGGTTCATTGGTCGCCTCCGACCGCCTTCGCTTCGATTTCGCGCATCCCAAGCCGATGTCGGCGGATGAGATCGAACGGGTGGAAGACATCGCCAATGAAATCGTCATCCAGAATGCGCCCGTCACCACGCGGCTGATGGGCGTTGATGACGCGATCGCGTCTGGCGCGCGTGCCTTGTTCGGAGAGAAATACGGCGACGAGGTGCGGGTGGTCGCGATGGGTGAGGGCGGTGCCGGAAAAGGAAGGTCGAATTCCCTGGGCTGGTCGGTGGAATTGTGCGGCGGCACCCATGTGGGCCGCACCGGCGACATCGGCCTCATTTCGGTGGTTGGCGAGGCCGGGGTCGCGTCCGGCGTCCGCAGGATCGAGGCTTTGACCGGTAAAACGGCCCGAAAGTCCGCTAATAAACAACTTCAAGTCGTTAAAGCGGCGGCTGCGGAGCTTAAAGTGCCGCTCGAAGAGATGCCCGGACGTGTCGGAGCGCTCTTGGATGAGCGCAAGAAGCTCGATCGCGAGCTCTCCGACGCCCGCAAGAAACTCGCGATGGGCGGGGGCGGCACAGCGCCGGGCGAGGCCGTCGATATACGGCAGGTTAATGGCGTGAAACTCCTGGCGCGCGCCGTATCCGGCATTGAGCTCAAGGACCTGCGCAGCCTTGCCGACGAGGGCAAACGCCAGGTCGGATCGGGCATTGTGGTCATCGTTGCGACAGCCGAAGACGGCAAGGCCGGCATTGTCGTCGGCGTCACGGATGATCTCACAAAACGTTTCAACGCCGTCGACCTCGTCAAGAAAGGCGCCGAAGTACTCGGAGGAAAGGGTGGCGGTGGCCGTCCCGACATGGCGCAGGCCGGCGGCCCTGACGGTTCCAGGGCTGATGATGCCCTCAAGGCAGTCGAGGCCGCGCTCTCCGCCTAGGCTTCCCCGCTCATCGCGCCAAATGCGACATCGCGCACGAATCCCAGATGCGTAGCGGCAGCTGCGCGCGGCACTTCCTGCAGGTCATAGCCACAGCCAAATAGGTTTGGGGCATCACGCGATCCGGAAATCTCGTTGCTTTCAGCTGGTTCCATCGCTTCGACCCACGGTTGGAGGGCCATGCGGCTGTTGCTACAATTCTTGCGCAAATCCTGGAGAACGAATGGCCGAATTGCATTTCACATCCTGGCTGCGCGAGATCGTGCCCGATGGGCCGCTGAGCGCCGCGGGCGCGACGGTCGGGGCGGCGCTCGGCGCGGTTTTCAACGAACGGCCACATGTGCGCGGTTATGTCGTCGACGAGCAGGGGCGGCTGCGCAAGCACGTCTGCATCTTTGTCGATGGCAGGCGCCTGCCGCACCAGGCCGCGCTTGCGCATGCAATCCGGCCGGATTCCAGACTTTATGTCATGCAGGCTTTGTCGGGAGGTTGACCATGGCGGAGCGAATACTGGTGGCTACACGCAAGGGCCTCATCACGCTCGCAAGGAACGGCGAGTGGTCGGTGCTGCGTACCGACTTCGCCGGCATTCCGGTGACCGCGACTCTCTACGACCAACGCGACGGCGCAATTTACGCAGTTCTCAAACACGGTCATTTCGGCACCAAGTTACATCGTTCCGACGACGACGGGAAAACATGGATCGAGCTGCCGGCGCCGGCCTTTCCGCCCGATGCGGCCGGTGCGCCGGCGCTCTTCCAGTTATGGACGATTGAAACTGGTGGCGCCGGCCAAAAAGGCCGTCTCTGGGCCGGAGCACTCCCCGCCGGGCTTTTCGTCTCCGACGACCGAGGCGAGAACTGGCGGCAAGTGAGTGCGCTATGGAATGTGCCCGAGCGCGAGAAATGGTTCGGCGGCGGCTATGACGATGCCGGCATCCACTCGATCTCGCCCGATCCGCGCGATCCCGATCGCATCGTGGTTGCCATCTCCTGCGGCGGCGTCTGGGACACGCGCGATGCAGGCGCGCATTGGATGCTGCAGGGTGAAGGGCTGGTCGCGTCCTACATGCCGCCCGAACTTGCGGGGCAAAAGGAGACGCAGGATCCGCACCGTGTCGTCCGCTGCGACTCGGTGCCGGATGTGATGTGGATGCAACATCACTGCGGCATTTTCCGTTCTGTCGATGCGGGCGTGTCGTGGACGCCGATCAAGCCACCGGGCGATGATTTCGGCTTTGCGGTCGCCGCCCATCCGCGTGAGGGCGGCACGGCCTGGTTCGTGCCGGCGATCAAGGACGAAATGCGTGTGCCGCGCGATGGCGCACTCGCGGTCACCCGCACTCAAGACGGCGGCAAGACCTGGCAAAGCTTCCGCGACGGGCTTCCGCAAAGAAATGCCTATGACATGATTTACCGGCACGGGCTCGATGTCGACGAGACGGGTAACCGGCTCGCCATGGGTTCGACGACCGGCAGCCTGTGGGTCAGCGAAAACGGCGGCGAGGGCTGGCAGCTCCTTAACGCGCACCTGCCGCCGATCTACGCGGTACGGCTGTATTGAGAGGGCCGGTTCGGCGGAAAATGTGCATGCCAGGCCCGGCCGGAACAATAGTCTGATATATCGGGATCGACCGATTCAATCCGGGTCCAACGCCCCATGGCACGCAACCGCTTCAAGGACTCGCGCCGGCACGTCTATCAGGCTCTCGAACAGGGCCCGGTCGGCGATGGCGTTAGCAGCGCGGTCGACCGGTTTTTAGTCGCGCTCATCCTCGTCAACCTCGTCGCGGTCGCGCTGGAATCGATTCCGCAGTACGAGGCGCGATATTCGACCACGTTCAACCTGATCGAATATTTCTCGCTCGTTGTGTTCACGGTCGAATACGGGCTGCGATTTTGGGCGGCGGTCGAACATGGGCCGCACCGGCACCTGTCATCCTCGCGTGCGCGCCTCAAATATGTTTTTAGCGCTGCCGGCATCGTCGACCTCATTGCGGTGCTGCCGTTCTGGTTCGCCATCGTCCTGCCGGGTGATTTCCGCTTTGTGCTGGTGTTCCGCATGGTGCGCTTCTTCAAGATCGCGCGCTATTCGCCGGCGATGCGCTCGTTGCTCGACGTGCTCTACAATGAACGGCGCGCGCTGTTCGGCTGCCTGGTGATCGCGCTCGGCAGCGCTGTTGTCGCAGCCTCATTGATGCATCTCGCCGAAGGAAACGTTCAGCCGGAAAAACTCGGCACGATTCCCGATGCACTATGGTGGGCGGTCGTCACCATCGGCACGATCGGCTATGGCGACGTCGTGCCGATTACCCCGCTCGGCAAGCTGATTGCAACCGGCACGATCTTTGCCGGGCTGGTGATGATGGCGCTCCCTGTCGGCATTATTGCCACAGCCTTTGCCGAGCAGATTCACCGGCGCGATTTTATCGTGACCTGGGGCATGATTTCACGCGTGCCGCTGTTCGCCGAACTTGATGCCGCGGAAATTTCCGACATCATGGAGTTGCTGCGGGCGCAAGTCGCAGAGCCGGGCGAGGTCATCGTGCGCGAGGGCGACGCCGCGCACTCGATGTATTTCATCGCCGCCGGCGATGTCGAGATTGCGCTCAAGGGCAAGAAGGAGCCGCTGCGGCTCAGCGTCGGGCCAATTCTTCGGCGAGGTGGCGGTGCTGCGCCGTGCGCGACGTTCAGCGACGGTGATTGCGCTCACCCGCACCAATCTTCTTGTACTCGATGCGCACGATCTGCACGCGCTGATGCAGCGCGACCCGCGTATCGCGTCACGCATCGAGGAGGTGGTGGAAAAGCGCGTCGGCCGCGGCGCAATATCGCCAAAGGGCGATATCGTCGCGGAGGAAATAAAATAGAGCCGCAGTCGACATTGTCCGTCATGCCCGGCACGAGGCCGGGCACGGCGCATAAAAACGCCTACGCCATCGCCTTTTTCAGGTTCTCGTCCACCTTGTCGAGGAAGCCGGTGGTGGAGAGCCACTTCTGATCGGCGCCGACCAGGAGCGCGAGGTCCTTGGTCATGAAGCCGGCCTCGACCGTGTCGATGCAGACTTTCTCCAGCGTCGCCGCGAATTTCGCCAGCGCATCATTTTTGTCGAGCTTGGCACGGTGAGCGAGGCCGCGCGTCCAGGCAAAGATCGACGCGATCGAGTTGGTCGAGGTTTCCTTGCCCTTTTGATGCTCGCGATAGTGGCGTGTGACGGTACCGTGGGCGGCCTCGGATTCGACGATCTTGCCGTCCGGCGTCATCAGTACCGAGCGTCATCAGGCCGAGCGAGCCGAAACCCTGCGCTACAATGTCCGACTGCACGTCGCCGTCGTAGTTCTTGCACGCCCAGACATAACCGCCGGACCACTTGAGCGCAGCCGCCACCATGTCGTCGATCAGGCGGTGCTCGTAGGTGAGCTTCTTCTCGTCGAACTCGCCCTTGAATTCCTTTTCGAAGGTCTCCTGGAAGATGTCCTTGAAGCGTCCGTCATAGACCTTGAGAATGGTGTTCTTGGTCGAGAGGTAGAGCGGGTAGCCGCGCGACAGCGCGTAGTTCATTGATGCGCGCGCGAAATCGCGGATCGAGTCGTCGAGATTGTACATCGCCATCGCGACGCCCGAGCCCGGGAATTCGAACACCTCGTGTTCGACCTTCCTACCATCCGGGGTGACGTAGCTCAGCGTCATCTTGGCGTTTGCCGGTACGCGGATGTCGGTCGCGCGATACTGATCGCCGTAGGCGTGACGGCCAATCACGATCGGCTTGTGTCCAGCCCGGCACCAGCCGCGGCACGTTCTTGCAGATGATCGGCTCGCGGAAGATGACACCACCGATGATGTTGCGGATGGTGCCGTTGGGCGAACGCCACATCTTCTTCAGGTTGAATTCCTTCACACGCGCTTCGTCGGGCGTGATGGTGGCGCATTTCACCGCGACGCCGACTTCCTTGGTCTTGTTGGCGGCGTCGATGGTGATCTGGTCGTCGGTCTCGTCGCGCTTCTGCGACGCTGAGATCGTAGTAGAGGAGATTAATGTCGAGATAGGGATGGATCAGCTTGTCCTTGATCAGCTGCCAGATAATGCGGGTCATCTCGTCGCCGTCCATTTCGACGACGGGGTTTGCCACCTTGATCTTCGCCATTGCGGATAGAGCCTTTTGAAAGTTGCGCGGACAGGAAGGAAAAGCTTCCGGCGCGCGCCCTATAGCACCCCAAACCCGGCGGCGAAAGCGGCGATTTCCGGCATTTTTTCCCATGCTCATGATCCCGAAAAGTGGGCACCGATTTTCGGGCGGGATTATGCGCAAGCAAAAAGCGCATAATCCCGAAAAGTGGGTACCGGTTTTCGGACAAGATTATGCGCAAGCAAAAAGCGACCAGGGCGGGTATACCGCGCCGGTGGAGATACGCATGCCCGGTGCCGGTACTGACAAGACAAAACGCTGGATCGAAACGCCGGCGCCGATTGTTGTTCTGGTCGAGCCGCAGCTCGGCGAGAATATCGGCGCGGCCGCGCGCGCCATGGCCAATTTCGGGCTGTCGCGGCTGCGCTTGGTGAAGCCGCAGCAGGGCTGGCCGAACGAAAGGGCGCGTGTGATGGCCGCTGGCGCCGACCGGGTTCTCGACGGTGCCGCGCTCTACGAAAGTTTAAATGCTGCGATCGGCGACTGCAGCTTTGTGTTCGCCACCACGGCACGCAATCACGACCAGGCCAAGCCCGTCATTTCGGCCGATGCCGCGGCAGCCGAGATGGCGCCGCGGGTGGCCGGCGGCGAAACTGTCGCCATCATATTCGGGCGCGAACGCATCGGGCTGGAGAACCACGAGGTCGCACTCGCCGATCGGATCGTGACGCTTCCCGTCAACCCCGCTTTTGCTTCGCTCAATCTGGCGCAGGCGGTGGTGATCGTTGCCTATGAATGGTTCAAGTATGCAGGCGGTGGTGAGCTGCCGTTTTCAATGCCGGAGAAATCGCCACCGGCTCCGAAGCAACAGCTCGACGCGCTGTTTGCCGACATCGAGCGTGAACTCGAGCGTGTTGAATTTTTTCGTCCGGAGGAAAAGCGCGGCACCATGAGCGTAAACCTGCGCAATATTTTCCAGCGCATGGCGCCGACCCAGCAGGACATCCGCACATTGCACGGCGTGATCAACGCGATCGCGCAAGGCCGCAAGGGGCCGGCGCGCGGCGGCGTTCTCAACTCCGCGGAAGCGCAGAAGCTGCGCGACCTGTTGGCAGAACATGGCGGTGGCCGCGTGCCGGGCGAGCGCGGGCCGGTTCGCGGACTGGCGCGGCTTCTGCGGCGCAACCCGACTGAGGCCGAGCGGATCCTGTGGCAGGCTCTGGTGAACGACCGGCGTTTTGCCGGCCGCGGCTTCAAGCGGCAGGTGCCGATCGGTCCCCATATCGTCGATTTCGTGTCGTTCCCGCTCAAATGCGTCATCGATCTTGTGCCGGCACAGGAGAGCGACGAGGCTGCGCGCACGCGAGCCGAGCGGCACGGCTACCTCATCGAGCGCGATTATCGCGTCTTTGAAGTGAGGGCGGAGGACGTGGAGAGGGATGTGGGGGATGTGCTCGGCAATCTCTCAACCGTCGTCACCGGGCCGCCGCGGAGCGGCGAGCCCCGGTGATCCCGATTCAGTAGGCAATGCAGTGCGCGCCTAAGCGAGATGGCCGGGACGGGCCCGCCCATGACCAGTTATTGCTTCAAAACCATCAACCTCTTTCCCGCTGTCGTCTCCGATCTGGCGATTTTGTCCGCTGTCGCACCGCTATTGAGCTTAAGCCTATGGTGTGGTTCGACATGCATGTTCTCGAAGGCCTCGCCATTGCAGCCCTCATCGTGGCGCCGTGCTGGATTGGCGCTGGCGCAACATCCGCTGAGAACGCGATCAACGTTGGCGGTCGAAGGCCCGGGCTAAACGCTCTTCAACGTATTCAGTTGCGCCACGGTGGCAGCGCGAAGGGTCGTGTTGTCATTGCCGGCAACGACGAACCGGAAACCGCGCCTGGCCATGGCCAGCGCATTTTCGGCATCGCGGCAATAGATGCCTGGGATTTTTCCGGCGTTTTTGGCGGCGGCGCAGATCCGGTCGACCGCCCGTTCGACCTGCGGTGCCTGTGTATCCTGCGCCGCGCCGGCGCTAAGCGCCGTGGAGAGATCGTAGGGGCCGACGAAGAGCCCGTCGATGCCGGCAGTTGCCGCGATGGCATCGACATTGCCCAGCGCGGCCGCTGTTTCGATCATGGCGAAGCTGAGCGTGCCCTCATTTGCCTCGCGCATGTAATCGACCGGCGCCGTGCGCGGCGCCTGCAACGCCATGGCGCGCAGCGGCCCCCAGCTGCGCTCGCCAACCGGCGGATATTTCGCGGCCGCCGCGAATTGCCGGGCGTCGGCGGCGCTGTTGATCATCGGCGCGATAATCGCCTCCGCGCCGAAGTCGAGCGCACGTGATACCAGGGCGTAGTCATTGAGTGGCACCCGCACGATGGGCGCGGCTTCGGCATGGTTGACCACGCCGATGCCGGCGATGAGGGCCGCGACATCCCACAGCCCGTGCTGGGAATCGAGCACGATGGCGGCAAAGCCTTCGCGCGCCATTGTCTCTGCCACGATCGGAGAACCCAGCATGGACCAGCCGGCAAAAACCGTTTCACCCGCGCGCAGGCGCCGGGCGAGGGCGAAAACCGAGCTTGCTGCCATCATGTTCTCGCAGTGTTTACCGGGCAGTGCGGCACGTAGCGCATCGAGGTTGCGTGCTGCAGGCCCCGGATCGGGGAAAATTACGCGGTCCCGGAGCTGCGGCGTACCGCGTCGGGCGCCCGAAGGCGCTATCCGCTCTTCTTCACCTCGGCGACTGCCTGCGCCAGCAGTTCGGTCATTTTCGTGCGGATTTGCTGCTCGGTGATGCCCTTGGCTTGCAGGTCTACGGCCATCTTGCGGGCGACCTCGTTATCGCCCCCTTCCGCGAACTCGGTCATCACGACGTCCTTGGCATAGGCTTCTGCGTCGGCGCCGCTTTTGCCGAGAATTCCAGCCGCCCACAGCCCGAGCATTTTATTGCGGCGGGCCATCGCCTTGAACCGGAGCTCCTCGTCGTGCACGAACTGCTTCTCGAAGCCTTCTTCGCGCTTGTCGAAAGTTGTTGCCATGACGCCCCTCGTTACTGCGATCGTTAAAATCGCTCACATTGCTTCATCGCTGCCGCCTTGCATATCGTCGGGATACCGTCAAGGCAACATCCGGCCGCGCTATTGCGGCGAAAATACGAAGTGGAAAACACGGGCGTGGCGTGATTGTGCTGCCCCGACCGATCGGCTAGGTTGAATCGGTGCCCGGGCCGCCGGCGCGTCCAGCGATCGGTCCGGTCCCGCAGCCGCGGATCTTGCAAAGTCTCACAACAAGGAGCCACGGCAATCCGATGGACTTTCACAAACCACGGTACACGCCCATGAGCCGCCGCCGTCGCATTTACGAGGGCAAGGCAAAGGTCCTTTATGAAGGCCCGGAGCCCGGAACACTGATTCAACATTTCAAGGACGACGCGACCGCCTTCAATGCCAAAAAGCACGAGGTGATCGAGGGTAAGGGCGTCCTCAACAACCGAATCTCGGAATACGTGTTCCAGCACCTCAATGACATCGGGGTGCCGACGCACTTTATCCGCCGGCTCAACATGCGCGAGCAGCTGATCCGCGAGGTGGAGATCATTCCGCTCGAGGTGGTGGTGCGCAATGTCGCCGCCGGCTCGCTGGCCCAGCGCCTGGGCATTGAGGAAGGCACGCAGCTGCCGCGCTCGATCATCGAGTTCTACTACAAGAACGACAAGCTCAACGATCCGATGGTTTCGGAAGAGCACATCACTGCTTTCGGCTGGGCATCGCCGCAGGAGATCGACGACATCATGGCGCTGGCCATCCGCGTCAACGATTTCCTCTCCGGGCTGTTCCTCGGCGTCGGCATCCGTCTGGTGGACTTCAAGATGGAGACCGGCCGGCTCTGGGAAAACGACGTGATGCGCATCGTCGTTGCCGATGAGATTTCGCCCGACAGCTGCCGGCTGTGGGACATCAAGACCAACGACAAGCTCGACAAGGACCGTTTCCGCCGCGATCTGGGCGGCCTGGTCGAAGCCTATACCGAAGTGGCCAAGCGCCTCGGCATCATGAACGAGGGCGAGCGCCCGCAGGGTACGGGCCCGGTTCTGGTGAAGGGCTAATTGCTCAAACGACGGATCTGATTTGCGTCATGGCCGGGCTTGTCCCGGCCATCTCGTTTATGAGGGCTCGGCCCGTGCCAACCTGATCGCAATGGCCGGAATAAATCCGGCCATGACGCTTGCAGGCTGCGCCACACTTGTCATGCCCGGCCTTGTGTCGGGCACCTGCGCGCTTGTACTTGTCGTCATGGCCGGAATAAATCCGGCCATGACAGCGGAGAGGCTGCACCTAAAACTTGTAGTTCAAGCCAACGAGACCCAGCTTGAGTGTGTTGCTGAATTCGCCACGGTAGGCGCTGCGTCCGATGGAACAGGAACGAGTAGTAGTGGTACACGCCACACTGTTCCTTCCAAGGTCGACATAACGGAATTCAGCGCGGGCGGTCCAATGCTGCGACAGCATGTATTCGGCGCCGACGCCCGCCGTCCAGCCGACCTTGGTTTGGTCTTGGGGGAAAGAGGTGTTGGTTAGGGGCGTAGTAATACCAGCATTATTCTCTACACGACCAAAAGCTGGGCCACCGGTGATATAAAGCAGCGTTGAATCCAATGCGAGCCCCGCGCGGCCGCGCACCGAGGCGAGCCAACTGACGTCGAATGCGGTCGAAAGATTGGCACCGAAGAGGCCGAAGTTGGGGACGACCTGGGTCGTCTTTGCACCAATCCAATTCCAGTCGCCTTCTACTCCGTAGACGAAGCTGCCTAGTTGCCAGTTGTAGCCAAGCAATCCGCCAATGGTGGCGCCCGTCCTGCTGCCGTCGAATTGTGTCGTACGGGCGTCGCCTGCGAAGGCACCCCCATCGTTAAACGATGCGCCTCTGCGAGCTACGCCGCCTTGGACTCCAAAATATGCGCCCTCCCACATCCTTGTCGGCCCAGGAGAATAGATCTGAGCTCGGGCCTTTAATGCATCGGACATATCGGCCGCGCGCGCGACGCTCGTAAGCGCCACCATCGATACGGTGGCCAGCAAAAACTTTTTCATTATTCCAACCCCGATTTCGACCCGTCTGGCGACGGAATCCCAAGGGTTTTCGTTGCCACACCTTTTTTCACCGCGCGTCACCTGATCGGAGGACGCGCGCGCCTTTCCCACCGCGTATGTGGCGTATCGGCAACGCCAAAGCCGCGGCGCAAACAGCGGGCGATAATTTTCGAGATCAGATGTGAACGTCGTCGAGCCAATTCTCTTTCAGGCCAGGCACGACCCGCCGGCACCGGCTTTATGCGCTCCCGGCACTGCTCTAGGCGTCATCAGCTATGCGAGACTGGCGCGCTTCATCCACAGCGTGGGTCATCGGGCCGTCCGCGTCGGCATTGCGCCCAGGCATGTGGTCGCGATCCAGGTGAAGGACCACATCTTTCACACGGCGCTTTCGCTGGGCCTGATGCACATCGGTGCTGCCACCGTATCGGTCGGCGAAATCTTTCCCTCGGGCCTGCGCGCCGACGTGATCATTACCGACACGCCCGGCACGTTCGGCAATGGAAACGCGAAAGTCGTTCCGGTGGACCTTTCGTGGATGTCGGGCAAGGGCGTGCCCGTCGATGAGAGCCGCGTCTATAACGGCAACGGCAATGATATTTGTCGCATTTCGCTGACGTCGGGTTCCACCGGGGAAGCGAAAGCGGTCGGTTTCACGCACAACAATCAGCTCGCGCGGCTCGCGCGCTACAATCACGTATTCGGGAAAAATTTCCCAAGCTATTCGCGCTTTTTCAGCGACTACGGTCTGGGCTCCAGCGGCGGCTTCCGGCACATTCTGTATGTGCTCTCGCGCGGCGGCACCATGTTTTTTCCCGGCCCGTCGCCGATGGAGACGCTGCAGACCTTCGAGCTCTACAAGGTGCAGGGGCTGATCGCCTCGCCCGGCGGGCTGAGCGGTTTTCTAAAATTCTACGATGCCAATCGCGACTTTCGCTGCGGCTTCGACATCATCATTTCGGCCGGAAGCCCGCTGCACGATTCATTGTCGGAGCGGGTGCGGGCACGCATGTGCTCGGATCTTATTTTCTATTACGGCACGACCGAGACTTCGACCATCTCGTCCGCGCCCGCGCACGCGATCAAAGGCACGGCCGGCGCCGTTGGATATATCGCGCCCGATGTGTCGGTGCAGATTGTCGGCGAGAATGGGACGCTGCTGCCCGAATGCCAGGAAGGATCGGTGCGCGTGCGCACCTCGGTCAGCGTCGAGGGATATCTTGACGACCCCGTCCAAACCGAAATGTTTTCCGAAGATCGATATTTCGATACCGGCGACACCGGCTATGTGACTGCGGAGAAAATGCTGGTCATCACCGGGCGCAAGAAAGAGGTGCTCAATCTTGGCGGCGATAAGGTCAGTCCGCGGATCATCGAAGAGGCGCTCACGGATTTCCCTGGAGTACGTGAAGCGCTGGCCTTCACGGCGCCGGATCAACTCGGCATTGACGAGGTGTGGGCTCTCGTCGTGCCTGAGGGGGCGCTGGACGAGGAGGGCCTGCGCAAGCACTGCCAGGCAAAGCTCGCGCAGACGCATGTGCCGGTGCGCTTCATCGGGGTGGCCGAAATGCCGAGGAACGGGAACGGCAAGCCCGATCGGCAGCGGCTGGGCGAGATGGTGCAGGGCATCGTGACATCGGGGCGGTAATCGCGGGCGCCTGCTATTGTGGCGCTTCACGTGGCCCTTCACGTGGCGCTCCCGGGCAAACGCGCCTTGACCCGCCCCGCAACCCATGGTCCTGCAACCCATGGGCCTGCACCCCGATTTCGATGTGTTTCGCCTTGAAATCAGGCACGGGCAAGATGACCTGTGCAGGGCTCGTCCGCATGGTTGAGGCCGCCATCCGCGGATGCTAGGTCAGGTCGTTGAGGCCGGAATCGCCCGAAAAACCGCAATGAAAGCCCGAGTCACCGTAACGCTGAAATCCGGCATCCTCGACCCCCAGGGCAAGGCCATCGAAGGCGCGCTGCGCTCGCTGGGGCTCGTCGGCGTGTCCAGCGTGCGGCAGGGCAAGGTGTTCGACATCGAGATCGAGGGCAGCGATCGCGCCAAGGCGGAGACCCTGCTCAAGCAGGCCGCCGACAAGCTGCTCGCCAATATGGTAATCGAGAACTACAAGGTGGACGTGCTGGGATGAAAGCCGCAGTTCTCGTCTTTCCCGGCATCAATCGCGAACGAGATATGGCGCGCACGCTGCGTCTCATCTCCGGGCGCGAGCCGGCGATGGTGTGGCATGCCGAGACGGAACTTCCGGCCGGTACCGACCTTGTTGTCATTCCCGGCGGTTTCTCCTACGGCGATTATCTGCGTTGCGGTGCAATCGCGGCGCGCAGCCCGATTATGGATGCGGTGCGCGCCTATGCCGCAAGAGGCGGATTGGTGCTTGCGGTGTGCAATGGCTTCCAGATTGCCTGCGAGGCCGGGCTTCTTCCCGGCGTGCTGATGCGCAATGCAGGGCTGAAATTTATCTGCCGCGATATTTTCCTCAAAGTGGAACGCTCCGACACGGCCTTCACCCGCGGCTACAATGCGGGGCAGGTCATCCGCGTGCCGACCGCGCACGGCGAAGGCAACTACGCCGCTGATGCAGAAACAGTCGCGCGCCTGGAAGGCGAGGGACGGGTCGTGTTCCGCTATGTCGGACCCGACGGAACGCGTGATCCTGCATTCAACGTCAACGGCTCGACCAATGCGATTGCCGGGATTCTCAACGATCGCGGCAACGTGCTCGGCATGATGCCGCACCCCGAAAACCACGTCGAAGCCGAGATCGGCCCGACCGACGGGCGTGGTCTGTTTGCAGGGCTGGTCGATATACTGGACTGTGCGGCATAAACGTGATCCCGAACGACGTTCGCATCACCCCCGAGTTGATCGCCGAGCACGGCCTGAAGGCCGACGAATACGAGCGCATCCTCAAATTGATCGGCCGTGAGCCTTCGCTCACCGAACTCGGCATTTTTTCGGCCATGTGGAACGAGCATTGCTCGTACAAATCGTCGAAGGCGCATCTGCGCACATTGCCGACCAAGGGAGCGTGGGTGATCCAGGGACCGGGCGAAAATGCCGGCGTCATCGATATCGGCGATGGCCTTGCCTGCGTGTTCAAGATGGAGAGCCACAACCACCCGAGCTATATCGAGCCCTATCAGGGCGCGGCGACCGGCGTCGGCGGCATTCTGCGCGATGTGTTCACGATGGGCGCGCGGCCGATCGCCTGTTTGAACGCGTTGAGCTTCGGCGCACCGTCGCACGCAAAGACCAGGCATCTCGTGAGCGGCGTGGTTGCCGGCATTGGCGGCTACGGCAATTCGTTCGGCGTGCCCACGGTTGGCGGTTCGGTACGTTTCCACCCGCGCTACGACGGAAATTGCCTGGTCAATGCGATGGCGGTGGGTATCGTGCGCAAGGATCAGATCTTCTACGCCGCGGCCTCCGGCGTCGGCATGCCGATTGTCTACCTCGGCTCCAAAACCGGGCGCGATGGTATTCACGGGGCTTCGATGGCCTCGGCGGAATTCGATGAGGACTTGGAGGGCAAGCGGCCGACCGTGCAGGTTGGCGATCCGTTTTCCGAAAAGCTGCTGCTCGAAGCCTGTCTCGAGATCATGCAGAAGGGATGCGTGATCGCCATTCAGGATATGGGCGCGGCGGGTCTCACCTGTTCGGCGGTGGAGATGGGCGCCAAAGGCGATCTTGGGGTCACGCTTGACCTCGACAAGGTGCCGTGCCGCGAGGAGGGCATGAGTGCCTATGAGATGATGCTCTCGGAAAGCCAGGAGCGCATGCTCATGGTGCTCAAGCCAGAAAAAGAAAAGGAAGCGGAGGCGATCTTCCGCAAATGGGGTCTCGATTTCGCCGTGGTGGGAGAGACCACGCCGACGAAACGTTTCATCGTCCGCCACCGTGGCGACGTGATGGCGGATTTGCCGATCAAGGAACTGGGCGATCAGGCGCCGGAATACAAGCGGCCTTTTGTGAGTGCGGCCAAGCCGGACGAGATTGAGGCCGAAAACGTGCGGGCGCCGTTGGGAACGATCGAGGCGCTGGAGAAATTGCTGGCGACGCCGGATCTCTGCTCCAAGCGCTGGGTATGGGAGCAGTACGACCATGTCATTCTCGGGAACACCGTGCAGCGGCCCGGCGGCGATGCGGCGGTGGTGCGGATTGAGGACGGTCCGAAAGGGCTCGCACTTACCACCGATGTAACGCCCCGATACTGCGAAGCCGACCCTGTGGAGGGCGGCAAGCAGGCGGTGGCGGAGTGCTGGCGGAATCTCACCGCGGTGGGCGCTAGGCCGCTTGCGATCACCGACAATCTCAATTTCGGCAATCCTGAGCGTCCCGAGATCATGGGCCAGCTCGTCGGCTGCATCCGCGGCATCTCCGAGGCCTGCAAGGCGCTCGGGTTTCCTGTCGTGTCCGGAAACGTGTCGCTTTACAACGAAACGAACGGCCGTGCGATCCTGCCGACACCCTCGATCGGCGGGGTCGGTCTCATCGACGATTTCACGAAATCGGCGACGCTCGCTTTCAAGCGGGCGGGCGAGACGATTCTTCTGGTCGGCGAAACGACGGGCTGGCTCGGACAGTCGATGTATCTGCGTGAGCTGTGCCGGCGCGAAGAAGGTGCGCCGCCGCCGGTCGATTTGACCGAGGAACGCGAGAACGGCGATTTCGTGCGCGGGCTGATCCTCGACGGGGCGGCCACCGCTTCGCACGATCTTTCCGATGGCGGTCTGCTGGTTGGCCTCGCCGAAATGGCAATCGCCTCGGGGATCGGCGCGCAGATCGATGCCGCACCGTCCGATATTCCCGCCCATGCCCATTGGTTCGGCGAGGACCAGGCGCGCTATCTCGTCACCGTGCCGAACGCCGAAGTCAATGCGGTGCTGGCGCGGGCGAGGGAGGCAAACGTTCCGGTTTGGGCGATCGGGAAGACCGGCGGCGACACATTGACGCTCGCGGGAGAGCGTCCCATCCTAGTCACGATTCTACGGGAACGTTTCGAATCCTGGCTGCCGACCTACATGGCCGGCGAACTGTAGAGAATTTTCGAGGACCCGGCCGATGGCCATGGACGCCGTTGAAATCGAGCGGCTGATCAAGGCGCACATCCCGGACGCGCAAGTGTCGATTCGCGACCTTGCCGGTGACGGTGACCATTACGCCGCGACGGTTATTTCCGCTTCCTTCAAGGGCAAGTCGCGGGTTCAGCAGCACCAGCTGGTCTACGAAGCGCTCAAGGGCCAGATGGGCGGAGTGCTGCACGCCCTCGCATTGCAGACCGGCACGCCGTGATGAGCAAGAGCAGCGCCGTTCGCGTGCTCGCGCCAAAAGGTTCCATCAAGCCGACCGGCACATGGAGTTCTGGGCGCGCGGGCGGGCGATTTCGTTTTCGTCGCCGGCATGCGCGGCATCGATCCGGCGAACAACGCTCTGGTCTCCGGCGACGAGGCCCGCATCCGCCAGGCGTTTGCGAACATGACGACGATCGCGCAATCCGAAGGCGTCGGTCTTTCCGATTGCGTGCGTCTGACGGTCTTCGTTACCGACATGAACCGCCTGCGGCCGCTGGTGAACTCCGTCCAGGAACAGCTCTGGGGCGCCGGCCCTTACCCGCCGCGCACCATCGTCGAAGTGGCCAAGCTCAACCAGGACGACATTTTCGAAGTCGAGGGCACATTTTACGCTCCAAAAAGCCGGTGAATCGTGCCGGTCCTCTTGGGTTGGCGGTAACTTTTGGAGTACATATATCCATAGCGAGGCGGTTTGAGCGCCCAACAGGATGAGCCATGGGAATCGAACAATTCATCGACAATGAAGTGAAGGCAAACGACGTTGTGCTGTTCATGAAAGGCACGCCGCAGTTTCCGATGTGCGGGTTTTCCGGTCAGGTCGTGCAGATCCTCGACCACCTTGGTGTCAGCTACAAAGGCGTCAACGTGCTGGAATCCGACGAAATTCGTGACGGCATCAAGACCTATTCCAACTGGCCGACGATTCCTCAGCTCTACGTGAAGGGCGAGTTTGTCGGCGGCTGCGACATCGTGCGCGAGATGTTTCAGGCCGGCGAACTGCAGCAGGCCCTGAAAGACAAAGGCGTTTCCGTTCGTCAGACCGCCTGACGCGCCGGGCGTGGCCAAAGTCTTCCTCGTACTTGCAACGATCGCGGATCTTGCGCTTGCAGCATTGCTGGTGGGCGTATCCGGATTCATGTTCGGGAGTGGCCCGGAAAGCTCACATGCGGGGGCTATCGCGGGTGTCGGTTACGTTCTGGCGCTGATTGCATGTCTGGCCGCCCCTGTCGCGGGGTTCACGCTCAACCGTCGCGGTAAAACCGGTGTCGGGATGGCAGCGGCATGGCTCCCCGTCGCCGGTGCGCTCTCCGCGCTGATGGTGCCGGCGCCGTATTGAGTCAGGCAGCCGGGACGAAGCGATAGGCGCTGTCCTTGCGCTCGACCCGCCCCACTCCCGGATAGGGCAGGTGGAACCCGATCAGCCTTGATCGATCGGCGGCGAGCCGGTCGAGCAGCTTGAGGCGCGTTGCTACCGCCTTGTCGGGCACGTGGTCGGCTGTCGGTTTCCACTGGGGATGCTGGAACGAAATGATCGAGTGCGTGAGCGCGTCGCCCCCGACGATCAGACCGTCATTACCGGCAAGCTCGAGCGACACATGACCCTGGGTATGGCCGGGCGTTTCGACAATGCGCAGGCCGGATACGATCTCGTCGCCGGCCTCGATCATTTTCACCTTGCCCTTGATCGCCGCGTAGTTGCGCCGCGCGCCGGTAACGAAGCCCGCACGTTCGGACGGCAACCCGCGCGTGGCGTTCGCGCCAGTCCAAAAATCCCACTCGGCGCTCGCGACAAAATATGCGGCGTCGGGCATCACGAGCTCGTCCAGTTCGTCGATCGTCCCCCAGAGATGATCGGGGTGGCCGTGGGTGAAAATCACCTTGGTGATCTTGTGCTTATCGATTCCGGCCGCCTTGAGATTGTCCCAGAGCTTTCCGGCCGTCGGCATGAAGCGATCGCCAGAGCCCATATCGACGAGGATCAGTTCGTCTTTCACACCGATCAATGTGACATTGGTAGGCGAATTGTACTGCGCTCCGCTTTCCCCCGTCGCCCTGAGCAACGCCTCACGCTCCGCTGCCGGTGCATCCGGCGCTAGGAAGTTCGTCGGCAAGACAAGATGGCCGTCGCTGATGACCGTTACATCGAACGCGCCTTGCTTGAATCGATAGGGCACCGCCGCGAAGGCGGGCAGGGATGTCGCGGCAAGCCCTGCGGCTGCTGCGGCAAGAAAACAACGACGGTTTAGGTTCGGCATCGCGGGATGCTATCGGCTTTGCGGAAGGCTTGCCGCCTTCTACGCCAAAGCCATTTGGCCCGCCACCTTTCCGGAGTCGGGCTCCATCGGAGCGGGGAACGGGTTTGGTCCGGCTAGCGGAGACGATTCATCAACAAGTAGATGACACCGAGGACCAGAGCCAACCCGACCAGGCTTGGCGTCGGCACAGAACTCGCGAACTTGGTGACGTTGTCGGCCACCGACAACACAAAGCCCCCGGAGCCTTGTCCGAGGATCAGATAGATCAGCATGATCGCGAGAATGCTGACGAAACCGAGTTCGACGAACTCCCACAGAAAGTTTTTCGCGATGGCCATGTTGGCCATGAATTTCCGCATGGCAGAACTCCATGATAACTCATGCAATTCTTTGGGTGGGGAGCAGCGCTCCCCACCCCGATCGTGTCAGCAGTTCGGTCTCAGCTGACCGTTAGCCTGCGTCAGGCCATTTTCCTGTTCGAGAACAGCCAGAGGACGATCCCAAGTGTGATCAGACCGACGAGACCGTTCCCGCCCATGTCCTTCACCCAACCCATGATGTTCGCTGTCACGGCGCCGAAGAACGGCAGGTTTGCGCCGACCAACAACGAGAGCACGATCGCCAATGCGAGCAGCATCAGCGCTAATTCCGTCAACGCCCCGACCCACTCCTTGATGGTATCGATCCCTTTCATTGCGGAGTCTCCCTAGGCAGGTCCTGTGATTCGAGGACCGCGCGCCGTTAATAGCGCTTTTTGACCACTAAATGTAGCGAATAGTCGCAATGCAGCCACAAAATAACCTGTGCACGGTATCTTTAGTCGGGGATAACTCACGCCCCGTGCGGCGAATTCGGCGCCGACCGAGTCGCTTGATTCGAATCGTTTGCCCACAAAGAAAATGAAACGGCCGGCGCGGAAGGTCCGGCGCCGGCCGTCTGTATTGTTCTCTCGTTCGCTGGGTGGTCGCGGTCAGCGCGAATAATATTCGACGACCAGATGCGGCTCCATTTGCACCGCATAGGGCACATCGGTCAGCACTGGCACGCGGATAAGTTTGGCCGTCAGCTTCGATCCATCGACCTCGATATAGTCGGGCACATCGCGCTCGGCCAAAGCCTGGGCTTCGAGAACCAGCGCGAGCTGCTTCGACTTCTCCTTCACTTCGACAACGTCACTGACTTTCACCCTATAGCTCGGGATGGTGACCCGCTTGCCGTTCACCTTGATGTGGCCATGGCTGATGAATTGACGTGCCGCGAAAACTGTTGGCACGAATTTGGCGCGGAAGATGAGTGCATCGAGCCGGCGCTCGAGCAAGCCGATCATGTGCGCGCCGCTATCGCCCTTGAGACGCCGGGCTTCCTGATAGATGCCGCGGAACTGGCGCTCTGAGATGTTTCCATAGTAGCCGCGCAGCTTCTGCTTGGCCTTGAGCTGCACACCGTAGTCTGAAAGCTTGCTCTTGCGGCGCTGGCCGTGCTGGCCGGGGCCATATTCGCGCCGGTTGACCGGGCTTTTTGGGCGACCCCAGATGTTTTCACCCATCCGGCGGTCGATCTTGTACTTGGATTCCATGCGCTTGGTCATTCGCGTCCTCGATTATCATTGCTGTTGGCTGAGGATCGCGCCCTCCTCTGTCCCGGCAAGGGCCGGAACCGACAGGCATAGCCTCTTGAAGCGCAAGGCCGTGCCACGGGTCGCGAAACGCCCGGCGAACCTGAATGCCGCCGGGCGCGCGGGTTTTAGGGGGATCGGGACGCCCTGTCAAACCGCGTCTGGTCAGTAAACGCCAGCGGCAAACCGGCGCGTCCGCCCCGGTTTTGCTTGATTTCCAGGGGGCCAATGACCATCATCGACGGATCAGACCGGGCCCCTCTGGCAGCCGCGATGGCTGCGATGTCGGACTGAATGACAAAAAGGGGCCCCGATGAGCAGCTTAATCACAGCCGACGCGGCCGCAGCCTTTCTCAAGGTCATGGCCATCGATCTGGTACTGGCGGGGGACAATGCCATTGTCATCGGCCTTGCCGCAGCCGGCTTGCCAGCCGAACGCCGGGCACGCGTGATCCTCGTCGGCGTCATCATAGCGACCGTGCTGCGGCTCGCGTTTGCGGCTGTGGCGCTTCAACTCCTGGCAATTGTCGGCCTGTTGCTCGCCGGGGGCATTTTGCTTTTATGGGTGTGTTGGAAGATGTGGCGCGAACTGCGCGGCCCGGGCGCACACGCTGCCGAAATGGCCTTGGCATCCGGAGAGACACAAGCGGCGCCGAAAACCTTTGCGCAAGCCGCCTGGCAGATCGTGCTCGCAGACGTATCGATGTCACTCGACAACGTGCTCGCGGTGGCCGGCGCCGCGCGCGACCATCCGGCTGCGCTGGTCTTCGGTCTTGGCCTCTCGATTGTCCTTATGGGTATCGCCGCGGGGTACATCGCCCGTCTTCTCAACAAGCATCGCTGGATGGCTTATGTCGGATTTGCGATCATTCTTTACGTCGCGCTCGACATGATCTGGCGCGGCTTTCTGGAATTGCAACCGCACCTGTTCGGCTAGAAGCCAAACCGCGCAAGTGACGCCGCGAGTTTGGGCGACGGCGGACGCCCGGACGTAAACAGGATTTGCGGGAGTGGCGGGGGGTCGCCGGGCGCCCGCGCGCGCATCAGATCGGCAACGCGCCGTGCGATTGCCGGCGCCGGATCGAGCCAGGTTACCGGCCACGGCGCATTGACACGGAAGCGTTCGGTCAACAGCGGGTAGTGCGTGCAGGCAAGCACGATCGTGTCGGTGCGTCTGCCGTCCTTTTCGACGAAGCAGCGGGCAATCTCGGCGGCGATTGCCGCGTCCGGCAACGGAATTCCCGCAAGCTCCGCCTCGGCATCCGCTGCAAGGCGCGTCGAGCCGATGAGGTGCACGTCGCAGCCAGAACCAAATTCGCGGATGAGTGCATGAGTATACTCGCGCCCGACGGTTGCCCGGGTCCCGAGCACAGTGACGCGCTTTGTCGCCGACTGCGCGCAGGCGGGCTTGATCGCGGGCACCGTTCCGACAAACGGCACGCGAAACCGGGTGCGGAGTTCGCCGAGCGCCAGTGTGGACGCGGTGTTGCAGGCCACCACGACAAGGTCGGGAGCATGGTCTGTTATGGCGGTGCCGACTACCTCGATGACGCGCTCGATCAGCCTGTCTTCGTCCAGATTGCCGTAGGGAAAGCCGGCATCATCCGCAACATAGACGAATTTTGCGTCGGGCCTTGCCACCTTCACTTCGCGATAGACTGTCAGGCCGCCGAGGCCGAAGTCGAAGACAAGGATGGTGGGAGCGGCCGCCACGTCAGGCCTCGGTCCGCTCGATCAGCCGACCAAGCAGCAACAGGCCCTGCGGCCACATACCAAGCCGCGATACGCTGTTGATGTGCCCTAGCTCCGGCAGTTCGCAGTAGTCCGCGCCCCAGCTTCCGGCGAACTCTCGAGCGCGCGCCGGCTTTACAAAAGTATCGTCCGTGGATGCCACAACCAGCGTTGGCACCGGAAACCTCTGCCGCGGTATCGGCAGGAAATCGCGCGTTGCAGCAGGAGCGTCGGGGCGCTCGAGATCGGATGGCGCAACCAGCAGCGCGGCCTTGACCCGCCCAGGTTGCCCGCGCTGCGCCCAGTGGGCGGCGAGCGAGCAGGAGAGGCTGTGACAGATGAGGATCGCTGGGCGCGTGCCGCTGGCCAGTGCGGCGTCCAGCCGGTTGAGCCAGGATACAAGTGCCGGCTTGTCCCACTCGTCCTGCAAGACACGTGTCGCATTCCGAAATGCCATACACCAATATGACTGCCAGTGATCGACGCCGGAATTGCCCAAGCCCGGCAGCACAAGAAAATCGAAATTGGCGGTGGGGTCGCGCACAGCGTCAGGCGGCTTCTGGACTACGGGTGGTCAGGTGAGAAAACCGGTCGCCAATTTCGGAAATCATGCGCCAAATACCCGCCCGAAGATGGTATCGACGTGCTTAAAGTGATGGTCGAGGTTGAAGTTTGCCTCGAGCTCTTTGTCGGAAAGCTTTGCCCGCACGTCCTTATCGGCTTTGAGCAACGCGAGAAAGTCGCTGTCGCCCTCCCAGACCTTCATCGCATTGCGTTGCACCAGGCGGTAGGCATCTTCGCGCGCAACGCCTTTCTGTGTGAGGGCAATCAGCACACGCTGCGAATGGATCAGGCCACCAAGCCTGTCGAGGTTCTTCTGCATCGTGGATGGATAGACAACAAGCTTGTCGATGATCGACGCTAGTCGCGCGAGTGCGAAGTCGAGCGTGACGGTGGCGTCGGGGCCGATCATGCGCTCCACCGAGGAATGCGAGATGTCGCGCTCGTGCCAGAGTGCGACATTTTCCATGGCGGGAAGTGCATAAGCGCGGACCATGCGGGCAAGACCCGTGACGTTCTCCGACAGCACAGGATTGCGCTTGTGCGGCATGGCCGACGAGCCCTTCTGCTTTTCAGAGAAGAATTCCTCCGCTTCCAGGACTTCGGTACGCTGCAGGTGCCGAATTTCCGTTGCGAGGCGCTCGATCGAGGAGGCAACCACACCGAGCGTCGCAAAATACATTGCGTGGCGGTCGCGCGGGATGATTTGTGTCGAGACCGGCTCGACCGCGAGGCCCATCGCCTTGGCGACGTACGCTTCCACGCGCGGATCGACCTGCGCGAATGTGCCGACCGCGCCGGATATGGCGCAGGTGGCGATGTCCTTGCGCGCGGCCGTCAATCGTTCGCGCGCGCGAGTGAACTCGGCATAGGCGTAGGCGAGTTTCAACCCGAAAGTGGTCGGTTCGGCATGAATACCGTGCGAACGGCCAACGGTTGGGGTCATCTTGTATTCGAAGGCGCGGCGCTTGATTGCGGCCAGGAGCACGTCCACGTCGGCAATCAAAATGTCGGCGGCGCGCACGAGCTGCACATTCAGACATGTATCGAGCACGTCGGATGAGGTCATGCCCGAGTGAACGAAGCGAGCTTCAGGCCCGACGATTTCGGAAAGGTGAGTGAGGAAAGCAATGACGTCGTGTTTGACCTCGGCTTCGATCGCATCGATGCGCGCAACGTCGAACTTGGCGGTCTTGCCCTTTTCCCAGATTTTTTTTGCGGCATCCTTCGGGATCATTCCGAGCTCCGCCATGGCGTTGGCGGCGTGCGCCTCGATCTCAAACCAGATGCGAAATTTGGTTTCCGGAGACCAAATGGCGATCATCTCGGGGCGGGAATAGCGGAGTATCATCGTCGCAGGCCGGACATTATTCTTACAATCGTCATCGTCGGGCTTGTCCCGGCGATCTCGCTTAGGTGGGCGCTGTGCATCCCTAATTGGGATGGCTGGGTCAGGCCCGGCGATGAAAGAAACATCACGCTGCTTCCCCACGGGCGATCGCCGCTGCATTGCGGATCGCCGCGATGTTGGCTTTGTAGTTGCCGCCCTTAAAGACCGCCGAGCCGGCGACAAGTACGTTCGCCCCGGCCTGCACGACACGCGATGCGTTCTCGGATGTCACGCCGCCGTCAACTTCTATGTCGATCGGCCGTGCGCCGACGAGCGAGCGCACTTCACGGAGTTTGTCGAGTGCGGCCGGGATAAAGGCCTGGCCGCCAAATCCTGGATTGACCGACATGATAAGAATGAGATCGACCATGTCGATGACATGCTCAATGCTCGATACCGGCGTGGCCGGGTTCATGGTGACGCCGGCCTTTTTTCCGAGGGCGCGAATCGCCTGTAATGAGCGATGCACATGCGGACCCGCCTCGACATGGACCGTAATGATGTCGGAGCCAGCCTTGGCAAAGGCTTCGAGATAAGGGTCGCACGGAGCAATCATCAGGTGGACGTCGAGCGTTCTTCTGGTAAGCGGCCGCAGTGCCTGAACCACCGCCGGACCGATGGAGATATTGGGTACGAAATGGCCGTCCATCACGTCGACATGGATCCAGTCGGCACCTGCCGCTTCAACGGCGCGAATTTCATCGCCCAATTTGGCGAAATCGGCCGAAAGAATTGACGGCGCGATAATGAGCGGGCGCATGGAGGGCCTCCGGAGACGTTCGGGTAACACGGAGTGCGCCGGGGGGCAACGCGTGGCCCGCGGAGCTCTGCCTCGGCAGATTACGTCTCCGGAGCGGCAAAATTTGCCTCCGCGGTTGATGTCAATCCTTGGATCCGCAAGCGGATCTGTGGACAACCGCAAGGCGGACGCCCGCTTTTTCGATTGCCGGGTGTTGGCGCGACTTTTGCGTTCCTTCAGGCGGGTGCGACGACCGCCGCCCAACGCGGCGCGTTGAGGAGTATTGAGTCATGTCCATGTCGATTAGCGCATCCTCAAATGCGCTGTCCTACCTGCAGCAATTGCTGTTGCGTGGCTCCGGCGGCCCAGCAGCGGCGAGCACTGACCCGCTTCTGGCGCCGGATCAGACGACGGCGGATGCCGGCGGTCCGGACCAATCACAATCGAATACAACCCCTACCTGGTCCGGAGCCGCGTCATCGTTTGAACCCGGAACACTGGCGGCTTTGATATCGCTGCAAGGCCAATCCGCCAGCGGCGTCGTCGGCAACTCGCCCTCCGATCTATTTTCGCAATTGGATACGGATGGTGACGGACAAATCAGCAAGTCCGAATTCGAACAGGCGCTCGGTGCTGTTGGCGTTGATACACAAAGCGCGGATGCCTTGTTCGGCAAACTCGATGCCAATGGCGATGGCAGCGTGAGCCAGGGTGAACTCGGTAAGGCTCATAGCCACGGCCATCACCACCAAATGGATAGCGCAGATTCCACGCAAAGCGGTGCCCAGCAGGGCGATGTCGCAACATTGCTCAATGCGACGGATATAAACGGCGCAACGACCCAGACCGCAACAAATTCCGATGGCTCGACGACCACGACCATTTCATACGCCGATGGTACATCGGTCAGCATGACGACACCGGCCGGCACTCCAAATACAGGCTCCTCCGGTGACGGATCGACCGGAGATGGTGCGAGCGGGTCGGCCACGACTGGTTCGAATAACAGCAATCTGATCGAAGAATTGATTCGGTTGCAATCTCAGCTCGTGTCGCAAGCGGCGTCGGTCCTTTCCACGATCGCCTGAGCTTCCGAAAGTCGCTGAAGCCGCATTGCCTGCGGCTTCAGTAAACGCCATGACACGCGGTCGTTTCCTGTGGCATGGCCACGGGGTGCGGCCGCGATCTAATCCATATAAAAGAGGTGAGCCGCGAAAAGCAGGAGTGATCGAGGCATGGCACGGACCGACGCAATGGTTTTGGGCGCCGAAATCGTCGGTACTTCGGTCGCGCTGCATCTCATCAAGCGCGGCATGAGCGTCGCATTGGTCGATCGCGCAGGCGTCGGCGAGCAAACGTCGTACGGCAATGCCGGGGTCATTGAGGGCAATACCCTTATCCCGCCGGCTTTTCCTGCAGACCCTCGTGCGCTCATGCGCATCGCGCTCAAGCGGGCCGGCGACGCCAACTATCATCTTTCCTTTCTCCCGCATGTCGCATCGTGGTTGTTCGCGTTCCGCGCGGCGTCGCGGCCGGACCATCTGGCGGAAACGGCGCGGTTGATACGGCCTTTGTTTTCACGGGCGGTTTCCGAGCACGAAACACTGATGGCCGAGGCGAGCGCTACGAAGTATTTGCGTAAGACCGGATGGCTCAAGATCTACCGCGGCGAGAAAAGTTTTGCGGCGCTTGCACCGGAATTCGATGCCGCCGCCAGCTTTGGCCTTCCTTTACAGCCGCTCGATACCGCCGGCGCTCAGGTGCTCGAGCCGGCGCTTAATCCGGTGTTTGCGCACGCTGTCTTCTGGCCGCAGGCGGCGAGCATCAGCAACCCGATCGGTGTGACACGCGCTTATGCCGCGCACTTTGCGAAGCTTGGCGGCGTTATTCTTGCTGGTGACGCGCGTTCATTGCACGCGAACGGCGGTCGGTGGCGCGTGGAAACCAGTGAGGGCGCGCTCGACGCGAAGGAATGTGTCGTGGCGCTCGGACCATGGGCGCCGGATTTGCTCAAATTGCTGCGCGTGAAGCTGCCCCTTGCAGTCAAGCGCGGTTATCACCGGCATTTCCGTGCGCAGGGCAATGCAGGGCTCTCGCGGCCGGTCCTCGATGCCGACGCCGGCTACTTGATCACGCCGATGGAGCAGGGCATCCGCATGACGACCGGCGTTGAATTCGCTTCGCGCGATGCGTCGCCTTCACCGGTGCAATTCGATCGCGTCATGCCAATGGCACGAGCGCTGTTTCCGCTTGGCGATCGCGCAGACGACAAAACCTGGATGGGTAGCCGACCCTGTTTTCCCGACTCGCGCCCCGTGATCGGTCGCGCACCGGGCTTTGCGGGGCTTTGGCTCGCGATCGGTCACGCGCATTGGGGGCTGACGCTGGGGCCCGCAACCGGCCGCATGATCGCGGAGATGATCACGGGCGCTCCGCCATTTTGCGATCCGGCGCCCTATCGCGCGGAACGGTTCGCCTAGCGAGCCTGCGCGATTTCGCGGAAGTCATATCGATCGCGGATGTACGTGTTGAAAAACGTACCTTTCGAGAAAGCCGATTGAAACGACGCAGCGACTTCGACCGGCACGTCGACGTATTCATAGATGCGCCCGGTCACAAAAGTGACGACAAGCCGCTTACGCTCGGGATGGTAATTGATATCTGCGATCGCGGTCGATGGCATAAACCGACAACGCGCGAGGTCGCGTCCGGTTCGCAGTCATGCAAAACGATCGCGCCAGCTCTGCACGGCGCCGTCGAATGGTAGCGCGGTGGCCTCGTAGACCCCGCGCGCGATGGCCCGCGCAAGCACATTGGCGGCAACCGTGCCGAGTTCGCTGAGGGAAAAGACGGTATCGGGCAGCGGCGTTGCTCCCGTACCGGCGGCGAATACAATGTCGCCGTCGAGTGGCGTGTGCACCGGATAAATCGCACGAGACAGTCCGCTCTGCGCCATGACGGCAAGGCGTTTTGCCTGCGCCTTGGTCAACTTAGCGTCGGTTGCGACGACCGCCAGCGTCGTATTCTCGCCGACGCTGCCTTTGCTCCGAAACGCGAGGGCGTCAGCGGGAAAAGAAGCCGGCCAGCCACGGCCGCCGAATTCATTTCCCTGCTCGAACGGCGCTGCCCAGAAGTGGGGCCCGTTGCCGATGGTCATGCTACCGGCCGCGTTGGCGGCCGCGAGAGCGCCGACCGTCAAGCCGCTCCGCGTCTTCGCGCTTGCCGTGCCGATACCACCCTTAAGATTGACCGTCGTTGCGCCGCGACCGGCGCCCGCGCTTCCGAGTGCAAAATCCCCCCGCGCGTCTTTCGCCGCCGCATAACCGAGTTCACGATAGGGAGGGTAGCGGCCCCAATTCTTGTCGCCGCCCGACAACAGGTCGAACAGAATGGCCGCCGGCACAATGGGGACGCGGGCTTCGCGGACCTGAAATCCACGGCCTTGTTCGCGCAGCCAGGCTTGCGCGCCCGATGCAGCGTCAAGCCCGAACGCCGATCCGCCGGACAGCACGATCGCGTCAATCCCTTCAACTGTTTGGGCCGGATCGAGCAGGGCGGTTTCGCGTGTTCCGGGGCCGCCGCCGCGCACGTCGACGCTCGCCACGACCGGGTGGTCGAAAATAATTACCGTGGACCCCGACCCGAGCTTGTCGTCGGCGGCATGGCCGATTCTTATGCCCGGAATATCCGTAATCATATTGCGCAAGATTTTTCTCCCGGCGGGAGCGGAAACGATTTGGATCCGCGCGTCAATCGTCCCCGTTCACGGCCTGATCACTTCAAGGTCAGATGTATACAGGGCGACTTGCCATCGCCATAGTTGCAGGCGCATTTAGGGCCGCATGAATAGCGATGTTAACTACCTGGCCGCCTTGGTGGCGGGCTTCGTCAGCTTCCTTTCTCCCTGCGTTCTGCCGCTGGTGCCGCCCTATCTCGTATTTCTGGCGGGCACCACGCTCGAACGCTTTGCTGACAAGGAAGCCGAACCCCGGATCAAGCGGGAAACCGTGGCCGCGGCCGTGCTGTTTGTTCTCGGCTTTTCGACGGTGTTCGTCGCGCTCGGCGCCAGCGCCACCGTTATCGGTTCGCTCATCCGCGCGTATTCCGGTCCACTTGCCACGATTGCCGGCATTGCAATCATCGTCATGGGTTTGCATTTCCTTGGCGTAACGCCGATCGCGTTGTTGCATCGGCAGAAGCGGCTCGAGGTCGGCAAGCCTGTCGGCTTGTGGGGTGCCTATGTGATTGGGCTCGCCTTTGCTTTCGGCTGGACCCCTTGCATCGGTCCGATCCTCGCCGCGATTCTGGCAGTCGCGGCTTCCGAGCAGACCGTGGCGAAGGGTGCAAGCCTCCTTGCAATTTATTCGCTGGGTCTGGGGGTGCCATTCATCGCTGCGGCCTTTGCTATCGAACCGTTCGCGGCTTTTTTATCCCGCTTTCGCAACCATTTGCACCGTGTCGAACAAGTCATGGGCGCGCTGCTCGTGTTGACGGGGATAGCGTTCCTGACAGGAAGCATCAACCAGGTGAGCGTGTGGCTGCTCGAGGCGTTCCCCGTGCTTGGCAAAATCGGCTGAGAAAAACAAAGGCCCGCCGGTTGGCGGGCCCCGTGTCACACAATCTTGGATTCGCTACTTCACCTTGGTGCAGTCAGAGCCCGGGCACTCGACATAGGTGATTTTTCCGCTGCCGTCTTTTTTCCAGACATACATGACGTAATCGAGCTTGGTGATATCGCCCTTTTTGTCATAGGAGATGTCGCCAAGCACTGTTTTGAAGTGCATGCCGGAATGCATCTTTTCGGCGACCTTCTTGGGGTCGAGCGATTTTGCGGCCTCAGCAGCCTGCTTGATAATCTGGACGCCCGCGTAGCTGTAAAGCGTATAGGCCTCCGGTTCGAATTTCTTCGCGCGGAATTCTTCCACCACTTTTTTGGCTTCGGGCTTGTTTCGCGGATCGGGGCCATAGGTCATTAGCGTGCCCTCGACGCCGGGGCCGCCAACCGCGGCAAATTCGTCAGACGTAATGCCGTCGCCGCCCATCAGCGGTGCCTTGACGCCCTGATCGCGCATTTGCCGCACGATGAGACCGCCTTCGGTGTAGAGACCTCCCCAATAAACGAGATCGGCGCCCGACTGTTTTATCTTCGACACCAATGCCGAATAATCCTTCTCGCCGGTGTTGACCCCTTCGTAGAGCACTTCCTTCATCCCGCCCTTGTTCATTGTTTTCTTCGATTCGTCGGCGAGGCCCTTACCGTACGTAGTCTTGTCGTGGACGATGGCGACTTTCTTGCCTTTGAAATGTTTGACGATGTATTCGCCGGCCACTTGGCCCTGTTGGTCATCGCGACCACAGACGCGGAAAATGTTCCACATCTTGCGCTCGGTCACCGTTGGATTGGTCGACGCCGGCGTAATCTCCAGAATTCCGTTTTCCTGGTAGACGTCCGACGACGGGATCGTTACGCCGGAATTGTAGTGCCCGATGACGAATTTGACCCCATCGGCGGCGAACTTGTTGGCGACCGATACACCCTGCTTGGGATCGGAAACGTCGTCGCCGTAGGAAACGGTGATTTTTTGGCCGAGAATTCCGCCGGTCGCGTTGATGTCCGCGGCGGCCTGGTCGACGCCGTTTTTCATTTGCGCGCCGGTCGCAGCACTTGGACCGGTGATTGGCCCGCCGACGCCGAATTTGACCTGTGCGGCAGCGGTTCCCGCCGTGGCCATTGCAATGCTCAGTACAAAGCTGAGCGTGGTGATTTTTTTCATATTGTTTCCCCCTCGACCTGGAGCCGGCCCATTGCCGGGGGCAATCTTATGTCAGTGGAGTTTCCGGCGCCAGCGCATGAGGCCATCCGGTTCATTGAGCCAGCGATATTGCCGGACCATTTGCGCCGCGCGTGCGGCCCGGAAGCCCAGGGAACTGAACGCGACCGAAAAGGTGGCGTCGACCAGATAATAGTGAAGAGACAGGAATGTACCGCCGTAAAGGCTGAAGTGAATAAAGCGCACCGCACCGGCGAGAATAAGGCCATATGCGACAACCTGCCACCATGGTCGCCAGGTCGTCGCGATGGCGCGCCCCGCCAGCGTCGCCGCCCCGCCGCCAAGAATGATGGTAACCAGAAGGAACACGCCGAACGAGTGCTCTTCATAGAGAAATTCGGGGATCGAGAACGCAGTCGATACCTCGCTCAACGGCGGCCTCCTTCAAGATAGGCCGACTTGATCTCTGGGCGTTCAAGCAGTTCACGGCCAGTGCCGGAGAGCGTAATCAAGCCGTTGACCATGACGTAGCCGCGGTGGGCAAGCTTGAGCGCGTGGTAGGCATTCTGCTCGACAAGAAAAACGGTAAGGCCAGCCTCGGTGTTGAGCGTCCTTATCGCGTCGAATATCTGCCGGACGACAAGCGGCGCAAGACCGAGCGATGGTTCGTCGAGCAGCAGGAGGCGGGGACGCGCCATCAAAGCGCGTGCGATCGCAAGCATCTGCTGCTCACCACCGGATAGTGTACCGCCTCTTTGATTGATGCGTTGCTGGAGGCGCGGAAAGAGCGCAAGCACACGTTGAAGGTCCCGCGTGAATTCTTCCCCCGGCGCCACGGTCGCGCCCATCTGCAAATTCTCGAGCACCGTCATGCGTGAAAAGATGCGTCGGCCTTCGGGGGCTTGCGCCAGTTTGAGTCGCGCAATCTCGTGCGTTGGCAGTCGTGTTATGTCATGGCCGGCAAAATCGATCGTGCCCTCGCGCGCGCGAGGATTGCCGCAAACCGTCATCATCAAAGTCGATTTTCCGGCACCGTTTGCGCCGATCAGGGTGACGATTTCGCCTTCGTTGACGTCAAGGTCGACACCTTTGAGCGCCATGACTCGGCCGTAGAAGGCTTTCACGCCGCGCACGCTGAGCAAAGGTGCACTCATAAGCCGACCTCGGCTTCAACAATCTCAACGTCCTGGTCGGCAACCCCGAGATAAGCCGCAATCACTTTCGGATTGTCGCGGACCACGGCCGGAGGGCCGTCGGCGATCTTAACGCCGTAGTCAAGGACAACGACGTGATCCGATATTCCCATCACAACCGACATGTCGTGCTCGATCAGGAGAATCGAGATTGCGCACTCTTGGCGAATGGCGAGCAACAGCTCATTGAGTTCCGCGCTTTCGCGAGGATTGAGTCCCGCAGCTGGTTCATCCAGGCAGAGAAGCGCCGGATCCGTGCACATGGCTCGCGCAATTTCGAGCCGGCGTTGGGCGCCATAAGGCAGGTCGCCGGCGGCATCGTCGGCCCGTGCTGTCAATCCGATGCGATCGAGCCAGTCGCGTGCACGCTCGATCGCCGTGCGTTCGGCAATTGAATATGACGGAAAGCGGAGCACGCCAAGGAGCGTGTAACCTGAAGCAAGCATCAGCCGGTTGTGCTGGGCGACCAGTAGGTTTTCCAGGACAGTCATGCCTGGAAATAGGCGGATATTCTGGAACGTGCGGGCGATGCGGGCCTGTTGCGCGACAAGGTAATCAGGCATGCGTTCGAGAAGGTATAGGCCATTGACGCCGCGCACCCGGCGCTGCTTGCCGCTGGCGGTGAGCGCATCGAGCCAATTCCACGCGACGGCATCTCCGTGGCGGAGCGCGAGCCGACCTTCGCTCGGCTTGTAGAAGCCCGTAATGCAGTTGAATACGGTTGTTTTCCCCGCGCCATTAGGGCCGATCAGGGCCGTGATTTCGCCGTCTCGTGCCGTGAAGGACAGATCGTCAACCGCGACCAGGCCGCCGAACCGCATGGTGAGATGCTCGACCTGCAACAGGATGTCGCCGGCGCGTCCCATTAGCCATGCCCTTCCTTGATCAGGTCGGCGGCAATGGCCTTACGCTCCTTGAGAAAAAGTGACGGCTCGCGTGTCGCGATCAATCCGCGCGGCCGCCATATCATGATGAGCACCATCGCGAAGCCGAACAAGAGCATGCGGTATTGGGTCGGATCGAAGGTCGGCCCGAATACCAGTTTCAGGAAATCGAGATCGCGCATGATCTCGGTGCCCCCGATCATCGCGATCGCTGCAATAGCGACGCCGATCTGGCTGCCCATGCCACCGAGAACGACCATCGACAGGATTGTCGCGGACTCCAGGAAGGTGAACAAGTCGGGCGAAATGAATCCCTGGCGTGCCGCAAAAAATGAGCCGGCGAAGCCTGCAAACATGGCGCCCATCGCGAAAGCGGTCAGTTTTGTGTTCGTTGTGTTGATGCCGAGCGACCGGCAGGCGATTTCGTCTTCGCGCAGTGCTTCCCAGGCGCGGCCGACGGGCAGGCGCCGAAGGCGCACCGTCACGAAGGCGGTCAGCAGGGCCAGCGCGAGGATCAAGTAGTAAAGGAAGATGGTTCGATATAGCGGAGAAAATTCGAGGCCGAAGACGGCGGCAAATCCGTTGTCATCGGCGTTAAAGGGAATTCCAAAGAATGTCGGGCGCGGGATGCCGGTGATGCCGGCATAGCCGTTCGTCAGGTCCACCCAGTTGATCAGCACGATACGGATGATTTCGCCGAACGCGAGCGTGACGATCGCGAGATAGTCGCCGCGGAGGCGCAGTACGGGAAATCCCAGCAGAATTCCCCAGAACGATGCGAGAATTCCGGCGAGCGGCAGGAGAATCCAGAATGAAAAGTCGAATGCCTTGGCCAGAAGCGCATAGGAATAGGCGCCGACGGCGTAGAATGCCACATAACCAAGGTCGAGTAAGCCGGCGAGCCCGACCACGATATTGAGGCCCCAGCCAAGCATGACGTAGATCAGGATCTGGATGCCGAAATTGTCGATCCATTTGACCGCGCGGCCAAAGCCCGCGGTACCAATGACGATTGCGGGATAGACGAGGACAAATCCGATCGCAAAAGGGACGAACCATTTGCCGACCTGCTGCCGCCATTTTGGAGTAGCGGCGGTAGATGGCAGCCGCACCCGCCGCGCGAGCCACGGTTCGATCACAAGCGAATATGCGAGGCGGCCGACAAATACGATTGTCACCACAATAAGCAGCAGTGGCCCGCGCGCGTTCAGAACCAGGTTGTTGTGAAAATCGGTGATAGTCTGGAAGCCAATCAGGGGCAGGAAAAGGCCGAAAGCAAGCAATGCGGTGACGGCTGCATCCCGCAGCGCACGAATAATGTCGACGCGCCCGAAATGCGCGTCGCTCGCCATGTCAGACCTTTTCGACATCCGGCCGCCCAAACAATCCCTGCGGCAGGAAGATCAATGTAATTGCCAATACCGAAAAAGCAGCAACGTCCTTGTAGTCGATCGAGAAATAGGCCGACCACATGGTTTCGATCAGCCCGATGAGCAGGCCGCCGATCACGGCCCCGGGCAATGAGCCGATGCCGCCTAAAACCGCCGCGGTAAACGCTTTCACGCCTGGCACAAAACCATCGGAGAAGCTTACGACGCCATAGTACATCAGGTACATCGTGCCTGCGACCGCGGCGAGCGCCGCCGCAATCACGAATGTTATTGAAATCGTGCGGTCGACATCGACACCGACAAGCGCGGCCATCTTCTGGTCCTGTTCGCATGCACGCTGGGCTCTTCCCAGAGGCGTCTTGGCGACCAGATACCAAAAACAGACGAGCAGCACGGCGGTAACGACCCAGATGATCAGTTGCTTATACGACAGCGTCACTGGGAAATCGTTTTTGGTGAACAGGACAAACTCTCCCTGCACCATCGGGGGGATCGATTTATTACGCGGTCCTTGCGTTACCTGTACGAAATTGGACAAGAAAATTGACATGCCGATTGCTGATATCAACGGCGCCAGCCTGAACGAGCCGCGCAGCGGGCGGTAGGCGAGACGTTCGATAGTCCAGTTGACCAGAGAGGTGAACAGCATTGCGACAATCAGCACGATCAGCAACGCAACTACGATGGAAGTCACGCCGAGAAAGCTTGTCAGGAAAAGAAAAGCGACCAACGCAATAAAAGCCGAGACCATGAATACATCGCCGTGGGCGAAATTCACCATCCCGATAATGCCGAACACCATCGTGTAACCAATGGCAATCAGGCCATAGATCGAGCCAAGCGTGATGCCATTGATGAACTGTTGTAGGAAGACTTCCATTCCGTCCCCTGCGCCTTCCCGAGGCCATCCGGCCGTTCGTGAAACGGCCGGATGAGAAAGGCTTAACAGGGCATAACCGGAGCGGCAACGCCGCATTGACGGTGTGTTATTAAGTCCATAATTCGCGTGCCGCGCGCGCAATCCGGGGATATTCGCATTGGAATATGGGCCGCGCGCCCCGCTCCGGCGAGGCGGCTCCTCCGCCATCCGCGAATCGAGAAGGCAACTGCATAATCTAGTGAAGGCCGCCGAACATCCAGATCAACACCAGAATTGGGATTGGGATTCCGAGCAGCCACAGCAGCAAATATCGTCCCATCGTCGGTTCTCCTTGTTGCATAGGGGAACTCTGGACGCTCACGTCCGGTTCCCGATGCTTTTGTTTCAAAGTGGAGTGAGGAAAAGCGCGCTGGAACGAATGCAAGCGCCGAGCATTAACTTCTGCCATGGGTAGCGAAATGGCGCTTCATCCAACCTCGAGAGGATAAATCAATGTCTCAAGATCAAAACCAAAAGCCTGGCCAGCAACAGCAAGGCGGTCAGCAGCAGGGTGGTCAGCAGCAGGGTGGCGGGCAGCAGAAGCCCGGCCAGCAGCAGCAGGGTGGCCAGCAAAATCAGCCGGGCCAGCAGAACCGCTAAGCCGCTGAAAATATGTTGACGGGAGCCCCGCCGCGAGGCGGGGCTTCGCGTTTTGACGGACCGTAGTCATTGAGAGCAGGGTCGCATATGCTTGCGACATGGGTGCCGTCTCCGCGCTTCCGTTATTCCATCTTTACGGCGACCCGCCGGACGATTCCGCCTTCGACTTCATCCACATTGAAACGATCGCATCGCGCTCATCCGTCCACGACTGGACTATCCGCGCCCACCGTCATCGCAACCTGTTTCAGGTTCTGCTGATAGAGAAGGGCGGTGGCGAAATGAGTTTTGAAACGGCGACTGCTCGATTTGCAGCTCCAGCCGTAATTCTGGTCCCCGCGACGACCGCCCACGGCTTTCGCTTTTCGCCGAAGGTGACGGATGGTTGGGTCGTGAGCTTTACGGAGGACGTCGCCGACGCGCTCGGCGATCAGTCCGGTGAGGCGCTCGCGCGGCTAAATGCAGTGGCGGTGAACCCGCTTCTGCCGCTTGCGAATGCGACAGAATCCAAGCGCCTGTCGATACTTTGCGCTGACTTGCACGAAGAGGGTTCACTCGCCCGCGAAGGTTATCGGTTGGCTATGCGCGGGCTGCTTGCTCTTATTGCGATCGAGGTCGTCCGGCTCGGCGTCAGCCGCGAGCGAAGCGGTACGGTGACGCTTTCCCGATCGGATGCGCGCGTCGATGAACTGCGCCGGCTCGTGGATGAACATTTTCACAATGAGCGGCTCATCAGTTTCTATGCCGAAAAGCTCGCGATGACGCCCGACCGGCTCAACGACCATGTCAAACGAGCGACTGGCGTGACAGCGGGGCACCTAATTCGTCAGCGTGTCTTGACGGAGGCGAAGCGGCAGCTGGTTTTCACAAATCTGGCGATCCACGAAATTGCCTATGACCTCGCCTTTTCCGACCCCTCGCACTTTACCCGGTTTTTCCGCAAGCAGACCGGCATGACGCCGCAGGCGTTCCGCGACGGACGCGGCGGGTAACCTCACGATGTTGCGTGCAGGGAGTTGCGCCGGATAAAGACAACGGCCACGAGTGCGCCGAGCAATTCTGCCGCAGCGCTGCCCGTGAGTGCAATCCGCAACCCGGTCAGGAATTGGGGTCCCATTTCAGAATGCTGTCCGGCGTGGGCGGCAAATAGTGCGCCTAAAATTGCAACACCTAATGTTGCGCCGACCATGCGCGAGGTGTTGAGCACACCGGAGGCAGTTCCTGATCGTTCCGGCGGCAAGGCTGCAACGGCAACGCCGTTGACAGGCGCGGTATTGAGCCCAAGACCGATACCGACGACCAACAGAGCCAGCTCGATGGTCAGGAGGCTTGTGTTCGCGTCAATGAAGGCGAGCGCGAGAGCGCCGACGCCCATGCACGCCATGCCGCCGGTCATCACAATTCGGGGCCCCACGCGATTGTTGAGATGGCCGACATATTGGGAGACGGCAAAAAAGCTCACCGGCATGGGCAGCAGCTCCAAGCCAGTGGTGAGTGGACTGGCTCCGCGCATGGTCTGAAAATAAAGGGGCATTATGAACAGCAGTGCGTACATGCCGAACGTCATCAGGCCGGCGATCGCAAGCGATGCCGAAAACACTGGCCGCCGCAGGAATTCAAGCGGCAGCATTGGCCCGGGCGTGCGCGCTTCAATCCATACGAAGAGCAGGGATGCCAAAATCGCGATGCCTGCAATCGCGAGTATCACCGGCGAAGTCCACCCCCAATGCGTTCCCTCGATAGCGGCGAAGGCAAATGCTGAAAGACCGATAATCGCAAGCCCCTGACCAGGCAGATCAAGTGCGCGGCCCTTTGGCTCCGCGCTTTCACGGATTGCGCGGTAAGTAAGTATGACAGTTGCGACGCAGACCGGCAGTATGACGTAGAAAATACTGCGCCATCCGATCGCGTTCACCAGCCACCCGCCGACGATCGGGCCAATGATAAAAGCAAGACCGTTGCAGCTTGCCCACACACCTAAAGCGTGTGCGCGTTCCTTCCGATCGGGAAAAGCTATCGTGAGCAGCACCAGAGACATTGGCACTTCGAAGGCCGCGCCTATGCCGCTCACTATACGTCCACCTATCAGGATCATCGAATTGGGTGCAAGCGCACACATCAACGTGCCTGCCACGAACAGCACGATGCCCAGCACGAAGATGCGCCGGCGGCCATAGAGATCGCCGAGCGTACCGGCGGTTAAAAGCAGACTTGCATAGACGAGATTGTACGAATCAATGACCCATTGCATCTCGCTGACACCAGCGTGCAGGTCCGTACCGATGCTCTTCACTGCAAGGTTGACGACGGATGTGTCGATTTGCGCGAACAGCACCCCGAGCGAAGCGGCTATCAGGACGAGGCGTGGTTGCGTGCGTTCAGCGGCACCATTGAACCACGTTGAAACCAGGGACATGGCATTTCTTTCCTTCAGTTGCGGCCGATAACCGCGATTTAGGTGGTACGTCGCCACTTACCCACCCGAAATGCCCACCCGATTTCCCACCGACGCGCCGGAAAATGCAGTCCGGACCGCGATAAATGAAGCGAATGTTTTCAATCCAAAAGATCACGAGCAGTGATGGAGACTTCCCGATCTGACGGAACCCACGCGTCGTCTTGGTAAATCCGGCCACCCAACAGGGCTAACGGGTAAGGTAAAGCATCGGTTTCTTTTGAACTTCGGATTTGAAGCGCTTACGCATTTCTGTGCGTGAGGAGGCCTCAATGAAAAAAATGTCTGGCGCCATTATCAGCGTAATCGTCGCAATCTCGCTCTATTTTACCCTTTTTTGGGGCTACGATGCATTGCGCGTCCTGACGTCGCCGTCCTACGGCCTCGAAGACGTCTGGCGCTCACAGTTCATTTTCGGCATCGGACGCCTGTTCAGCCTCACCCCGATTGGCCTGATCAAACTTGCGGCATTTTTCGGAACCATAAAGCTTGCGGTTGCGTGCATTTGCGCGTTTCACATTGTTGATCGCGTCCGCTGCCTGGGCCACGGGAATGCGAATTCTGAAATCCTGGAAGCCGGGCTAATTCTGATTGTATTCGTGAGCATCGCGTCTGTCGGGCCCGCATCGTGGACACACAGTACCGACCTTATGCGTGAGCACACTTTGCAGCTTCTGTTCGCCGCTCTTGCGACCGGTTTGTGCATATTCGAGCGCAACTACGCACGGCCGGCCGTTGGTGCACAGAGCTCAAAAGCCTGAAGCGTCATTTGGGTCGCGCTTCATGAAGGCCGCGGTCGGGCGGCTCCAGTTTTCCTGAACGCCTGTCTTTCACCGCCTGTACAAGG
This sequence comes from uncultured Alphaproteobacteria bacterium, assembly GCA_963831475.1. Taxonomy (GTDB): domain Bacteria; phylum Pseudomonadota; class Alphaproteobacteria; order Rhizobiales; family Xanthobacteraceae; genus Pseudolabrys. Next base: position 177,520 of record CAWHQF010000026.1, read on the forward strand.
GCGCGTGCGGCGTTGCGGACATCGTCCTGAAAATCAACATCATGATCGAGATCGTCGTGGCTCGTTGCATAGGGCGTGAGATAGCCGATGTAGCGGTCGATCAATGCGAGATGGCCTGAAGGAATCATGCCAATGTCCATCAGCCAGTCGGTAAGGATGCGCCGCAGATTTTCGGTGCCGGCGGCATCGCCGTGGACCACAACGGAAAAGACTCGGCCAGCCAAATGGCGCGGGTACGGCCAGCCGGCAAGTTCGAGTTTTTTTGCCATAAGTGGATCTTTGCCGCGCGTCGATGTGAGGTCCGGGTTGCCGCCATCAGCGCAAACCAGCCGGTCGATCATCAGTTTGAGCGAGGAGGGCGCCTGGTACCAGTTCACGGGGCATATGATCATGACGCCATGGGCTGCGACCCATTTCGGATATATTTCAGCCATCCAGTCGCCGGCCTGGCCGAGCGCGTGGTTTGGGTAGCAGCTGCACGGCCAGTGGCAGAGCGGCTGCGCTGTTGAGACGCATGCCTTGCAGGGATAAATCACCTTTCCGTATTCGGCGGTGAGGCGCGACAGATCGAGGATCTCAACCTGGAAGCCGCGCGTTTTCTCGATCGTCTGCCTTGCCAGCGTGGCAATCCGCCAGGTTTTTGAAATTTCCCCGGGGCAGGTCTGATCATTGCGCGACGAGCCGTTGACGATCAGCACGCGGGACGGTGATTTCCGGTTTTTCTGGACGATTTCCGCGGCGCGTACATTGTCACGTGTCTGCAGCCATTCGATCGGAACATCGAAATCCGGGTTCGCAAAGTCCTTTCCCGCTTTTCGTGTCCGCGGCGACTTATGGTATTCGTCGTAGGTGATCCATGCAGTTTCGACAATCGTGTCGAGCTGGCCTGCGAGTGGCTCAAACGCAGGGTCATAGAATTTCGCCAGAAACCGTTTTCTGAATTCCTGCTTGTCGAGCTGAACGCTCGGCATCCCTTTGCGCACTTTGATTTTCGCCATGGCTACCCCCTCGATTAGGCCACGGATTACATTGGGGCCCATTCAGTCCGAAATGACGAGAGCGTCACCGTCGCGTGATGGCTATTTGGCCTTCATTTCAGATATTACGTCGGCAGCTTCCTTGAAAGCGTGATTGGCGGCCGGCACTCCGCAGTAGATTGCTTGTTGTAAAATAATTTCCTTGATGTCATCCGGCGTGAAGCCGCCCTCGCTAATGGCTGCACGCACGTGCATTCTGAACTCTTCCCATTTGTCGAGAGCGAGCATGGTGCCAATCACCAGCACGCGCCGGGTGCGTTCGTCATAGTGGGGCCGGGTCCAGATTTCGCCCCAGGCTGTGCGGGTGATGAAATCCTGGAACTCTTCGTTGAATGCCGTCCTTTTGGTATTGGCGCGATCGACCCAGGCATTGCCAAGCACCTTGCGGCGCTTCGCCATCCCCCGTTCATAGCGTTCCTTATCGTCCATGGTGCCGGCCTCTACGAATGCAGGAAGTTAAGCACAGTTTCGGTATAAAGCTTCGGCTGCTCCATGTTGGCAATGTGCGCGGCGTCAAGTGCGGCGACTTTGGCGCCCTTGATCTGCTTGGCAATGACTTCACCGGCTGCCGGCGGAGTCGCCGGGTCTTGCTTGCCGACGATCACAAGCGTAGGTGCGGTAATCCGCGGATTTGAGGTGGTAAAGTCCATGTCGCGGATTGCTTCGCAACTGGCCACATAACCGATAGGACTGGTCGCGAGAAAAATTTGCTTCATGCGCGCGATTGTTTGCGGCGCGCGGTCGCGGAACCCCTTCGTGAACCAGCGTTCCATGTTCGGATCGACCAAGGCCGCGAGGCCTTTTTCCTGGACGAACTTGATCCGGTCCGCCCAGGGGGCCTTGTCGGCGTAGTTGTAGTTTGTATTCGAGAGGACCAGCTTTTCGACGCGGTCAGGCGCATTGGCTCCGAGCCATTGCCCAACCATCCCGCCCATCGACAGGCCGCACCAGTTGAATTTCTTTATCTTGAGGGCGTCGGCGACTGCGAGCACGTCACGGCCGAACCGCTCCATGGAATAGGGGCCCTTGGGTACGCCCGACTTCCCATGACCGCGACGATCGTAGCGCACCACCCGAAAATGCTTTGCCCATTCGGGGGTTTGGTCGTCCCACATGTGCAGATTGGTGCCGAGTGAATTCGACAGCACGAGCGCGGGCGCGCCTTCGCGGCCATCGAGTTGCACATGGATCGGGCAGCCGTCATCGGCGTTGATCATCGGCATGAAAGTCCTCCCCAAGACGTACTGATTGTTGGTATTGGCGTTGCGGACACCCATAATGCGGCACGCGCACTATGCAAAGCTCTTTTCATGGCCGCGGCGAGGGCTTAAGTCGGGTAGACTGAATAGCGAGCGGTTGCCGAAGGAGGCGCGTCGATGGCGATGACGATGACGGGCGAGGTGCAGCTTGCAGCCAGCCGGGAGGTGGTTTGGGCGAAACTCAACGACGCCGATGTTCTCAAGGCCTGTATCCCCGGCTGTGAAGAGCTCAACAAGACTTCGGACACGGAATTTCAGGCGGTTGCGACGACCAAGATTGGCCCGGTCAAGGCTCGCTTCAAAGGGAAGGTTCATCTCACTGACCTCGATCCGCCAAATGGCTATAAAATCTCCGGTGAGGGCGATGGCGGTGTTGCCGGGTTCGCCAAAGGCGGAGCAACGGTCGCGCTCGCTGAAAAGGACGGGGGTACGCTGCTGACTTACAATGTGGAAGCGCAGATCGGGGGTAAGCTTGCTCAACTTGGCCAACGCCTGGTCAATGGCGCGGCCAAGAAGATCGCAGACGATTTTTTTCAGAAATTTGCTTCGACCGTTTCCGCCTCATGACCGGTACGATCACCGCAGTTTGAGGCGGTTCTGGCCTCCGGAATCCCTTGACCGGGCCCGTGATCGGGGTTCAGACTTATACGTGTTCCGAAGCCCGATCGGGCCGAAATCGGCTTGAATTTGTAGTCGAGCTACTGCCGGCCGGGTCGAAAGGGGCGAAAAGGGGGTCTTTGGCCCCAAATTGGGAGGAAGGTCATGCCTGCCGTGTCTATGACGGTGAACGGCAAAGCCGTCACCGGCGATGTTGAAGCGCGCACTTTGCTCGTGCAGTTCTTGCGCGAGAACCTACGGCTTACGGGGACGCATGTCGGCTGCGACACTTCCCAGTGTGGCGCCTGTGTCGTGCACATAGACGGCATCGCCGCCAAATCTTGCACCACACTTGCGTTGCAGTGCGAAGGCGCGAAGGTCACGACCATCGAGGGTCTGGCGGAGGCGAACGGGCCACTGCATCCCATGCAGGAGGCCTTCCGCGAGCACCATGGCCTGCAATGCGGTTTCTGCACGCCGGGAATGATCATGGCGGCTCTCGATATTGTCCGCCGTCGCGGCAATGACCTCGACGAACACACCATCCGCGAGCAGCTCGACGGAAATATCTGCCGCTGTACCGGCTACCACAACATCGTGAAGGCGATAGCCGCTGGGGCGAAAGCCATGGCCAAGGGCGGTGCACGTCAGGCCGCGGAATAACATTAACGTAACAGGAGGAGACCGCCATGAGCGCGACCGGTATCGGCGCGGCGGTGCGCCGGAAGGAAGACCTCCGTTTCATTACAGGTAAGGGCCAATACACGGACGATGTGGTCCGGCCCGGCGAAACTCGCGCGGCTTTCGTTCGCTCGCCGCATGCGCATGCGAAAATCAAGCGCATTGACGTGAGCGCTGCGAAATCCATGCCGGGTGTCATTGCGGTTCTTACCGGAACCGAATTGGCGAATGACAAGATCGGCAACCTCATTTGCGGCTGGATGGTTCATTCGAAAGACGGCACTCCAATGAAAATGGCGCCGCATCCGGCGCTTGCATTGGGCAAGGTTAATCACGAGGGCGATGCGGTTGCGGTCGTCATCGCCGAAACTTTGGCACAGGCATCCGACGCCGCGGAAAAAGTAAAAGTTGACTACGAACCGCTCCCGGCAATCACGGATCCTGCGAAAGCAAAGTCAGGCCCGCAAATTCACGACGTGGCCCCCAAGAATACCATCTATGAATGGTCGCTTGGTGATGCCAAGGCAGTCGACGCCGCTTTCGCGGCATCGAAGCACGTCACCAAACTCGACATTGTCAACAATCGCCTCGTTCCAAACGCGATCGAGCCGCGCGCCGCACTTGCCGAATATGATTCGGGTACCGAGCAACTCACGCTTTGGAATACGACCCAAAATCCCCACGTGTCGCGTCTGGTGATCGCGGCGTTCGTCGGTATGGCACCCGAGCATAAGTTACGTGTCATTGCGCCGGATGTCGGCGGCGGGTTTGGTTCGAAGATCTTCATCTACCCCGAGGAAGTCGTTTGCCTGTGGGCAGCGCGAAAAATCGGCCGACCGGTGAAATGGACGGCGGACCGTTCCGAGTCTTTCGTCACCGACGCACATGGCCGCGACCACGTCACGCACGCCGAACTCGCGCTTGACGCCAACGGCAAAATTCTGGCGATGCGGGTGAAGACGATTGCCAATCTCGGCGCCTATATGTCGACATTCTCTTCGTCGGTGCCGACTTATCTATATGCAACGCTCCTGTCCGGCCAATACGACATCCCGCATATTTATTGCGAAGTTGATGCCGTCTACACGAATACCGTGCCAGTCGATGCCTATCGAGGTGCCGGCCGGCCGGAAGCCACATTTGTTGTCGAGCGCCTCGTCGAGGTTGCGGCGCGGCAGATGGATATTGACCCGGCAGACTTGCGAAGACGAAACTTCATCAAATCGTTCCCACATCAGACGCCGGTAATCATGGCTTACGATGCAGGAGACTATGGCGCGTCGCTCAAAAAAGCGCTGGATCTCGCGGATGTGAAGGGTTTCAGCAAGCGCCGACGCGAAGCCGCCCGCCACAACAAGCTGCGCGGTATCGGCTTTTCGACCTATATCGAGGCGTGCGGGATAGCGCCTTCACAAGCAGTTGGTTCGCTTGGTTGCGGCGTCGGTCTATGGGAGAGCGCCGAGGTGCGCGTCAACCCTACGGGGAGCGTAGAAGTTCTGACCGGCTCACACGCCCATGGTCAGGGCCATGAGACGACTTTTGCGCAACTTGTTTCCGAGCGCCTCGGGATTCCATTCGAGAACATTTCGATTGTGCACGGTGACACCGACAAGGTGCAGTTCGGAATGGGAACGTATGGCTCACGCTCGGGCGCAGTCGGCATGTCAGCGATCGTCAAGGCGCTCGACAAGATCGAAGTAAAAGCCAAGAAAGTCGCCGCGCATATGCTGGAAGCGGCAGAGGGCGATATCGAATTTAAAGACGGAAAATTCACGGTTGCGGGCACTGACAAATCCGCGGCATGGGGCGATGTCACCCTCAATGCCTACGTCGCGCATAAGTTCGCGGGTCAGGAGCTCGAGCCCGGGCTGAAGGAAACAAGCTTCTACGACCCGACGAATTTCACCTTTCCAGCCGGATGCCACATCTGCGAGGTCGAAGTCGACTGTGATACGGGCAAGACCGAAATCATCAATTGGACTGCCGTCGATGATTTCGGCACCGTGGTAAATCCCATGATCGTGGAAGGGCAAGTTCATGGTGGCATCGCGCAGGGAATAGGGCAGGCACTTCTCGAAGGCGCGGTGTACGACAAGGATGGGCAACTCCTGACCGGCTCGCTCATGGATTACTGCATGCCCCACGCGCACGATTTGCCGTCATTCACGGTCGGCCTCACCGAAACCAAATCACCTTCGAATCCGCTCGGAATCAAAGGCTGCGGCGAAGCCGGCGCCATTGCCGCGCCGGCGGCAGTGATCAATGCGATTACCGACGCTATCGGTACGGAAGAAATAGGCATGCCTGCAACCGCTCAGGCGGTGTGGTCGGCGCTCAAGCGCGCACAACCGCGGCAGGCGGCATAGTCACGGGAGATATCGATGTACAATTTCACATTCCATCGTCCGACAACGGTACGCCAGGCGGCCGGGCTGCTGGCGCGCAATCCCGAAGCCAAGTTGCTGGCAGGCGGCCATTCAATTTTGCCGGTCATGAAGCAGCGGCTGGCACAACCCTCGGCGCTGATCGATCTGGCGCTGGTCGAAGGGTTAAGCGGCGTGGAGCAGAAGGGGCGTTCGATCGTGATCGGCGCCATGACCCGGCACGCGGATGCGGCCAATTCGCCAGTCCTTCAGCAACTCCTCCCGGGGCTTGCAGCGGTGCCTGCCTCGGTTGGCGACCCGCAGGTGCGCAATCGGGGAACGATCGGTGGGTCAATCGCTAATAACGATCCGAACGCGGATTATCCCGCGGCGTGCCTCGGTCTCGGCGCGACCATCATCACGAACAAGCGACGCATTGCAGCGGACGATTTCTTCACCGGCATGTTCTCCACCGCGCTTGAGGACGGAGAGATCATCACCAAGGTGAGTTTTCCGATTGCAAAAAAGGCGGCGTACGAAAAATTCAAACACCCGGCCTCTGGTTTCGCATTGGTCGGCGTCTTTGTATCGAAGCGCGGTGCGGATATTCGCGTCGCGGTGACGGGCGCGGGCGCCAATGGGGTGTTCAGGGTAAAATCCTTCGAGGAAGCGCTCAAGAAACGTTTCGCCGCAAAATCGATTGAGGGAATGACCATTCCGGCAAATGGAATGAACAGCGACATTCACGCGAGTGCCGAATACCGCGCACATCTGGTTGGTGTGCTTGCGCGGCGCGCTCTGGCGAAAGCCACGGCATAGTCCGGGAAGGGCTCTCGCCGCGGGGGCGATCGGGAACCGACTGACAAGCGCGGCGTTGGCAGAAGGGCGGCGCGCTTGGGCAGGTTCTCCTGTGTTTGAAAATTATCCGATTTTGATCGTGGTATTGACCGCCGCGGCTATGGCGCTGGTGCGCCTCAGCGTCTAGGCCATCGCCATTTGCGCGCGTGCCGCGGGCTTATTTCTCGGCGCGATCGAGTTCAGCCAGCAGATCATGCAGATCGAGCGGATGCGTAAACATCTGGAGCGAACCGTCTGGTTTCTTCGGCCATTTTTCCTTTGGGCGGTCCCAATAAAGCTCGACGCCGTTGTCGTCGGGGTCACGCAGATACAATGCCTCGCTCACCCCATGGTCGCTCGCTCCTTCGAGTGGGATCTTGGCCACGATCAGCCGGCGAAGCGCGTCGGCCAGCAGCCTTCGGTTCGGGTAAAGAATGGCGGTATGGTAAAGGCCCGTGGTGCCCGGTGCCGGCGGCGAGCCCCCCAGGCTCTCCCAGGTATTGAGCCCAATGTGGTGGTGATAGCCGCCGGCTGAAATGAAGGCGGCGCCGGGGCGGCTTGTGGTCATGGTGAAACCCAGCACCCCGCAATAGAAATCAAGCGCCCTCTTCAAATCGGCGACCTTCAGATGGACATGGCCGATCCGCACCCCTGGGTCGATCGTGGGGAATTGCAGAGCCTCTTTCTCGAGGGTGACCGGTTTGGTCATGGGCAGATCCTGGCTGTCGGGGCCTCTCATTCCTACATGTATGGTGCCCGCATGGTAGGATAAAGTCCCCGCATGGCAGACAAAACCCTCCCCAATTCAATCGACGCGACCCTCGCGTTGCTGGCCAAGGCCGACTACATCGCGGACCGGTCGCTCGCGACCGTCTTATACCTCGCGCTCAGGATGGGTCGGCCGTTGTTTGTCGAGGGTGAGGCAGGGGTCGGTAAGACCGAGATCGCGAAGGTACTTGCCAAAACGCTGGGCCGGCGCCTGATCCGGCTGCAATGCTACGAAGGATTGGACGTTTCCGCCGCGGTCTACGAGTGGAATTACGGTGCCCAGATGATTTCCATCCGGCTCGCCGAAACTGCAGGCGAGGGAGACCGGGAGCGGATTGAGCACGACGTGTTTTCGGAACGGTTTCTGATCAAGCGCCCGCTACTGCAAGCGCTCGAACCGGATCCAGCCGGCCCGCCCGTTCTGTTAATCGACGAAATCGACCGCACCGATGAGGCCTTCGAGGCATTCCTTCTGGAAGTCCTCGCCGATTTTCAGGTCACTGTGCCGGAGCTCGGCACGGTCAAGGCTCCACATCCGCCGATCGTCGTCGTCACGTCCAATCGCACACGCGAAGTGCACGATGCACTAAAGCGACGGTGTCTCTATCATTGGGTCGGTTACCCGGATGCGGAACGCGAGCTGAAAATCCTTCGCGCCAGGGTGCCGGGAATCGCCAAGAAATTATCCGAGCAGGTCGTCGCTTTCGTGCAGACTTTGCGCAAAGAGGATCTATTCAAGTCACCGGGTGTTGCGGAAACCCTCGATTGGGCGAGCGCACTTACGGAGCTGGATGTGGTCGCGCTCGATCCAGCGACCGTATCCGATACGCTTGGAGTGCTGCTGAAATATCAAGACGATATCACGCGGCTCGATGGCACCAAAGTTAAGGCACTCCTGGATGAGGTGAAGTCGGATTTGAGAGCGGCGGAGTAACCTCATGGCTGCCCCTCCAGGTCGCCTCGCTGAAAATATTCTCTACTTCGCGCGCTCTCTGCGGGCCGCTGGAATTCCGGTTGGACCAGGTGCCGTACTTGATGCACTCGAAGCGCTCAACGTCGCGCATATCGGGAGGCGGGACGATTTTTATTGGACGCTTCACGCAGTCTTCGTCAAGCGCCAGGAGCACACTTTATTGTTCAACCAGGCCTTTCAGATATTCTTTCGCAAGCGCGGCTACATCGAAAAGATGATTGCGTCGCTGCTCCCGGAAGTGACTGCCGGACAACCGAAGGTGCCCCCGCCCGGCGCACAACGGGTTCAGGACGCTCTCTTTTCCGGCCTCGACCAGAAACAGCCGAAGTCGGAAATTGAATTTGACGCCCGGTTGACCGTGTCCGACCGCGAAGTATTGCAGAAAAAGGACTTTGCCCAGATGACCGCGGCTGAGATTGCCGCGGCGAGGGATGCGATTGCGCGGCTTACGCTCCCGCTTGATGCGGTACGTACGCGCCGCTTCGCGCAGAGCCGTCGCGGCCACCTCATTGATATTCGCCGCACCTTGCGCGCGAGCATGAAGGCCGGAGGAGCGGTAATTGATTTGAAATATCTCGGACCGCGCGTGAAAGAACCGCCCATCGTGGCGCTCCTGGATATTTCCGGCTCGATGAGCGAGTACACCCGGTTATTTTTACATTTTCTCCATGCAGTCACCGACGCGCGCAAGCGTGTGACTACGTTTCTGTTCGGTACGAGGCTGACCAACGTGACGCGCGCAATCCGCCAACGGGATCCGGACGAGGCGCTCGCTGCCTGTTCGGTCAACGTGGCTGACTGGTCGGGCGGTACCCGCATTGCCTCGTCCCTGCGTGCCTTCAACAAGCACTGGGCGCGCCGCGTGCTCGGCCAGGGTGCAGTCGTGCTCCTGATCACGGATGGGCTCGAGCGCGATGCCGACGACACACTTGCCTTTGAAATGGAACGGCTGCACCTGTCATGCCGCAAGTTGGTATGGCTCAATCCGTTGCTGCGATTTTCCGGGTTCGAGGCGCGTGCCAAGGGCGTGCAAACCATGCTGCCGCACATCGATGAGCTGCGCCCTATTCACAATCTGGATTCGATGAAGGATCTGGTTCGCTCGCTGTCGGGGGCGTCGACAAAGGGCCGTGATCCGAAAGAGATGCTGAGGCAAGTTGCCTGATGGAGGACAATCATGCTGTCGCGCGATGAGGACATTTTAAAAGCCGCAGAGGAATGGCGTAAAAATGGACGCGGCGTCGCACTGGCGACTGTCGTTGAGACGTGGGGTTCGGCACCGAGGCCGGTTGGCTCCAATCTGGTGATTGACAGCGAAGGCAATTTTCTCGGTAGCGTTTCCGGGGGCTGCGTCGAGGGCGCGGTCGTCACGGAAGCGATTGATGTTATCGATACCGGTAAACCGAAAATGCTCGAATTCGGGGTCGCGGATGAAGCTGCATGGAATGTCGGCCTGTCCTGCGGTGGGACCATCCGCGTCTATGTCGAAAAGGTGAGCTGACGTGAAACTCGACGTCCTGCATGCCTTGAATTCCGAACGGGCGGCGCGTCGGGCCGCGGTGCTTGTTACCGACGTGAAGAGCGGCGAGCAGCGCCTCGTCAAGGCGGCTGACGTAGCAAAGGATCCGCTCAAGGACGCGCTCGCCAAGCGATTGCGCATGGCCAAGAGCGGCATGGAGGAGACGCCGCAGGGACGGTTCTTTCTTACGGTCTACGTCCCGTCGCCGCGCCTGGTGATCACCGGGGCCGTCCATATCAGCCAGACGCTTGCACCGGTTGGCCAATTGCTCGGCTATGACGTAACAATCGTCGATCCGCGCACGGCCTTTGCATCGATTGAACGATTTCCCGATGTGAAAGTCATCGCGGAATGGCCTGATGTTGCATTGCCGCCTCTCGGCATCGATCACTATACGGCGTTCGTCGCGCTTACGCATGATCCAAAAATAGACGATCCGGCTCTCAAGCATGCACTCGCGCGCGATTGTTTCTACATTGGCGCGCTTGGTTCCAAGAAAACTCACGCCAAGCGCGTTGAACGTCTGAAGCAGGCCGGCCTTTCGGATGCCGATATCGCGCGCATTCACGCGCCAATTGGCCTGGACATTGAGGCGGTGTCGCCGGCCGAGATTGCGGTCGCGATCATCGGCGAGATCACGCAAGTCCTGCGGCAGAAGGCGGATGCGGCATGAAGTTTGGTTCCGTTCCTGTCGGCGATGCGATTGGCGCGACTGCGGTGCATTCGATCCGCCAGGGCGACTTCGTGCTTAAGAAGGGCACGCTGATTGGAAAATCCGAAATCGCGGCGCTGAAGGCCGCCGGAATTGCCGAAATTACGGTGGCGCGTGTCGAGCCCGGTGACGTATCCGAGGATCAGGCAGCGGCTGATATCGCCGTTGCCATCAAAGGCGACGGCGTGCGCGTCGACCGTGCTTTTACCGGGCGCTGCAATCTATTTGCCGAAAAAGCCGGGGTTTTGCTTGTCGAGAAGAAGTCCGTCGACGCCCTCAACCGCATAGATGAATCAATCACGGTTGCGACACTGGCGGCTTTCAAGCCCGTGGTCGAGGGGGAGATGATCGCTACCGTGAAGATCATTCCCTTCGCCGTGGACCGCACTGATCGCGACGAAGCAGTGTCGGCTGCCGTCAAGGCAAAGCCGGTCATACGCGTTGCGCCCTACAAGGTACGCAAGATCGGGGTGGTGTCGACATTGCTGCCTGGACTCGCATCCAAAGTCATCGAAAAGACACTGAAGATCACGACTACGCGTATTGCCCCGGCCGGGGCCGAAATTATTGCCGAGCGGCGCGTGGCGCACGAACAAGGGGCGCTTTCACGGGCAATCGATGAGTTGCTTGATGCCGGCGCCGAACTGGTGATCGTGTTCGGCGCATCGGCCATTGCCGATCGCCGCGACGTTATTCCTGCGGCAGTCGAGGCCGTCGGAGGGCAGATCGAACATTTCGGCATGCCGGTTGATCCGGGCAACCTGATGTTGATCGGGAAGGTGCGAGGCCAGCCGGTTCTTGGCGCTCCCGGCTGCGCCCGCAGCCCGAAGGAGAACGGCTTCGATTGGGTTTTGATGCGGTTGCTCGCCGGCATACCTGTCACGCGCGAGGACATCACCGGCATGGGTGTCGGTGAACTCTTGATGGAAATTGTGACGCGGCCGCAGCCACGCGAAAAATTGGATGCAACGGGCGGGCGCCGCGTTGCCGCGTTGGTGCTCGCCGCCGGACGCTCGACGCGAATGGGCGCAGTCAACAAAATGCTCGCCCAGATTGGTGGCAAGCCGCTGGTGCGGATTGCCGCCGAACAGGCTCTCGCCTCGCGTGCCCGTCCCGTGATTGTTGTGACGGGGCATGAACGAGAAAAGGTGGAGTCGGCCTTGAAAGGCCTGCCGGTGCGGCTGGTACACAATCCCAACTATGTCGATGGACTTGGGACTTCACTCAAGGTGGGAATTGCCGCCGTCCCGGAAGAATCCGATGCGGTCATCGTCTGCCTTGGCGACATGCCGCAGGTTGACGCTGCATTGATTGACCGGTTGATCGCGGCATTCGATCCGGAACGCGGCGGACTGGTGGTCGTGCCGAGCATCGACGGCCGGCGCGGCAATCCGGTTGTCTGGTCGCGGCGTTTTTTCCAGGATCTTATGGGAATTCAGGGCGACGTCGGCGCGCGCTACCTGATCGGCAATTACGCCGAATCAGTCGTTGAAGTCCCTGTCGCCGGAGAGGCGGCGCTTACGGATGTCGACACTCCCGAGTCGCTTTCCGCCGTCAAGGCAGAAATCGAGCGCACTTAAGATTCGAATCATTGATCGCACCCACCGACTCACTCCTAGCTGATTGCGACGATAGGGACGGGTGATGATCGACAACTATGCCCCGATGATGCGTGCCCTGGTGGTCGTCGCGCTGGTTCTTGCCACCGCGACGCTGATGGTGGTTGCACTTAGTACCGCGCGGGCGGCAGAGCACCCGTCTGCCCCCGTAATAGCCGCAACTATCTGATTTTGTTTTTTAATTAGGCGCGGTTGCGGAACATCCATGATCGGCCTACATTATGACTGACCAGTCAGTCAGAAGTGGGTGCGAAAATGCGGCGGATAACCCGATCGCGAAAGTCGGCAAAAGGGCGGGCGACCAGGCGCAGGCGTGCTTCCAATGCCGCGCGTATCGCGGCCTCGCCGGCAGCCCGCCCTCGCAAGGCGCGAAGCGGCGAAAGACGCGACGCAATTCTGGCCGCAGCGCTCGACGAATTTGCTAGCCGCGGTTTTGAGGTCGCTCGCCTCGATGATGTGGCGCGCCGCGCCGGTGTCGCGAAGGGAACCATCTACCTCTACTTCCGCGACAAGGAAACGCTCTTCCAGGAATTGGTGCGGACCATGCTTACGCCTCTGGTCGGAACCATCGAGGCTCTGGGCGCGGCCGATGTTCCCCTGGCGATGCTGGCCGATCGCATTGTCGACCTGTTCGTCAGTGAGGTTTACGAAACCCGGCGGAAGGATGTCGTGCGCCTGATGATTTCGGAGGGGCGGCGCTTTCCCGCGCTTGCCGAATTTTACTATCGCGAGGTGCTCTCGCGCATTATCGGGGCAATGCGAGCGCTGCTGCGGCGAGCTGCCGCGCGCGGTGAAGTTCCGGAAAGCCTTGCGGAGTTTCCGCAAATTATTGCGGCGCCGGGCCTGGTCGCGATCATCTGGAGTGGCTTGTTCGAACGTTTTGAGCCGCTCGACGTTCGCAGAATGATGAAGACTCACGTCGAGCTGCTATTCGCGCCAAGGAGAGCGTCATGAACAAGATGCTCTACGGTATGACGTTGATGCTCGCAGCGCTCGTGCTCGCCGGCTGTGACAAAAGCAACGATCGCACGCTGCAGGGCTGGGTCGAAGCCGAGCTCATTTTCGTTTCCCCGGATGAGCAGGGCCGCGTCGAAACATTGAAGGTACGTGAAGGCGATCATGTCAAAAAAGGCGATCTGCTGTTCGAGGTCGACGACGATCTGCAAAAGGCCGATGTGGTGGTTAGAAATACCGCCGTCATAAATGCCCAGCAGGCATTCGACCGGGCCAAGGAACTGCTCAAATCCGCAGCGGGAACACAAAAGACTTTCGATGACGCAGAAGCGGCGCTCCGGCAGGCCAAGGCCAATCTGGAATGGTCGCAAACTCGGTTGGCGCGCAGGGATGCACATAGTCCGGGCGATGGCACCGTAGAGCAAATCTATTTCCGCCCCGGGGAAACCGTGGCCGCCGGAAAGCCGGTGGTGGCGCTGCTGCCTCCCGGTAATCTCAAGATCCGCTTCTTTGCGCCGCAGTCGATGCTGCCGGAGATAAAATACGGAGATATCGTCGGGGTATCCTGCGATGGCTGCGACAAGGATTTGACTGCGAAGATCAGCTTCATCGCCCGTAGTGCTGAATTTACGCCGCCGGTCATCTACAGCATGGAAGAACGAGCCAAGCTCGTATTCCTCATCGAGGCGCGCCCTGAGCATCCGGAAAAATTCAGGGTTGGCCAGCCCGTCACCGTCACGCTGCCGCAACAGGCGCCGAAATGAATTCCGCCGATATTGCGATCGATGTCCACGGCCTGACAAAGAAATTCGATGGCCGCGCCGTGGTGCGCAACCTTTCCTTGCAGGTCAAACGCGGCACGATCTATGGATTTCTGGGACCTAACGGTTCCGGCAAGACGACCACGATCCGAATGCTGTGCGGTCTGCTGACGCCGGATGAGGGCACCGGCACATGCCTCGGCTACGACATCCGCACGCAAACCGACAAGATCAAGCTGCAAGTCGGTTACATGACCCAGCGGTTCAGTCTGTACCAGGATCTTTCGGTGCGCGAGAATCTTGAGTTCATCGGCCGGATTTACGGCCTCGCACAGCCGGCTGCGGCCGCCAGCGCCGCAATCAAGCGGCTCGGACTTACAGGCCGCGAGGAACAACTCGCCGGTGAACTTTCTGGCGGGTGGAAACAACGGCTGGCGCTCGGCGCATGCACGTTATCCGGCCCTCAATTGCTTTTGCTCGACGAGCCGACCGCCGGTGTCGACCCGAAAGCCCGCCGCGAATTCTGGAACGAGATCCACGCACTCGCGGCCGAAGGTCTCACGGTCCTCGTATCGACGCACTACATGGATGAAGCCGAGCGCTGCCACGAAATCGCTTATATCGCCTACGGTGAGCTCCTGGCACACGGGACCGTTGAGCATGTCATCGAAGTCCTCGCACCTGACGACCTATGTCGTCAGCTCCGAGGAAGGCGAAGGCCTCAACGCTCTGGCCGCGAATCTCAATGATAAGCCAGGCATCGATATGGTGGCCCCGTTCGGCACCAGTTTGCACGTATCGGGCCGGGATGAAGCCAAGCTCGACGCGGCCATTGCGCCGTACCGCAAGACGAAAGGCTTTGAATGGCGGCGTGCCGAACCGTCGCTTGAGGATGTCTTCATCGATTTGATGGGTAAAGCTCAGGACAACTTCCAATGACCCATTTGCTTCCTGCGCAGGGGCCGCGACGCGTTCTCGGCAACAATTTCTGGGGCCGGACCTGGGCTGTGCTGGTCAAGGAGTTCATTCAGCTCAAACGCGATCGCGTTTCCTTTGCCATGATCATCATGGTCCCGCTGATACAGCTCCTGCTGTTCGGCTACGCCATCAATACAAATCCGAGGCATTTGCCGACGGCGGTTCTTCTGCAGGAAAACAGCGATCTTGGCCGTTCAATTCTCGCCGCGCTCAGGAACACCGACTATTTCCGCGTCACCGAGCGTCCAAGCAGCGAAGCGGAGCTCGACGAGCTCCTGGCTTCCGGCAAGATACTTTTCGGCATTGAAATTCCCCGCAATTTCGAACGTTCGGTGCGGCGGGGCGACAAGCCGGCCATGTTGATCGTGGCGGATGCGACCGATCCGGTCGCCGCGAGTTCGGCAGTGGGTGCCTTGGGACAGGTCGTGCAGACCGCGCTTTCGCATGACCGAGGCATTCCTGATGCCGCCGTGGCGCCGTTCGAGATCAGGACC
This sequence comes from uncultured Alphaproteobacteria bacterium, assembly GCA_963831475.1. GTDB lineage: Bacteria > Pseudomonadota > Alphaproteobacteria > Rhizobiales > Xanthobacteraceae > Pseudolabrys. The sequence continues at coordinate 193,072 of CAWHQF010000026.1, forward strand.
CACCAGCGTTACAATCCCGCCGGGCTGACCCAGCTCAACATCGTCCCCGGTCTGGTCGGCACGATTCTCACCATGACAATGCTGATTTTCACGGCACTGTCGGTGACGCGCGAAATCGAACGCGGCACAATGGAAAATCTTCTATCGATGCCGATTTCGCCAGTCGAGATCATGCTCGGCAAGATCATTCCGTACATCATGGTCGGTTTCGTTCAGGCGGCAATGATTATCGGCATCGGCGTATTCCTGTTCGGCGTTCCGATACTCGGCAATCTCTTTGTGCTTGCCGGCCTGAGTACGCTGTTCATCGCGACCAATCTCTCGATCGGCTACACGTTTTCGACAATCGCTCAGAACCAGCTTCAGGCCATGCAGATGTCGATCATGTTCTTTTTGCCGAATATTCTGCTGTCCGGCTTCATGTTTCCGTTCGCCGGCATGCCGACCTGGGCGCAATGGTTTGGAGAATCTCTTCCGCTCACGCATTATTTGCGTGTAGTGCGTTCAGTCATGCTGAAGGGGTCGTCGATCGGCGATCTCCGCTACGATGCTGCGGCGATGTTCGTATTGATGCTTGTCGCCATGACAATCGCGGTAACGCGCTTCCGGCGGACGCTCGATTAGGTCACTGTCGCCTCAGGATGGTGAGCCGCAGATAAGGGCTCGATCGCCGTTCCGAATCTCGCGCCCAGCCGATGCCGATCGACCATTCGGTGTCGTCGGCTTTCAGGCTCGTCACGTGCGCGCCTAACCTCAAATGACGGTAGCCGTCGGATCCGAAATATTGGACTTCGGGGCCGACATAAACGCCGCCCAGCATTTCCTCGAACACGCGCCATCCATAGGCGAGGCGGGCCGAATTGCTGGTGGCGACGGAAGACAGGGATGCGTCGCCGGCGATCATGGTTTCGATCGTCGGCTCGTACCAGACTTCGGCCCCGACACGCAGCCCGAACGAGTGACCGCGCAATCTGTTGGCCGGATCATCGGGCCAAAGATGATGCTCCTGAATTTCCGGGCCCATAAAAAATTTGATTTCGGCATTGCCGCGTTTGATCCGCCAGCCCGGCAAAATCTGCGCCAGGCCCTCGATGCCATCGACGCGGCTGCCGCCGAGGTTCTGTGCGAGGTAACGATACCACCCGCCCGAGAGCAGAACCTTCAAGAGAAATCCATCTTCGTTGAGACTGCCCGGTGTGAACAGAAATCCGCCATAGGCAAACGCTCCGTTCCGCCAGATGTCGCGGCCGGAGAAAAGAATGGTGCGCACGTCGTCGTCTTCGTTGGCGCACGCGGGGCCAATCGGCAACAATACGCAACAAAAAGAGAAGGCCGCGGCGACGACAACCGCCGCGTAAACGCGCCTCCGACACTTCATTCCGGACGATTGACCCCTGAAGTATGCCTAAATGCCGCTGCAAGTATAGAGGATCCATAGCAATAAATACAACCATGAGGAGAGTCGACAGTTTGGACTTGGCAGCCGGGATTTGGCCATTGGGACTTGGCCAAATGAATGAGTATATGGATGCTGATCGAGTCCACTTAGCCGATTGGAATTGCGATGAGTGCCAGGCTTGGGAGCCAAAGGAATGTCGGCGAAGACGCGGCACGTCGAAGGTCGATCGCCTTTCTAAATTGGGCGCACGCAATCGACCATTTCGTTCTGCTGATCTACCCGACTGTCGTGATCGGCCTCGAGACCGTCTATCAACGGTCGTACAGCGAACTCATCGCGCTTTCGAGCGCGGCATTCGTGGCATTTGGTGTGTTCTCGTTGCCGGCCGGCTGGCTCGCGGATCGCTGGAGCCGCCGCAACATGATGACTGCGTTCTATATCGGATGCGGTCTGTCGCTGGCGGGCGCGGGCTTCGCCCCGAATCTCACCGGCTTGGCGGTAGCGATGTTCGCGCTGGGCATGTTTGCTTCCATCTATCATCCGGTCGGAATGGCGATGCTGATCGAAGCATCGAATGCGCGGGGACGGACGCTCGCCTTCAATGGGGTTTGCGGCAATCTCGGCGTTTCGCTGGCCGCCGGCATCAGTGCTGCACTGGCCACCTGGTTTGGCTGGCGCGCCGCGTTTTACGCGCCGGCCGGGATTCTGATTCTTACGGGGATTATCTATTTCTGGCTCACGCCCGACGATCTGCATCATGCAAAGAACCGCAAATCTGCGCCGGCGGTTTCGCTCACGCCGCGGCTCGCGATCATGCTGTTCGGGCTCTTCATTGTGATCGCGTTGAGCGCCGGCCTCACATTCAATGTCCTCACCATCGCATTGCCGAAGATCGTGGACGAGCGCCTGTCGCGGGATCTGCCTCTCGTCCTTGTCGGCAGCATCGCAACGGCGGTGCTGGTGTGCGGTGCGCTGGCGCAACTGACCGTCGGCCGGCTGGTCGAATGGGTTTCACCTCATGTGATATTTGCGATAGTGACCGGCATCGGTTTCCTCGGCAATCTATGGGCCGCGTATGCCAGCGGTGTCGCATTGCTGGCCGCGCTCGCAATCGCTATCGCGGCGATTTACGGCCAGGTTACTGTCAACGACATGATCATGGCGCGCTACACGGCCGATGCGTGGCGTGGCCGTGTTTACGCCGTGCGCTATTTTCTTCTATTCATCAGCGCGGGCGCGGCGATCGGCATGATATCGGTCCTGCATGAGACCGGCGGTTTTAAACTTGTCCTTGGGGTCAATGCCGCCATCGCCCTGCTGCTGTTTGTCACCACGCTGGCGCTAGTTGCAATGATTATCAACGTCGAAGGCAAGCAGCGCGCGCCACAACCGGCCGAATAGCTCAGAATAGCGGCGGGACGAGGTCTTTGACTTTGACCGTGAGTCGTCGTTTCAGGTTGGCGACGATGCGGCTGCGATGGCATGTCTTCGGATCACGGCAATAGCAGAGCAGGGCGACGCGCTTGCCCGACTTGATCATAGCAAGGAGTCCGTCCAGTTCCGTTTGCGCGCTCGCCGTCTTGATGTGCTTGTCATAGATCCGCCATAGCGCGTTGGTGTCGCCGCTGCGCGCGGCCGCGCGGCCTTCAGCTGGCGTGCCGAGCTTCTGCAAATGGATATAGCCAATCCCCGCATCGTCGAGCGAGGCGGAAAGCTGGCGTTTGGAAAAGCCCGGCCGGCGCGAGGCTGCAACCGCACGGACGTCGACGAGCAGGTCGATCTTCGCGTGCTTGAGTTCGTCAAAAACTGCAGCCGGCTTGGCCAGCTCGTAGCCGATCGTGAACAGCGGCTGGATTTTCGCCGGTTTTGTTTTTTGTTTCGATTTCATTTCAGTGCTTCGATGAGGGCCATGGCTGCCGCGGGCGCCCGGATTTTCGCCTCATGGATGAAATAGATGAAAACGCTGCGTGGCTGTTTGTTCGCCGCAGCCTTGTCGACACGCGTCAGGTCTTTCGGCTCCGCGCCTTTCGCCCAGGCCTTGGCCCGTGCGGCCCAGCCCTCGATCTCCTTCGGCGGATAACCGGCCTTGAGTTTCTCGTTGCCCTTTTGCAACCGCGCATAGACGAATTCGCCGGTGACATCGGCAATCGCGGGGTAGGTCGCATGTTCGGCGAAAACCACCGGAATGTCGAACCGGCGCAGCAAGGCGATGAATGCAGGCGTCTTGAAGCTGTCGTGCCGCACTTCGACTACATGGCGCAATGAATGTCCGTCGAAGGTCTTCGGCAGCAGTTCTAGAAAGCCGGCAAAATCCGCTTCCTCGAATTTTTTGGTGGGCGCGAATTGCCAGAGCAGGGGGCCAAGCCGGCTGCCAAGCTCGGTTACACCGGAATTGAGAAAGCGCTTGATTGAGTCTCCCGCCTCCTTGAGGACACGGCGGTTGACGGCGTAGCGCGGTCCCTTCAGCGAGAAGACGAAGCCGTCCGGCACTTCGGATGCCCATTTGCGGAACGTGGTGCGGCTTTGCGTGCGGTAAAAGGTCCCGTTTATTTCGATCGAGGTCAGATGTTCCGCGGCATAGGGCAGCTCGCGCGCGTGCGGCAGCCCTTTGGGATAGAACACGCCGCGCCAGGGCTCGTAGGTCCAACCGCCAATCCCGACGTAAATGCTGCCCGATCGCTGTGTCATCGTGCTGTCATGTCGGTGGCGTAGTGTGATTTGCAAGGGTGATGGAAGCGTATCACCCTGCGGCCACTGCGACGAGGCGACGCCGGATGAACGCGCGCCTTCTCGTTTGTGGTCGTCACTTTTTCTTCCTTCCTTCTGTGGGCTGGAAAATAGCAGAAGGCCCGGGATCTCTCCCGGGCCTTTGCATTTTCGTAGCTCTGGAAAGATGGATTAGAAATCCATCCCGCCCATTCCGCCGCCGCCCGGCATTGCCGGAGCCGCGCTCTGTTTCTTCGGCACTTCGGCGACCATGGCCTCGGTGGTGATCAGAAGGCCGGCGACCGATGCCGCATTCTGAATCGCCGCACGCACGACCTTCGTCGGGTCGATGATGCCCTTGGTCATGAGGTTGCCGTACTCGCCATTCTGAGCGTCAAAGCCGTAGGAGTACTGATCCTTCTCCAGCAGCTTGCCGACCACAACCGAGCCGTCAGCGCCGGCATTGGTCGCGATCTGGCGGGCCGGCGCTTGGATCGCCTTGCGGACGATCTCGATGCCGTGCTTCTGGTCGTCGTTGTCGACCTTGAGGCGCTTAAGTGCCTCGACCGAACGCAGCAGTGCGACACCGCCGCCCGGCAGGATGCCTTCCTCGACCGCGGCGCGGGTCGCATGCATCGCGTCGTCGACGCGGTCCTTGCGCTCCTTCACCTCGATTTCGGTAGCGCCGCCGACGCGGATCACCGCAACGCCGCCCGCGAGCTTGGCCAGCCGCTCCTGCAGCTTTTCACGGTCGTAGTCGGAGGTGGTCTCCTCGATCTGCGCCTTGATTTGCGATACGCGGCCTTCGATGTCGGCCTTCTTGCCGGCACCGTGCACGATGGTGGTGTTTTCCTTGTCGATCATCACCTTCTTGGCGCGGCCGAGCATGGCGATCGTGACGTTCTCGAGTTTGATCCCGAGATCTTCGCTGATCGCCTGACCGCCGGTCAGGACGGCGATATCCTGCAGCATGGCTTTGCGGCGATCGCCGAAGCCAGGCGCCTTCACCGCCGCGACCTTGAGGCCGCCGCGCAGCTTGTTGACGACGAGGGTTGCGAGAGCCTCACCCTCGACGTCCTCAGCTACGATCAGCAGCGGCTTGCCGGTCTGCACGACCGACTCGAGCAGCGGCAGCAGTTCCTGCAGGCCCGACAGCTTCTTTTCGTAGATGAGGATGTAGGGATCTTCCATCTCCGTCCGCATCTTGTCGGCATTGGTGATGAAGTAGGGGGAGATGTAGCCGCGGTCGAACTGCATGCCTTCGACAACGTCGAGTTCTGTCTCGAGCGACTTCGCCTCTTCGACCGTGATCACGCCCTCGTTGCCGACCTTCTGCATGGCCTTGGCGAGGAAGTTACCGATTTCGGTATCGCCGTTGGCCGAAATGGTGCCGACCTGTGCGATTTCTTCGTTCGAGGTGACTTTCTTGGAGTTGGCCTTCAGGTGCTCGACGATTGACCTCGACGGCAAGGTCGACACCGCGCTTGAGGTCCATCGGATTCATGCCGGCAGCAACCGCCTTGGAGCCTTCCTTGACGATCGCGGCGGCGAGCACGGTCGCGGTCGTGGTGCCGTCGCCGGCGAAGTCGGATGACTTCGAAGCAACTTCACGCACCATTTGCGCGCCCATGTTCTCGAACTTGTCTTCAAGCTCGATTTCCTTGGCGACCGTCACACCGTCCTTGGTGATGCGCGGGGCGCCGAACGACTTATCGAGAACGACGTTCCGGCCTTTCGGGCCGAGCGTCACCTTCACCGCGTTGGCGAGGATGTCGACACCGCGCAGCATGCGGTCGCGCGCGTCGACGGAAAATTTGACGTCTTTAGCAGCCATAGTTGGTGTTCCTCTGATTTAGAATTCGTGTGGAAGCGTCAGGCGGCCTTCCTCTTGGCGGCGCTGCCGCCTTCGATCACGCCCATGACGTCGGATTCCTTCATGATCAGGAGATCCTGACCGTCGATTTTCACTTCGGTGCCCGACCACTTGCCGAACAGGATGGTGTCGCCGACCTTCAGGTCGATCGGGATGAGCTTGCCGCTCTCGTCGCGGCCCCCAGGGCCAACTGCAACGATCTCGCCCTGCGAGGGCTTCTCTTTAGCGGTGTCGGGAATGATGATGCCGCCGGCTGTTTTTTCCTCGGCATCGATGCGCTTGACGACGACGCGGTCGTGAAGCGGACGGAACTTCATGGTTGTCCTCCTAAGTTATTGAACAATATGGACGTTTTTGGTGGCTGACTGGTCCCCCCGCCAGCCCCTAGCCGCCACATGGTGGCGGCTTTTTTTGCCCGCAAGGGGCATCGAGGAAATTTTTAGCACTCATTTCCGGCGAGTGCCAACAAGTCTCGAAAACCGAACCGGCCAATGGTTAACGGCCAAGTGATCTATGCGTGATGGGAACAGCTGCCGGCGCGTTCACGTTAGATCTCGCGGGCTGAGGAATGCATCCGCCGGGGCTGTTAGCAGGCACGGATGCTTGCTGCTACCGCCTTGATTTTAAACAATTTGTTTACCTTTTCGGCTTGCAATGGAGAGCTGCCGGAAATGGAAACTTCAGTCCGAGTCGCAGACGGAGGACGAAATGGTTTCAGAGGATTTCCGTAAGCAAGTCAGTGGTTATGGCCTGACGACCGCGCACATCCTGTATCGGCGTCCCGATCATCGCTGGCTGCTGCAGTCCTATGTCTGGCAGAGCTACGACCTGTTTCCTGAATTCCCCGAGCTCCACCGTTTTCTCGACTTCTGGAAGGAGAAGCTTGAGGGGCCTCTGCATTCGGTGCGCGTGGCGCATTGCAAGCTGATCAAGCCGGCCGAGCTCAAGACGATCGACGGCGAATTCCGGCTGCACTGAAGTTCAGTCAACATCCGTCATCGTAGGGTGGGCTAAATCCGCCATTGTACGTGCCTCTCCACGTCATGCCTGGCCTTGTGCCGGGCATTCACGTTTTTGCGGCGCTCCATTCAGAAGGACGTGGATGGCCGGGACAAGCCCGGCCAGGACGACTGAGAGTCCGATTACGCGGAATGAGCGAGTCTAGGTGTAGCCAAGCTACGGTCTATCGCCCGGCGGCGTAGCCCTGCATACCGCGCGGATTGGCTGCTGCGCGCCGGCGCGACCGACACGTGAGGCGGCGGTCAGGCGGCCTTCCGACCATGGCGGCCCGACTTCGACTTCGTGACCGCGCGCGCGCAATTCGCCGATGGTCGCATCGGACAACCGTTTTTCGACGACCAACACGCCCGGGCGCGCCGTGCGCGGCCAGAACGAGATCGGGAAATGTTCGGAATGCCAGGCCGGAGCGTCGATTGCTTCCTGCAAATTCATGCCGGCGTGGACGTGGCGAAGGAAAAACTGCGTCGTCCATTGATCCTGCTGGTCGCCGCCCGGCGAGCCCCAGGCGAGGTATGGCTCGCCGTCGCGCAACGCCAAGGTCGGCGACAACGTCGTGCGCGGCCGTTTGCCGGGCGCAAGTGCCGCGGGGTGGTTCTCGTCGAGCCAGAACATCTGCGCGCGGGTCCCCAGACAGAAGCCAAGCTCGGGGATCACCGGAGAAGATTGCAGCCAGCCGCCGGACGGGGTCGATGACACCATGTTGCCGGCGGAGTCGATAATATCGAAATGAACGGTATCGCCGATGACCTCGCCGAGTTTGCCAACCGTGGGCTCGCCGGCGCCAAAAGCGCCGACCGCGGCGCGTGCGCCATCGGCCTGACGCATCTCGACCACCGCACCGAAGCCCTCGACCGAGCCGGGGCGCAATTCGCGCGAGGCCTGCTTGCCGATGAGCTTGCGGCGTTCGGCGTTGTAACGATCCGAAAGCAGGGTCTCGATCGGCACGTCGACGAAATCGGGGTCGCCGTAGAAGCTTTCACGATCCGCATAGGCAAGCTTGGCGCACTCGACCTGGAGATGGATAAACTCAGGACCCGCCGGGTCGAGACGGTCGAGGTCGAAACCCTTGAGGAGTGCAAGCTGCTGCAGCAGCACTGGTCCCTGGCTCCAGACGCCGGGTTTGCAAACCGTATAGCGCCCATAGTCATAGGTGAGGGGTGGTTCGCTATGTGCCTGCCACTTCGCCATGTCCTCGCCAGTGAGCAATCCGCCGTGATGCTCGCCGGAGACATCCATCACTTTCTGCGTACGGCAGAACCTGTCGATCGCTTCGGCAACGAAACCCTGCGACCACGTCTTGCGTGCGCGCTCGATCTGGGCGACGCGATCGCTGCCGGCGCTTTCGGCCTCGCTTAATATGCGTGCGTAAGTGTCGGCAAGCGTCCGGTTTGTGAACAGCACGCCCGGCTCCGGCACCTTGTCATCACCGGGAAGATAGATCGCGGCTGATGTTGGCCAGTGTTCGCGAAACAATTGCGCGACCATGGCAATCGTTGCACTCGCGCGTTCGACAAGCGGGTGGCCGTTGCGCGCGTAAAAAATTGCCGGTGTCAGCACATCAGCGAGACGCATGGTGCCGTGATCGCGCAGCAGCTGCATCCACGTGTCGAACATGCCCGGAACGCAGGCAGCCAGCAGGCCGGTACCGGGAACCATGTCGAGGCCAAGCTTCTTGAATTGCGCGATTGTCGCGGCTTGCGGCGACGGCCCTTGGCCACAGACGACCTCGGCGCGATTGCGCTTCACATCATAAAGAATGACCGGCACATCGCCGCCGGGCCCGTTGAGATGCGGCTCGAGCACTTGCAGCGAGAAGGCGGTGGCCACCGCGGCGTCGAAAGCGTTGCCTCCCTTCTCAAGGGTCGCCATGCCGACGGCGGTTGCGATCCAATGAGTAGAGGCGACGACCCCGAAGGTTCCTTCGATCTCGGGCCGGGTGGTGAAAGGGTTCGGATTGATCTTGGCAACGTCGGTTTTCATGCATCCGCAATGTAATTGAGATTGGGCGCGCTCGCCACCTTGTTTCCGCGCTCCGTTCACGGCAACCTTGCGCTGCATTCGAGCGAGGGGACAAAGATGTCAGCAACCACCACGGCCGCTGTGCGGCATCAATCCAGCACGTTCAAAATTCTTGCCGCGGCCTCGATCGGCAATGCACTCGAATGGTACGACATTCTTGTCTACGGCTATTTCGCCGTCACTATTTCGAAATTGTTTTTCCCGACAGCCGATCCGACGACGGCGCTGCTTCTGGCGTTCGGCACGTTCGGGGTTTCGTATCTGGTGCGGCCACTCGGTGCCATTGTGCTCGGCGCCTATGCCGACCGAGCCGGGCGGCGCGCGGCGATGCTGCTTTCGATCGTCATCATGACGGTCGGCACCGGCTTGATGGCAATCATGCCGACCTACGCCACGGTCGGGATCGTTGCGCCGATCGCGGTGCTTATTGCGCGGCTGCTGCAGGGTTTCGCGGTGGCCGGCGAGTTCGGAAGCGCGACAGCTTTCCTGGTCGAACACTCGCCCGACCGCAAAGGTTTTTTTGCAAGTTTCCAGTGGTTCGGGCAGGGGCTTGCCGCGGTGCTTGCCTCATTTTTCGGCGTCATCCTGTTCGGGTGGCTGACTGCCGACCAGCTCAACAGCTGGGGCTGGCGCGTGCCATTCTTCTTTGGCCTGCTGATCGGCCCCATCGGGCTCTACATTCGCAAGCACGTGGGCGAGACACCGGAGTTCAGCGAAAGGGGTCCCGCCGAGGCGCCCGTCCGGCAGATGTTCGCGGAACATTGGGATCGGCTGCTGATGTGCATTGGCGTCGTGATCCTGTCGACAAGCTCCAATTACATCATCCTCTACATGCCGACCTATGCGATCAGGCAACTGCACCTGCCGCAATCGCTCGGATTCACGGCCACCATGATCGGCGGCCTGTTGCTCACCTTCGGCGCGCCATTTTTCGGTCACTTGTCGGATCGTGTGGGCCGCGTGCGCATGATGATGGTTGTCTCGCTGCTGTTTGCGATCTCGGCCTATCCCGCATTTGTCGTGCTCGTCGCCAATCCTTCGCTTGCGGGGATCGTGGGCATCGTGTGCTGGCTGAGTCTGCTCAAGGCGGCGTACAGCGGCACGCTGCCCGCCTTGATGGCGGAGCTGTTTCCCACGGCCACCCGCGGCACGGGGATTGCCCTCAGCTACAATATCAGCGTGCCGATCTTCGGCGGTTTCGCGCCGGCAATTGCGACCTGGCTTGTCGCAACAACCGGTTCGCCGCTGGCGCCGAGCTTCTACCTGATCGGAACGTCACTGTTGAGCCTGGTGGTACTGATCATCATCCACATGCGGGTCAAGACAACTTGAGTACCGCATCGGGGGAACCTCGTGGCACGCATTCGCTTTGATTTCGGGACGCTGACGCTCGACGCGGAACTGCTCGACACGCCGACCGGCAGGGCCGTCGCCGCCGCGCTGCCGATCTCGTCGGCCGCGCTCACCTGGGGCGAGGAGGTCTATTTCGACGTTCCAGTCGAAGTGAATCGCGAGGCGCATGCGCGCGCCATCGTCACGCCCGGTGAGATCGCGTATTGGCCGGAGGGTCCGGCAATCGCACTCGGTTTCGGACGGACGCCGATCAGCCAGGGTGATGAGACGCGGTTGGCGAGTCCCTGCAATGTGTTCGCCAGGGCACTCGGCAGCGTGAAGGTTCTCGCCAAGGTAAAGAGTGGCGCCCACGTCCGGGTTACCGCGATCGATTAGGCGTGCAAATCATCCGAACCCCAATTTTGCACGAATGCACCGTCGAATCGACATCCGTTCAGTGAATGAATTAAATCGGGCGCCTGGCGTCAACGGCACCCGATGACACATACAGATCCGGAAACGTTCATCATTTTCCAACATGCGTGGGGAACGGGACATCTGACCCGGGCTTCCGCGCTTGCGAGCGCATTCAGTTCGGTTTCGCATGTCACCATGTTCGCCGGAGGCAGGCCGATAAAAGGATACTCGGCCCCTTCGGGGGTCGATTTCGTTCAACTCCCTCCAATAGGCCGGTCCATAGCCGACGAATTACCTGTACCGTTTGAATCCGAATATTCGCTGGCCGAAATTGAACGTATGCGCAGCGACATCCTCGTCGCCCACTATCGCCGACTAAGGCCTGGTGTCGTCATAACCGAATATTTTCCCTTTGCACCAAGGCGATTTGGCCAAACGACATTGGATGCGTTACTCCATGCAATCGAAAAAGAACGACACAGACCCATACTGGTCTGCTCATTAAGGGCAAACCCCATCGTTCTCCCCGATATCGACGTTGACCCTGCCTCGATCAACGCCCAACTGCGAAAACTATTCTCCTGCGTCCTGCACCATGTCGATCCGCAATTTTTCCCGCTGACTTCATTTGGCTCCTATATGCAGACTGCGCTGTCCGGGGTTTCCATTTGGCAAACCGGATTTGTCCGTCGGCCATTGACTAAGGTGATACGTGATCGTCCGCCAACGGGAATTTTGTTGACGGTAGGCGCTGGAAGCCGAACAGGAGCGAAGTTCCTCAAGCGCTGGATCAAAGCTGCCAAAGCCGGTTCGCCCGATCTTTCTCCGATCCAGGCTGTTTGCGGACCGTTGATGAATCCCGACGATCGAGAAGGCGTCCGCGCTGAAGCAGCGCTATACGTGACGGTTCACGATTGGGTTTCAAATATGGATGAGCTCATTTCCGCTTCGCGCGCCGTCGTGTGTTTGGGTGGCTACAACACGCTGGTTAAGTCGCTCAGTCTCAAAAAGCCCGTGCTGGCATTTCCCGTTGAGGCATTTGGCGATCAGGTATTCCAGGTCTCGGCTCTTCGCGCGCAAGGAATGTTGCTCATGGGCGAGGAATCGCAGAGCGACCGCGAAATTACCGCACTGATGAATCAGTTGCCGGACTTCCGCGCCCGACGTCCGATCGACTGTAACGGGGCAGAACGATCCGTCGAAATCATCAGTCAACTTCTTGACGCTCAGTGATCTTCCAGCAGAAGCCTACGGGGCGCTCTTGTCCTTTTGGACCACAGTCACGGTGGCCGTACCTCTGTTGCTCCGGTAAAAATAATCCATGAATACCGGCAGCACCATGTCATTGACGTACAGATAGAGTTCTCCGTCACGATTTGCGGTGAACGGTATACCGAGCGATTTTCTGTCGCCAACGTCGGGGTCCAGAAAATATTCATCGGTTCCGGTCTCGCCGACTCGCGCGATGATCCTGTACCACGGCCGCAGAAGAATCCGCCGGAAAGGTACGGCGACGATCATTGCCGCGCGGTCCCACCAGGTCGGGAGCCTGGTGATAGTGAGGCCGCGGACGTCCGCGTGATAGTGATTGTCGGCCCAGTCGTCGGAGATTTTCACACTGATGACGTATCTGACGCCTTTGCTCAGTTTGATTCCGCTCGGCCAACATTCCGATTTTGGGTCGAACGCAAGCGCCGGCGTGCGCTGCGACGTCTGCAGTGGCGTTGCATTCGCCGATGGACGGCAGGTCATGCCGCCCGCGTCTTCAAGATAGAACGCGAAATGAGACAGGAAGGCCACGGCGATATAGACGGTCAGAACCGCGAAAAATATCGGCGCTAGCCGGTATTTGATTATACGCAAGAATTTCCGGTACCACGCGGTTGTTCGGAAAACCTCGACGCCGTCCAAAAGGCGCGTCAGCGAGGTGGGCGGACGACTGGTTCCGCGCCATGCATCGAGCATGCGGTCCTGGATCGCCGTCTCAAGCCTCAGGCCGAAGAAGATTGGGACGGCGACCAATATGGCGGACACCAAGAATGTGATCGGGTGCGCCGCAAACAAGTCGATCCACCAACTCGTGACAAATGCCGGCAGAAATTCGCCGGCAACCCGCAGGGCTTCGGGGATCAGACGCAGGCGTGTCGTGTACTCCCGCGAAAATTCCGTTCCATGCGTGAGCGGGAAGGACAGCAGATGGACAGAAGCGGCCACGGTAAGGAAGTAGAAGAGGCGCCGCCACCAGACGAAATTCCAGACGCCGCGCTGCTGGGCAAACCGCTGAATCGCCTGCGCCTGCCGTTCGGATGGCGGCGTGGCTTGCGAAACGGTCGCACCACTCGACAACACGACTTCGTAGCTGTCCGGAATGCCGATCGGTGCGTAAGCGGTGGCGCCGCTCCGGATCCGCTCGAAGACACTGTGATGGATCCGCGCCGGCGCGTGGACCTGATTGTAGTCATCGTTGCAGAGGGCGCCGATATCGCGCGGCCCATACCTGTAATAGCTGGCGAGACCGCGCCGCGAATCATAGAGCCGGCCGTCCTTGTCGCGGCTTGAATCGGCGACCAGCACCGCGTCGGGTTGCTGCGGCGTGACCTTGAGCACTAACCCCGCGGCTTGAGCTTCCGTCAGGATCCACTCGAAGGGTACGCCGGCAAGCGAGTCGTCGGGGTAGCCGCCGCCGACATTTGCGTGCACTCCCGCGAACCAGACCTGCGTGATTTTTCCTGGCGAAACATCGCGCTCGTCCCAGAGCACGGGGTAAAACGTGGTCCGTTCGTCGTCGATCGAAAGCGCGTGGCAGGCCCGCTCGATTTTGGACCAGGGTTTTCGATCGGGCAGTTCGAGCGGCCAGAGGTAGCGATCGATTCCGATCGTCCATTCTTCCACCGGCAGACCGTAGGCTGCCACGGTGTCCCACAAGCCCAAAAAGCGAATAGACACGTCCTTGACGTTCTTTGCGGCGTCGTAGTGCTCGCGGCCCAGCAGCGCGCCTTTAAGCGAGACCAGGAGATCAAGTAGCGGACGGAATATGCTGCCGGCAGTGACGCGGTAGCGGGCGCGGCGGAATGCGCGATAGGCGGCGAGGGCCTTCGCGTCCAGGTCGTCCTGAGTCGTGAAAGGAATCAGACCTTCCCGCGCGACCAGCCCGATGAGCACGCGAATCGTGAAGGCGCCGCGGCTGAATCCGAATGCATAGATGTGCGAGCCCGGGCCGTAGTTGCGGCAAAGAAACTTGTAAAGGTCGATGACATTACGCTTGAGGCCCCATCCAAAAGCGCCGCCCAGAATTGCAAGCGGCTTGAACGAGGAGGTGCCCACGCCGTCGTCGTAACGTGCAACCTGATCTGAATTAGTGAGGTCGATTGCCTGGAACATGCGCCAGACATTCGTGCGCCAGATGCTGGCGGCCGCGTTGCCGGTGCCATCCGACAACAGGATGATGTTTTTCGCCATCGCGCCCGCTCCGCCCTCGTCGCGTCACGCGGAAGCAAATTTAGCAGTCAACGAGGATGCGCGGAAGCGGATCCGGCAGCGTGCGCCGCCTGAATTTTACGCCAATTTCGGCGAAGACAAGAATTTAAACCGCCCGGCCATAAGACCCGGCGGTTTGGCAACTTTGCAATCGCTTAATGCGAAAGATTGATCAGCGACTAGTGGCGATGCCGCCGATGATGACGGACGGGTGCCAGGGCGTGCAGTTCGAGCCCGCTCACCGTGGCAATGACATTGAGCCCGGTCTGGCCTTCGACGCTGATTGGCTGAAGGGCGAGCGAGTTGTTGAGCCCGCCGACTAGGCCGTTAGCAGCGGCTCCGACGCCGACCGCAGCTCCGCCAGAAGCGCCGACATATCCGCCGGCGAGCGCCCCCGCGCCGACGTGCGCGGTGGCCGCGAAAACGGCCCAGGCCATGCTCGCGTCGCTGGTAAATCCGATTTGCGCGCCGAAGCGCTGGACGGTGCCCTGATAGTGTTGGGCTGGGGCGCCGCTCGATGGGGTGAAGACGCAATCATACGTTCGCGCCGAATAAACGATATAGCTCGCTGCGCCCGGGCTTCGGCAGCTCAACATGCCTACCTCGACGGCGGCGTGCGCAGGCATCGTGGTAAGGGCAAGGCCAAACAGGGTGGCGGCGAACGCAGAGCAGGTACCAGTTTTGATCGACATGACATTCCTTTCAATCAACACGCGAAAACAAAGGACATGTAGCAGACCTGAAACTGTTATGTCACGTGGTCGGTACACTTTTTATTGAAACGGTGCGGATCAAATCGCGCAACGTCAAAATCCCTTCCGTATCATTAGCCGGGCTGCGGCGATTGTTTGCTCGCGCGTGTCATTGCCAATTCGCTTTCGAGGCGGGCGTTGTTCTGAAAAAGCCGCGCCGTAATCAGCTTGAGAAAATAGAATCCGAATTTTGGATTTTGAAGGAAAAGGCGTTCGACCTGATCGTAGCCTATTTGGAGCAGGGCCCCGGTCTCAGTGCACTCGAGTGTCTGGGTACGGACGCGCTCGGGCGCGACAAAAGCCAGCTCGCCGACGACCTGTGGAGGCCCGATTTCAATCGTGGTCTCAACGAGGCGGAAACGGCCTGACACCACGACAAACATGTCGCTGGCGGTGTCCCCCTTACGGAACAAGACCTCGCCGCGATTTATGTTTAGCGTCGAAGTGAACGGCTTTATCCATTCCATATTGAGATCGCCGCGCGTTGCCTCCTGCACCTGGCGCGTCAACCGCAGCATTTCGCGAAGTCGTAGGCCGTTCAACGGCAGAAGAATGAGGTGCAATATCAGGACCGGATAAAGCGTGCCGATGTATCCATAGATGATGAAAATGCAATTGCTGCATATTCCAACCACGCGCAGCGGTACCATCGTCTTCATGTAAAAGGTCAAAAAAACGAGCACCGCTGCGACGTATCCGCTTACTTCCGCAAGGCTCATAAGTGTATTCCCCCATCAACGTGTCTATTCCTGTTTTACCCGCAAAATCCGGATTTGTGTGATGGCCAGCACAGCGAAGCGGCAGTGCGGCTATTAAGGTGCGTCATGGTCGAGAGCGAACGGCGCTCCGAAGAGATGAAGGAGACCAACCATGCGCTTCCTGTTAGGTATCGCCATCGCAACCGTTATCGCAGCCACAGTCTGGTCGAGCATTCCGACCGTCGCGAAACAACATAATTCCGTTTCGATCGACCCGGCCAGCATGACGACATCAACGACCAGCCTGCCCACGCAGGAATACGATCTGTTCTAGGTCGGGCCAAACGCAGCAAGACCAATCGTCGAGGTTAAAGGCCGGGCTTTGCCCGGCCTTTGCCGTTTCCCCAACCATCTCGTCCGGCGAGGATAGGCGTTGTCCGTCGAACTTGGTGCTTCGATCAGGTGCGGCGCGTGATTTTTAAGGATCGCCGCCAAAGCGGCCACTGACGTCCCGCATGATCTGGAAACTGATGTTCGGATCAGGATCGGAGCCCAGATAAACGCCCCCGAAGTAAAGTGGTGGACCAGGAACAGTATAGGGAGGACCGTGGTGTTGCCTGTCGGCGCGCGCCGTGGCTGAAGCAGCAACTTTCTTGTGCTTGTGCGCTTTCGCGGCATCGGCCGGTGAGGCCAGCGCGAAAGCAGCGATCAGGATTGCTGCAAGGATCTTCATCGGGAGCGATGACATAATGCTGGTCTCCATGGTGGTGTTCTCCATGGCGCTGTTCTTCGTGGCGCTGCAACGAAATCCGAGGGGCGTTTCCTTTACGCTCTACGGCTTGCGCTGATAATAACACCGGACACCCAGGCAGCATTCCTTTCAGGGTCCCATCGTCCGGTGCTAGCGCCGCCGCGCCTGCCGGTGCACCATCGAGAGCGTCAGGTCCCATGCATTGCGAACATTCACCAGCAGGAGCACGACCAATGCGCCGGCGAGAATGTCGATAGCGTATTCGTTTTCGGTCCAGATCAGGAACGCGGCAAGCAGCAGGGCCACGTAGGCGATGGTCGGGAGCAGGCCATAGGCCACGTGGTCCTGCTTGTAATGCGTCCAGTCATGCCGTAGCAGCGAAACCATTGCGTAAGTGGCGACCGCCAGGCCTGCGAGCGCGCAAACACCGATCGCCGCCGCAAAAAATATGGGCCGGTGCCCGGGCACGAGTGCGACAATGGACATCAGAAAGACCGCGCTGAAGTGCACGACGACCGGGCTGAAAAAAGCGCGGGTTGCGTCGGCACGGCTTTCGCTCAGGAATCCTGCGCCGAGCGACACGGCGACGAACAGGAGGGCGAGCAGCGTTGCCCCGGCAGTTCCGAGCAGAATGAAAAAGTCGTGCCAGCTTTCCAGCGCGTGCATCAACTTCGTCCTTCACGCATCGGCAGGCGCCGCGGCTAGCCTCGCCCGACGAAAGGCATCTTGTTCGCCATTACCGTCATGAACAGCACATTGGTGTCGAGCGGCAGGCCTGCCATGTAGACCACGGCGTTGCCAACATGGTCGGCTTCCATGCGCGGTTCGATCATCTTGCGGCCATCCGGCTGGAGCACACCTTCGCCTTGCACCATGCGTTCGGTCAGCGGCGTTGCCGCGTTGCCGATATCAACCTGTCCGCAGCAGATGTCGTATTGCCGGCAATCCAGCGAAGTGGATTTGGTGAGACCGGTGACGGCATGCTTGGTCGACGTATAGGCCACGGAATAGGGTCGCGGTGCGTGCGCCGAGATCGAGCCGTTATTGATGATCCGGCCGCCACGGGGGTTCTGGCTTTTCATGATTTTGATGGCTTCCTGCGTGCACAGGAACATGCCGGTCAGGTTCGTTGCGACAACATTCTGCCAGGTCTCGAACGGAAGGTCTTCGAGCGGTACCGCCGGCGCGCCGATACCGGCGTTGTTGAACAGGACGTCGAGGCGGCCAAACGTCGATTTGACCGTGCCGAACAGTGAAACGATCGACTCGCGCTTTGAAACGTCGGTGGGCACAGCCAGCGCCTGCGCGCCGGCAGCATTGATCTCGCCGGCGACCTTATCGAGCATTTCCTTGCGCCGGCCGGCGAGGACGAGATTGTAGCCGGCCTTGGCAAGCGCAATGGCCACAGCACGGCCAACCCCGGTGCCGGCCCCGGTCACCAACGCAATCTTCGCGGACGCAGCCATCCGATGCCCTTTCCTTTCAGGAATTTCGAGACGTCCGCAATATCACAAAAGCGCGCGCACGCCATCAGGGACATCGATCCCATAAAACAAGACGGGATGGGGGTGTCAGCTTGCGAGGGCGTGATAAATTTCGGTCGGCTGATAATCAGCGGGTGATTTCAGGCGAGCGGAAATCTCGGCGACGGTCACAGGTTTTCCGAAGCGGAAGCCCTGCATGGAGTGCACGCCTGCGGCGCGCAGGAAGAGTTGCTGGTCGGCGGTCTCGACGCCCTCGGCGGTGACCTTCATCCCGAGGCCGCGGCCAAGGCTGACGATCGCGTGCACGATTGCCGCTGCGTCGGCGGCCTTTTCAATTGAACGCACGAAGCTGCGATCGATCTTGAGCTTGTCGAATGGGAAACGGCGCAAATAGAGCAAGCTTGAGTAGCCCGTGCCGAAATCATCGAGGGCGAGGCGCACGCCCAGTGTCTTGAGCCGGAACATCGCGGTCTCAGCGCTATCGACATTGCCAAGCAGCACGCTTTCCGTCAGCTCGAGCTCGAGGCGTTCGGGATTAAAATTTGTTTCGTGGAGGATACGCTCAACCACTTCGACGAAATCCACGCGGCGGAATTGCAGCGACGAAACATTGACTGCGATGGTCAATTCCGGCCAGGCCCTGCCATCGAGGCAGGCGCGGCGCAGCACCCAATTGCCGAGATCGATGATCAAGCCGCTATGCTCGGCGATGGCGATGAATTCGCTCGGCGGGATCTCGCCACGAGTCGGATGATTCCAGCGGCAGAGAGCTTCGGCCCCGACCACGCTTTCGCCGCTCTTGTTGACGATCGGCTGGTAAAGCAGCTGGAGCCGATCGTTTTCGATTGCATCGCGCAGGTCCGCCTCGAGCAGCTTGCGGGTCGATAGATCGGCGTCCATCGCGGCGTCGTAGATGCACGCGCGGTTGCGACCCTCGTTCTTTGCGCGATAAAGCGCCATGTCGGCGTATCGCATGATATCGGTTGCAGTTCCGCAATTCTCGTCGATCATGGCAATCCCGATCGAGGCGCCGATGATGATGTTCTGGCCGCTGATCGAGTAGGGCGCGCATATCGCCGAGATGATGCGCTGCGCGAGCGCTATCATTTTTTCGCTGTCGCCCGCGATAGAGGAAATCACCGCGAATTCGTCGCCGCCGAGGCGCGCGACGAGATCTCCGCCGCGCAGGGTATGCGAGAGCCGCAAGGTGACATTTCGAATCAGCTCGTCTCCGACGTGGTGGCCGAGCGTATCGTTGACGTCCTTGAAATGGTCGAGATCGATATAGAAGACGGCAGCCGGCGCGCTGCCGCCTCGCACCTCTTCGATCACCGCCTCCAGCCGCTCGCCGAAGAATATGCGGTTGGGCAAACCGCAAAGCGGGTCGTGCATTGCGAGATGGCGGAGCCGGGATTCACCCGCGGCAATGGCCGCCGCGGTCCGGCGCATATAACGCAACACGAAAGCGGCGAGCAGGGCGAAACCCGTCAAGGCGACTGCAATGAACGGTATGACGTTGTGAACGATTTCGGCGCCGGGTTGCTTCGGCGTCCACGCGTAGCGGGCAATGACGCTGCCATCGGGGCCGCTCAAGGCGTAGTCGATATCGCCATGCGGAATGGCGCTCTGGCCAACGCCTCGCAGATTGACCAGTCGCAATTGCGCCGCGATGCCCGACAGTGCGGTATCGTCGATGAATTTCACCGACATGATGATTGGCGCGCCGGTGTCGAGTGATTGCGGAATGCCGTCGACCGGCCCGATGGCGACGGCCGCGATCACCGCCGGCCGGCCCATCAGCCGGCGTATCACCGCCGCTTGGGGATTTGCGCCGCCTTCGGTGAGGCTCAATTGGTTGAGCCGGATGGCGCTATGCAAGGCCGGAAGACGGCCCCGCATATAGTCGATCACCGGTTCGAACTCCGCGCGCGTGCTTGCCAGCCAATTGGCGTCGGCGGGGCGGCGCCCGACGAGCGAATAGATCGGTTCGTCCTTCCGATCGAAAATGAAGATGTAGTCGTGATCGAAATATGTCTCGAGCCACTTCCCAACGTGGTCCTTCGTCCACCCTGCATCGAATGAGCGGCGTATGTTCTTGATCGCCTCGTCCGAGGAGGCGACGCTATCCACCTCGCGCAGGATGCGCTCGCCGTAACTGGTGATCGCGCTCGAGAACAATTGCTTTTCGTGATCGATCGCGACCACGTCGGCGCGTTGGGCGGATGAAAGAACGGCAACGACGATGCATACGATCGCCACTCCAACGATCACGCCAATTGGGACCACGACGCTCAAACGAGCGCGATCCCAACTGGTGTATTGCCGCGCGTCGGAGGCGCGCGGACGAGCGACAGCCGGCACGTGAGTGGTCCCTTGAAGCGTCCTGCCCATAGGTCTTTTCGGGCCGGAAACTATGGGACAAAGCTTGCTATTCGCTTGCATTTTACGAGATCCGCCGGCCCGTGCCGGCGAGAACTGGCAATTCGCAGGGTTCTGTTAACTGTCGGTAAAGGCGCAATCAGGCCTTTTGGCGCGGTATCCCGCTGGAAAAGCACTATTTTGGTTGTCGGCGCGCGCTTGAGCCTCAATTGCGGTACGGGGGCCTCGGAATCGAGATATGGGCTGCGCGCAGGGCCGCAGACCAGCGTTCGCGCAGATCCTGAAAATAGGGTTCACCTGGTTCGATCCGGTAGCTGAGCTCGGCATCGCAGGAGTCCGTGCGAACCACCAGGAGATCGATCGGCAGCCCGACCCCGAGGTTGGAGCGCATCGTGGAATCCATCGAGATCAACCCGATCTTGAGCGCGTCATACAGATCCGTGTCGTAGCGGACGGCGCGATCGAGCACGGGCTTTCCGTATTTGTGCTCGCCGATTTGCAGATAGGGAGTATCGGTCGTGCACTCGATGAAATTGCCGGCCGAGTAGATCATGAACAACCGGAGACGGTCGCCTTTGATCTGCCCGCCGAATAAAAAGGCGACTTCGTGCTCGATTTCGGCCGCTTTCAGCGCCGTACCTTCGACGCTTTGGATGTTGCGGATGGCCCGACCGATCCGTTGCGCAGCCTGAAACATGGTCGGCGCGTTCATCAGCGTTTCGCGCTCGCCGGTTTCCGGGTTTTCAACGCCCTCGATGAGCGTCGAACGTACCGATTGGCTCAGCGAGAGATTGCCCGACGAAGCAAGCGCCATGATCCGTTCACCGGGCTGCGTGTAAACGTGAAGCTTGCGAAAGGTCGAAATGTTGTCGAGGCCTGCATTGGTGCGTGTATCGGCAATCATGACGAGCCCGGCGCGCACGAGGATTCCGCAGCAATAGGTCATGGGCAAGTGGTCATGGGCAATAGGTCATGGTTGGCATGTCTTCTGACGGTCGGACCCGGGGGATGGAAGTGGCGGCTATCGCCATTTGAATATTCAACTCGCAGCAGGTTGATGCAACGCTTGACGTAGGGCCGCCGTTTCATGCCTAGCGGCGCCTTTCGATGAACGGGAAAAACGTCGTTAATCCCTGGCCTTAGTGTCATAAGATAAAGCATAATCTGACAAGGCAAAACGCACTGCGACCCCGCTTGAGCAGATGAGGGCGCCACGCTAGGTCTTCCCGACCGCCGACAAGGACCCTTTCATGAGCGCCAAGTCCGACATCATCACAGCGGCCGTGCTGGTGATTGGCGACGAGATCCTTTCAGGCCGCACCAAGGACAAGAATATCGGCTATATCGCCGACTATCTCACCGCAATCGGGATCGATCTCAAGGAAGTGCGTGTGGTGTCCGATGAGGCTGCGGCAATCGTCGACGCCGTCAATGCCCTGCGCGCAAAATACACCTACGTATTCACCACCGGAGGCATTGGCCCCACCCACGACGACATTACCGCCGATTGCGTGGCGAAAGCCTTCGACGTGGCGCTCGATTTCCACCCCGAAGCGGTCGCCATCCTGAAGGAGCGTCTCGCGAAGACCGGCGGCGAGCTCAACGAGGCTCGACTGCGCATGGCGCGCATTCCGCGCGGCGCCGCGCTGGTTGCGAACAAGGTATCGGGCGCGCCCGGCTTCTGGATCGACAATGTCATCACCATGGCCGGAATCCCGGCGGTGATGCAGGGCATGCTTGATGAGGTCGCACCGAAGCTCAGGACCGGCACCAAGCTGGTGTCCGAGACGATCCGCGCCGATGCAAAGGAAGGGGATCTCGGTACGGAGCTTGGCGCCATCGCAAAGGCCCATCCCGATGCGATCATCGGGAGCTATCCCTTTATCGACGAGAAGCAGGGCCCGAACACCAATATCGTCGTTCGTTCGCGAGATGCCGGGAAGCTGGCAGCAGTCAAGGCGGAAGTCGAGGCCATGCTCATTAAAGTGAAATCTCAATTGAAGGCAGCGAGCTAAATGGCCGAATTGCCACAAATTCTGCTTGCTCCGGCGCAGCGGGGAACTCCGGTTGTGACTCAAAAGCCTGCGGCTTTGTCGTCTGGGTTCCCGCTTCTGCAGCGAAGCGCGCTGTGAGGCGCGGATGAATAAATCGGAGAGCGAAACGCCCCGTCCGGAAAAAATATTTCCCGTCTCATGGGACCAGTTTCATCGTGACTCGCGCGCACTCGCATGGCGGCTGCATGACGCGGGTCCATTCGAGGCCATCGTGTGCATCACGCGTGGCGGGCTTGTGCCGGCTGCGATCGTTGCGCGTGAATTGAACGTGCGCATGATCGAGACGGTCTGCGTCGTGAGCTACCGTGACTACAAGAACCAGGGCGAAGTTTCGCTGCTCAAGGGCATCGCGCCCGAGGTCGCCGCGTTGCACGGTCAGGGGAAGCGCGTGTTGATCGTCGACGATCTCGTCGACACCGGCAAAACCGCGCGCGTCGTGCGCGATCTGCTGCCGAACGCCCATTTTGCTACGGTCTACGCTAAGCCGATGGGGCGGCCCCTTGTCGACACGTTCGTCACGGAAGTCTCGCAGGACACCTGGATTTATTTTCCTTGGGATACCGGGCTGGCCTTCCAGCCGCCGATCCGGGAAGGCGGCGAATAGGCGTGATAAAATCTGGAGGGAACGTCATGCTGACACGACGCGATCTGCTCGCGGGAACTGCCGCGGTCGCCGCAACCGCCGGAACCCAAGCCGGTGCAAAGTCCCGGTATGCCAGTCAGCCCGTGCATATCCTCGTCGGTTACTCCGCCGGCGGCGGAGTCGATATCATCGCGCGGTTGCTGCAGGATCCGATGAAGGCGGCACTCGGCCAGCCGGTTATCGTCGAGAACCGCCCGGGTGCCAGCGCAATGCTCGCAACCGCCGCGGTCGCGAAGGCGGCGCCCGACGGCTACACGCTTCTTGCATGCGCGTCCGGCGAAGTCGCCATCAATCATTTTTTATTCAAGGAGCGGATGGCTTACGACCCGGCGAAAGAGCTGGTTCCGATTGCGCTCGTCGGAATCGTGCCGTGCGTGGTCGTCGTCGCAAGCACGACACCGGTGCACAACCCCAAAGAACTCATCGCCTATATCAAGGCCAACCCTGACAAATTGTCGTTCTCGTCCTCGGGGATCGGCAATCCGCAGCAACTCGCCGGCGAATTGATGAACACAATGGCGGGGACAAAGGTGCTGCATGTGCCGTATCGAGGTTCGGCGCCGGCGGTAACGGACGTCGCAACCGGTGCGGTCACCATGAGCTTTTCCAGTCTCGCCGCGGCGTTGCCGTTGATGAACGCCGACAAAATTCGCGCCGTTGCGGTCACGTCACGCGAGCGGATGCCGCAGCTTCCGGATGTTCCGCCGCTTAGCGAAGGTGCGCCCGGCCTTGCAGGTTACGAATTGCTCAACTGGTTTGCCATATTCGGCACCGCCGGCACGCCGCCGGACGTCGTCGAACGCCTTAACGGCATCATCAATACGGCGCTCAAGGACCCGGGGATTTCCGGCAAGCTTCTGCCGCAGGGCATCGTGCCCAAGCCGATGAACATCGCCGAGCTCAAGGGTTTTGTGGAATCCGAACGCACGAAATTCGGAAAGATCGTGGAGCAAGCCAACATCAAATTGAGCAACTGACACCGTTTCGGTGTATGATTGTCAGCAGAAAATGCCCCGCGGGGGAGGACAGTGATGAACGTCAAGCCGAATATGCAAAACGCCGGTCCGGTCGATGACATGCGCTCGCGCCATGTGCGCCCGCAGGATCTGCCCTGGGAGAAAATGCGGTTTCCCGGCTGCCAGGCAAAGACGCTGCTGTTTGATCCCAAGAGCGGGCTTGCGACCGTTCTGATCAAGATGGAGCCGGGCGCGAGCTTGCCCGATCACGAGCACGTCCTGATCGAGCAGACCTACGTGCTGGAAGGCTCGCTGGTGGATAAGGAAGGTCCGGATGCCGGCCTCGAAGTCGGCCCTGGGGAATTCGTCTGGCGGCCGGCGGGCAGCCGGCACGAGGCCTGGTGCCCGAAGGGCGGCACCATGATCGCGATCTTCCAGGTGCCGAACAAATTCTTCGAGCAGGACGGCAAGGTGACCGACGCCGGCGGCAAGGACTGGCAGTCGGCCTGGGGGCACGTGTTATCGAACTAGTTTAAGTCGCCGCCGCGTGGGCTCACCCGCCGCGCGCCGGCGGGCGGTGGAGACTTGCCACGCGGACGTGGCGGAATGGTAGACGCAAGGGACTTAAAATCCCTTGGGAGATTTCCCGTGAGGGTTCGAGTCCCTCCGTCCGCACCAATCAATTCAGGCACTTAGTTCGAACCGATGCTGTTCAGCAAAAGGCTTAGGTGCAAAATCCAGGCAGACCGCGCCTGCATTTCCGGCTCTTGAAGCATTGCCTTATCGGGCACCAATATTGTTCTGTGCGGCCGGCTATTTCTCTACCATATCTAGGCCCATTAACGTTGGGACATTAGTGACAGTTAACTTTTTCGAGCGCGTTAAAACAGCCGAGATGTCTGCGCGGCGCAGCTTTGCGATACCGGACCGCGTGATAGAAGATCACGAAGAGGTCGAGAAAAAGAAGCGGGAAGCTCAGTGAATAAATTACGGGCGCGGTAATCACTACCAACGGTGCGCGTCCAAAATGTAGAGAACTTCCTGCGCGGCTCCCGCTGTCAGCGAAGAATTTCCGCTGCAAAAACTACTCTACCTTTCTTCCAGGCTGGCGCGTTGTTCGGCAGGATGCGATTCCAAGCGGTTCTGCTGGCCATGGTTTCTGGTTTCGCTCTGATACCCAGAAGTGCTGCGTTACCACCGTTCGGACGGAATAAAGGCTACCATGCCACCGGACTAGGGACTCTTTTCTGATTTCGTGTAAGTGCTGTTCTGCGTTTGTGGGAGTTGCGTATGAGCACATCCATACAAGAAGTCACTCCGCTTTCGGCGTCTTATTATTTGCCCCCGGAATGGCTCTTGCGCGAGATCAAGACGCGAAGTTGGCCGCGCCGAACTCGAGGAAGTTTTCCGCACTCTGGACTTTCTGCTCGGTCTGGCGGGTTAGCCGCGCGGAACTATTCAGTGAACACAGGGAACCAGGTCCGCAACCCGAAACACGGAAACAAGCGCATCGAATTGTTCGCGTTTGGCCTCGCTGCCGTAGCGTGGACGTCCTTTCTCATCACGGCGATCGTACGGCTTGATCCTTCTAACTTTGGGCAATGGCGAGACCGCCTGATCTTTGCGGAAGTATCAAAGCCCCCTCTTGCAGAGCAGCTGGAAGCTGCCACCAATGCAATTCGTGAAGTCTCGCGTCGGATACTAATGTCGACCCTCATTGGGACAGACTCGACCGGAACGACAGACAAGGCTCTTCCGCTTTTGATGAAAGCTACGAGCCTTGCACCCAACACGGAGATTATTCTCACAGGCTTGGCCAGCGGCACGACCTTAACGTCCGGTGCCAGCCTCGGCGCGGGCGAGTGGCGAATTAATATCGCAGACTTGCCGAGCGCCCATGTCGTTCCCCCTCATGGGTACTCGGGGCTGATGACCTTAGTCGCCGAGCTGCGGGATTCAGATGGGAACCCTCTATCGAGCACTCCGGTGCACTTGAAGTGGACCGCCGCGGAAGAGACGTCTTCGCATGACGACAACAACGAAGCCGCCGCGGAGCAGGCGCCTATTAACACACTTGCCAGCGCCGAAGACCCGCAAGATCACCAGTTGTCTGTTCAATCCGTTGACCAGAAAATTGAAACGGTTGTGCTACCGAAACCCAGACCAATCAAGCACGCCTCTTTCGCCCCGAAAGCCGGCAAGCCGAAAAAGCAAATGGCGATGACACAAAAACACAAATATCGTGCGGCGCGACGCGATCGCAATATTGGCGCGGATAGTCGCTGGGCATCAGGTCAATTGCCCGCCTACAGTTTGGTTGCCGACCCTCGGGCCGAACGACAAGCTACTTTGGATTGGATTTTCCGAGACTTTTTTGACTCCGGAAGATATGCCAACAATTGTGCGGCGGCGAACTACAGCGGCCAGAAACAGTCGAGAGATGATTGCGCCGGCAGCCGATAATTAGTTCGGTATTCCGTGTATTGCCGGCTCTGATGTGCTGGATCGAATAATCGCGCGCCTAGCGCTGCGACTACCAAATTTTATTCAATGTAGTTCTTTGTAATTCTTTCTCTGCCCGCGCGAATATTAACCCAGTTCAGATTCTGGTACCGAGCTACCAATGTTCCTCGGCTGATTGGTGCAAGTATTACCAGGTAAATTTTCTGACTAGTCGATAATAAATGGCAATAAACCCAATTGGTGTTGCGTAGGGGGCCATCATGAGCCATCAGGACAGCGATGAAAAGTTTCACCGCGAAGACGACGCGGAGCAAAAGCGATACGCACCAAAAAGGGTACGTGAACAGACTGCTCCGCCATTCGACCAGCCTTATCTCGAACCGCCGCCTACGTTTCCGGCGGCAAGTCGTCCACATAGAGAATGGCCACCAATCGCGGAATTTAATTCCAATCCCAATCGCATCCCCGAACCGCCGATGCGACTGGAAGAAGAGTTTAGCGGATTAATCGCGCGCGTCGCGTTATTTGTTACCTTTGCCGCTTTCGTTGCGCTCCTGATTATTTCTGCAAAGCCAATATCGCAATTCGCCGCCGGCTTCTTTGACAGCTATTCCAAAACAGCCGACGAAAAAACAAACAGGGCTCCAATCCGCAATGCCGCATCGGAGCGCCCTGCGCCGACGAATCCAGCGTCTAGTTCGCCGCAAGTAATTGCGGTTGCAGCGGCGGGGAGCACCCCCGTTATTGTCCCTCCTCAGCTGTACCCCGCCACACCGCCGCAGCAGCCCAACGTGCAGCAACAGGCGGCATTATCGGGTCCTGCACAACCGTTCGCAGGGGAATCGCGGCCTTCGAATAATTTGGTTCGGGGAGTGACCGATAGCGAAATCCGTTTCGGGATTTCCGCGCCGTTCAGTGGCGCGGCTAAAGAGCTCGGTCAAAATATGAAGTTGGGCATCGAAGCAGCGTTCAATGCTGCGAATGATGCTGGCGGGATTTTTGGGCGGCGACTCAGACTTATTGCGGCTGATGACGGATATGAGCCGTCCCGGACGGCAATAACGATGAAAAATCTTTTCGAAAAAGATCAGGTGTTTGGACTTGTCGGCAATGTCGGCACTCCTACTGCCATCGTTGCGTTGCCTTATGCGCTCGATCGAAAGATGCTGTTTTTCGGCGCCTTCACCGGCGCCGGCTTGCTGAGAAACGACCCGCCCGACCGATATGTCTTTAATTATCGTTCGAGTTACGCTGAAGAAACCAGCGCCGTGGTCCATTATTTGGTGAAGGTGAGGCACCTGAGGCCCAATCAAATTGCAGTGTTTGCCCAGCAGGATTCCTATGGGGATTCGGGCTTCGTCGGCGTCGCAAAAGCCATTCGGTCGCTGGGAGGCGACGAGACTGCAATTTTGCGACTGAATTATCAGCGTAACACGGTGGACGTGGATGATGCCGTCGAGCAGCTCAAGAAAAGTCGCATTCCGATCAGAGCGATCATTATGGTGCCGACTTATCGCGCGGCAGCGAAGTTTATCGAAAAGACGCGCGATCTCTATCCCAGCATGATCTACACGAGCGTATCTTTTGTTGGCAGCACGGCTCTGGCGAACGAGTTGATGCTGTTAGGCAAACGATTTGCAAATGGGGTTATCGTGACGCAGGTCGTTCCCGCAATCGATGGTCATTCTTCGCTTGTACTTGAGTACAAACTCATTCTTGCCAAGTATTTTCCTGGCGAAGCACCGGATTATGTCTCTTTCGAAGGCTACGTTGCGGCCAAGGTCTTGATCACCGCTTTAAAACGCAACGGGCCCTCGCTTGATACCGAAAGATTAGTAGCCACGCTCGAAGGCATCCACGATCTCGACATCGGACTGGGCACGCCAGTCAGCTACGGACAGTCCAGACACCAGGCTGTACAAAAAGTGTGGGGTACCGAGCTCGACGAGAATGGGCACTACCAGCCCATTGATTTGCAATAACGGAATGCCTTAGGCGCTACAGGAATTGCTCGCGCTTGCCCAATTTCAGGTTTGCGCTGACAAATCCTGCTGGCTCATCCCATGGCACGCCGGATAAATGCGGGTTCTGATTCACATGCCGCGCGGGCCGATTGAGTTGCAGAATCAAGCTACGGCCCTGATTGGAGAGGGCGTTTGCTAAAGTTGCTGCTGTAAAGGTTACTTCAAACGTTAAATGAATATCCCAACAGCGTACCACCATCTCCTCCGCGTTTAGGCTTAGCTTTCATTTCGGGTCAACGCGGAGGCTTTGCATGTGGAATCTGCTGTGGCTGATAAACACAGTCTATTTTGTGACGATTACCCTTGCGGTGTACCACCTGCAGCAACAGGAACTTGATCGAATACAGCTTCAAATGGACGAAAACAGCCGTATCCTCGACACGATGCAGCGCTACCTTCACATCAACTCCACAGAATCATCGTTGCATCGTTCGTTGTTGCCTTCGCTGCAAAAATCGGACGATTGCTAGGGATGCGGCAGGCACAGGAAGCTAAGGCCTCGTCTAACCGCGACAAGAACGGGTGACGTTGAATATTTTTGCGGGCATCCCGATTGGGCGTCGATGCTCCTGTCGGCGCTGTCGATATTTTCGATCGGACGAGGGAAATACTTCAAGACCGCTTGCTCCAGAAGTTTGCACGTTTCTTCGGCAGCGGCCGATTGTTCGGAATGTATGTTCATCGGTCTTTTCCTTCATGCCAATGGTGGCGACGATGTGGAAAGCAACGGATGAGACCGTTAGCCGTTCGGCGAATCAACGTCATCGCCACGGCTGTTATGACTGAGTCGGATCAACTAAGTGCTGTAACACTACACCCATCGGAAAAAAGCTCTTGGGCAGAAGTGCAAAAACCGCAATCCTCCCGTTCGGCCACGCTGCCTTGCCGAGTAGCAGCACGGCTCATGTTTGGCGAGCATCGCAGTTTTGATTGAAAGGCCGCGACCCAACATCTTCTCGTCGGCTCGAAAGAACTAAAGGCAACGAGTCGGTCTTCAGAGCGCGGCAGAATCGCTTCAGGGGAAGTCCAGCATCGTCCCGCCGCGGATGGTCGCAGCCTACGCCGAACGGTGTGCCTGCACGAGCGGCCGTTTCCGCCGCGATCGGGTCGGCAAAGGCGGGGCATGGTTTGGTACTTCGATTTCAATTTCGAGCGTCGAAATTGTCTTGCCGTGGTTCATCTGTACACTGACCTTACTTGGGTCAATTTCGACATGCTTAGCAACGGTAGAGAGGATCTCTTCATGCATAATCGTGAGCAAGTCGGACGGTTTGGGCGAGTACCGCTCATGAGCAAGAAGAATCTGCAGGCGATCGCGCGCCACCGGCGCCGATCCTTCCCGCCTGAATAGGCTAAAAAACCTCATGCTGCTCTCCGGCCAAACAACTTGCCTAAAATGCCGACCTTCCCCGACGGAATCGTCATTTCGACGTCTTCGCCCATAAGTCTTCGGGCCGCTTCAAAATAGGCCCGCGCGACACTGCTGCCCGAATTGTTCATTGTTACTGGCGTCCCAAGATTGGACGCGCGCAAAACCTCCTCACTTTCCGGAACAATCCCTAAAAGCGGCGTGGAAAGAATCTCGAGCACGTCATCAATGCCGAGCATTTCGCCGCGCGCGGCGCGGCCTTGGTCGTAACGCGTGATCAAGAGATGCTTGGCGATGCGCTCACCGCGCTCGGCCTTCAGGGTCTTAGCATCAAGCAGGCCGATGATACGGTCAGAATCACGCACCGAAGACACTTCAGGGTTTGTCACGATAAGTGCAATGTCGGCAAAGCGCATCGCAAGCGTTGCGCCGCGTTCAATCCCCGCAGGACTGTCGCATATGACCCAGTCGAACATCTGCCGAAGTTGCCCTATGATGCGCCTTACGCCATCTTCAGTGAGGGCATCCTTGTCTCGGGTTTGTGAGGCAGGAAGTAGCGCAAGCGTGTCAATGCGTTTGTCTCGAATAAGGGCCTGCGGCAGCTTTGCAATGCCCTGGATAACATTTACCAAATCGTAGACCACGCGCCTTTCAGCGCCCATCACCAAATCCAGATTGCGTAGCCCAACATCGAAGTCCACGATCACGACCTTCTGTCCAATTTGGGCCAGTGCCGCTCCCACGGCCGCAGTCGTTGTGGTTTTCCCCACGCCGCCTTTGCCCGAAGTAACAACCACAACTTTGGCCATCTTTTGCATCTCCTAAGGTGTCAGCCCAATGCCGCGATCTTCAGCGCATCGCCCTCAAGCCATGCCTGTCCAGGTCCTTTAGGGAACTCCTGACCGCTTGACTCCGGCGTCAGATAGTATCCGTCGATTGCCAGTAGTTCGGCCTCGATCTTGTTGCAGAAGATGCGCGCCTGCGAATTTCCATGTGAACCCGCCATCGCGCGCCCACGCAGCGTGCCGTAAATATGGATCGAGCCACCGACGACGAGTTCTGCACCGGAGGCCACCGAACCGAGCACCGTTAAGTCTCCATCGGGATAAATTACCGCTTGTCCCGAACGGATGGGTTTGTCGATCAGAAGAGTCGACGGATTCCTAGGCTCATCGCGGACCAGCGGCTCGAGTTTGACGCTTCCGGTTTGGCTCGACCGTAACAAGGGCGGCAGATCGGCACCTGTGGATGCTGGATCAATATTCTCGAGGCCCAAAACGCGAATGCTGCGTTGCTCGAGCTCGGAAATTAAATGCGCAATCGCGAGTTTGCTAATTTGCACGGCATTCAGATCAAGGACGACCGGCGCACCGGCCATGAAATTCTCCGCGCACTTTATTCTTTTATCGATTTCCGCCACCCATTCGACTATTGGCGGCTCTGGTGTGAGCACCACGGCCATGTAAGACCGGCACACGAAGCGCATAGATTGCCGAGCATCAACAGCAGAGTTCACGGTCACTCCTGCTTGCGGGGACTTGCAACGATAAAGACAGATTCGTTTTCATTTTGCAGCAACGAATTGCGGGCACTCCATCCCACAGTCATTATGAATCTGAGCAGCGTGGTGTTTCGTAGTGCGATGCTACCACAAACCACAAGATGGCCCTCGGTGCGGTTGCATCGCGCCAGCGATCGCTAACGTCATACCTCCCGAGAGTGTTGATTGATTTCACGCGCCGTGGTCAATCGCCTGTCTGACGCCGTTTTTCAAACACACCTTTGTGCATGCTGCCTGGAACTTCCCGGTTGCGCCGGCTGCGATGGTTCAGGTTTGAACAAGTTGACGGTAACTGACCAATGTTTCGGGGTTTATGCGGTCGTGCGTAAGCTGTGAGGGTGAAGTTTTATGATTGAAGCGATCATGTACTTCTGTATCGGCTTTCTTTCTGCAGTCCTCATTGCGATCAGCGTTATTCCCCTGATCCACGCTCGCGCGGTACGACTGACCAAGCGGCGACTTGAAAACACGCTGCCGCAATCGATGGCTGAAATCACGGCCGATAAGGACCTGCAGCGCGCGGAATTTGCCGTGTCGACCCTTCGGCTCGAGACGAGGATCGAAACGCTCAAGGAGCGCACGACCAGTCAGCTCGCCGAAATTGGCAGGAAGGACGACATCATCAATCGCCTCAAGGTTGATCGCCAAGCTCAGCAAGTGGAAATACTTCTCCTCAACGGAGAAGTGGGCTCCCTCAAGGAACAACTTCGCTCAGCCACGAACACCCTGGACATCAAGCAAAGTCGACCCGACGAGATCGAGATGATGCGCGTCATCCCGACAGAGGCGTCCCGGCTAAACGCGGGGCAGTTTGTTTTTTCGCCCGCTTCGGCACCAGAGCGCGTTTCCGTCGAACCGATCACCATAGAAGCATCAGCTCTCAATCACGAACGAGATCCTCGCGCTGCGAGTCTCGTCCCCCAAGAGGCAGATGTCACACTCGCCGTTGATTCCATGGTGGGAAATGCGGTGCCTGGGCACATGTTCGAACGTGAGACAGGCTCAGCCTTGCGCCGAGATCCATCGATTTACGTCTCGCCGGCGGATCATTTTGCGCTGGATCGGCCGAGACAAGGCACACGACTCGCTGCCATCGGTTTCGGTGCCGTGCTGATCGGTATCTGCGGCTTTTCCTGGGCCTATTACGGAGGCATAAATCCCGTAATCGTTTTGTGGACACAGGCAGTCACCGAGATGAATCCCACGACAATCGCGAAGATACCATCACCCGCGGCAGAAACGGCACCTGTCTCAACGCCCGCTCAGCAGCCTGAAGATCCGGCACGCGCAGTTGCGGACATGCGGAACGGGGTCGAGCCGATTGCTGCCACGCAAACAGAACCCAACAATAGTCCCGCGCCAACGCGCAGCGAACAGCCCAAACAGGCGGCGTTGACTCCCGCTCCACAGCGTCAGCCGAAACCTGCACCCGTGCCGGAAACGCCACCGACAACAATACCAGGCTGGATCGTTCGTGAAGTGGCTAACGGGACAGCTACCGTGGAAGGTCCCAATGGAATTTGGAGAGTGGCACGCGGGGATAACTTGCCCGGTGCAGGACGAGTTCGATTCCATTGTTCGCTGGGGGCATCGCTGGATCGTCGCCACCAGCAGGGGCTTGATCTCGACACCATAACGACTGGATCGTTCTGCATTCACGATGGCAATTGCCATCAGAAATGTTCGAAATTGGAAGTCTTCGTGCCCAAGTTTAATGGTTGCAGATCTGCGGTCGAACCCAACGCAGGTGAGGCGCGAGCAGACATTATGAAGTGCAATTCAATTCGCTCGACCTAACCTCTGTTTCCAGAGTTGGATTACAGCGGGTGGGAAATCTCGCTTTCCGACGCCTGTACGAAGACAGGCTTCCGGCCACATTTCCAGCAAGCAACGGTCCTCGCGGAGGAGATCGCTTTGCGAAACGTCATCAGCCTCAAAACGCGGCCATCGCTCGGCTGCCATCCGTAAAAGTTCTACCAGCGTGGCAACATCCTTCTTCTCGGTATTCATCACGGCCCCGTTTGTGGTTTTCGAATGATGTTTCACTAAAACGCGCATTTAATGCATCGGGGCGGTATTGGAGTACTTGAGCGCATTTTGAAGTGGGTAGTGGCTTTGGGGGCTCAGGGACCCTCAATGGTTCCGCCTGTTTGTGGGCACTACCACACTTCTGAAACCGGTCGGCGAGGGCATGTCCGTGTAACTGTCAGCTCCCGACCGGTTCTGAATACCGCAGCCATGCCTGACGAAAGGGTACTGACTATTTACGTCGGGAGGCCGGATGAGCTCGCCGCCCCATTCTCGCGGATATCTCTTCGAGGCCGATCGGGCGTTAATTTCGTGCCGTTCTTGCCATCCGGCCGCCCCTATTTTACCGCGTGGCGCCCTCGAAAATAACGTCCTTGTCTAGCCTAATTTCCGCGGACAGCGTCTTCGAGGAATTTGCCATGGACCGCGTGCGCATCCTGCTGGTGTCCGGATTACTATTTTGCGGGCTTTCTTGCGCAGTGGCGGCGAAGCCGACTGCATTCTATTCGTCGGCGGATATCCTAAAATGGATGAACAATTACCGGAATTCGCCGGAGCCGATGCGAGCGGCGGAAGCAATCCGTCGGCTGAGTGAACTTGGCGAATTACGAAATCCTGAGTCGGCTGGAGTTTATCTCGGCTTTGCAACCGGCGTTCTCGCCGCGAATCCTGACAAGGCCGATGCGCTTGTCGCGCGCATGCTTCCGATGCCAGCCGAAGACCAGTGGCTTGTCGTGCGGGCCGTGGCCTATTCCGGCATTCCGCGCTGGCGTTTCGTGCTCGTGAATATGAGACAACGCGTGCCGGCTCGCGCGGCAATGTTGCAGAAATATCTTGCGGGACAGTTGCCGGTTCTTTCGCAGTATCGTCTCGAATCTTCCAAGCCGGGCTGGTTTGCCCGCAACTTCTCATTCGGCGCGCCGAAAAGTAAACCGATCGTTCTCGAAGCGAGCCCGGACATGCTCGACGCTTTCTGGGGCTACTATTACGCGACTGGCGCCGGTATGCCCGTTGAAAATATCATCGGCATGCTTCCCTGGTCGGAAAACAAGGACGCCATAGATAAGCTCACGCTTGGCGGAATGGCAAAGTATACGCTGGCGGCAAACGCCTCTCGTGATCCTGCGCTCCTGTCGATGGTGAAGTCGATGCAGGCGGCAGAACCGAAGAAGGTAAAGCCGATCCTGAAGCAAGTCATCGACGCTGCCGACGACGTCGACGTCTCTCGCATCCGTCGCGACATGCTCGCATCCTTGGACAAACTGCGGCAGAAAGGCCCGCAGAGCCGCCATGATATTACGTTTTGGGGGCAAGTCGGGGAGGGCGCCCTTGCGGCAGGCTGCATTGCAGCCGCGGTTGCAGGTCAGATTCAGTTTGGAATTCCATGCGTCGTCGGGGGCGCCGTGACAACGGGCGGCCTGCAGCTCTGGTCGTCAAGTTCAAACTGAATCAAAATAGTTCTAGCGCTTAGAACATTCCGAAATCCGAAATGCAGACGCTGGGGAATGTCGACCGGCCCTTTCGTCAACGGGTATGCATAATCGACGCGGAGCGGCCCCAGAATTAAGTCCCAGACAAGGCCGGCTCCGATCGACGAGCGGATTGCCCGCGAATTGTTCATCGATTGCGAAAGGGCAGGGCCGAAACTTGTCGCACCTGCGCCCCAAAGACTGCCTGCATCCGCGAAAACTGCTCCTTTTAGTTGGAATTCAGGCGGGACGCCGGGGAATGGCGCCTGTATTTCCTGGCTTGCCGCCCAATAGGTATTCCCACCGATATTGTCCATCGTTGTCCCGGGAGTAACGTCCCGCGGCCCAAAGCCATTGGGTGCGAAGCCCCTGACCAACTGAGGCCCGCCGAAGAATCCGTTCAAAAGCGGGAGCGTCTGGCCGCCCCAAGGCACGATGTAGCCTGATTGCGCATGGCTCAGGCTCACGACATCCTCTGTAAGCGGTTCGTAATGCTTGACGTCGTCGGTGTTGCGAAGAAATTTCACGTCGCCACCGACACCCGCCACATCGTTGGCCGCACTCGCAATAGTGCCACTTGTCGGATGCCGGGCATCATCGCGCGTATCGTAGGTGCCGGTAATGCCTATCGCCGAGACCCACATCGGCCCCGCAGCCGCTGCTTGCTGGACCGGAATTGATGCTGTGCCAAGCGAAGGATCGAGTACCAAAAACTGCCTTGTCAGTCCGTAATGCAAATTCAGGCCGACCTGTTCGGTGAGCGGGGCGCCGAAGCCAATTCTCCCCCCATAGGTCGTGCTTGTGTACGACTGGTTGCTGTTCGCATCGTTCTGCCGGGCGAAAAGATTTAGTCCGAGGGCGACCTTCTGTCCGAGGAAGTAGGGCTCGGTAAAGGATAGATTGAACCCTTTGACGTACTGGCCGTAGTCAACCGAAAGCGACGCGACGTCTCCTCGTCCAAACAGGTTGCGATCGCCGACCGTTACGTTAGCCACCGCGCCGTCGATATCGGAATAACCGCCGGAAATGCTGAACTGGCCGGTATCCTCCTCCTCAAGCTGCACGTCGAGCACGACGCGATCGGCCGCCGAACCCGCATGCCGCTCGAATTTAACTGTTTTGAAAAAACCGAGTTTTCTAAGGTGCCGTTCGCTGAGTTGCACGAGCGCCTGATTGTAAGGGCTCCCTTCGCCGAATAGGAGCTCGCGTCGAATTACGTTGTCGCGAGTTTTATTGTTGCCGTGGATTTCGATGCGTTCGATATAGATTCGCGGAGCTTCCTCGATCCGGTAGGTGAGATTGACAAGCGGCCGGCCCGGGACCCGTTCGGCTTCAGACCTGACGGCGGCGAACGGCTGCCCGTTCCGCGCAAGTCTGGCGAGCATCGCCTCGACCGTGTTGTCGACCGCGTCGGGATTGTAGACGTCACCGCTGTGGGTTGTGAGTGTTGGCTCAAACTGTCCGCTGGCCACACCGTCAACATTGGAAAAGATTCCCACATTGCCAAAGCGATAGAGGGAACCTTCGTTGATCGAAAAGGTCAGTGTGAGTTCGTTTTTTTCTTTATCGTATTGTGGCTGGACGGAACGCATCTGCGCGTCCCGATAGCCGTGCGCATGATAAAATTTCAGAAGGAGCCCGCGGTCGGCTTCGACTTTGTCCGGGTCGTAAAAATCGTTGTCGAGCAGGAAGCTCAGAAAATTGGATTTTCCGGTTTTGATGACACTGTTGAGTTTTTGCGATCCGAACGCGTGATTGCCCGTGAACAGTATATGAGCGACGCCCGTTCTCCGGCCTTCGCTGATTTCAAATACAAGACTTACGGTGCCGTTCTTGTTTGCGATCCTTTTTGGATCAATGTGCGCGTCGAATCGGCCGTGCCGCCGATAATATGTGTTTAGGAGCTCGACGTCGTCATGCACCATCGCACTGGAAAGTGGACCGTCTTCCTTGCTCTTCAAAAGCGCTTTGAGGTCCTTGTCCTTGATGGCTTTATTGCCTTCGAGCGCAATCTGGCCAATGAGCGGGTTTTCCCGAACTTGCACTTCTATGTTGCTGCCATTGCGCCGAATTTTGACATCGTTGAAGAGATGCGTTGCGTAGAGTGACTTCAATGCGGCGTCGAGATCTTCGGTCCGAAAGCCCCCGTTCTTTTCTGTGTCGAAATGCGATCTGATCACCTCTGCATCAACATGCTGATTGCCCGTAACGATGATCGGCCCGTGCAAAGAATCGGTCGCATACGCATGCGGCGATGCGAACGCGCTGGAGATCAAGCACAGATAGAAAAGCAAGTGGTGATGGCGCACAACACCTCCGCTGGCTCCGATGTGAGCCAATCCGGCTTCGAAGGCGAAAGGAGGCCCATTCTAAGGAAAGCTCGGGCGTGCGACGCCGCTATTTTGCCTTGCCGATGCTCAAATGTGGCGGCGGCAATTGGCATGAGTTTCGCCGCACCAAAAGGCTCAAAGGGACCGACCGTGACCGGAAATTATTGACCCCTAAGAGTGGTCTGGTCTCCGACGACAATTTTCGTTTGCTTGCCGCAATCCTGGCACTCAAAAACGCGCATTTCACC
The DNA here is from genome assembly GCA_963831475.1 of uncultured Alphaproteobacteria bacterium. Lineage (GTDB taxonomy): Bacteria > Pseudomonadota > Alphaproteobacteria > Rhizobiales > Xanthobacteraceae > Pseudolabrys. The sequence goes on from CAWHQF010000026.1 coordinate 230,524, forward strand.
TTTGAGCTCGGCAGGCAACGGGGAGCGCCAGATGAGACGGGTTTTCGCTCCGCACCGAGAGCAAACGACCGCAGGATCGTTGGTCGGCGACGCGTCAACCTGTTGAGCCACCCCGAACCTCCCAACCAGCTCAAACAAAAATAGCTGTAATGGGATGAAGATCAGGGGCAACGGAATACCGTCGTCATTAATTTTATTTTGTAACTTGCTCGCGGCGCTTCGCCTCTAGCTGATCGGCGTCGAAAGACGTGAAAAGACTGTCTGGTGGTCCCAGAGCGTCGACATTTTTTCTTGAAATGAATATCGCATTGCACGGCGAATTGATGGTCATGGTTTCGTCACACCAATCGCCTTTCTTTGCAGGTCGACGATAAAAGACGTTACTTCTTTGAGTAAGGTAGGATGGATCGGATGGATTGTTCCCGAAGCGTTTTGTCGCATGGTCTGTCTCCAGACGCTTCCATTTCGATGAAGCTATCCCCTCCGCCACAACAAGAGTCTGCAGACAACGTACCGCCGCTAGAAACGGAATTGCTCAACAAGCTGGTAGCGACGATTACGGATGCGAATGCTGGTGCTGCCGAGCAGATGCCGGCGGCGGGTGCAGTATTACAGGACCAACCATTGGTGCAGCGGCCCCTGATGCTGTCGCCCACGTCGTTCAAGCTCATGTCGCAACTCGAAGAGGCAACGCGCGATTTTGCTCGCGCCGGTGAATTTAATTCTGAGTGCCAAAGAATTGAAAGCATCCGCGCCGAGCCCGAAGTGTTCAGGGCACGTATTATGCCTGAGACCGAGGTGTCACCTAACTTTTCCAGGGTCGACTTTCAGGAATATCCGAACAAGACGCCATCATATTTCGGTCGAAGGATTTTTGTTTCGGCGGCGGTTGCTATCGTAGCCGGACTTGGTCTTGGGGCTACCTGGGCCTGGAGATCCCAACTTGCTGTGAGTCTGGGGCGGGGACACCTGCAGGCAGCAACAAGCGTCAATTCACTTGCTACACAACCACCCAAGCCCCTCGCGCAGATAGCGCCCGCGATTCAGAGCACGCCAGCGCTAAAGAGCGGCGAATCTCTTTCTGAAGTCGTTCAAAAATTGAATGGCATTGCGCAGGACCTTACTTCATTGCGCCGCGGTCTAGAGGAAGTCGCTGCAAAGCAGGAGCATTTTACTAGCGAACAGGGGCAGATCGAAAAGGTTCTAGCAGCGCAGGATCGCCTCGCAGCCGAACAGGAGCAACTGGCAGCAAAAACGGACCAGATGCTGCAAAACATTGCTAAACTTAAGACCTCTGAGCAGGCCAAGCACAAGACCCCGATTCCTGTTGCTGCACCACTCAACAACCAACATAGAAGCGGGCTAAGCAATGAGACAAGTGACGCGAATGCACAGTCCGCTCGCGCCGCCCGTTCCAGTTGGAACGACCAACCGCGGCTTTCGCCGCCCTTGCCCGTTCCACCTGATTACATTCCCTCGGATCGCTGAGGATTCGGGTCGGAAACAGGCCGGACGAAATAAATCGTTTCGGCCGGGACATTTCCCTTTTGCAGTCGCACCAAGTAGCGACCGATTCCAGTTGCGATCAGTGTTGTCCGCAATCGCGCCGCCGCCATTATGCTCTGCTCTGGCTGGCTTCTGTCGCGCCATAATCTCATGATTGGCGTAGATCAAAACCCCCAGTCTTGATCCATCAGCAAAACAGCACGTATTAAGGAAATATCGCGGTGTCTCCTAACGAGTCGTAACGCTACTCCACCACCGGGGATTGAAAGACGGGTCACGACGCCGGACAATCAAATTGTCGATTGCCGATTTATTAGTTTCTCAGAATTGTGAGCTCGTTGCCGCTATGGAAGTTCGCTGGCACTCGCCGATGTAACGCGCGTCACAAACCTTTTATATTTTTGATTACATGAATGCTTAATTTGCCGATCCGGTCAGGACCACGCGCTATGAAAAGTGCGTTTTTCGCGCGACCGGTTCGCGCCAAACTTGATTGAAGTATGATTGCACCACCGTTTCATTTGGAATTGCGAAAAAATGTCTAAGGACGCTTGCCAGGTACTGTTGTACTGATGCTTGTCGTTCCGGCGTGCTAGGTTTCATGAGCGTCCCAGCAGTGTGGCCTGCCAACTATCGCTTGGCCGCAAGTTGCGCGTAGGGGGAAATATGAATAGTCCGATCAGAGACGATCAGTTTTCTGAGCATAGCAAGTACGCACCTAAGCACCGTCGAGAGCAAACTCAGCCATCGTCTCGTTCCGAGCAGCCTTATGTGCCCTCGGGGACGACAGCTCCGATCCGCAGGAATCCATACCAAGGTAGCGGCAACGATTATCAAGACGGTCGGCAAGCGAGCGAGTATTCTCAATGGTCGGAGCCGCGGCCGCCGATGCCCACCGAAGATGGAACGCTGGCACTGGTGGGCCGGATCGCGTCGGTCGTGGGGTTTGCAGGCCTCATTGCACTGCTGCTGATCTTTGCAAAGCCTCTGTACCAAGGCGCGCGCTCGTACCTCAATACAGAATCGCGGGTATCAGATGAGTCCAGGGAGCTTGACAGGGTTGCTGTGAAATCTGGCGTCGCGAGCCCGCTCAATGCGGATTCGCGTACGTCCCATGTTCTTGGAACAGGTGATCGAGAGCCTACCAACGTGGTGCCGAGTCGGCCGGCTACTCTTGGTGCAATCGCAACAGCCTCCAGCGATGTCCCTTCTGCGCCACAGCCGCAAGCGTCGGTTGCCCCGCCGCAGCAAGCTTCGCTGACGCCTGCATGGCCGGCGCTACCGCAGGAGCAGAAGGCCACCTCCGTCCGCGGAGTGACTGATACCGAAATTCGATTTGGCATTGCTGCGCCCTTTAGTGGTCCTGCAAAGGAGCTCGGCCAGAACATGAAGCTAGGGATCGAAGCTGCATTCGGCGCTGCCAATGCGAGCGGCGGAGTATTTGGACGAAAGCTCAAGCTGCTGGTTGCAGATGATGGCTATGATCCCACGCGCACGCCTGGAGCCATGAAAGAACTCTACGACAGGGATCAGATTTTTGGGCTAGTTGGCAATGTGGGGACGCCGACAGCGGTCGTTTCGCTACCTTACGCATTGGACCGTAAAATGCTGTTTTTCGGTGCGTTTACCGGGGCCGGATTGTTAAGAAGCGACCCGCCGGATCGATATGTGTTTAATTATCGAGCAAGTTATGCAGAAGAGACCGAAGCGATTGTCAACTATCTGGTAAAGGTACGAAAGCTTAAGCCCAGCCAAATTGCCGTCTTCGCTCAACAAGACGCCTACGGAGATGCGGGTTTTGCGGGTGTCGCCAAGGCTATGCGGACGTTGCGCGTCGATGAAACGCGAATCTTGCGCCTCGGCTACCAGCGCAACACCGTGGACGTGGAAGAAGCGGTTACGCAACTGCAGAAAAGCCATGTCCCGATCAAGGCGGTGATCATGGTACCCACCTATCGCGCGGCGGCAAGATTCATCGAGAAGACCCGGGATCTTTACCCTGACATGATCTACGCGAGCGTCTCTTTCGTTGGCAGCACTGCTCTTGCCAATGAACTGATGCTTTTGGGCAAACGGTATGCGACCGGCGTCATTGTTACTCAGGTTGTGCCGGTGGTTGATGGCCATTCAAGTCTCGTACTCAACTACAAATCTGCCCTTGGAAAATATTTTCCGGGTGAGACCCCCGACTACGTATCGCTCGAGGGTTATGTTGCGGCGAATGTCCTGATTGCGGGCTTGCAGCGAACGGGCCGTGAACTCGACACAGAAAAGTTGGTGAATAGCTTCGAGAATCTCCATAACTTGGACATTGGTCTCGGAACGCCAGTTAATTTCGGCCAATCTGAGCATCAGGCCATACACAAAGTGTGGGGATCACAACTCGACGAAACCGGTCACTATCAACCGTTAGATCTTGAGTAACAATTGATAGGATTCGAAATAGCCGTTGTGATCGGCCAGTCGCGTATAAACGCTTCCCGCGGTCGCCTATTTGCTTGCCTGAGCAACCCAGCCCAAAATCCCTTGGGAGATTTCCCGTGAGGGTTCGAGTCCCTCCGTCCGCACCAATCAATTCAAGCACTTAGTTCGAGCGGTTTCTAATCAGCAAAAGGCTTAGGTCGAAGATCCAGGGAAAATCCCGGGAAACTACTCTGCGTTTCCGGCTCTCGAAGCATGCAACCACACGATGAGAAGGCCAGCGGCTCGAAAAAGAAACTCGCCTCGACAACGGCCCGCCGAGCTGGTGCAATCCAGTTGGCGCACTTTGTGACACATCTCACTGATGTGCGTCAAAAAAATTAGCCGATGCGACCTAATCGACCCTGAATGTCGCCATTACGAGCCGCTTGATCTGATCGAGGATCAACGCAAATACGGCTGTAGCAACAATCACGGCCACGAGCAGTTGCCAGGGTAACGGTTCCATCAACGTGCCCGACAGAGCGAGCACTATGACAATCCCAACATCGATGGTGGATGAGGCCAGCACCCATTTGCTGGGCATCGATGACCAAATGTGACGACGCTCGCGCAGGACGTAAATGAGCCCTTGCGATCCGAATAGAAGCGTCACAAATGCAAACGTCTGCAGCGCAGTCTGACCAAGCCCGAATTGATATTTTCCGATCATCAGCAACGAAGTGGAGAAGGCAAGCTTGCAGCAGCCGAGGATTACCGCGACGCCAGTTACATTGCGCATCCGCCACAGGCTGGGAGACGTCGCCGGAGTTGCACGGTCGGTGGTGAGCGACATGGCGAGAACATCGTTCGTCAGGAGCATGAGCACCATCATCACCGGAGTCATGACCGCATGCCCGGTCAAGGCGAGGCCGATCGCCAGGAACATTACAATTTCGATTTTCTTGGTCAGCATATTCAGCGCGTAGGTCAAGAGCCGCTGGAATGCGACACGGCCCTCGCGCACCGCAATCACGATGCCGGCGAGCCCCGGCTCGGTGAGAACCACGCCCGCGGCCGATTTGGCGATGTCAGTCGCGGACGAGACAGCGATGCCGATCTGCGCCTGCCGTAGCGCCGGCGCGTCGTTAACGCCGTCGCCGCACATGCCGACGATGTGGCCACGCTTCTGAAGGGCCTTGACCAGCTCGTATTTCTGCTCCGGGAGGACGCGTGCGAACACGCCAAACACATCCGTGTCGAGTTCTTTGACCAGCTGCTCCGTCGGAAAGACTGCGCCGCCGATGCCGACCTTGCGCGCAATCGTTGCGCCGGTGAGCGCCGAGTCGCCTGTCACCATCACTGTTCGCACGCCCATAGCGCCCAGCGCGCCAATAAGATTTGCCGAGTTGTCGCGAGGTGGGTCGCTGAGCGCGATTAGGCCGGCCAACTGCAATGCGTTGGGTGCCCCGGCGGCAACGGCGATCACGCGATTTCCTTGTCCAGCAAGCTCGTTGACCTGCTGTCGCGCGTCCGCGACGATCGTCGCGACTTTTGCAATGACTTCGAAGGCGCCCTTTATGACGTGCAGCTCGCGGCCATCGGCGCCCACCGCGAAAGCTTCAGATGCTTTTCTCGCCGGATCGAAAGGAACAAAACGCACGAGCCGCTCGGGTGCATAGGCTTGTGCCGCGACGACCCGAATAGCGACATCGATTGGATCTTGGTCGGCTTCGGAACTGGCCAGTGCCGCCAGCGCCAGTACGCGTCCACGATCGAAGCCGGACATTGCAATGATGTCGACGACTTCCAGCGCGTTGCGCGTGAGAGTGCCAGTCTTGTCGGCGCACAAGACATCCATGGCGGCGGCCTCGTGTGCGGCGGAAAGACGGGTCAGCAAGACGCCGCGACCTGCCAGCAATTGTGCGCCAAATGCTGCAGACAGCGTGAATGTTGCGGGTAGTGCTGCCGGAATGGTGGCGAGCAAAGCGGTCAGACCAAGGCGGATCAAGTCCGGGGAAGGCAGCGCCATCAGGTAGGCAGCCACGATGATCAGAAGCGCGACTGCTCCATTCACAATGACGAGGTTTCGCGTCACCGCGAATATTGCCGCCTGTTCTGTGCTCTTGGCGTGCGCTACACGGACAAGCTCAGCGGTGCGTCCGAAGTAGGTTTTCGACCCGGTGGCTGTTACCTCTGCAATTGCCTGGCCGCGCCGGACCAAGGAGCCGGCGTAGACTTTGCTGCCCCGCATAGTCTCCACCGGAACGGACTCGCCGGTAAGCATTGATTGGTCGATCATGGTCGACCCGGAGAGGATGGTTCCATCGGCAGGAACCAAGGCTCCGAGCGAAAGCCTGATGATGTCACCGGGCACGAGCTCGGCTGCGGGAAGCCTGATCCATTCGCCATCGCGTTGGACGAGGGCGGTGGGGGCGAGGCGCTTCTTGAGAGCCGCCAGCACTGCTCCCGCTCGGCTCTCTTGAATGAAGCCCAGCGTTGCGTTGAACAGCAGCAGCGCGGCTATCACCGCAGCTTCGATAAATTGGCTTACCCAAAGCTGAAGAACAATTGCCGCTTCGAGCATCCAGGCAATGGGAGATGAGAATTTCGCGAGGAAAATCCACCAGTGTGGCTGGGTTTTCTCGGCGATTGCATTGGGACCAAATTCACCGCGTCGGCGAAACGCCTCATCGCTGGTTAAGCCATTTGAATTGGTTTCAAAGGAAATCCCCAGAGGCGATTCACCACTGCCACGATCATGGGGCTTCGACGATAACGTTGATGGCATACTGAGGTCCACCGTCGAGTGCCGCTATCACCTGTGCCGTCCCTGGAGTCGTGCCCGCCTTAGCACGGATTTCAACGATACCAAGACGCGCAAAGCCGGGGCCAAACGGCTGCGACCAGATCACGATCGGCACGCCTTTTGTCGTAATTGAGCCTATCGGCTTGCCGTCGCTGAGTATGCTCAAACTGCTCCCACTCGCGGGCGTGAGCGTAATTGAGGAACGCGATTCTTCCGGCAATGTCACCAGAAAGTCGATCGGAAGTGGCGTCTCCGTTCCGGGCTTCAAGCGTTGCCAATCTTCGTCCTTGCTCTGGTGGAGCTGGTTGTAAGCAGCGATGTTCGGCACCGGACTCCCAGTAATATGGGCAACGGCCGTCGTTGTTCCCGAAACGGGTCCGGCATCAATAAACTCGACCTTGATTGGGTAATCACCCGGCAGCGCTGGATTTAATTCGCCTGTCCGAATGTGAATTGCCTTGAGACCCGGTCTTTCTGGCGGCCCACTTGCGATCGATTTTTCGATCCGAACGGTCACGACCCGCGAGTCCGTCTGGTCCTGCGTTATTGTGAAAGGGGCAGGAATGGCCCCGTGCGGCCAGCCATAGAGTAATGCCGCCTCAAGGTGAGGGTTGTTTCCATGCGGCATAAATTCTTTGGGAAATGTAAACCGGACCGTCGTGCCCGCTGGTACTGCGTAGCCTGGTATCGCTGGATCAGTGGATTTGTCGAAAATGAACCACGCCTCGAACGGCTCTTTCGCGGCCAAGCCTGTACTCACCATTGGCTGATAGCCTACGGTCAGTGCGGGAGGCTCGGCACGGGCCGCCGGCGCAACAAGCGCGGCTGCACTTAAAGCCGCGAAGAGCGTGCCGCTGAGCAATGGCTTCAGCCTCGCGCAAATTTTCTCGGGCGAAGAATCAACGTCCCATGACGTATGAGGCATGGAGGCAAATCTCCAAGGGAAGGTCGCCCTTAAGCACGCTAATGATACTGTCGATCGCCGCTTTGATCCGGATCAAGGGAACCTGGCGAGAACTCGACTTGAAGCATGCCGCCGCGTTTCATCATGGCGGTATGCAGAGCGGTATGCCTACTTGCACGAAGTCGGAAACCTCCAGCAGTTCGGCGCGACTTTCTTGATCTAAATCAGTGTGATCTGGCCGCATCGAATGCATGAAATAAAAAGGGGCTCATCCGGCTAATATTAATCTTGGCGAGCAGGCCGAGGTCTATATCACCAGGATTAATGCTGATCGGAGTCTGACTGGTTTCGGCTTTTGATTCTTGTCCTTGAGGGTCAGGCTAGCACAAAGTTTCCGACTTCTCGTCGGAGACTTTGTTGTACTATTCTAACTTAACTTCTCGCATGGATGCCCTGTCGCCTAAAATCACTATGGTTGCTGGACCAGAGGGATGCCGTTGCAGTTGCGATCTGATTCTTAGGCAGGGGGATTCGCATCGTCGGGAGCTTTTATCATGCGAGCGTTCGTGCTCTTAGCAATGCTGACTTTGAATTTCGGAATGGCTTTCGGTCGCGATGATACCGGCAAGACGTACAGGTGCACGGCTAGGGATTCCGTCAGTGTCCAAGACGACGGCACCCTCACTAAGGCATTTAGCGAAGTCCATCGCAAACACTTCGATGGAATTGCCATTGACATATCGACTGGCGACATAACCTATCCGAGCACCGGCATTCGGGAAAATAGGATCGTCCAAAAGACCGGTGCAGACCCCAATGATTATGTGCTGTTCCCCAGTTCCGTATTTCGACGCAAGAAAACTGCTGCAAACGCGGCAACCGATTTTATCCGACTTGACGCCAGGCCCGGTAAGCCGCAAGCGACATTCATGGCTTTTTCGCTCCAAGAATTGGTGACCGGCACATGTGAGGTTGCACGGTGATGTATGCATGTCCCGGTCCTTAGCAGACACCGATTAGGTGTT
>CAWHQF010000027.1:0-102390 GCA_963831475.1 uncultured Alphaproteobacteria bacterium
GGATTGCCCGTGCATCGCGGCCCGAAAGGAGGCGATGCCTTCGAAGACTATTTCGATGCCTTGCGGTTTGGATTGCCGCGCGCTCCGGCCCTGGCCCATCGTCTCGACCGCGACACCACCGGCTGCCTGGTCCTCGGCCGCCATCGCAAGGCGCTGGCATTGCTCGGCAAGCTTTTCAAGCAGGGCAAAGTATCGAAATGCTATTGGGCGGTGGTCGAAGGCGGGCCTATGCCCGATCAGGGCCGCATCGACATTCCGCTTGCCAAGCGCGACGAGTCCCGAGGCTGGTGGATGAAGCCGGACGAACATGGATTGCCGTCATCGAGCACATGGAAGGTGCTGGGGCGCGGGCCCGGCATCACCTGGCTCGCGCTCGAACCACTTACCGGCCGCACCCACCAATTGCGTGTACATTGCGCAGAGATGGGCTGGCCCATCGTCGGCGACAGTATTTATGGGAATGCCCCGCGCGCGGGCGGCCCGGCCCTTCACCTGCATTCACGTGGGGTCACGGTGCCGATTTCGAAAAACAAGCCGCCGGTGACGGTAAGCGCACCGGTGCCTGAGCACATGCGTAAATTACTGGCAGCGTGCGGATGGGTCGAAGCCTAGATGCCCGCGAGGAGCGCGGACATGATTTTTCCGTGGTCAGTAAAGCTGAGCCTTGATGCGCTCGGGTGCCTCGCGATCGTAGGCTTCTCCTCCAAGCTTGCCCTTGCTCAACTCCGCGATAATTGTGCCGGTCGAGGGCAGACTTCTGCGATCAATCTTGGTTGCCTCGTCCCACAGTTTGGAGCGCACAATTGCCTTGGAGCAATGGAAGTAGATGCTTTCGACGTGCACGATGAGCACACAGCGCGGCAGCTTGCCATTGACAGCGAAGCTTTGCATCAGCTCCTGATCGATTGAGATTGAGGCGCGGCCATTGACGCGCAAGGTTTCACCGACACCGGGAATCAAAAAGAGCAGCGCGATGCGCGGGTCGCGCATGATGTTGCGAAAACCGTCGATACGGTTGTTGCCGGGGCGGTCGGGAATCGCCAAAGTCTTTTCATCGAGAATGTGCACGAATCCGGCCGCATCCCCTTTTGGCGAACAATCCAATCCCTCGGGCCCCGAGGTCGCGATCGCCACAAAGGGCGCAAGTTCGATCATCTTCCGATAGGCGTCGTTGATATGGTCGATCTCCTTGATGACGGCCGCACCCATTTTCTCGCCGTAGAGCGATTGCAATTGCTCCATGGTCGTAATCAGGTGATCGCGGTAACCCATCATATCCTCCTCTAGGCGGCCAGAAGTCGACGGCCGTCATGCGCCTTCATCGTAAGATCAAGAATAGTACCGGCTTGTATGGATCCGGTAAGCTGGACCGGCATGAATTGCTCAGTACGCCCAAGCGCCTGCAATTCGGCAAGAACGCGGCGACGAACGCCGATCTCCCGATCAAGATGCCGTCGCAGCACCATGTCGCCCTTATCGCGCAGGCGTCGTGCCCGTTCCTTGATGATGGCGCGATGAAGCTGCGGCATGCGCGCGGCCGGCGTCCCGGGCCGTGGCGAAAATGGAAAGACATGAAGTTGGGTCAGGCCACACTCATCGACAAGGTCGAGCGAGCGAAGGAACATGTCTTCAGTTTCGGTGGGAAAACCGGCGATGATATCTGCACCGAAAGCAATATCGGGGCGCAACCGCCGCACTTCCGCGCAAAACGCGATTGCATCGCGCCGCGAATGCCGCCGCTTCATGCGCTTGAGGATAAGATCATCGCCCGCCTGCAATGACAGATGCAGATGCGGCATCAATCGCGGCTCGTTCGCAAAAGCTTCGAACAGATCGCAATCGGCTTCCGCCGAGTCGATCGATGACAGCCTCAAGCGGGCCAGATCCGGCACATCCTTCAGGATGCGCTTGACCAATACGCCGAGGCGCGGTGCCTCGGGCAGGTCCGCGCCGTAGCTAGTGATGTCGACCCCAGTGAGCACCAGTTCGCGGTAGCCGTTGGCCGCCAGCCGGCGCGCCTGTTCCACGATGACTTCGATCGGAAGCGAGCGCGAATTCCCCCGGCCAAACGGGATAATGCAGAATGTGCAGCGGTGATCGCAGCCGTTCTGCACCTGAACAAACGCCCGCGTCCGGCCTTCGATGCCGTCAATCGCATGCGCGCGCATCGATTTCACAGCCATAATATCGGACACGGCCACTTTCTGGTGCGATCCCCAGGCCTTAGCGTCGAATTTTTCCTCGTTGCCGATCACGCTGTCGACTTCCGGCATGGCCGCAAAGGTCGCGGGCTCGGTCTGTGCCGCACAACCGGTGACGAGGAGGCGGGCCTGCGGCTGGTCGCGTTTGATGCGACGGATGGCCTGTTTCGCCTGGCGCACAGCTTCGGCGGTAACCGCACATGTGTTCACGACAGTCGCGTCATTGACGCCGGCCAAACCCGCCACGCGGCGGATCGCTTCCGATTCGTACGTGTTCAGGCGGCAACCGAACGTGACGACATCTACGCTCACGACGCACCCGCCCTCGCAAACAGGGCCGGATCGAACCGACCCTTGAATTCGAATTCGACGGGACCGGTCATCAGGACGTGATCATCTGCTTCCCGCCAATCAATCATGAGTTCACCGCCAGGAAGGGTCACCTTTACCTTGCGATCAGCGCGCTTGAGCCGCGCCGCCGCAACTGCCGCCGCGCACGCGGCCGAACCGCAGGCCTTGGTAAGACCGGCGCCGCGCTCCCAGGTACGGATCACAAGGTGATCGCGCGCAACGATATGCGCGAGCGTGATGTTGGCGCGCTCCGGAAAGATTGGATGATTTTCCAGCAACGGCCCCAGTCGCGCCAAATCGTGCGCATTCACATCGTCTACCCAGAAGATCGCATGTGGGTTACCCATGCTAACGACTGACGGCGAATGCAGCACTGGCTTGTCAATAGGCCCGATCTGCAACTCAATCGCGCGCGTGTCACGGAATTCCTCGGCCAGCGGAATCTCGTTCCATTTGAAATGCGGAATTCCCATGTCCACCGTGAACAAACCGTCGGCACCCTTCCAGCAATTGAGAATTCCCGCAGTTGTTTCGAAGGTGAGCGTGTCCTTGCCGCTTTCCTTCGCCACGACATCGGCGACGCAGCGCATACCGTTTCCGCAGGCGCCGACCTCCGAACCATCGTTGTTGTAAATGCGGATGAACGCATCGGTTCCGGGCGTGCGCGGCGGATAGAGCGCCATCAGCTGATCATAGGGGGCGCCGTCGGGGCGCGCCGCCGCGCGCGCTTCGTCAGCTTCGATCTTCTCTCCACGCCCACGCATATCGACAATGACAATTTCATTGCCGACGCCGTTCATCTTCACGAAGGTCTGATTGGCTAGCGCGCCCATATCTTGCTTTGCCCGTCTTTCGCCCGGTTTATATGGCGAATAAACATGGATTGGCCAGAGGCCATGCTAGAATGTGCACCAATGCTGGCGAATTGCCGGACCGCCGCAAACGACGGAGTACAGTGATGTCGCCCTTTCAGAGCGTCGTGACAATTGCCGCTATGGTCGCGGCTTTGGCTGCCAACACGGCCGCCGCGCAAAACGCGCCGCCACGGCCAGACGCAAACGAACCTGCAGCGCCAACAATTACGGGGCCCGCCTCACCTTCGCCCCTGCAGCCAGGCGACGCATTTGGTGAGCAGGTGACCCTGCCTGAGCGCACAATTGTCTACATGCAAGGCCACAGCAATTGGGATAGTGCCTTCGATACGCTGGTCGACGCATTTAAATCGCTGCATGAATATCTCAACAAGCAAAATATCAAACCCGTGGGCCCTGCCCTGACGATATATACCCAGACCGACGATACCGGCTTCTCTTTCAAAGCGGCGCTGCCGGTTGCCCAGACACCGAAAGACCCTCCGAAAGGAGACATCGCGTACGGTCCGGCACCGTCAGGCAAGGCCCTCAAATTTGTCCACCGCGGGTCGTATGACGCCATGGATTCTACCTATGAAGCGATCACGAATTATCTCGACGACAAACAGCTCGAAGCCAAAGATCTTTTCATCGAGGAATATGCCACCGACCCGGTGACGAGCGATCCAAGCAAGCTGGTGGTGAACGTCTTTGTGCCGGTGAAATGATGCCTGTATCTCGCGTTCTGTTCCTTTTGATCGTCGCCGGTCTTGGGATTGCCCCGATTCACGCAGCCGAAAAGCTTGTGACCGTGACGGGCGAGGCGACAATTGCCGTAGCGCCGGATACAGCCATGATGCGCATCGGCGTGAGCAGCCAGGATAAGACGGCCCGCGAGGCAAGCGAGACCAATGCGAAGCAGATGACCGCGGTGCTGAACGCGATCAAAGGTGCAGGCGTCGGTGATCGTGATATCCAAACGTCGCGGCTTTCGCTGCAACCTCAATATGACCCGAATAAGGGCGGCACCGCGCGCCTCACCGGCTTCCAGGCCAGCAATCAGGTTACGGTCAGGATTCGCGACATCGACAAGCTGCCAAACGTCCTCGATCGGGCAATTGCTGCCGGCGCCAATGAAATGTCCGGGATAGAATTTGTGGTCTCGGAACAATCGAAGCTTCTCGATCAGGCACGCGACGATGCGATCGCGGATGCGCGTCGAAAGGCCGAACTTTACGCCAAGGCGGCCGGGGCCAAACTCGGCCATGTGGTGTCGATTACGGAGGAAGGCTCGGCCCCGCCGCCGCGGCCGATGCAGGCGATGCGGGCCGGGGCGGTTCCCATCGCTCCCGGCGAGCAGACTTTGCGGGCAATGGTGACCGTTAGCTATGAATTGGCGCCCTAAAACGGCCTTGCCTTGACTTGCGACTGAGCCAACCCTAGGTTCCGCGCGTTCTCGATAGAGACGTGACGACAATTCCGCCACCCGGTCCATGAAGAGGCCGGAGGCCACCGCCCGACAGCGCAATGCGCCCTCGGGCGTGAAAATGTTTGCAATACCCTCATCCGGAGGAGCCCGTGACGCGGGCAAGGATGAGAACACGAGAGAGACTGATGTTCGATTCACTGTCGGAAAAGCTCGGCGGCATTCTCGATCGCCTTACTCGCCGCGGCGCGCTCAGCGAAGCCGATGTCGATGCGGCGTTGCGCGAAGTGCGCCGCGCACTGCTCGAAGCCGACGTAGCTCTCGACGTGGCGCGGGCCTTCACCGATGGCGTCAAAAAGCAGGCGGTCGGCGTCGAGGTGATGAAATCGGTGACGCCGGGCCAGATGGTCGTGAAGATAGTGCACGACCAGCTTGTTGCGACACTTGGTGCCGACAGTCAGGGGATCGACCTCAATGCGGCGCCCCCGGTAGCCATCATGATGGTCGGCCTGCAGGGCTCCGGCAAAACGACAACGACCGCAAAGCTCGCCAGACGGTTGACTGAGCGACAAAAGCGAAAAGTGCTCATGGCCTCGCTCGACGTGCGGCGGCCTGCGGCGATGGAACAGCTCGCCGTGCTCGGCCGTGACGCGCAGATCGACACGTTGCCGGTGGTTGAGGGACAGGCGCCGCCGCAAATCGCGCGCCGTGCGATCGAGGCCGGCCGACTAGGCGGCTATGACGTGGTGATGCTCGATACGGCGGGCCGCACCACACTCGACGACGCGATGATGAGCGAGGCTGGCGAAGTCAAGCAGGCGGTCAATCCGCATGAAGTACTTCTTGTTGCGGACGCCCTTACCGGCCAAGACGCCGTCAACCTGGCTCGCTCGTTCGATGAACGTGTGGGTCTGACCGGTATCGTTCTCACGCGCGTGGACGGCGACGGGCGCGGCGGCGCCGCACTCTCGATGCGCGCCGTCACCGGTAAGCCAATCAAGCTCCTCGGCACCGGCGAAAAGCTCGACGCACTCGAAGATTTCGATCCCGCACGCGTCGCGGGCCGTATCCTTGGAATGGGCGACATCGTTGCGCTCGTGGAGAAGGCAGCCGCCAATATCGATGCCGAGAAGGCGATGCGGGCGGCCGAGAGAATGCGCAAGGGCGCCTTCGATCTTGGCGACCTGCGCGAGCAGCTCACGCAGATGCAGGCGATGGGAGGGCTGGGCGGATTGATGGGAATGCTGCCCGGCGCAGCGAAAATGAAGAATCAGCTCGCTGGCGCCCATCTCGATGAGAACGTCATCAAGCGCCAGATCGCGATCATCGACTCGATGACACCGAAGGAGCGACGCAACCCCGACATTCTCAAAGCCAGCCGCAAGAGGCGCATTGCCTCGGGATCCGGCACCACACCGGAAGCGATCAACAAGTTGCTGAAAATGCATCGCGGCATGGCCGACATGATGAAAATGATGGGCGGGGCAAAGCGTGGCCCCCTCGCCGGCATCGCGCAAGCCATGGGTTTCGGCGCAGGCATGCCGTCACCGGAACAATTGACCGAGATGGCAAAGAAGATGCCGGGCGGACAGTTGCCGGCGAACATGCCCGGCCTGCCGCCGACCATGCCGAAATTGCCGCCGAATATGCCCGGGCTCCCTGGCCTGGGAGGAAAGTTTCCCGGATTGCCGGGCGGTTTGCCGCCCGGACTTGGAAAGAAAAAGTGATCTGCAATCGATCGTAGTGAGAAAGGAATAGAGAATGTCTCTGGTTATTCGCCTTGCCCGCGCCGGCACAAAGAAACGGCCGGTGTATCATGTCGTCGTTGCCGACAATCGAGCGCCCCGCGACGGCCGTTTCATCGAGCGTCTCGGCTATTTCAATCCGTTGCTGCCAAAGGAAAAGGCCGAGCGTCTCAAGCTTGATCTCGAAAAGGTCCAGGCCTGGATGAAGAAGGGTGCGCAGCCGTCGGACCGCGTCATGCGCTTCCTTGACGCCGCCGGTATCATGAAGCGTCCGAAGCGCAATAATCCGGAAAAGGCGATCCCGCGCAAGGAACGCAAGGCGAAGGAAGAAGAAGCCGCGAAGGCAGCCGGCGCTGCGCCCGCCGCCGATGGCGGCGCCAAGCCGGCAGCCAAGCCGGCAGAGAAGCCGGCAGCCAAAGCCGAGGCGACAGAAAAGCCGGCCGAAGCGCCGGCGGCGAGCTAAAGCTCGCCGCGTCCTGCTGTGGTTGACCGAATCTGCGTTGCCCGCATCGGTGCCGCGCACGGTGTCCGCGGCGAGGTGAAACTGTGGTCGTTCACCGAAGATCCGGCCGCGGTCGCGAACTACGGGCCGCTGGAAACGCAAGACGGCAAGCAGCGCCTCGAAATAGAGGCGCTGCGTGCAGCCAAGGATCACTTCGTCGCCCGGATTGCCGGTGTCAACGACAGGGGCGCGGCCGAGCGTTTGCGCAATCTAGAACTATACGTTCCACGTGCGCGTCTGCCGGCAATCGAGGAAGACGATACATTCTACCACGCCGATCTCATCGGGCTCGATGCAGTGACACCGGACGGCATCCAGATCGGCACCGTACGCGCGCTGCATAATTTCGGAGCCGGCGACATCATCGAGATCACCCCGGTGGGCAGTGGCGAGCCGTTGATGCTGCCGTTTAACGACGCCACTGTGCCAAAGATCGACATCGCCTCTAAGCAGATCGTGCTCGTGCCACCTGCTGAAATTGAATCAAGGGACGACTGATCATGTGGCGCGCCAGCGTATTGACGATCTTTCCGGAGATGTTTCCGGGCCCGTTGGCACAAAGTCTTGCAGGCAAGGCACTTGCTTCCAGTATCTGGTCGCTCGATACGATCGATATCCGCTCGCACGCGGCCGACAAGCACAGGACGGTTGACGATACGCCCGCTGGCGGCGGGCCCGGCATGGTCATGAAAGCCGACGTGCTTGCGCGTGCGCTCGATACCGTTCCGCACGATAAGCGCCCTCGCCTGCTGATGAGTCCGCGAGGGACACCGCTGACACAGCCGCGCGTCGGCGAACTCGCGCACGGTCTCGGCGCAGTAATCGTCTGTGCGCGCTTCGAAGGCGTCGACGAGCGGCTGATAAAAGCGCGCGCGCTCGAAGAAGTATCGCTCGGGGACTTCGTACTCTCGGGCGGAGAAATTGCCGCGCTCGCACTGCTGGATGCCTGCGTGCGGCTTCTTCCGGGAGTGATGGGAAGGGAGGCCTCCGCGGCGGAGGAAAGCTTCGCCGACGGCCTGCTCGAATATCCTCAATATACCCGGCCGCCGGTTTTCGAGGGGGAGCCGATCCCTGCCGTGCTGACGTCCGGGGATCACGCCAAGGTTAAGGCCTGGCGGCAAGCGGAAGCCGAGCGGCTCACGGCCTCCAGGCGTCCGGACCTCTGGTCGGCCTACCAGACCCGTAAACCACCGAAAAACCGGCCGAAATCAAATGGGTGACAAGCCGGAAGCTTTGTAATACAAGCTCGCCAACCCATTCAGACCAGGTCAAGACCGCGCGCCGGTTGCTGGCGCTGCCGACGGAGACTTCGCAATGAACATCATCCAGCAGCTCGAAAAAGAGCAGGTTGAGAAACTCTCGGCCGGCAAGGAAATTCCGGACTTTCAGCCGGGCGATACCGTGCTCGTCAATGTGAAGGTCGTCGAAGGCGACAAGTCGCGCGTCCAGGCATACGAAGGTGTGTGCATCGGCCGCTCCGGCGGCGGGCTAAACGAGAACTTCACCGTACGCAAAATCTCCTACGGGGAAGGCGTTGAGCGCGTTTTTCCGCTTTACTCCCCAATGATTGAATCGATCAAGGTGGTGCGCCGCGGCAAAGTCCGCCGCGCCAAGCTCTATTACCTGCGCGGACTGCGCGGCAAGAAAGCGCGTATCTTGGAGGCCCATAGCGCGGGCGGCGCAGAAGGCGCTGCGAGCGAATAAGCGGGTCTGTTTGGAACACAAAGGGCCGCTTCAGCGGCCCTTTTTCTTTGCCGCCAGCTTCGTTGTCGAAGCCTGGGCGATTGGCTATATACCGGTCATGATTTCAGAAACTCAGCGAATTGTCCTGGTCGACCACGCGCGGCTGCCGTGGCGTTTCTTCGGCCGGTTGACGGCGGTGCAGGCGGGGCTTTGATTTCGCCGGCAATGCCGGATGTTTGCAAGCCGCTGCTCCATTCACCCTGAGCCAATTTGTAGAATCATGAAACCACGCACGCTCTACGACAAGATCTGGGACGACCACCTGGTAGATGAACAGCCGGATGGAACTTGTCTCATCTACATCGACCGTCACCTGGTGCACGAAGTTACCTCGCCGCAGGCCTTCGAAGGTCTGCGCACCGCCGGACGCAAGGTACACGCACCGGGCAAAACCCTGGCCGTTGTCGATCACAATGTGCCGACCAGCGACCGCAGCAAGCCAAATCCTGATCCGGAAAGTGCCGAGCAGATCGCGGCGCTTGCAAAGAACGCGATGGATTTCGGTATCGAATACTTCAACGAGTTCGACAAACGGCAAGGTATCGTCCACATCATCGGCCCCGAGCAGGGTTTCACACTGCCCGGCACCACGATCGTGTGCGGTGACAGCCACACCGCGACGCACGGCGCATTTGGCGCGCTCGCTTACGGCATCGGGACGTCGGAAGTCGAGCACGTGCTGGCGACGCAGACGCTGATCCAGAAAAAGTCGAAAAACATGCGGGCTGTGGTCGACGGAAAATTGCCGCCGGGCGTCACCGCAAAGGACATTATCCTCGCCATCATCGGCGAAATCGGCACAGCCGGCGGCACCGGCTACGCGCTGGAATATGCAGGCGAAGCGGTCCGTTCGATTTCGATCGAGGGCCGCATGACCATCTGCAATATGTCGGTGGAAGGCGGCGCCAAAGCCGGCTTTATCGCACCGGACGAGAAGGCTTACACGTATCTGAAAGACAAACCGAAAGCACCGAAGGGCAAGGCCTGGGACGATGCCATGCGCTATTGGGAGAATTTGCGTTCCGACGATGGCGCAAATTTTGACCGGGAGATCCGGCTCGATGCCGCCAAGCTGCCGCCGCTGGTGACTTGGGGCACGAGCCCCGAGCAGGTGACGTCAATCACCGGCCGGGTGCCGGTTCCGTCTGAAATCCAGGATGAGAAGAAGCGCATCGCCGCCGAACGCTCGCTCGACTACATGGGGTTGAAGGGCGGTGAAAAAATCACCGAAATCAAACTCAACCGCGTGTTCATCGGCTCATGCACCAATGGACGTATTGAAGACCTGCGCGACGTCGCACGCGTTGTCGACGGCAAGCAGGTCAATGCAAATGTCAATGCGATGATCGTGCCCGGCTCCGGCCTCGTGAAAATTCAGGCTGAATCGGAAGGGCTCGACAAGATTTTCAAGGCTGCAGGTTTCGATTGGCGTGAACCCGGCTGCTCGATGTGCCTGGCGATGAACCCGGACAAACTCGCACCGGGCGAACGATGCGCTTCGACTTCAAATCGCAATTTTGAGGGCCGGCAGGGCTACAAGGGACGAACCCACCTCGTCTCGCCGGCCATGGCTGCCGCAGCGGCGATCACAGGACATTTCGTCGACATCAGAGAGTGGAAATAACAATGCCTATAATGCCCCGCGCGAGCGGGGCATTTTGTTCCGCGCGCCGGACAAGCCCTGCGCGATCACCAGCAGCGCCACGCCCGCCGCAGTGCCCAATGGCCGTTTCGCCACACGCGCGTACGCGCCCAGCCGCAAGCCGGTCGCGCATAGTAAGGTGACGCGTAGTAGTACGGTCCCGGGTAGTAGGCATAGGGATAGCCCCAGCCGAAGCCAAACGCCGGGCCCCAGCCGAAACCACCCCAACCGCGATGCCAGCCGCCATGCCAACCACCATGCCAACCACCATGCCAACCACCATGCCAACCACCATGCCAGCGCGCTTCCGCACTGCCCGGCGCAAAGGCGATGACACAGAGAACTAATGCCGCGCTTGCCAAAAACTTAGTGAGCCTAGACATCGCTTCACCTCCGATGCCGCCCCGTCACTACAAAAACTATATACCAGCCGCAGGTAACTTTCTATTCCCACCAACAGCGCATCTGCGGCACGATCACAGGGCCGCTGACACGGTACTCCTTCGTAAGCCATGAACGGCACTGTCGTTTTGCATTTGGGCCCGGATAGATGCGGCGTGGATAAATTGTCACTTGTGGCCGCTTCCTCTTTTGCGCAGCGAGATCGATGCCGGATGATGACGCAGGCGTCATTGCGCCGCCAACGAAGGCCAAAACCAGACCGATCAAGGCCATACTTGTTACAATTTTCGACATCGATATCTTCGCCTCAGCACATGCGCCACGCCGCGACGCTCAACCGTCGCGCATTGGAAGCCATGCCGTCAACCGCTTGGTTCGCGTCAATTCCTCACTTACAACGCTACCATGACTGGCCAATTCGGTAATTGGCGGGGATCCGCCGCGCCGACTTTATCGGATATCGATGCCCTTGCGGCGGAGGCCTATGCCCGCCTACCCGAGCATTTCCGCAAGCTGTGCCAGAATCTCGTCATTCGCGTCGAAGATTTCCCGACCGAGGAAATTGTCGGCAGCATGCGGCTCGACAGCGAATTCGATTTGCTCGGACTGTTTCAAGGGGTCGGGTTGCCGTTCCAATCTGAATCGACCCCCGAGACCATGCCTAACATGATTTGGCTCTATCGCCGGCCGATTCTCGACTACTGGGCGGAACATGAAAACACGCTGGGGGAAATCGTCACCCATGTCCTGGTGCATGAAATCGGCCATCATTTCGGCCTGTCGGACGAAGATATCGAGGCAATCGAAACCAGCGTTGACTAAAAAATTCCGCCGATCGCGAATCCCGATGGCGGCTATTCACAATGTGAATTTGTGAAAACGGGTCGATTGCGCGAGCATCCGTGCAGAGGAGATTCGCCATGATTGTTACAGTATTTCGATCTCGCCTGATGCCCGGCGTGCGCGAGGAATATGTCACCCTCGTCGACCGTATGGCCGAACTGGCCGTGACCATGCCGGGCTATATATCGCACAAGGGCTTCTTCGCCGACGACGGGGAACGGGTCACGATCGTCGAGTTCGAGCACGAGGAGGGAATGCGGGCCTGGCGCATGAACCCCGAGCATCGGGCGGCGCAAAAAAAGGCGCGAGAAATCTACTATTCCGAATACAGCCTTCAAATATGCGACCTTGTGCGGGAATCCAAATTCAAGCGCGAGGAGCGCGCAGCCAGTTGATTGCTGCAGTTACCAGGCCCCGGCTGGCGCATATCTGAGCAGGGCCGGCCGCTATTGACCGGATCGGCGGACGGCTTATGAAGCGGATGTAGTACGGCCGTTCGGGAGTTCAGGCGCTATGGAGAAGTTCACCACCCTTGAAGGCGTTGCCGCGCCATTGCGCATCATCAATGTCGACACCGACATGGTGATTCCGAAGCAGTATCTGAAGACCATCAAGCGCACCGGTCTCGGCAAGGGGCTTTTCTCCGAACAACGCTATAGGGATGACGGCAGCGAAAATCCGGATTTTGTGCTCAACAAGGCGGCCTATCGCAAAGCCAAGATCCTCGTTGCCGGTGACAATTTCGGCTGCGGTTCCTCGCGGGAGCATGCGCCGTGGGCGCTGATGGATTTTGGCATCCGTTGCGTGATCTCTACCTCGTTCGGCGACATTTTCTACAACAACTGTTTCAAGAACGGCGTGCTGCCGATCCGCGTATCACCTGAAGATCTCGAAAAACTGTTCGATGACGCCGATCGCGGCGCCAATGCGACATTGACGGTCGATCTCGAGAAGCAGGAAATTCGCGGCCCTGACGGTGGCGTGGTGCATTTTGAAATCGATGCTCATCGTAAGCATTGCATGCTCAACGGCCTCGATGATATCGGGCTGACCAGGCAAAAGCAGAGCAAGATTGAAAACTACGAGCAGAAAGCCGCCGCGGCGCGCCCGTGGGCCTAGCTGCGCTCAGCGATTGCCTCTGCGATCGCGACCGTTCGCCTGGCCATATCGGCATGCAAACGCTCGACCATGCGACCGTCGATCGATACCACGCCCTTGCCCCTGTTTTCCGGCAGGTCGAAGGCGGCAATCATCTTGCGTGCCTGCTCGACATCTGCTTGCGAAGGTGAAAACGCCTTGTTGCACGGCTCGATCTGATTTGGATGAATGAGCGTCTTGCCGTCGAAGCCGAGTTCGAGGCCTTGCGAACATTCCCTGATAAACCCTTCGGCATTGCCAATGTCGTTGTACACGCCATCGAGGATATCGATTGCGTGAATGCGGGCCGCGGCGACACACATGGATAGCCATGGCAGCATCGGCGCCCGTCCCGGCACCAGTCGCGCCCGCGTATCCTTGGCGAGATCGTTGGTCCCCATGACGAGGCCAGACAGGCGCGTCTCGGAATCTCGCGCAGCCGCAGCTATGGAAAGAATATTGAAGATCGCGAGCGGCGTTTCGATCATCGCCCAAACTCGCGTCTTGTGATCCGTCCCCATATCCAGCAGACGTCGGCCAATCAGTTCCAGCGTGTCCGCACTCGACACTTTCGGCACCAGAATGGCGTCGGGCGCTGCATGAGCGGCAGCGGAAAGGTCATCGGCATGCCACGGCGTATCGACACCATTGACGCGGATGAACAGTTCGCGGCCGCCGAAGCCGCCCGCTCTGACGGCATCGGTCACCTGTTGACGCGCCGCCTCCTTGCCTTCGGGCGCCACCGAATCCTCAAGATCGAGAATTACGCCATCGGCGGCCAGTGTCCTTGCTTTCTCGATAGCCCGGGCGTTGGAACCGGGCATGTAGAGCACGCTGCGACGCGGGCGGATGGTCATCGATCGATCTCCGGTAACAGGACGTACAAACCTAGCGTCGGTGCGCCCACCTTGCCAGCATTGTGCCGGGCTGCCAGAAGCATTGATGGCGTGATTGTGTGAACCCGCGAGCTGCAATTTGGTGACCAGCGTGACTTTCCCGGAACAATTGATCAACGGCTACCGCGCCTTCCTGCACGGCCGGCTGCGTGCAGAACAGGACCGCTACCGCGAGCTTGCGCAAAGCGGCCAGTCGCCGGACGTCATGGTGATCGGCTGTTGCGATTCGCGCTGCTCGCCCGAAGTCATTTTTAATGCACGGCCCGGCGAACTGTTCGTGGTCCGTAACATCGCCAACCTGGTTCCGCCTTATGCGCCCGACACGCAGGCACATGGCGTATCGGCGGCGCTCGAGTTCGGAGTCATGGCGCTGAAGGTGAGGCACATCGTCGTGCTGGGTCACGCGCAGTGCGGGGGCGTCCGTGCATTCGCGGAGGACGCCGAGCCCCTGACACCCGGCGATTTCATCGGCAATTGGATGAAACTGATGGCGCCGGCGGCAGAAAAGATCGGCCCGCGCGGCAGCCGGTCGATGGCGGAATATTTGACCCTGCTCGAGCAGGAAAACATCGCGCTCAGCCTCGACAACCTCATGACGTTTCCGCGCCTCCGCGCGTTGGTCGAACGCGGGGGCGTCGTTTTGTACGGCGCCTATTTCGGCGTCGCGACCGGCCAGCTGTCCGTGCGCGATTCCGTCACGGGAAAATTCACCCAGGTAGCTGCGGAAGAATACGCGCATCTTTTCGCGCAGCCGCGCTTCTGATCGTGTCGACGCGCTGAACCTTACCGCGCCTTAACCGTAATTCCGTGAATTCTTGTCTGGATTCCGGCGATGCCCCGCCGAGCACGGTTACCGCGAATGCCCGCTTTTTGCCTAACGCGATGGTAATGACCTGCCGCTAGAGATGGCCGCATTCATTTTGCCGGGACAACAGACGCCGTGATGGAAGAGCGGTCGATTATCGCCGAGATTGAAGGCACCTTCTCATCGGGATCGGCCGACAAGCAGGCGGAAATCCTCCGCCGTGTCACCGACCTGTTTATGGCGGGCGCCGATAATTATTCCGACGAGCATGTCGACCTCTTTGATGGCGTCATCTCACGCATCGCCGAAAAGATCGAAACCAAGGCGAGAGCCGAGCTGGCACAGCGCCTCGCGCCCGCGCCGAATGCGCCGCCAAGAACGGTGCGCAAGCTCGCACACGATGAATCGATTGACGTGGCGGGCCCCATCCTGAGCCAATCGAACAGGCTCTCCGACGAAGACTTGCTCGCGATCGCAGGCGTCAACAGGCAGGATAGACTACTCGCAATTTCAAAACGCTCCACTCTCAGCGAAAGAGTCAGCGACGCGCTGGTGACGCACGGCAATCGCGACGTCGTTCTTTCGATCAGCCAAAACGAGGGTGCCCGTTTCTCCGATGCCGGCTATACCAAACTGGTCGACAGATCCATCAATGACGAAGTGCTCGCGATTTGCGTCTCCATGCGCAAGGACATCCCGCAAGAGCACTTCAATGCACTCATCGCAAAGGCCTCCGAGGTCGTGTTCGCGAAACTCACGGCCAGCAATCCCAATGCAGTTTACGAAGTTCACAGGGTACTTTCTGACATCACCGGCCAAGATTCCGCCGGCCAGCCGAGGGCCAATCGCGACTACCAGGAAGCCGCGGCGCAATTCGATGTCGTCAGGCGCTCGGGTGTGCCGGTCGATCCAGTCGTGCGCGAGTATGCCGCCAACGGTAAATTCGAAGAGACGGTCGCGGCGCTGTCAGCATTATGCCGCACCCCGCTCAAACTCGTCGAGCGGATCATGAACGACGCGCGCGCGGAAAACGACTTTGCGCTCATCCTGGCAAAGGCCGCGGGGCTGTCGTGGTCGACAACCAAGCAAATATGCATATTGCGGCGGAAGGTCTTCCGTTTTTCACCCCAGTCTATTGAAACCGCACAGCACAACTTCGAACGTCTGCAGACTGCGACAGCGCAGCGGCTGGTTCGCTTCTACAATGAGCGTCATTCCGCATTGACGAATTTCCAGGAATTGGCACAGCAAATTCGCGCACAGGAAAACCCGATACGGGCGTCCTGACAGTCGCGAAAGCACAGAACTGGTCTTGCTGCTGGAGGCCTAGGCGGCCCGGCGCTTCGCCTGAATCAGCTTGCGATTGATCAGACACTCGGCGATCTGCACCGCATTAAGCGCTGCGCCTTTGCGCAGGTTGTCCGACACGATCCATATTTGCAGGCCGTTCTCGATCGTCCCGTCCTCTCGAATCCGGCTGATATAGGTCGCATCTTCGCCGACGCACTCGTAAGGCGTGACGTATCCGCCCGGTTCGTGCTTGTCGATCACAAGGCAGCCGGGAGCATTGCGTAGAATGTCACGCGCTTCATCAGCCGTAATCGGCCGTTCGAACTCGATATTGACCGCTTCCGAATGACCGACAAAGACCGGCACGCGCACACAAGTCGCGGTGAGCTTTATCTTGGGATCGAGGATCTTCTTGGTCTCGACCACCATCTTCCATTCTTCCTTGGTGTAGCCGTCTTCCATGAACACGTCGATGTGCGGGATAACGTTGAACGCGATTCGCTTGGAGAATATCTTTGTCTGCACTTCGTCGAGCGTGAACACCGCCTTGCTCTGCGAAAAGAGCTCGTCCATCGCTTCCTTGCCGGCACCGGAGACAGATTGATAGGTCGCGACCACGACACGCTTGATTCGCGCCTTGTCGTGCAATGGCTTTAGGGCGACCACGAGCTGCGCGGTCGAGCAATTTGGATTTGCAATAATATTCTTCTTCGTGAAGTTCGCGACGGCGTCCGCATTCACCTCGGGCACGATCAGCGGAACGTCCGGATCCATCCGCCAGGCGGAGGAATTGTCGATCACCACCGCGCCTTGTGCCGCGATCTTCGGCGACCATTCCTTGGACACCGCACCACCCGCCGACATCAGGCAGATGTCGACGTCAGAGAAATCAAAATGGTCGAGCGCCTTGACCTTCAGCGTCGTGTCGCCGAACGAACACTCCACGCCCAGGCTACGTCGCGATGCGAGCGCGACGACTTCGTCGGCGGGAAATTTACGCTCGGCCAGGATGCCGAGCATCTCGCGCCCGACATTGCCGGTGGCACCGACCACGGCGACCTTGTAACTCATTGTTAACGCTCCGGAATAAATTACCACCGCCCCCTGGTAAGGGGCAACCGGTTGGCAGCGCTTCTAGGCGAGAACAGCACTCAACACAACGGCAACCTGCCGACAGCATCATGCATCCGGCCCTTCGCTCCTGGCGAGACGAGTTGCCATCCAGTTTTGTGCGCCTACTCGCATATCTGGGTGCGACCGTGCTTTTGTCCACTGCCGCAACCTATATCGTCCAATCAAAGAAAGTGGCGACTGCGCTCACTCCGGTGCATGAGGTGGAATGGATTGCCGTTGAGCGGCCGATTCCTGCCTTCACATTGTCAATTCCCGAGGCCGCGGACGTCCCGGCCAGCTACGCAATTCTCCGCCATATTTTCGGGGGTGGCCGCAAGGACATCCTGACACTTGGAGAACACGATTCTTCGGCGCCTTTCCTGCAGGTCGAAATCTATCGGCCGGGCAACGAGCTCGATGAATTTAAGCCGCTGCTCCAAGCAATCGCAGACGAGGCTGCATCCCTTAGCCCCGTCGATCTTCGGAAGGAGCCCGAGCTACTCGACACTAAATTTGGTCCGCTCGGCACTGCGACCTTCAGAACGACCACCGGCACGCCGCGGGAATGCCGCGCTTTCGGCCGCAACTATGCCGATCCGCGGCTGCAACTGTCAGGCTGGTTCTGTCAGGGTGATGCGCTCATCGAAGGTTCAACGCTCGCCTGCGCGCTCGATCGGCTCACCCTGCTGTCCGCCGCGAGCGAGCCGAAAGTCGGCGCGCTGTTTGCGCAGGCCGAGCTTCATCGCAGTTATTGCGGCCAGCACGATCCAATTCTGGCGGCGACCCCGAAATACCATCTGCTCTGGAAAGCCCTTGCGAACCGACCGCAACCCCGCCGCATTGGGCGCTGATCGCGCAGTCTGCCTAGTCCCATCTCGTGAGATTGTAATCGCGGCGCAGCATCTGCGTGCGCAGGGACGATTGACCGGGTTCAAAATTCATCGGATCATATTCGAATAAGAATATCTGAAGCCGCGGTGGCGACCAGTTGGCTTCAGCGAACCTCTGGGGAGAGGAACAATGATCACACGACGTCATTTGCTCGAGACCGCCGGGGCCGGCGCCGCGCTTGCAGTTTCCGGACTAAGCCCAAAATTCTCCGAAGCCATGGCGGCAGGTGTCAATCTGACACCGGGCGTGCCTGAAGGTGTCGCAAGTATCGCGACAATGGGCACGTTGCCAGGCAAGAAGCCGCTGATCCAGCTCGCAGATCGCCCGCCGAACTACGAGGCGCCGCTCGAATATCTGCGCACGCCGATCACGCCGAACGATCAGTTCTTCGTGCGCTATCATTTGTCGGACATTCCCAACGTAGACGCACAAACCTACAAGATCGCCGTCGGCGGCGACGGCGCCAACGGAAGTGCGGAACTGACGCTCGACGATCTGAAAAAAATGCCGGCAGTGGAAGTCGTGGCAGTCAACCAGTGTTCGGGCAATCGCCGCGGCCTGTCGAAACCGCACGTCGCCGGCGTGGAGTGGGGTTACGGTGCCATGGGTTGCGCTCGTTGGAAGGGTGCCAAGCTCAAAGACGTACTCGACAAGGTCGGACTGAAAAAGGAAACAATTGAGATTTCATTCGGCGGTGCTGATGGCCCGGCCATAAACACGACGCCTGACTTCATCAAAAGCATCCCGATCTGGAAGGCAATCGACGAGGCTACGATCGTTGCTTACGAAATGAATGGTCAACCGCTGCCCCATTTCAATGGGTTCCCCGCCCGCATCGTCGTCCCGGGCTGGACCGGCACTTATTGGATGAAGCACGTCAATGCAATCAACGCCCTCACCAAGCCGCAAGGCGGCTTCTGGATGAATCCAGCCTACCGCATTCCCGTCGGCAAGTTTCCGATCCGGGACCGATTTCATCAGTCAAGAGAACGCGGCCAGCACGCCGATTACAGAAATGGTCGTGAATTCGCTGATCACCAGCCACCGCGACGGCGACAAGGTGAAAGCAGGCAAAGTTACCGTCAGCGGTCAGGCCTGGGATGGCGGATACGGCATTCGCTCGGTTGAAGTTTCGGCCGATGGCGGCAGGACCTGGGACTCTGCAAAGCTCGGCCAGGATCTCGGACGCTTTGCATTCCGGCCATGGAGTTTCGATTTATCGGCCAAGCGCGGCAAGAATACCGTGATGGTCAACGCAACCAACAAGATCGGCCAGAGTCAGACGTCTGAACTTATTTTCAATCCGGCCGGCTATCACAACAATGTCATGCAAAACATCTCGCTGATGGCGAGCTAGGGGAGGATGACCATGCGGACACTCGTGATTGTTGTCGCTGCCGCACTGATCGCCCTTCCCGCGGCGGCCCAGGAAAAGCAGGTACAGCTGAAAAAGGGGCCAGGCCTCGATAAAGTCGAGTCCAATTGCCAAGCCTGTCACACGCTCGCTTACATCCCCATGAATTCGCCGTTCCTGAATGGAGCGGGTTGGGATGCGGAGGTGACCAAAATGATCAAGGCCTATGGCGCGCCGATCGATGACGCGGACGCCAAGGCGATCGCGGAGTATCTGAAGAAGAATTACGGCATCTGAAATTGTTATATCAGCATTGAATTTTCCGGCCCCGCCTCACGGCGGGGCTTTTTTTAAGACTTTACGGCCATATAGAGCCGGTTTGAGGCCTGTTATGTGAAACAGAACCGCGCTAAACTGCGTTGTAACGAAGAGGCCAATGGTCGAGGACCCCATGAAACTGAAAGTCGTCGTTGCCGCATTCGCGTTTATCGGGGCCGCGGCCCTGCTGAGCCCGCCGGCGGACGCCCAGACCAACCAGACGAAGAAGAAAACCGTGGCCTATAACCGCGACCGAACGGTGCAGGTCAGCCGCGACGAGGATGGCCGCACCCGCACCCGCATCATTATTCAGAAGCGCTCCTATCTTGATCCGGGGACGGAGACATTCCCCGGCGAGCGTGGCGATCACGATTACGCAATCCTGCCGAACCATCGTGCGTCCGGAATTCTCGACAACACGACTTTCGGAGGCCACACGACCTCACTCCCGGGGCCGTGGACGCTGCCGAGCAAGAATAATCCCTGGCTGCAGTTTTAAATCGGCTTTCGCGAGCCGTTGTTGAAAACGCGGCCTTATGGCCGCGTTTTTATTTTCATCGTCGACCCACAGCAAACGCGGCTCGCTTCGCGGCGCGATCGATTGAGTTTAGGCCGACAGTTTTTCCAGCTCGCCCAAAATTGCTGTACCCATTTCGGACGTCGACACGACCTTTGTCCCTTCCGACTTGATATCGGCTGTGCGCAAGCCGTTGGCGAGTGCCGCTGAAATCGCTTGATCGATCCAATCGGCCTGTTTTCCGAGGTTGAACGAATAGCGCAACGCCATTCCGAATGAGGCGATCATGGCAATCGGATTGGCGATTCCTTTGCCCGCGATGTCCGGCGCCGAACCATGCACCGGTTCGTAAAGCGCCCTGCGCTTGCGCGTCTTGGGATCAACTTCTCCGAGCGAAGCCGATGGCAGCATGCCGAGTGATCCGGTTAACGTCGCGGCGATATCCGAAAGCACGTCGCCGAACAGATTGTCGGTCACGATGACGTCGAATTGCTTCGGCCAACGTACGAGCTGCATCCCGCCGGCGTCCGCCAACATATGTTCGAGCTGCACATCCTTGAACTCGCGCGCGTGCAACGCAGTCGTCACTTCGTTCCAGAGCACACCGGTTTTCATCACGTTGCGCTTTTCCATGGAGGTGACTTTGTTGCGGCGTTTGCGCGCCAGTTCGAAGGCAACACGGTCGATGCGTTCGATCTCATATGTGTCGTAGACCTGCGTGTCGACGGCGCGCTTCTGGCCATTGCCGAGATCGGTGATGGTTTTCGGTTCGCCGAAATAGACGCCGCCGGTCAATTCGCGGAGGATGATGATGTCGAGGCCTTCCACCACCTCGCGCTTAAGTGAAGAAGAATCAGCGAGCGCCGGGTAAACGATGGCCGGGCGCACGTTGGCGTAAAGATCGAGATCCTTGCGCAGGCGCAGCAGCCCTGCTTCGGGCCGCACGTCATAGGGCACCTTGTCCCATTTCGGACCGCCAACCGCGCCGAATATGATGGCATCGGCAGACTTGGCCTTTTCCATTGTCGCGTCGGTGATTGCAACTCCGTGTGCGTCGTAGCAACAGCCTCCGACCAGCGCCTCTTCGGTGGTAAATTTTTCAGGACCTTTTTTGTTGAAAAGCTCGATGACGCGCTTCACCTCGGCCATCACTTCAGGGCCGATGCCGTCGCCGGGGAGAAGAAGCAGATTATGGGTCGCCATACGCAGAACCTCGCCTGATGTCCAAACCGCCATGGCCGGACTCCGCCCGGCCATTCGCGTCTTGCCGTATTGAATGGCAAAAACACACGTGGATGCCCGGCGCAAGTCCGGGCGTGGCGGAGTGCTATCGAGCCGTTACAGGCTTGGCAAGGCGGGCATTCAAAGGCCGCTGAACCAGTTATAGCCCTTGTCTTCCCAGTAGCCGCCCTTGTCGGTGTTGGTGACTTCCATCGCCACCACATATTTCGGGTTCTTGAAGCCCAGTTTCGTGGGAATCCGGATTTTCATGGGGAAACCATAGGCGCGCGGCAGAATCTTGTTGTCGAATTTGAACGACATCTGCGTCTGCGGGTGCAGTGCGGTCGCCATATCGATGGTGTTTGTGTAGCCCTCGGCACATTTGAACCAGATATACCTGGCGCGGGTATCCGCGCCTATCCGCTTGAGGAATTCCGACAGCGGTGCGCCTTGCCATGAGCCGATCGCGCTCCAGCCCTCGACGCAGACGTGGCGCGTAATCTGCGACACCTCCGGAAGTGCGTGGAGTTCATCGAGCGTCCACGGCTTCTTGTTCTCGACCAAGCCGGCGACTTCCAGCCTGTAGGTAGCGCCATTCACCTCCGGCGCTTCATCCTCGTCGTAATAGGCGTTGAAGGGGAACGGCCTTGTGATCGCACTTTCCGGAAACGTCGGCGCAAGCTTGGTCCGGCTGAACAACGCAGCTTGCGCGCCATCGTTGAATTCGGAAACCTTTCGCAACATTCCTTCAGCTGTGTCGCCGTCAACGATATCGCAACCGGTAAGGAATGCGAGCGTACCGAGACTTGCCGCTCCCCTCAGGAAGCCGCGACGGCTGGCTTCGGGCATCAGCCTCGCCGAGTCCTTGATCAGGAGTTTCGGATCAACGCCGGGGATGATCTTGCGCTGACGCATAGTGAATATCCTAGTGTCCAGTGACCATGGCCCGAAGGCTCTTCGGCACGATCAGCGCGAGTGAGATATGCACGATGAGGAAGCCAACGATCGCGCTCATCGCAAGGAAATGCACATAACGCGCCACGTCGTATCCGCCGAAGATTGCGGTCAATTCCTGAAACTGTACCGGCTTCCAGATCGACAGGCCTGAGAGCACAATGATGGTGCCAGCCAATATGACGCCCGTATAGAGAAGTTTCTGCACAGCGTTGTAGTGTGAGAGGTCATCATGGGCGAGCTTGAAGGTCAGCGCCGCTTTAACGTCTGCTACCACATCGCCTGGGCGGATTGGTAAGAGCTTGCGGCGGAAGCGGCCCGTAATAACACCGAGCGTGATGTAAATGATGCCGTTGATGACCAGAACCCACATGGCCGCAAAGTGCCAAAGCAGTGCACCAGCCAGCCAATTCCCGAGGGCGATATGCGGAGAGAACGTGAAACCGAACAAGGGAGAGGCATTATAAATCTGCCAGCCCGAACCGATCATCACCAGGATGGCCAATGCGTTGATCCAATGACAGACGCGTACCCAGCGCGGGTGAATTGCTGCCTCTGACGGCATCGCCAATGCTGCAGCTGTCATCGCCATCCCCTTTGACGAACATTACGTCATGGCCGGGCCCGCGGAAACGCGGGCCCGGCCGGCTTGCGCAATCTACTTGCTCATACTGTCTTTGGACATGTTGTCCTTCGACATGCCGTCCTTCTTCATCGTGTCATTGGACATTTTGTCCTTAGACATTTTGTCCTTTGCCATTGAATCCTTGGACATCGAGTCTTTCGACATGCTGTCCTTGGACATAGTGTCCTTTTTCATATCGTCGGCAAAAGCCGCCGGCGCAAGCGGGGCAAACGCGAGACCGGCTGCGACCAGCGCCGACAGGAGCGTGCTCTTTTTCATCGAGATTTCCTCCGGAAGATTGAAGTTGCACTTTCTCGCTAGCATGGCGACTGAACACGTCCTTATCAGTTTCCCGTTGCCGGAAGCTGGCGTTCGGCTCACGGTTTTGTGACAATGTGGTGCGTGAAGCGACCAGACGAGGAGCAAATTCGTGACTATGCCACCCGCTACGAAAGCCACGACCGGCAATTTTTTCGAGGATTTCCGGCTCGGCCAGCGGATTCGCCACGCCACACCGCGCACCGTTACTCTGGGCGATGTCGCGGTCTACAATGGGCTTTTTGGCGCTCGTTTTGCCGTGCAATCGTCCGACGCATTTGCACAGAAAATCGGCTACCCGCGCGCTCCCGTCGACGATCTGCTGGTCTTCCATATCGTATTTGGCAAGACCGTCGCCGACATTTCGCTCAATGCGGTTGCCAATCTTGGCTACGCCGATTGCCGGTTTTTAAAGCCGGTTTTTCCGGGCACCACGTTGACCGCCGTCTCTGAAGTCATCGGATTGAGGGAGAATTCCAGCAGAAAGACCGGCATCGTCTATGTGCGCTCGCGCGGATTCGACGATAGCGGGGATGCCGTGCTCGATTATGCCCGCTGGGTCATGGTCAGCAAACGCAACGAGGCCGCACCGGCACCCGATGAAAAGATCCCCGACCTCCCAAAGAGCGTAGACCCTGCGCAGCTCGGTGCAGCATGTCCGACAATCGATAATGCCGCCTATGACGCCGAACTGGCGGGCAGCCCTTACAGATTTGGTGCCTACAGGACCGGCGACAGGATCGACCATGTCGACGGCGTTACTGTCGAGGAAGCCGAACATCAAATCGCAACGCGACTTTATCAGAATCCCGCGCGCATTCATTTCAATCTGTTTGCGGAAAGCAAAGGCCGTTTCGGCCGTCGGCTTATTTATGGCGGCCACGCAATTTCGTTGGCGCGTGCACTATCTTTCAACGGCTTTGGCAACGCGTTCCATATGGCAGCAATCAACGGAGGGCGGCACGTTGCGCCGCTATTCGCCGGTTGCACCGTGTTTGCGTGGTCACAAGTGATGGCCACCGCGGAAATTCCTGGCCGCAAGGATGTCGGCGCACTCCAGCTGCGAACGATTGCAACCAAGGACCACCCCTGCTCGGAATTTCCGCTGAAAGCGGGCAATGATGACGACCCGTCGGTGATTCTCGATATCGATTACTGGGTGTTGCTGCCGCGCTAAGACAGCACAGGGAGAAAAGGATGTCTGGGCGAGCCGATACGACACATGTGCTTGACGAAACCGAACAGCGGCTGCTCGATGAGCTGCGGTCATTGCGACGTAGGCTGCGCGCCTCGCAAGCGCACAGAAATCTGCATCAACTCACGCCGGGCCAGAGAATTGCCGATGCGGTTGCTGCGATGATGGGTTTATGGAAGTTTATCATTATCCAGTCCGTCATTCTTCTTGTCTGGATCGTTCTCAACATCACCGCCTATGTCGAAAAGTGGGACCCCTACCCTTTCATCCTGCTCAATCTCGCCCTGTCGTTTCAGGCCGCCTATGCCGCACCGTTTATCATGATGAGTCAGAACCGGCAGCAGGACATCGACCGCCAGGCCGCCGAGCACGACTACCAGGTCAACATCAAGGCGGAACTCGAAATTGAACTCCTTCATCAAAAGATTGACGAGCTTCGCGATAAAGAGGTTTTGAGCCTCTCGGAGTCGATCAAGCAGCTGACCGAACTTTTGCGCCAGTCAGGCACGCAAACACAGGGCGCCAACTGAAACGCTATCGCACGCTTGCTCTTAGGTGGTCCACCAGCTGGCGCGCGTAGGGTGGCAGCACCTCGACGTCACGCACGCAGATGGTCAGCTCGCGCAGCGCCCAGGAATCAGTAAGTCGGACGGCACTGATGGCCATGGTGCGCTCGGTGCGTTTCACGGTCGTTTCCGGGACAATGCCGACACCCACATTGCATTCGACCAGCCGGCAGATAGCGTCGAAACTTCGCAACTGAACGCGCAGACGTAGTGGACGGCCGATACGATTGGCCTTGTCTGCGAGAAAACGCTGGATCGCGCTGGCGCGATCGAGCCCAACCATGTCGTAGTCGAGCACTTCGGCGAACCCGATTCGCGCGCGATTGGCGAGCGGATGGTTTTTAGCGACCACCAGTACGAAACGGTCGCTCCGGAAGGGAAACGTTCTCAGCCCTCCGTAGTCGACCGTCCCGGCAACAATTCCGATGTCGGCGTTACCTTCGGCGATCAGGCCGACGATTTCATCACTCAGCCGTTCTTCGAGATCAACACTGATGTCGGGATAGGCCATCAGAAATGAGCTCAGTGATTTGGGGAGGAATTCCGTAAGCGCATTCGTGTTGGAAAGCACGCGGACTTGGCCGGCCAGTCCCCGCGCGTAAGGCGACAGGTCCTCCTGGAGCCGCTCGGTCTGCGCCAGTATTCCGCGCGCATGCTGCAGCAGCGTGCGCCCGGCCGGCGTCGGCTTTACACCCGCGCGCCCGCGCACCAGAAGGGGGGTGCCGAAGGCCAGTTCCATCTTGCGGATACGGGTAGATGCTGCGGCAAGCGCGAGGTTCGAGCGGGCCGCCCCATGGGTAATGCTGCCGGCCTCCACGATGTGCCGGAACAGATTGAGATCAGTGAAATCGAACCGCACAGCGCTTCCTTCTTATTTTGCGAAGGCAGGCTACGTAGAAAGCATATTGCAATGGGCTATTTAGAGGTTCAAGCTTCGTATATTATGAAGTAGCGACCTAGAGCGGCAGGTCAAGCGGAATGTTTGCACCGCGCTGGCTTGCCGCCGGCCGAGTTTGCCACCATGCCGTTGCGCCTCATACTTGGCGCTGACGCCCGACGGCATACGGCGAGATCGCGGGCGTCAAGCCAATCGTGCAGCAAGTTCTCTGGAGACTGGCAATGGCCGAGCTTGATGTAAGAACGGCAACGGGAACAGAGCGGGCGCGCCCCCTTTCTCCTCATTTGCAGATCTACAAGCCGATGCTGACGATGATGATGTCGATCATGCATCGGGTCACGGGTGCCGCGCTCTATTTTGGAATGCTGTTGCTCGCGTGGTGGCTGCTCGCCGCCGCGAGCGGCCCAAACGCCTATGCTGTTTTCGAATGGTTCATGGGCAGTTTGATCGGGCAACTTGTGCTGTTCGCTTATACCTGGGCACTGCTCCACCACATGCTCGGCGGCATCCGGCATTTGATCTGGGACACCATCCACGGTTTCGAACCGACGGAGCGCGAGATGCTCACGCTGGCGACCCTCATCGGTTCGATCACGCTCACGCTCATTCTTTGGGTCGTCGGCTATCTCGTTATGGGGGGGCCGCGATGAGGGAGCCAATGCACATGCGTACACCGATGCGCCGTGTCCGCGGGCTGGGTGCGGCCCATTCCGGCACCGGCCAGTTCTGGCATCAGCGCGTGACGTCAGTTGCGGGGATTCCGCTGACCATAGGTCTGCTGCTCATTATCACGGCATTGCTTGGAAGAAACCATGCCGCGGTTGTGCAGATTCTCGGTTCGCCGATCGTCGCTATCATCTTGCTGCTCTTCATCATCAACACCGCATACCATATGTGGATCGGCATGCAGGAAATCATTCTCGATTACGTGCATGAGGATAAGTGGAAACTGCTGAGCCTGATGGCAAACACATTCTTCGTTTTCGCAGTCAGCCTGGCGTCGGTCTACGCCATTCTGAAACTCTCGTTCGGGGTCTGATCCATGGCGACCAACGGAAAATCCAACGGCGCGCCCGCAACCAATGGCCGCGCATATCCGATCGATGATCACCGCTATGACGTCATAGTAATTGGCGCGGGCGGTTCCGGTCTTCGTGCCGTGGTCGGGTGCAGCGAGGCCGGCCTGCGCACTGCATGCATTACGAAGGTGTTTCCGACGCGCTCGCACACCGTATCAGCCCAAGGCGGTATCGCCGCCGCGCTCGGCAATATGGGTGAGGACGATTGGCGCTGGCACATGTACGACACCGTCAAAGGTGCCGACTGGCTCGGCGACCAGGACGCCATCGAATATCTCTGCCGTAATGCACCGGACGCGGTCTACGAATTGGAACACTGGGGCCTGCCGTTCTCGCGTCGCGAAGAAGACGGGAAAATTTATCAACGCCCGTTCGGCGGCATGACCACGCATTACGGAAAAGGCACAGCGCAGCGTACTTGCGCCGCCGCAGACCGCACCGGCCACGCCATGCTGCACACGATGTATGGGCAGGCGTTGCGTCATGCGGCCGAATTTTACGTCGAGTACTTCGCGATCGATCTGATCATGGACGACGACGGCCGCTGCCGCGGCGTGATAGCGCTTAACATGGACGACGGCTCCATCCACCGTTTCTCCGCCAACATGGTCATCGTGGCAACCGGCGGGTATGGACGCGCCTATTTCTCCTGCACCTCGGCACATATTTGCACCGGCGACGGCAACGCGATGGTATTGCGCGCCGGCCTCCCGCTGCAGGACATGGAATTCGTCCAGTTCCATCCGACCGGAATTTACGGCGCGGGCTGCCTGATCACTGAAGGCTCGCGTGGGGAAGGCGGTTATCTGGTCAATTCCGAAGGCGAGCGCTTTATGGAACGCTACGCGCCGTCAGCCAAGGATTTGGCCTCGCGCGACGTTGTCTCTCGGGCCATGACGATCGAGATTCGCGAGGGGCGCGGGGTCGGCAAGAACAAGGATCATCTCTTCCTGCATCTCGATCATCTCGATCCCGCGGTGCTGCATGAACGGTTGCCCGGAATTGCCGAACTTGCCCGCATTTTTGCCGGCGTCGACATCTCGCACGAGCCGATCCCGGTGCTGCCGACCGTGCATTATAACATGGGCGGGATCCCCACGAATTTTCACGGCGAAGCCCTTACCAAGAAGAACGGCGATGCCGACTCGGTCGTTCCCGGCCTGATGGCATTGGGCGAAGCGGCATGCGTGTCGGTGCACGGTGCGAACCGCTTGGGGTCAAATTCCCTGATCGATCTCGTCGTGTTCGGTCGCGCCGCTGCATTGCGGTGCGCCGAGCTACTCACGCCCGGCGACAAGCAACCCGAACTGCCGAAGGATTCCGCCGACCGGGCGCTTGCAAGGCTCGACAAATTCCGCAACGCCTCAGGCGGAACACCCACCGCACAATTGCGGCTGCGCATGCAAAAGGTAATGCAAACGAATTGCGCCGTGTTCCGCACCGGCGATGTACTTGACGAAGGTCACAAGCTGATTCACGACGTAAACGCGGGAATTACCGACCTGCGTATCTCCGACCGCTCCCTAATCTGGAATTCCGATCTCATCGAGACGCTCGAACTCGACAATTTGATCGCGCAGGCGGTGGTTACGATGGATTCGGCAAAAAACCGCACCGAAAGTCGCGGGGCGCATGCGCGCGAGGACTTCCCCGAGCGTGACGATAAAAACTGGATGAAGCATACGCTGGCCTGGATCGACGAAACCGGCAGCGTAAAGCTCGATTACCGCCCGGTGCACGCCTATACGCTCACCAACGATATCGCCTATATCGAACCAAAAGCCCGCGTTTACTGACGGAACATATCCATGGTCGAATTCACGCTGCCGAAAAACTCCAAGATCACCGAAGGCAAAACTTGGCCGCGCACATCACATGCGACGCATCTGAGTGAATTCCGCATCTATCGATGGAACCCCGACGAGGGTCACAATCCGACTGTCGATACCTATTTCGTGGATCGTGATGATTGCGGGCCCATGATTCTGGATGCGCTCATCTGGATCAAGAACAATGTCGATCCAACGCTGACCTTCCGGCGCTCATGCCGTGAGGGCGTGTGTGGATCCTGCGCCATGAATATTGATGGCACCAATACGCTTGCCTGCACAAAAGCGATCGACGACACGCGCGCGCCGGTGAAAATCTATCCGCTGCCGCATCAGCCGGTGGTGAAGGATCTGGTGCCTGACCTGAAAAATTTCTATGCGCAGTATGCATCAATTGAACCGTGGCTGAAGACTTCTACGCCGACGCCTGAAAAAGAGTGGCGGCAAACGCATCACGACCGGGCCAAGCTCGACGGAATGTATGAATGCATCCTCTGTGCCTGCTGTTCGACGTCCTGCCCGAGCTACTGGTGGAATTCCGACCGCTATCTGGGACCGGCTGCATTGCTGCAGGCCAACCGTTGGGTTCAGGACAGCCGCGACGAAGCAACCGGCGCACGTCTCGATTATCTCGAGGATCCATTCCGGCTTTATCGCTGCCATACCATCATGAACTGCACAAAGGCCTGCCCGAAGGGACTCAATCCCGCCAAGGAAATAGCCAAGTTGAAAAAAGCTCTGGTCGACCGGCAGCTTTGAACGTCCACAATCGGCTGGATCGCGGCCGCGTAAGACACTAGCCTCCGCGGCATGGACGAAGTTGCGCTCAGCTTTGCCGGCGTGGAGCTCTCACCGCAAAAGGAAGTTGTTCGCGCGTTTTATGAGGATCTGTGGGATCGCGCCGACAAGAGCCTTATTCCGGAAATCTTTCATACCAATTTTACATTTCGCGGCTCGCTTGGGCCGACGCTTGTCGGCCACGAGCAATTTGCCGGCTATGTCGATTACGTGACCGGGGTGTTTGATAACTACAAGACCGACATCCTGGTCCTGATTGAGGAAGGGCATCGCGTATCCGGTAAAATGCGGTTTCATGGTTTTCACCGGCAGGAACTGTTCGGGGTGAAGCCAACTGGCAAGCACGTATGGTGGATCGGGATGCCGATCTTCACCTTTGAGGGCCGCAAGGTGCGCGACCTTTATGTTCTCGGCGACGTCCACGGGCTTATCTCTCGCCTGAACGGATGAGAGAAGTCGAGTTAGTTTTTCCGCCTTGCAACTTCTGCTTGAATCGACTTTCGCGGTAATGCAAAGTTTGCGCCCATTGGCGGGGTTTCGTGCGTGCGCTTGCGTTGGATGCTTCTCATTGCAGCCGGCCTGCTTTGCGCGGCTTGCGGCCCAATCTCAAGACTGCCGCCGCTATCATCGGCTGACGTCGAAGCCGAGCGGCGCAAGCAAGAGATTGATCAAATCCGCGATTACTTTGCCCAGCTTGGCCGCCTCGACAATGTTGCGTTTCGTCTCCGTGTCGCCAACCGCGACGATTGCAAGGATTGGGCATGGGCGCAGATCGGCCTGAACGCAGGCACGGTCGCAAGCCTGCCGCACGAATACCGGTCATTCTCCCATGAGGCGTTGTCCGTGGGCTGGACGCAGGCAACAGTCCTCTCGGTCGCGGAAACTTCGCCTGCCGCCGCCGCAGGGATCAAGTCCGGCGATCGCCTTCTGACTTTCAACAATGAGCCCGTCCCGCCCTCCCACGTCGCCGGCTGGATCGGTGGTTTTGTGCGCAATAACGGGGTCAAGCCAATCCAGATCATGGTCCGCCGTGACGGGGCCGACGAAATTCACAGTGTGACTCCCGTCATGGCTTGCGCCATTCCTATCGAGCTCAAATCCAACACCTCACCGAACGCCTTCACCGACGGCGACGAGATCGTCGTTTATTCGAGCATCTTGCGGGTGGCACGCACCGACGCCCAACTCTCACTCATCATCGGACATGAGATGGCACATGCCAATCTTGGTCATCTTCGCAAGCGGCGGACCAATATGATGATGGGCTGGGCCAGTGGCGCGGCGATCGACTTCGGCATCACGCTTGGTGGCATTCCCACGCGTGGCGTGTTTTCGAAAGAATTCGCGCGCGCTGGAGCGCAAGCCTATAGCGTCGCTTTCGAGCGCGAAGCCGACTATGTCGGTGCCTACTACGCGGTTCGCGCCGGCTACGACCTTACCGGAGCTGAAAACGTCTGGCGGGCAATGTCGCTGGAAGATCCTGGCACTCTCCGCATCGTAAGTGATCACCCGATCACGCCGGTTCGTTTCGTTCAAATGCAGAAAGTTGCCGCGGAGATCGTCGACAAGCAAAAGCGCAATGTGCCCCTGGTGCCCGAATTGCGGATGATTCAGGCAGATGCCGCGCCGGCTTCAGACGAAATCATCCACTGACGAAGCTGCCGCTAAGCGCATTTCTTGGCCTGGCAGAGTTTTTCCAGCTCGGGAAAGGGCTTGTATGCGGCGTTGCCGCATTGCTCCTTGGTCGCATCAATCAACTGGTTGAGATGCCCACCATAAAAGTACCCGATGCGATCCTTGCTTCCCGTATAGTGTTTGTTGGCATTGCGGGAATCGGAACGTACGCATACGACGTAACGCTGTTCGCTGCCGGCGGCACGAAGTGTTGGATCCGTAATGAATGCATCGCGAACGTTCGTCGGGTCGTCAAGCGTGCTGGTCATCGTGTTCAAGATCTCATTCTTGTAATCGGTAGGAAACAGATTGGGATTTTCCTCCGATTCTTTGCTGCTCGAGGAACAATCGGCGAGGCTCAGGGCCAGCACGAATGCCAGAAATACGGTCGCCGACGGATTTGTGATCGGCCGCGATCCCGACAGAAAAGCTGGTATGCACCTCGACAAGATCGTCATGCTCAAAAAGCCGAACGTTCCTGTTCAATCAAGCTTCAATTTTCGGCGCCGTTGGCCGAGCGTGCGCAGCCGCAGGGCATTGAGCTTGATGAACCCCTCCGCATCGCGGTGATCGTATGCCACCGCGCCTTCCTCGAAAGTCACCAGTTCCTGATCGTACAGCGAATATTTGCTCTCGCGGCCGACAACGGTCGCATTGCCCTTATAGAGCTTGAGCTTGACGCGGCCGGTCACGAACGCCTGGCTCTTGTCGATTGCCGCCTGCAGCATCTCGCGCTCCGGCGCAAACCAGAAGCCGTAATAGACGAGTTCCGAATATTTCGGCATCAGCTCGTCCTTGAGATGTGCTGCGCCCCGATCAAGCGTGATCGATTCGATGCCCCGATGGGCCGCGAGCAATATCGTGCCGCCCGGCGTCTCGTACATGCCGCGTGATTTCATGCCGACGAAACGATTTTCGACGAGATCGAGCCGGCCGATGCCGTTGGCCTTTCCGAGATCGTTGAGTTGTTTGAGCAATGACGCCGGTGAAAGCTTTTTGCCGTCGATTGCGACCGCATCGCCCTTCTCGAAATCAACCGTAATGGTTGTCGCCTTGTCAGGTGCTTTTTCCGGATCGACCGTGCGCGAAAATACATAGTCCGGGACTTCCTGACCTGGATCCTCGAGCACCTTGCCTTCGGATGAAGTGTGCAAAAGATTGGAATCGACGGAGAATGGCGCCTCGCCCCGTTTGTCCTTTGCAATCGGAATCTGGTGCTTTTCGGCAAATTCGATGAGCTTGGTGCGCGATGTCAGATCCCATTCGCGCCAAGGCGCGATGACAGTGACGTCCGGCTTGAGCGCGTAATACGTCAACTCGAATCGGACCTGGTCGTTACCTTTACCTGTGGCGCCATGGGCCACCGCATCAGCACCGACCTCCTCGGCAATCTCGATCTGCTTTTTGGCGATGAGCGGTCGTGCAATCGAGGTGCCCAGCAGATATTGCCCCTCGTAGAGCGCGTTCGCCCGAAACATCGGGAAGACATAGTCGCGCACAAATTCTTCGCGCAAATCCTCCACAAAGATGTTTTCT
The DNA here is from genome assembly GCA_963831475.1 of uncultured Alphaproteobacteria bacterium. Lineage (GTDB taxonomy): Bacteria > Pseudomonadota > Alphaproteobacteria > Rhizobiales > Xanthobacteraceae > Pseudolabrys. The sequence goes on from CAWHQF010000027.1 coordinate 32,721, forward strand.
TTTTTGATGCCCAATAGCAATGCCTTTTCCCGCGCAGGCGCCAGCTCTTCGCCCTGCCCCAGGTCGGCGGTAAATGTCACCACCTCGCATCCATAGGTGGTTTGCAGCCACTTCAAGATGATTGAGGTATCGAGTCCGCCCGAATAGGCGAGGACGACTTTCTTCACATTCTTCTTGCCGCCAGGCATTGGGCAAACCACCGCGTTGAAAAATTGCGGCGGACTATAGGGCCAAAGGTGAGCGGCGCAAAGCGCGGCCTGATCATCGCCGTCAAGTGCCGGATCCGCGCCTTAACGGCTGCAACGCTACTTCGCCTTTCGGTGCCCGCCGAATAGTCCGACGATGAAATCATGCCCAGGCAGGGCCAAACGTTCGAGCGCCTGCTCGACGCTTGCGTCCGACAGCCGTGTGCGCCGCCAGCGATAAATCAGGGCGTATGCGACCCAAACGATCAGAAAAGTAAACACCCCCGCGAAGATGACGTCGGAGGGAAAATGCGCACCGGCCATCACACGGACCACGGCCATGCCCGCGGCAAGTGCAAGCGCCGAACCATAGGCGATTGCACGCCACTGCGGGGGTGCCAGGGCCGCCGGCGCTATCGTCCAGAACGCGCCGGCAACATCACCGGATACAAACGCGCAATTCGCGGGGCAATCGCCGCGCGGATCCCACCAGGCGACAAAATGCTGGTTGCCGCCGAATTGTTCGACGTCGATCGGCCGCGGCCGGCCAAAATGATCCTTGAGGACCACGTTGACCAGGAGGCCGGGCGCAAGCACCATGGTTGAGATCAGGAAGATGACGGCACGGCCCGGCACCAGCAGTTTGCGCCGTGGCAAAACGAGCTTGATCACCAGAGCCACAACTGCGGGCATCACCAACAATGTGCCGATCCAGAGCCCGATATCCCGCACACGCATGACCGGCGGATATATTCGCAAAGCAAACGTATTGTGGTTGGCATCTTCGATCGCATAGAAATGCCGCGCAATGCGCAGATCGAGCTCTGGGTAGAGCCCAAAGGTTACGCCGGCAACAACGGCGATCACGAGCGCGATCAGCAATCCGGTTCGGTTCATACGGACGCCCGTCTAGCTGACACGCCGTAAAATGAAAAGCCAACCGCCTTTGGATTTGTTGCGCCCGCCCCGTTTGGCAAAACCTGATCAGGCCGACGGCGCACGTGTGTCCCGCCACCGGCCCGCGTTGCGGCCGGCGAGGAGCCAATAGGCAAGCCCGCCGACGATTCCCGCGGCCGCCGCCAACTGCAAGGCATTGGCGACCGGCGGGACATCAGTGGTGTTTTCCAGCCGGATGGAGATATCGGAGCCGTAGTAGGACACGAGCGCGACCAGCGCGCCGCCGACTCCGTAGTAGACGAAGCTGCGCATGCGCGCGATTTCCGAGAACAAAATCACGATCAGGGCCGGCACCATCGCGACCGCGCCGACGAAACTGGTCGCAAAGAACGAGACGATAAAGAATGTGACCCGCTCGAACGGATCGGAATCGACCCCTGCCCAGTCGGGAGCAATGATGCCGATGGCAAGCGCGATGCCGGCAGCCATCATGGCTACAATGAGCGCGAATATGATGACAAAAATTCGGCCGATGAGTGACATGGCCAGTCCTGTTCTGCCGGGCACCCCCCCGGCAGCCAATCATTACCAGAACCGCTCATCGTTGTGTGCGCAAACAAAAAAGGCCGGGCGTGTCGCCCGGCCTTTCCACGCTTTTTATGCGTCAGGCGGTCGTCATTCGCGGTGGCGCCCGATGCTGCATCCACAGCTCGATCGCCGCGACTATGGCGACCAAGAGACCGGTGATGAAAAGGACCACCGTCGGCGTCCGCTCCGCGGAAACGCGGACGACCCAGGGCGAGACCAGCACCCATATGCCGAGGATAAGATTGATCCATTCCTCCCATTCGGCGAAGGCCGAAAGGGCTGCGATAGCGAAAATCGCGATGGCGATAGCGCTGAGCCACGCAGTCCACGCTGCCGGCATCAATCCGGCGAAGCCGACAATCCATGGCGAGAGGAACAGCCACACCGCCAGGATGAGATTGACGACGTCGCCAATCGCTTGGTTACGTTTCATAGGGACCTCCATGTCGGAACCCATGTCAGAACCGAAGGTCAGGTTCTCGGTTGCGCGCCCCCAATGGCATTCGGCCCGCCCGGGCGCCAAACCGCGCGCAAGCGGGGCGGATGCTTCGTCTACGTAACGCAGACCGTGGGCGGCGGTTTCGTTAATTCAGGACGCGGGGGAGTTTCAGTCCGTCATCGCCATGGCACGTAAAGCCATGCGTTCCCGCGCGGAAAGCTTCTCGCTTGCGCTCTTGAGCTGACCGCAGGCGGCCAAAATGTCGCGGCCGCGAGGGGTACGCACCGGCGAAGCGTAACCCGCATCGAAGACGACCTGTGAAAATTGCTCGATCCGCTCCCAATCCGAGCATTCATATCTGCTGCCCGGCCACGGGTTGAACGGAATAAGATTGATTTTCGCAGGGATCCCCTTGAGCAGCCGAACCAGCGCCTTGGCGTCATCGATCGAGTCGTTCACGCCCTTGAGCATGACGTATTCAAAGGTGATGCGCTTGGCATTGGAAACACCAGGATAGTTGCGGCACGCCTCAAGCAATTCGTCGATTCGGTATTTGCGATTAAGCGGCACAAGCTCGTTGCGCAATTCATCGCGCACGGCATGCAGCGAGACCGCCAGCATGCAGCCGATTTCAGCCCCGGTACGATGGATGTTGGGCACTACGCCCGATGTCGAAAGCGTGATGCGTCGCTTGGAAATCGCGATGCCTTCGCCATCGGCGACGATGAGCAGCGCGTCACGCACTGCCTCGAAGTTGTATAGCGGCTCGCCCATGCCCATCATCACGATGTTGGTGATGCAGCGGTCCCCGCTCGGCACGACGCCATCGGTCGGCCGCGTTCCGCCCGGCCAGTCTCCCAGACGATCGCGCGCGACCATGATCTGACCGACAATCTCGCCGGCGGTAAGGTTCCGCACCAACCGCTGGGTGCCGGTATGGCAAAACGTGCAGTTGAGTGTGCAGCCAACCTGGCTCGAGACGCACAATGTCCCGCGCTCGGTGTCGGGAATATACACGCACTCGACTTCGTGCGGCCGCTCATCATGTCCCGCCCCTTCGCCCGGCAGTCGCAGCAGCCACTTGCGCGTACCGTCGACGGAGACCTGTTCGGCAACGACTTCCGGCCGCGCCAAGGTGTAGTGCTCGGACAAAACGGCGCGCAATTCCTTTGATACGCTGGTCATATCGTCAAACGATGTGAAGCCGCGGAAATAGATCCAGTGCCAGAGCTGCTGCACGCGCATCTTGCGCTGAGCGGGCGCAACACCGACTGCTCCAAGGCAATCGGCCAACTGCGCGCGTGTCATGCCCACGAGTGACGGCTTCTCGGGCGCCACATAGCGCTCGAGCGGCGTCTTCTCGATGATGTCGGAAGCCGCGAGCGCGCTATCGTTTTCAATCGAAGTCATTGAGCCTCAATGTAGCATGACCGCGCCAAATGTTCCGTTCTGCCGTCGAGGCGGAAAGGAAAAGGCTGCGGCGCAATCGTTATATAGAAACGAGAAGTCTTACTTGCACTCTTCCGCAACCCTGTCGAGGGCCTGCGCAATGCCTTTAAGCGAGTACGTATCGGTCGTTTTGGTGCCGCGGGCCGACTCGCTCTTGACGACCATGTCCGCGCCTTTGCGCATCGTTTCCACCATCTGCGCCTCTTCAGCCGCGTTCTTCACCCATGCGCCGTCATTTTGCGTGTACATGGAGTACGTCGCCGAGCCGATAGCGGCCGTCGCGTCGAAGCCGGGCTTTTGCGGAAAGCCGACAATCACCGACACCTCGTTCTTTACCTTCTCCGCCGGCCGCGTGGACACGAAGGCGTACGACGGATCGCGACTGCGGCCCGCCGGCTCTGTCGCCGCCGTCGTCGGTTTGGAAAGCGCGAAGCAGATCTTCTTGCCTCCGGGTGTCGCCTTATAGGCGCCCCATTCGCCGAATTGACCGAGCAGCACGGCCTGATCCGTTGGACTTGCGGCCGTTTTCTTCTGTTGCGCCGACGCTGGGGCGCTGATTGTGCAGGCCAAGGTGAGCAAGAGGGGAACGAAGCCGCGGAATATTGCCGTTGTGTTCATCGGGCCCTACCGGTGTCGATCGTGAGTGTCTTTGATCCGCCCCGCCGACGCCGGATTTATTCGGCTACGGCCGCTCGATTTCCCAAACCCGGTCAGCCCCAGTCTGAGTGAGCGGGCACCGCTTGATACTAGCCCATTACCGGCGAAAGCCGGCAATGTGAAGGCGGCAATCCGCCGCCATCCCCCATTGGCTTCATCCGGCATCTTCGATCCCTGGCGGCGTGCTAGAACCCCGCTCGCTCGCGTACAATACATCCACAGGACGGTCATGAAAGCCCTGCTCTGCACACGCCACGGAACGCCCGACGATCTGACGCTTGCGGATGTTCCCGATCCCGTTCCCGCCGCCGGCGAAGCCGTCGTTCATATCAAGGCAGCCGCCTTGAACTTCTTCGACACGTTGATCATCGCCAACAAGTACCAGACGAAACCGCCGCTGCCGTTCTCGCCTGCGGCCGAGTTCGCCGGCACGGTGGATAGTGTCGGGCCTGACGTGAGGACGGTTAAGGCCGGCGACCGCGTCATGGGATATGCCGGATACGGAGCTGCGCGCGAGCGCATCGCAATTTCCGCAAACAGGCTGATCAGACTTCCCGACGGCCTCGAATTTGATCGCGCAGCAGGCCTGTGCGTCACCTATGGCACCACGCTTCACGCACTCAAGGACCGCGCCAGAACTCAAAGCCGGAGAAACTCTCGCAGTGCTCGGCGCCTCCGGTGGCGCTGGCCTTGCGGCGGTGGAACTCGGCAAGCTGATGCACGCGCACGTAATTGCCTGCGCGTCATCGCCGGAAAAAATTGCCTTCGCGCGCAGACAGGGCGCCGATGACGGGATCGACTACGCCAAGGAAGATCTCAAAGAGGCGCTGCGTCGCATCACCCAGGGTCGCGGAGCCGATGTGGTCTACGATCCGGTCGGCGGCGCCTATGCGGAAGCGGCGATACGTTCGATCGCCTGGCAGGGACGCTTCCTCGTAGTTGGCTTTGCGGCCGGCGACATCCCGAAGCTGCCGCTCAACCTTGTCTTGCTGAAAGGCTGCGACGTTCTGGGAGTTTTCTGGGGTTCGTGGATCGAGCGCAATCCCGAAGGACACCGCGCCAATACCGAGCAATTGCTTGCTTGGTGCGCGGAAGGGAAACTGTCGTCACACGTCCACGCGGTCTATCCGCTGGCGGAAGCGCCGGCGGCGCTCAAGGCCATTGCGGCGCGGCAAGTGATGGGCAAGGTGATCTTGCGGCCGTGACCGTCATGACCGAAAGCCCGCGAGCTTGTTCCGTGCCGCTGCGCGATGTTCCGGGCGAATGTGGTCCGTCACCAGCTTGATGGCACCTGCAAGTATGGCGGCATCATCGGTAAAGCCTATCAACGGCAGGAAATCCGGAATGGCATCCGCCGGCAGTACAAAATAAACAAGCGCGCCGATCAGGGTCGTCTTGACGGACAGCGGTGTTTCCCTGTCGAAGGCGCAGTAATACGCGGTGAGGAGATCCTCGACGAATGGAATCGAAAGTGCCGCGCTGCGAAGTTTGCGCCAAAAGCGACGGTGAAAGGCGCTTTCATCGTCCTTGAATTGCCAAAAGCCGGAATATGTGGCCGCCATGCGTAGCGATGTGGGTGGCAATTGCGGCGGCTGCAAGGCCCCTAAAACCGGTCGCTGTTTTCCCTGCAAAGCAACGCTTACGCGGCCGCTATTTTATCCATTGCCTCGGCAAGCTTCACATCACGCTCGGTCAATCCGCCGGCATCGTGGGTGGAGAGTGTGACCTCCACCGTCTTATAAACGTTGAACCATTCCGGGTGATGATCCATTTTTTCCGCTACGAGCGCCGCACGCGCCATGAAACCGAACGCCTCGTTGAAATCCTTGAATACGAACTTTTTTGAAACGGCATCGCGACCGGCGACCTCAGACCAGCCGTTGAGCTTCGACAGTGCAGCCTTGCGGGCATCACCGGTCAATTTCCCAGTCATCGTGGACCTCTCAGTGCGCAGCGTGGTGCCGGCTATTCGCCGGGGGCTCCGTCCTTGTTGGGCGCTTCCAGCCGCGGTGCTTGCACCGGAAGAGCCTGCATTGCTTCTCCACCCGGCAACGCCGCCTGCTGCTCAACGCCATGCACGGAATATAGTTGCGGGGCGGCACGGTTGACGTGGAGATGAAAGATATCCGGGCGATTGTAATGGCCCGCAAAATCGTGCCTCAGCTTCATCTGAATTCCGAGATCGAGATTACAGTCCGCGTACAGAATTCCTTCTTCAGGCCCCATCGGCCCCGCGATGATGCGGCTCAACGGATCGACGATCAGCGAACCGCCACAGCAGTTGGGGTCGCGCAGGAATTTTTCGCCGGCGGGTCCCGCTTCCAGCATCTCGATCATGTTTTCATCAACCGTGCCGCACGCCGAGATTACAAAAGCCTTGCTCATTTGTGCGAAAGCCTGTGAGTCGATGGCAACCCGATTGCGCAGCGGATCGCCGCTGGTGGGGAAATGGTTCGGCCAGCTCATGACATGGATTCGCGTGCCCTCGGCTATCAGCGCGAAGATTGCGAGCGGATTGGAATTCTCGCCGCAAATGAGCCCACTCATCGGCCCGAACTCACTCGCAAATGCCCCGAACGTATCGCCGTATCCGCCCGTATGGACCAGGCGCTCGCCAACCGTCGGCATGATTTTCTGGTGCTTGCGGATAAGTGTGCCGTCCGGGCCGATATAAATTTGGGTGTTGAACATCGTCCCGGTCGTTTGCGGAAGTTTCTCGCAGACCCCGACAACAACGTAGGCGTTGGCCGCGCGCGCGGCGGCGCACAATGCATCCGTTTCAGGACCGGGAATTTCGACCGCATTTTTGAACAGCTCGACCGCGAGCCTGTTCGCGACGGCGCCGGTCGCCACGTGATGATGGTACCAGACCGGATGCGCGGGAATGAAACCCTCCGGAAATCCAATCACACGTGCTCCATTTTTTCCTGCTTCGAGGATCAGGCGGCAGGCCTTTTCCGTCGAGCCTTCACGGTCGAGAAAGACCGATGCGGCCTGGATCGCCGCGACTTTCACTTTGGCGTAATTGTCGCCCATTGCCGGAATTACCCCTTGTCGGACGTCGCGCCCTCGCAATGCATCGGAATTGATACTACCTCAGGGACCTAGGCACCGACCATACGAGGCTTCCATGTCCTGGTCCTTGAACATCGGCAGAGTCGCCGGCACCGTGGTCCGCATTCATCTGACATTCCTTTTGTTTCTCGCCTGGATATTCGCGGCAAGCTATGCCGCCGGCGGCGCATCGACGGCCTGGGCCAGCCTTGTGTTCATGGTTTTGCTGTTCCTGTGCGTCTTGTTGCATGAATTCGGTCATATCTTCACGGCGCGCGCGTTCGGTGTCCCGACACCCTATGTGACGTTGTTGCCGATCGGCGGCGTCGCCCAGCTCGAGCGCATTCCCGAGGAACCATGGGAAGAATTCCTCATCGCGATAGCGGGGCCGCTGGTCAATGTCGCCATAGCGGCCGTACTCGTTTTTGCGTTCGGTGCAAATTTACAACCGGGCGCGGCAGCCGCCGTCGACGACCTGAAAATCCCGTTGGTTGATCGCCTTGCGGCCGTGAACCTGTTCCTCGCGCTATTCAACATGATTCCGGCCTTCCCCATGGACGGGGGCCGCGTGCTACGGGCCCTGCTGGCAAGCCGTTTCGGCTACGTGCGGGCGACCGGGATTGCGGCGGCGATCGGACAGTTTGTCGCCTTCACGCTCGGTTTCGTCGGCCTCCTGTTCAATCCGATCCTGATTTTCATCGCTATTTTTGTCTACCTCGCCGCCGCATCGGAATCGCATATGGTGGCACTGCGCGCGGCCTCGCGGGGTGTGCCGGTGAGCTACGCGATGATGACACAGTTCGCGACGCTTTCGCCGCAGGCGCATATCGACGAAGCCGTTCAGACTTTGCTGCAGACGAGCCAGGGCGAATTCCCTGTCGTCGATGGTGCCGGTAAACCGGTCGGGGTGCTCGGGCGCGGCGATCTGATTCGTGCCATCAAGACGCGCGGTGCAGATGCGCGCGTAGCCGATGCCATGGCGGGCGAATTGCCGACCATTGGCCATCGCGCGACGCTGGAGAATGCGTTCAAGCTTTTGCAGCAGAAATCTGCGCCTGCGGTCGGCGTTACGGATGCAGGCGGCAAACTCGTCGGGCTCGTAACCAGTGAAACCATCGCCGAAATGATGATGTTGCAGGATGCGCTGCCGCGCGGCGTCCGAATCGGGCCCTGGAGTCGCGCAACCGGCACTTAACCCTGGTTCCTGCAATGGTTCGGGCAGCGGTTGCATCCGCGCAATCTGTGACTATATTGCGCCGCAACAGCGTCGCGTCGCGGGTCCTGAGGGCCCGCGCTTTACTTTCTGGAACCTTGAATGGATCTCCGCAACGTCGCCATCATCGCGCACGTCGACCACGGCAAAACGACCCTGGTCGATAGGCTCCTGCAGCAATCGGGCGCGTTCCGTGAGAACCAGCGCGTGGTCGAGCGCGCCATGGATTCCAACGATCTCGAACGCGAGCGCGGCATAACCATCCTGGCCAAGGCGGCCTCGGTGGTGTGGAAAGATACCCGCATCAATATTGTCGATACACCGGGCCACGCCGATTTCGGAGGCGAGGTCGAGCGTATTCTGAATATGGTGGACGGCGCGCTGGTCCTGGTCGATGCCGCGGAGGGGCCGCTCCCGCAGACCAAGTTTGTGGTCTCCAAGGCGCTCAAGATGGGACTAAAGCCCATCGTAGTGATCAACAAGGTTGACCGCGCCGATGCGCGCGCCACTCAGGTGGTGAACGAGGTGTTTGATCTCTTCGCCGCACTCGATGCAACCGACGAACAACTCGACTTTCCCATCCTCTACGGCTCAGCCAAGCAGGGCTGGATGGCGACAAGCCTGGACGGATCGCACAGCGACGGCATGAAGCCTTTGTTCGATCTCATCCTGAGGCATGTCAAACCACCGGTGGTGGAAAACGGGCCGTTCCGGCTGCTCGGGACTATCCTGGAGGCCAATCCCTATCTCGGCCGCATAGTCACCGGCCGCATTACTTCTGGAATGGCAAAACCGAACCTGCCGGTGAAAGTACTCGATCACGACGGCAAACTGATCGAGACCGGCCGCATCACTAAGTTGCTTGCGTTCCGCGGACTCGAGCGCGTGCCGGTGGATGAAGCTGAGGCGGGCGATATCGTCGCAATTGCCGGGCTCCCGAACGCGACCGTTGCAATGACTATTTGCGATCCGTCGGTGGAAGCGCCACTGCCGGCTCAGCCAATCGATCCACCAACACTGGCGATGATTTTCCGCGTCAATGACTCGCCGCTTGCGGGCACTGAGGGTGACAAGGTCACCGGCCGCATGATCCGCGATCGGCTTCTGCGCGAAGCGGAAGGCAATGTGGCGTTGCGCGTGCGCGAATCCGACGAGAAAGATTCCATGGAAGTCGCCGGCCGCGGCGAACTCCAGCTCGGCATCCTGATCGAGACCATGCGCCGCGAGGGTTTCGAGCTTTCAGTATCGCGGCCGAGGGTGTTGCTGAAAGAAGACCCCGCTACCGGTGAAATGCTCGAGCCAATCGAAGAAGTTGTCATCGATCTCGACGAGGAGCATTCCGGAATTGTCGTGCAGAAGATGGCCGAGCGCAAAGCCGACATGATGGAGATGAGGCCATCCGGCGGTGGCCGCTTGCGGCTCGTCTTTCATGCACCGACGCGTGGCCTCATCGGATATCAGGGCGAATTGCTGACCGACACGCGCGGCACCGCGATCATGAATCGCCTGTTCCACGCCTATGCCCCCCACAAGGGACCGATTCAGGGCCGGCGCAACGGCGTCCTCATTTCCAATGACAGGGGTGACGCCGTCGCCTACGCGCTCTGGAATCTCGAGGACCGTGGTCCGATGATGATCGAGCCGGGTTGGAAAGTTTACAATGGAATGATCGTCGGCGAGCACACGCGCGGCAATGACCTCATTGTCAATGTGCTCAAGGGCAAGAAGCTCACCAACATCCGCACGACGTCCAAGGACGAAGCCGTCCGGCTCACTCCGCCGATCCGCATGACATTGGAAAAGGCGCTCGCCTATATCGAGGATGACGAGCTTGTGGAGGTGACGCCCAAGTCGATCCGGCTGCGCAAGAAGCTGCTCGACGAGAACGAGCGCAAGAAAGAAGAGCGCAAAAAGGAAGCCGAGACGGTTTGACGCGGGCGGGTATTCGCCCGCGCGGTGATTCGAATCAACCGGCCAAATCAGCTGCAACTTGCCGAAGTCCGTTCGCTGTCCCGCCAAACGTCACGGAACCGGACGCAATTCATACGGGCGATGATGTCCCAGCCATCATTTTCGGGCGGCCCCGCTGGAGTTTTTCGGGTCTGTTGCCAGTAATCCACACCGTTAACCCATCATTAACGATAGGGCTTGAAGGCCGGAAAGTTCGTTGCTTCTATCGCGAAATGAATACGACCCTCATAGAGATTCGCCGGGCAAAGTCTTCGGACGCGGTGGACGTCGCCGAGACGCATGACGAGGCGTGGCGAACCGCCTATCAGGGAATCATTCCAGGAAACGAACTCGACAAGCTGATCAATCGCCGCGGTCCGGATTGGTGGGACTCGGCCATCCGCAAAGGCAGCCGCATCACGATTCTGCAATTTGGGGAACGTATAGCGGGATACGCCAATTACGGACGCAACCGCGCGCGCAGCCTTTTCTACGATGGCGAAATCTACGAGCTTTATCTGCGGCCTGAATTTCAAGGCCTCGGTTTTGGGCGCCGGCTGTTCTCCGCGGCACGCAAGGACCTCAATCAAAGCGGCCTGAAGAGCCTCGTGGTGTGGGCGCTTTCGGACAACGAACCCGCGATGGAATTCTATCGCGCGCTTGGCGGCCGCGCCGTGGCGCGCTCCTCGGAGCGTTTCGGAGCCAAGACGCTCGATAAAGTCGCTTACGCCTGGCAGGCGTAATCAGAGCTTCGGTTCCGGCAATTCGTTCTGCGCGCAGGACGCTCGCAGCGTGTTCAACAGCAGGCACGCAATCGTCATCGGCCCAACGCCACCCGGGACAGGCGTAATCGCGCCGGCAGTTTCCGCCACTTCCGCATAGGCAACATCGCCGACGATGCGCGACTTGCCGCCATCGCCGGGTATGCGATTGATGCCGACGTCGATAACCGTCGCGCCCGGCTTGACCCAGCTGCCCCGAACCATTTCAGCGCGGCCGATGGCGGCAACGAGCAGATCGGCGCGGCGGCAAACGGCCGGGAGGTCATTGGTCTTGGAATGGGCGATGGTGACCGTCGCATTTTCCGCCAGCAGCAGTTGCGCAACCGGCTTACCGACAATGTTAGATCTGCCGATCACGACCGCTTCGAAACCGGCCAGCGATTGATGCACGCTCTTTGCCAGCAGCACGCAGCCCATCGGGGTGCATGGCACCAGTGCCGGCAGACCGCTGGCCAGCCGGCCGACATTGAGGGGGTGGAACCCATCGACATCCTTGGCCGCATCGATGGCTGCAATAATCTTCTGCGCATCGATCTGTTTGGGCAACGGCAGTTGCACCAGGATGCCGCTGACATCCGCATTGGCGTTGAGCTTGGCGATGAGCGATAGCAGTTCGGCCTCGCTCGTATTGGCCGGCAATTTGTGGTCGAAGGCGCGCATGCCCGCTTCTGCCACGGCCTTCGACTTGGTGCGGACATACACTTCACTTGCCGGATTTTCACCGACGAGGACGACCGCGATACCCGGCACTACGCCGCGGTCACGACGCAGCCGATGTACGGCATCCGCGATCTTGCCACGCAGGTCTGCGCCGATTGTCTTGCCGTCGATAATGTGTGTGCTCATCTTGATGTCACCGTCCGTCACAATAGCCGTTATCTCTTCTTACTCAATCTTTCCAGCGCTGCAACGAGTGTCGGGCCATCTCCTGAAATCATGAGCCGCTTGAGCCGGCCGGTCGCGCCGGAAATCAATGCAACATTGCGCGGTGGAACGCCCACAGCTTTCGCGAGTACCCGGATCAGGGCCGTGTTCGCTTCGCCCTCGCTGGGCGCCGCGCGCACACGCGCCTTAAGCGCCGCACGGCCATCTGCGAAAGTCTCGATACCTTCGATTGAGTTGCGGCCACCCCTGGGCGTCACCCGCACGCTGAGCACAACGCCGCCCGCGGCCTTCGACCATGGAATTGGCGACATCAATCAAAATACGTTCGGGTAGATGTACCGGACGATGACGTTTTCGAGGAACAGAATGATCAGGATCAGGATTACCGGCGAAACGTCGATACCACCCAGATTGGGAAGCATGGAGCGTATCGGCCGCAGCAGAGGTTCGGTAATGCGGTAAAGAAACTCACCGATCGTTGCCACGACCTGGTTGCGGGTGTTGACCACGCTGAAGGCGATCAACCAGGACAGCACTGCGGCCGCAATCAAGATCCAAATATAGGCTTGCAGGACCAGTAGAATAATATCGAGAAGCGCGCGCATGAGTGTCCGCCTGTTCGAAAACCGGGCGCAAAGTAGCGGTTCGAACGCCGCCAAACAAGCCGACCTCCGGCACCGCTGCCATTTGCGCGTCCTTGACAGGCCAAACCCCTGGCCCTAAATGGCGCCCACTCGCCGCATATTTCGTACAACGAATTTGTCGTTGCCGTTCGGCGGGGCCGTAGCTCAGTTGGGAGAGCGCCTCGTTCGCAATGAGGAGGTCAGGGGTTCAAATCCCCTCGGCTCCACCATCATCAGCCCTTCAATACCAACAATTTTTCTACGACTGAGCTATCAACAGCGGTGCAACTGCGGGTGTCCGCTAAGGGCCAAGAGCAGACACACGGTCATAGGATCGCTGAATCTAGTCTTGTATTGATCGCAGATAATCGCGAACGGCGTCAGCATCTGCGCTATTAAATTTGAATTCCGGCAGCCTCGAAGGTGGCCAATCACGGCAAGGTGGCTGGAGTCTCGACGAGGTCGCCGACGCAGAAATAAGCCGTGTGCGCGACAGCCTGGGCACTGTGGTAGTCACCGAATTCGGCAGTGGCTTCCTTGCCGGCGTACATTCGGGCGATTCCAGCGCCACCAGGGTGGTGGGGTGCCCATTCGGTGATGTCGTAAACCTTTCCCGCGATAATGATCCAGCAATCGTCTTGGGTGTTGTGCAGGGCGACCTCTTCGCGCGTGATGGGGCGCGTACTCTTGGCGGGAGCGGCGGGCATCCACAGCTTGCGGGTGATCGAAGCGTAGTCAGCTTTGGCGGCTCGGCGGAAATCCCATGGTCCTAATCTCTTGGGGGGCAATTTGGCGCCGATATTGCGGGCGTCGTACGCGTAGATCCAGGAGTTGTCCTCGCCGCCGCGCTTGTCGTGGGCAAAGGCCGGGCTAACCCGTTCGTCGAGCCTCTCGAGCAGCGCCTTCTGCGCAGCGGTGTCCTTGGACCGCAAGTGATCGAAGGCGAATTTGGAGCCGAGCTGGAAGCGGGTGGCGCGGTAATGCCGCACGCGTTCATAGTGCAACATCGCTGTAGCCACATCGCGGCCGTGCAGGGCGAAGGCGCTAGCGAGCGCGGCGGCGTCTTCGAAGGACTGCGCGGCGCCTTGGCCAAATGTGGGAAGCATCGGATGCGCCGCGTCGCCGAGTAGACAGATACGGCCCTGCACCCAGGTTTCGAGCGCGTCACGATCGTAGAGGCCCCACTTCGTGGGACGAACGATCGCCCCCGCCAGAGCCAGCAGGTCGTCTCTACTGGCGCTCCCCGCGAATGCCTCACCCACCTCGCGAAGGACCTCCTCATGACTGACGGGAAACCAGTCGCCTTCCTCCTGTTCGAACGCGGCAGAGTCGGGCTCATAATGGGAGATCCACACGTTCAACAACTCCCCGCCGCGCACCCAGTACGTCGTCGCCCCACTCTTGTCGTTGCGATGGCGATCCATGCTAAAGGAGTTAATGGGATTATGATCCAGTGGGCTGCCGTCAGCCTTGCGGAGCGAGGCAACCACCATCCGCGGAATGAGTCCGCGGAAGCAGGTCACCTCAGTCCAGCGCTTGGGACGTCGGTCCGGCCAAGCTAGCTGCAACGTGGCAGAGTTGATCCCGTCGGCACCCACGAGAATCTCGCCCGTGGCGGTCTGACCATTCGCAAAGATCGCCGTCACCTCGGCCGCAGTCTGACTCAACTGTGACAGCCTGCAGTCCATGTGCACGGTGATCGGGCACGGCGCGCCGCTGTCGGGACCGAACTCGAACACCCGCTTATAGAGGCACATCAACAAGTCGAGCCTGTGCATGTGGTGAAACCCGGCGCCGTCGCCAGCGGCGGTGACATGATCGAACGGCCTCTGTGTCACACTGCCATCCGCGTTGAACTGCCGCGTCGATTCCAGAATTGCCGCTCGGCCACCGTCGATCACCCCATCGGGTCCCTTGGGATCCCCGCCATCGAGGTCAACGCCCAACCAACGACATATTCGCGCCCCGTTAGGCGGGACGTTCAACCCGGCGCCTGCGGTGCTGGGCACCTTGGTTTGCTCGTAGATATCGACCGATGCGAACGCGCCGGACTGTCGCAGCGCCAACGCCGTCATCAACCCGCCCATTCCCGCACCGACGATCAGTGCCCGCATCCTGTCGTCCTTCCGACCTAAGCGATTTTCCACCTCGCGACACGAGTAAGGTGGATGTCGCTTGAACAGATTGGTCGAGGCTAGCCGCGGGCGGACCGACAATAAAGCGGCTTCTCGCGTGGACAGGAAGTGTTGACCACAATCACCAGCGAGGCCCTCATGGCTAAGGCTGAGGCGCAGTCCAACAAGAGTTTGCCTTGCTCCCAACATCCGTGAGCGTGTTTGGATGTCCGCTTCGGGTCAAAAGCGGACATACGCGGTGCAAACAATCCGCTCGGCTCCGCCACCGCCTAAATCATCGGATAAATCGCGAATCTCGCTTTAGTCGCTGGTTCGCGTGACGCGTGTTTTTCGCCTGATCCTGTGCGGGTGCCGATACTGGTCCATGACCGTGCGGCAGGCCTCGGTGAGCAGATTGCGGTTCTTCATGAGGCAGACAAAGACGTCCTGGCGGCTCGGGATCGCGCTCCAGCAAACCCTGAACGCATCGCCGAAACAGGCGTCGCGCTCACTCGAGGTTTCGGCGGCGGCAGGTGACCACATGAATAAAGCTGTCAGAGCCAGCGTAACTGGATAAAGCCCTCGCGTGCGATCCGGCATTTGATCCTCGATTGTTTTTAGGCAGGGAAAAGGACGCGCCCGCCAAATTGATTTTTGGATGTCAGCCTGATGATCGCGCCCCCGACTGCTCGGATGATACGCTCGCAATCGTCCTTCTCCCTATGGCCGCTGCGCCACAGTGGATAACAAATTCAAAAAGTTCCGCGGACGACTCGAGTTTCACGACCTTTCGAACGGATTCAAGCCGACGGTTCGTCGTCGCCTTTTGCCCTGATGCCGACGGCTGCCATTTCCATCGGAATGACAATCTCGCAATGCAAGCCGTGCGGCTCGAAGCCAAGGCGCGCCTCGCCACCAAGTTCCGCGGCGATGCTTCCCTCAATCAGCTTGGATCCAAAGCCGCGCTGCTCCGGCTCGGACACCGATGGCCCGCCACGTTCGGCCCAGTCGATCCGCAATTGCAGACGCCCGCCATCCGCGCGCACCGGCCGCCATTGAATTTCAATGCGGCCGCTCGGAACGGATAGGGCGCCATATTTTGCTGCATTCGTCGTCAGCTCATGGATTGCCATCGCCAGCGTCAGAACGGCACGCGGCCGCAGCACAACGTCTTCGCCGCGTAATACGACGCGGTGGGGAGCCGCTCCGGCATACGGCGCCAGGCTTCCCGACAGCAAATCCCGCAAATCCGCGCTTTCCCAATGATGCATGGTCAGCTGATCATGCGCCTTGGAAAGGGCGATCAAGCGTCCTTCAAACCGCTCGCGGAAAACCATGGGCGTGGCCGCGGCACGCGCTGTTTGCGCAGCGAGCGATTGCACGGTTGCGAGCGTATTCTTCACACGGTGATTCAATTCATCCATCAATAGTTTCTGTCGCTGCTCCGCCGCCTTGCGCTCGGTGATGTCCTGCACCACGCGGACAAGGTAGAGCAGCCGCTCGTCGGCATCGCGCACCGGAGAAGAACGCACCGACAGCCATATCACCCGGCCATCCCTGCGGATAAAGCGCTTTTCAACCGAATAAAAATCGAGTTCGCCCGCAACCTGTTTTCGAAATGCACCGCGATCAGGATCGGCATCGTCAGGATGCGTGTGCCGGAACAGCTTGTTTGCAAGCAGATGTTCGCGACTAAAACCGGTAATCGCGCAAATTGCTTCATTGACCCGCAGAAAGCGGCCATCCGGAGCAATTTCCGAAATCCCGATGGCGACGTGTTCGTAAGTCGCTGCAAATCGCTGCTCCTGTTCGAGAGCAAGCATTCGCGAGCGCTCGAGCGCGGAATCCATCCGCTTGCGCTCGGTGATGTCCAGGAAACAATTTACTGCGCCGACCAGATTGCCCTTCGCGTCGCGCAGCGGATCAACATTCACGGAAACGATGAGGCGCGTACCATCGGCACGTTCGACAATCCGCTCGACGTCGCGCACAGGATTACCGGTGGCCAGGACTTCGGCTACTATCGAACGTGCAACCGGCGCGCCATCGACTTCAAAAAAACGGGCGCTTTCGCGGAATTCGTCGTGTGATTGGCCCCGCTCCGGCGCGCGGCCCCAGATTGCCACCGCGTGTCGATTGTATTGAAGGATCGTGCCCTTGGCGTCGCAGATAAAGGTCGCGATCGGCAGAAGGTCGAGAATACCATCGGATGCGCGCAGCATTGCATCCAGCGCGGGCGGGATTGGTCGCACCGCAGAAGACGCGTAATTTTTCGAATCCGCCATCCGCACGCCTCCGCGTGGACATCGACCCCGAACCCCCGCCGCAACGATCAGATTGAATGACAATTTGTCAATGGCGCGGCGTGGTAGACCGCATTTTCGATAAACCGCGAAAGATTCCGCCTAGCTCGCGTTTTGGGCTGCCTGATCGGCCGGTGTGCGGCCGATCCAATGTTCAATGAACGCAGCGAGCCAGTTCCGTGACGCCAGATCATGCACCGCACGATCGGCAATGTGCTCGTGACGTTGTTTCGCCCCAGGTAATTCCATGCGATGGGCACCGCGTACGAGCCATCGATACATCATCGCGTGCGTGACTTCGGGATGGAACTGCAAGGCATAGCCTGTGCCGTAACGGAAGGCTTGAACCGAGAACGCATCGCCTTCCGCCAGCAGCTCGCTGCCCGACGGTAAGTCGAAACCTTCGCGATGCCATTGATAGACATGGTCCGGCCATTCGGGACAGATTCGGCGCCCCGCTTCCGTCGGCCGGATCGGATAATAGCCGACTTCGGCGTGACCTTGCGGGTGCGGATAAACACGGGCGCCAAGTTGGCGGGCCATCATCTGCGCGCCCAGGCAGATGCCAAGGTAAGGTTTTTTGTCGCGCAGCGGCACGCCGATCCAGTCGATTTCCCGCTGTACAAATTCCTCGTTGTCATTGGCGCTTTGCGGGCCGCCGAATATCGCTGCACCGGCATGCTCCTCCATCGTCTCAGGCAAAGGATCGCCGAATCGGGGCCGGCGAATGTCGAGCGGATAGCCGAGCTTTGCCAGCGTCTGGCCGACCCGGCCGGGCGAGGAGTGCTCCTGATGCAGAATGAGAAGAATGGGCTTCATATGATTCGCGCGCTCAAGCGGGCGCTCACTACTAGCCGCTCCTTCGAAGTTTGCAAATGGGCGCTATGTCCCCTGCGCGGACCTGCGCCTGCTTTGCCGGGAATCGACGACCGCCAGAATGATGCGGCGCGGAATCAGGCGTATCAACACGGTGATCAACCTATTAAGAGATCCCGGAACAATCGTCCTATGACCATCCATCAGGCCGCGATAGCCCGCTTCCGCCACATCCTCCGCCGACTGAGTGAGAATACTCGGCGCCAGCTTGCCGCCACTGATCCCGGCGCGTTCGGCAAACTCCGTCGGGACCGGCCCTGGGCAAAGCACGGCAACGCGGATTCCGCGTGGCTTGAGTTCGCTGTGCAGGGCCTCTGTAAATGAAAGCACGTAAGCCTTGGTCGCGTAATAGACCGCCATGCCGGGGCCCGGCAGAAAGCCCGCCATCGAGCCGACGTTGAGCAGGCCACCGCGGTGACGGGCGAGGCAGTCGACAAACGCGAGTGACAATTCCGTCAGCGCGCGAACATTGAGATCGATCATCTGCAGTTGTTCGCCGCGATCGCGTACACTGGCCAAGCCCACGAGGCCGAAGCCGGCATTGTTGACGACAAACTGCGGTTCGGCATTCTCCGCCGCCAAGCGGTCGGCAATCTCGCGCGCAGCGCCCGGCTTTGCGAGATCAATCGCCATGACCATCGGACGGGGCCGGCCGGATGACGCAATTTCGTCGGCAAGCTCGCGCAATTTGTCTTCGCGACGCGCCACCAGCGCCAATTCATGGCCGTGACGCGCAAACACGCGTGCCAGCGCGACTCCAATTCCGGCGGAAGCCCCGGTGATGACGGCAATGGGCCGCGGGTTCGTCATGTCTTCACCTTACCCGCGCGCCCGCCTCTCGCGCCAATCCAACGCTCAGCTGGCGATCCGCTATTCGAGGTATTTGCTCGGTGGGAAGTCGCGCGAGAATACCGGCTGCTCGACGAACTTCTTCGGATCGAAGGTCCAGAACTGGCTCACCTGCGGGTAGGTCTTGATGATGGTGTTGGTGAGCTTTCCGTTGACAGGCGCCACCTTGCGAATGTGGATGTCGAGAATCGGGGTGCCGTATTCATCGAGCCTCACCGGGCCGATCGGCCCACGAGTGAGGCGGACATCGTGCATCGCCTTGAGGAAGGCTCGCCGTATCGTCGGTCTTGCCGCCCGTGGTTTTCAGCGCCTCCTCGATGATGAGAAGCGCCGTGTACGGGCCCGCGGTGTAGAAGCCGGGGTCGTGCTTGTACGCTTCGTTGATGCCTGCGACAAATTTCTTGTTGTCCGGCGTATCGAGGCCGGCCGCGTACCAGCCGCCGGTAAAGACACCGACCGCTTCCTCGCCCATCAACTTGAGGATGCCCTCGTCGGTGCTGGTCGTGTTGCCCAGGACGGCAATTTTTCCCTTCAGTCCGAATTCGCTGAACTGCTTGAGGAAGCGCAACGGATTGCTGCCGGCAAATCCCATATAAATCGCCTGGACGTCGCTCTTGATCTGCGCGAGGTACGGTCCGTATTCCGGCGCGTTGAGCGGCGGCCACAGCTTCTGCACGATCTTGCCGCCCGCGCCCTCAAAACCAAGCTGAAATCCGCCGGCGCCTTCGTGTCCATAGGTGAAATCTTCGGCGACGATCGTAATTTTCTTGTAGCCGAGCGTCTTGGCGGCATAGTCGCCGAGCGGATAGGTGACCTGCGGCGCCGTACCGAACGCATGCAGCACCCATGGATTCACCGCGTGGCTCTTGAGATCGACCGTGGCGGCTGACGTCGTGGTGATCAACGGCACCTTCGTGTCGCGAACGTAGCCGTCCATCGCAATCGCTTCATTGGTCGCCAGCGGGCCGATCGACACCGCTACTTTGTGGCGCTCGACGAGCTCCTGGAGTTTGGTTTTGGCAAGTGCCGGGTTGCCGGCCGTGTCCTGGGTAATCAACTCGACCTTGCGGCCGGCGATCATGCCGTTGCGCTCCTTGAGAAAGAGCGCAGCGCCTTCTTCCTGCTGCTTGCCGCCGGCGGCAAGCGGGCCGGTGAGAACCGTGAGAAACCCGATTTTGAGCGGCTGCGCGGATTGCGCAAACACCTGCGGTGCCGGGAAAAGGCTGATCGCGGCGCCCGCCTTGAGCAGCGCGCGTCGTGACATTCCGGATTTGCTGTTCCTTACCGACATCGACGGTTCCTCCCTGTATAGCTAACGTTTCCCTTATCGCGGGAATTCGACGAACAATAGCGCTTGGCGCCGGATCAAGGTGCCGGCCCGACAAGCCGCAATACCCTCAATCAACCCCGAATATTCGATTATATTCGCATATCCAACGATTTCCGCCACCACCAATCAGGGGTAAGCATTGTTGGATGCGCAAGGCCCCGACGGGCCTATTCGACTGCCTTGCCCTTGCGGTAGCTCTCCTCAAGGAGGCGAATATTATTTTGCACGTATTTGTTGGTCGGGTCTTTTCGCTGGGCAGCCGCGAGCGTCGCGCGCGCGCGTTTGTAGTCGCCGCGCAGCATATATGAGTAGCCCTGGTTGTTGAGAATTTCGACCGTCGGGCCGACGATGCCGATCGCCTGAGAGTACGCGCGATCGGCCAGATCAAACCGGCGCAAGCGATCGTAGGATGCAGCGAGACCGAGCCAGGCCTCGGCATCGCGTGGGTGTGTTTCAACGGCGCGGCGGAAGTGTTTTTCCGCGAGACCAAAATCGTTCGCCCGATAGTGCTTCTTGCCGAGACTCAACTCGTCATTCGGATCGCCGCCAAGCAATCCCGGTTCGGCCGCCGCGGGTACGCCCAACGGCGGGGGTACCGACCCCGTCGATTCGGCGCCGGCCTGCTCCGGAGCGCCGGCGTCGGACGTCTGCTGCGAGGGATCGGCTGATTGTACTGCCGAGGCTGACGCGTCGGCGCCCGGCGTCTTCTTGGCGAACAAATTTGAGAGGCTCGAAGAGGTCGTGCACCCGGCGAGCCACAGAGCGGCCATCGCGATGATCAGGGATCGGGCAATTCCAAGCATGTCAAAGCCTTGCGGAAGCACCCGAAATCGGGAACCGCGTCAGGCTAGGGGAGGATGGTTAAGAATATCTTCACTGTGCGCGACCAGCCGCCATAACAGGAGATAAAGCGGCCAATTGGGCCTGCCAGCGGTCACAATGCCTGGTTTTCCTAGAAGTAGTGCCCGGCGTGCAGACGCACGAACACCGGCAATAGGATGACGACGAACAAGACCGGGAAAATGCAGGCCATCATTGGCACGGCGAGCTTGGCCGGCAGCGCGTAGGCTTTTTCCTCGGCTCGCGACAACCGTTTATGGCGCATGTCGTCGCTGTAGACGCGCATGGCATCGGTGATGCTCGAACCCAGGTCGATCGACTGATTGATCAGGGTCGCAAATGCGTGCGCCTCGTCGAGCGCAAGGCGATCGGCAAAATTTTCAAGCGCATCCTTGAGCGCGCGCCCCGCGCGAATTTCGAGATTGGTCAAATGAATATTGGCGGTGAGCGATGGATAGCTCGTGCCCAATTCATGCGAGACACGTTCAAGCGAAGCCTCCATCGATAGGCCTGAGTCCGCACAGACCACGAGCAGATCCATGAAATCCGGAAAGCCTGAACGATGCTCGACCTTGCGCGCCGATATACGCTTGTCGATGTAAATACTGGGTCCGACATAACCGGCAACACCGCCGATGATGACCATCAGCCAGACCATCGAGCCGCTCATCCTCATAAAAGGCAGAAACAGAAATACGGCGGCTGCCAGACCAACAGCCAACGCGGTCCGCGCGATGAAGAAATATGCAACTGCGCGTGGATCGTAGATGCCGGCCTGAACGAGGCGCCGGCGCAATACCTTCATGTTCTCGTCGTTGGCCGACCCATAGTGCTTGTTGGTGTAGTCGATGAGTTTGGCGACGGTTCTCTGGCTCGAATGCTGCAGCGAGCGCGAATGACTTGCCTCGCGTTCGGCGTCGTTCATGATGCGCGCCGTGCGTTTCTTGACCGAACTACGCACGCGTAATGCCGCCATCACCGAGAACGCCAGCGTGCCGGCCGCAAGAAATATCAGCAGCCCTATCACCATCGTGTTGCTGTCGCTGAACGTGCTGGCGAATACAGAGCCCATCGGTCAGATCCTGAAATTGACCATGCGGTACATGATGAAATTGCCGACGCCCATCCAGCATCCGGCAATTGCGAGGATAATCTTCGTCATATCCTGATCCCAGACACTGGCGTAGAAGTTCGGCACCAGGAACTGAATGATCCCAAACATGCCGATGGGAAGCGAAGAGAGAATCATGGCTGACGCCCGACCCTCCGCTGCCAGCGCGCGAATCTTGCGGCGCATCTTGAAGCGCTCGCGGATAACCGAAGAAAGGTTTTCGAGAATTTCACCGAGATTGCCACCGGTTGAGCGCTGAATTGCAACCGCCGTTACGAACAGGGGCAAGTCGTCGGTCCCGACACGAAAGTACAAATTGCGCATCGCGGTCTCAAGATCGGACCCGTAAGTCAGCTCGTCAGAGATGATGCCAAACTCGGTACCGATCGGATCCGGCATTTCTTTTGCCACCATCGTGATGGCAATCGGAACTGGGTGGCCCGCCCGCAGCGAACGGACAATAATGTCGATTGCATCCGGAAACTGCGCGCCAAATTTTTTCTGTCGCCGGCCGCGCAGGAGTTTCAAAGTCAGGGGCGGCAACAGGATCCCGCCGGCAAGGGCGGAAACGAAAGCGTAAGAGACTTTGCCGTCAAAAATCATGACGCCCGCAAAGATCGCGATCATCCCTATCACGGCAAAAAGGATCAGCCGGCCAAAACCGATTGTCAGGCCGGACTGCAACAGCAGCTGATTGAGGTTGACGAGCGGCAGCCGGTAGTCGCCTCCGCTGGTGAGGCCGCGCTCGCGTCGCAGCTGGATAAGCACGCTCTCGCGGTCGGTCTTGCCCGACATCACTTTGAGGCGACGATTGATGTTCTTGCGATATGACGCGTTGTTGTAGACCAGCAGATACATGCCTTCCGCAAACATCGCGGCCGACAGCCCGATCAGCAGGTAGAAAAGATAAATCGAATTGAAATTGGACATGGCCGTTCAGAGCGGCTGCGAGGGATCGAAGTAGTTGCCGGGAATCTTGATGCCCAGATTCGACAGATGGGAAAGAAAGCGCGGCCGTACACCGGTCGCCTGGTAGTGGCCCTGCACCGTGCCGTCAGGGGCCGTTCCAGTGCGTACGTATTTGAAGATTTCCTGCATCTGAATGATGTCGCCTTCGAGTCCCGTGACTTCCGCGATCGAAGTGACCTTACGCCGGCCATCCGACTGGCGCTGAAGCTGGACGATGAGCTGAATGGCGTTGGCGATCTGACTGCGGATCGAAGCGACCGTCATCGGCAGGCCGGCCATGCCGATCATCTGTTCAAGACGCGAGATGGCGTCACGCGGTGTGTTGGCGTGGACCGTGGCCATCGAGCCTTCGTGGCCCGTATTCATCGCCTGCAGCATGTCGAAAGCTTCTTCGCCGCGGCACTCGCCGAGGATGATGCGGTCAGGACGCATACGCAATGCGTTTTTCACGAGTTCGCGCTGACGTATCTCCCCCTTGCCTTCAATATTCGGCGGCCGTGTCTCCATTCGTCCGACATGGGGCTGTTGCAGCTGCAATTCCGCCGCGTCTTCGATCGTGAGCAGGCGTTCCTTTTCGGAAATAAAGGCAGAAAGCGCGTTGAGCATCGTCGTCTTGCCCGAACCGGTGCCGCCCGAAATGATCGTTGTGACGCGCGACTTGACTGCGGCAGCCAGCACTTCGGCCATGGCCGGGCGCAGCGCGCCGACTTCCACGAGCTTGGTGAGATTGAATGGCTTCTTGGAAAATTTACGGATCGAGACGAGAGGACCATCGACACCGATCGGGCGTACCGCGACGTTGACGCGCGAGCCGTCCAGCAGGCGCGCGTCGCAGAGAGGGTGCGATTCGTCGACACGCCGGCCAACCGCGGCAACTATTTTATTGATGATGCGCAGAAGGTGCTGCTCGTCCTTGAAGCGTACCGACAGCGGTTCGAGTACGCCGGCCCGTTCGACATAGACGCATTCATGCCCGTTGATCAGGATATCGTTGATCGTCGGGTCCTTGAGCAGCGGCTCGAGTGGACCCAAACCGGTCATTTCATCGAGAATTTCGGAGACGAAATCGCTGAGTTCCTGGGTATTGAGAGGAAGGCGCTCGACCAGCACATACTGTGAAACAAGTTGCTGGACGTGCCGGCGAACTTCTTCTTCCGGTACTTTATCCAGTGCCGAGAGATTGATTTCCTCAATCAAACGACGATGCAAGCGCACCTTGGCGTCGAGAAGCTTTTCGCTGAGCAACGGGCTTTCGGTCGACTGAGCGGGGGCACCCTGCTCGGCCGGCGCCTCGGGAAAAACGGTCCAGGAAACGCCCTCAAGCTCCGACGACGGCATCTCTTCGACTACCGGCAATTCCGGCGATGCAGTGCGACGTGCGGTGAATTGGCCTGCCATCTTAGCCTACCATCGAAAGCTTGAGTTTCTTCAGAAGCGCAATCGGCTGGCTGTCAGTGCCCGCCTTGGACCCCGGCGCATCCAGCACCAGCTTTTTGAGCTCCGCCGTAATCTTGTTGCCCGGCTTGACTTCATCGAGCGGGACGCCTCGATCGATTGCCTCGCGGACCAGCGCATAGTCGTTGGGAATCGCGCTGAGGAAGGCCTCGCCAAGTGTCTGCGCGAGATCGCCGCGACGCAGGCCAGAATCAAACATGCGCTGGCTGAAGCGATTGACGATCACCTGTGGATTGGGGCCATCGCCCAGCCTTTCCCTGATCGCTGCGACCAGTTGCTTTGCATGGCGCAGCCCGGGAACGGTCGTTTCACTGACGATGAAAAGCTTGTTCGAGCCAAGCAGCACGCTGTCGGTCCATGAGAACCAGGTGCGCGGCATGTCGAACACGACATATTCGAAATTGTTGGACACGAGGTCGAGCAAGCGCGTCACGACATCGGGATCAAACGAGCGCATCTCCGCAGGGCGGTTTGGTGCAGCGACAACGGCAAGGCCCGATGCGTGGTAGGACAGCATGACTTCAAGAAGCTGCCGATCAAGGCGATCCGGCCGCGGTTCGATTTCCGCCAGATTGAGGCGAGGCTCGAGGTCGAGATAATCCGCAACCGAGCCGTGTTGAAAGTCGAGGTCCACAAGACAAGTCGACGGCTTTGCGCGCTGGGTCCCGCTGTTGAGCAGGATCATCGCGCTCTGCACGGCAAGCGTCGTGACGCCCGCGCCGCCCACTGCAGGCAAAAAAGTGTAGATCTTCGCTTCAGTAGGCTCCACGCCGCCGCCGGGACCCTTGGCGACACGCGCGCACGCACGCACCAAATCAATCGGCTCGACCGGTTTCACAAGGAAATCGGCGATCCGCATCTGCAGAAGCGTCCGCGCGACATTCTCGTCGAAAACCTGGGTCACCGCGATAACCGGCGGCCACGTGCCAATTCGCGCCATCAGCCGGGCAAGCGCGGCCATTTCGTCGGCACGGCCGGCATCGAGATCGACCACAACGACCGTTGCTTCCCCGGTTTCCAACGTGTCGGCTTGTTCGGCGAGCCGGCCGGAAACCACGGCAAGCTCGATCGCAGACGAAGTCCCGAAAGTAGCGCGCACTGAAGCGTCGAACGCCGCGTCGGCGGTCAGCACCACAACGCGGGTTCGGTTGGCGTCGGAATTTCGTCCAATGCGCATAACGTGATCGAAGTCCTGTCTATTTCACCGGCGCCGCAGACTGCATGACGGTTGGTCCGGCCGGGGCCGCATTGCTCTGTCCACCTTGCGATGATTCCTGATAGGCGCCGGACGTTCCGATACCGCGCGGCGTGATGACCTTGTTGGTGCGATAGCGCTCGACTGCGGTTTGCATCTTCGCGCCGTTGAACGCGATATTGCGATTGGCGCTGTCACGCGGCCATGGGTCGACCATATGCGTCACCACATTGGTCGCGACCGCATTGCCGCCGGAGAGCGCGATGGTATCGCGGCGATCGATATATTCGGAGCAGCCGGCAACTGCCGTGAGGAGCGCGGCAAGCAAGAGCGTGCGCAACGCTTTACTGAATGGCTGCATTGGATTCCCCCTTCGGCATGTCGAGCATATGTCCGGTAAACGGCCGGTCGCCGGCAATGGCGATGCGAGCCGTGACGGGCGTGAGCGCCCGCGCCTCTTCCCGCCTCACCTCGGTCTTGCCGAGCAAGAAGAAGTCGACGTCGTTCGGCGGCAATGTATCGTCGGTCGGCACCTTGATCTCGTCGCCAGGCCGCGCCGGACGCACGAGGTGCGGCGTGACGATGATGGCAAGATCGGTTTCATTTTTCTGGAAGGACTTGCTCGAGAACAGCGCACCCAGCACCGGAACGCTGCCAAGCCAAGGCAGCTGCTCGAGCTGGTTCTTGTTGTCGCTTTGCAGCAGTCCGCCGATCACGAAGCTCTGTCCGTCGCGCAACTCAACCGTCGTCGATGCACGGCGCACGATGAGGGCGGGAACGGAGATGCCGTTGCTGACTGCAACCGTGTGAGTCGTGTCGATCTGGCTGACTTCCGGCTCGATCTTCATATTGATCAGGCCGTGGCTCAGCACCGTCGGCGTGAAAGCCAGGCCGACGCCGTATTTCTTGTAGTCGACCGAAACCTGGCCGAACGACCCGGAAACCGGGATCGGATACTCGCCGCCGGCAAGGAAGCTCGCGGTGTCGCCCGAAAGCGCCACGAGGTTCGGTTCGGCCAGGCTGCGGGCAACGCCTTTCTGTTCGAGGGCGTTGATCAGAACGTCCGTCGAAACTCCGCTGGCCACGATACGGCCAACCAGGAACCCGAACGGCGACGAACCGGAGATCAAGCCTGCCGCTGTCTCGGTCGCAATCGATGAGGCGGTCACCGGCAGATCGCCGGCATTCACGCGGTTACCGATATTGGTAATGCTGCTTCCGCCAAAACGATTCCACTGAACGCCAAGCTCGCGGCCGGCAGTGCGCGAAATCTCGATAAAACGGACCTCCAGCAGCACCTGCTGCGGCGACATCACCGATACCGAATTGATAATGTCTGGCCCGAACTGGCGCGCAATGGTTACGGCCTTATCGAGGGTTGTCGCATCCACGACCTCGCCTGAGAGCATGATGCGCCCATTGACGGTGGACGCCTGGATGCGCGATCCCGGGAAACGGCGGCGCAACTCGTTGCTCAGCCGCGTGATGTCGTAGGAAACCTCGACGTCGAAGATGCCGACAAGCTTCTTGCCTTCGGTATAGACCGACACGCGCGTAGTACCGATCTTCTTGCCGAGTATCGAAAGCGACCGATCGGTCAGCGGGTTGACGTCGGCAACTTCCGGATCGCCGACCACGACGTCGACGAAACTGGTGTCGGTGCGCACATCTTCCGCCTTGCCGACGGGGACAGTCACCATGACCGTGCGGTTGTTTCCGCTGATCTGGATGGCGCGCCCCTGAGCGTAGGCATCGCCGACCATCCCTAGAATTGACGCCGCCAGCGCGACGGCCAGGGCGATCAGAAGATCGCGCAGCCAGTTGCCGCGTTCGGTAGTCCTGTCCGCAGTCGGCCAGCGAAAGCCGGCGCTGATTTCGTTGTGCTTATTCACGACACACTCCCCACCCCTTGAATGATCACAAAGCCCGGGTTCACCAGGCCACTGGTCTCCGCTCCGTTGCCGCCGAGGCCCCATTACGTCCCTCGGCCGGAACGGTGTATTCCTGCTTCGCCGCCGCGCGCGTCACCACGACTGTCGTGGTGGCACCCTTGTCTGAGTTCACCGGTTCATTGGTCCCAAGATCCTGAAGCGTGACCTTGCGGGTTTTCACTTCAGCGGTTTCACCCGCCTTGCGGAGCAGCAGCGAAAGGCTGCCGACCGAAGATGCGAGCCAAAGCTTCTGTGCCTCGACGGTGTCGACTTCCAAGGTCACCGATTTCGCGACCGTAGCCTTGGCCGCGCGTTCATCCGCGACTTGGTCGACCGCGAGCACGCGCGTGTTCTGCAACACCACCTGAGTGGTGGCTGAGCCCTTGTCGATCTGTCGCGTAAGGACGACATCGACGTGATCGCCCGGCAGGACAAATCCGCCGACGCCTTCAACATCATTCACGCGGATCGTGACGGCCTTCATGCCCGGCTTGACGAGTGCGGAAGAGTCGCGCGCTGGCCGGGTCCGGTAATCTTGAGCGCGAGCACCGGCTCGTTCGCTTCAATGGCGGCCAGCACGACACGGCGACCACCGGACAGAACGTCACCAATCTTGGCGAAGGCGCCGCTCGGCAGCGAGTCAGATGGCCACGGGACCTCCTGGAGCATGGAGGCATTGAGCTCTGTGCCAAACCGCAAAGCTTGCTTGGCGACGACGACCGTTTGTGACGCGACCGGTTTCGTCTCGATATTCTTCGCTCGCATGCTGGCCTGGTTGTTGAGCCAGACCTGAGCGATGAATACAGCGAGCAAGCCGAAGACAACGGCAAACCCGATCATGACGATTGTACTGGCACGCACGGCGATAAGCCCCGTTTTTCGCGACCGAATTACTCCTCGGTCTCTTCCTGCGAACACTAGGGGCGATGCAGTATTGAATTACTAAAATCATCGGCGCAATTGCGCCTATGCTGAAGAGCCCATGAATTGCTAGCGTTTAAATGTGGTATCCGAACTGCGATAAACTTTAGAGTAACCTTGCGAGGCATTAACAATACTGGATCGTATACTGGCGCTCCCGGTAAGATTCGATTCAGTCTGTTCCCGGGGCCGCCCTGCCAAAAATGCGCGTCATTATTGACTTTAGCTCCTGCAATCGAGCCGTCGTCGCCACCCCCGCAAGTTCATCAAGACTAAGACGCGGTTACCGAATTACATTACCGAAAGTTGCCCATGCGACGGCATTGCTGCAACATGCCGCTCCTGTCGCAAGCCCAACGACGACACATCTCCAGTCGGTGTGCCGTCACGATTTTACCTGGAGATTTACCGACGATGTCGAAACCTCGCATTAGCTACGTCGATCCATCGATGATCAATGATCCGGTGATGATCGCGGAATTCGAACGTTGCGCACGCGAGGGGACGCCACGGCCGGAAAGTCAGGCTATTCGCGCGCACGTGCCCGCGACCTTCTGGTCGTTCGCCAATACTTGGCGCGACGTATTCAAAAACGGCGTGGCCGATCACAAGATCAAGGAACTCTGCCGCATCTATGTCTCTCGTTCGGTGCTGTGCGAGTTCTGTGGCAACCAACGCTCCATAAAGGCCGCCAAATCCGGCCTCAAGGAAGATGACTATTCCGATTTGATCAATTTCGAGAGCTCTACGCGCTATGATGAGCGCCAGAAAGCAGCTCTCGCCTATGCCGAAGCGATTACCTGGGACCTTCCGGCCGGTGACGCGTTGTGGGCATGTCTGCACAAGCACTTCAGCGAAGCGGAGCTGGTCGAAATCGGGTATTTCGTGGCCATCACGATGGGTCAACAGCGCTGGCTACGCACGCTCAACATCGAGCATCATCAGATCATGGCCGGTACTGACGCATCGATGGCGCCTGGCTTTGAGAACTTCGACGCGCTCAAGCAGTCAAAACAGGCTGAGGACTACTGGGCAAAAATCAACACCAAACCGGCAAAACAGGCTGCAGAGTGACAAGTCAGGCAACATCCGCAATTCGCATGGCTCCCGCATCGCAGGCCGCCAAAGATGAGCCGCGCATCCGTGTGCGCGGACTCGGCAAACACTACGGCGCCCTAGAAGTATTCCGAAATATCGAATTTGATGTCGGCGCGCGCGAGATCGTCGCGATTGTTGGCCCGTCCGGCTGTGGCAAGACGACGCTGCTTCGCTGTATCGATGGTCTTTTGCCCCACGATACCGGTGAGATCTGGGTTGGTCGTGAGCGTGTCACCGAGCCCATCGCCGGCGTTGCCATGGTCTTTCAGCACTTCGGGCTCTTTCCCTGGAAAACCGTTTTCGAAAACGTCGCCTATGGGCTCCGCATGGCGGGCACACCCAAGGCGGAAATTGACCGCAAGGTTCCGGAATTCATCAAGCTCGTCGGGCTGACGGGTTTCGAGAGTGCGTTTCCATATCAGATGTCAGGCGGCATGCAGCAGCGCTGTGGTCTTGCGCGCGCTCTCGCTGTCGAACCAAACGTCCTGCTGATGGACGAGCCTTTCGCCGCAGTCGACGCACAGACGCGCGAGATCCTGCAGTTCGAGCTCCTGCGAATCTGGGAGCAACGGCCGACAGCGATGATATTCGTCACTCACTCGATCGAGGAAGCGGTCCTGCTCGGGCATCGGGTGATTGTGCTCAAGGGACGACCGTCGAATATCCACGAGACTATCACGATCGATCTACCCGAACCGCGCAACCGCGAGACGTTGCGTGAGCCGCGGTTTGCCGAACTTCGCGAGCGCGTATGGAGCACGTTGATGCGCGAGGCTCGCGAAGCCGAATTTCAACTCGAACGCTGAACAAAAAAACAGAAGTTTCAAGGGAGGATTCAATGATCCGCAGAACGATTGTACTCACGGCCGGCTGGCTGCTGCTGGCAGCGTCATTGGCAGGCAACGCTCCTGCCTTGGCGCAAGGCAAGAAAATCGTCGTGGCGACCCCCGGCATTCCACCGATCTATTCCATGACCATTGCTTTTGTTGCCGAGAAACAGGGCTTTTTCAAAAAGCATGGCGCCAACGTCGAAATTAAACCGTTCGACAACGGCACTGCCGCGGCGCGCGCGGTCGTTTCCGGCGATGTCGACATGGCGTGGTCGCCGACGCCTCCGGTCATTAATCAGGTATCCAACGCCGGCGTGCCACTGGTTGCGGTTTACGGGATGCCCAATCCCGACTGGGTGATCGGGACCACCGATGCAGGAAAGACCTGTAAAGACCTGGCTGGCCAGGACGTCGGTGTGGATTCAATCAACGGGGCTCGCTCGATTGCGCTCCGCTCAATGCTTGCGGCCGGATGCAAAGAGGTGAAGATCGAAGAGGTCAAACAGATTGCACTCGGCTCCAGCCCCGGCCAGGCGCTGCTCGCCGGTCGGCTGCATTTCGCCGTACTGCATCTCGACGACCTCGCCGAGATCCAGCACCAGGGCAAAAAGCTCAATGTCCTGCTGGCAATGAAAAATACCAACCCGACCAGTCACTATCTGATCATGGTCGCGCGCAAGGACAACCTTGCAAAAAACCGTGACGCAATCGTGCGGACCGTTGCCGGTATGCTGGAAGCGGCCAGATTCATGCAGGATCCGAAGAATGCCGACGCAGTCGCCGATGCGGCAGCCGTCACCGGGCACAACAAGGAAGTCAACAAGGCCGCGCTCGCCGAATTCCTCAAGATCGACTTCTGGGCCGCGAAGGATGACGGTATGCCACGCAGCAAGATTGAGGCGGTGGCCGCGCTGATGAAAAAAATCGGTTCCATCAAGCCCGACAAGGAGCCAGTAAAATTCGACGATTTCGTTGATGGCACAGTCTGGAAAGACGCCAGTGCAATGGTGAAATAGAACCGGGGGCGTGAGGCGCTCGCGCTCTCGCCGTCATCCCGCGGCCCGCATCAGCCGCGGGGCAATGGCGTCAATCATCTGAGTTGAACGACTGGATCGGTGTCAGTGCTGAATACTTCTATCCGCCGCCATGGCCCGCTCTGGCTAAGCCTTCTCGCCGGCGTCGTCATTTGGGAAATCGTCGGACGCTCGACCAGTGCGGCATTCATGGTCCCGTTCTCGGAAACCCTGGTGCGCCTCTGGCAGCTTACGACACGCGGAGAATTCATTGCGCAGTTCATCGATTCCGCGCAACTTTTCCTCACAGGTTTCACACTGGCGATAGCTGTTGGCGCACCGCTCGGCCTGCTGCTTGCCCGCGTGCGTACCTTGCGAGTCGGCATCGAACCTTACATCATGATCTTCTATGCCACTCCGATGGTGGCATTGATACCGTTCATCCTTTCGATGATGGGATTTGGCTTCGCACCCAAGGTGCTCGTCGTCTTTCTCTTCAGCGTATTTCCGGTGCTCTACAACACCGTGGAAGGCGCGCGCAGCATCAAACCGGAGCTCATCGAAGTAGCTAAATCGTACCGGTCCACAGAATGGTCGCTGTGGCGCGAAGTCATGCTGCCCTACACGCTGCCCTACATAATGACGGGAGTACGCCAAGCGATCGGCCGTGCCTTGGTCGGCATGATTGCCGCGGAGTTCTTTCTCTCTTCGACCGGCCTTGGCCAGCTGATTATGGGCGCTTCGCAGGATTTCGATACGGCTGGCGTATTTGCATCCATCCTGGTGATCGGATTGATCGGGGTTGGGTTGACTCGGCTTGGCTTGAAGATAGAGCAGCATTTTGCGCGCTGGAGGCAGTAGCCGATGACCGACTCAACGATCGGCGCATCGAGGGCCCAGGCCGCTGTACCCTCTTCAGTTTCGCGATTTGCATCCCGCAAGAGCACCGACTTTGTGCCGCGCCTGGTGACCGGTCTGACAATCCTGATTGCGTGGGAGTTTGTCGTGCGAGCCTTAGCGCCGGCCTATGTCGCAAAACCGAGCACGGTCGTACTCGCAATTCCCAAAGTGATCGTCGATCCTGCATTTCTTCAGGCGCTCGGTGCCACCCTTGCGGCAGTGGCCGAAGGACTGGCC
This sequence comes from uncultured Alphaproteobacteria bacterium, assembly GCA_963831475.1. Lineage (GTDB taxonomy): Bacteria > Pseudomonadota > Alphaproteobacteria > Rhizobiales > Xanthobacteraceae > Pseudolabrys. The sequence goes on from CAWHQF010000027.1 coordinate 65,415, forward strand.
ATCACGATCGTCGTCGGCACCTGCATCGGCCTTTTGATGGGCCGCAGCGCCACCGTCGACCGGATGATCCGTGTTTACATCAATGGCTTCAATGCCATGCCTATGATCATTATTCTGCCGCTGTTTTCGCTGTGGTTCGGCTACTCGGGCTCAGCTCGCATAGCGACGATTATTTTTGCGGCCATATTTGCGATCACCATGAACGTCGCCGACGGGGCGCGCTCGGTGCCGCGCGAATTCCTGGAAGTGTCCCGATCATTTCGCTCCGGCCGCATGCGGATGCTCATCGATATCGTCTTGCCGGCATCGATGCCCTATTTGCTTGCCGGTTTCCGCCTGGCGGCCGGCCGGGCTCTGATTGGCGCGGTGGTGGCTGAATTCTTTCTCTCGATCGGCGGGATCGGCTACTACATCCTCTACAATTCGCGTTCCTACCATCACAACGAGGCTTTTGTCGGCGTGCTGCTGCTTGCCGGGTTCGGCGTTGGGTTCGAGTTGCTGGTGAACTGGACCACGCGCCGCTTCATGCCCTGGTATCGCCGCGACGAAAAAGCCACCTAATCTCACTGAAGCAAGGACCACAGGCCCATGTCATCCGACCCCCGGCTCAAGGCCGCTATCGCCCATTGGGGCCCGCGTTTTGTTGCCAATGGCGTTGTTCTCACGGACTTCGAGGAGGTCACCGGATCGATTGAATCGTATGATGATTGGTGCGGCGCCTGGTCGAAGCGCGCCGCCCATCATGAGCAGATCGGCCTCGAGGCAATGGCGAAGAGGCATTTTCTCACCGCTGGCGAAAGCCTCCAGCGCGCCGGCGTCTATTACCATTTCGCGTCGTTTCTGTTCGTGCACGATCAGGCACAGATGAAAGCCGCGCACAAGAAACAGATCGAGTGCCGGCAGCTCGCCCTTCCTCATCTTCGCCCGCCGGGCGAGCGCGTCGAAATTCCATACCAGGGCAAGAAACTGGCAGGCATCCTGCGCAAGCCGGCAGGCATCGAAAAGCCGCCGGTCGTCGTAATGGCGGTTGGCCTCGATTCAACGAAGGAAGAAGGCGATGCATATGAAGCACCGTTTCTCGCGCGGGGAGTCGCCACGCTCATGTTCGAAGGCCCCGGACAGGGCGAGGCGCAATATGACTTTGCCATTCGTGGCGACTATGAGGTGCCGGTCAAGGCGGTCATTGATTTCATCGAGCGGCGCACGGACCTCGATTCAAAACGCATCGGCATGTGGGGTGTAAGCCTCGGCGGTTACTATGCGCCGCGCGCGGCAGCTTTCGATCAGCGCATCAAGGCTTGCATCGCCCTTGGCGGGCCGTTCAATTGGGGGGAGGCGTGGGAAGGCTTGCCGGAACTTACACGCGAGGCCTTCCGCGTGCGCAGTCAGTGCAAGACGCAAGACGAAGCGCGGAAGAATGCCCAAACATTGTCGCTTGAGGGCATAGCGCAAAACATCACATGTCCGCTCTTCGTCGTGAATGGTCGGCTTGATCGCATCGTGCCCGCGAAGGATGCCGAACGCCTCGCGCGCGAAGCAAAAGGGCCCGTCGTCCTGATGATGATCGAGGATGGCAACCATATCGCCACGAACCGCGCCTATCGCTGGCGTCCGCAAAGCGCGGACTGGATGAAGGAGCAATTGGGGTAGCATTTGCATCCGCGAGGTCGGCGGTAACGATTCAAAGAACGAGGAGTCCCCTCGGTATCGAATGCATGCGCTCGATTCCGCTGTCCGTGATCAACACCATCTCGCCAGTCTGCACACCGGCCTTGCCGTCGCGGGTTACGACGTTGGGCTGAATTACAACGGTCTGTCCGGCACGAAACGGTTCCATCGGAACGGGACCCGCGGTTCGGCTTTTGCAGCCGAGAATGGGCGGCAGATAACCGCCTCCATAGCCATGCAAAAGGTCGTCAATAATGGTGAATCCCGCGTCTTCAATTACGCCCGATGCATCGATGACCTGAGCGGGAGTCGTGCCGGCCTTGAGAACCGCCGCGATCGCATCGAAAGCCGCGTCCGCCGTCGCGTGAAGCTCGCGATAAAGTTTATTCGGTTCGCCAAGCGAAAGACTGCGCAACACCTGACCCGGATGGTCCCAAAACGCGGCGCTGATCTCGGCCGCCACGGCATCGCCGGCCTGAATGCGGCGCAGCCGGGCAAACTGCCGGGGCACGGCCAGGTCAGGCGAATTCATCGGCGTAGCGCCGATGTAATGAATGACGTTTGTGGCGCCGTAGCGAATATAGGCACGTTCCACCAAGTCACCGAGTTCGCGCTCGTTCAAGCCGGGTTTTATGCCATCGCGAAGCGCGGCCATCCCAAGATCGCTGAAATGGGCGCCGATACGCAGCCAATCGAGTTCCTCGGCTGATTTTACCTGCCGCAAGCGGATGTAACCCCGGTTGAGATTCGTCAGCCGGCCAAATTTTGCGGTCAGGATTGCATACTGATCGGCAGACAGCGGGCCGACTGTCGCGACGTGATCATGGCGGGCGCCGCGCTGCCCGAGCACATGGACCGCTGCAGCGATTGTCGATTCTCCACCCCATGCGACGTCGGCTTTTTCGGCGAGTATCTTCGCCTGCGGCACGTGATTGACGTACTGCACGAACAGGGCGTCGCGTTGGCCCGGCGTGAGCACGCCGACCGCCTCGGCGGTTACCGGCCACTGCGTTAGCCACTGTACGGCAGAGCCGAAACGGTTAGCGCCGCAAAAAACGAGATGATCGCAGCCGGCATCCGCCAGCAGAGCGTCAATGGCCGCCCGCCGTCGCGCCATCTCTCCTTCGGAGAAGCGCGGATATTCAGCGTCAGCGATGCGCGCGAGCGGGGATGGAAGCGTCACGTGGCCTTCTTCGGCAGTGCCACGATCATGTCGAGTTCGACGCGCGCGCCGGGCGATGACAATTGGTTGATGCACACGGTCGTGCTGGCAGGTCTCCAATCTCCGAAATACTTGGCCATGGTGCGATGCATGGCGTCGGCATCGCGAAAATCGGTCAGATATTTCGTGATCTTCACTACGTCGCGCCAACCGGCGCCGACATGATCAAGGATCGACTTTATCGATTCCATTGCGCGCCGCGTCTGCTCTTCGATCGCGTGCGGCTGGACATGCTCCTCATCGATGTGCGGATGCTTATGATAGAGCGGCGACGACGTCGCTCCCGAGAGGAACATCAGATCGCAAGCGCCGACGATATGAACGGCCGGTGCATAGGGCATCGTGTGCGCCTCCTCCGGCTTGGGGTGCACAGCTTCGAGCCGAAAGCTTTTTTCCGGCTTTGTCATGACGGTCATTGGGAGCACTCCTTCGGATGACATAGCGAATGAATTCAGTCGACGCGCCAATTGCCAAGCACGGCGTCCACGGCGTCCTGCAGTTTGGTCACGATGATACCTAACACCGCGAGAACAATCAGTACGGCAAAAACCTGCTCGGTTTCCAGTATTTGCCCGGCAAGGTATAGCCGAGCACCGAGCCCGACCTTGCCGACAACCATTTCGGCCGCGACTACGAGAATGATGGAAACGCCGAGCCCGAGGCGAACGCCCGCAAAAATCGACGGTATCGCGCTCGGCAGGAGCACGCGCCGCATGATCTGCTGCGGTGTCGCACCGAGATCGCGCGCCGCCAGGACCAGTCCCGGATCGCACTGGCTCACACCGAGTACGGTGTTGATGACGATCGGAAAAATTGCGCCGAGAAAACTTATTGCCAGCATGAACGGTCCGCCCGTTCCGAGCCAAATGATGAGAAGCGGAATGAGCGTGATTTTCGGGAGTGGATAGAGCGCCGCAATAAACATGTCGGCCACCGCACGGACGCGGAATGACGTCGCGATCCAAAGGCCAAGCAGCGTTCCGCAGACGAGGGCGATGGCAAAGCCTGCGAAAATACGCCAAAGCGTGGCGCCCAGATCGATGGCGAGGCCCCCGCTGCCGAACAACGTGATGAGCGCGACGATGATCTGCGAGGGACGCGGCAGATAGAGGGACGACACGCCGAACAGGCGGGCGGCAACCTCCCACAAGATCAGCACAAGAATGATCGAGCCCCAGCCCAGTACGCGCGGATCGTCGAACGGCGAATACGTCGCCCTGGGCCGCGAGGATGCGGCATCTCCTGGCAGTGGCGAGATGCTCATTGGCTCTGCCCCTCACCGCTCATCATGGCCCGCATGACCTCATCGCGCAGCAATCCGTAGATTTGGTCGAACAGCGTGGCAAAACCGGGGTCGCGCGTGGTCGCAACACTGCGCGGCCGCGGCAACGCGACGGTGATGGTGGCGGCGATGCGGCCGGGACGCGCCGTCATCACCAGAATCGTATCCGCAAGCAGGATCGCTTCCTCGATCGAATGCGTGACGAGGATCGCAGTGGTGCCGCTGGTTTCCACGAGCCGCGCCAGCTGCTCCTGGAGCACAAGTCGCGTTTGCGCATCGAGCGCGCCAAACGGTTCGTCGAGCAGCAAAACCTCCGGTTCCATTACCAGCGCGCGGGCGAGACCGACACGCTGACGCATTCCGCCCGATAACTGGCGCGGATAACGGCTTTCGAAGCCGGTGAGGTCGACTGCGCCAATGGCCCGCCGCGCGCGTATGTCCCGTTCGCCCTGTGGCACCCCGGCGAGGTCGAGCCCGAAGGCGACATTTTCGAACACGGTCAGCCAGGGGAAAAGGTTGAAGGCCTGCCAAACCGTCGACATTGCCGGCCGCGCGGTCGCTTTGCCGTCGCTGCGACCGGTAAAACGCAGGCGGCCTCGCGTGGGTTCGAGGAAGCCGCGGGTGATCTGCAAAAGGGTGCTCTTGCCGCAACCGCTTGGGCCGATCAGCGCGGTCACCTTCCCCGGCTCGAATGCACAGGTCACCGCCTCGAGCGCGACGGTCGGCGTCGCGGACGAAGGCGCAAATATCAGCCCTATGTCATCAAACTCGATCGAAACCGCCGGCATGCCCGTTCACGACGTCAGCTGAACGGATTGCTCTTGCTCAGCCTCGCATCAGCTTCAACCGCCGGCGACAGATCGAACAACTGCTCCTTTGTGACGGTCGCGGGCACCAATTTGATCTTGTTCCAGAACTGGCCCTGCGCCATGCATGAATCGACGTTGGGCATTCCTTTCTCGTCGAACCAGGTCCAGCGCGGGGCGGCCTTCTCGATCAGGGGCGCCGGTACCTTCGTGGCATCGGAAATAATTTTTGTGACGCCGGCATCTTTCGCAGCCGCGGCCTTGTTGAACAGCCGCCCGGCGTGGGTGTGCACCATGGCAAAGCGCACCGCCGCCGACTTGTTGGCTGCCAGGAACTTCGACGACATCACCCAGCAGGCGAGCTGTGCATTCGGCTCAATATCGGAGCCTGCACCGATGATCTTGCCGACATTGTTCTTCTCGGCAAGGAAGGCGAGTGGCACCGGAATGTTGGCGGCGTCGGCCTGGCCTGCGCCCATCAGCTTGATCATATCGGGATAGGGCATCCCGCTGGACCAATTGAGGTCGCGCGTGGGGTCGAGCCCGGCCTTTTCCGCGGCACGGCCGAACAGAAATTGGTCGATGCTGCCTGGTGCCTGGATTGCGATTTTCTTGCCCTTGAGCAGGCTGGCTTTGTCGACGGACGTGAAGCCCGCATCGTGCATGGCATTACTGGCAACAATCGTCATCGAGCCCGAGCCCGGCTTCTCGATACCTCGGTCAAGGATGAGCTTGTACGGTGCGCCTTTGGCAACGGCATTGAACAGGCCGGCATTCAGGGTGGATGCCGTAAGGTCGAGTTCGCCTGCGACCAGAGCCGGCATGGCGAGTGCGCCATCCGCGAAGTACACGAGTTCGACGTCGAGATTGACCTTGTCGAAGAACTTCATCGCTTCGGCGATGAAGATGGGACCCGACGAGATCAGCCGCACCAGGCCGACGCGGATCTTGGTACGCGCCTCCTGTGCACGCACGCGGCGTGGCAATGCACTGGCCAAACCAACCGCTGCGCTGCCGCCAAGCAGCCGGCGCCGATCAATGGACATTGGCATGGCTCATCCTCCCCAACCTTATTTGTTTGATGTGGCTGAGATCAGCGTACCAATGCGCCAGCATGCCCGCAACGGCGCGCCGACCTGCCCGTTGGCGGCTCCATGCGCTTGATCGGCCAAGCCGAACCGCTAACGTGCGGCCGACAGGAGACCCCCGAATGCCCTCAACGATCCTCAATTCCGCGGTGTTTCGCGACATTTTCACCACACAGGCGATGCGCGACGTCTTCTCCGACGAGAACCGCGTGCAGAAATATCTCGATTTCGAGGCCGCGCTCGCACGTGCGCAGGCCAGGCTCGGCATCATTCCCAAAGAAGCAGCAGCCGAAATCGTTCGTCACTGCTCGGCCGACAAGATCGACATGGTGAAACTCAAGGAAGCAACCGAAAGGATCGGATATCCGGTTCTGCCCGTGGTGCAGCAGCTTGTGAAGCTCTGCAAGGATGGGCTTGGCGAATGGTCGCATTGGGGCGCCACCACGCAGGACATCACCGACACGGCGACCGTCATGCAGATCCGCGAAGCGCTCGCGATCGTCGAGAAAGAAATCGAAGGCATCAGCGACGGGCTTGCCGCGCTTGCGAAGAAATACCGCGACACGCCGATGGCGGGACGCAGCAATCTCCAGCAGGCCGTACCGATCACCTTCGGCTACAAGATGGCGACCATGCTGGCGGCGTTCGAGCGCCACAGGCAGCGACTGAATGAAATCAAGCCACGCGTGCTGGTCGGCGAATTCGGCGGCGCAGCGGGCACGCTGTCGTCACTCGGCAAGGAGGGCTTGAAGGTCCAGGACGAGCTGATGAAGGAACTCAAGCTCGGCCAGCCGGAAATTTCCTGGCACACGGTGCGCGACCGGATTGCCGAGGTCGGATGTTTCCTCGGGTTGGTCACCGGCAGCTGCGGCAAGATCGCGTTCGACGTGAAACTGTTGATGCAGACCGAAGTCGAAGAGGTTTACGAGCCGTTCCATGCCGGCCGGGGTTCATCCTCGACGATGCCGCAAAAGCGCAACCCGATTTCCTCGGTCTATATCACTGCGCAGACCGCGATGGTGCGTCAGCTCGTGGCCGCGCTGCTCGAGGCGCAGGTCGAAGACCACGAGCGCTCCACCGGCCCGTGGGAAATCGAGTGGATCGCCTTGCCCGAGATTTTCATGCTATCCGCCGGCGCGCTGGCGCAGACGCGCTTCCTGGTCGAAGGCCTGCAGGTCAATGAAAAGAAAATGCGGGAGAACCTCGACATCACCAAGGGATTGATCATGTCGGAGGCCGTGATGATGGGGCTCGGCGCGGATCTCGGCCGCAACAAGGCACACGATCTCGTCTACGACATCTGCCGCGAGGTCGTGAAAACGGGCACGCCGCTGATCGATCTGCTCGCCGCGAACAAGGAAATCAGCAAGCACGCCGACCGCAAGAAACTGGAGAAAATGGTCGACCCGGCAAACTATCTCGGCGTCGCCGGTGAAATGGTCGATCGCGTGCTCAAGATGCGCAGGAATTGATGGCCGGCCCGATTAGCCGGCCTTCGGCATCGTTTTCCCGATTGCCAGCGCGACCAGAAGCGTCGTCGCGCCGATCAGGAGAAACAATGCCGGTACCGTGGCGCCGAGTTTCTGCATCACAGCGACGGCTACTGTTGCAACCGTCATGAATGCCGCATTGAGCACGTTGACCGCGGCAATGGTACGCGCTCGGTAACCGGCATCACTCCAGCTCTGCACCGCCGCGAAGGCTGGAACAATGAAAAGGCCACCGGCAATCGCAAGACCGCACAGATCGATGGCGACGCGCATGCCGAGGGTCGAGGCCAACGCGCTGGCCGGCCCTTGCGCTGGTTGTTCCGAATGGTACCCGAGAGTTGCCACGCCAAGGTCGAGCGCGAAGATGCCGAGAAGCACCGCGCCCGCGAGCGTTGTCCGGAGCACAATGCGGCCGCGCGCAAGGGCTGCAGCAATTCCGGATCCAATGCCAACCGCTATCGAGAACACAGCGAGGTAGGCGGTCACCGTATCTTCGTTTCCGCCAATGATCGTCTTGATCAGCGGCGGCAACAGCGAAAGCACGACGATGCCGACGAGCCAGAACCAGCTCGTCACCATCGCGCCCCACCACAGTCTCGGATCGGCGCGCAGATGACGGATCATCGCCGCGGTCGAGGCCGCGACATTGACCTCAATCCTGAGACCGGGTGCGCCCTCACCGGACGGCGGTATGAGCAGCGCCGATATCCAGCACGCGAGGGCAAAACCCAGGAGCAGCACTGCGAACATGGCGTGGCTGCCGCCCCCGCGCGCTGCAAGCCCCGCAACGAGTGTGCCAAGAAGTATTGCGACGAATGTCGCGCCCTCGACCAGCGCGTTCGCCGCGGGCAATTGCTCGCGCCGCAGATGATCGGGAAGGATCCCGTATTTGATGGGTCCGAACAGTGCGGCAAGGATTCCGAACCCGGACAGCGCAATAAACAGCAGCAGCAATGAGGCGCGCATGTAGCCCCATACCGCAACTGCAGCGACGGCGATCTCGACAAATTTCAGATGTTGCGCGACGCGCGCCTTGTCGTAGCGGTCAGCCAGCTCGCCGCCGAGCGCCGAAAGAAAGAAATACGGTGCAATGAATACCGCGCTGGCGAACGTAATCAATGCTTCGGTATCGGACGTCGCCGACTGGAACAGGACAACAAAGACGAGAGTCGTTTTAAGAAAATTATCATTGAATGCCGCAAAAAACTGGCAGCAGAAAAGCGGCGCAAATCTTCTCGATAGGATCAGAGGCGGCTGCATGCCTCCGTATTATTGCAAAGTTCCCTGGTGCGTGGGTGCGGGCCTGACAAAAATGAGGCGGCCTTTCAGCCGCCAGGTCTAGCTTCTCCGGCGCATTGATCAGGGCCGGACCTGGTCCTCGTAGGATTCCACGACCACCGCGCCAAAGGCAAAACCGAAAGCGATGCCAATCGAAACGCAGAAGAGCGTAATCCACATGGCGTGCCTCCATAGCTGTTAATACAACGACGTGAGGTCTGGCGGAGGCAACGCACCAGAATGGCGGTGGTTCCGGCCCATCCCACAGCAAAGAAGGCTCTGGAAACAAGGCCTATTTCGACGGTATCAAAATACTGGTCGTGGCTGCCTATAGCCCTGAGCGGCGCATGGATGTCTGCAGATCGGCGAGCAGAAGGCGCAGGTCAATTTCGCGGAATTCGAGATAGATCCGACGCAGCCAGCGCTGCAGTTCGATATGCGCATCGAGTGGAATGCCGGCCGCGTTGCCCATATCGGGGCCCGCGAATGAGAATGGCGGGGTATCAATATATTTTCGCAAGCCCGGCGCCAGCACGGGCAGCTTTACCGACAGCGCACCGCCGCCCGCGATCGGGTATTTGTCGCGGTGCTGTGACGATCCGAGTATTTCGTTGTGCACGGGAACCAGCAATGCTTGCTTGAAACGCTCGCGCAGGCTGCGATAGGCCGTGACCGACGTCTGGTCGGGCGTCACCATGAACAGCATCGCAACAGCGATCGATCGCCGCCGCGCCTCTTCGACGAAATCGATTTGATGTGCCAGCCCGATGAAGGACTCATAGGAGTCGTGCCCGACGTCGACGATTTTCGTCGTGTCGTCACCGGCAACCAGCCGATCGAACAGTGCCATTTGCCCGTTGACGTCGCGAATGGTCGCCGCAATCGTCTGCTCGGGCAGAAACTGGCTCAGGGTCCGTTCGCCGGAGTTGACGTCGAAGGCAGCAACAGAGCGATTCTCATGCCGCTGAAAATCAGTAAGCAGCCGCGCCAACAGCGTTTTGCCCACGCGAGGGCGCGGCGATGCAACAATGGCGACGGAATTGCGGAATGACATCACCAGCCCGGACACCGCGCGCGACAAACGCGGTCTGAATGGAATGCTAGCCGGCAACCTGACGGACGTTGCTTTCCATCTTCGGTGAAACGAGATCGACCAACTTCACCTTATCGTATTCGCCCCAGACACTGCCGAGCCAGTGGCGCACGTAACCGCGAAGAACGAACGAGTAGTTCGCCGCTTCGCCCTTCGCGCCCTTGTTGCCGACAAACGAAACGAACGGAACGCTGGCCACTTCCACCTGCTCATACGCCATTTCGTTGAGCTTGGGGATGGTGATCTCTTCCGCCCCTTTGATCTTCTTGAAATAGGAATTGTACGTCGCCGGATCCCATTCGAAGAACGTCGTGTTGTTGACGAAGTTCTTCACCAGGAAATAGTTGGCGTCGCCGACAACCCGTGCCGTCTCGGCGATTTCCTCGAGCGAGGCAATCGACGGACCGAGGATATGAAATACCGCGAAGGTAATCTGTCCCTTCTTGGCCGACTCAAGAAACCCGATATCGGTCAGCGCCTGCAACGTCGACGAGAGCAGACCGGCGCGCACGTCGATCACGGTCACCTTGGCGTCGGCGCTGCCGAGCGTGTCGAAGATCTTCATCTGATCGGAGACCGACGTGACATCGACGACTTCGGTCAGCTCCGGATGAAATCGTTTGAGCGTGCCGCGCGGAGACTCGGTATCGAAGGCGCGCGTTGGCGTCTGATGTGCGCCAAAATAATCGATCAAGGTGCGCGCGACGGTAGTCTTGCCGACGCCTCCCTTGTCGGCGCCAACGAGAATGACAGCAGGTCTGGCCATGGGGCTACTCTACAGACGAAGTGACTGATCCGATTGCCTAATATCTTACGTTATGGGCGCGGGAGAATGACAGGTTTAATTCGGCGAGCCTGCGGCCGCACCCCGATGCCGCTCCGAGCCGTGCATCTAAATCATAATTTATTTCATTATTTCAAGCAATTGGATCAATGGGGGATCCGGCGCGCCTTAACCTTCCGCGGTGAATTTGTGACGCTTAATCCGGTTCGAACTGGTGCCGGCGGAGGGATTTGAACCCCCGACCACCCGCTTACGAAGCGGATGCTCTACCGCTGAGCTACGCCGGCTTGAGTTGGGCCACTGATATCGGCGCACACTGCGCTTGGCAAGCAATCAGCGAAACAGCCTGCGCAGGCGCTGCCAGCCGTCCGTGGCCTGCACTGTCGTCGTTTCGACCATTGGATCACTCTCGAGATCGGCATCCAGTCCGGGATCGTCCGGTATATGGACCAAAGGAATGACAGGCTCGACGGGCCTGGGCTTTGACGCAACCTTGGTTTTAGCGACCTTGCGCGGCGGTATTTCAGGCGCCGCATCGACCTTGGTGTCAGCCTTGGTTTCAGGCTTGTTTTCAGCCTTGGTTTCCGGCGACGCATTCGTTGCCGGTGCCGCAAGTGGCGGACCCAGTTCGATCACAGGCCGGCTGATGCCGATCTCCGCCAGCGGAACTTTCCATGCGAAGCCATCGAGGCGCCCGCTCGGCGAGACCGGCAGCCAGCGATCCGATACCACCCCATCGGCGGTCCATGCCGGATCGCCGGATGCGCGCATCGCCCGCCCCATCCATTCGCGCACGCGGCCCTGATCGCCGTGTTCCGCCTCCTCGATGTCCGCCATGAGCGTTGCGACGCGCCGGGTCGGCGCCGACAAGTATGGAGCGAGCGCCGTACGCGCTGTCGCAAATTCACGGGCATCAAGCGCTGCGCGCGCAACCGCCAACGCGCCCTCGAGCTGGCCCGGCACCCTGTCGGCAAGTTTCTGCATACGGGCAAGGCGCTCACGCGCGCTGTCACCGAGCCTGAGCCCGGCATAGCTTTCCGCAATGTCCGGATGCGGATTGAGGGTCCAGGCTGCTTCCAGAATCTTTCGCGCCTTGCGTACATCGCCCGATTCCGAGAGCCGTTTTCCGGCAAGAGCCGCGGCCGGAACCAGATCGGGTGCAAGCTTGACCGATTCGAGTATCAGCGTGCGAGCGGCATCGCGGTCGATATCGGCAAGAGCCTGCGCGCGTGCAGCAAGCAGGACCGCTCGCTTGCGGCGATAGTCGGGCTTTTCCAGCGAGGCTTTCATGTGCTCGAGAGCGTCCAATGCACCCGCCCAGTCATGGGCGTTGCAGCGATAGTCGAGGACAGCCTGGCCGGCCCAGACCACGCCGGGCTGTGCCTTGATTGCCTCTTCGGCGGCGAGGCGCGCCGCATCGGCATCGTTGCGTCGCCTGGCCTCAATATAAAGTCCGCGAAGCCCGAGAACCCTGGTGTCATCGCGCGTGGTCATGTCGCGGAATGTGCGTTCCGCCGTGCTGCTGTCGCCCGCCATCTGCGCGGACTGTGCTGTCAGCAGCAACGCCAGCGGATCGCCGGGCGACAATCGCGCCGCTTCGTCGGCGGACTTGCGCGCGCTGCGCAGATCCCCGGCGCCGATCGCAATCAAGCCGCGGCTGATTGCCAGATAGCCTTTGACCGCGCGGCGGTGCCGGAAAAACAGCGACACTTGTTCCGGCGACCGCAGGACGGCGTGCACGATCGACCACAACGCAACGAGTGCGACAACAAGGACGACGATCGCGAGCGCCGCCATCATCACCGACGTCTCGATGCGGTAGCCCATCCACGTCACGGCGACATCACCGGGGCGATCGGCGAACCATGCAACGCCTGCGGCGATAATCCCGACTGAAATCAGGAACAGGACAACTCTGATCATCCTGCCCTCACCTCTTGTCGAGCGCGCGCGTGCTCGCAGCGGCGAGCTGATCCACGGCCGCAAGCGCAGCTTGCCGGACGCGCGCACGTTCGATCCAATCCTGCACGGGAGCGCGCATCGTTGCATCGAGTTTGCCGAGATCGGCAAGCGCGCCGTTGAGGTCGGCGTGCGCGACGTCGATTTCCAATCGGGCCAGCACGGCGTTGGCTTCGCTGCCGGGCGGCGCATTCACCGGACGGATGCGGACGAGCTTTTCGGCATTTGCTTGCAGCCGCTCCAGAAAGCCTCCGGCTGGCGCCTGAGCACCGGAAGCCTTCACGATGGACGGGAGCAATGCACTTAGTTCCCGTACCATTGCCGCCTGTGCGGGCATGCCGCTCTCCGCAAACGGCGCGAGCTCCCTCAGCAGTTTCTCATCAGCGCCGAGAGATTTCGCTTCATTGAGCTCGGCGGAAAACGGCGCACCACGCGTCACCGCATCGCGCAACGCTGCCGCGACTACCGCCAGCCGCGCGGGACGATCTGCCGGGCTGCCCTTGGACGCCTCTTCAAGCGCGGCAAGACGTTTTTGCACGGTGTCGACCTCAGCCGGAGACAGCCCGGCCGAAGTGTTACGTGTCAGACTCTGCACGCTATTTCGCAATTCGGTCACCGCCTTGTCCGACGCATCGGCGCGGGCGTGCGCATCAGCGGCAGTCGCCGCAACCTCGTCGCTGCGTTTGTTGAGCGCAGCCAGCGCAATACCGAGCGACTTCATTGCATTGTCGGCCGCCGTCGCCCGTTCCGAAATGGCTTGGTCATTCGCAGGCAGCTTCGCGATCGCAGCTTCAAGCCTGGCAATGCGCTGGTTCAAAGCCGCAACAGCGGCAGGATCTGCACCGGTTGTTTCGGCATAACGGGGAGGCACAAATCCCGAAAGCCAGAGGCTGAACAGCGCGATTGCGATAATCGCTGCGCCCGCTGCTCCTCCAGCAAGCACCTGGCGGGCGGCGAGCCAATTCCATCGCCCTTCATGTTGCTGGTGTGCGACGTCCGGCTCGGCGGTTTCGGGTTCGGCGCTCTGTGGACGATCCTCGGGGGCATGCTGTTGCGACGTGGGCCCTGCAGATTCGTCCGCCTTGGGAGCCGCGGATTGCACTGAAACGTCCTTCGCTGTCAGATCAATGGTCGGAGCCTGACGCTTGCGGCTGTGGGCCCTGTCGGCAGGATCCGGCGTCGTGCCTTTGTCGGCCATGCGCGTTTCCTTTAGCGAATCGGCTCAACCCCGCAGGGAGGAAATAACGCAAATGGCGTTCGCGCGCCAACAATCAAGCCGTGGGCGCCCCTAAAAGCGCGATCAATGCGGCTTCTTCGGGCCGCGCGGCGATTGCGATCCGGTCCGCACCGGCCAGCGGCTCCGCCACCTGCGCCGATAGGCAGAAATGCCGTACCGCCAGCGCCGCCTGTGCCATCCCGGCGGCGTTGGCCCCGGCGACATAATTTTCAGCGCTGCGCCGGGAAAAGTGCAAGACGGCATCGACCTCGCCGAGCTTGAGCGCCGCAATCAGCGCCGGAGAAAATGGCGCGGCAACCGTATGATAGACCACGCGCAACTCAGCAGGGACACCGCCCGCCGATAATTCTGTAATGAGGTCGGCCGCACGATCCTCGCCGGCAAGGTACAAAATCGAAGCATTTGCGGGCGCCCTGTGCGCGGCGACGAGACGCACGAGGTCGCGGACATCGCCGTCCGCCGAAGTCACATCCGTGAAGCCCGCGTCTCGCGCAGCTTCGGCACTTCGCCTGCCGACTGCAAACAGCGGGAGCTTCTTGAGGATGGAGAGCGCGGCATTTTCTGCGATTGCCGTTATCGCGTTCGCGCTCGTGATGACGACCGCGCTCCACCCACCACGAAGGTCGGCGATGATCGGCTCGAGGGTCATCAGCGGCGCGACCAAAACGTCATGACCGAGCGCGCGCACAGCATTGGCTGTGCGTTCAGCGGAATCTCGCGGCCGGGTGATGACAACACGCATGGGTCAGTCGAAAAATCCGGGCCCGGCGCGATGCTTAAGCTCGCGTCCGGCCTCGGTACCGATGGTAGCGGAATCCTTGCGGCTGCCGGTGCCCGCGATATCGTGCGCGGCGCTGCCGTCAGGACGCACAATCAATCCGCGGAACTGCACCGTATCGCCGGAGACGGTCGCGTGTCCCGCGATCGGAGTCTTGCAGGATCCGTCGAGCGCGCCAAGAAAGGCGCGCTCGCAAGCGACCGCCACCGACGTGTCGGCGTGATCGATGCGCGCAAGCATGCCGCAAATGCGTGCGTCACCCTCACGGGCTTCGATGCCGATCGCACCCTGTCCGGCCGCGGGCAAAAACTCATCGGTGCTCATTATCTTGGTGGCATGTTCCACGAGACCGAGGCGCCTCAAACCCGCAAGCGCAAGCAGCGTGGCATCGACTTCGCCGCCCGCAAGCTTGCGCAAGCGCGTCTCGACATTGCCGCGTAGCGGCAACACGCGTAGATCCTGCCGCATACGCATTGCGATTGCCTGCCGCCGCAGCGACGCCGTCCCAAGGCTGGCGCCCGGCGGCAACTCCTCGAGTGAGCGTGCCTTGCGGCTGATGAAGACATCACGGGGATCTTCGCGCTCCAGACAAGCAGCGAGCACGAGTCCCGCGGGCAGCACCGTCGGCATGTCCTTTGCCGAATGCACCGCCAGGTCGATCCGCCTATCCAGCAACGCTTCCTCGATCTCCTTGGTGAACAGGCCCTTGCCGCCCTCTTCGGCCAGCGATCGATCCTGGATCGCGTCGCCGGTGGTGCGAATCGTAACAAGCTCGATGGAATCCTCGGCGGCCCCCAACGCGGAGGCCAGCCGCGCCCGCACGGCGCGCGCCTGTACCAGGGCAAGCGGGCTGCCGCGCGTACCGATGCGCAAGGAGCCTGTGGATTGCGCCATATATCCTCGCAGTGCTAGGCCGGACCGGGGTCGGCCTCGCCGTCAGGACTAGCTATTATTTGAGCCGTCGTCACCTTGCCTGATGCGAAGCGCCGGAAAAAATGAGAAATCATGATCGTCCTCGGCATTGAAACGACCTGCGATGAAACCGCGGCGGCGGTCGTCGAACGTTTCGAGGATGGCCGGGGAAAGATTTTATCAAATGTCGTCTACTCGCAGGTACGCGAGCATGCCGCGTTTGGTGGCGTGGTCCCGGAGATCGCAGCGCGCGCGCATGTCGAAGCGCTGGATGGAATCATCGCCAATGCCATGGCGCAGGCAGCCTGCGATTTTAATGCGATCGACGGTTTCGCCGCCGCCGCCGGACCGGGGCTCATCGGCGGCGTCATTGTCGGCCTGACCACGGCCAAGGCGCTCGCGCTCGTAAAACAAAAACCGCTGATCGCGGTCAATCATCTGGAAGCGCACGCACTCACCGCCCGGCTGACCGACAACACCCCGTTTCCCTATTGTCTGTTTCTCGCGTCGGGCGGCCACACTCAGGTAGTCGCCGTGCGCGGCGTCGGCGACTACATCCGGCTCGGCACCACGCAGGATGACGCGATCGGCGAGGCTTTCGACAAGACCGCGAAGCTGCTTGGCCTCGGTTATCCCGGCGGCCCCGCAGTCGAGCGGGAAGCAATGCGGGGCAGCCCGACGCGCTTTGCCTTGCCCCGGCCGATGCATGGGCGCAAGGACGCCGACTTCTCGCTGTCCGGCCTGAAAACCGCCTTGCGGCTGGAGGCTGAGAAAATTGCGCCGCTCAGTGACCAGGACGTCGCCGACCTGTGTGCCGGATTCCAGCAAGCCATTGTCGATGTCGTCTATGATCGGCTCCGCGCCGGCTTGCGGCTGTTTCGTGACGGCTTCGGCACCCCAAGCGCGCTGGTCGCCGCAGGCGGCGTTGCAGCCAACGCGTCAATCCGCAAAGTGCTCAATCGCCTGGCCTTCGAGGTCGGCACCACGCTGGTCGCGCCCCCGCTGGAATTATGCACCGACAACGGCGCCATGATCGCGTGGGCCGGATGCGAGCGGTTGGCACTCGGCTATACGGATTCGCTCGATACCGCTCCGCGAGCGCGCTGGCCACTCGACGAGATCGCTGCCGCCGAAGGCGCATTGCGGCGAACGGCGGCGTATAAGTGACCTGAGCGGGATAGGCAACGATCATGAGCTTCCAACGCATCGCAGTGCTCGGCGGCGGCGCCTGGGGAACCGCTTTGGCGCTGACCTGCGCACGCGCCGGGCGCGATGTGACGCTATGGGAATTCGATGCGCGCAATGCCGAGCATCTATCGAGCAAGCGAGAGAGCCTGTTCCTCCCCGGCGTGAAGCTGGCCGAAACCGTCAGGATCACGCGTGATCTCGACAATGCCGCACGCGCAGAGGCAATTCTGCTTGTGGTGCCGGCACAGGCAATGCGATCGGTCGTCAGCGCGGTGGCAAAGGTGGCGGCCGATGCGACGCCGCTGGTCGCTTGCGCCAAGGGGATCGAGCACGGCACGCGCAAATTCATGACCGAGATCATTGCCGAATGCGCGCCGAAGGCAGTGCCGGCAATTCTCTCGGGACCCAGTTTTGCCGCCGACGTGGCGCGCGGACTTCCCACGGCCGTCACCGTCGCGGCGACTGACGCCAAGGCTGCGGTCGCGCTGGCGCACGCGATCAATGCGGGCGCCTTTCGACCCTATCATTCGACCGACGTACGCGGCGTCGAACTCGGCGGCGCAACGAAGAACGTTCTCGCCATCGCGGCCGGCATTGTTACCGCACGTGGACTTGGCGCCAGCGCGTCCGCCGCGCTTACAACGCGTGGCTTCGCGGAGCTCGTGCGCTTCGGCAAGGCCTGCGGCGCCAAGATCGAGACCATGATGGGATTGTCGGGACTAGGCGATCTCGTCCTGACGTGTTCGACACCGCAGTCCCGCAATTTTTCCTGCGGCATTGCATTGGGCAAGGGCGAGAAGCCTGACACGGCGGCGCATGGCAAACTGGCGGAAGGCGTCTTCACCGCACCGGTATTACTGGAGATGGCGCGTGAAAAGAAAGTCGAAATGCCGATTTCTGCTGCCGTCGCCGCGGTGCTTTCCGGGAAAATGAGCGTGGACGAAGCAATCGAGTCGCTGCTCACGCGGCCTCTCAAATCGGAAGAGTGACATGGCGTACTGGCTGATGAAATCGGAGCCCGATTCCTGGTCGTGGGACCAGCAAGCCGCCAAAGGCGCAAAGGGCGAGACCTGGACCGGCGTGCGCAATCATCAGGCCAAACTGAACCTGATGAAGATGAAGAAGGGCGACCGCGCGTTCTTCTATCACTCTAATACCGGCAAGGAGATTGTCGGCCTCGTGGAGATCATCCGTGAAGCCCATCCCGACCCGACCGCCAAGGCGGGCGAGCCGTGGGTTGCGGTGGAAGTGAAGGCGGTCTCGCCGCTGGCGAAGCCCGTATCGATCGAGGCCATCAAGGCCGAGCCGAAACTCAAGGCAATGGTATTGATCAACAACACCCGTCTTTCGGTGCAGCCGGTGACCGCGGACGAGTGGAAGATCGTGTGCAAGATGGGCGGCCTCTGAGAGGCGGGGATGCCCGCGACAAGCGCCGGCATGACGATGGAGGGATACCGCATGGCGCAACTGCAAAACCTGCACGCGGTGCCGATCGTTCTTGCCGCCGTCGCGGCCTGGTTATTCGGCGCAATCTATTATGGCCTGCTCTGCAGAAAATGGACGGCGGCACAGGGCATGACCGTCGAGCAATGCAAGGCGGAAAATGCCGGCAGGTCTGCCGCCGCCAAGGCTGCGCCCTTCATCCTCTCCTTCATTGCCGAAATCGGGATGGCCGCGGTCCTGTCCGGCATCATGTTTCATATCGGCATCTACACAATGCGCGCCGGCGCCTTCTCCGGCTTCATGTGCTGGCTCGGCTTCGTGTTGACCACGATCGTCGTCAACAACGCCTATACTTTCCGCAAGGCCACGCTGACCGCCATCGATACGGGCCATTGGCTCGGCGTGCTGGTGATCATCGGCGCGATCCTCGGCGCCTGGGGCGCCTAAACTCCGCCAAAAATGGGACATTCCGCGCCTTGTCGCAAATCAATACGCCGTCGCATAATAGGTCCAATAAGGACACGTAGCGGAGGCCCGTGGCGTTAACGGCGGGCGGGAGGAAGTGCCAATGTCCGAGAAAATCTATGATGTGCCCGTCGAATGGCGCAAACGCGCCTTTATCGACGATGCCAAATACCAGGAAATGTATGCCCGCTCGATCAAGGACCCGAACGGCTTCTGGGGCGAGCAGGCCAAGCGCATCGACTGGATCAAGCCCTTCAGCAAGGTCAAGAACACCTCCTACGACCCGCACAATGTCTCCATCAAATGGTTCGAGGATGGAACGCTCAACGCCTGCTACAACTGCGTCGACCGTCATCTCGCCAAGCGCGCTGATCAGACCGCAATCATCTGGGAAGGTGACGATCCCAAGGATGACAAGAAGCTCACCTACAAGCAGCTGCACGCCGACGTCAGCCGCTTCGCCAACGTGCTGAAGGCACGCGGTGTCAAGAAAGGCGACCGCGTCACCATCTACATGCCGATGATCCCGGAAGCGGCGATCTCCATTCTCGCCTGCGCCCGCATCGGTGCGATTCATTCCGTGATCTTCGGCGGCTTCTCGCCCGACTCGATTGCAGGACGTATCGAAGACTGCAAATCCACCTGCGTTGTCACTGCCGACGAAGGTGTCCGTGGTGGACGAAAGATTCCGCTCAAGGCAAATGTGGATGCAGCCTGCGACAAAGTCGGCGGCGTGACCTCGATCATCGTCGTCAAGCGCACCAACGCCGCCGTCAACATGAAGAGCGGCCGCGATGTCTTTTACGACGACATTGCCAAGACCGTGTCTGCCGACTGCCCGTGCGAGGAGATGGGAGCGGAAGATCCGCTTTTCATCCTTTACACGTCCGGTTCGACCGGCAAGCCCAAGGGCGTGCTGCACACCACGGCAGGCTATCTGCTCTACACGTCGATCACGCACCAATATGTTTTCGATTATCACGACGGCGATATCTACTGGTGCACGGCGGATGTCGGCTGGGTCACCGGTCACAGCTATATCATCTACGGCCCGCTATCGAACGGCGCCATCTCGATGATGTTCGAAGGCGTGCCGAACTATCCGAGCACGTCGCGCTTCTGGGAAGTGTGCGACAAGCACAAGATCAACATCATCTACACCGCACCGACCGCGATCCGCGCACTCATGCAGGGCGGCGATGCGCCGGTGAAGAAAACCTCACGCAAGTCGCTGCGTCTGCTCGGCAGCGTCGGCGAACCTATCAATCCTGAAGCCTGGGAATGGTATTACCACGTCGTCGGCGAGGATCGCTGCCCGATCGTCGACACTTGGTGGCAGACGGAAACCGGCGGCATCCTCATTACGCCGCTGCCGGGCGCGACCAGGCTCAAGCCCGGCTCCGCTACGCGGCCGTTCTTCGGAATCATTCCGCAGATCGTCGATGCCGAGGGCAAAGAGCTCAAAGGTGCCGGCAGCGGCAACCTGTGCATCGCCGATTCATGGCCGGGTCAGATGCGCAGCGTTTATGGCGACCATCAGCGCTTCATTGATACCTACTTCAAGACCTACGCGGGCAAGTATTTCACCGGCGACGGCTGCCGGCGTGACGAGGACGGATTTTATTGGATCACCGGTCGCGTCGACGACGTCATCAATGTTGCCGGCCATCGTCTCGGCACCGCCGAAGTCGAGAGCGCACTGGTCGCGCATCCGAAAGTGTCCGAAGCTGCAGTCGTGGGCTATCCGCACGACATCAAAGGCCAGGGCATTTACGCCTATGTCACCCTGATGGCCGGCGAAAAGCCCACCGAAGATCTGCGCAAGGAACTGGTCGGCTGGGTGCGCAAAGAGATCGGCCCGATTGCCTCACCGGACCTGATCCAGTTTGCTCCAGGCCTGCCGAAGACGCGCTCGGGCAAGATCATGCGGCGAATTCTGCGGAAGATTGCCGAAGACGAGTACGGTAACCTCGGGGACACCTCGACGCTGGCCGATCCGGCCGTCGTCGACGATCTGGTCAACAACCGTCAGAACAAGAAGACCGAAAAAGCGCGCGCATAGACTCGAGATTACTTCAAGGCATGGCCGGCAAGCGAAATCTGCCGCCTATGAACGCATGGTCACAGCGCCCGCGCATGTCTTCCGCGATCTGGTGCCGATGATCGAACCCATGCTCGAACCGATCGACTCGCTTGCGACGTATCTCGATGAACATCGCGACACGATCACTTTTCGCGCCGGCTCGCCGGTCCTAACCGATCCCGCAACGCGGACCAGGCTGGCTGCGCTGATGGAGGCCGCCGGCAAAGCCGCGCAGGCCTCGATGGCCGAAGGGAAGTAAGGCTTGCTGCGCGCGCAGGCAGCGGCGCGTTCAGTCTTCCTTAACAGTATCTTAAGCCGCCGTCCGCACAGCCGCGCAGGTACATTATTATACGCGGCCAAATCCAGGGGGACGGCCATCATGAATCCGTTGCGGCTGCGGATTGCACTGTTTCTGGTGATCGGACTCGCGTTGGCCGCACCCAATGCACTGCATGCCGCCGCGCACGAGATCGTCGCGTTTTCCGGATTCAGCCCTGGCACGATCGTCGTGAAAACCAGCCAGCGCCGCCTCTATTACATAATCGATGATCATCGTGCGCTGCGCTTTCCGGTTGGGGTCGGCCGTGCCGGCATGGCCTGGACCGGCACTGCGCGCATCGAGGGCAAATATGTGCGCCCCGCATGGTCTCCACCCGAAATGATTCGCAGCGAAAACCCAGGCCTGCCCGATGTTATTGCGGGCGGAGCGGCCAATAACCCGATGGGTGACGCCGCACTCACCATGCGCGGCGGCGAATACGCAATTCATGGCACCAACCGGCCGGCCTCGATCGGGGGGTTCGTCTCGCATGGCTGCATCCGGATGTTCAACAGCGATATCCGGGAGCTTTACCGGCTGGTTCGTATCGGCACGACGGTCGTCGTCGAGCAATAGAACACACCATCGGCCTGGCGAACCCTGCCCTGAACCTGTGCGTTATTGACATTTTTTCGCGAAGTTCGCGACCTGGACACAATTTACCGGCAACTATCCGGGTATGGCGCGTCCGCGCACCTCTCCCCAGCCGGAAGTCCCCGGCCTCGCAGCCCGAAGAATTGCCGCCGATATTCTCGACGGCGTCCTGCGGCGCCGGATTGCGCTCGACGAGCTTCTCTCTGGAAAGAATGCACACCCGGGGCTGCCGGCGCTTGCCGATCGCGACCGCGCCTTGACGCGGCGCCTGGCGGCAACAGTATTGCGCCGGCTCGGCACCCTGCGTCATCTGGTTGGAGGTTTTCTCGACAAGGGCTTTCCCGCCGACGCGCCGCGTGCTGAGACAATCCTGTTGCTCGGTGCCGCCCAAATTCTCTGGCTCGAAGTGCCTGATCACGCCGCCGTCGATCTCTCGGTGCGGCTCGCGCAGGCCGACCGCCGTGCCGCCCGCTATGCTGGTCTCGTCAATGCCGTGTTGCGCCGGGTCGCCCAGAAGGGCGCTGCCGCGCCCGTGCAGGATACCGCACGTGACACGCCGGAATGGCTGCTCAATCGCTGGCGCAAGACATATGGGCCCGATGTCGCGCAGGCGATTGCAGCCGCGATCGGCCATGAGCCGGCACTCGACATCACAGTGAAGGACAACGCCGCGTCCTGGGCGGAACGATTGCGCGGCCGCGTGCTGCCGACAGGCACGGTCCGCACGCTGGCGCATGGCGCGATCTCGCTGCTGCCTGGTTTTACGGAAGGCGCATGGTGGGTGCAGGATGCCGCAGCGGCCCTTCCTGCGCGCCTGTTTGGCGACCTGCGCGGCCTGAATGTCGCGGATCTTTGTGCGGCGCCAGGCGGGAAAACCGCGCAGCTCGTGGTCGCCGGCGCCCACGTGACGGCCGTCGACCGCTCACCGGCGCGCCTGAACCGCCTGCGCGAGAATTTTGTCCGCCTTTCGCTAAAGGCGGAGATGGTCGCCGCCGATGCGCTGGAGTGGCGCGCCGGCCCATTCGATGCAGTGCTGCTCGATGCGCCCTGTTCCTCGACCGGCACCATTCGCCGGCATCCCGACGTGCCATGGCTCAAGAGCGAGGCGGAACTGGTGACGCTCGCATCAATGCAGCAGCGCATGCTCGACCGCGCCGTGGAATTTCTCAAGCCGGGTGCGACGCTCGTTTATTGCGTCTGTTCGCTGGAGCCTGAAGAAGGCGAGGACCAGATTGCGGCGCTGCTTGCGCGGGATCCGCGCGTCGCGCGCCACCCGGTGACGGCCCAGGACCTTTTCGGTCTCAGCGAGTTTGTTACCCCGCAAGGCGATCTGCGCACATTGCCGCATCAGCTGCCCGACGAGGATCCACAATGGGGCGGGCTCGATGGCTTCTATGCCGCCCGCCTCGTGCGCAAAACGGCCTAGTCAACGGCAGGATTGGCATATTGGCGCTTCGCCGGCCCTTCGCTATCGTGTCATCTGCGCGCAGGGATTGGCACGCACGGCAGGGGATGAACGCCTTCATGACGCGGGTCTCGGTCGCGGAGCGAACCAGGCTCTCCGTGCTTATCGGACGCCGCGCATTTCGCAGCCTTGTGGGCGGCATCAGCGCTCACCCGCTTCTGCGCTGGCGATTTGGCTCGACCAAAACCGACCGGCTCGTTATCGCGCCGCAGGACCTGCGTACCGCGGATGCCACGCGTGCGAGCGAAATCTATGCCGGCCGGTTTGCATTCGCGGGCAAGGTCGTCATCAGCGATCGCCGCTCACCTTTCGAAATGACGCCACCGTCGGAGGAATGGGCCGTAACCCTGCTCAGCTTTGCATGGTTGCGGCATCTGCGCGCCGCCAACTCGGCCATCACGCGTGCCAATGCCCGATCGCTGATCGATGACTGGATCAATCTGCAAGGCGGTTGGCATCCGATCGGCTGGCGGCCCGATGTTCTTTCGCGCCGGCTGATCTGCTGGCTCAGCCAGGCTCCCTTCATCCTGCAGGATGCCGACGCCCGATTTTACCGACGCTTTATTCGCAGCCTTTCGCGACAGGTACGCTACCTGCGCCGGACACTCAGGGAATCGCGTGATGGCTTACCCCGCCTTCAGGCCGTGATTGCCCTCACGTATGCGACGCTATGCATGCAGGGCCAGTCCGGGCATCTGCGTGCCATCGCGCGCCGCCTGATTGATGAATTGCGCAGTCAAATCCTCCCCGACGGCGGCCATGTGAGTCGCAATCCCGGCACGTTGATCGAGCTGCTGGCCGACCTGCTGCCTTTGCGTCAATTGTTCTCCGCCCGCCAGTTGCAGCCGCCGCAGGCACTCAACAATGCGATTGACCGCATCATGCCGATGATGAGGTTTTTCCGCCACGCCGACGGAAATTTTGCACTGTTCAACGGCATGGGACAAACACCGGTCGATCTGCTCGCGACCGTGCTTGCTTACGACGACGCGCGCGGCACACCCGTTTCGAATGCTCCGCATTCCGGTTATCAGCGCATCGACGCCGGTCAGACCGCGCTATTGATGGATACCGGCAAACCTCCGCCAGTGGCATTGAGTCTGGAGGCGCATGCCGGATGCCTGTCGTTCGAGCTCTCCTGGAAACAGCACCGGCTTGTGATCAATTGCGGCCTGCCGGCAGTGAACAGGGAGAATTGGAGGCAAGTAGCGCGCGCCACCCCCGCGCATTCAACGGTCACGCTCGACGATCAATCTTCGTGCCGTTTCCTCGAATTGGTCGCGGTACGGCGGCTGCTCGGCGGCACGCCGATCGTCGCCGGCCCCCACGACGTGCGCGTCGACCGCGACCCCGGCGGGGCCATGCTGCGTGCGTCGCACGATGGCTATGCCGGTGACTACGGTGTCATCCTGCATCGTTCCATCCGGCTCAGCCCGGATGGCCGCACGCTCGAGGGCGAAGACGATTTCGCGCCCGCGGACGACACCGCGATCGCGGCCGACACCGAATTTGCCATTCGTTTCCACCTTCACCCGGCCGTCAAAGCAAGCCGCCTGGCGGATGGCCGAGGCGTGATCCTGCTCCTGTCAGACCGCGAGGTCTGGACCTTCGCCACCATGGGTGATGCAGTCGAAATCGAAGAAAGCGTATTCCTTGCGGGGTCGGACGGCCCCCGTCGGACCGTCCAGATCGTGATTTACGGGCGTATCGATCGGCAGGAGGCCGTGCGCTGGAGCTTCCGCCATACGACCCCGGCGGCATCGGGCTCCCGCACCAACCGGGTGCATGAACCGGAATTGCCGCTTTAGGCGCGAACCTTGTGGATGCCGTGTTCGGGCACGGGTCCGGCGAATACACTTTCGCCCGCTTCATGTGCTAGCTCGTGCATCATGAGCAGCCATCCGCGCCGCATCACCCGCGCCTTGCTGTCGGTGTCCGACAAGGCCGAACTGATCGCATTCGCCGGCGCACTTGCCGGTTACGAAGTCGAGCTCATCTCGACCGGCGGCACCGCCAAGGCGCTTAAGGACGCCGGCCTTTCCGTAATCGACGTATCCGATCTCACCGGATTTCCCGAAATGATGGATGGGCGGGTAAAGACGCTGCATCCGAAGGTCCATGGCGGCCTGCTGGCGGTGCGCGGCAATAAGGATCACGCCGCGGCAATGGAGCAGCACCACATCAAACCCATCGATCTGCTGGTGGTGAATCTTTATCCGTTCGAAGCCACGGTCGCGAAAGGCGGGTCGATCGACGAATGCATCGAGAACATCGATATTGGCGGCCCGGCCATGGTCCGCGCCGCCGCCAAGAACCACGCCGACGTTACCGTAATCGTCGAACCGTCGGACTACGAGAAAGTACTCGGTGAAATGGCGGCGCACAGCGGAATGGTTTCATTGGACACGCGCCAGAAGCTGGCGGCGAAAGCCTATGCTCGCACCGCTGCCTATGACGCCGCCGTTTCCAACTGGTTCGCGGAAACGCTGCGCGAAGAAGCGCCGGACTATCGCGCCTTCGGCGGCAGATTGATCGAGCCGTTGCGCTACGGCGAGAATCCGCACCAGACGGCGGCTTTTTATCGCGCGCCGGGCGAACGCTTCGGCGTCACGACGGCGCGTCAGGTGCAAGGCAAGCAGCTGTCCTACAACAACATCAACGACACGGATGCGGCTTATGAGTGTGTCGCAGAATTTGATCCCGACCGCACCGCGGCCTGCGTGATCGTGAAGCACGCCAACCCTTGCGGCGTGGCGGAAGCCGACAACCTGCTTGATGCTTACCGCAAGGCGCTCGCCTGCGATTCAACTTCGGCCTTCGGCGGCATTGTCGCCGTCAACCGGAAGCTCGATGCCGAAGCAGCCAAGGTCATCACCGAGATTTTCACGGAGGTGATCATCGCCCCGGACGCAACCGAAGAAGCAATCAAGATTGTCGGCGCCAAGAAGAATCTCAGGTTGCTGATTGCGGGCGGCCTGCCCGATCCCCGTGCCCGCGGGCTGACCGTGAAATCGGTTGCCGGCGGCTTGCTTGTTCAATCCCGCGACAATGCGGTAGTGGACGAAATGCAGCTCAAGACGGTGACCAAGCGCGCGCCGAGCGCGACCGAACTTGCCGACCTGCGTTTCGCGTTCCGTGTCGCCAAGCATGTAAAGTCGAACACCATCGTTTACGCCAAGGAACGCGCCACCGTCGGCATCGGTGCCGGGCAAATGAGCCGGATCGATTCGGCGCGCATTGCCGCTCGAAAGGCTGAAGATGCCGCCCGCGAACTGAAACTTTCCGCGCCCCTGACAAAGGGCTCGGTGGTTGCTTCCGACGCGTTTTTTCCATTCCCGGACGGCCTTTTGGTCGCGATCGAAGCAGGTGCAACCGCGGTCATTCAGCCCGGCGGCTCCGTCAACGACCCGAAAGTGATCGAGGCCGCCGACGCGCATGACATCGCGATGGTGTTCACCGGAACCCGGCATTTCCGGCACTGAATCGAAAGAACGTCCGATCGTCGGGCTACTGCCGCGCCAGGTCGCCCAGCAGGCTCGCAGCCACCGAGAGCTTCGACAGCGTCAGCCCCGATCCTGCGATCTGATGGATCGCGGAACGGATGCGTTCGACATCGGCCTGTCGCGTGCGGACCCATTCGTCCACCGCCTCGGCACCGGCATGCCCGTTCGCAACCATGGCGGCGGTGAGCCGGCGCTCGGCATCGCCGATGGAATCGAGTGCGCGATCGAGCGCGAGACGATCGAAATAATCCGACACGACAATATTGGGAACGGCACTCGCCACGCTGTCGAGCTGGAAGAAGGCTTCGGTCGCAAAATAGGTTGCGGTGACTTCGCCAATCGGTTTGCCGGCGCGGTCGGCAACGATCACAATATCGGGCGCCGCCTTGAGCACGGGGAGGCTCGCGACCCGTCGCGCCACCGCCTCCGGCACTCCCGCTTTTTTCATGCCGTCTTCGCGCGCTTCACGCGCAGCCAATGCCGGCTTCGACAACGCCTTGTCGAGTGCGCCTGCGACCTTCCCGATCCCTTCGCGATAGTGCCCGATGATCGTCTCGAGCCCCTGCGCCAGGTCGACGTTGCGCAAGAACCAGACCAGCCGGTCGAGCAGAAGATCCTGCACGGCCGCGTAAAGGCCGAGCTGGACGGCGCCGGACACCTTGTTGTCGAGTGCGTCGATCTCGCTGTTAAGTTCGAGCAGATCGTAGCTGTTGCGCACGGCCGCAAAGGCGGCGGCTATCGACGCGGACGAAGCGCCGGTCTGATCCGCGATCCGCACGATCAGCGTGGCGCCGCCGCGATTGATCATTGAATTCGTCAGTTGTGTCGCAATGATTTCCCGCCGCAGGCGATGGGCGTGGAGCGCATCGTCATATCGTTCAGACATTTCCTTCGGAAAATACCGATTGAGCTCGCGGCCGAGATAGGGATCGTCCGGCACGGCGCTGTCGAGCAATTCGTTGTAAAGCGAGAGCTTGGCATAGGCGAGCAGCACCGCGAGCTCCGGCCGCGTCAGGGCAAGGTTGCG
The DNA here is from genome assembly GCA_963831475.1 of uncultured Alphaproteobacteria bacterium. GTDB lineage: Bacteria > Pseudomonadota > Alphaproteobacteria > Rhizobiales > Xanthobacteraceae > Pseudolabrys. The sequence continues at coordinate 93,099 of CAWHQF010000027.1, forward strand.
TTTGCGGCGCTCGGCAATCACCATCTCGTCGGGCAGGAATTCCACGCCGCGGTCGAGTTCTCCGCGCTGCTCGAGCGTCTGCATCAGACGCTGCTGGAAACCCAAATCCTCCAGTCCGCGCCGTTGCGCAAGCGAGAGCGCCAGCGTTTGCTGATAATTGTTGCGCAGGACCAGGCGCGCCACCTCGTCGGTCATTTCGACGAGAAGAGCGTTGCGCTTTTCGATCGAGAGCGCGCCGGAGCGCACCGGTGCGCTCAATGCGATTTTAATGTTTACTTCGACGTCCGATGTATTGACGCCGGCGGAGTTATCGATCGCGTCGGTATTGAGACGAATTCCGCGCTGGGCCGCTTCGATGCGCCCGCGCTGGGTCATGCCGAGATTGGCGCCCTCGCCGATCACCTTGCAGCCGAGGTCGGCACCGGTCACACGGATCGCGTCATTGGCACGGTCGCCGGCCGTCTCATCGCCTTCACTCGACGCGCGGATATAGGTGCCGATGCCGCCGAAGAACAGCAGGTCGACCTGCGCCTTCAGGATCGCCTTCATCAGCTCCTGCGGGGTGACAGACTCCCCCACTCCCAAGAGCTTGCGCGCTTCCGCGCTGAGCCGGATTTCCTTCGACGCGCGCGGGTAGACGCCGCCGCCCTTGGAAATCAGCGTCTTGTCGTAGTCCTGCCAGCTCGAGCGCGGCAAAGCGAACATCCGCTTGCGTTCGGCAAAGCTTTTTTTCGGATCGGGATCCGGGTCGATGAAGATGTCGCGGTGATCGAAAGCGGCAAGCAACCGGATCGTATCCTCCCGCAACATGCCATTCCCGAACACGTCGCCTGACATGTCGCCGACACCGACCACGCTGAAAGGCGTCGTGCCGATGTCGATGTCCATTTCCCGGAAATGCCGCTTGACCGCCTCCCACGCTCCCCGCGCGGTGATGCCCATGGCCTTGTGGTCGTAGCCTGCCGAGCCGCCGGACGCGAAGGCGTCGCCGAGCCAGTAGTCGTGCTCGATCGAAATTGAATTGGCGATATCGGAAAAAGTCGCCGTGCCTTTGTCGGCGGCAACCACAAGGTAGGGATCGTCGCCTTCGTGGCGGACGACATTCGCCGGTGGAATGATCCGGCCGTCGGCGGCGATATTGTCGGTAATATCGAGCAGGGTCGAAATGAATAGCTTGTAGGTCGCCACGCCTTCCGCCTGTACGACTTCGCGCGCGGCGCCTTTCGGCATCAGCTTAGGTACAAACCCCCCCTTCGCGCCGACCGGCACGATGACCGCATTCTTGACCTGCTGCGCTTTCACCAGGCCGAGAATTTCGGTGCGGAAGTCCTGCGGCCGGTCCGACCAGCGAATACCGCCGCGAGCCACCTTACCGAAGCGCATATGCACGCCTTCCACGCGCGGCGAATACACGAAGATTTCGTAGAGCGGACGCGGCAGCGGCAGGTCGGTAAGCTTGCGGCTTTCGAACTTTATTGAAATCAGGGGCTTCGGCTGCCCCGCGTTGTCGACCTGGTAGAAATTCGTCCGGATCGCCGATTGCACGGAATTGACGAAGCAGCGAAGGATCCGGTCTTCATCGAGGCTCTCGACCTTCTGCAGATCGTCTTCGATATGCGAGACGATCTCGTCCTGCTTTTCCTTGCGGCGCGCTTCCGCGCGCGGATCGAAGCGGGCATGAAACAGTTCAACGATTCTCGCGGCGACGCCGGAATGCTTCACGAGCGTCGCCCACATGTAGTCCTGCGAATACGGCACGCGAATTTGGCGCAGGAACCGCGAAAGTGTGCGGATGAGCGCAACATCGCGCCAGGCAATCCCGCCGTGCAGCGTCAGCGCGTTGTAGCCGTCGTTCTCGGCCGTTCCGCGCATCACCATGAGGAAGGCCGTCTCGAGCCTTGCTTTGCCGGCATCGAGATCGATCATCCCGCCGTCGGCGCGCGTCAGCAGCATGTCGTGAAACCAGACATCCGTACGGCCCTGGGGCTCGATCTGGTAGGTCCGCTCGTCCACGACGCGGAAACCCATATTTTCCAGCACCGGCACGCGATCCGACAGCGGCAACGGCCGGGCGAAAGTCCACACTTTGAGGCCGACGGTGCGCTGGTCCTCTTCCTGCCGATGGTGAAAGTCGACGCCTAACGGCCGCTCTTCGGACAATCCCTCTATGACGCGGATGTCGCGGGCGGCGATCGGCGGCGCGTAGGCTTCATGGAAACCTTCCGAGAACGCATCGCGATAGCGGTCGAACAGCTCTTTCGCCTTTTCAGGCGCGTTGACCAATGACAGCGATTGATTGAATCCATCGCTCCAAGTTCGAATGATCGATTGAACTTCCTGTTCGAGCGTCGAGCGTTCCACTGCCGGCGTTGGCCCGCCCGAACGGCCAATGATGAAGTGCACGCGCACCAGGGGCCCTTCGTCCGGGAAGTACGGGTAGAAAGCCGAAACGCGCCCGATAAAGGCGTTCGCCAGATAGGTGCCGATCTTCACGCGGATATGGCTGTCGTAACGTTCGCGCGGCACGAATACGAGCACCGATACAAACCGGTCGAAGCGATCCCGCCGTGCCAGCACGCGCACGCGCGGACGTTCATCAAGCTGGAGGATCGCAAGCGCAAACTGAAAGAGCGTGCCTTCGTCGATCTGGAACAGCTCGTCGCGCGGATAGTGTTCGAGAACATTCGCAAGCGCCTTGCCGGAATGGCTGCTCGATTCAAATCCGGCGCGTTCCTCAACGGCGGCAATCTTGCGGCGCAGGTAGGGAATACTGTGGGCACTGCGCGTATAGGCAGTCGACGTAAACAAGCCGATGATACGATGCTCGCCGACGAGCTTGCCCGACGCGTCGAAGCGCTTGACGCCGATATAGTCGAGATACACGCGCCGATGCACGCGCGCATGGATATTAGCCTTGGCGATAATCAGCAGCCGCGGCTCTTTCAGGAACGCCATGATCTCGGGAGTGAATTCCATAAGCTCGCTGCCGCGCCTGAGCACGCGCAGTTCGCGCGCGCGCATGATGCCGAGCGCACTCTCGAATTCCGGTTTAAGCGCCTGGCCATCGACGCTGTAGTCGCGCACACCCAGGAAAGTGAAGTTGTCCGCCAACAACCACTGCAGAAACTGTATCGCTTCCGCGATTTCGTCGACGGGCAGCGGCGGCGGATTTGCCTTCAGCTCGCTCACGATGCCGTTCACGCGGCTGAGCATCGGGCGCCAATCCTGCACCGCCAACCGCACTTCGTCGAGCACTGTGCTCAATGCGTGCACGAGTTCGGCGCACCCGGCATCATCGGCGATCGGTGCGAGATGAATCTGGATGAAGCTCTCGCGCGTGCCGGCAGTTTCCGGCAAGGCGAGCGCCGTCAGCTTGCTGCCGGCGCGGCGCGTGCCAAACATCGGATGCGCGACGAGGCGCATCCCCAGCTTGCGCTCCGCGATTTCGCCCATGATCGAATCGAAAAGAAACGGCATGTCGTCGTTGACGATCTCGACGATGGTGACCCGGTTGTAATCGCCCGACGCCGTGAGCTGGATCGTCTCGCAGCGGATCTTCGGCGTCCCAGGCGAGCGGTCAGCGATAAAATCGTAGGCGCGCGCCGCCAGAACCGCGAGGTCATCCGGCGCGTAGCGGGCCAGATCTTCCGGCACGGCGCGCCCATAGAGTTGCTCGATGAAGGTCGCAGGAATATCGGGGCGGCGCCCGCTCAAGGCTGCGGCAGCCTGCGCGATGCCCGCGCGCGCTGCATTCTCCTCGCCACTGCCGGAACGCTCGACGGCCATGGAACCTCGTGCGCTGATTTTGGGCGCTGATCTTGTCCGAAAACCGGTTGCCACCTTCCGGGATCAAGCGCGAGAGGGAATCGTTCGAGGCAGACTGCAGTCTTCACATTCTGCGCAGGCGCGTCGAGAGCAACACACCATTTGGTGACGCGGCGGTGACAAAGTTGCAAGACCGGGGCCGATGCGCGTTCTTAACGCTATGAAATAAAAGGCGAAAGATCGATCCCGGCCGCGTATCGCACCCGCGCGTAACATTGTAGTCTGGCAAGGTGGGGACATGTTCAAGGGACATCAAGGGACGCAGAAATGCCCAAGGCTGATAGATCAGCGAAAACCGCCGGCAAATCGGGGGCCGTGAAGCCGGAAAATGAACTTCCGGTGCTGCGATCCATTAAAGGCGGCAAGGCTGCGCCCGCAAAAGCCAACGGCGGAAAATTGCCGGCCGGCCGGCCGATCCCTCCAAAACCGGTGGGAAAATCGGCCCTGCCCAAGCCCGCTCCGGCGGTGGCCGATGATGTTCCGGTGATTGCGCTCAATCTCGATCCGGCGAAGCTTTCGCCCGCAATGGCCGCATATTTCAGGAAATGTCAGGAAAAGCTCGGTTTCATCCCCAACGTCCTCGCCGCCTACGCATTCGACATGGCGAAGCTGGAAAGCTTCGTAGCCATGTACAACGACCTGATGTTGGGGGACTCCGGCCTGTCCAAGCTCGAGCGCGAGATGATCGCGGTGGCGGTATCATCGCAAAATCGCTGCTACTATTGCCTCAGCGCTCATGGCGCGGCGGTACGGCAATATTCCGGTAATCCGCTTCTTGGCGAACACCTGGTCATGAATTATCGCGTTGCGCGGCTTTCCAAACGCCAGCGTGGCATGCTCGACTTCGCAGTAAAGCTCACGGCTTCGCCCTGGAGCGTCGAGGAAGGGGACCGGGAGCGGCTGCGGCGCGTCGGATTCACCGACCGGGATATCTGGGATATTTCGGCTGTCGTCGGCTTTTTCAACATGTCGAATCGTGTGGCTTCCGCCACCGACATGCGACCAAACAGCGCGTATCACGGGCAAGCGCGATAAGTCTTCTCAATGGCGGTGCGCGGGCCATGCGTGGGCCAAGCGTGGGCGGTGCGTAGGTCTTGCGTGCACCTTGCGCTACCATGCGCGGACTTGTCCGGCGCACCCTGATTTTGTAGGCACCATGTCATCCATGTCGGGATGGCCGGGCCAGGTCCGGCCATAACGGGTTCATAATGTTTCGCTCCCCGCGTATCGTCCCGATCTTCCTCGCACTATTTCTCACAGTCGCTGCTTCCGCACAGGTTGCGCCCGTCGCGCGCCCGCCCGCGATTCCGCCGGCGCAGGCCATACTCGCGCACAACGGAGTGGTGGTCGCGCAGGAGAGCCGCGCGGCCCGCATCGGAGTGGAGATTCTCGATCGTGGCGGCAATGCCATTGATGCGGCAGTCGCGGTCGGCTTCACGCTCGCGGTCACCTATCCGCGCGCCGGCAATATCGGCGGCGGCGGCTTCATGATGATCCATCTTGCCAAGACGGGCCGGGATGTCGCCATCGACTATCGCGAGACGGCCCCGGCAGCAGCGAATGCCACCATGTTTCTCGATGCGCAGGGCAACCCCGATCCGGCGAAATCGCGCGACAGCGCGCTGTCGATCGGTGTCCCGGGTACCGTGGCCGGACTTGCGCTCGCGCTCAAGAAATACGGGTCCGGCAAATTCACCCTCGCCGATCTGATCGCGCCGGCGATCGACCTCGCGGAGAAAGGCGTCCTGGTCGAAGACGACCTTGCCGACACGCTTGCGCCGGCGAGCGACAGACTCAAGCGCTGGCCTGCGACTGCCTCGATTTTTTTCAATGGCGACCAGCCGATGCATGAGGGCGATCGCCTGATCCAGCTCGACCTCGCCGATACACTGCGGGCGATCGCGAAAGACGGGCCGGGCGCTTTCTATCAGGGCCACGTCGCTGCGCAGATCGCAAGCGCGGTTGCGAATGCCGGCGGCATTTTGAAAAAGGACGATCTCGCAAACTATCACGCAATCGAGCGCGCCGTCGTGCGCGGCAAATATCGCGGCTACGATATCGTCACCGCGCCGCCACCGTCGTCCGGCGGCGTGCATCTGATCGAAATGCTTAACATCCTGGAGGGTTTCGAACTCGGCCGCTTAAGCCGCGAGGCTGCGCTGCATGACATGATCGAAGCCATGAAGCGCGCCTATGCCGATCGCGCCACCTTCATGGGGGACCCGGACTCCGTGAAGATGCCGATTGCCGGACTGATTTCAAAAAAATATGCGGACGCCCTGCGTGCCCAGATCGGCAGCCGCGCGACTCCATCGAACGAGATCCGCGCCGGCAACCCGGCCGATTTCGAAGGCCGCAACACCACGCATTTCTCGGTGATCGATCGCGACGGCAACGCGGTGTCGAATACCTACACGCTGAATTTTTCGTACGGCCTGGGCCTCGTCGCTGACGGCACGGGCGTGCTGCTCAACAACGAGCTCGACGATTTCACCGCGAAGCCGGGTGCTGCGAACGCGTATGGCTTGATCGGTTACGGCGCCAATCTGCCCGGGCCGGGCAAACGGCCGCTTTCGTCAATGACACCAACGATCGTGCTCAAGGACGGCAAGCCGTTTCTGATCACAGGCTCGCCCGGCGGCAGCCGCATCATCAGCGCGGTGCTCCAGGTCATTGTAAATGCGATCGACTTTCACTTGCCCATTGACCAGGCGGTCAGCGCGCCGCGCCTGCATCATCAATGGCAACCCGACGAAGTCGATGTCGAGCCGGGATTTGCCTCGGACGTGCTCGACGCGCTTGCAAAACGCGGCCACACAATCGTACCGACGGCGCCGTTCGCGTCGACCAATTCGATCGAAGTAACCCCGCAGGGTTATGTCGGCGCCGCCGACCGGCGCACGCGCGGTTCTCTGGCGGCTGGGTATTGAGATTGGAGAGAACTTTACGACGCCAAACAAACATTCCTCGATGGCCCCAGATTCCGATTTTGATATTTCAATAGCAATCGAAATAATCCTTGACGGTAGGCTTCATTTCAATAACTATTGAAATATGAAGAATGCCGACGTAGTGGCAGCATTATCGGCGCTTGCCCAAGAAAACCGACTGGACGTCTTTCGCTTGTTGGTTCAAGCGGGCGCGGAGGGAATGCCAGCGGGCGGCGTTGCTTCTGCTCTGAAGCTCGCGCCTAACACCCTCACCTTTCACTTCGACCGGCTACGGGACGTTGGCCTCGTCACTGTCCGACGCGAAGGCCGTTCCATGATCTATGCGGCGCGGTTTGAGGCCATGAATTCGTTGCTTGGCTTCCTGACTGAAAACTGTTGCCAAGGTGCGACGGAAAAGTGTGCCCCACCGGTTTGCAAGCCCAGTAAGAGGTTGCGCAGGACGGAGCGGGTCTGATGCGCCTCTACATGTTTGAGCATTGTTCGCTTTGCTTCCGCGTTCGAATGACCGCCGCCCTAAAACATATCCGGCTGCATGAAACGGTCGTCCTCGATGACGACACGGAAACCCTGGTCGGTTTAGTCGGAAAACGTGTAATCCCGATACTTGTCAGAGATGATGGCCGTCCGATGCTGGAAAGCATGGATATGGTCAAATACATCGACGGCATTGGTGACCCGATCTTCATTGGACCACAGCGGCCAGAAATTGCCGCGTGGTCTGATCGAGCTGCTGAAAAGGCTAGTTTTTTGACGTGGCCGCGCTACCCCCTTCTGGGCTTGCCGGAATTCGGCACCGCGACGGCGCTTGATCACTATGAAAGACGGAAGCGAAAAGCGATCGGCGATTTTGATGAACTTCACGCCAGAGCGCACATGCTTTTGGGTGAGTTGGATTCAAGCCTGCATCAGCTCGATCGCTTGATCGAAAGCCCGCAGGCAGTCAATGGCACACTTTCATTGGACGATGTGCGCATCTTGCCGCTTCTTCGGTCTGCCGCAGTGGTCAAGGAAATACGGTTTCCAAAAAATGTTCGCGCATATTTTGAAACGATGATGGCTGGTATCGGATACCGGCCACTGCCGAAAGCTTAGGCCCTGGCCATGACTGACAAGCCGTTCAACGTCCTCTTTCTTTGCACGGGCAATTCGGCGCGTTCAATCATCGCCGAAGCGATTTTGAACAAGATCGGGTACGGGAAATTCCGTGCCTATAGCGCGGGAAGTCAACCTAAAGGCAAAGTGAACCCGAACACGATCCAGCTATTGCAGGGGCTGGGCTACGACACATCAGGCTTCCGTTCGAAATCGTGGAGCGAGTTTGCGAAAGCCGGAGCGCCGACGCTCGATTTTGTTTTCACAGTTTGTGACAACGCGGCGGGCGAAACGTGTCCCGTGTGGCCCGGCCAGCCAATGACGGCACATTGGGGCATCCCCGACCCCGCTGACGCAAAGGGTTCGGATGCGGAAGTCGCAATGGCCTTCAAGGACGCCTACCGAATGCTTCATCAACGCATTGGCATATTCATCGCTTTGCCAATTCGAAACCTCGATAAATTGAGTTTACAAAACAAGCTTCGCGAAATTGGCCGCGTTACTGGCGCGATAGCCAAAGAACCGACGTAATGTCTTCACCGGCACAACGCGCCGTCGCCGAAGCCATTGGGACGGCATTTCTACTTGCGACGGTGGTTGGGTCCGGAATCATGGCGCAACGCTTGGCGGACGGAAACGGCGCAATTGCGTTGCTGTGTAATACCCTTCCAACCGGCGCGATCCTGACCGTTTTAATCCTGATTTTCGGCCCGGTGTCCGGCGCGCATTTTAATCCAGCCGTGACGCTTGCGTTCGCGGCGCGTGGGGAGTTTCCTTGGCGAATTGCTTTCACCTATTTGATCTTCCAAGTCTTGGGCGCGGTTGTCGGCGTGTGGATGGCGCACGCCATGTTTGAATTGCCAATCTGGCAGTTCTCGACTCACGTTCGTACCGGGCCGGGACAGTGGCTTGCGGAAGCGGTTGCGACCTTCGGTCTTTTAATAACGATATTTGGCTGCATTGCCCGTGTACCGGGGGCGGTCGCTTACGCGGTTGGCCTCTATATCACCGCCGCCTATTGGTTCACTGCATCTACTTCATTCGCAAATCCCGCCGTGACATTTGCGCGTGCCTTATCGGATACATTCGCAGGGATTGCGCCGACCGGAGTGCTTGCATTCATTGCCGCACAATTGCTGGGGGCGCTTTTGGCCGTCAGCTTGGCGCAGTGGCTTTGGCGCGACAACGCGAACATGGAGTTGTCGAAAAACCGCCGCCGGTAAATATTTAATTCAAATAAAGTACTCGAATTTCGAAATCAGATAGCTGCGGGATTGATAGGGGATGGAGAGTTCGCATGCTTGGACTTCTCATTGGCCGCCGGTTGACCCCCATTGGCCCCCTTGGGCCAAAATTTCAGTTCAGATTTTTGGCTAAGTATTGGAGCGGGCGAAGGGATTCGAACCCTCGACCCCGACCTTGGC
>CAWHQF010000028.1:0-420806 GCA_963831475.1 uncultured Alphaproteobacteria bacterium
AGCGCCGAAAATTCCATTCCATTCCATTCCGGAACTTTTTGTTTTTTCCATTCCATTCCATTCCATTCCATTTTTTTTTTTTTTTTTTTTTTTTTTTTTTTTTTTTTTTTTTTTTTTTTTTTTTTTTTTTTCTTTCTTCCTTCCTTCCTCCTTCTCTCTTTCTCTTTTTCTTTCTCTCCCTCCTCCTCCTTCCTCTTTCCTTGCCTCTCCCCCTCCCTCCCCTGCTGCCTGCCCAGCCTGACCCTTGTAGGGTTAGTTGTGATGCCTGTGCACCTGTTGGTGTTCCTTTCCCGTACGTGACCTTGTTCAGGCCAACCCGTGCTCAAGAGCGAGCCGCCGATTGGCAGCGTTCCGGAAGGCAAGCGCATTCTCATCGACGATGGCTCATGTTCGGCGGGAAAAATCAAGGAAATCATCGGCGGCAATGTCGTAAAGCACATCCGCCGGCAGGTACGCTGTATCGAGCGCAAGTAGCGGCCCGATAGCAGCGTCCGGGCTCAATTTTTCGGGTGCAGGTCGGCGCCGACACCCTTATTGACGAACCGCAGCGTGTAGCCGCGTTTGTAGTCGACATTCGGCTTGACCACGCCCGCGCGTACCATTCTGTCGAAGAAACTTTTCCAGCGGGCATCGGTCATGGCGCCGATACCGAGTTTAAGCGAGTTCACCCGAATCGACGATGCCGTGTTCTTTCATCTTTGCGATTGAATACGACAACAGGGCGTCAGTCATTTCAGGGTTCTGTTTCCTGATCAGGTCGTTTCCCGGGCGGCTTTCACCATAGATATAGTGATACCAGCCGATCGCAGAGGCATCGATGAAGCGTTGCACGAGGTCGGGCTGTTTTTCCACCAGATCGCGTCGAGTCTCGATCAATGTCGAGTAGGCGTCGAAACCTTGATCCGCTAGCAGGAACACCACGGGTTTGAATTCGCCCTGCTTTTCGACCGCATAAGGCTCGGACGTGACGTAGCCCTGCATGGCCGAATGCTTGTCTGCCAGGAATGGCTGCGCGTTGAAGGTGTAAGGCTTTACCTTGGACTCGTCGAAACCGTAATCGGCCTTTAGCCACTGGAAGTAGCTCGCCATTCCCTCCTTGGACACAAAAAGCGTGCGCGATTTCAGATCTGCGAACGTCTTCACATCCGGATGTGCCACAAAGACCTGCGGATCTTTCTGGAAACTCGCAGCAACCGCGATGGTCGGAACATTGTGTTCGACCGCATCGAATGACTGCAGAGAATTTGCGCTCATGAAGAAATCAAGCTTGCCGACCGGCAGCAGAATTCGGTTGTTGATGTTTGGCCCGCCCGGAACAATCGTGACGTCGAGCCCGTACTTCCGGTAGGTCCCGTCGGCCAGTGCCTGATAGAAGCCGCCATGCTCGGCCTCGGCGACCCAATTGGTACCGAAGCGGACCTTGTCCAGCGCGTATGCCGGCGGCATCGCCAGGATGGCCCAAAAACCCAGTAAAACGGCGCTTAGTCTTTTCATCCGGCCAGTTTGTCACTGTCCTGCGCTGGCGAGCAACCCGGGCAGCAGCGGCTTTGAACCTTTTCCCGATCCGGCGCGACCTATCCGTATCGCAGCCAATATCGGCTGCCCGAAAATTCAACCGGATGGAGAACGCCATGACCAAATCCAAGATTACAACTGTCGCGCTCACAGCCCTCACGCTTGCTGTTGCTTTTGCCGCCACCAGCGGAAGCGCTCAGGCTCACCCGCGTTTCGGCTGGGGCGTTGGCGCAGGCTTTGCTGCAGGCGCCCTGATCGGCGCGGCTGCGGCGTCGAGCGCCTACCCCGTCTATGTGACTCCCGGATATCGCGACTGCCGCCTGGTCGAGCGCTACGACCGCTGGGGCAACCTGCGCGTCATTCGGGTTTGCGACGGCTATTGATTTTAAAGGTTGAGATCGGCGCCTGTTTCCCGTCCATCCTCGCGTCGATCTACACGACCCGCCCGGCCATGTCCCCGTCCGGGCGGGTCACTTATCAGAACTTGATGATCGAGCGCACGCCTGCCACCTGCGCATCGGGATAGCGGATGCCGGTCCCGCTCGGATGCCAAATGAAAGTATAGACAGGCTGCACCGTCCACCCCGGCACGATCTGCGCAACATACGTGAATTCGAGATTTGTCTCGTAGTCGCGCGGCGGCGTAACGAGATTGCCAAAATTTATCTGATCCTGATCGAAGGCACGCACGCGATTTGCAAACCGCGAATAGATGACACTGGCGCCAAACCGGTCATCCGGCCGTGTCGCGGTCATGCCGGCAAATACAATTCCGCCGTCGATCTCGACATCCACCAGATTTCGATCGGATGGACTGATCGACGACCTGTTGAAAATTGAAATCCCGCTGTCTGCGGCGCCACCCGGCAGCCGGTAGAGCTGCTGATCGATTATACCGTAAATCCCGTAATCGCCGCGATGCATGAGCGGCACTCCACTGCTCGACGGACTGGCAAGCAACATTCCCGTATCGTCGAAGCGTTGATCCGAAAATTTGCCAAGATGGCCCCAGGCACCGAGCTTGAGCGTTCGAGCAAGGCCGACGTCGTCTTTTCCCTGATTGCTCCGAAACTGCGCTTCGGCAATGAGCAGCGCGGGATCACGCAGCCGAAAGTTCAAGCCGTTCCGGTTGCAGGAGTCGGGATCACCCGCGCACGGACCTGCGGGATCCCCGTTGAAAGCAGCCATGAGCAGCGACGCGTCCTTGCCAAAATCGAACTTCAATCTGATGCCCGGCGTCGCGAGCGGATATGCCGGTCCACCGCCCGGCAGATTGACCGCGGCAATCGTCGGCCAGTCGCTTTGCAGAAACATTGCACTGAGATCGCTGAAGAAGAATTCACTGTCCGCGGCGAGTTGGCCAAACCTAAAGCTTGCGGCTCCGTTCAAAAATTTTCTTTCAAGCCAAAGTTCGGAGAGACGCGCCGACTGTGCCGCTTCGATGGCAGCGATCGTGTTCATTCCACCGACATAGTCGCGGCGAATGCGGCCGCTGTCGTAAATCAGAAAATTGTTCGTGTAGAACGTCCAATCATTCCAGCCGGCCAGTTTCCCGAGATCGACCGTAAGCTGCGTTTCGAGCTTGCCCTGGTCGATGGTCCCGCGCCGGATGCCGCCCGTTAGATTGCTCAGGACATCATTGGTGTAGATGAGATTAAATGAAATGCCGTGGTCATTGAGCCGCTTGCGGAATCCCCAAGGATCGCCCTTATTAGGCAGGCTTGTGGCAACCGAGGGCTGCGTAATCCCGTTTTCGTCCGGCGCGTCTTGTGCCTCGAGTGGCGAGAGAAACACGCCGCACAGGGCTGCAAATACCGCAATAAAGAGCGCCCCCCGACCAAAGCTCATGCCGACCACAACGTCTTATTTTTGCATTGCACCCGCGTGCCACCAAGCATAGCCAGCAGGCGGCCCGTTGCAATTAACGCAACATGGATGCGGCCGGATGCTCGAAAGCCACGCATTTAAACCCCCTGAGCGGTGACCGGTCCGTAAATGGTCCTTGCCCGCCGGCAGTATCGCCGGAGCACCAGAAATCCCAGCTGTACGCGAGGGCAAGGAGACTTGCTTATTTCGCGGTAATGCCGTAGCGCGTCGTCCATTCACTATAACTCGCCAAAGGGACAAACCGGGACGAAACTCTTGCATTGGCTCGCCAATACTATCATGACGCAGCTTCCGCTGCGGCCGCGGGCAAGTGCGCGCAACGCTGCGATCACATTGACCGTGTTGATCGTCGGCGCGTGGCTCGCGGTGGCTGCGACGACGCACGCGCAGCGTACAGAGAAGGCCGTCACGCCAGAAGCGCCGAGCCAGGGACGCCGCGACGGCGTCATGTATTATCCGACGCCGAAACAATGGGACGCGCTCACAACGGCGCCCGTCACCAGCACCATTTTCCGCCTCGAGCATCTGACCGAGGGGAAAATCAGTGTCGACGAAGACCACTCAACGTTGGTGTTCTCGCCGTATTCGGGGCGGGTGACCAAACTCCTTGCCAGGCCTGGTGACATGGTCAAAGCCGGCCAACCGCTTTTCGTCGTCGAGGCGCCGGACATGGTGCAGGCGCAGAACGATTTCATCACCGCGATCTCCAGCCTGAACAAATCCCGGTCGGCCCTGGAACTCGCTAAAATCGTCGAACAGCAAAACAAGACGCTTTATGATTCACGCGCCGGCGCGCTACGCGACCTGCAGACATCGCAGGCAAACGCCCGCGCGGCCGAGAATGACGTCCGCTCCGCGCAAACCACGCTCGAGGTGATGCGCAATCGCCTGCGCATTCTCGGGATGACCGACGAAGAAATCGCAAAATTTGCCGAGACCGGCGCGGTCAGTCCGCAAATGACGATCTATTCGCCGATTGCGGGCACCGTCATTCAACGCAAGGTCGGACCGGGACAGTACATCAATACGTCATCGCAAAATACCAGTGCCAGCGATCCGAGTTTCATCATCGGTGATCTGTCCACCGTTTGGTTGATCGCCTATGTACGCAAATCAGATGCACCGGCGGTGCATGTGGGACAGGCCGTCCATTTTACCGTTCTCGCGTACCCCGATCGGGTCTTCCCGGCGAATATCTCATTCGTCGCAACCTCGCTCGACACCGGAACGCGGCGTCTGCTCGTGCGCGCGGCAATTGACAATTCACAGCATCTGCTTCGCCCGGAAATGTTTGCAAGCGTGACAATTCTGACCGGCGAAGGCGACACGTCGCCTGCAGTGCCCATGGAAGCGATTATCTACGATGGAAAAACCGCCCATGTGTGGGTGACGCGCGCGGACAAGTCGGTCGAGCGGCGCGTCATCAAGACCGGACTGTCAAACGGACAGATGGTGCAGGTCATCGAAGGTCTGCGCGAAGGCGAAACCGTTGTGAGCAAAGGCAGCCTTTTCGTCGACCGAGCCGCAGCGGGAAGCTGAAGCACACATGCTGCGTAGTCTTATGTCGTTTTGTCTGTCGCGGCGGCCATTGGCGCTGGTCGCATTTGTGGCGTTTATCGGCATCGGCTACGTCGCATTTACGGCGCTCAACGTAGAGGCCTATCCCGACCCGGCTCCGCCAATCATCGAGATCATCGCGCAGTATCCCGGCCAGTCGCCCGAGGAAGTCGAACGTTACGTCACGATACCTCTTGAAATCGCGGTCGCGAGCACACCCGGTCTCACCTACATCCGCTCGAATACCGTGTTCGCGCTCGGGTTCATCCGTCTGCAGTTCGAATATGGGCGTGACTACAACTTCGTCCGCCAACAGGTCACCAACCGCCTCAAGGATGCTGTTCTGCCGTCCACCGTGACGCCGGTGATATCCCCTGCCGGCGGCATCAGCGAAATCCTGCGCTACCAGCTCAAGGGGCCGCCGGGCATGGACCTGATCCAGCTCAAGACCCTGCAGGACTGGGTCGTCGAGCGAAAATTGCGCATCGTCCCGGGTGTTGCCGACATCTCGCCACTTGGTGGAAAAACCAAGGAATACCAGGCCGAAATCGACCTCGATCGCATGCGGGCCTACGGGCTGACTTTGCCGCAGATCATCAACGCAATTTCAACCAGCAACGCCAATGTCGGCGGTCGCACCATTGCGGTCGGCGAGCAGTCGGTCAACGTGCGGGGCGTCGGCGCATTGGGCTCCGTTAGCGACATCAACAATATTGTGGTGAGCCAGCAAGGCGGCTTGCCGGTTGTGCTGTCAGACATCGCACACAATCAGGTTGGGTTCACGCCGCGCCTGGGCATTGCCGGCCGCGACAACCAGGATGACATCCTGTTCGGCATTGTATTGATGCAAAAGCTTGAGCGCACGATGGACGTGGTGACACGTGTACGGGCGGCCATCGCGCGCATCAACACCGACGGCAGCCTGCCGCCGGGCGTGAAGATCGAGCCGTACTACGACCGCGGCGATCTCGTCGCGATCACGGTGCGGACCGTCATGCACAATATGTTGTTCGGAATTGCTCTCATTTTTCTTATTCAATGGGTATTCCTCGGCAATTTGCGCTGTGCATTGATCGTATCGGCCACCATTCCGGTCGCGCTCTTTCTCGCCGTCATTATTACGGTGCTGCGTGGCGAATCGGCCAATCTGCTGTCAGTCGGCGCGATTGATCTCGGGATCATCGTCGACGGCACCGTGATTATGGTGGAGAATATTTTCCGCCATATCGCGCACCACAGCTCACGTCATCCATCGGACGAGAGCCGCAGTGATCGCCTGCACCGGATATTGGCGGCGGCCGTTGAGGTCGACAAGCCGATCTTCTTCTCGGTCGTCATTACGATCGCAGCCTTCCTGCCGCTGTTTACGATGCAAGGCGTCGAAGGCCAGATCTTTGGCCCCATGGCGCGCACCTATGCTTATGCATTGCTTGGTGCCGTAATCGCGACATTCACGGTCACGCCCGGATGTCTTCGCTGTTGCTCCCTGAAAAGGTCAGTGAAGTCGAAACATTCCTGGTTCGCAAGCTTCGCGGCATCTATCAGCGCGTACTTGCACTCGCCGTGCGTAATGCCCGCATTGCGGCCATGCTCGCTGTCGCTTTCCTTGTCGTTTGCGGCGGGCTTGGCATGCGGCTCGGTACCGAATTCCTGCCCAAGCTCGAAGAAGGCAACCTGTGGATCCGCGCGTTGCTTCCGCCAACGATCACACTCGAAGCAGGCCGCGAAACGGTCGACCGGATTCGCAGCGTGATCGGCAGCTACCCGCCAGTGCGGACCGTTGTGTCCGAGCAGGGCCGCGGTGAGGATGCCACCGATCCGGATGGCTCTTTCGTCGCGGAATTTTTCGTGCCGCTCAAGCCTTTCGAGGAATGGCCCGACGGCCTGACCAAGCCGAAACTTGTGAGGGAAATGGCAGACCGGCTGGAAAGCGAGTTCATCGGAATTGATTTCAACTTCTCACAATACATCCAGGACAATATCGAGGAAGCCGTCTCCGGCGTGAAGGGCGAGAACTCGGTCAAGGTGTTCGGTCGCGATCTCACCGAACTCGAACGGCTGTCGCGTGCGGTCAAAGACGAGCTGGCAAAAGTTCCAGGCGTCACCGACGCCGGCGCATTTAATCTGCTCGGCCAGCCAAACCTTGTAATTCAGGTCGACCGCGCCAAGGCGGCCCGCTACGGCATCACCGTCAGTGACATGAATACGGTCGTGCAGGCGGCGATCGGCGGACAGGAGGTGACCCGCATCTACGAAGGTGAGATGAACTTCCCGCTCACGGTCCGGTTGGCTGCGCAGTACCGCAACAATATCGACGCCATAAAATCCGTGCCGGTGGCACTGCCGAATGCCGACCCAAAATCGCCGACTGCTTACATCGCGCTCGGTGATGTCGCCGAAGTACGACTGGAGACCGGCGCGGCCTACATCTATCGCCAGAATACCGAACGTTTCGTACCCATCAAATACAGCGTCCGAGGGCGCGACCTGGGATCGACAGTCGCGGACGCCCAGGCTCGCATCGCCAAAAATGTGAAACTGAAAGAAGGCTATCGGATGGAATGGTCCGGCGAGTTCGGCGCACTCGTCGAGGCCAAAAAAAGGCTCGCGGTAATCATCCCGCTAAGCCTGCTGCTCATCATGATGCTGCTTTACAGCCTGTTCAATTCCGTTCGTGACAGCCTCTTGGCCCTCTGCGGCATTCCCTTCGCCGCCTGCGGCGGAATCCTCGGTCTCTACCTGTTCGGCTTGAATGCCAGCGTCTCGGCCGCTGTCGGCTTTATTTCCCTGTTTGGCGTATCCGCCATGGACGGGATCCTGCTCGTCTCTTACATGCGCCGCCGCCTGGATGAGGGTTTTGGCAACGAAGACGCCATCATCGGGGCAGCGCAAGCGCGAATGCGGCAAATTTTCATGACCGGGTTTTCCGCGTGTATTGGCCTCGTCCCGGCGGCAATATCGACCGGCATCGGCTCGCAGGTGCAGCAGCCCCTCGCCTGCGTCATCGTAGGTGGCATGCTGTTGTCACCGATATGCAGCCTCCTGGTTATCCCTATATTCGCGCGCCTGGCGATGCCTACCGTCCGACGAACCGCTGCGCGGGCCCGCGAGCGCGCGCCCGAGCCGAGGCCCGCTGAATAGCGTCATTTCGCTATCTTGCAGAAATCCTTCAGGTTTGCATTGATAGCCTGAATAAGAACGACCGCGGCGGGAACCCTTAACGGGCCGACCAGCGGATCATAAAAACTCCGGGAGGAAATCATGCAGCACGCAAAAGCTCTGCTCGCATTTGCCGTGGCATCCGTCCTGTCGATCGGGACAGCCGCGGCGCAGACCGAGGTCAAGTTCGGCCATGTCGGGGAGCCGGGATCGCTCTTTGACCTATCAGCACAGGAATTTGCCAAACGCGCCAATGCCAAGCTCGGCAGCAAGGCGAAAGTTGTCGTCTATGGCTCAAGTCAGCTGGGCGGCGACGGCGAGCTGATGAAGAAGCTGAAACTGGGCACCGTCGATCTTGCGTTGCCCTCTACCGTAATGTCGTCGCAGGTGCCGGCATTCGGCGTGTTCGAAATGCCGTATCTGGTCAAGGATCGCGTACAGATGGCGAAAATCCGCGACCAGGTCGTCAATCCCACCCTTCTGCCACTTGCCGAGAAATCCGGCTATCACATCATTGCGGTCTGGGAAAACGGTTTCCGGCAGATCACCAACAGCAAGCGTCCGATCGTCAAGCCGGAAGATCTGCAGGGATTGAAGCTTCGCGTGCCCGGTGGGACTTGGCGCGTAAAGATGTTCAAGGCTTATGGCGCCAATCCGAGCCCGCTCGCGCTGTCGGAAGTCTTCGTTGCGCTGCAGACCGGCGTCATGGACGCACAGGAAAATCCGCTGGCACAGATTTATCCCTCGCGTTTCTATGAAGTGCAGAAATATCTTTCGATGACCGGCCACGTCTATACACCGGCTTACGTCACCGCCGGGGCGAGCTGGTCGCGCCTTCCTGCCGACGTGCAGAAAATCCTAACCGATACGGCGGTCGAAATGCAGCCGGTCGTCTACAAGATTGCCGCAGACCTCGATGGGAGCCTGTACAAGAAGCTCAAGGATGCAGGCATGCAGGTCAACGATGCCGACAAGGACGCATTCATCAAAGCAAGCAAGCCGATCTATGATGAATTTGCCAAGGAAGTTCCTGGTGGCAAGGAATTGATCGACAAATCGCTCGCGCTAGGGAAGTAATCTGGCCAATAAGCGAGGCCGTCTTTCGACGGCCTTTTTGTGGGGGCTTTAGGCTTGAACCTGGACTGCATACGCACCGCTTTCGAGCGGCTGCTCGAAGCTATCGTCGTTATTTTGGTGACAGCTCTAACCGGGCTGGTGATCGCCGGTTTCTGCTTCCGCTACGCGGGCTATTCGCTCTCCTGGTATGATGAAATAGCGTCGGTGGGCCTGGTTTGGCTGACTTATTACGGCTCGGCGCTTGCGGCATTGCGGGGCGCGCATATTGGCGTGCCCGGCTTCGTCAACGCGATGCCGCCGAAACTGAGGCTATTCGCCACGCTGTTTGCTGAAGCCGTAGTTTTCGTTTTCTTCATCATGCTGACCTGGACAGGCATCGAGGTATTGATCGTCCTCGGCGGCGACAATCTGGTCAGCCTCGAGTGGATGCCGCAGCGCGTGACGGCATCGGCGGTTCCAATCGGCGCGGCACTGTTTGTGATCGCGGAAGCCCTGCGTCTGCCTAAACTGCTGCGTGATGCGCGTGGTGCAGGTTTCATCGATACCGAGGCGATTGAAGCGATGTCACACGGGGCACCGGACCTGAGCGCCGGCCCGGAGAAAAGCCGATGACTATCGCATTGATGCTGTTCGGCATGCTCGCACTCGCCGTACTCAATGTGCCCATCGCGATAGCTCTCGGATTCGTCGCCACCGTCGCGGTCCTCGTGATCCAGGGCCCGCATATGCTGCCTAATCTGGCGCTTGAAATGTATGACGGCGCGTCGAGCTTTCCGCTGCTCGCCATCCCGCTGTTCATTCTTTCCGGCGCAATCATGAACGCTTCGTCGATCTCGCGCCGGCTGATCGCATTTGCGACCGCCGTTGTCGGCTGGGTACGCGGCGGATTGTCGATGGTCGCTATCGGTACGTCGGTATTTTTCGCCGAAATTTCAGGATCGGCCGTCGCCGATGTCGCCGCGCTTGGCACCATCCTGATCCCGGCCATGAAAAACCGCGGCTATTCGAAGGAGGTCGCAGCGGCGACGATGTCATCGGCCGCCAGCCTTGCCATCATTATCCCGCCATCGATTCCGATGGTTCTTTATGCCGTGATGGCGCAGACCTCGGTGGTCAAATTATTTGTTGCCGGCATCATTCCCGGCCTGATCGGCGCCCTGGCCATGGCCGGCGCGGCCTACTATCACGCAGTTAGGTATAATTTTCCCCGCGAGCAGGCATTTTGTCTGTCCGAAGTCTGGCGCACCTTCAAGGAAGCTCTGTGGGCGTTCATTCTGCCGATCGCAATCCTCGGCAGCATTTTCGGCGGGATCGTCACCGCGACCGAAGGCGCCGGAATGGCCGTCGTCGCAGCCATCGTTGTCGGCGGTTTTATCTACCGCGATCTCGATTTTCGCGAGCTGAAGAGGGCCTGTATCGACGGCGGCATTCAGACCGCGGTCGTCATGCTGCTGGTTGCGGCATCAGCTCTGATTGGCACCTTCCTGACCGAGGCGCAGTTGCCGCAAGCCTTGGGCCACGCCATTACAAATATCACCGAGAACAAATACGTCGTTTTATTCCTGCTCAATATTGCCTTCCTGATCCTTGGCATGTTCCTGCACTCGGCGGCGGCGATCATCCTCGTAATCCCGATCGTCATGCCGATGGTCAATGCGGTTGGCATTGACCCAATTCACTTCGGGCTAGTGGTGACGCTCAACCTCGCCATCGGGCAACAGACGCCGCCCGTCGCCAGCGTGCTGATGACCGCTTGCGCCATCGCCAAGGCGGATATCTGGGAAACCACGAAGGACAATATCCCGTATCTTGTGGCGTTGCTGTTCGTGCTGTTCTTGTGCACTTACATGCCGTTCATACCAATGAGCCTGGTCAACTTGTTCTACGGGGGCTAGCGCGCAAGCTCGGCGCGCGCCATCGCTGCGCCCTGCACCATGGCCTGCGCTTTTCCATACGCCACATCGCGCGGCAGATATTTCATGCCACAATCCGGGGCGATCACGATGCGCTCGGCGGGCACATAATCGAGGGCTCTGCGGATGCGCGTGGCGACGACCTCCGGCGTTTCCACGCGCATGTCGGAGAGGTCGATCACGCCGAGAATGATCGTCTTCGACGGCAATTTTTCCAGAATCTTGAGATCGAGATTTGGCTGCGCCGCCTCGATTGATACTTGGGAGGCTTTCGAAGCTTCGAGTTCGGGCAAGAACGAATAGCCGGCTGGCTTGTCGTGGACGACGGCGGCATAGCCAAAACACAAATGCACCGCGACAATGCCGGTCACGCCATCAAGCGCGCGATCAAGCGCCTTGAGCCCGTATTCGCGGGCTTTGTCGGGATGTTGCTGCATCCACGGTTCGTCGATCTGCACGATATCGGCACCGGCGGCAAACAGATCCTTGATCTCGTCATTGACCGCCGCGGCATAATCGAGCGCTAAAGATTCGTCCTTTTCGTAATATTCATTCTGAGCCTGCTTCGACATCGTGAACGGGCCAGGCACGGTCATTTTCACCGGTTTTTTTGTGTTCGCGCGCAGGAACGCAAGATCGCGCAGCTCGACCGGGTATTTGCGGCGGATTTTTCCCGTCACACGTGGAACAGGAATAGGCTTTCCGCTGCGGTTGAGCGTTGAACCGGGGTTGTCCGTGTCGACCCCTTCGAGCGCGGTCGCGAAACGATTGGAATAGCTTTCGCGCCGCTGCTCACCATCAGTGATGATGTCGATCCCGGCGCGTTCCTGGTCGTGAATGGCCAGCAACGTTGCTTCGTCCTGTTTTGCCTCCAGCCCCTTCGGATCGATCAGCCAAAGGTCGTCCATGCGGACCCTTGGGACCATTTTCGACAGACGTGCGCGATCAATCAGCCAATCCGGCTGCGGGTAAGAACCAACTAGAGAGGTTGGAAACAACTTGGCGGGCATCATTTCCGTCACTTTGACAGTTCGGCACGAACGATGGCTGCGCCTTCGACCATGGCCCGCATTTTTCCGTAGGCAATCTCTCGCGGCAGATATTTCAGGCCACAGTCGGGCGCGACGATGATGCGTTCAGCCGGCACATACGGTAATGCCCGGCGA
The DNA here is from genome assembly GCA_963831475.1 of uncultured Alphaproteobacteria bacterium. Classification (GTDB taxonomy): domain Bacteria; phylum Pseudomonadota; class Alphaproteobacteria; order Rhizobiales; family Xanthobacteraceae; genus Pseudolabrys. The sequence continues at coordinate 12,275 of CAWHQF010000028.1, forward strand.
ATGCGCGCTGCAACCGTTTCCGGATTCTCGATCGTCATGTCGGAAAGGTCGAGTGTTCCGAGGATAATGGTCTTGCCCGGCAATTTCTCAAGCACGGAGCAGTCGAGCTTTGACTGCGCAGTTTCGATCGATATTTGTTTGACCGGCGAGCCGGCGAGTTCCGGGAGAAATGAGTACCCCTCCGGCCGCACATGGATAATGGCAGCATAACCGAAACAGATATGGACCGCCGTCTGTCCGCTCACTCCGTCAAGGGCGGCGTCGAGCGCCTTGAGTCCATGCTTGCGCGCCTTTTCCGGCCGCGCCTGCATGTAAGGCTCATCGATCTGCACGATATCCGCACCGGCAGCAAACAGGTCTTTTATTTCCGCGTTCACCGCCGCGGCATAGTCGAATGCCATCTCTTCTTCGTCTTTATAGAAGTCATTTTGCGCCTGCTGCGACATGGTGAACGGTCCAGGCACGGTCATCTTGATCATGCGATCGGTATTGGCACGCAGGAATTTTACGTCCTCGACTTCAACCGCGTGCCGGCGACGCACCTTGCCCGTGACGCGTGGCACCGGATTGGGATGCCCGGAGCGATCGAGCGCCGTGCCCGGATTGTCGACGTCAACACCTTCAAGTGCGGTAGCAAACCGGTTGGAATAGCTCTCACGCCGCATTTCCCCATCGGTCACGATGTCAAGACCGGCTCGCTCCTGGTCCCGGATAGCAAGCAAGGTCGCATCGTCCTGTGCCTGCTTGAGGTATTCGGGCGCGACGCGCCAAAGCTCCTTGGCACGCACGCGCGGCGGAAAGCGGCCCGCGAGCTTGGCGCGGTCGATCAACCAATCCGGCTGCGCATAGGAACCGACAAGAGATGTGGGGAGGAGCCTGTTCATGCGAACTTTTCCGCTCTCATCGCCGGGCTCGTCCCGGTCACCTCGCTCAGGATGGCATATTGCCGTCCCAAGCGGGATGCGGGTCAAGCCCAAGGAGGAGCCGTCAGTGCCCGGCCGCCGCCACACTCATCGCAAGCACGCGGGCAACATGGGCAGCCTCCCTTTCGCAGCCGTCATAGATCTGGTGGCGGCAGGAAGTCCCATCGGCGACGATGAGCGCATCGGCGGGAGCCCTGCGCACGGCAGGCAGCAACGAAAGTTCGCCCATTTTTTGCGAGACGTCGATCGTCGCCGCGTCATAGCCAAAACTGCCGGCCATACCACAGCAGCTCGATTCAATTGTCTCGACCGCGAGCTGTGGTATCAGCCGCAGCGTTGCCTCGACAGCGCCCATGGTATCGAACGCCTTTTGGTGGCAATGACCATGCAGCAGCGCCTTTTTTGGCAACGGAGCCAGCGTCAGATTGAGGCGGCCCTGCTTGTGCTCGCGCACAATAAATTCTTCCAATAGCAGCGCGTTCGCGGCCAGCGCATCAGCGGCCTCCTGCCTGAAGAGAGCAGGCATCTCGTCGCGGAATGTAAAAAGACAGCTCGGTTCGAGGCCAATAATCGGCAACCCGCGGGCAACATAAGGAGCAAGTGCATCGAGTGTGCGCTGCATCTCGCGCCGGGCTTCATCGACCAATCCGACCGAAAGGAAAGTGCGCCCACAGCAAAGCGGGCGTTCGTTGGGGTCAGCTGGTAGTGGCGCGTATACGCGGTAGCCGGCGGCCACCAGCACTTTCAATGCATCGTCGAGATTTTCGCGCTCGAAATAGCGATTGAATGTGTCGGCGAAGAGAACCACTTCGCGAGCCGGACCATTCTGCTCACCCGCTGTGTAACGCCAATCGGAACGATCGCGATAAACATCGCTGCGCCATTTCGGCAGGCTTCGACGGGACGAAAAGCCGGCGAGCAATTGCGACGCTCTGCGCAGGACCAAGCTGCTGTCGCGCATGTTGAACATGCGATGCCATTGCGCGGCAATGGGAGCATAGCGCGGCAGATAGCCGATCAGCTTGTCGTGCAGCGATAGCCCGTGCTTTGCGACCCGCGCGGCCTGCACTTCGATTTTCATGCGCGCCATGTCGACGCCGGTCGGGCATTCACGCCGGCAGGCCTTGCAGGAAACGCACAGCTCGAGCGTTTCCGCCATTTCATCCGACGCAAGGGCATCGGGCCCGAGTTGTCCCGTCACAGCGAGCCGCAGCGTATTGGCGCGACCGCGCGTCACATCGCGTTCGTCGCGGGTGACGCGATAGCTCGGGCACATTGCGCCGCCGGCCAGCTTCCGGCAGGCACCGTTGTTGTTGCACATCTCGATCGCGCCCTGGAATCCACCGCCGGCCCCCGAATATGCCGACCAATCGAGATGCGTTTCGAGCGGCTCGCCGTGATAACCGGGCGCATAACGAAACAGGTTGCGATCGTCGAACTTCGGCGGCCGCACCACCTTGCCGGGATTGAAAATCCCCTTCGGGTCGAAGCGATCCTTGACCTCCTCGAATGCGCGGGCGAGCCTTGCGCCGAACATCGGCTCGTTGAATTCCGACCGCACCAGACCGTCACCGTGCTCGCCAGAATGCGATCCTTTGTATTCGCGGACCATCGCGAACGCCTCTTCGGCGATTTCGCGCATGGTGTGGACGTCCTTCTCCTGCCGCAGGTTGAGGATCGGCCGCACATGGAGACAGCCAGAACCCGCATGCGCGTACCAGGTGCCGCGGGTGCCGTGCTTCTCAAATATACCGGTCAGCCGCGACGTATATTCGGCAAGATGTTCAAGTGGGACGGCGCAGTCTTCCACGAAGGAGACCGGCTTTCCCTCCTCCTTCATCGACATCATGATGTTGAGACCGGCGGTTCGAAGGTCGGTGATCGCGGCCTGCAAATCCGGGTTGAGGATTTCCACCACGCCGCCCCATTTCGCGCCGGCTTTGTCCCAGCCGTAGCCGAGATCACCCATCAATGCCTTGAGCTGCTTGAGCTGGCGCAGATTGACTTCGTGGTCCTCTTCGCCAAATTCGACGAGCAGGATGGCTTCCGGCGACTCGCGCACGAATTTTTCCAGGGTCGGTTGGAAGATCGGAATTGCGCGCGCGAGCTCGATCATGGTGCGGTCGATCAGCTCCACCGCAATCGGCTTTAGCCGGACGATCTGCTGCGCCGAATTCATCGCCTCAAAAAAGCTGCCGAAATGACAGGCCCCGACCGCACGACGCCCAAGAAGTGGCGAAAGCGTGAGCTCGATGCGCGTGGAAAATGCCAGCGTGCCTTCGCCGCCGACCAGCAGATGGGCGAGGTTGATGTCGTTCTTCCCCGGCACGAGCGCATCAAGGTTATAGCCGCCCACGCGGCGCTGGACCTTGGGGAAACGTGCCGCGATTTCGTCTGCCTCCCGCGCTCCAATGGCGAGCAGATCCTTGGCGAGTGGACGCAAGGGGGCCGGTACGTCTCTGAGATTTCCGCCGATGCGGCCGAAATGGGCGAGCGTGCCGTCCGCCAGCAGGGCTTCGATGGAGACGACGTTGTCCCGCATTGTGCCGTAGCGCAGCGAGCGGCCACCGCAGGAATTGTTGCCGGCCATCCCCCCGATGGTTGCGCGCGACGACGTCGAGATATCGACCGGAAACCACAGCCCGTGCGCCTTGAGTTGACGATTGAGATCGTCGAGCACGATACCGGGCTCGACCGTGACACGCTTGCGCTTGACGTCAAGGTCCAGGATGCGCGTGAGATATTTCGAGCAATCGAGCACCAGCGATTGGCCTACCGCCTGCCCCGCCTGCGACGTTCCGCCACCCCGCGCTAAAACCGTTATTCGTTCGCTGCGCGCGATCGCTATTGCGCGATCGGCTTCTTCGATTGTGCGCGGCGCGACTACGCCGACCGGCGTGATCTGGTAGTGAGAGGCATCGGTGGAATAACGGCCGCGCGAAAATGCGTCGAATTGTACCTCACCGGTCAATTCGGCTTTCAGCCGGCGCTCCAGACCGGGCATGACGACGGCCACGTTTCTTATCCTTTTTGGGCTGCGCTAAGCCTACGCATTAAGAACGAGTTCGCATTGCGGAAAACCGCTTGACCGCAATGTTACATTCATAGTTCAACGCCACAAGCGCCGCTCCCTGATCGGAACGCGCCCGTGGCTAAACCACGAAAATCCAGCAAAAGCTGCGGTTTCAGGAGCAGACTTGTCATGGCTAAGAATTCCTCGCGCACGGTCGGACGACATTTTCTCCATATCCCGGGACCTTCACCGCTTCCAGACCGGATCCTCCGGGCGATGGACACACCCATTATCGACCACCGCGGCCCGGAGTTCGCCCGTCTCGCCCGAAAATGCCTCGATGGCATCAAGACGATCTTCAAAACCACAAATCCCGTCATCATCTATACGGCGACTGGCACCGGTGCGTGGGAAGCTGCCCTCGTCAACACGTTGTCGCCCGGCGACAAAGTGCTGATGGTCGAGACCGGCCAGTTCGGCGCATTGTGGAAGAAAATGGCCGAGAAGCTCGGCCTCAAAACTGAATTTATCACGACCGACTGGCGCACCGGCGTCGATCCGGCCGCGATCGAAGCACGCCTGCGCGAGGACAAGAATAAGGAAATCAAAGCGGTCTGCTTCCTGCACAATGAAACATCGACCGGCTGTCTTTCGCCGGTGGCTGAAGTTCGCAAGGCTATCGACAAAACCGGCCATCCCGCGCTTTTGATGGTTGATACCATCTCCTCGTTGGCTTCGACGGATTATCGACACGACGAATGGGGCGTCGACGTGACAGTCGGCGGCGCGCAAAAAGGTTTGATGCTGCCGCCGGGCATGTCATTCAACGCAATCAGTGACAAGGCGATCGCCGCCAACAGGACATCCAAGCTGACGAAGTCGTTCTGGGCCTGGGACGAAATGCTGACCATGAACAAGCAAGGCTTCTTCCCCTACACGCCCGCGACACAGATGTTGCACGGTCTCGCCGCGTCGATCGAAATGTTGCACGAGGAAGGCCTCGATAACGTCTTCGCGCGCCACGATCGCCTTGCGGAAGCGACGCGCCGTGCCATCAAGGCGTGGGGTCTCGATATCATCTGCCGCGACCCCAAATATTATTCGCCGACGATCACTGCGGTGCTGCTGCCGGAAGGTCATGACGCAGATGCATTCCGTGCGCTCGCGCTCGAGCAGTTCAATATTTCCTACGGCGCAAGCTTCGGTCGATTCGCCGGCAAGATGTTCCGCATCGGACACCTCGGTGATATTAACGATGCAATGCTTTTAGGCGGGTTGGCTGCAACAGAGATGGCACTCGCGCTTTCCAATATTCCGCACAAGAAAGGCGGCGTGCAGGCCGCGATGGACTATCTCATCTCGGCGCACGGCAGCGCCACGAAACAGGCGGCCGAGTAATACTTCGGTATCGCGGTTTGTCATGGCCGGCCTGGTGCCGGCCATGTCGCTTATCGAGCAATGCGCAAGGCGTGATCGCCGGGACAAGCCCGACGGCGGCATGTTGATCAGGCCGCAGTGTTCCAATCATTCGCTATTACAACGCGGTCGACGAACCCGGAAATGGCCGTGAGCGTCGCATCCGGCGCCTCGCGCTGCGGGGTGTGTCGAGCGCCAGGCAGCAAGGCGATTTCTACGGGGCAGTAACATTCCGCCTGCGCGGCCTCGATCTGCTTTACGGTGCCGTATTGATCGTCCTTGCCCTGCACGACCAGCACCGGCACGCGAATATAGGCAAGAAACTCGGTGATATCCCACCTGCGGAATTCGGGGTCGAGCCACGCGCCGTTCCAGCCCCGGAAGGCGTTGTCGACGTCGGCGTGCCAACGCGACAGCCGCGCACGCAAGTCGCCGGTTTCATATGCTTTTCTTGACTCGAAAATCGATGCAATCCCGGCATCTTCCGTAAAAAAGTGCGGCGCGATCAGCACGAGGCCGCCGACACGGTGGTCCTGATGGCTCCCGGCATAGATCGCCGCGATGGAAGCGCCATCGCTGTGGCCGATCAGCAGCCCGTGGCGGAATCCGATCGCGTCGAGGAGCGGTGGCAGTGTCTCGCGTGCCTCGTCATGCATGTAACTGAGCGGACGCGGCAACGTCACCGGCGATGAATTGCCATAACCGGCACGCGAATAGACGAACACACCGGCGCCGGTTGCGGCGGAGAGCCTCTCGGGGAAATCGCCCCACAAGCCCACGCAACCAAGGCCTTCATGCAGCAGCACCAGCGTCGGCGCAATGTCGGGGCGCGGACCGGTAAAGCGATATTCCAGCCGTTGCGTGCCGATGTCGAGAAAGCCGGTGTCGGAAAGGCTCATTACGGAGTCAGTCTCTGCATTGTCATGGCTGCTCTTGTCCCGGGCATCCTTTTCCGGATTACCGGAATTCAGGAGCTTTCCGCCGGCCCGATGACGATGTCAGTGACGAAGCCCCTCGGCGCGCAATTTGAACCGCTGGATCTTGCCCGTTGCGGTTTTCGGAAGGTCTTTCCGGAACTCGATCCAGCGCGGATATTTGTAGGGCGCGAGTTTCTTCTTCACGTGCTCCTGTAATTCGTGGACCAGCGCGTCATTGCCTTTGTCCGGCGATTTCAGGACGACGAAGGCCTTCGGCTTGATCAGCTTCTGCTCATCGTTCCAGCCAACGACCGCCGCCTCAAGAACATCCGGATGCGAGGACAGCGCGGCCTCGACCTCGAATGGAGAGACATACATGCCCGAAACTTTCAGCATGTCGTCCTGCCGGCCGCAGCACACAAAATATCCTTCTTCATCCTCGATATATTTGTCGCCGGACCGCGTCCAATCGCCCTGGAATGTCGAGCGCGACTTCTCACGGTTGTTCCAGTACATGATCGCGCTGGTTGGCCCGCGCACATAAAGTTCGCCCATATCGCCTTTTTTCACCGGCTGGCCGTCTTCGCCGATTAGCTTGATCTCGTAGCCGGGAACCGCTTTTCCGGTGGTTCCGTACTTGGTCGCGCCCGGCGCATTCGTGAGATAGATGTGCAGCATCTCGGTAGTGCCCAACCCGTCGGAAATCTCGACGCCGTAGCGTTCCTTCCACCGTTTCGCAATTTCCTCGGGCAGTGCCTCGCCGGCGGAAATGCAACGGCGAATTTTTACTTCGGATTTTTGCGGCGCGTTCGAACTCGCAAGAAACGCCGCATAGAAAGTAGGCACCGCGAAAAACACCGTCACCGGATGTTTTCGCAACAGTGCCGCAACACCGTCCGGCGTCGGGCGTTCCGCATTGAGCACCGTGGTCGCGCCGACCATCAGCGGAAATGTCATGGCATTGCCGAGGCCGTAGGCGAAGAACAGCTTTGCAACCGAATAGCAGACGTCGTTCTCCTTCAGTCCGGCGACGGGGGTGCCGTAAAGGTCGGCGGTGAGCTTGAGGCTCGCATGCACATGCACTGCCCCCTTCGGCTTTCCGGTCGAACCTGACGTGTAGAGCCAGAAGGCGATGTCGTCGGACGTCGTCGGCGCCGTATAAGTTTCGGGCTCATCGGAGCCGACGAGATCCTCAAACGAGCGGTAGCCCTGGGGGTTTCCGCCGGAGACGATAACGTGCTCAAGATCGGGACTTTCCTTGATGAGCTTCTCGAATTTCGGGTACAGCGCCTCCGACACCACGAGACATTTCGCGCGGCTGTCGGCCAGCATGAAGCGGTAGTCTTCTTCGGTGAGGAGCGTGTTGACCGGTACCGCGACGATGCCGGCTTTCAGGCAACCGAGAAACGCAGTAGGCCAATCAATGGTGTCGAGCAGCGCAATCAGGACGCGTTCTTCGCGTCTGATTCCGATCCCGCGCAGCGCGGCGCTAAAGCGCGCGACGCGATCGGCGAGTTGGCCATAAGTGTAAGAACCGCGCGCGTCGATATAGGCTGCTTTACCTGCGCGGCCGGCGTCGAGATTTCCCTGAAGCACGTCGGCGGCGAAATTGTAGTCACGTGGGACAGCGCCCATCGCGTTGCCTTCTGCCGCCGCGACCGCGGCTGTCATCGTTTCCTCCCCCGGCGGCCAAACGCCGCTTGTTTTGGGCAATTATGCGAGGCGCTGCCGGCCGCTGCAATGTGATTATATTTCCTCGTTAGCGCCGCGGTTATGGAGACCATTCCCGGCGCCGTCGCTGTACCAGGCCCAAATTGCGGCTATGGTGGCGCCAGTCAACCGGCAGGGTGAAAGCTTGGGAGTTGTTCGATGATCTTCAGCCGCGACCGCATCCTCACCACCCATGTCGGCAGCCTGCCGCGCAACGAGAAATTGTCCGATTTGTTGCTCAAGCGGGAAGCCGGCGAACCGCTCGATGCCGCCGAAATGGCGTCCGAAATGGACCAGGCGGTACGTCACGTCGTCGACAAACAGGTCGAGGCCGGCATCGATATCGGCAACGACGGCGAGCAGCAGAGGGTCGGCTTCCAGACCTACGTGCCGCAGCGCATGAGCGGCTTCGGCGGCATATCGAAGCGCCGGCGCGGGCGCGAGTTCGAGGAATTCCCCGAACTCGTCGCGAGTCTGACGCGGCGTTTTCCGCACGTGAGCAAGCAGCAAAATGCGCCGGAATGCCAGAGCGAGCTGAAATACCTCGACATCAAACCGATCGAGAGCGAAATCGCGCGCTTCAAGAAAAACGCCGATGGAAAATTCGCCGAACAATTCATGACCGCGCCATCGCCTGGCATTATTTCCACTACGATGCTCGACGCTCATTACGGCTCACAGGACAAATACCTCAGCGCAATTTCGCGCGAGATGAAGAACGAATACCAGGCGATCCACAAAGCGGGGCTGCTGCTGCAGATCGATGCTCCCGACCTCGCCATGGACCGAACCATGATGTACCGCGACCTGACTGATGCGCAGTTCGTCAAGGCGGTAGAGCGGCATGTGGCGGCGATCAACGATGGCATCGCCGGCATTCCGCGCGAGCGTGTGCGGCTTCATATTTGTTATGGCAATTGGGAGGGCCCGCACATCCACGACGTGCCGCTCGCGACAATCCTGCCGGCCCTCTATCAGGCCAAGGTCGGCGCCCTGTCGATCGAATTTTCCAATCCGCGCCACGCCCATGAATACGACGCCTTGAAAAAGCACCCGCTGCCGAAGGACATGCTGCTCGTCCCCGGCGTCGTGGAAACGACCAGCAATTTCGTCGAACATCCGGAAGTCGTGGCCCGCCGCATCGAGGAGGCGGTGCGCGCGGTCGGAGAGCGCGAACGCGTGATCGCTTCAACCGACTGCGGCTTCGGCACATTTACCAACCGTGAATGGGTTGTCGAACCGGTCGTCTGGCTCAAGCTTGCCGCGATCCGCAAGGGCGCCGATTTAGCCTCGGCAAGACTATGGGGCAGGAAGGTCGCATAAGCCGGCCGGCACAGGTGATGATCCGGCGCAAGGCGCCGCGGGATATCCGGGCCGGAAGGCGGTAAATTACGTCGCCTTGTTGTTGCCGACAGCGCCGCCGGCAAGGCATATAATGTCGCTATCCCTCCGGCTGTAAAGCCGGCAAGCAATCTTGCGTAAGGAGACGGCCATGGACGAGAGAACGCGCGAGCCAAAGAAGATCACCGCCGAAGACATCAATCCTCGCTATAACTGGGGCCGTCATCTGCCGGTGCTTGGCACCATGGGGGTCGACTTCGAGGAGCGCGTCGACTATCGCCGCATGCACCGCTATCGCCTTGGCCGCGCGCAAGCTGCGCTGGAGGCATCCGACCTCGGCGCGCTGCTGCTGTTCGACGACAACAACATCCGTTACGTCACGTCGACCAAGATCGGCGAATGGGCGCGCGACAAGCTTTCGCGCTGGGCGCTGCTCGTGCGCGGCGGCGATCCGATCCTTTGGGACTTCGGCTCGGCCGCGGTCCACCACAAGCTCTATTCGCCGTGGCTCAAGCCGGAAAACTGCAAGGCCGGCCTGGTCGGCCTGCGCGGCACCGTCGACCCTGCGTTCGGACTTATGAAACGGCACGCTGAGGAAATGGCTTCAATTCTTAAATCCGCCGGCGTCGCCAAGATGCCGATCGGCGTCGACATCATCGAACCGCCGATGATGTTCGAACTGGAAAAGGCCGGCCTCAAGGTCAAGGACGGCCAGCAGGTGATGCTGAGCGCGCGCGAAGTGAAATCCGCCGACGAGATCGCGCTTCTCAACCGCGCAGCCGCAATGGTCGACGGCGCCTATGACGTGGTCAACGAAATGCTGCGTCCGGGCGTACGCGAAAATGACATCGTCGCCGAGGTCAATAAGTTCCTCTACACGCACGGCTCCGACGACGTTGAAGCGGTCAACGCGATTTCAGGCGAGCGCTGCAATCCGCACCCGCACAATTTCACCGACCGCATGATTCGCCCGGGTGATCAGGCCTTCTTCGACATTCTGCAAGCATTCATGGGCTACCGCACCTGCTACTACCGCACCTTCAATGTCGTGCGCGCGACGCCCGCGCAGCACGACGCCTACAGGATGGCGCGCGAATGGCTCGACAACGCTATTGAGCGCATCAAGCCCGGGGCCTCGACAGCACATATCTGCGAGGTATTTCCGAAGGCTAGCGAGTTCGGCTTCCCTGACGAAATGTCGGCATTCGGCCTGCAGTTCGCACACGGCCTCGGGCTGAATCTGCACGAGCGGCCGATCATCTCGCGGGTGGTTTCAATGGATCATCCCACGGAGATCAAGGAAGGCATGGTGTTTGCGATCGAAACCTACTGCCCCGCCACTGACGGGTTCTCCGCTGCGCGCATCGAGGAAGAGGTCGTGGTCACCGACAAGGGGTGCAAGCTGATCTCGCTTTTCCCGGCGGAAGAACTGCCGATCTCGGCGAAGTATTAGGACGGCCGCGATTCGCCGGAAGCCCGCTGATTTGCGGGGGCCCCGAAAGGTCTCGCCCCGGCCGGCCGGTCAAATATTTCGTGGACTGTTGCGGCCCCGGCACAGTTTAACACTCGGCCGGGATGCTAAGATGCACCTGCCTGGGGGCGCTGGATGCATAGGCTTTTCGCTGCCGGAATCGCAATAACGGTCGCAGGCTCCGCCTGGGCGGCGGATGTGGCGCAGAAAATGCCGGTCAAGGCCGCTTCCCCGGCGGCACCTCCAGCATTCAGCTGGACCGGCTGTTACCTGGGTGCCCATGTCGGCGGCGCCTGGGGACAAAGGGATTTTTCGAACCCGTCGGGCTTCGACCTCGCGGACGGCACGCCGTTGTTTGGCGTCGATTCGCTGTCGCAGAGCCTGCCCGCGTCAGGATTGCTTGCCGGGATTCAAGGCGGCTGCAAATACCAATTTGCGAAAAATTGGATCGTCGGAGTTGAAGGCGAGTTTTCAGGCGCGCGGCTGACCGGTGACCGTCAAATGCTGCTCGCGCCGTTCCCGACCGAGCCGGCATTTACGGTGCCGGCAAATCTGCATGTGCAAACGGACTGGATCGCCAGCGCCACGGGTCTGCTGGGGTACTCGTTCGACGGGCTCCTCGTCTATGCAAAAGGCGGTGCGGCGTGGGCTCGCAACAAATATGACCTTACGGTGCCGGTGCCCGATTTTCTCGCAATCGCGTCTGCCGATTTTCGCGGACAGGATACGCGCACCGGCTGGACGGTGGGAGCGGGCATTGAATATCCGCTCGGGAACCAGTTTTCGGCGAAGCTGGAATACGACTACTACGATTTCGGAATAAAGGCCGTGCAGTTCGCCGACCAGCTTTCGTCACCTTCTTCATTGGGTACCGTCGACGTCAAGCAGCACGTCCACGCAGTCAAACTTGGATTTAATTACTACTTTTGGAACATCGCGCCCGGGGCCTCGATCGCCAACACCGCTTCGGCCCCTGTCATGACATGGAACGAGACGTTCTCGGCCGAAGCGCGGTATTTTTCCTGGCGCGGCACCCGTGGCACTCCGACCAATGCGATCGCCCTCGGTCCGGTTTCAAAACCATTGGGCACACCAGGCAGTGGCTCGGAATTTTACATGCCATATTCCGCTCAACTTGTCGGGCAGGGCAACGATCTCAAGATCGAAATGCTTATGCGCGGCGGCTGGGTTTGGGCGCGGCAATCGACTGCCGGCCTGACCGGGACGGTGCAGACAGCGACCGACACCGTCGCCTCGGCGACCGTTACCTATCTCGGAATCAAAGGTGTCCAGCCGTTTGTGTCGCTCGATGTCAACCTTCCGACTGGTCTTGCCGCCCTCACACCTGCGCAAGTCAATGCGCGCATGGATCCCGACCTCGTGGACATCTCCACATTTGGTGAAGGTCTCAATGTGGGCCCCACAATCGGTGTGAACGTCCCGTTGAACGAAGCCTGGCTCGCGACAGTGAGCGCCGGCTATACGCACCGCGGCAGGTATGTCATGGAAGGCCCTCTCACCCCGCCGGGCGGCGACAATCCGTCGCTACCAACGAATATCACGCCAGGAGATGCGTTCACGGTCACCGGCGTGCTTGGGTATCAGGCGGGTCCGCTCTCCGCCAAGGTTACCGGCACGATCACGCAGAACGGGACGACGAAGCAAGACGGCCTGGACTTCGTGCGATCGGGGCGTCGCTACCTGATCGCCGCCACCGGTTCATACACTTGGCCGGACGAACACACCGGAACAACGACGGTGAATGCCAGCGTCGCTCACAGCAATTTCAACGAGGTCCTGTTCCAGTGCCTCACCGGCTGCCCGACGACATTGGTGACTGAGCCATTCAACACGAATTCCAACCTCTACCAGCTCGGAGTTGAGCATCTTTTTGCTTTCAATCAGTTTGCCGTCGGTCCAACCGGAAGTTTTCTTTTCCGCGACAACAATGGTTACGAGCCGACGACGCTGCAATTTGTCCCGGAAAAGGAGCGTTGGTCGGCTGGGCTGCTGGCACGATACGCCCCAAACAATTCACTCAGCTTCAACGCAAAAATCGAACACGTCTGGACCCACGAAAACGACGCCCCCGGGCTGCCCAACGGCCAGCTGTTGAGCGTCCTCGCGGGCAGTACGGTGGCCGGTTTTACGGTTCCTGTGATTTCGAGCAGCGGCTGGCAATTCGCCGTTGGCACGACGGCAACGTTCTAGGAGAACCGCATGACGCGCAAATATCTTCGCCTCGTGACAATCGCCGGCTTCTCGTTCGCGCTCTTGGCCAGCGCAGCCGCCCAACCCCCGAAGTGCACCGAGGGAACACGCGCCAACGGCGATTGCGTCAATCCCGCCCTCGGCGCATCAAATCGCCAGACCGCCACTATTTTCTCGCAACCGAAGATTTCCCGGACCGCATTCCCGATCCCGCCTGCCGACGATCGCCGCTTCCGGTACCCCAATCAGCTGATTCCCGATCAACTTAAGCCGGCGCCAGCATTCACGTTTTCTCCATAGCGAGCCGGCCTGACATACATACGTTGTGAATTGGCCCCACTTTTAAAACGAGAGGAACGATCCCTGATCGAGCAAATACTTAAGCATTAGCGGCGCGCGGTTGGCCGCGCGTACACAAGCGGTATTTGCCGCTCAAGTGGTCGCTTTGCCGCGCAAATGCGGAAAGCGCTCGCTCAGCAACGAGCCGGAGTAATAAGTCGGTTCAAACGCCGCCTGCGCGCGGATATTGTCGAACCAGGCGGCCACACGCCGCAGATTCTGCCAGTCCGGCATGCCCAGATCGTTCATCCGCACGAGGGCCGGCATCACGGCAATATCTGCAAGCGTTATCTTCTTTCCGAGCAGCCAAGGGCCACCGCTATGCTCGATTTCGGATTCCATGCGCTCATAGGCGCGACGCAGCCGCGAAAGGGCAGCATCCATTTCGTGCTTCGGAAAGCCGGTTTGGCCCATGGTGAGCATGAATTCGCGGCGTAACGGCTTGCTTTCCGCCATCGCGACGAAGTCCTCGCGGCTCATTTTCTGGAAACGCGGTAGAAAGGCGAGATTGAATGTCGGAACCCGCACCGCCGCTGCCGGCATCTCGTCCATGAAGTGCATGAGCGCGCGCATGTGGGCACGCATAACCGGATCCTCTGGCGTGAAGCTTTCAGCGGGCACCACCTCGTCCAGGTATTCGGTTATGACGGTGGAATCGATGATGATTGCGCCGTCGTGATCGAGCGTGGGCACAACTCCATTGGGATTGAGCTTGAGATAGTCGGGCTTGAGCTGGTCGCCATCGAGCAGATTGAGTTTCACTTCGTCGAACGGCAATTTCTTTGCATTCAACACAAAGCGGGCGCGCTGGCTGCAGGTTGACTGCGGTGCATTGTAAAGCGTGAAAGCCATGAGGAATTCCCCTCCATCTCACTCGGCCAGATGATTGCGAAATGCATATCTGAATTGCACAGCCCACATATTTACGGGCATTTTACTTGTGATAATGCGGCCAGACCGTTTCAGTGAGAACGTGCGCAGCCGCCGTTTTCCTCCCTTCAGGCTTAAACGGCGGCGTGAATCCTCCACCTAATGCACACAGGGCCCCTCACGGGGCCCTTTTTTTATGTTCCCGCACGCTGGATCTTGCCACCCAGACGGCAAGCCCGGCGACGGCTATCGGCTCAGTGCTCCAGGCCCGTCGGCACATTCTTGTTCTCCGGCGCGAGTTTCATGCCGGCAGCAAGCGCCATCGTTTCCATCAGTGCGGCGAAGTCCTTATTGAGATAGGCCTGCGGATCGGGCTGCAGGGTGGCGTGCCCGAAGTGCCCCTGGAGGACCTCGCGTGTCGCCGCCGTCACCGGCATCGGCACATCCATCTCACGCCCGAGTTCCAGGCCGAGGTCGAGATCCTTGCGCAACAGCTCCGGTGTAAAAGTCGTGGTCCAATCGAGGTTGACCAGCGCCGGCGATTTGTAACGCGTGAACATCGAACCCATCACGCCGTTATTGAGAAAAGCAAGAAATGCATGACGCGGCACACCCATCTTGTTCACGAGCAAGGTGATCTCGATCAGATTCTCGATCACCACGCCAAGCATGACATTGTGCGCGATCTTGCAGATGCGCGCGAGATCGCCTTCCCCCACATAGGAAACGCCCTGCGGCGCGACGACCTCCATCAACGGAATGATCGCCTTGCAAGCGGTCTCCTCCCCCGACACGACCGACGAGAGACGGCCGGCCTTGATCACCTTGGCATTCCCGGACACCGGTGCGCACACGTAGTCGGCGCCACGCTCTTTCAGGCGCTTGCGAATGCCGGCGGATTCCTCGACGGAAATAGTCGAGCAGTCGACGCAGACTTTCGGTGCCTTTCCACCTGAGAGAACGCCGTCCTTCCCGAAATAGACCTGCTCCAGGTCTTTACCTTCGGAAACGATCGAAAACACGACGTCGCAGCCCGCCAGCTCGGCGAGCTTGTCGACAACCTTGCCGCCCTTGGCGGCCAGCGGCTCGGCCTTTGAGCGCGTGCGATTCCAGATGCTTACATCATGGCCGGCCTTGAGCAGGCGTTCCGCCATGGGCAGGCCCATGCGGCCGGTTCCGATCCAGCCGATCTTCTGTGCATTCTTCGACATCACGAAACTCTCCCATTGAAATCCTGGCGCAATCCAAATTCGCGTGCCGGGGCTTTAACCGTTCTGCCGCAATTGCGCCAGTGGCGGCGCACCAGGGCGCATTGCGCACATCGCGTGCGCTTGTGGTGACTGTTCAAAGCGCATTATCCTTCCGCCAAGGCCGGTCACAAGGCCGCCAACGAGGCCCACCCACAACAGGGCCCGTGGCGAACACCATGGGAGGAGCGTGGGCAACCAATGCAGGATGCCGTCACGACCACAATCGCGGTGGGCCGCGCGCCCGATCCGGCGCGGAGCGGCGAGCGCCTGCGCGTCATTTGGCGCAATATCTTTCCGTTTCTCGTCGTTGGCGGAATCTGGGAAATTATCGCCTGGGCCGGCATTTTTCCGCACAGGCTGTTTCCGACACTGGAAGAAGTAGCGCGATCCTTCGTGGAACTCACGATCGCCGGCATTCTGCCGCATCACACGATTGAAACGGTCATTCGCCTCTTGAGTGGATTTGCGCTGGCCGCCGTCTTTGGGGTGGGCATCGGCGTGCTGATGGGGCGTTCGCGGCGGGCCGAGGACATCTTCCTGCCGCTGGTAAGCATCTGCGCGCCTATTCCGGGCCTCGCCTATGCGCCGTTGTTCCTGCTCTGGTTCGGTCTCGGCAACGTCTCGGCCGTGCTGCTGGTCGGCTTCGTCTCAGCATTCCCGATCCTGTTCAACAGCTGGACCGGCGTAAAAGCGGTGAAGGAAATCTGGGTGAGATCGGCACAATCCATGGGCGCCGACGACCGCCGACTGTTCAGCCATGTCATCCTTCCCGGGGCGCTGCCGTACATCCTTACCGGATTGCGGCTCGGTCTCGCGCAGGCGTGGCGTATCCTGGTTGCAGTCGAAATGCTTGCCGCCGTTCCCTGGGGTCTCGGCTGGCTGATCTTCGGTGCACGAGAATTTCTCAACACGGATGCGATGCTGGCCGGCATTGTGGTGATCGCGCTCATCGGGCTTTCCCTCGAGAAGCTCGTCTTCCAGAAAATCGAAGACTACACCGTCGTGCGGTGGGGAATGGTCACGTCATGACCGAACATGGACAGCGCCGGCGTTCATTCGTTCGCGCAGCAATCACGCTGGCGGTGGCCGCCGCCACCTATGAACTTCTGGCGCGCAGCGGCTATTTTGCGGAGGCTCTGCTGCCCACGATCCCGACGATTGTGCGCACCCTCTTTGCAATGTTCGCCGACGGCACGATGTTTGAGCACGCCGCTTTTACGATGTATCGGGTCATGTTCGGCTTCTGTCTTGCCATCGTCGCCGGAATTCCGCTCGGGATTCTGATGGCGCGGTTCCAACGCGTGGAAAATTTCTTTTTACCGCTGGTGAGCGCATTGATGCCGATTCCGTCGTTTGCGCTCGTTCCGCTGTTCATGCTGTGGTTCGGCATTGGCAACCTGACGACGATCCTGATTGTCTTCTATGCGGCGACATTCCCGATGGTGTTCAATACCTGGTCGGGTGTTCGCTCGGTCAATCCGCTTTGGCTGCGGGCCGCCGGCGCCATGGGCGCCGACGAGAACAAACTGTTCTGGAAGGTGATCATCCCAGGTGCCTCGCCATTTATCATCACCGGCATGCGGCAGGCGTTCTTGCGCGCGTGGATCGCGGTGGTCGGTGCCGAAATGATTGCGGCGTCCGACTGGGGGCTCGGCTGGGTGATCTTCGACGCCAAGGAATTCCTCAATACCGATATCATGCTGGCGGCCCTGCTCGTCATCGGGGGCATCGGCTATGCTTTCGAACGGCTCGTGTTCGGCTCAATCGAGCGCGCGACCGTGCAACGCTGGGGCATGGTCCGCATGGCCAAAGGCTAGAAACGGTACTCAGGAATGGTCCCTATCGAAATAAAAGACGTGACGCTGGTGTACGATACGCCGGGCGGCAAGGTGCCCGGCGTCAAGGACGTCAACTTCAACATCGGCGCTTCCGAGTTTCTCTGCATCGTCGGCCCATCGGGTTGTGGCAAGTCCACGTTGCTCAACATTATCGCCGGATTTCTTTCGCCCGCCGCCGGCGAGATACGTATCGGAGGCAAGCCCGTCACCGGCAGCGGCATGGACCGCGGCGTGGTATTTCAGGATTTCGCCCAGCTGTTTCCCTGGCGCACGGCACTTGGCAACGTCGAGTTCGGCCTCGAGATGAAGGGCGTCCCGAAAAACGAGCGCGACAAGATCGCGCGCGAGCAGCTGCGGCTCGTGAAGCTTGAGAAGTTTACGGGCTCCTACCCTCACCACCTTTCCGGCGGGATGCAGCAACGGGTCGCCATCGCCCGGGCTCTGGCATACAATCCGTCTGTACTGTTGATGGACGAGCCGTTTGCTGCTCTCGACGCGCTCACTCGCGACGACATGCAGCGGCTGCTTGCCGATGTGTGGCACGAAACCCGCAAGACGGTGATCTATGTGACCCACAACGTCGCCGAAGCGGTATACTTGGCTGATCGTGTCGTGGTCATGTCAGCGCATCCGGGGACGGTAAAGACCGAAATGAAGATCGATCTGCCAAGGCCGCGAGATCCGTTGAGCGTGGAATTCGTCGAGTGTCAGAAGGAGTTGCTGCGGCATCTCGGCCACGACATAGGTCCGAGCGAAACAAAAACTGCAAACGGCAAGAGCAAATCATAGGGAGGATAAACAATGAGCACTGCGAACAAAGGTTGGACTCGCCGCCAGGCCCTGGCAACAGCCGGCGCCGGCGTGCTGACGGCAGGATTGGGCGTGCGGCCGGCGCTCGCACTTGAGACGGTTCGGCAAGGCTACCAGACCAACATGTGGGGCATGCCGACTTATTATCTTCTGCGCTCGGGACTGCTTGAAAAACACGGCGTGAAATTCGAGGAATTCGCAGTGCCGTCGGGCAATCTCACCATGCAGCAGATGGTTGCCCGCCAGGTCGACATGGGCACGTATGCCGGGCCCTCCTTCGCAATCGGCTACGACAAAGGTGGCCTGCTCGCGATTGCGATGATCGAATATGTCGGCAAGACTGCGCGCGTGATGGCGCGCAAGGATCTCGGCATTACCAAGGTCGAGCAGCTCAGAGGCAAGAAAGTCGCAAACCAGACCGGATCCTCGACCGGCAACATTTTCGTGGACCAGATCGCCACGAAGGCCGGCATGAAAAAGGGCGACTACGAAGAGATCCGCATGAACGTCAACGACATGGTTTCGGCCATGGCGGCGAAAACCGTGGATGCAATGGTCAATGTCGAGCCCTACAACGCGATTGCAGAGGCCGACGGTCTTGCCGTGACGATTTCCGAATTCGATCAATTCGACAGGTTGCCGGTATTCATGGCAGCGACACCGGAATTCGTGCAGAAAAGCCCCGACACCGTTGTCGCTTATCTCAAGGCATGGGTTGAAGTGGCAAAGGACTTCAAAAGCAATCCCGGCAAGGTCGCCGAAGTCGTGTATTCATTCTACACGTCGAAAGGCTACAAACTGTCGAAAGACACATTCGCGAAGGCACTCGCGCGCGTCGAAGTGCAGCCCGGCTGGCCCGCCGATATCAAGCCTTACATGACCAGACAGGCGCAGGTCCTGATCGATGCCAAGAAACTCAAGGCAATGCCGGACTGGGACAAGGCCCTGCGCACGGAGTTTCTCAAGAAAGCCGGCGCCTGACCGCACGTAAGTTTGTGAACCGAGGCCGGCGCGACCGCGCCGGCCTTTCCGTGAGACTGACCAGCACTGGAGCTAATCATGCCATCCGCCGATAGCCCGCTGAACAAGAGCGGCGAGCCCGTCACCTGGAATTTCAACCTCCTCGCGCAGAACGACCTCGGCGGCTTCGGCGGAATGGGCGAAGGCATGGCCGTGCAGGTCGCCAAGGACGGCCGCCGGATCATCTGGCTGGCGCACGAAAGCGCACCGAAGAACTTCACCGGCGTCGACGTCTCGGATCCGCGCAAGCCGAAGGTTGTCGTGCAGACCGATTTGCCGCAGGCTTACATGCGTTCGAATTCCCTGGAATTATCCGGCGACATCCTGGCTGTCGCCTACCAGACGCAGAAGGTCGGGCAAAAGCCCGCGGGGCTGGAGCTGTTCGACGTCTCGGTGCCCGAGCAGCCGCGCTCGATCTCGCTTTTCGACTGTTCAGGCGAACATTCGCGCGGCGTGCACCAGTTGTGGTTTTGCGACGGCGAATATGTGCACATGGCCTCGGGTTCGCCCGACTTCAAGCCGAGCAATCCGCTCGACGACCAGTTCTACCGCTGCATCGACGTGCGCAATCCGTCGAAGCCGAAAGAGGTGGGCCGCTGGTGGTTACCGGGCACGTCGGCGACGGACAACGTCGTACCGCCCCCGCGCCACCCGCTCGACAAGGGCTATCGCGCGCACAATACGAATGTCTACCCGCAGCGGCCCGACCGGCTTTACCTCTGCTACATCGATGGCGGCATGTTCGTGATGGACATCAAGGACAAGGCTAATCCGAAGGTAATTTCTCACTGGACCAATTCACCGCCGTATACCGGCTTCATGCACACGGCGGTGCCGCTGTTCGAGCGCGGCCTGATGCTGGTGACCGACGAGTCGACCGAGAATGCCGGTAAGGACTGGCCAAAGCTCATCTGGATTCTCGACATGCGCGACGAGACGCACCCCGTATCGATCTCGACCTGCCCGCTGCCGCCGGTCGATGCCTACAAGGATCGCGGCGGCCGATTCGGAGCTCACAATATTCACGAAAACGTCGCGGTGCCGACCGCATGGCAATCCGACCAGATCGTGCTTGGCACTTTCTTTAACGGCGGTCTGCGCGCGTATGACGTTCGAATCCGTATCAGCCCAGGGAAGTCGGCGCCTTCGTGCCGCCGCCGCCCAAGGGCACGCCGGCGGGTGCAGTGCAGCTTAATGACGTGTTCGTCGATGAACGGCAGATCGTGTACACCGTCGACCGTCACACGGGCGGGCTTTATACGCTTGAGATGGACTTTTAGTGGAAGCTGGCATGACCGGGCATGATCGGCCATGACCGACCATGGCCGGGCATGTCCCGGCCATCTCGCCTGGGCAAGCGCGGCAGTTCCGCCGGCGGGATCATCTGATCCACGACGTACCGGGGGTCACGTGACCGCAACGTGATATGCTGCCGTCATGAACTCACCCTTCCCCTCACCGGCTGCCGGGCTCTTCGGCCGAAAGCTCAAGCGCGAGCGCGGTGCGCGTGTGCCGGTGACCGTAATCACCGGCTTCCTGGGCGCCGGCAAAACCACATTGCTCAAGCGCTTTCTCGCGACACCGCAGGGCCGAGGCACCGCGGTGGTGGTCAATGAGTTCGGCGCGGCCGGCATCGACGACGCCCTGGTGCGATCGAGCGCGGATGAGACGCTGCTTCTCGGCAACGGCTGCCTGTGTTGCATCACGCGGACCGATCTGCAGCAGGCATTGCGCCGGATGGTCGTCGAGCGCGAGCGGGGCGAATTGCCGGATTTCAGGCGCATCGTGATCGAGACCAGCGGCCTGGCGGATCCAAGCCCGATTTTGCAGACATTCGCCACCGATCGTGCACTGGGCGGCATGTTTCATGTCGAAACGGTGGTGACGGTGGTGGATGCCGAAACCGGCCTCGATACGCTCGGGTGGTCGGCGGAAGCCCGAAAGCAGGCGATGCTCGCGGACCGGCTCATCATCACCAAGACCGATATTGCCGGCGAGAGCGCCGGCGCGGCTCTGGCTGCACGGCTACGCGCGCTCAATCCTGGCGCGGAAATTCATGAGGCGGTCAATGGCGAGATCGATCCGAACCGGCTGACAGAGCCGGCCTCTGATCGCCGCAACGCGTTCATGGCCGACGCCGAACACAGCGACGGCATCGGCAGTTTTGTTCTGACGGAAGATGCACCGATGCCCTGGTCCGCGTTTGCAAAAACCATGGACGCGCTGATGCAACTGCGCGGTCCGGATTTGCTGCGCGTCAAGGGTTTTCTGAACATTAAGGACTGCCAGGGCCCGGTACTGGTTCAGTTCGTCCAGCATCTTGCCCATCCTCCGGTCGAGCTGGAGAACTGGCCGGACACCAATCGGCAAAGCCGCCTGGTCTTCATCACGCGCGAGATTGCAGAGCGGCAGGTACGCGGGCTGCTGGAAGCGATGCGGACACTGACGCGATAGTCTTGCGCGACCGTGCGGCAGCTAGTCCCGGTCCCGGCCGGATATCTCTGCCTGCCAAGGTGCAACCCGGCGTTCAACAAAACCGATCAGCCAATTGAGACCGATCGCCATAATCATCAGGATGATGATTGGAACAAACATCGTCGCGGTGTCGAAATTGTTGGCGGAATTGATGATGACCGCGCCAAGGCCGGAAATGGTCGTAAAAAACTCCGCAATCACCATTCCGACCACCGCGCGGCCGACGGCAAGCCGAATGCCTGCCATGATATAGGGCAACGTCGCCGGAAGAATGATGCGGCGAAGAATGACGGTGTCGGGCGCCACGAATGATTTTCCGACCTCAATCAATGTTTTCGGTACGGCAGTGACGCCGAGCCAAGTATTGATACAGATCGGGAACAGGGACATCAGGAACACCACCGCGACTTTGACGGCGAATCCGAGCCCCAGCCACAGGATCAGCAACGGCACGAGCGCGACGAGCGGCATCGCGTAGCCGGCCGTAATGTAAAATCCGAGCGCGGCTTCGGCCACGCGAAACCCGCCGATAAAAAGTCCCAGCGGCACCCCGATCACGATGGCAAGCGCGTAGCCGAGAACAAAGGGCCGCAGGGATTTGTAAAGGGCGGACCCTAGCTGGCCGCTGACGAGCAATTCCCAGAATGCAACCGCAATCGCAGACGGATATGATCCGAATACCGGATTAATGCGGCGCCCGAATATCTCCCAGACAATCAGCAGCACCGCTACGGATGCGAGTGTGATCAACCAGCGCGGCAAAGGCCGGCGTTCGACTGCCTCCGGCTTTTCGGCCGCGGCCGTTTTATCGTGTCGGTTCGCGATATCGACCATTATTGCTTTTCCTGGGGCGCGTTCCCGGGCAGCAGCCGCTGTTTTCGCTTCAGGCTCATGTGCTAGTGCACCGTGGCGTCGTCGTGAAGCGCACGCCAGACCTTGTATCGCGTCTCGGCAAATTCAGGCATGCCCCGGACAAGGCCGAGGTCGGGGCGCGGACGCTTGAGCGGCACGCTCATGATTTCCTGTACTCGGCCGTTCTTCATGACCACGATGCGATCGGCGATGATGACGGCTTCGTCAAGGTCATGGGTGACAAACAATATCGTCTTTCCGGTACGAGCGTGAATATCCAGGAGCTCGGCCTGCAACGTTTCGCGCGTCTGGGCGTCGAGTGCGCCAAACGGCTCGTCCATCAGCAGCACTTTGGGGTCGATGGCGAGAGCGCGTGCAATGCCGACCCGCTGTTTCATGCCACCGGAGAGCTGATGTGGGCGCCTGTTTTGCGAGTCCTTCAGACCGACAAGGTTAAGATATTTTTTCGCTGTCTCAAGCAGCAATTGCCCCCGTATGCCTTTCATCTCCAGCCCGAACATCACGTTCTGCAGCGCGGAAAGCCACGGCAACAGCTCTGCGTGCTGGAACACCATGCCGCGATCATGCCCACATCCGTTGATTTCGCGTCCATCGACCGTGACGCGCCCACCCGTTGACGGATCGAGCCCCATGGCGACACGAAGGGCCGTGGTCTTGCCGCAGCCGGACGGACCGATAAGCGCGACGATTTCACCATCGTTGACGGTGAAGCTCACGCGATCCAGTGCCTGTACCTGATGGACCTCGCCATCCATGCGCAAAGAGAAGCGCTTGGACACATCGAGGAATGTCACCTCACCCATTCAATTCTCCAAAAAATTTTGAAAGTCTCAGTGGCCAATGACCTTCAGGGCTTTCTCGCGGTATTCCGGCGCGGTGACCACTTTCAGATCGAGCGGCGCCTTCAACTTGCCGGCCTTTACCATCTGTTCCTGGATCCACTGGATCTTTTCGGCCGGCAACGGCAGCGCCGGATCGACAGCGTGATGTTGAATGGCGTCGTCGTACACGAATGCCGGCCGCGGATCGTCGGGTTTGGCGTGTATGATTTCGCGCGTGAGCGCGATGGTCGCATCCCGGTTGGCAAGCGCGAATCTAAGCGCGCTCATCTCGGCAGCAAGAAACTTCACGGCATCATCCCCACGCTCGGCCAGTTTCTTGGCGCTCGACACCATGCAGACACGTAGGAAATTGGGCACGGCATCACGGCCGGCAACCAGCAAATGGATATTCTTCGGTGCGATCGGCTGGTATTCGTTCGACACGACGGCGGCATCGACGACGCCACCGACCAGCGCCTGATACCGGTCGCGATCACCGCCTACCGCAGCGAGCTTCACGTCGGTATCGGAGACCCCGAATTTAGCCAGCGCCGAACGCGCGAGCATATCGGGCATCGAATTGGGGGCCGACACCGCGATCTGTTTGCCCTTGAGATCCTGCACCTTGCTGATCTTGTCGGTGGCATAAATTCCATGCGGAACCACAACCCAATGACAGCCGAGCAGCTTGACGTCACCGCCCTTGGCATCGGCGGCGAACACGCCCTGCGGTCCGCCTTCGAAACTGTCAAGTTCGCCGGCAATCAGCGCCTTAAGCGCAAGCTGGTCGTCCTTGAACTGGGAAACTTCGAGCTTCAATCCTTCTTTCTTGGCGAAATCGCGCGTCGATACCATCAGGAAAATACCCGCGTCCGCCTTGGCGTTGATCAGCCCGTGCTTCCACACTCTTTCCTGCGCGCCGGCCGAAGCCAACAGAGCGCCGAGCGTGGCGGCGCCAACGATGACGGCAATAGCAACCTTGCCGGATAATGCGATGCGCATGGCGAAGTTCCTCCCTGGATTGCGATACCTCAAGGCCTCTGAGCGGGCCCTTCAATCCGGCAATCTTAACATGAATTTTACCGCGGCGGCGTTCCCAAGTGCCAGTGTGTGGGACTAGCCTGAATCTCGCCAGGCAAAACGCCGCAATCGGCCAGGCCCCCGACACTGCATGCCCTTGAGAGGTTGCGCAATTCGGGCCCCGGCATTTGGCAGCGCGCGGCAATTTACACCGCGGCTAGCCGCCGGATGCTCTCGCGCGCGGACTTGATCACCTCCGGCACCGCCGCATCATTACCCGGCGCCATGATGTGCACGCCCGCGACATGCGGTACATCCGCCAATTCGCGTACAACGTCGACGCAGATTTTGCGGCCTTCTTCGACGGGGTCAGTCGCTCGCTCCATGCGCTCTACGAGCGCATCGGGAATGATGGCGCCGAAAAGCTTTTCCTTGATCCAGCGGGCGGATTTAGCAGAGCGCAACGGCACGATGCCGATGAGAAACGATAATTTGCCGGTCACGCCGACCTCATCAAGGCGCGCCAGATAGCGGCGTACGACGCCGGCGTCCATGCAGAATTGCGTCTGCACGAACTGCGCTCCGGCCTCGATCTTGGCCTGCAGCGCTGTCGGTTGCCATCCGGGGGCTGGATCGATCGGGTTATCGGCACTCCCGAGAAAAAAATCTGCGTGGCCGGTCACCTTGCGGCCGGTCGGCAACTCTCCCGAGTCGCGAAGACGACGGGCGGTATTGAGCAGTGAGCGCGGATCAAGGTCGAATACCGGTTTGGCTTCGGGCTGGTCGCCGGCGCTCGGGTCGTCACCGCGCAGCACGAGGATGTTGCGTACGCGGGAAGCCGCAGCACTCAGGAGGTCGCTTTGCAGTGCGATACGATTGCGATCGCGGCAGGTCAGCTGAAGAATCGGTTCTATGCCCTGTTCCGCAAGAATCGCCGCCGCGGTGACGGCCCCCAGATGCGGCCGCGCTCCGGCGCCATCCGTAACGTTGACGGCGTCCGCAAGGCCCTTCAGCGGCAATGCCTTGGCCAGCAGTTCGGCGCGGTCGACCGAAACGGGAGGCGTGACCTCGGCCGTGATCACGAAGCGCTTGGAGCGCAATTTGTCCTGCAGGGTCATCTTTGATCCTTGCGCATGATCGGTATTGCAAGCCGAAATACAACTTCCGGGTCATGCGCCGGCACGTGGCGCAGAATTGTGTGGACCTTACAAGCACAAGAATGGGAAATTAGCCAGTAATGGCAGAAATGCCCCAGCGTTATTCGGCAGAACATGTTTCAACCGGCGAAATCTCTCGACGATGCGATCATCCCGATAACGGACGGGTGCATGCTGGTCGTGCCACGGGAGGTTTCGGGCGTTCCCATGGCGGCGACCCGCGCGCTGATTAAACGCGGCATCAGGCGCCTGCATCTGGTGGCACTGCCGACATCGAGCATGCAGGCCGATCTCATGATCGGTGCCGGATGTGTCGAAACGCTGGAAACGAGTGCCGTAAGCCTTGGCGAGTTCGGACCGGCGCCGCGGTTCACCGCGGCAATCAAAGCGCGCACGATCAAGATGAGGGATGCAACTTGCCCGGCCTTGCACGCGGCCCTGCAGGCTTCGGAGAAAGGCGTGCCGTTCATGCCACTGCGCGGGCTCATCGGATCCGATGTGTTGAAATACCGCGACGACTGGAAAGTAATTGACAGCCCTTTCGGAAACGACGATCCGATCGTGCTGCTGCCGGCCATCAAGCCCGATGTTGCGCTGATTCACGCGCCCATGGCGGACCTATTCGGCAACGTCTGGATCGGCCGGCAGCGCGAACTCGCAACGATGGCGCATGCCGCCGAAAAAACGATTGCAACAGTCGAAAAAATTCATGACGGCAACCTGCTTGACGATCCCGTGCTCGCCGCCGGAACATTGCCGGGATTTTATGTCGAGAACATAGCAATCGCCGAGCGCGGCGCCTGGCCTTTGCCATTGCCCGATTACTACGGCGCCGACTCCGATCACCTGTCACTGTACGCGCGCATGGCAGCGACGGCGGACGGCTTTGGCGAATATCTGGATCAGTATGTGTATGAAAAGCGCGCCGCATAATTTTCGCTTGTTAGGCCGGGGGTTTTCCCGACCATGACGCAAAACGTCTTTCGTGACGAAGAGCTGCTCGCCGACGTGATCGCGAATTTGATTGGTGACGTACGTCATGTGGCGGTCGGCAATGCTTCGCCGATTCCCGCAATTGCGGCACTGCTTGCCCGTGAACGCGGCGGCGGGCGTCCATACGTATCCTTGTTGCAAAGCCGCAAACATAATTTCTTTACCGACGGGGCACGTGAACTTTTCGACTGCGCCGGCCAGGGCCGCATTGACGTGTTCTTCCTTTCCGGAGGCCAGATCGATGGCGCCGGTAATGTCAATCTGGTGAGTACGGGAGATTACGCACATCCAGACGTGCGGTTCCCCGGCTCGTTCGGCTCGGCCTATCTGTATTACGTCGTCCCAAAGGTGATCCTGTTCCGTACGGAGCATTCGCGACGCACGCTGGTGCCTGAGGTCGACTTCATCAGCGCGCCCGGCAGCAGCGGGCCGAATGTCTACCGCACCGGTGGGCCGATCGCGCTGGTCACCAATCGTTGCCTGTTCACCTTCTCAGGCGGCCATTTCACTCTGGCCAGTGTCCACCCCGGCCATACAGTCGCGGACGTGATCGAAAACACCGGCTTCGAATTCGAGCGGCCCGCCATTGTGCCGAAGACGCCGGTACCCTCGCCTGCGACATTGGCACTGTTGCGCGACGTAGTGGCGCCGCAGTTGGCCGAGGTCTACCCACAGTTCGCAATGCAGGTGTTTGGCGCGGGGCAAGACGCTTTCGCCCGTTGAAATCGACGGCTCTTTCGGCTCCTCACCTCCTAGGGTAGTGTCCGGCCCGAAAAACGAAACCACGGGGAACGTCAGTGAAGACTGTTGAAGCAGCGGTAATCGGGGTCGGTTGGGTGGGCGGCACACGCGCGGATACGCTGTCGCGCACCGCCCTGGTCGACAAATTGCACTTGTGCGAAATCCGGCCGGACCGACTTGCCGAGGTGAAAAAACTCTACAAGCCCGCCACCGCAACGCCCGACTACAACGACATCATCAAGAACGACAATATTTCGGTCGTCTACATTTCGACCACACCGGAATCGAACCACTATCCGATCTGCCGTGACTGTCTGAGAAGCGGCAAGAACGTAATGCTCGAAAAGCCGATCGCGCTGGAATTGTGGGAGGCCGACGAGCTGATCCAGCTCGCGAAGCGCAATAATCTCAAGTTCACCATCGGATACTCGCAGCAATTCAATCCGAAGATCGCCTACGCCAAGAAAAAGATCGTGGATGGAACACTGGGCAAGGTCGTTTCGGTGCTGGTCAGCCGGCATCTTTCGCGCAGCCTGGGCAAGAAGATCGCGAGCCGGGTTCGGCTTTCGCCCGTCGTGATGGAATCGACACATGATCTCGATTTCGTGCTCTGGCTTCTTGAGCCGGCAAAGCCGGTGCGCGTCTACTCGCAAGGCGCCTACGGCTACATGCAGCCGATCAACGGATCGCATGACGTGATGTTCACCACCGTCACGATGGACAATGGCGTGGCGGTGATGATCGGCGGCGGCTGGAATCTACCGCCGAGCTATCCGAATTATTGCGCAACCTGGATCGAAATCACCGGGACCGAGGGTTCATTGTTCCTCGACGACACGCAGCGGGACAACTGGCTCAATACCGCCAAGGATGGGCAGCAATTCCCGATGTCGACCATGCCAGGTGAATGGGTCGACAACGTTTTTGCCGGAGGCATGGGCCCCGAAACCATCCATTTCCTGGAGGCCTGCATTCGCAACACGGCCGTGATGGTGACGCCGGAAAGTGCGCGCCGCGTGATGGAAACCTACAGTGCGGCAGACCTGTCCGCGGACCGTAACGAGCCCGTGGATCTGCCGCTGTCGAATGAAACGATCTCGGCAATTGCAGAATTCAAGCAAAAGATCCGCGCAGGGGTAAATGCATGAAGAAGTCCGCGAAGGGCGTCGGCCTCGCCATTATCGGCGGCGGCCGCGTCGGGCTATTCCGCGGTGAGGTCGCGGCCCGCCACCCGGCGGTCGAATGGATCGGGCTCGCTGAGAAGAATCCGAACCGCGCCGGCGAGGTGGGCGAAAAAATCGACGCCGATTTCGTCACGCAAAGCCACGTCGAACTGATAAAGCGCCCCGAGGTGACGGCTGCCATCATTTGCACCGACGAGCATTTGCACGTCGACCCGATTATGGCCGCCGTCGAGCGTGGCATTCCGATGCTGATCGAAAAGCCATTGGCGACCGATCTCAAGGAATCTGCGCGCGTGCTCAAGGCAATCAAGGACGCCAAGATCGACGCTGTCGTCGGCTATACCCAGCGCTTCCGCCGCCGTTGGCTGGCCGCCAAGGAAAAGTGCCGCACTGGTGCGCTCGGCGACGTCACCATGGTCACCTCGCGCGCATTCATGAATCGTCTTGTGGCCATCGACAACTACAAACGCACCAACGATCCGTCGACGATTTCGCCGATGGTGATTTCCGGTACGCACGCGCTCGATATCTGCATGTGGTGTCTCAACTCGAAGAAACCGGTCGAATGCTATGCGCGCTCGATCGACAAGGTGCTCGGCCCTTCCTACAAAGGGATCGATGCGACCGCCGGCATGATCCTGTTCGACGACGGAACCATCTATCACCTCAACATTTCCTGGGCTCTCCCGGTGACCTGGCCGGGGGCGGTCTATTCGCTCGAAGTTGGCATTGTCGGCACGACCGGCGTGCTCACGATCGACGACACGCATCGTGATATCGTGCTGGCGGTATCCAAGCCGCAATCGGAGGGTTACAACCCCGACGCCACGCGGCTGGTGGATTTCATGGGCAGCTATCCGCCTGGTGACATGGCACTTGGCGAGCTCCGCGGACCGATGGCGGAGGAGACCGAATTCCTGGCTCAATCGTGTCGCACTCGGACTGCCGACAGCGGCCGCAACGGTCGAGGAAGCCCACCGAAACCTGATGCTGACAAAGGCGCTCGACCTTTCAGCCAAGCGCAAACAGCCGGTGAAACTGCCGATCGAGGTCGAATGACGCTTACCGGTCTATCGCGACGGTAGGCAATACCCGATAGAGCTGGAATGCATCGCCGCCGTAGAGAAGACCGAGATGAACCCTGTCCGGGTTCCGTATCTCCGGCGTCGTGAACAGCAAGTACACGTAGTCGTAGTGCTGCGGCCAATCTTTCCAGAAATAGGAGGCGTTCGCCTTGTCACCATGGGCGACCTGCAGAATATATGGCAGTGACGGCGGCCAATGATCTTCGGTTTCGACGTATTTTTCGAACTCCCTGCGCGCGTGCAGGATCTGCTTGCCCCTCACGGTGAACAACGTCGACACCATTGCCGAGCGCTCGATCGTGGCAATTGAGGCTGCATGCACCAGCTCGAAGTCGCTGATTTCCCGCCCCGATGAACGATTGCCATAGACCACCAGGACCCGCGAGCCGCGCCAAATCTCCTGGACGGATTGAACGAACTCGTCGGTGAATTTCTGGAGGTGGTTCCAGACGAATTGCACTTCGGAGATGCGCACCGCCAGGAGAACGATGACGACCACGAGCAGGCCGGCGTGGGCAATTTTTTTCCGCGGCTTGAAATCAAAACAGGCAATCAGCATGAAGGCCAGTGCGATCGGCAACCGCTGGTCAGCGAGATAGGCGCCGAACAGAGCACGCGGCATGACAAGATAGACAATCGTACCGGCGGCAAGGATCACTAAGCCCACCGGATGAAAACCCAATATGCCACGGCGTTGCGCATAAACGCCGGCAAATCCGGCGGCGGCCAGCAGCGAGAACGCAATCGCGGGATAGTAGACGTTCACGGCCAACATCAAGCCGTCTAATTTCCCTGACAGTTCCCAGTAGGCGAAGGTGCCGTCCACATGCCAAGTCGGGCCCGCCATCAGCAGCAACGCGAGTAGCATGAATGGCGCGCCGCTAGCCGTGAAATCGAGGAGACGCGGCAGTTTCGGCTCGGTTCTATGCACCCACAGGCGATGAAGTTCGAAGGCAAAGACGCCCAGCCCGTAGACACCCGCCGCGAACAAATGACAGAAGAACAGCGCAAGCGCGAAAAGCGCCGACACGGCGAGGCGCCAAGGCCAGTAGCGTTCGCGCAAGGCAACCCATGCCGCAAGCGCCCACAGCGCGAGCCCGACGCCAAACACGTAATTCATGACCCCGACCAGCAGAACACCGTTGTAAAGCAGCGGCAGGGCAATGAGCGGCAGTATCGACCAGCGAGCGGTCAACACGCGATTGAGAACGAGGGTGCCGGAGATGATCAGGACGAACGCGAGTATCGTGAATATCTGTCCGGCCAGATAAACGCTCATGAACCGATGCAGGACCGGAACTATGAGGTCCATCATCAAGTTCGGGATGAGCTGCCACTCAATCGTATAATAGTGCGAAAGGTCGGCGTCCGAGCCAATCGCGTCGATAATATGCATGCGTGCCAGATGATTGGCGTAATCGGAAAGCGGCGGAAGCGGATGCGTCACGACCGGAATCGACGCAACCGCTGTAAGCACCAGCAACAAAAGCAGAACACCGGCGCTCGACGGGCGAATATCGTCCGCTCGCGGCGCGCGGCCGCTACCAGCTTCCATGTTGAGCGACCCCCCGGCTGCTCCCTCAATCGCGCTCACACGCTAGCAGGCGGCGCCGGAGGAGCAAATCGGCTATCCGCGCGAGCCGGGCGCGCCACAATGCCGCAACGAGATAGCATCGCGTTTCGATGCCGATTTCAGCTGAAAAAACGCGCGGCGCGTAGTTCGTCAGCGGGCCGCGGGGGCCGCACTTCCCCCAAACAATATCCGCTGTGGGTTGTGCGCGAGGTCGGTGATGGCCTTGCCGGCGATTTCAATCTGCCTCGTCGCGGTTGCGGTCATCTTGTTGACGCCAATTGTGATGTCGTCGGTGCGCTTATCAAGATTGTCGATCAGCGTACGGGCCGAAGCCGTAGCCTCCTTGGCGTTGCTCATGGTTTCGCGGGCATTGACCATGATCGAATCGACATTGTCGGTATTGCGCGCGAGCGAAGCGCTGAACGACGCTATATCCGTGATCGCCTGATGCAACGCCTCCTGATTGACGGTGATGACTTCTTCCGCCTTGTTCAGCACGTCGCGCGCTGCCTGCATCATGTCCTGGCTGGCACTAGGATCGGCCTTTAAGGTCGGCGGCTCGCCTTCTTCCCTTTCGATCAGTTGCGTCGTCGCGGAAACGCCCTTGAGCGAAACAGCCGCGACGCCCGTCAGGCCCTGGAATTCGAGACCGACCTTGGTGTCCGAACGTATGGGTGTCGATTTGTTGACCGCCAGCATGGCAATGACCTGGGATGGCTTGTCCGGGTCGAGGCGCAGGTTTGTGACCTCGCCGACGCGGATGCCGTTGAAGAGGACATTGCCTCCGACCTGCAGCCCCGAGACCGAGCTGTCGAAGATCACACGGTAGGCAACGGCTTGCTTCTTGCCGGATGAGTGGTGCAGCCAGAATATGAATCCGAACGCGCCCGCGACGACCGCGAACGTGAACAGTCCGATAAGTGCGAAGTGCGCTTTTCTCTCCATCACCCTACTCCATTAACTTCCCGCCGCAGCCCGCAGGCCACTCCGTGCGCGCGCGCCGTGAAAATATGCCTTCAACCAAGGATGCTGCGACGCCAGCATCGTATCCATCGTGCCGGCTTCGATGATCTTGCCGTCCCCAAGAACCGCGATCCTGTCGCAGATCGTATGCAAGCTGTCGAGGTCATGAGTTACCATGAAAACGGCCATTGCCGAAGTCCGCTGCAAGGTCAGGATCAACTGGTCGAAATCGCCGGCGCTGATCGGATCGAGGCCTGATGTCGGTTCGTCAAGGAACAGAATTTCCGGGTCGAGCGCGAGTGCACGTGCAAGCGCGACACGCTTGATCATGCCGCCCGAAAGTTCCGAAGGGAACTTTCGATAAACGTCCGGCTTCAGACCGACCATTTCGAGCTTGGTAATGGCAATTTCGGTCATCAGCTTGTCCGATACGTCGAGATATTCGCGGATCGGGAACTCGACATTTTCACCGACCGTCAACGAGGAAAACAACGCGCCTTGCTGGAACAGGATGCCCCACCGGCGTTCGATCTCCTGCCGCTGCACTTCACCGGCCTGGTCGAGATTGACGCCAAAAACGTCAATGCGGCCATCCTGCTTCGGCAGCAAACCGACGATCGTGCGGGTGAGAACCGATTTTCCCGCGCCCGACGCGCCGACAAATCCCAGAATTTCCCCGCGATATACGTCCAGCGTCACCCCGTTGAGAATCCGGTTGCCTTTGAGATCGACAACCAAATCCCGCACTTCGATCACCGGCGTGTTTGAATTGCCTGCCATGTCACATTCCGATGGAGGCGAAGAACATGGCGAAAATGCCGTCCAGCACAATGACCAGAAAGATCGATTTCACCACCGAATTCGTCGTCTGCTCGCCAAGCGATTCGGCGCTGCCCTGGACCTGCAATCCTTCGACGCAGGCAACGACGCCAATAACCAGCGCCATGAACGGCGCCTTGATCATCCCGACTTCGAAGGTGTGAATCGACACCGCTTCGCGCAACCGCGCCAGGAAGACCTCAGGCGCAATGCCGCCATAGAGCCATGACACCAGGCCGCCGCCGTAGATCGCGGCCATCGACCCGAGAAATGTCAGAATCGGAACTGCGATCACCAGAGCGAGAATGCGCGGGAGGATCAATACCTCGATCGGATCAAAGCCCATGGTGCGCAACGCATCGACTTCCTCGCGCATGCGCATTGCGCCGAGTTCGGCCGTATACGAGCTACCCGATCGGCCGGCAACCATGATGCATACGATGAGCACACCGACTTCGCGCATCACCAATACGCCGACCATGTCGATCACATAGATGTCGGCGCCGAATTTCCGGAAGTGGAAAATTCCCTGCTGGGCGAGGATTGCACCGATCAATACGGTGATCAGCAAAATGATCGGCACCGCCCGCCAGCCCACACGTTCGAGCTGGTTGATCATCGACGTGAAGCGAAACGTCGTGGGCTTGAGCAGCACGCGCCCAAACGCCGCCATCAGCGAACCAAGCATCTGTGCAAATAACAAAAGGTCGGCGCCGACAGCCGACATCGTCATCCCCACACTGACCAGGGTCGCGACGATGCTGTTGGTGCGCGGCGGCGCCGGCGTCAGGGTTTGCGTGCCGGCGCGCACCTTTTCGAACAGGCCGCGATAGTCTTCGCGTAACCCGACAAGACGGGCCTCGCGCCCCTGTGTTGTCCAATTCCGCAGCGCACGCTCGATCAGCCACGCGCCATAAGTATCGAGATACTCGATCCGATTAATGTTGATGGCGATGCCCCGCGCCGTGATGCTGCGCGTGACGGCTTCAACTTGCGGCTCGATGGCGCCGGCATATTCAGCCGTCCACGACCCCGCGGCGCTGAGCTCGACCCAGTCTCCGTTCGCTTGGCCGCTGAGCAAGATTCCCGCCGTCACCGGACTGCTCCTTCGTCAACGACACAGGACCTTACGCCCGCGATGGATACCCCGCGGACGGAAGAGTCGAGACAGGACTAGGTGCGTTGCGGCGGGACTTTGCGGTAGCGCCATCGGCCGATCAGTGAGCGATGGCCGCACCTTAAGGGCCGCACTGAGCGCCATTTGTCGCCCCGCCCCGAATACCGGTAAAAGTTAACAAATTGGCAGGGTTTCTTAAACTTAGTTTAACCGATTAGGTTAATGAATAATTAACTATAGTTCCAAGCCTTCGACGGCCACAAAACATCGCGGCACGCGCCCATTTGCGTTGCTTTTTGAGCCGAGCCGAAAACCGACGACAACCCAGTGTTGTGCCATCCCCGGCACTCCCCCAAATAACGCGGCGTGTCGAAATGCCGCGCTTCTAGCAAGCAGAGACGCCGGCACAATTTGCATTGGCATCGTTCACCGCGAACAGGCTTTCGACTACCGGCCGCCGCATATTTTTTATCGGCGGAATGGAGAGAACCTCCATATAGACGGTACCGAGCCCCTCAAGGCCGAGCAGCGTGCCCGCGCCAAGACTTAAATCGAGATCGCGGTTCGGTGCAAACGGTCCACGGTCATTGATTGTGACATTGATCGAGCGGTGGTTTTTTGGGTTTGAAACACGAATCAACGTGCCGATCGGCAATGTTTTGTGGGCGGCATGCCACCCGATTGGATTGAAGCTTTTTCCCGTCGAGACCAGCTTGTCTTCCCAGTACATTGAGGCAACAACCCATTGCCCGGCCTGAATCCGATCGAATGTATTTTCGCTTGAAACGCTGGGCATCGGAAATGCGGACATCACGGCGCCGAAAAGAATCAGGCCGATGAGGCAAGCCAACTTCCGTTTGGCCCGCGCGACGAACCCCTTACTTCCGATCTAACTCATCGTTTTGATCTGGCAAAGGAATTTTGCCAAAGCCCCAAGATCGGTCCCACGCTGAACAATCGGCGGGACGCTGAATGAACTGCGTCTATTTCAATTTGTTCCGTTGGGCATCACAAATACGGCCGTTATGTGATGTGTGGTGCACCGGATCGCGTGCCGACGAGCGGTATCGGGCTGCAAATGGCAAGCCCAGATCCATGAATTGGATTACTCGAAAGATCACACCCTCGGCCGCACTGCAAATCCAGCAAGCGCTTCGCGAACGCGCGTGATCACGCTGTCCCATTGGCGCGTATCGTTTTGCCGAAATAGCCGAACGGACGGATACCAGGGGCTGTCATCGCGATCGAACAGCCAGCGCCAATCCGGAACACGCGTCACCAGGATCCAGGTCGGTCTGCCGAGCGCTCCCGCAAGATGGGCAACGCTGGTATCCACCGCGATGATCAGATCCAGTTCGGACATGAGGCCTGCGGTATCGGAAAAGTCCTCGAGCTCTTCTCCCCACGCAAGAATGTTGCTGCGCTCCTTCAGTACAAGCGCGTCCTCGGGAAAAACCTCTTTTTGCAGGCTGACGAATGTCGCGGAAACATCAAGGAGCGGCAGCAGGGCGCGCAGCCGGATCGAACGTTCCTGATCTCTCTCATGCCGGGGATTTCCGGACCATGCCAACCCCACACGCGGGTGCGGTTTGCCATCGAGCCGGACCCGCCATTTTGCCGCGTGCTCCGCCGGCGCGCGCAGATAGGCATGACCGGGCGGAATTGTCTCGAGCGTAGTCCCAAACGCCAATGGCAGAGTCAGCAACGGACAGTGGATGTCGAACGCCGGTAGAGGATCTCCTCTCGCGATGACCTGTGACGAGCCAAGCAAGCCGGACATGAGTCCCCATAGAGGTTTCTGAACTTCAAAAATGACACGCGCGCCTGCGGCCGCCACCTGCGGCAGGTAGCGGCAAAATTGAATCGTATCACCCAATCCCTGCTCGCTATGGATCAGGATTGTCTTGCCGGAAAGCGCACCCCCACCCCGCCAGATCGGTTGCGGGAAATTGCGGTATGTCGGGATGACCGACTCCTTCAGCCATCGCCACTCATAGTCGACCCAACCGCGTTCAAAATCTCCCGTCAGCAGCCGCACCGCGGAAGCATTGCAATGCGCCATGACGTGCTCGGGCTGTACGGCCAGTGCCGCATCATAGGCCTGCAACGCCTCTTTGTAGCGCATCAGTTCCTTGAGTACCTGTCCGCGATTGTTGTGCGCATCGGCATGGTCGGGCCGCATCGCAAGGGCCCGATCGTAGCTTGCGAGCGCGTCGTTGTGACGTTTCAATGCTTTCAGCACATTGCCACGATTATAGAGCGCCTCGGTGAAATCGGGACGCAAGGCGAGCGCGCGGTCGTAGCTGGCCAGCGCTTCGTCATGTCGATGGAGCCGCTCAAGCGCACTGCCGCGATTGGATATAGCTTCGGGATAATCTGGCCGCGAGGCGATGGCGCGATCGTAGCTCTCAAGTGCCGCATCGATCCGGTTCAAGGCGAGCAGGGTATTGCCCCGGTTGTTGAGCGCGTCGGCGTGGTTGGGCCGCAGGGCAAGAGCGCGGTCGTAGCTTGCGAGCGCCGATTCATTCCTGCGCTGTGCCGCCTGGACGATGGCCAGGACATGAGCCGCGTCGAAGTGCCCGGGTTGGACGGAAATGATCTGCTGGCACAGTTGCTCGGCATCCGCGAGCTTTCCGGCCCTGTAGGCTGCAACGGCAAGATTGAAGGCCTGGGCGGGATCGAGCGCGGCGCCCGTCATCGGACCTCCTTCAGCGTTGGCGCAGCGGCTTGATCGACATCTCACTTGCGAGCTTGTCGAGTTGCACGAGCAGCTCGGAAGGAAGCGCTAACCCGTTGCGAAGCCGGTCGGCACGACGCTGCGCACGCTGTTCGCCGGGCAGGCGGACAGACTGGCCGGGCAGGGCCTTGGTGTTGCGCAGCTCGCGGACGTGCCGGTCGACTTCGGCTTTGAACCGGTCGATTGGCTGAAAGCGGCCCGGATCAAGCGCGACGACGAACTGACCGGTATTAGTGACCTTATCCGGCTCGGCGTTGAAATCGACGCAGTCGCGACCAAAAAGTGCGCCGTTAAGGGTGCCGGCCAGCAGACCAAGGGTCAGCGCAAGTCCCGCACCTTTGTAGCCCGCCATCGGCAACAACAGCGCCTCGGCACTTTTATGCGGATCGACCACCGCCTCGCCGGTCTTCGGATCGATCATCCAATCACCTGCGAGCTGCTTGTTCTGTAGCCGGTGATTTTTGATGGTGCCGTAGGACACGATCGAAGTGGCAATGTCGAGCACAACGGGCGGTTCTTTGCCGGCAGGAATCGCGATCGCGAGCGGATTGGTGCCGAGCAGCGGTTCGGCACCGCCGGCGAGCGGCATGTGATTGGCGTTCGCAACGGCCGAATATAGGCCGACCATATCTGCCTTCAGCGGCAAGGCAGCGTAGACACCCGCGGCACCGGCGTGGCCGGACATCCGGCAACCGACCCACGCAACGCCGCACTCGCGCGCCAGTTCGATCGCGGTCTCCGCTGCGCGTGCCACCACGAGATGCCCCATGCCATTGTCGCCGTCCACAAGGGCGGTCGCCGGTGCACTGCGCGTCACGGTGATGTTTGGCCGCGGCTTCGTCGAGCCGAGTTTGAGACGCTGCACGTATTGTGGAAGTCTGAAAACGCCGTGCGCGTCAGCGCCAACGAGATCAGCCTCCAGCATCAACTCGGCGATCCTGGCGGCATCGTCGTCAGATACGCCGACCTTGATCATCGCATCGTTAATCAGGCCGGTGACAGCAGCAGTCGGGATGCGCGCGCTTTGGGTGGCTTGGACGTTCATGATTTTGCTGCCAGCAGAGATTGCGCGCGTCCGGACAGGATGGCGGCCTTGTCTGCATCGGAGATTTTCAATGAGCGGACGTGCTTCACGCAATCCATCATGCCCATGTCGTATGGATAGTCGCTGCCGAGCATGACCCGATCGGCGCCGACATGGCCGATCATGAATTCCAGGACCGGCGCCGAATGCAGGATTGTATCGTAGTAGAAGCATTTCGCGATATTCACCGGCTGCCTGGAGATGTTCTTCTTCGGCTCAGGCCTGACCTGCCAGCCGTGCTCCCAGCGCGCCGCCTGATAGGGCGTGAAGCCGCCGCCATGAGCAAGCACCACTGTCAGCTTCGGATGGCGATCCATCACACCGCCGAAGTACAGACAGGCGGCGCCGATTGTTGTGTCGAGCGGATTTCCGATCAGATTGTTGAGGTAGTAGGACTTCATGCGCTCGGCGCCGGCGACATTGTTTGGATGGATAAAGACGAATGCGCCAAGCTCCTCCGCGGCTGTCCAAACCGGCTCGAAGCCGGGATCGTCAAGGTTTTTGCCCATGATGTTTGAGGCAAACATCGTTCCGAGCAGGCCAAGCCTCGTCATCGCACGCCGAAGTTCATCGGCCGCCTTTTCCGGCGACTGCATGGGCAAAGTTGCGATGCCCATGAAACGCTGGGGATTTTCCTTGACCAGTTTTGCGATCTGGTCGTTCTGGATCGCGGCGGTGACGGCACCCAGTGAAGCGTCCTGGTTGTACAGATAGGTTTGAGGAGTGGCGGAAAGCACTTGCACATCCACGCCCATGGCGTCCATGTCGCGCAGGCGGCGGGCGATGTCGAAGCCACCCGTCGGAAACGGCCGGTAGACGACCCCGTTGACATCGAGCGCCGCATTCTCCGCATCGTCCGGTGTGATCGAGACCTTGACACCGGCTTTGGTCAGAAGCACCGCGGTTTCCTGGGTCAGAACATGGGTGTGGGTATCGATCGTTCGCACTGTAGCCATTTCGTCCCCTGAAAACTTGCGCGGAGCGCCCGCATGGAGCGCTTCCAGTGCCGCACCGGCGCGCCGCGCGCAAGCCCCTGTCGACACCAGTACTTTCGGCTATAAACTTGAAGCCCTCATGCCACCGCTGGAATCCCAATGACAGTGACGACCTCAGCCGATCACGCCCCTCGCGTCGAGGACGACGCCCTGGTCCGCGGCCGCGGACAATTCATGGACGACCCAAGGCTGCCGAACCAGGCCTATGCCGCGTTCGTACGCTCGCCGCACGCGCATGCCCGCGTCACGTCGGTCGATGCCGAGTTGGCGCGCAAGGCGAAGGGCGTATTGGCAGTGCTGACCGCGGACGACATAAAGGCGGCCGGCATCGGTACCCTATCGCGCCATCCGCCGGTGGCAGGCCGCGGCGGAGCCAAGATGGTGATGCCGTTTCGTCCTGTCCTGGCCGAAAAAGCAATGCATGTCGGTGACCCGGTGGCGATGGTCGTGGCAGAGAGCCCCGGTGCCGCCCTCGACGCCGCCGATCAAATCGCCGTTGCGTACGAGGAACTCACCCCGGTTGTCGATCTTGATGCGGCGATGAAAGCCACAACCCAGTTATATACGGACGCGCCCGGCAATCTTTGCGTCGACTGGCCCGGCACAATCCCGAGCGAGGAGAACGAGCGCGAAGTCGCCGAAATCATCAGGCAGGCGCCGCACGTGGCGCGCGTACGCGTTGCCAACCAACGCCTGGTCGTCGCCTCGCTCGAAACGCGCGGCGCCACCGGGCAATATGACGCCGCGAGCGACGCCTATACGCTCCACGCCTGCTCGCAGAGCGCCGACG
This sequence comes from uncultured Alphaproteobacteria bacterium, assembly GCA_963831475.1. GTDB lineage: Bacteria > Pseudomonadota > Alphaproteobacteria > Rhizobiales > Xanthobacteraceae > Pseudolabrys. The sequence goes on from CAWHQF010000028.1 coordinate 51,831, forward strand.
GGTTACGCAGCCAGGCGGCTTCCATCATGGGCGTGCCGAACGAAAAGCTGCGGGTGATCACCGGAGATGTTGGTGGAGCCTTCGGCATGAAAACGACAGTCTATCCGGAATACGTTGCGGTTCTGGTGGCGGCGCGCAAAATCAGCCGCCCGGTTCACTGGCAGTCGACGCGTTCGGAGGCCTTCATCAGTGACGCGCAGGCGCGTGACACGGCGACTGAGGTCGAACTTGCGCTCGACGGGAACGGCAAGTTCCTCGCGCTGAAGGCCCGTCATCTTTGCAATCAGGGCGCTTATGTCGCCAACGCCGGCGTGAACATTAACACCAACAACTTCGCTCGCTGCCTGCCCGGCATGTACCGAATTCCCAAAGTCGAGGTATCGGTCGCCTGCTATTTCAGCAACAGAGTGCCGATCGCTCCCTATCGTGGAGCGGGACGCCCGGAAGCAAACTACGCGCTCGAGCGCGCGGTCGAGGAAGCCGCGCGCATCATTGGCATGGACCCCGTGCGCCTGCGCAAGAAAAACCTCATCCCGCCCTCGGCCATCCCCTACAAGAGCGCGATTGGCAATACCTACGACAGCGGCGATTTTCCTGGCATTGTCGAACAGGCGCTGGAGCTTTCCGACTACGTTAATTTCAGCAAGCGCAAACGCGAGGCGGCGCGGCGCAAGAAATTCCGCGGCATCGGCATCTCATGCATGCTGGAGCATTCCGGCGCCACACCGATGGAACAGGCGGGCCTCGCGTTTCCCGGCGGTGACCAACTGATCCTCGCCTGCAATGTGCAGTCCACCGGCCAAAGCCACGCCACAGTATTTGGTCGGCTGCTCGCCAACAAACTTGGCATCAACGCCGACAAGATCCAGCACCGGCACGGCGATACCGCATTGGGTCTGACCGGCAATGCCTCGGTTGGATCCCGTTCGGCCATGTGCGCCGGCAACGCCATCGTACACACTGCCGAGGTGATGCTGGCCAAGGGCAAGAAAATCGCCTCCACGCTGCTGGAAGCCTCCGATCAGGACATTCAGTATCGCAACGGCCAATTCGAAGTGGTGGGTACCGATCGCAAGATTTCCCTGTTTGAGACCGCGCGTCGCGCCAGGGAATTGGGCGAGAACTCTCGACACCAAGGACAAGGCCGAAACACCGCTCACCTTTCCCAACGGCTGCCACATCGCCGAGGTCGAGATCGACCCCGACACAGGTTTTGTCGATCTCGTCACTTACACGGCCGTGGATGACTGCGGCAATCCGCTCAACACGACGATCGTCGAGGGCCAGGTGCACGGTTCGCTCGCGCAAGGCCTCGGGCAGGCGCTGGTGGAAAACGCGGTCTACGATTCTGGCAGCGGACAATTGGTGAGCGGCTCGTTCATGGACTACGGCATGCCGCACGCCCACACCATGCCAATTGAATTGCGCGAGGCGCTGCGCCCATCACCGGCCAAGACCAACCCGCTCGGTGTCAAAGGCACAGGCGAGGCCGGGACTACGGCCGCAATTGCTGCGGTGATGAATGCAATCTCCAACGCGATCCCGAACGGGGCCGCCGACCACATGGAGATGCCGGCGTCGCCCGCAAAAGTATGGGCGGCGTGCCAGAAGGGTTTGGCGGGGACGTAACTACGCCTGCGAAATGAACTTGACGTTCATGTAGGCCTGCAAACCTTCAATGCCGCCTTCGGATCCGTATCCAGACTCTTTGACGCCGCCGAACGGCGTCTCCGGTGTCGAGATTGCAATGCTGTTGACGCCCACCATGCCGGACTGCAACGCATCGCTGATTGCCGACGCATTCTTCTCCGATGTGGTGAAGGCATAGGCAGCGAGACCGAACTGAAGCGAATTGGCGCGCTCGACGACTTCATCGAAAGTCTTGAACGGCACGATCGGTGCAAGCGGTCCAAACGGTTCCTCGGTCATGATCTTGGAATCATCCGGCACGTCGGTAATGACGGTGGGCTCATAGAAGAAACCCTGATTTCCGTGCCGCGAGCCGCCAGCGGCGATCTTGCCACCTCGATCCTTGGCGTCGTTGACGAAGCTCTCCATGGCGTCGAGCCGGCGCGGATTGGCGAGTGGGCCCAACGTGACGCCCTTCTCAAGACCATCGCCGAGTTTCAGCCCTTTGGCATATTCCGTAAACCGGGCCACGAACTTGCTGTAATTCTTTTCTTGCACGTAGAAACGAGTCGGCGAGATGCAGACCTGACCGGCGTTGCGGTACTTGAACGCTGCAATGGTGTCGGCGGTCTTCTCGGGGTCGGCGTCGTCGAACACGACGACCGGCGAGTGCCCGCCGAGTTCCATGGTCGCCTTCTTCATCCCCTTGGCTGCGAGCCCGGCAAGATGCTTGCCGACAGGAACGGAACCCGTGAAGGAGATCTTCTTGACGGACTTTTTCGGGATCAGATGCTCGGATACTTCCGCAGGTACGCCAAATACCAGATTGAGGACACCCGCCGGCACTCCCGCGTCGGCGAAGCATTTAACCAGTTCGACGCAGCCGCCCGGCGTCTCTTCCGAGGCCTTGATGATGATCGAGCACCCGGCCGCAAGCGCACCGGCAATTTTTCGAACCGGTGTCAGCGTCGGGAAATTCCAAGGCGTAAATGCCGCAACAATGCCGACCGGCTCCTGCAGTACGAGCTGGCGCACGCCTTTCTGACGTCCTGGAACCACGCGCCCGTAGGTACGGCGCCCTTCCTCGGCATACCAATCTATGATGTCGGCACTAGTGAGGACTTCGGCGCGCGACTCGACGTAGACCTTGCCCTGTTCCTGGGTCATTACCTTGGAGACATGGTCGAAGCGCTCGCGCAGCAGATCGGCAGCCTTGCGCATGATTTTCGAGCGATCGTAAGCCGAGGTCGCCTTCCACGCCGCGAATCCTTTTTCGGCCGCACCGAGCGCGGCGTCGAGGTCAGCGGTTGAGGCGTGCGGCAAACGCGCCAGCGCCTTGCCGGTCGCCGGATTGATCACATCCTCGCCCTTGCGGCCGTCGCCGTTGAGCCATTTGCCGTCGATGTAAAGACCCAGATCTGTGTACATACGAGCCTCGTTGTTACCCGGAACAATATTGCCGGCTGGTTTAACACTTCCTCGGCGAAGCAGCCACCCCGCGGAACGGCAGCGAACCCTGCCGCGCAGCGTCACGACCCTAAATAGGCCCCGCCGCTGATGTGAATGGTCTGCCCGGTGACAAACCTGCCATGGGGACCACACAAGAAGCGTACCATGGCCGCCACGTCCGTTGGCTTGCCGCGCTCACCCGTGATGGTGCCATGCGTAAGATGGTGGGCCGGTTTCTGAGACGTGGTCGGGCGTGTCGTGTCGATTGCGCCCGGCACGATACAATTCGCGGTGATCTTGTCAGCCGCAAGGTCGTGCGCAAGCGCGCGCGAAAAGCCGACCAGCGCGGATTTGGCGGTCATCACGTGGGCACGATCTTTCGAGCCGATATGCGCGCTCATTCCGCCAATATTGATGATGCTACCGCCGTTTTTCCGCATCGCCGGCAGACAGGCGTGCACGCAGCGGAAGGCGCCGTCGAGAATGACGTTCATGACTTCACGCCACTCGGAAAGGCTCATCTCTGCTATATGCTTTTCGCGTCGCAGAGCCGCGTTGTTCACAAGAATATCGATGCGACCGAATTTCTTGAGCGCGGTATCGGCGATTGCTTGGGCGGTCGCGTCATCGCCAACGTCACCAAGAATTGCAATCGCCTTTCCACCTGCCGTCTCGATCTCCCGCACGACACTGTCGGCTTCGCTCTTGGTCGATCGTACATTGACGACCACCGACGCGCCGGCATCTGCGAGCATCAACGCGATCGCACGGCCTATGTTGCGCCCGGCGCCGGTAACTACGGCGACCTTGCCGGCCAGTTCTTTTTCACTCATCGATTTCTCCACTCGTCATGCCAGGCACAAGTTCGGGAATGGCAGAAAGCTAACCGCGCAGGAATGCCAGATCGATTTTGCCTTCATAAAATCGCGCCAACTGTTTGAGCGCGGCGCTGGCCCGCTTGTCGTCCCAGCCACCATATTGAACGTTGCGCTTGAACTTCTCTTCGATGTCGGCCCGCGTAAGCGGCTCTTGTGAGCCGCCCCGAAAATGTGGTTGCCGCTCCTCCACAACACTGCCGTCATTGAGAGTAGCGCGGATGTGGCCGGTAAAATTATTGGGGTATGGATTGTCAGGGTCGATCACATACCGGACTTTCGATGCCAGTGCGAGCACGTCCTTGTCGCGAACGGCCTGCTCGGTAAATGCGTCGAGGCCGACGCCACCACGAACAAAGCCGGTGGCGAGGATGAAAGGTGTGGCGAATTTTGCCGCGTATCCGTTCGGGGGTCTTTGCTTGTCCGCAAGCGGCTCCCACAAGCGGTGCACCGTCCCCTCTGCGACCTCGCACACCATTTCCTTGATATCATTTGGCTTGATGCCGCGAGACGCAAGTCGCCTCGCGCAGTCAACGTAAGGATGCGCCATGGTTCCGCACGGATAGGGCTTGAAGGCGAGTGTCTCGGTTACCCATCGTGCACCAAATCTAGCCGTGATGGCGTCGTAGTCGCCCTCGGTCGTATGCGCGAACCCATGAAACAGCCCATGTACCCCCTCGAATACTGTGCGGGGTCCGAAAAAACCACCACGTGCGAGGAGCGCGGCCCGAATAGCGGACTGCGCCGCCCAGCCCGGATGCAGTCGCTTGGTCCAGGCGCCCTCCGCAAGGTACTCGATGATGCCGCCCGCAAAGCTTGCTGCGATTCCGAGCGCATCGACGGTTTGTTTGGCATCAAGGCCCAGCGCGGCTCCCACGCCCGCAGCCGCACCCATCACACCGAATACGGCGGTCGGGTGAAAGCCGGCCTTGTGCACCGCTTTTGGGACAACCGTGCTCAACCGGCACATGACTTCCGTCCCCACCGCAATGCCAAGCAGCGCGGCGGCACCTTCCGGACGATGACGTTCGCAAGCCGCCAGCACGGCCGGCACGATCACCGCGCCGGCATGAACAGGACCACCTTCAAACGTATCGTCAAAATCCTCTCCATGCGCGGCAGTACCGTTGATGAAAGCGGCACTCGATGTGCTGAATGTGCGGGCGTGGCCGATGGCCGTACAGGGCCCTTCGTCATCGCAGCCGGCCAGCGCGCTCTTGATGTAATCTTCCTTCCGCGCGGTCACGCAGAGGCCGACAACATCGATAAGGAGATCCTCACATTTTTCGCGCAACGCGGCTGGCAGCGTTTGCGCACGAAGCGAAACGATCGACTCAGCCAGTTTTTCGGCAACAGACGTCTTGGGCAGGTTTGCACTCACAATGGGCCTGCCATCACCGGGGGGTTGAAAGCCGGCGCGCCCCACCAAACTTCAAGCTGTTGGCAAGTGCGACCACACCGAACGTAATGATAAGCATCAGCAGCCCAAGCACAGCAATTGCAGCGAGGTCGCCGCTTTCGTTGAGATCATAGATAAGGACTGACAGAACCTTGGTCTCCGAAGTGAACAGCATGATCGCTGCTGACAATTCGCGAATGACCCCAACGAAGATAAAGCACCATGTCGCGATGACGCTGGTGCGCAGCAACGGCGCCGTGATCTGCCAAAGCGCGCGCAAACGTGTGGCGCCAAGAATGCGGCTGGCGTCCTCGAGTTCCGGATGCACCGACTTGAACGCAGATTGCAGCTGCTGATAGGCGGCCGGAATGCTCAGTGTCACGAACGCGATCAGCAAAATCCACAAGGTGCCGTAGAGGACAAAAGGTGCACGGGTATAGGTGAAAAACAGGCCGACCCCGAGCACAATGCCGGGAATCGCAACCGGCGCGGTTGCCAGAAATCCAAGCACACGATGGCCGCGCACGGCTTCCCGCGTGGTCACATAGGCAATCACCAGCGCCAGAACTGTGCCGGCCGTCGCTGCTAGCGTGCCAAGAATAAACGTGTTCCGCAGCGCAAGCTGCGTCGCGGAGAGTTCGAAAAAGACAAAGTGCAGATTTTGCAGCGTGAAATTATTGAACCCGACAAGATGCGACGCAACCTTTGAGAACGAGGCATTGAGCAAGGCGAAATAGGGCAGAAAAACCGGGCACATCAACACCATCATCGCGATTGCCAGCATCATCCAGCGCCACCCCCCCAACCGCACGATACGTGGTTCGCTGTTTTTTGCCCCCACGACCGAATAGCCTCGCCGGCCCAGCACCATGTGCTCCGCGCGCAGGAGGATCACAGTGAGAACAAGAAGCGGCAATGACGCCGCGGCGGCCAGCTCCGGCTTTGGTGGAAACTGGAAGAGACTCCAGATCTTCGTCGTCATGGTGTGAAAGCCGGCCGGCATAGCGAGGATCGCCGGCGAACCAAACAATGTCATCGCCTGAAGAAACGCCACCAGAGCGCCTGCCAGAACCGCCGGAAGCGCAAGAGGAATTGTTATCCGCCGCGCGGTATCCCAGGTCTTGCCGCCGAGAATTGCAGACGCGTCTTCGAGATCGCCGGGCGTCCGGTCGAGCGCGTTTGCAACGAGAACGAAAACATAAGGGAATGTGTAGCAGCTGATGACAAAGACGAGGCCTGTGAAGCTGTAGATATTGAAGAGATGAACATCCTGCCCGGCGCCCGTCACTTCGCGATAGAGCTGATTGAGCAGGCCGCTGTTCGGAGCCGCCAGCAGCTCCCACGCAATGGCGCCAAGAAACGGCGGCGTCACGAACGAGGCGGTCACCAATAGCCGGACCGTGCGACGCAGCGGCATGTCGGTACGCGCCACCAGCCAGCCCATCGGCGCCGCCACCGCGCAACAAATCAGCGCCGACATGGTCGCTAGGATAAATGTGGTCAACAGCGGATCGAGATAGGCGGCGTCTGATACCAGTCGACGAAAATTGTCGAGTGTGAAAGCACCGTCCTTGGTAGTGAATGCGTAGTACACGAGCCACGCCAACGGCATGGCGATCAGCGCGCACAGCACCAACGCGAAGGCAAACAGCACGGGCTTCGAAATGTCGAAGCCGGCGCGCCGCGGAATCGATGATGTTCGCAGAGTTATGGTCATACTCGATTACGTCTTTACGGCCTCCTACCGGATGCCCGGCGTTGCGCCGGGCATCCGTGTCTCGGCGGCTTATCGGTCGAGAAAGGCGTGGATGGCCAGGACAAGCCCGGCCACGACATCACGCGACCCCTTTTCGATCAAACATGGAATATCTTCACGTAATGGGCCTTGATCTGCTCGCCATTCTTGAGCACCGCCGCCGCATCATCCTTCATGAGCTTGATCTGGCTGAGCGGTGTGCGGCCCGCATGTTCTTTCGTTTGCGGATGAACCGAACGCAGGCCGCCGATATCGATGCACAGCTGCTGGCATTCCGGAGTGAAACAGAAGCTCTGGAACAGCCGCGCAGCGTTGGGGTTCGGAGCGGCCTTGAATAGCCCGTTTGGCCCGATGATGATCGGCGTGCCTTCGGTGGCATAGACCGGTTCGACTGGCTGGCCCGACTCCTTTTCCTTCAAGATCAGGTACTCGACGCCATCCGCCTGGATGGCGCGCTCGCCGAGCGCGATCTTCTTCGGAGGATCGGCTGCCGACTGCACCTGGAGGATGTTCTGCTGCGCAAGCTTTTCGAAATAGCTCCAGCCGAGATCCCGCGAGCACTGGTAGGTCGCAGTCATGATGGTGCCGCTGTAGCCCGGATGCGCCTTGACGATCTTGCCTTTCCATTTCGGGTCGAGCAGATCGGCGAAGCTTTTCGGCGCTTCTTCCTTTTTCACCAGATTGGTGTTGTACGCGATGATGCATAGGAATACGCGAAAGCTCGCATATGTGCCATCGGCATCCTTATGTTCGGCCGGATAATATTTCGCAACGTCTTCGGGCAGGTATGGTGCGAGCATGCCCTGGTCTTTCCAGTACACGAGCAGCGAAGCGTCCGACGAATTGACGACGTCGACCGCGTGTACGTTGGCCGAATATTCCTGGCCAATGCGCTGCAGCAGCCGTTCGGCACCGCTGCGTTCGACCTTGCATTGTACGCCGGGATATTTTGCCTCGAACGCCTTGCCGATTGTCTCGGACAGCTTGAGATCGATCGAGGTGTACCAAACAACCTTGCTTTCCTTTTTTGCAGCTTCGATCAGCGCCGGCGTAATGGCACTCGCGGGTGGCGCCGCGGACATCACCTGAGTCGAGAACGCAGCGCCGGCAGCCAGTGCACTTGAGCCGATCAGCACGTCGCGACGTGAGATTTTTGAGCCTTTCATCGACGTATCCTCCATAGCCTTGTTTTGTCGTCTCGCCCCGACTTTTATCCGCTCAGCGCGCGGCAGCGCTCCGGCGGAAGCTTTAGCCAAACTGCACTGCCTTGCGGAATATTTTCGTCCGCCGCAGTGAGCACGCGCAATTGCGTGCCATCTTTTGCCTCAACCATATAGTCCCGGCTGCCGCCGAGAAAGACCTGCCGCACCACCGTTGCCGGCACAACGTTTTCGCCCTGCGGCTGCGCAGCGGAAATTTCAATGTCATGCGGGCGGATCGACACAGGCGTCGTCGCGCCAGCATTGATTTTTTCCCCGGTGCACCGCAGAATCGTCCCGGCAAAATCGACGCTGGAGGGGTCAAGGCCCCTGCCCTTGATCACGTTGCTCGAGCCGATGAACCGTGCGACGAACTCCGAACGCGGCCGATCATAAATTTCCTCGGGCGACCCCGACTGTTCGACCTTCCCGCCATTCATGACCGCAATCAGATCGGCGGTTGTCATCGCCTCGGATTGATCGTGCGTGACATACACCGTGGTGTATCGGTACGTATCGTGCAGGCGGCGCACCTCGAACCGCATTTCTTCGCGCAAGTTCGCGTCGAGATTGGAGAGCGGTTCATCCAGCAACAACGTCTCCGGTTCCACGATCAGTGCGCGCGCCAAAGCTACCCGCTGCTGCTGTCCGCCGGACAACTCTCCAGGGTAGCGCTGCGCGAGCGACGCCAGCTTTGTGGTTGCCAGAATAGCATCGAGCTTTTTTCCGATTGTGGCACGATCGAGCTTCCTGAGCTTAAGGCCATAGACGATGTTTTCGGCGACCGTCATGTGAGGCCAAAGCGCGTAGCTCTGGAAGATCATGGACATGTTGCGACGTTCAGGTGGCAGCGAATTTGCCGGCGACGAGACGAGTTTGTCACCTACGCGGATTTCGCCTTCGCTCGGCTCGACGAAGCCGGCGATGAGGCGCAGCGTCGTCGTCTTGCCGCATCCCGAGGGGCCGAGCAGACAAACCAGATGACCGTGCTCGATGGTGAGCGAAACGTCATCGACCACCGCGACACTGCCGTATCGCTTGGTCAGGCTTCGTAACTCGACCGACGCCACGCGCTCCTCCCCATATTCCGCCGCTGACCGCGGCTGTAATCGTTCGGCGCCAGTGCGCGCCGTTTTCTTCGTATGGCCTATCGCCTATGAGCCGATGAATGCCGGCTTCCGCTTCTCCATGAATGCTTTACGGCCTTCGACATAATCGGTGCTGGCGAAGCACGCAGCCACCATGTCGGCGCACCGCTTGAGATTGCGTTCACCTTCATCCTTGACCACCTCGCCGACGATATACTTGACCGAATTCACGGTCAGCGGCGCATTGCTGCTGATCGTATCGGCGTAGTCCTTGACGTATTTCTCAAGCTCGGCATCCGGGAGTACGCGGTTGACCAGGCCCATTTGCAAAGCCTCCGCGGCCGTGAACTGCCGTGCGGTAAAGAAGATTTCTTTCGCGAAGGACGGCCCGACCAGATCGACCAGTTTTTTGATGCCCTTGAATCCGTAGCCGAGACCGAGCTTTGCGGCGGGAACGCCGAATTTTGAATTGTCCGAGCAGATGCGCAGGTCGCAACACAGCGCAAGGCCGACGCCGCCGCCGATGCAATACCCGCGGATCATTGCGATTGTCGGCTTAGGGAATTCATAGACCGCCGTATTGGCCCGATCGACCGCGACGTTATACCGGTCGATTGCCTCCTTGCTCGAACGCTCGCTCTCGAACTTTGAAATGTCGGCGCCCGAAACAAACGCCTTGCCACCGGCGCCGGTCAGGACCACGACGCGAATTGCTTTGTCGGCGGCAAAATCGGCGAGGAAGCCGGACGCCGCCTCCCACATTTCCAGCGACACTGCATTGTGCCGTTCGGGATTGTTGAAGATCAGATAGCCGACGCCGCCCTCCTTACGGGACAGCATTTTGTCGGTCTGCGTCATTCACGTGCTCCTTCGTCTTTCATCTTCTTCTGCCACGTCGGGCATCGGCCCGTTCATGACAATGCATTACACCGCTTGCACCTTGTGCAGTTCGGCAATTTCATTTTCAGCAAAGCCAAATTCCTTGAGCACTTCGTCTGTGTGCTGACCTTGTTCCGGCGGCGTCGCCACAATTTTACTTGGCGTGCGCGATAAATTCACCGGCTGTCCAACGAAAGTTTGATCCCTGCCATCCGGGCGCTTGGCCGCCTGCGCAATGCCAATATGTTTCACCTGTTCATCGGCGAACACCTGATCAATTGCATAAATCGGCCCGCACGGGACGCCTATCGTGTTGAAGATTTCAATCCATTCGGCGCTGGTCCTGTGCGCGGTCCGTTTGTCGATTTCGGCGTTGATAGCGTCACGATTTTTGGAACGCAGCGCGCCGGTCGAATAATCCGGGTGCTTGATCAAGTCCGGCGCCTCGATCGCATTGCAGAGCCGTTCCCACATCACCTGCCCTGTTGAGGCGATGTTGATATGTCCGTCCTTGGTCTTAAACACGCCCGTGGGAATGCTGGTTGGATGATTGTTGCCGGCCTGCTTCGGTACTTCCTGCGCCTGCAGCCAGCGCGCCGCCTGGAAGTCGAGCATGAAGATCTGTGCCTGCAACAGCGAGGTGTTTACCCACTGGCCCTCGCCGGATGCCTCACGCTCGAGCAACGCGACCATGATCCCGAGCGCGCAAAATAAGCCGGCGGAAAGATCGGCAATCGGAATGCCGACGCGCACGGGCCCCTGGCCCGGCAGCCCGGTGATCGACATCAGCCCGCCCATGCCCTGCGCTATCTGGTCGAAGCCGGGCCGGTCGCGATAAGGACCGTCCTGGCCGAAATCCTGAAATGCTGGCGAGGACAATGCGCTTATTGACCTTTTTCAGCGACGCGTAATCGACGCCGAGACGGTCCTTCACGTCTGGGCGAAAATTCTCCACCACCACATCTGCCTTTTCGACCATGCGCTTGAAGGCAGCGAGACCTTGCGAAGATTTCAGATCGAGCGTGATGCTGCGCTTGTTCCGATGCAGGTTCTGAAAATCCGGACCGTTGCGTGGCCCCCCCGGTCCCTCTCCTTTTTCAAGATGCTGCGGCGTTTCGATCTTGATGACGTTGGCGCCCCAGTCGGCGAGTTGACGCACGCAGGTCGGTCCCGAGCGCACACGGGTAAGGTCGAGGACGGTAAAGCGGGAAAGGGCCTGGGAGGCCCTGGGAAACGGCATCACGGCAGCTCCGGAGTGTCTGAAAGGGCTCAATGGTTAGTTTTGGGTCGACATTCCTCGATCTTCCGCGCCTTGTCCATCGGGTGAAATAAGCGGGCTCGAACCACTTTATTCATCATTTCAGCAGAATAGGCGGCTGTGGTGCCTTGAAAAGACCACGAGCACCTGTCATATGACGGCCAGCGGTTGAAAGACCCGATCTTGGGTTTGCGGGCTGCGTGCACGAAGCTCTTTAAAACGAATTTCGCCCCGCCTCTTCCGTTATCTCCTAATAACCGACAACCCTGGCCACGCGGGATGTCTTTAAGAACCCCGCAATTCCGCCGGCTGTAAAACAGCATGGCTGGTTCGCCATATAAGAAAGAGACTCATTGACTTCATTTAACGAGTTCGGCCTCGCAGAGCCGATCCTTCGCGCCCTCGCCGAAGAGAAATACGTCACTCCCACTCCAATCCAAGGCCAGACCATTCCGATTGTCCTCCAGGGCCGCGATGTCATTGGCATTGCGCAGACCGGCACCGGCAAGACCGCGGCCTTCGCGCTGCCGATCCTGAACCATCTTTTTAAAAAGCGTCAGCGACCGGCGCAGAAATCATGCCGCGTGCTGGTGTTGTCGCCGACGCGTGAATTGTCCAGCCAGATCGCCGATAGCTTCCGCGCCTATGGCCGGCACATTCGACCGCTCGAGATTGCGCTGGCTATCGGAGGAGTGCCGATCAACCGGCAGGTCCGCGCCCTCAGTCGCGGCGCTGAAGTTCTTGTGGCAACGCCCGGCCGCCTGCTCGACCTGGTCCATCAACGCGCGTTGCGCCTCGACCAGATCGAAGTGTTGGTCCTGGACGAAGCTGACCGCATGCTCGACATGGGCTTCATCCACGACATCAAGAAGATCGTCGCCATGCTTCCAAAAGCGCGGCAGACATTGTTTTTCTCGGCCACCATGCCGCAGGAAATCACGAGGCTCGCCGATGCGATGCTGCGTGATCCCGCCCGTGTAGCGGTCACGCCGCAAGCTTCGACCGTTGACCGGATCGAGCAGCGTGTCATCCACATCGATAAGGCCTCAAAGGCATCGCTGCTCGTCGAGGTCCTCAAGACTGAAAAAACCGATCGTGTGCTGGTATTTACGCGCACCAAGCACGGCGCCGACAAGGTCGTACGCGGCCTGCAAAAGGCCGGCCACACGGCCGAAGCGATCCACGGCAACAAATCGCAGAATCAGCGCGAGCGCGTGCTCGCGGCGTTCCGCAACGGTAAGCTACGCACGCTGATCGCGACCGACATCGCCGCCCGAGGCATTGACGTCGACGGCGTTAGCCACGTGGTCAATTACGACCTGCCGAACATCCCCGAGAGTTATGTCCACCGCATCGGACGCACCGCGCGTGCCGGAGCAGAGGGGGTAGCGATCTCATTTTGCGACCACGAGGAACGGTCCTATTTGCGTGATATTGAACGGCTGATCCGGATGACTATCCCGGCGACCGACCGGCGCACCGGCAAGGCCCAGGCCCAGCCGGCCGCACACCATGCTGTTAATCGCAAGAACGGCCGAACCCATCATCGTGGTAATCACCAGCCGCGCCGGCAGGGCAATGGTAATAGCTCGCAGGGCGGCCACCAGCACGCCCATCACGAACATGCGAAGGGCGAGCCAAACGAATTAGGAAATGTTAGATTTATGCAGCGCCCGGGCGAACCGCGCCGTAATGCCGGCCACCGGCCCCGCTGAGGCAACTGGAGACCATTGGATGGCGAAAGAAGAGCTGCTTGAGTTCGACGGCACGGTCACCGAAGTTCTTCCGGATGGCAACTTCCGGGTGAAACTCGACAACGAACATGAGGTTCTGGCCTACACAGCCGGCAAAATGCGAAAATTCCGCATCCGCACCGGCGTCGGCGACCGAGTGATCGTGGAAATGTCGCCCTACGACCTGCAGCGCGGGCGCATCAGTTTCCGCCACAAAGGCGATGCGCCTACTCCCGCCCAACAGCAACGCCGGCCGAATTTTCGCGGCAGGCGTTAAATATTTGCCGGGGAGAAGATTGGCTGGGACCAATTGGCGCTGGGGGCATGCCATTATTTGGAGACGCGCGTGCCGATGACCTTCTCCTTGCTCTACCGAATCGTCCTGGTACTGGTTCTCGCCGGCGCGCTAGCCGGCGCGAACGCACAGGAACCCGAAAAAGCGGGTCCACGTCCGGGCGCCGCTGAACGCCACGAACCGGCAAAAGGCATTCTACGCCTGCTGCCGGCCGATGCCGTTACCGAGCATGCGATCGATACATCGCAAGGCAAACTTGCCTATACGGCGACCGCCGGCACGCTCGCCTTTTACGACCAAACGGGGGATCAAAGCGCCTCCGTATTCTATACCGCCTATGTCGCGAAAGGTGCCGACGCTAATCGCCCGCTGACTTTTGTCTTCAATGGCGGTCCCGGAGCGGCCTCCGCTTTCCTCCATCTCGGTTTGGTCGGCCCACGAATTCTCGATTTTGGGCCGGAAGCCCGCGACGCCGCGCATGCAAGCTTGCACGACAACCCCTATACCTGGCTCGCATTTACGGATCTCGTGCTCATCGACCCCATCGGCACGGGCTGGAGCCGCGCGGCAAAGCCCGACGACGCCAAACATTTCTGGAGTGTCAAAGGCGACGCCGAGGCGATGGCCAAAGCGATCGCGCTTTATGTCGCCAAGAACAATCGCGCTGCCTCGCCAAAATATCTGTTCGGGGAAAGTTACGGCGGATTTCGTGCCGCCAAGACCGCCCGCGCGCTGCAGCGCGATCAGGGAATTACGATCAATGGCATTGTCATGCTTTCCCCGCTGCTGGAGGGCTGGCTGACATTCGGCGACGACAGCTCGGCGCTGCATGCCGCATTACAGCTGCCGTCATTGGCGGCGGCAGAGCTTGAACGCACGCGTACTTTCAGCCCCGAGGCGCTCGCCGCGGCGGAAAAGTATGCAATGACCGATTACCTCGTCACATTGGCTGGTACACCGCCAAAAGGGGACTCCGCGCGGAAGTTCTATGAGCGTGTAGCGAAGTTGACCGGAATGCCGCTCGACGCGGTCACGCAGGCCCGGGGCTTTGCCGGCAACGCTTATGTAAAGGGTCTGCGTGGGTCTGAAGGCAAGATCGTGAGCCATTACGACGCGAATTTCGCCGTCGACGACCCCTACCCCGAAATCGCGGTCGTCACGCGGGCCGGATCCAATTCTTGATTCCGTCACGCGGGCCTATGGCGGCGCCATGGCGAGCTACGCACGCAACGAGCTCGGATTTAAGACCGAGATGACCTACGCATTGCTTTCGGGCGACGTCACCAGCCATTGGGACTGGCAGGGCGGCCGCGTACAGACGGGCGCCGAAGATGATCTGCGTATCCTTCTCGCGTTCGGCCCTTCTTTCCGGCTGCTGATTGCGCACGGGTATTCCGACATGGTCACGCCCTATGCGATGACGCAATACATCCTTGACCACATGCCCGCATTCGATCCGCCGGGGCGCGCGCAGCTCAAGCTCTATCACGGCGGACACATGCTGTATCTCGATCCGCAATCGCGAAAGGCATTCACCACTGACGTGGCGGCGTTCTACCGCGACAAGGAATAGCCGCGCCGGTCACTTCAAAATATAATCGTCCTTGGCCCGTTACGGTTTAGTGGCTTGGGCCATCGAATTCGAGCACATCAAAGCCAACATGCCGATCGACGATGTAAATGAGGCCACGTTGGTCAAGGACGACATCGTTGCTCTGCGGCGCCGAACGGCCGCCGGCAGGGTCCGGAATGAAAAAGCCGATTTCCCGGGGTGATGACGGATCGGCGACATCGATAACGCGCAGACCCGCGCTGAACCATACCGCAAACACGATCGTGCCTGCCATGCGTTCGTGAAACTGGTGAGCGCCAAATCGTGCTCCTGGCGCACGGGCAAATGGCGAGTCGAGTTCGCTAACCTCGAATAGCGAAAGCGGCTTCACGTTTTTGTAGTCGCTGACGTCAAAAATCGACATGCCCGCATGCAGCCGGCCGCGACGTGCTTCTTCCTCATTGGGACTTTGCGCCTGGTCTTCTTCGTCGATGGCGATCGCGACCCGCCGCCCGCCCAGTTTGACCGGCGCGGGCATAACCGTATGCGTGGGCTCGGGAAATGGTGGATGGTAGTTGCAGGACGCTACAGTCTTGGGAGCGCGCAGATCGGTGATATCGACGATGCGGAAACCACCGTGCCAGCAGCTCGCCCACATCTCGTTGCCGAAACGCAGCGCATGATGCAGGCGGTGGCGCTTGCCTGACCATGTCGGTTTTTCGCCGCCCGCGGCATGCTGGCCGGGCATCCACCAGCGTGACACTTCCTCCGGCCGCTTCGGGTCGCGAATGTCGTAAATAACGAGAATATTGCCGACGAAGCCATCCATCTCGGTGGAGATATAGGCGTAGCGCTCGTCCATATCGAACCGATGAACCCCGATGCCACCGGTCAACTGATGGTGGATCAGCTTGGGCGTGGCCGGGTTGGAAACGTCGTAAAGACGAAAACCGCCGTTGCCATAAGGCTGTTTCTCCGCGGCTTCGACCGCCGCAAGGTCTGTCTCGGTAATATTGAGTTTCTTCGCGATTTCCGAGCGGGTTGGCTCACGTCCATGCTCGTCCTGCAACGCACGTCGCACGCCCGGGAGTTGCTCGGCGCGGCGCCCGACCGGTGTCGGATTGCGCTCGTGGTTGACGACCATCAGATCGCCCGCAACGCGAACCTTGTGGCTGTGCGAAGTGGAGTCGTCGAGCGTAATCGCGCCCGCAAGACGGGGATTTGCGGGATCCGAGATATCAACGATCGACGTGCCGAGGTTCTGCTTGTTCGGGATGTGCCCGACAAAGGCAAATCTGCCCGCCACGGTCACCTGTCCTGCACCGGGCAAATCGAGGTGCGCAATCCTCCGCACATTGCGGGCGAGCGCGCCGTTCGGCCGACCTATTTTGCTCATCGGCTATTTGTCCATGGTCGCGCCGGACGCTTTGACGATCGCCGTCCATTTCGGAATTTCATTTTTGATATAGGTTTGGAACTCCTGCGGCGTATCGCCGACGATGTCGACGCCCAACTTGCCCAGCGAGGATTGAACACCAGGATCGTGCAGGGCTTTCACGGCGGCATCGTGCAGCGCCGCGATGATCTGCGGCGGCGTGCCGGCAGGCGCGACCAGGCCATGCCAAGTGCTCGCTTCGAACCCTTTAAGGCCCGCCTCATCCATGGTGGGAAGGTCGGGCAGAATCTGCGTGCGTTTGAGAGTCGTCACCGCCAACGCGCGTACGCGCCCGCCGTGAATATGGCCAATCACGGACGCAGCGGTTGCAAACATCATTTGATCGTGCCCCGCAATCACATCCTGCAAGGCCGGTGCTGCGCCCTTATACGGTACATGCACAATGTCGATCTTGGCCTCCGATTTGAACAGCTCGCCGGCGAGATGGGCGGCCGCACCGTAGCCAGAAGAAGCAAAATTGATTTTGCCCGGCTGCGCTTTGGCGAGTGCGATAAGCTCAGTCAGTGAATGCGCCGGCACATCCGGATTCACGACCAGAATATTGGCCTGCGTGCCAACAAGCGTGATCGGGATGAAATCCCTTCCCGGGCTGTAGTTGAGGTGCTTATAGAGCGCCTCATTGGTAGCGAGGATGCTGTTGTTACCCATCAACAGCGTGTAGCCGTCCGGCGCAGCGTGGGCGACGCCTTCGGCCGCGACGTTTCCGCCGGCACCGGGGCGATTTTCGATGACGAATGGCTGGCCGAGAAGCTCCTCCATCTTCTTGCCGACGATGCGCGCAAGCACGTCGCTTGGCCCTCCGGGCGTGAAGGCAACAACCAGCGTGACGGGACGGCTTGGATAGTCCGCCGCCTGCACCGGAGAAATTGCAAACACGGCAAGAATGAAGCTGAAAACCAGTGTCCGGAGGTGAATGAAAAGCGACATATAGAATAGCGGCATGGCGTCATGACTCCGCTGGCGGCCCCTCGACCAGCGATATCACGAGCATACCGGACCGGCAAAATTCGCAGCACGCGCTTGCAACATTCCTCCCACCATTGCAGTACTCAAGCGTGGTGCCAAACGGGTGGACTTCACAATGCCTGACGCGACGGTTCGGGGCGTTTCTATCTACTACCAGGTCATTGGAAATGGTGGCCCTTGGATCGCATTCACACCAGGCAGCCGGCGGGCCTATGGCGAGCTGGTCGATCTGTCGAAGAATATTGCCGCGTCCGGCTACCGCGTGCTTCTGCACGATCGCCGCAACTGCGGCGCGTCCGAAGTTGCGTTCGAAAATTCCGGGTCAGAGCACGAAATCTGGGCCGACGATCTATATGCGCTCGGCAGCCAGCTGGGTGCGCTGCCGATGTATGTTGGCGGTTCCTCGGCGGGCGCGCGCCTTGCGATCCTGTATGCCATGCGGCATCCCGATGGCCTGAGCGGTTTATTACTGTGGCGGCTGACAGGAGGCCAGGAGGCCGTCGATCGCTTGGCTGAAAATTACTACGGCCAGTATATCAAGTTGGCGCAGGCCGGCGGCATGGAGGGGGTATGCGAAAGCGAGCACTTCAGCGATTGTATCAAGGCTCGCCCTAACAATCGCGAACGCTTACTGAAGACCAGAGTCACGGATTTCATCCAGGTCATGAGCCACTGGCGCGATGCTTTTCTTGCGTCGGCAAACCTGCCGATCGTCGGCGCCACCGAAGCCGATCTCCGTGCGATCAGAAAGCCGGTCTGCCTTATCGCCGGAAACGATGTGATTCACACGCCGGCGACCGCACGCAAGGCGGCATCGCTTATTCGCAACAGCGAATTGCACGATGACGTGGTCGAAAAACGTGCCGACGACGACCTCCTGAAGGAATGGGATCGCAAGGAATGGCGCGACGCCGAGCCGCGCATCGCCGCAATTTTTACCGCGTTTCTAAAGCACGCCGAAAGCGAGTAGCGTGACAATCGAAGGAGTTCGGCAATGAGTCTGCGAATTCGCCGGGTTGTGACGGGGCACACCGGGGACGGCCGTGCCAAAGTCGAGGTTGATGAGATCGCCAGAAACGTCATCTCGAACCGGCCCGGTGCTTCGTCCTGTGTTGTCTGGTCGACCAAGGGATTTCCAGTCGATAACGACGGATTCCACGACCCGACGTCCGGCTCCTTCAAGACGACGGTTGAAGGCGGAACGGTTTTCCGAGTGGTGCGGTATGAGCCCGGTGTCACGCCGCGCAATCATCGGACCAATTCGATCGACTACGCCGTCGTAATCGCCGGCGCAATCGACATGGAACTGGACGACGGGGTGGTGGTGACGCTGAAGGCCGGCGACGTCCTCGTGCAACGGGGCACGATCCACAATTGGGTCAATCGCGGCACTGAAGCCTGTGTCATCGCTTTCGTGTTGATCAGCGCAAAGGCGGCGAATGCCTCCGGCCAGCAACTCGATGCGATCGGATGATCGGTTTCAGTTCGGCTCAATGCCGGCCGCTTTCACCGCATCGCCCATGAGTTTCACTTCCTGCCGAAAATACACCGATGTTTCGCCGACGTTCCGGTTATCAGGCATGTAGCCGTCGCGCTGCATGATGGAGGCGACCGCTGAGGCCTGCAACGCGGCGCGCACCGCCGCATTGAGCTTCTCAATGATCTCCGGTGGCGTCTTAGCCGGCGCGAAGAACATGCCCCACGAACCTATCGGTTCGAAGCCCGGCAGCATGTCTTTCATCAAGGGCACATTCGGAAATGCCGGGAACGGCTTGCTTCCGGTGAAAGCGAGTGCACGCACACGCCCCTCCTTGAGCAGACCCATGACTGAGGGTGGTGTCACGAACATGACTTCGACGCTGCCGCTGAGCATTCCGGTCATGACCTCTGAGGCCCCTTTGTAAGGGATGTGCTGCATCTTGATGCCGGCCTTTTTGCTGAAAATCTCGGCGGCAAGATGCAGACCATTTCCGACTCCAGGCGAACCGTATATGGCGCGGTCCTTTTTTGCGTGTTCGATGAATTCCTGCAGCGTTTTGTACGGCGACTTTGAATCAACAAGCATGAACAGACCGTCGAGAATGCCGATGGTCGCGACCGGCGTGAGATCGGTGAAGATGTTGTAGCCGAGGTTTTTGTAAACAAAGGGCGTCGGGGCGATTCCGTTCGACGAGAAAAGGAGCGTGTAGCCATCGGGCCTGGATTGCACCACGGACCGCGTTGCAATTGTTCCGTTCGCACCGAGGCGGTTTTCGATAAAGAACTGCTGGCCGAGATCACGACCCAGTTGCTGCGCGACCGTGCGCGCCTGAATATCGGGGCCACTGCCGGCCGCGTAACCGACAACGACTTTGACCGGATGATCGGGATATTGCTGCGCCTGTGCCATTGCAGAGGCCGAACCGATAGTCAGACTCAAAAGAGAAAGTAATCGAAGCATGAGCTTTGCACCCCCGGCCCTGCGCTCATAACAATTATTCGATCGGAAAAGAAAATTGCTTCGTCCATATTATGGGTGATGAAGACAACCGTCTTTGGCGACCGCACCAGCAATTCGGCGATTTCATACTGCAGCTGCTCGCGCGTTATTGCGTCAAGCGCACCGAAGGGCTCATCCAACAATAAAATTTGTGGATCGAGGGCGAGCGCCCGCGCCAGCCCGACACGCTGCTGCATGCCGCCGGAGAGCTCATGCGGATAATGCCTCGCAAATCGTTCGAGCCCAACCACGCGCACGTACTGATTGGTGCGTGCCGCGCATTCCGCTGCGGAAATTCCGGCAACTTCCAGGCCAAAGGCTACATTTTTGGAGACGGTTAACCACGGAAACAGGTTGAATTGCTGAAACACGATCGCGCTTGACGGTGACCGACTTCGCACGGATTGGTCCAATACGGATACGGTGCCCTCTGTGGCCGCCTCCAGCCCATGAATGATACGCAATAGCGTTGTCTTGCCGCAGCCGCTCGGACCGATAATCGAAACGAATTCGCCCGGCGCAACGTCAAACGAGATATCACGCAGGACTTCCAGATCATCACGCCCCTGCTCGAGCGTGAAGGTTTTACAAATCTTGTCAACGCGCAGCATCTTTGGGCGCAGATAATTTGCGTCAAGGCTTTGCATGATGATTCAGGCGGACGCCTGCTCATTAAAGCTCAGGCACCAAGGAGGTGGTTGACGGCAGCTTCGCAATTAGGCCCTATCCGATTGGAAGTTTATTGCTTTAGTGCAAGCTGTGCGAGAGTGAAAAACATAAAGCCATCAAGGCGGGTTATAGATAGAGAGCCTTGCAAATACGCCTAAAACGACAATTGATGATAGACAAGAGAATATACATCGGCTGGTGTGTGTGGGCGACACAATCGCAATGGAAATGTTTGAATTCCCTTGGGGTCGAAACCAAACTGATTTCTGGGCAATCACCTCCTATTGGAATCCGGTCCGCTATAAGCGCAAATACGCGAACTACCGCCTGTTCCGGGAGCGTTTGGAAGTCCCGCTGGTCGCAATAGAGTTGGCATTTGATGCCGATTTTGAATTGCGCGAGGGCGACGCCGAAATACTCATCCAAATGCGCGGAGGCGATGTTCTATGGCAGAAGGAGCGATTGCTCAATTTGGCCTTGCAAGCGCTCCCCCGTCCCTGCCGCAATGTCGCGTGGGTGGACTGCGACGTCATTTTCGAAGACGTCGGCTGGCCTGAACTCGCGGCAAAACTTCTTAAACACGCACCGTTCGTCCAGCTATTCAGCCGCGTTTATCGGATGCCGCCTGACTGGAAACCTGACCAGCAAATGCCGCCCGATGCCGAATTGCTATATGGCTCGCCCTATCTGATTTCATCCGGTATGCCTGTCGCCACCTGCCTGGGAACTCCGGCTTCACAAATTTCTTGCGCGCATGGGTATGCCTGGGCAGCCAACCGTCTATTGCTCGAGGAGCATCGTCTTTACGATGCCTGCATTATTGGCGGGGCTGACAGCGCCATGGTGCGCGCTGCCTATGGCCGGTTTGACGATGCGCTGCGCCTTCAACCCCTGCATCGAGATCATTATTTGGCTTGGGCGCAGTCGTTCTACGACACCGTAGGTTCGAATGTCGCGTTCGCCGACGGCAACATCTTCCACCTATGGCACGGCAAGACGGAACATCGCCGCTACCGCGCGCGGAACGAGGAATTCAGGCGCTTCCAATTCGATCCCTCTACCGATATTGCCGCTGAGCCCAATACGGCTTGGAGCTGGAGTTCCGACAGGCCCGAAATGCATGACTACGTACGCGACTATTTCGTATCGCGGCGAGAAGACGGATAGCGCGTAGATCCGGTCTGCGGCCAAGGCCGCCGCTCGATTAATTCATCGATGAAGCTTTTCGGCAATGATGTCCTCGCATCGCATGTCAGCAGGATCAAGCCCGACAAAGTCGCCCGCCATCGCCTTGCGCATTTTCGGCCCTGGTGGACCTGCCGTTCGCCACCGATCCGGAATTGGAGCGATTTTGTGCCAATACTCCGCCGGCTGCGGGACGTGATCCGCGTCGCTGACTTGCTCGACTTCGGTCGTATATTCGGTGACAAATCCATTAGGCTCAATGAAGTAAGAGAAGACATTGTTGCCGGGCCCATGCCTGCCGACGCCCCATTCGATATTGTAACCGCTTTCCTTCATACGTCCGGCGCCGCGCATCAGACCATCAATATTGGGCATCTCATAGGCGACGTGGTTGAGCGAGGGTCCCTTGTTGCGAAAGATCGCCATGCTGTGGTGATCAGAGCTGCAACGAAGAAATTCCATCATGTGCGAACTGTCGGACAACTTGAACCCGAGCACGTCCACAAAATAGTTCACCTGATCATCGGTTGTCGCGCTGTTGAGCACAACGTGGCTGATTTTCGTCGGTCGCGATCTATCGACGGTCGTGTCCGCGTGTGTCCGCACATCCGAAGACACGCTCATTGGCAGCCCGTCCGGCGTCGCGAACCGGAATCCGAACCCTCCACCCGCCTCGCTGTTCAATTCGCCGGGGCTATTGATTTTTGCACCGAAAGCTTCCGCCCGTCTGGCGAGCCCCTCGACCGCAACACGATCGGGGGCGGCCATGTGAACGGCGATCAGGCGGGCTTCCGGCTGTTCGCGCAAGGTCAGCACATGATGTTCCACACCGGTGCCGCGCAGGTAAACGACCCCGGCTTCGGCTGTGACCTCGGTCAAACCCCAAACGTCGCGATAAAACTGAACGGATTTCGCAAGATTGGGCACACCGAGCTCTATGCTGCGCACTCCGATGACCCTGGGATTCGCCATGGTGCTGCTCCCTCAAATACCGGGCTTGCGGGCGGAAGCCCAATCCTTGACCGTCGCGCGAAAGGGCGCCAGACTTTTCAGCCAGTTCGCTTGGCCCGCAGGCTTGGCCCCCAAGCTTGGCTCGCAAGAGCGCCCTTGTGCCGTATTCTTCTGCAGACGCATGTCACCATGACATGTGACTGGCCCTCGCGACTCTAATGACGGCAACATCAGAATTATCCGATGGAAGTTCACGACATCAGCCAAAGACACACGACGAAAGCGTCCCCCCTGATTCGGCTCGATCAACTGATCGGGGCCGCTGGTATGCCGATATTTCCTGAACTCCTGTTTCGTGAACTGCGTGGCTTTACCGGCTGTGCTCACCTTTCCGCTTTGCTCTTTGCCAGTGGCCGGCCGATCCAGATCATTCTGGCTGCCAACGAGGGTCCGCTCGCGCTTGCCAAACGTACGGCCAAAAAATATGTCGTCGAATACTGGAAACACGACCCCGCCAACCGCCTGGCCGGAAATGTCAAGACGGCCAAGCTGTGCGCACGTTTTGCGCCTGACGAGATCAATGAAAAAAGTTACCGGCGCGATTGCTACAATAGCCTAGATCTGGTCGACCGTTTTTCGATTTTGCAGAAGCGGGATCATACAACAACGCGGTTGAATCTCTATCGCTCGAAGTCGTCGGGCCGCTTTTCTGACGCGCAGATCGCTACAATTGTCGACGCGTCGAGCATACTATTCGCCCTAATAACCAAGCATCATGACCTCGGCCAGCATCAGGAGCCGCCCACGGAATCCGCACGGCGACGCCTTTTGCTGGCGGAGCCGGAGCTGAGCCCCCGTGAACTCGATGTCTGCGTCGGCATCGTGTGTGGCCAAACTTCCGAAGCAATTGCGTTGAGCCTTGGGCTGAGCGTCAATACGATTTTGACCTACCGCAAACGTGCGTATTTACGCCTCGGCATTTCTACGCAAAACGAGCTGATGCGCTTGTTGATGATGTGCTGAGACGGCGCGAACCGAGCAATCCATCGCAAAGGGGGGTGTCATGGCGGGAAACAAGCCGGATGTTGTGCCGATCCGGCGCATCGTGACAGGACACGGTAGCGGGAATGTCGCCAAAGTTTTATTGGATGGCGCACCTGCCAACATTAAATACCCCGCACCGGGTATTGTCTCTACAACCTTGTGGACGACGTTTGAAACCCCGTCGGAACTCAAGCTTGGTGACAGCGTCGAAGACATGGGCAACCGCGAAATTTCGCTGCCTCCCGCCGCCAACGGCACCCGTTTTGCAATCGTTGATTTTCTTCCGGGTAACGCAGCCTTTATGCATCGCACCGACACGATCGACTACGTTATCGTTTTGTCGGGCGAGCTTGATATGGACATGGATAATTCGACTGTGAAGGTCAAAGCGGGCGACGTCATGGTCCAGCGCGGCACCAACCACTCATGGGTCAATCGCGGCAGCGTGCCCGCCCGAATTGCGATCGTACTGGTCGATGGGCAATCCCTGGGGATCGGGAAGGCGGTACCGCGCCCGACGTCCAGATAGCATCTAGTTTATTGTCGGCGGCCAGCGTTTGAGCACGACTCGCTCACACGAAATAAAGATTACGTTCACTGCAAGACCAAGAATGCCGACCAATACGAGTAATCCGTAGACCTCGGCCGATCTGAATTGACGCTGACTGGTCACGATCAGGCTGCCGATGCCCGGCAGGCTGGTCAACATTTCTACAAGCAGCGTGATGATAATGGCGAGCGGAATCGCAATGCGTACGCCGAGCAAGAACGCCGGGATCGCCGCCGGGGCCACGATCTTTCGCAGGGTCGTAATGGCATTGAAGTGGAACGTACGCGAAACGTCGATCAACAGCTCGTCGAGAAGGCCACTCGCGGTCACTGTATTGAGCAATACGGGCCAGACCGAAACCCAAACAACGACCAGCAACTTAAGGCTCTCGGCATAGCCGAGCAAAAGGACCGCGACAGGCACCAGGACCGGAGGCGGCAGGCCCCGGCAAAATTCGAGCAGCGGCCCCAATGCCCTGCGCAGGCCGCGCGACCGCCCGATCAGGAGACCAAGCGAAAACCCAATCGCACTCGCAAATGCGATGCCGAGCGCAAATGTGGTCAAGGTCGCGGCAAATGCGGGCCAGAGCTTGCCGCTTCGTGCGAGGAACACGATGCTGTCGAGCCATGCACCAGGTGGCGGAAAGTAGGGTGATTTGGCCGGGCCAAACGCCTGCCAGATCGCCAGCCCAAGAACCAAAGGCACCAGTCCGCGGCCATATTGCAATGGCGCCATGAGAACATTGAAGGCGTGGTTTTTACGCATTGTTCTCGTTCATCCAGCGATGACCGCGCAAAATTCGTGCGCTTACCCATAATAGTCCGGCGTTTAGTGCAATCGACAGAAGTCCGATGTAGAGGACGTAAGCGAACATTCGCTGCGGCTGCATCGCCTGCAGCTCGCTGATCACCGCATAGCCAAGGCCGTGCGGATTGGCGATCATCTCGGCAATAATCGCCATAACGAGTGTCAGACCCATGCTCAAACGGCAGCCGATCACGATGGCCGGCGCGGCCGCCGGAATAATGACTTTGATCAAAGTCTGCTTGCGCGACAGACGCAAAGTGCGGCTGACATCGTAGAGCCTAGATGTCACGCTCATCACACCGCCCATGGTATTGATTAGCACCGGCCAGACGCTGGCATAGATCATCAACACGAGTTCCGTGGTGAGCGAAAAATTAAATAGCAGCAAGGCGAGAGGAAGAAATGCGATGGCCGGCAATGGGCGCAGCACTTCAAACGATGCCAACGACCAATGGCGCACCGGCGGTGAGAGGCCCAGCAGAAGGCCGAGCCCTATGCCTATCGCTGCAGCGGCTGTCCATCCGATCAGAATCGATTCCACTGTATGCAGGGTATGGGCGAACATTTCGCCCGATGCGATCAAAGAACCCCAAGCCAAGAAGATCGCGGACGGTGCCGGCAGATATTCAAATCTGATTGTGCCCGTGCGTACCAGGGCTTCCCACCCCGCGAGCAGGAGCAGTACGGTGAGAAGTCCCGGCCAGTTGAATCTAGAGATGCGCATCGCCACCAGCCGATTCACGGACCGCAGCATGAATTTCCACTCGATGACGTAGAAATTCCGGCGACTGGCGTGTGGAAATCTGATCGCGCGGCCTTGGTAAACCGATCGACACGGTCTTGTGGATGCGGCCGGGTGAACCGCCCAAAACGATCACGCGATCTCCGAGATAGACTGCCTCATCGATGTCGTGAGTGATAAAAACAAAACTGGTACCGGTGCGGGCATGAACACCCAGCAATTCATCCTGCAGCGTTGCCTTGGTCATGGCATCCAAGGCGCCAAATGGCTCGTCCATCATCAAAACGTCTGGTTGCAGCGCGAGCGCCCGCGCGATCTGCACGCGCTGCTGCATGCCACCTGATAGCTGCCATGGTTGATCGCCCGCGCAATGCTGAAGCCCGACCATTTCGAGGGCCCTTTCCACGTGCTCCTTGAGCGCGGGCGCGTCGAGACTGTCCTCAAGTCCGAGCGCGACGTTGGCAGCAACGGTTCGCCACTGTAATAGCGCGCGCGAATAGTCCTGAAAAACAACGACGACGCCGTCGGGCGGGCCGATTACCGGATGGCCGCGAAAAACGATGTCACCTCCGCTGGCAGGCGTCAGCCCGCCGAGCAGACGAAGCAATGAGGTTTTACCCGTCCCGGAACCGCCGACAATGGTCAGGAACTCGCCGCGGTAAACGTCCAGCCCGATTGCTTCAAGAATGCGGCGATAGCCGCGGGGAAGCTCTACGCCGTAGTCGAGATCACGACACTCAAAGATGGTTTCCTGACCCGGCAGTGGGCACTCCCCTATCAGCTCACTCAGGCGTGACGACCACGTTCTTCATGTCGAGTTTGCCGACCGGAAGGCCCTGCCCGACCAGAAGCTTCTGCCAGACATCGAGTTGTGTCGGCATGACTTTAAAATCATAGCCCGGGAACGGAATTTTCGCCACGACCTGCTCGGGCAGACCGGTATATTTGGTCAATACCGCGCGGGCTTTTGCGGGATCGGAATTGATAACGGCGAGGCCGCCTTCAAGCGAGGCACGAAATTTTTTCAAGACGTCTTTGTGCGCGCGCGCCCAATCGGCATCTGCGATCCAGAACGTGAAAAGCACCGGATCCGAAATCTTCAGCAATGGATCGCCGATCGATCGAAAGCCGCCGGCGCGCATCGCACCGACAAACGGCTGGAGCTGCTCAACCGCATCGACCCTCCCGGCTTTGAGCTGATCCGCCATGTTCGGGAATGGGACCTCAACTCCGACAATGCTGCTCGGATCGCCCCCGTCCTTCTTGACCCAATCGATCAGCGCAACATGCATTACGGAGCCGACCCCAGGCCCTGCAATGCGTTTGCCAGCCAAATCCTTGGGCGATTTGATCGGACTGCTGTCCTGGACCAGGACTTCGTAGGACTTCTTGTCGGACGATTCATATGTATTGCCCACAGCGACCGCGAGATTGATTCCGCTCGCAATCGCGTTGAGCACATCGGGAGCCGTAGTCGGCGCAAGATCAAACTGCTTGCCGAGCGTTCCTGGGAGGTTGGCGATTTGGGTGAAACGCGTCATTGTCACGTCAAGGCCGTTGTTGTCGAAGATGCCGTCATCTTTCGCTATCATCGCCGGCAGCCACGTGATGACTCCGATGTAGGCGACGCGCAATGGAATCTTGCTCTGCGCCTGCACGGCCGTGATGGAGAAAGCGAGCGTGGCCATTGTCGCTGCCGCAAACGCGACATTCCGCAAATGCATCGAGATGCAACCATGTCTGAGACTTACGCGTGTCATCGTGTTTCCCCCCGGCTATGTCTTTAAGAATTGTTCCAGTGCGCGCGTGAACGCTTCGGGTTGCTCTACATTTGAAATGTGACCAGCACCGGCGATCTCTACGAATTGGGAACCCGCGAGCTCTTTGTGCATTTCTCGCATCGCCGCATTTGGCGCATCTTTCTCGCCAACCAAGAACAGAACCGGACGCGTGACGGTTGCCACCGACGAACGGAAGTTATGATCGGCAAGAGCGGCACAGCAACCGATGAACCCATTGACCGGCGTCGAAAGAACCATCGCGCGCACCTTGGCAACTCCGGGCGGATTGGCGGCATAGACCTCGGGCGGAAACCATCGCTGCAGCGTCGGCTCGGCAATAACCGCCATGCCGCCGTTTTTTGCCACACCAATCCGCTCCTGCCATTGCTTGGCGCTTGCCGGCGTCGATGCACAGGGAGAATCGCAAACAATCACGCGATCGATGCGATCGGGATGTTGCTCGGCAAGACCGAGAGCGGTCGCGCCGCCCAATGAAAGACCGCAGAAATGGGCGCGGCTTATTTCAATCGTGTCCATCAGAGCGACTGCGTCAGCCAGGAGGGTCGCGAACGGATAGAGACCCTCTGGCGCCTGGGTCTTGCCATGACCCCGCTGGTCATAGCGCAGGATACGAAATCGTCCGCTGAGCGTTCGCGCCTGATCGTCCCACATCGACAGATTGGTCGCGAGCGAATTGCTGAAAATCAGCCAAGGCGCATCATGACCGCCGTCAATCAGACAATTGAACGTAATTCCGTTCGCCTTGACCTGCATGAATTTTCCACAAGCGACCACGCCCCCGGATCGGCCGGCGGCCCCAGAAATCGACTATTCCGGTCTCCGCACGCGCGGGCCTTCACAGGGTCTTGTGACACGACCATCGCCGGTGTTCCACACGTCAGGTCGCAAAATTCAAAACCGCGTGGGGGGCCTGGAGCGGTGGCACGACGTAACGAATTACGGCCAACCTTCTCTGACATCACGCTCCGCGTGAATTTCGTCCAACTTCGCGCATAGCTCGCGGAAAGCTGCCTTCGGAGGTCATTGCTCTGGCACGGCATCCCTCGGGGGACCGAACTCAGGCGTGAGAGGGGCCTTTTGCCCTTCTTCGCGCAGCCCGCGCGAGCGCGCGTGGGCAAATGTGGCTTCGACCAAGACAACGAACGCTGATTGGGACTGGCCGACGCGCCCCTGAGACGCATGCCCGAAAAATAGCAGCCTTGCTTACCCAATTGCACACAACATACGCTTGCTTAATTCCAGCGTAATCATGGATGATAGAGGTATCGTTATTCTATCAATAGGACGACCAGGCCCCCGCACCATTAGCGACCATCCGACAATGGCGCGGGGTCAAGAGAAAGAGACGTACCTTTAAATCGCGCCACCGCAATCAGCGCCAATCGTGAACAGCACCGTGGGGGATTGGTCATGTCGTTCTCGCTTAGCTTGACGCGCCGTAAGTTCGTCACCGCCGCAGCCGGTTCTGCGGCGCTCGCAACCGGGTTTTCGTTTCCCAGGCCAGCAATCGCCCAACTCGCAAATGTTTCCTACACGCTATCGTGGCTGCCTACTGGACAATACGCCTACCTCTACGCTGCGCGGCAACTCGGCTACTTCAAGAAGCGCGGAATCGATCTCGACATCTCGCGCGGCTATGGTTCGATGGCCGCAACGCAGGCGGTATCGACCGGCAAATTCCAAATGGGCGGCGCACAGACAGGCGCAAATCTTCTGTCAATGATGAAGGGCCTGGATCTTCGGATCATCGGCACGCAAGGATATGACGCAACGCTTGGCGTCCTCGTCCTCGAAAAAGGTCCGATCAAGTCGCCAAAAGATCTGGAAGGAAAGAAGATCGGCGTTTCAGCAGCTGGCGGTGACACTCCTTTCTTGCCGGCGTATTGCCGGCTGGCGGGCGTCGACTTCGACAAAGTCACTATCGTTCAGTTGGACAGCAAGATTCTCGAGCAATCGGCGATGTCAGGCGTTGTGGACGCTATTGTCGTGACGGGACTGAGCTCGATACCGAATTTCGTCTCGGAGAACGTTCCGATCAGGCTTCTGCCGTTCTCGAAAGTGGGGTTACAGTTCTATTGGGTAAACACCATCGTGAGCGGCGCCTTCTTCAAGGACAATAAAGAGCTCGTCGAGAATGTTCAGGCGGGCATCATGGACGGCATGAAGTTCATGCTGCTCAATCCGCAGGAGGCCATGGAGCGTCACCTGAAGGAGCACGAGGAACTCGCGCTCGGGAAAAACGGAAAACTATACGTTGAGCTCGGAATGGGAATGACCCGGGCCATCATGATGGCACCGGAGTCAATCCAGCATGGCGTGGGCTACACCGATCTCACCAAAATCGATGCGCAGGCAAAAGTGGTTAAACAATACGCGGCAAAATCGACCGACCGCGACTTGCCCGAAGCAAAAATGTTTTGCGGCAACAGCGGTGAAGGCAAGGTCACATTGACTGCGGCAGAGTGGGATCAAGTCCGCTCCTCCACGAAAAAATACGCCCAGCTCCTTGGAGGGGCGTGATTTATGGCGGCTGAAATAACCTGCGAACGAGCGCGAAAGATTTACGGAAGAGGTGCCACCGCATTCGAGGCCATCAACTCGGCTAGTTTTTCGGTCGAAAAGGGAGAGTTCGTTTCTCTTCTCGGTCCGAGCGGATGCGGCAAGAGCACGCTTATGATGATGATCGGCGGTCTGGAAGCGATCAGCGGGGGTACAATTCTCGCGGCGGGGAGCCCCATAACCGAGCCTCGCCCAGAAATCGGGATTGTTTTCCAGGATCCCACGTTGCTGCCCTGGAAAACGGCACTTCAGAACGTCCTGTTCCCTATCGAAATGATGCGTCGTGATCGCGCACAATATCTCGACCAGGCTACGAAATTGCTGCAGTTGGTCGGGCTGGGCGATGCCCTGAGTAAACGGCCCTCTCAACTCTCCGGCGGCATGCGGCAACGGGTTTCCCTTTGCCGCGCGCTCATCGCCGATCCCAGCATTCTTCTGATGGACGAACCATTCAGTGCGCTCGACGCCATCACCCGCGACGACATGAACATCGTACTGCTCGAGCTGTGGGAACGTTACCGCAAGACGGTGCTATTTGTGACGCATAGCATCCGGGAAGCAACCCTTCTATCCGACCGCATCCTGGTCATGGGTCGCAGCCCTTCAAGGATCATCGCCGACGTCAAGGTGCCATTTGAGCGGCCGCGCAATTTTGCAATCGGAGAGACGACGGAGTTCAACGAGCTTTGCGGTGACTTACGCGATCTAATCACCAAGGCGCGTGAAACGAGGCATTGAGCACTCAGCTATGATCGACCAGCAAGCCTCGCCGGCAGCACCTGTTTCGATGCCCGTTGCCGGATCGAACACTTTACTCGCGAACCTGTGGTCAAATCAGCTCTCGGCACTCGTACTGCCGGTCGTTACCGCCATCGTTTTCATGGTTGCGTGGCAAGCGATTACGGTGCTTGGGGGTATCTCGCCTACGATATTGCCGCCACCGACGATGATTTTTGATCAGCTTACGGAGAATTTCCCGCTGATCATGAAGCATACATTGCCGACGACATACGAGACGTTGCTGGCCTTTGGGATTTCAATACCGATCGGTATCGCGCTCGCCGGGCTGATGGTCTATTCGACGACGGCCTACCAGGCGCTATATCCGAACATTATTTTCTTCCAACTCATTCCGAAAATCGCACTGGCACCGCTCTTTATAGTGTGGCTCGGAATTGGCTCTCCTTCGCGTATCACCTTTTCGATCTTCATATGTTTCTTCCCAATCCTCATTGCGACTGCAGCCGGCCTGCAATCGGTCGAGGACAGTATGCTGCGGCTATGCCGCTCGCTGCGAATGTCGGACTGGCAGGTATTGATCAGAGTACGATTTCCGAGCTCCCCGCCATTTATCTTCAGCGGCATGAAGGTTGCCGTCACGCTGGCGATTATCGGCATCGTCGTTGGGGAATTCATCGCATCGCAGTCCGGGCTCGGCTACCTCATTCTTTTTGCATCGTCGCGCCAACAAACAGATTTAGCTCTGGCGTGCATCGCCATGCTCTGTGCCGTCGGGCTTGTTCTCTATGGCGGGGTCGTCGTTGCCGAAAAGATCGTCATGAGGCTTTACGACTTCCGTTAGCGCAAAATATTGGGCAAAGGTTACTTCAAGAGCGCCTTGAGCGGAATCTGCATATCAGCAAGCTTTGCCGCATCGACCGCCGTGCGCCGTTCAATAAGTCGCCGACCGATTGCAATATCGCGTGGACTGTTGACAGCGCTCACGCCAACGACACGCTGCTCCTGTAGATAAAAAAAGGAAAAACTGCTCGATGATGTAACGCCGCGGCGGACGACGTCATCCCAGGCCAATGGCAGCCCTGCCATTTGCAGATTGACGTCGAATTGGTCCGACCAAAACCATGGGAGTTCCGCGTACGGCTCCGGCTTACCGCAAATTGCTTTCGCAACAGCAATGGCCTGGTTTTGGGCATTTTGCCAAGATTCCAGCCGCACGCGCCGGCCCAGCAGGTCGTTGGGGTGGCTCGTCACATCGCCGGCGGCAAAAACAGTGGGGTGAGAAGTTTGCCCGAACTGGTCGACCGCGATTCCATTGTCAATCGCAAGGCCGCTTGCGGTCGCAAGTGCCGTGTCGGGAACAATTCCAATCGCGACGACGACCAAATCGGCGTCGAGGCGCCGGCCGTCAGCGCAAATCACGCGTTCGACACGCTTGCTGCCCTCGATCTTCTGGACGACAGTATTCAAGTGGATTGAAATGCCGCGGTCCCGATGCAGCCCCGCGAAGAAAGCGGCAATTTCGGGCGGCGCCACGCGCTGCATCACGCCGGATTGGGTCTCCAGCACATTGACCTCACACTGCATCGCCTTTGCTGCGGCGGCAACCTCGAGCCCAATGAACCCGGCGCCGATGATGACCGTTCGCGGTCTCCTGATGAAATGCCTGTGAATGGCCACCGCATCGTCGAGATTGCGAAGATAGACCACATTCGCAAGATCGGCGCCCGGCACCTGCAGACGTCGTACCGCAGATCCCGTCGTCAAGATGAGCTGGTCGAACTCGATTTGCTCATTGCCGCGCAGCCACGCATTGGAGCTGGCGAGATCAATTCGCGTCACTTCAGTCCCCGGACGGAATACGATGTCGAGCTGCGCATAGTCCCCGTCCGGACGCAGATAAGCGCGGCGCGGTTCGCCGCCGGCCAGGATATTTTTCGACAAAGGCGGGCGTTCGTATGGCGGGTGGCTTTCGGTGCCTGCTAAAATCACATTTCCTTCGAATCCTTCGCGTCGCAGGGTTATAGCCGCCCAAGCACCAGCCTGGCCGGCACCGACAATTAGTACCGTCCGTTTCTCAACCATCGAGGTGGTGCTCGGTCATTGTCGAAGCTATTTCGGTTAGTTAGGCTCGAAGAAGCAAAGCATATAGTTTCCCATCGCAGTCGAGGCACCCGTGGAGCTAAAAAACGAATTTGAGGTCAGCGTGCCGATCGAACAAGCGTGGCCTCTTTTGCTCGACGTAGCCTCAGTGGCTGAATGCGTTCCCGGTGGCGAACTCGTTGAAAAAATCAGCGATCGCTCGTTCAAGGGCCGCATTTCGGTGAAGCTCGGCCCCGTACTGCTCACGTTCGAGGGACTGGCCACATTTAACGAGATTGATGAAGGCACACATTGCGCACGCGTCGAGGCGCGCGGTACCGACAAAAAAGGCCGCGGCACCGCGCAGGCAAATGTCGTTATACGACTTCTTCCGAATGGCACGGTCACCAAAGTCTCGATCGTGACCGATTTGCAGCTGGCGGGATCAGTCGCACAATATGGGCGCGCCTCCGGTCTCATTGCGGAAGTATCGCAACATCTTGTCGACGATTTTTCGGCCAATCTGAACCGGCGTATCGCACAATCGGTCGCCGGCGCAGCAACAGGCGAAGGCGACACACCGGCAGCGCCGTTACTCTCAACTGCAAGGCCGGTTTCAGCATTGGAGATCGCGTTCCGGGTGCTGTCGAATGCGTTGGCGCGGCTGTTCAAGAAGCTCGCCGGAAACGCCTGAGTTTTAAGCGCGGCCCGCGGCACGGCCGGCCTCGATCAACTCAAGAAGCCGTTCGGGAAATAGCGGGGTTTCGGCTATCCGCACCCCAAATGGCTCAAGCGCGTTCTCAATTGCCGACATTATTGCGGCGGCAGCCGGGATAACACCGCATTCGCCGACGCCTTTTACGCCCAAAGGGTTGAGAGGCGACGGCGAGATATGAGTTATGACTTCGATTCGCGGCAACTCCGTCGCGGTCGGAAGAAGATATTCGCCGAAATTG
The DNA here is from genome assembly GCA_963831475.1 of uncultured Alphaproteobacteria bacterium. Lineage (GTDB taxonomy): Bacteria > Pseudomonadota > Alphaproteobacteria > Rhizobiales > Xanthobacteraceae > Pseudolabrys. The sequence continues at coordinate 85,929 of CAWHQF010000028.1, forward strand.
GTCGTGAGCGGCTGCGCGTTCTCATCATATGCCATCCGCTCGAGCAGGGCGTTACCGATGCCGTGGACGACACCGCCGACGATTTGGCCTTCCACGATCATTGGATTTATGAGTCGCCCGCAATCGCTGACGACGACGTAACGCTTGATGCGTACCGAGCCGACGCCGACGTCGACCTCTACTTCGACGCAATGGCTTGCATTGCTGTAGGCGAGCCCCATCGGCATGAAATTAGTCGTTTGCTCCAGTCCCGGTTCAATACCCTTCGGCAGTGAATACCCCGGTATCCCCGTCGCCTCGCGCGCAAGGTCGCCGAGTCCGATCGACAGATTACTACCGGGATCAATGATACGACCGTCACGCAAGGTTAAATTACCGATAGGGACCCCAAGTAAACTTGCAGCGGCCTTCAGCGCCTTTTCTCGAACGGCCTTCGCTGCAACATGGGTCGACGATCCCGCATTCACTGTCTGCCGGCTCGCAAAGCCACCGTGTCCCATCGAGACATAAGCCGTATCACCGGCAACGACATTTATCTCCTCCGGCGACACACCGAACTGGTCGGCGGCAATTTGCGCCAACATCGTTTTAGTGCCTTGCCCCATTGGCGCGGCACCTGAGTAGACGGAGATCCTGCCCGAGCGCCCAACCCGAACGGTGCCTGTCTCGAACGGTCCACGCCCGGTACCTTTCACACCATTAGCGACGCCGAGCCCGATATATCGCCTTTCCGCTCTTGCTTTTTCCTGGCGCGCGCGGAATTCAGAATATCCTGCGGCCTGCATTGCCAGATCCTGGCATTTTGGAAAATCGCCGCTGTCGTATTTTACAGGCGTTCCCGCGCGAGTTTTCAGCGGCGTCGTGTATGGCATCGCATCGGGTGGCACAAGATTGCGCCGTCGTATTTCGGCCCGGTCCATCCCCAGTTTAGTTGCCGCGAGATCGAGCAACCGCTCGATAGCAAACGCGCCCTGCGGGTAGCCGGCGCCGCGAACGGGCATCGTCGGCACCTTGTTGGTTTCGACAGCGAGAACCTTGAGCTGATAATTCGGCAGCCGGTATGGCCCAGGCAACGATGTCGCTGAATTGTAGGAGACGTTAATGCCTTGAGGCGTATAGGCGCCCTGATCGTTAATCAGAGTGCCGCGCACGCCCAGGATTTTGGCGTTGCCATCAAACGCAATCTGAAGATCCCAGTACTGATCCCGCTCTTGAATCGATGTGAGAAAATGCTCTCGGCGGTCCTCAATCCATTTAACCGGACGGCCAAGCAGACGGGCAGCAAGCGGCACCACGACTTCCTCGGGATAAATCAAATACTTAGCGCCAAAGCCGCCGCCGACATCGGGGGTAATAACGCGAATTTTTTCATCGTCGACGTCGAATAACTGCACGAGTGAAAGACGAACTTCGTGCGGGCTTTGCGTCGACGTCCACAACGTCGTGCGGTCCTCAATGGTGTCATGAAGTGCAAGTGCGCCGCGCCCTTCTATTGGATGCGCGCAGCCGCGATGCTGCATGAGGGAAAGATCGAAGACATGAGCCGCGTCCGAAAAAACTTGATCGCAATCGCCATAACCTACCGTGTACTCGGCGAGAATATTGCTAGCGACACTGCGGTGGACCAACGGGGAGTCCGCTTTGGCAGCCGCACGAAAATCCGAAACCGCCGCAAGAGGTTCATAGTCAACCTCTACTATCGCGGCCGCATCCTCGGCGACATAACGGTTTTCGGCAATGACGACTGCGACAGGATCGCCGACGTAACACACCTCGTCCCGCACGAGTATAAATGGCGCAATATTTTCTCGCAGACTTTTGGTTGCCAACCCCATCAGCTCGCGCACCGACTGGCCAAGCGGGGTTCGATCCGATGTCACGTGAGGCCGCAAGTCGTCGAGCGTGTAGACGGCAACCACGCCCGGGAGCGCGAGCGCGGCCGATTTGTCGATTTTGCGAACAGCCGCATGCGCAAATGGACTGCGCACGAATACCGCGGAAAGCGTGCCCGGTAATGTTATGTCGTCTACAAATGACGCACGCCCCGTAAGCAAGGCCGCATCTTCTATTCGTCGTGACCGCTCCCCCACGCTCGGCTGGCGGGCATCCCTAGAGTCGATTTTGACCGGGGCGTGGCGTGCGACCGCAAGACACGCGTCGACGATATTCTGATAACCGGTACAACGGCACAAATGCCCGGATAATACATCGCGTACGCTATCTTCGCTCGGATCGGAGTTAGTCGCGAGGAGCTCAATGAGGCTCATCAGAATGCCTGGCGTGCAGAAGCCGCATTGCAGCGCGTGATGATCGCGGAATGCCTCTTGAAGTGGGTGCAGATTCTTGCCCTCGGCCAAGCCTTCGACTGTTGTAAGGCTATGGCCATCCGTCTGCACCGCCAGCGTTAAGCAGCTCCGTGTTGACTTGCCATCCATCAAAATCGTGCAGGCACCACAGACACCGTGCTCGCAGCCGAAATGAGTCCCGCGCAAGCCCAACTCATGTCGCAGAAAGTCGCCGAGCGTCTGGCGCGTGTCCACCACCTTGCGATGCACTACGCCGTTGACCGTAACCGAGATTTGGCGGGTACCGCTCATGTCCGTTGTTCCGAATGGAACGTCATTGCACGAGCATAAGCGGTTGATATCGCGCGGTGTGCCAAGGTCCTCGCCAATTGTTGGCGATAGATGGCCGAGCCGTGAACATCGGCGGTCGCCTGGAACGCGCCACAAGCAGCCGCTGCCCGAAGGAACAGGGCATCGCTTGGCGGTGCCGTTGTCAGTGTGTTTTCCGCTTCGGTTACACGCACCGGCCCGTGCGACAAGCCACCAACCGTGATTGAGGCGTGGCGTATTTCGTCCCGGTCAAGGTTGAGCAGTACTCCGACGGAAGCGAGCGCGAAATCGCCGTGACGCCGAGAAAATTCGGTGAAGGCGCTGCCGTGTCCTCGCGGCCAAGGTGCAAGCCTGAGCCCGGTTACAATTTCGTCCGACTCGATGGCGGGCGTCATATAGGACGCCGGAAACCTGGCCATCGGAAGTTCGCGCGGGCCATCCTTACCGTTCACTTCGATGATCGCGTCGTACGCCAAAGCCACGGCCGGTAATTCGGCTGCGGGATCTAGATGGCAGAGACTGCCGCCAATAGTGCCTCGATTGCGGGTCTGGCGATGTCCAACCGCTAGCAGCGCTTCGTGCATTAAAGGCAAGCGCTCGCGGATCAGTGGGCTGAATTCGAGTTCAAACTGTCGCGTCATCGCACCGATGTGGATGGCGTCCTTTTCCTCACGGATATAGGAGAGCGCTTCGATCTTATTGAGATCAATGACATGGTCTGGCTGCACATAACGCATGTTCAGCATAGGCATCAGTGATTGCCCGCCGGCGAGTAACTTTGAGTTTGGATTTGAGTGAAGAATAGCGATGACCTCCGCTATGGTCTTTGGATCGTGATATTGGAATGGCGGTGGTTTCATTACTGGACCGATACAGTCGGAGCTGAACGTCAGGTGTGCACGACGACTTCTTTTTCTGCATCCCAAGGCATCAGTCGGGCGGCATTACGTCCCGCTGTCCACCCGCCGACGAAACATTCCGCCAGGTTTCCGCCGGAAATATAAAGATGCCCGAACACTCCGCCCAATTCACCGGCCGCGTAAAGCCGGGGAATCGTTTCCCCGAATGAATTGATCACGCGCTGCTCGGCATCGTGCACCGGCCCGCCGTGGGTGTTGGAACAAATGGGCCATACTTCCGCGACATAGAATGGCGGTTTCGCAATCCTGACCATAGACGCGGGCGGACGCCCAAACACGCTATCGTTTCTGCGGTCGCAAGCCTCGTTCCACTGGTCGATCGTGGTGGTCAATACGGCTTCGTCAACTTTCATCAGCTTTGCAAGTTCAGCAATCGAGTTTGCTTTCCGCAGGATGCGGGCTTCCAGCTCGCGCAGTGTCGCTTCGCTCCAGCTGAACGTGAAGCGGCGGTCATTGAAAGTCGGAGAAACGATCGGATAGGCACCGCGTCCTTCCTCATCCATGACCATGTAGGAGGGGATTCGCAGATAACTCATGGAGAAGCTGTCGTATACCCCCATCGCGCGCCAAGACGTGTCCTGCGTATAGGGTTGGTATTCATTCATATAGCGCCGAGCACGCTGGTCGGTGATAATCCACGGCACTTTGACATCAGGGCGTGCGGCCTCGCCCGGTATCCAGTCGGGTAGCCGTTTCGGGCGGATACCGAACGGATAACTCGGGTCAGGATGCTTGAAACCATAAACGCCGTGATAGTGCCACATGTGCCATAGCGCGGCCCCGAGATCCTGGGCCATGCGTATACCGTCGCCAGTATTGCCCATGTATGCAGCATTCAGAACCGGCTTTTCCTGCCAAAACTGTTTCTGCATTTCGGGATTCGCCTCGAACCCGCCGCAAGCCAAAATGACCGCGCGGCGCGCCTTGATATTGATCATCTTGCCGTCACGCTCGGCCGCGATACCGCGGACTTCACGGTCAGGTCCCGCAATCAGCCGCTTGACCGGCGTCGAGAGCATTATCTTCACCTTGCGTGCCCTGATGTTGTCTTCGATCACTTTGAAAAGACGAACACCGGCGGCGCGGTGAATCGGCACGTAGCTTGATACGAATGGGTAGCTCTTTTCCGGATTAAAGTCGGGAACGGATTTGATGCTGACGTAGCCCCAGGCTTTTGTGCCGGGAAAGGGATAGTTGCCGTCTGCTTGTCGGCGGTCGACGATCGCACCATCGATCCTGCAGAGCTTTTCGAAATAAGCCGGCACTTGTTTCATGCCCACCGCAAGCGCGCGCAGAACGCTATCCGGCGTAGTGCCATCATTGGTCGCGCGCAGATAGTTGAAGCCTTCCTCGACATCCTCGATGATGCGAACGTTGCCGCCCGACGTAATCGAGATGCCGCCCGGATCAGGCATCTTTTCGACAATCAAGGTCTCGGCGCCGGCCTCTTGGGATTCGAGTGCTGCGATCGCGCCGGCATAGCCGTAGCCGACGACAACGACATCAACTTCGTCATGCCAAATTTCGGGCCCTCGGTGCGAAGGTGAAGACAAACTCGTCATAATATTTCCTTGAGATTAAATCGGCTCGCATCGTCAGCTTAGGTGCCGAATTTTGCCTGCGCCTCCGCATCCGCGTCGGCCTGCGCAGCACTGACTTGAACGTAAAGGCGCCCGTCGACCGTTTTCACCGGATAGGTTTTGAGCGGGACAATGACCGGCGCCCCCATTGCCTTGCCGGTTCTTACATCGAAACGCCCCTGATGGAATGGACACTCGACGATACAGTCGATGACTACGCCGTCCGAAAGATAGGCGTGCTCGTGTGTACAGAGATCTTGTGTGGCGTAAAACTGGCCCTTGGCGCGGTAAACGGCGATCGCGAGAGCACCGACTTTCAGTTGTTCGACGTCCTCATCCTCGAAGTCACTGGCATTTCCGGCTAAATGCCAATCGTCTCCCCCTGGATCAGTCATCACGCTTCCTCGTACACCCTGCCTGCTGTAAATTCAGTCGAGCGCACACAGCCAGCTGGTGTCGACGTTTTCGTTTCTTTTTTTACGTTCGGCGATGATCGAATCTGCTTCCGTGCGTGAGACAATACAGGTACGCCGGACCTCCTTGTCTACTGCCCAGAGGCTTTCACCCATCGGATGAAGCTGATCAGCCACCAGTGCGTTGAGTTTCGGTAGCGCAAAAAACGGTGCCTGCGGACAGACATGGTGCTCGGAATGGAATGGCATGTTCCAGCATAGAGCACGCATCAACGCGCTAGCTTTGGTGGACCGCGTGTTGGTTCGCACATCAGGCCCCTCGTCGCATCCCTTATGTTCTGCGACACGCCAGGAGCGCTGCAATGGTTCCCCCATCATTCGAGGCAGCAGCCAATACACGAGAGGTGCAAAGGTTCCGAAGTAGACCGCTATGCCGGCGACGGTCGTGTATACCGCAATCATTAAGCGCGCTTCATTATAGATGCGCGATAGATCGGCCTGAGGTATGTACCACAAATCCTGGTGCCGCATTGTTCCCAAAGCGTGCTTCGTGATCGCAACCGGAAATGTTGTCCAGAAACGCCAACCGACAATTTGCTCTATGTAGTGCTGCCATGTGGTCGGGCCCGGCAGGACCATCGCCGGATCCTTGCCCTGAATCTGCGTATACGTGTGGTGGACCGCGTGACGGTAGCGATACCAGGTGGGTTGGCTGATGTAGACGAGGCTTACGAGATAGTAAGCGGCCTCATTGAGCCGCCGCGTACGGAACGCCGTACCGTGACTGCATTCGTGCATCGGTGCGAATAGACACGCGAGCACCACGCCATGCACCATCATGGCGGGAAGCATGAGAATGGTGCCGGAGGTGAGATAGACCACGAAGCCCGTGCAGCCGATCACCGAAAAATGACCCAGGAGATAGGTCAATCCCATGAGGTCGCTGCGGCGGGTGAGAAGTTTCCGGTCTTTTTTGCTGATGATTGCGAATGGATCGACAGCCATTTCCTGGCGTTTCATAGCGCTATCCTTGACGGGTGCTTGAAATGCTTGTTTGCAGGGTTACAGGTGATGGCCTATAAATCAAATACAAACTTATGAGCACAGATATAGCTCTGTTCTATGACCCCTACGCAGGCCCGCGCCTTCCTCGCCGTAGCCCTCAAGGGTAGCTTCAGTGAAGCCGCCCGTAGCCTTCGCGTCAGTCAACCGACGATAACAAGCCAAGTAAAGGAAATAGAGCGGTACTACGCCGTCGAATTATTCCGTCGCAATGGTCGTGGCGCGGCGCTTACGCCTATCGGGGAATCTTTACTACCCCCCATTCGCCGAATGTTCGGCAACTTCGATGAGGCTAATACCCTCCTGGGCGAAATTAAAGGACTGCGGCGCGGAACCCTGCGAGTCGGGTCTTATGGCCCGTTCGACGTCATAAAAATAATCGGGCGTTTCCAACGGCGATTTCCGTTCGTCACTCTATGGGTGGACTTCGCCAATTCCGAAAGTTTGGCCGAAAAACTCCTCAACTATGACTTGGATATTGCAGTGCTCGGTCGCATAAAACGCCAGCCGAAGTTCAGTACTCTGCCGTTCGGCCGTCCACCCCTGATCGTTATCGCCCCGAGAAACGAGAAATGGTCCGGCCGGACATCCGTATCGGCAGCTGAATTAAAAAATGAAATAATCGTCAGGCGCGAACGAGGATCCGCCGCGCGCGCGACTCATGATCGCTTCTTTGAGAAAGTGAAAATCCCACCCAACCGCATATTTCAATTCGGCAGCCGAGAGGGCATTATCAGCGCAGTTGCCGAGGGCGTCGGCCTTGCCACAATCTTTGACGAGGGATTCTTTCCGGAAGACCGCGTCGTCAAACTTAAAATAGACGGCCCCCCATTTACGTCAAAAGTCGACGTCGTATGTCTCTCTGACCGCCGTTCAAACCCGCTGATTTCAAATTTTATCGAAGTTGCAAAAGAAATTCTTTGCGGTACGTAAAAAAGCCGACGTGACGATCAAGGCTTTTCGTGAACCAGAATAAATTGGCGGCACACCTCCGCGAGTGTAACCTCGGGCGGCTGACCTGATTTGCTTGTCTTAGTGCCATTTTCCTCCCACCACTGCATGATCGATATCAGCGGATTTATCTTCATAAACTCGTCGCCGTCCACTTTGCTCTCTGATGCAAGCGTGATAGCGCGGCTAACTATTTTCTGCTGCTCGGGCGAAAGGTCGAACTCTATTTCTCCCATGAAGTCGTCATCGTCCATGTCCATGCATCACCTCGCTCGCTAATACTTCCAAAGTGAAATACTTCAGCGCATCGGGATTAGCGAGCGCCCCTTCATTCGCCGGCCGCCTTCCGTGGATCATCGCCTGCACTGCAGCTTCCGATATTTTCCCGGTACTCGTAAGCGGGATTTCAGATACCGAGTATTTTTGAGCGACGGTCAATCGACTCCTTCTTTCCCCGCGTCGGAAGGTATGGGCGTGAACCGCGTGTCGACAATATCTTCAAGGCGCATCGGTTTCTTGAATGCACCGAGTTTCTGCTGTAACGCCATCGCCGCTTCCATGCCTTCAACGTCGATCTCGCAATCGAAATGCAGGTCATTGAGCTCTCGATTGATCGATCTCGTCATAACTTCGTGTGTGATGCCGAAATGGCGGGCGCCGAAGCTTGCCCATTCGTCGCGATTGTCGGCCGCATAACGATAGCTGCGGCGGCAGCCGTCCAGAACCGCCGCGACGAGGTCAGGCTGTTGCGCCAGCACATCATTATTGGCAACAGCGACACTCCACTGCATGCGCGGAACAAAGTCGAGGGAATTAAGCCCGAGCCACACGTTGAACAATCGCGCGTCCTCGCCGATCGTCACGTGCGGTTCCGAAATGATCGCCCCATCGAGCTCATCCGTTTCCAGCAATTTCAAGATTTTAGGATAACGCGGTCCAAGGCCGATGATAGTCACGTCGCTGTCGGGATCGATAGCGTGGTGTGAAAGAATTGTACGCATGTAGAAATCACTGCAACTGCCTCGGCTCAGCGCGCCCAATCGCGAACCCCGCAACTCGCGCCAGTCGGAAAAGCGCGGATGCATGACGAAATACTGGACGGCGCCACGGCGTACGCTGCTGCCGACGATCTTGAAACGCGCGCCTTTGGCGAGCGCAGTCAGCCCTGGCGGAGTTCCGAGTTCGCCTATCTTGAGGCGGCCTGAATCGAACTCGGCTGCGATTTCGGGTCCGCCGTAAACGATCCGGACTTTGAGATCAATGCCGGCGTCACGAAAGAAGCCTTTTTCGATACCCAGCCGAATTTGCAGGCCGCATCGATCGGTAGGAACACCATATTCAATGCTGCTTGCCATAAGCGATTACGGCCACCATTCGTCCGGCAGAGGTCGATACATTCAGGCTTTCAAATCGCAGGCCGTTGCGCAAATTCAAAAAGAAGCCGGATGATATAGATTTTCTCTATGCAGTGGCGGAATTTCGTTCGAAATGGCTAGATCCGGCCGCAGGCGAGCACGGCATCGGCGACCTCGATGTCTGCTTTGGGACATTGGCGGACATGCCGAACAGCAAATGCAATGTCCGCTTTATCCGTGATTAAGGCATGGTCTCTCCCTCAAGAAGCCCCCTTTGAGAATATGTTTTTCAGGCGTATAATTATTGTTTATTTTGTTGGCGGAGGCACCATGCTGAAGTTCAACATATTTCTCCCACTTGAACCGGTAAACTTCGACCCTCCCACGGACGGCAGCTCCAATATCAGAATTCTTGGCCCCGTCGTTCTTGTATTTGGTTTTCTCTTCTTCATAACAGGTGGGGCCAGCTGGTTTCCACTATTCAGCGGTGGCGCAAAGCAGACGATCAGCGCGCCGCAATCGCCAGTTATGACCAAGGTTCCTCCGACTTCTCGCTAACCGAAGTCGGGGGCCCCAAATTCATATTGCCGGCGCGGATGATGGCCTTGACGCGGATTTGAGATCACGTCATCCGGGCGACTGTTCGGTCCGAAGCTTCAATGCCTTGAGTTCCAAAAATGCTTCTTGGATGTTTCTGGGCATTGTCTGCAGCGGGTTTTGCAAGGCAGCAGTAGCATCCGGATCTTTCAGACCGCTCGCTGTCAGAAGTGCCACCACGGTATCGTTGGACTTGATGTGGCCGCTGCACTTTAATTGCGCGACAGCTGCAAGCGCCCCCGCAGAGGCCGGTTCAACGTAGAGTCCTTCGGCACTCGCCAGATCTTGCTGCCACTGCATAATTGACTCGTTGCTCACCGTCGTTGCGACTCCTCCGGATCGACGCAAGACATGCAGCGCCTGAAATGTGCTGCGCGTTGCGGTCGTCGATTTGGCGACCGTATCGTGGGACTGTGGCATGTCGGGAACCGTATCACTGCCGCTTTCGAGCGCGGCGCCGAGCGAACCATAGATCTCCGCCGCCATCATTTTGGGAACGCGATCGGTCCAGCCGAAGCTTCGCATTTCTTCAAAGCCGCGCCACATCCCGAGCAACGCATCGCCATAGCACACGGGTAACACGCAGCAGTCCGGCACCTGCCATTGCATCTGTTCGGCGATCTCGTAGGCCAGCGTCTTGTAACCTTCTATGCCGAACGGATTGCTGCCCACCACGGGTCCGAAAAACGGCGATGTCGGAAACCAGCCAAACTCCCGCACGGCACGCTGCATCAGTGGCCAACGATCCGCCTTGCTTGCGGTCTCGACGATTGTGGCACCATACACCCGCATTTGCGTGACCAACGGACCGGCGGCGCCTTTGGCTGTGAAAACAATGCACGGCAACCCAGCCTTGGCTGCATAGGCGGCGACGGCGGCTCCTGCATTGCCCGTCGAGCTTGACACAATGGCGGGGGAACCGATTTTTTTTGCAACTGAAACTGCGATACAGGCCAGGCGATCCTTAAAGGACCACGTTGGACTGCGCGTTTCATCCTTGCCGAACAAACTTTCGACACCCAGGCGTCGGCCAATCTTGCTCAGGCGATGAAGCGGGGAACCTCCTTCTCCGAGCGTGATCGCATCGGTTTCCGCCACCGGCAGCAAATCGCCATATCGCCAGAGTCCCTTTCCCGCGTCGAGACTCGGCTTTGCGCGCGACGCAGCGAACGATGTCTCGTATTCTACGACAAGATTGCTGGGCGACTGCACATGGCATTTCTCACAATCCTGCGCATAGTGCAGCCGGTCATAGCGCGATCCGCAGCGCAAGCATTGAAGCCCAACTACTGCTGCCATGTTTCAACTCGGGCTATGACGACGCTCGGGAATTGATTGGGTCTTCCCAATGTACTACATATCGGCACATTGTTTCACTTTTTCGAGTAAATCGGCCGTGTCAGGCAGTGTCAAGCAAATGCAAAGTTCGCGTTTGATTGCCGTCGCGCAGTGATCCCTCAATAGAGCTTCGCATGGCCCGCAACACAGTACCCAGCGGCGAAAATCAGTCGGTGACACGCGCGATCGATATTCTCGATCTGCTGGCGGGCAATGCCGAGCCGCTCGGGGTGCGCGAAATCGCAAGGCGGCTCGCTCTTGCCCCCAGCAATGTACAGAGACTGGTCAAGACCCTCGCCAAGGCGGGCTTCCTCGAACAAACGCAAGGAACGTTGCGCTACAAGATCGGCTATCGAGCCTTCCAGGTCGGCAGCGCATTCGTAGGGCAAAACAGTCTTTATTCGGCGGTGATGCCGGAACTCTACGCATTGGCCGGTCGGCACATCACCGGTTTCCTGGGCGTCCGCCGCAACCAGGCGCTGGTTTATCTCGCGACGGTGCAAAGTGAAGGCCCGGTCGCAATCACTCATCGACCGGGATCGCAGACGTACCTCCACTCGACCGCTATGGGCAAAGCGCTTCTCGCGGAATTGCAGAATGATGAAATCCGTGCCTTGCTGGGCGCACGTCCGCTGCCGCGCCTTACGCCCTCAACCAAGGTTGCTCTGCCGCAGTTGATAAAGGAAATCGAAGCCGTCCGCCGCCTCGGCTACGCGACAAGCGAGGAAGAAAACCGGCAGGGCTTCTTTTCCGCCGGCGCGGTGGTGCGTGACGTCAGCGGCGCCGCGATCGCGGTGATCAGTGGAGCTGTTCCGACCGTGACGATGAAGGCCAATGACCGCTCCGCAATTGCGCGGCAAGTGATCGAGGCGGCACTCAATGCATCGAGAAAACTCGGCGCGCCTTCGGCCAGCCCTGCTCGCCAATCTGCGGTTGGTTTACGCAAACCCGCCACCAAGCGTAATCGCGGCCGTCCGGCGGCTTAAGGAGGCGCATTCGTGCTCGCGCGGCAAAACCGCTTGAATTGACACTCCCGATTCACAATGCGAGCATAATTAGAACATTGTGCCGTATATCGGCACATCGGATTCGACCCGTGACGCATGCGACCGCTGAGTCTGCGATCGATCGCGACGAGCTCGTCAAGCTCACGCTTGAGCTTTGCAATATTCCCAGCCCTGCCGGCCAGGAAGCTGCAGCCGGTAATTTCGTCTTCGATTGGATGCAAAAGGAAGGGTTTGCACCAAGAAAGATCGGAATGTTTCCCGACCGCTTTAACGTGCTCGGCACGCTTCCCGGGAACGGTGACGGCTACAGTCTTATTTTCAACAGTCACCTGGACACCGGACGCAGCAAGAGCGATCGATTGAGTCTGCGTGACGCCGAAGCGCCGATCAATCACCATGCATGGCTTGAAGGCGAGACGCTTTATGGCGAGGGCGTCGTCAACGACAAGGGCCCAATGGCTGCTTTTCTGCTGGCCGCAAAGGCCGTCAAAAAATCGGGCAAAAGTCTGCGCGGCGACCTGCTGCTTTCGGCGGTCCCGGGCGAGATCGGATACGAAGCCGTTGATGAGTTCGAATCTCCGTATTATCTAAGCAAGGAAGTCGGCAGCCGTTATCTGATCCAGCATGGCGGTGTCGCCGATTTTGCGATGGTGGCGGAAGGCACAGACTTCCGATACGCGGCAATCGAGGCAGGCAAGGCGTTTTTCAAGATCACCGTTCACGGGGCGCCACAGTTTTACACGCCATTTGTGCCGGACGCCGAGATCAACGCCGATCACCCGAACGCGATAGTCCGCGCGGGCATCCTGATCCCGAGCCTGCAAGAATGGGCGCGCGAATACGAGCGACGTTTTGTGTATCGCTGCAAGGACGGCACTATTGTCCCAAAGGCGGTGATCGGCGCCATCCGAGGCGGCAATCCCTACCATGTCACGCGCACCTCGGAGCTCTGCGCACTTTATCTCGACTGCAGGTTGACCCCGGACTCCGATCCGCTTGCGCTGCGGCGCGAACTTCGCGAACTGCTGTCACAACTCAAGCTGTCCGGCACAGTCGAACTGTTTCTCTATCGCCGTTCCTATGGCAGCGGCGAAAACGCCATATTGCTCGACGGCTTGCGAGAAGCGCACCGCAGAACGATAGGTGGCGAGCTCGAATTGGCGGAACCGGTTTTTTCCAGCATGTGGCGAGATGTCCTGGCGTTCAATGAAATGGGCATCCCGTCAATCACCTACGGGCCGCCCCGCAGTTTTCGAAAACAGGCGATGAGTGTTGATGATCTTCTGCGGGCTGCAAAGGTCTATGCCGGCGTCGCAATCGAGATCTGCGGCCGTGAAAAACCAAGACAGGAACGATGACTGCCGATTTGGAATGTAACATGCACTGTAGGGGGCGAGCAGGCCGACAGACGCCAAAGGCCGACAAGACCCTCAACGCGCGCGAAAAAGGGAGGAACAAATAATGCGAACTCGAACAATATTTGCGGTGCTTGCAACCTTTCTGATTGCCGGGCCGCCCGCAACCGCAGCCTCGAACTTTCCCACTCGAACAATGCAGATCGTGGTGCCGTTCACCGCCGGTGGAAACACCGACACGATTGCACGTCTGCTCGCGGAGCATATGCAGGATTCGCTCAAGCAGCCCGTCACCGTGATCAATCGTCCGGGTGCCGGCACAAATATTGGCGCAGCGTTTGTCGCCAATAGCGATCCGGACGGATACACGATGCTGCTCAATGCTCCTGCATCGTTAGTGATCAACCAGTTCATCTATAATACGCTGCCCTACGATCCCGATACGGCGTTTGCGCCGGTATGCGTCGCAGCGCGATTTCCGAATGTCCTCGTTGTGAATCCGTCGCTGGGCGTGAAAACCATCCAACAGTTGATTGATAAAGCGAAGCAAAATCCCGGTAAGATCGAGTATGCGATCGCCGGAATCGGCGCGACCAGCCACTTGTCCGCTGCCTTGTTTGCGGAAATGGCAAACCTCAACATGGTTGCAGTGCCGTACAAAGGCACCTCTCAATCCCTGCCGGATCTTGTTGCCGGGCGCGTCGCCTTTACCATCGACAATCTCGGCCCCATTCTGCCATTCATCCAGGCGGGCAAACTGATCGCGCTCGGCGTTTCAACGAAAGAGCCAGTCGCCCTGCTGCCGGGCGTACCGCCAATCGCATCAGTTCTGAAAGGCTATGAGCTGAGCTCGTGGAATGTCCTCACCGTGCCTGCGAAAACGCCAAAGGACATTGTCAGCCTCCTCGGCAAAGAGTGCGATCGCATCGTCCACATTCCGAAGGTGGCGGAGACCATGCGTTCATTCGGCTCGGAGCCCGTCGGCGGCACGCCGGAACAAACTGTGCAATTTCTTAAAAGCGAGCGTCCGCGCTGGGAGGCGGCTATCAAGGCGGCAAAGATCCCAAAGCAATAAGGAGTCGGTGAAACATTAAAAGGCCGACGCCGTGGCGACGGGCTTTCCAACGGCAGTCATGGATTGTGCGCGGTCATTCGCCGTAGCGCGCACCTATTGGCCACAATTCAGCCTGGCTGGCATCGATGACGTGATAGCGGGCGTGCAGGTTGACGGTCGGATCGCAATGCGTTGCTCCGATGAGAAGGCGATCGCCAAGCGGCGGCGCTTTTTGCCCCGCCGGAATGGCGACAATTCCGTGCTCGTCCCCGGCAAACCGGTAACTGCTGCCTTTGGGAGCGCCGACAAGATTGCAAGGCGGCGGCCCGTTGGTTGCGAGCGCTTTGCTGCCGGCATCGACCGTGAACTGACCGGGGATATTGACCGACACCACCGTCGCAAGCACGAAGAGGCTTGGCTCAAAGCAAGGTCCGGCGCCGCTTTCATCGACAATTCGCGCGTAATCAGAATCCATGAAGACATACGAGCCGACCTGAAGTTCGTTGTAGGGACCCGCGGCATCTATCCGATAAGTTCCGGTGCCGCTCCCGCTGATCAACGCGCAGTCGAGCCCCACCTCCGTCAGCGCCTTGGCGAACCGCCGCAGGATATCGCCGGCCTTGTCCGCCGCAGAATTCCGTTCGTCCGGGCGCGGAATATGCTGCGCGTGGCCGGCGAACCCCTGGATCCCGACAAATTTCAGTTTACCCGACGCCGCAATTGATTGCGCAAGGCGAACGCCCTCACCGAGGTCGGCAATGCCGGTGCGGTTGTGGCCGACGTCGACGTCAACGAGCACGGGCAGCGGTCTGTCGCCCGCGCGGTGACTCGCAGCGAGCCCGTCAACCTGCGCGATGTGGTCAACGACGACAGCAATATCGTGCGCACTGTTGATCTTTGCTATTCGTGCAAACTTGCCATCGCCCATTTGCGGTGCCGTCAGCAGCAGGCTCCCGATACCGGCCGAAGCAAGTAATTCGGCTTCCGCAACCGTAGCGCAGGCGATACCCCTTGCCCCCGCCTTTTTCTGGAGCCTCGCTACTTGCACGGATTTATGTGTCTTGGCGTGCGGCCGCAATGCGATGCGCGTCTGCCTCGCCCATCCAGCCATGCTTTCTATGTTCCGATGCAAGGCAGCAGCATCGATGACAAGCGCCGGGGTCTCAATATCGCGCAGAAAAGCGTGATTGGGCGAAAGTATTGTGCCCTCCCTCTTCCTGCTTCCACCGCAATCGTTGGCGCGACCGCGCGCCAGATACCGCAATGGCAGCTAGTCGATATACGGCATGACCTCTTCAGAGAACCAATGCAGCTGTTCGATCAACTCTTCCTGATTATTCACCGCAACGGCCATTGCGGCGCAGTGATCGACGCCCATTGCCTTGAGCTTGTGAATTTTATCAATGACCGATTGCGGCGATCCGACGAGATTGGCGGTGACCTGGTGGACCGGGTCGCGGCCGGTATGGGCAAGTGACACGCGATGCGCGACCAGGCCACTCTTCATATAAGTGGATTCCGCCGCCTCCTGAGTCTTGCCGATCAACAGCGAAAATTGCGGAGCGATCTCGATTTCCTTAGGGTTTCTTCTCGCGTCTTGCGCATATTTATGCAGCGCCTGAATGCGTTCTTCTATCTCGTGCAACGGCCTCCACCCCGGCAGCCAGCCGTAGCCGATCGTGGCGGCACGCTCGACAGCCTTCATATTATGTCCACCAATATAGAGCGGGAAAGGATTCTGCTTCGGCTTCGGGAACATCTCGATATCTTTGTACGAGTAGTATTTTCCGTCGAAAGAGGAAATTTTTTCCGTCGTAAGCTTCTTAAAAATACTGATCCCCTCCTCCATCATGTCGCCGCGATGTGGCTGCTCGTAGCGGTTCCCAACCCATGCTTCGAACTCTTCGCGATAGGCGCCGATTCCGATCGCCATGATGAACCGCCCGCCAGACATTTGATCAAGAGTAGCTACCTGCTTGGCGAGGTAGACCGGCTCGCGGTTGGGCATGACCAGCAGTGCCGTCCCGACACGCAGCGTCGTGGTCGCCTGCGCGATCATCGCGAGCGTAATCAGGACGTCGTAGAAATTTGGTGAACCCTTTGTATGATCGCGGACGTAGCGCGGAGGCGTAATATGATCGTTGCCCCAAACCGAATTGAAGCCGAGCTTTTCCGCGATTTGCGCATGACGAACCAGATCCTGTGGCTTGCAGAAGTTTACCGGATAGACAAGGCCTTCATATCCGGTCGCCAGACAAATGGAGTATTTCATCGGTATCGATCTCCGGCAGTCGCAATATGCCATTCACTTGGCAGATCGCGTTAGAGTACCCGCAAGGCGGTCGGCAGCGTCATCAACGACTCGGCGCCGTCCTTTGTAACGCGCACCATGTCCTCGACCTGCAATCCGGCAAAGCCGAGCTCGTAATAAGGCGTCTCGATACATACGACCATGTTCTCTTCCAGAATGTCCGCCGAGCTTTCGGCGATATTCGGTGGATCATAGCCATCGACGCCGATGCCATGGCCAACATGGCTTCGCTTGAAATGGGGAATTCCCTCGCGCTGAACGGTAGCAACGATGTCCTTGAACAGGTCCGAAACTTTGAAGCCGGGCTTGATAATGTCATAGCCACGCAAAACGCCCTTTTCGACGGCGCGATAGTACTTGCTGATTTTCGCGGCCGGCTCACCCAAACTCGCCCCGCGTGACATGTCGGACCGATAGTGACGGTATCGTCCGCCAACGTCGAAACGAATGAGATTGCCGCGCTTGAGCCTGCGATCGGATGGCTGCACGTTAATCATCGCACTGCGATTGCCAAATCCGATGCATCCAACAACCGGCGCCGTATCGTTGCGCGCAAGACACGCGTTGAATTCGCGGAGCATTTCGCGCTCGGTGATGCCTTCGGCTGCGACCTTGAGAGCCGCATCGATAGCAAACTCGGTCGCGCGCGCCGCCTTACGCAAAATCTCGATCTCCCCTTGCGTTTTGATCGAACGGACCCTCTCGAAAAGGCCAAAGCAGCGAATGAATTTGGCATCGGGCAAAGCCGACTTCAGCTGCTCCATGCATTGCGGCGTGATGCCCATCTCGTCGATGCCGAACGTTGCGCGCTCGAGCTGTTTTTCCTTGATTGCCGCAACGAGCGCATCCACCAAATCCTTGTACGCTTGGCTGCCGAAAAGCTTTTGCTGCAAAGTGTCGTCGGCATCGAGGTCGACCGATGCATCGACGTCCAGCTGGAAATATCCGTAGCGGCGTATGTCAGTCACCCAGGGCTTCTGATCGGCGACGAGATCGAGAATGCCGGAATTTGCAATAATGCACGGCTGCTGCGTGTCGGCCGGAAACAAGACATAGGCTTGCGGGCCGCGTCGCACCCACTGCGACATCGCCCAGAACCCACTGAGATAGGTTACGTTTTCCGGACAGGTCGCAATCACTGCATCGAGTTTGTCGCGTTTCATCAGCTCTTGCAGACGGGCCGTATTGGCGAGCATGGCGCCTCTCTTAAAAGCCGTGTGCCGATATTTAGAACAATGTTTCACAAGCGTGGTCGGCGCAGCGCGAATAGTCAACACTGGAAACTGAATTGACAGTGCAAATTCACGATGAGATGTTGTCTGCAACACTGTTCTGAATACCGGAACATCGTGAAACTTCCGTCCGTCGATTGTGCGAGTCCCGCGGTCCGTCAAAGACGGCATCCAGCTTCTTCAACCGCGCTGGCGTTTCGCCTCACGCACGCCTTAAGCTCAGCGCAACGGGCTGGACGATGAGCGCTCAACTTACCAAAGCAATGATCAGTGGCACGCTCAGGCGCTTTCCGGCCGAGGATGCCTGCAGGCCCTGCCGGCGCAAGGAACCCGCGGCATGACTCGCCCGAACGCCTATGTAGGAAGCGCCATCAGCCGGCTTGAAGATACAAAACTGCTGACCGGAGCCGGTACCTTTGTCGGCGATCTCAGGCCTGCAGGACTTCTGCACGCATTGATTCTGCGGAGTCCAGTCGCGCATGCGATTATTGAATCGGTCGATACCAGCGCAGCACGAGCGGTCCCCGGGGTAATTTCCGTCATCACGGCTGCTGAATTCGGCCACGTTCCTGTCATCCCAATTCGCCAGCATGCAGTGCCGGAGGGCGAAGCCTATCGCCAACCCGTCATCGCGGACGGCAAACTGCGCTATGTCGGAGAGCCTGTCGCAGTCGTCATTGCATCCGAAAAGGCCATAGCCGAAGACGCACTCGAACTCATCGATCTTCGTTTTCGCGAGCTGCCGGTTGTATCCGACCACATCATATCGGCTCGTGGGGATACGTTGCTCTTCGAGAACACCACGACGAACAATGCCGCAACCTTTCGGGCGCGCATGGGCGATACCGATGCTGCGTTTGTTTCGGCAGATTACACACGCCGGCAACAATTCAGCGTCCAGCGCCACACCGCCTTTCCGATGGAAACGCGCGGGCTGCTTGCCGAATGGGACGCTAAACGGCGGCACCTGACCGTTCACGGAGCAACAAAGGTTCCGTTCTTCAATCGGCGCGTGCTTGCCGCCATGCTCGGGCTCAACGTGTCCGACGTCGATTTGATAGAGGTCGATGTCGGCGGCGGGTTTGGCGCGCGCGGAGAGTTTTATCCCGAAGACCTGCTGATTCCGTTCGCCGCCCGCCAGGTCGGCGGCTGCGTGCGATGGGTAGAAGATCGCCGGGAGCACTTCACGGCGATGAACCATGCGCGCGAAATGTATGCTGACCTGGAGATCGCCTGCCGGCGCGATGGTACGGTCCTCGGCATCAGAGGCCGTGTCGATATCGACCTTGGCGCCTATGCACGGACCAATGGCTTCAGCGCGCCGCGAAACGTCGTCCAATTTGTATCGGGGCCGTACCGAATTCCCAATATCAAAATCGACGCTTATTGTTTCGCGACAAACAAAACCCCTACCGGTACATATCGTGGCCCGGGCCGCTATGAATCGAGCTTCTTTTGCGAGCGCCTGTTCGACATGGCGGCAAAAGATCTCGGAGCCGATCCCGCAGAGTTTCGCATGAAGAACCTGATTGCGGAAAACGAACTGCCGCGGCCGCTGGCAACGATGCTCGACCTCGATGCAACCTGGCAAACTGAATTGGATAATGGCGATTACGGCCTTGTCATGCAGCGCTGCCTTGAGGAATTTGATTGGCCTCAAAAAAAGAAGATCCAAGGCCAGTTTATCGACGGCCGCTATCATGGCATCGCAGTTGGCAACTTCGTCGAGGGTGGCGCCGGGGGGCAATCTGAAAATGCGCGCATGGATATCGATCGGGATGGGATGATCACGGTCGCAGTTGGCTCAACGGCGCTCGGGCAAGGCCTGCAGACCGTCATGAGCCAGATTGCGGCGGACGCGCTATCGCTCCCGATCGAACGGGTCCGCCTGGTGCACGGCTCGACCAACCTTTTGGGCGAGGGAGTTGGGTCGTTTCATTCAAGGGCAACGGTCATGGGCGGTTCGGCAATATTGCTGGCCGCTGAAGCCCTGATGGACAGGGTCCAGGCTGATGCCGCGATCCGTTTCGGTTGCAGTCCGTCTGCAATCTCAATCGCCGAAGGCGTCGTCCGGCACGGCAACACGCGGCTTGAGCTCGCCGAGTTCGCCGGGCTGTCCGTTGAGCGCCAGTTCGTCAATAAAAAACTGACCTACAGCTACGGCTCACATGCCGCGCATGTCGCCGTGGACGCCACGACGGGGCTTGTTGACGTGCTTGACTATGTGACCGTGGAGGACGTGGGACGCGTTATCAACCCGGCGACATTGCACGGACAGGTGCTTGGCGCGGTCGTCCAAGGCCTGGGCAGCACCTTTCTCGAACATCTGCAATACGACGAGAATGGACAGCTGTTGACCGGCTCGCTCGCCGACTATCGCTTGCCGACCGCGACCGATTTTCCGCACATCCGCTCCGTTTCGCTTGGTCTTCGGCCTTGTCCAAACAACCCGCTCGGCGCCAAGGGCGCTGGTGAAGGGGGTCTCATTGCGGTCGGTGGCGTTATTTGCAACGCAGTGGCGGCCGCATTAAGGACGCTATCGGTCGAACCATGCGACCTGCCTTTGGCGCCGCCGCGGTTGTGGCACCTGATCGAGCAGGCCCGTGTCACACGCCAGTCTCATTAGTCCGCCTTTTATTGTGCATGGCCGAGCAATGAAACAACTGCCAGAGATCAGCATACGGCTCGACGGATCAATGAGCCCGCAGGAATGCATGGCGCTCGCAAAAGCCGCTGACGCCTCCGACCTAGCGGGCGTCTGGTTTGCCGAAAACGCTTTTGCCCGGGGAATTTTGCCGGCGGCCGCAGTTTGCGCGAGCGCAACAAACAATGTCCGAATTAACGTCGGCGTATTTAACCCGTATAGCCGGCATCCCACCATGATGGCGATGGAAGTCGGTGCATTGGACGAGTTATCCAATGGACGCGTAAGCCTCAGCATTGGGGCCGGCATCATGGCGGCAACCCAAAAAATGGGATTGAACCCCGATAAACCCGCGCCTGCACTTCGTGATGCACTCATCATCGTGCGCGGGCTGCTGCAAAACAGGGAAATAGACTATTCGGGCAGCGTATTTTCGGCGAAGCGGATCAAATTGAATTATCGCGCGCGAGACGGCATCCCGATCTATCTGGCTGGGCGAGGCAATGTCATGGTCAAACTGGCCGGCGAACTCGCAGACGGGCTGCTCATTTCGAACATGTGCTCGCTCACGTTTGCCTCGGGTCTTGCGGCGTTGATGCGATCCAGTTCGCGGGCCGCAGGGCGATCGGCGCCTGGAAAAGTGGTTCAGTACATGCCGTGCGCCACGCATGCGAATTCGCACGAAGCGTTCAATACCGCCAAGATTGCAATCGGCGAAATGCTGCCGCGATTTCTGGCTGCTTGGGCAGAAGCTTGAATCCGCGAAAGAGGCGCTGCTCGCGGGCACTTATATCAGCGAGGCCGAATTTTCAGATTGTGCCCGTCGTATCCTTGCAGGCGAAAAAGCCGCGGCTGTGCTCGATGATCGTTTTGTTACAGCCTTTTCGCTCGCGGGCACACCCGATCAATGTCTGGCGCGGGCCCGTGAATATAAGGCGATGGGCATCGACGAATTGGCTCTTACCTTCAGCGGACCGCGAGCCGCAGAAGAGATGACAGCGATTGGCGTCGCGCTCAGTTCGGCAAGCGTTTGACCGGCCGGGTATGGCAACCACCTCACAAACCGAAAGACCGCCTTGCGGCGGCCTCCAACCGGCGATTAACGCCACATTAACGCGGCGCACCGAATGGTAGCCATGGGAACAACCGTTTCGGAGGCCTCGCGATGCTGCCCGAACACCGTACACTTCTTGAGGACGAGCCCTGTCCTGTCCCCGATGAAATCCTCGGCGAAATGTATCGCGCCAGCGCGCATGGGCTCAACGAACTCATTGCGACGGTCACGCCGACCGCCAGAGTCTTGCTCGCCGTGTATTGCTACCGTCGCGCCCACCTTGCGTCGATCGGATTAGCGATTGCGGCTACCTGCGATAAAGACGACCTTGCCGATTGGGGTGGCAACGCGGGTGCCGTCCTGTTCGAACGATCGCGGGAAGCGCCGCCACAGTCGGCCTCCAGTGGCCATGCCACTGGCCGGAGGAAAATTACCCTGGCGACTGGGATGCCCCGGTGATACGAGCAAAATTCAAGAGCAGACCGCTCTAACTCCCGTCGGCTGCGCGCCCAGCCGACGAGATGACTGCTTCTGACTTGTTCGACGGCAATTCTTGCCGGTCACACGATCTTTAAATTCTCTGCCGAAGTCTTGCCCTTGTTGGGCACTTCCTCGTATTCGACAGTCTGCCCCTCATTGAGAGTGCTTAAGCCGGCCTTTTCAACGGCTGAGATGTGAACGAAAACGTCTTTCCCACCCCCGCCCGCCGGTTGAATAAACCCGTACCCTTTGGTCGGGTTGAACCACTTCACGGTACCCTTGGCCATACTCTAACTCCGATGTTGACGA
This sequence comes from uncultured Alphaproteobacteria bacterium, assembly GCA_963831475.1. Lineage (GTDB taxonomy): Bacteria > Pseudomonadota > Alphaproteobacteria > Rhizobiales > Xanthobacteraceae > Pseudolabrys. The sequence continues at coordinate 108,206 of CAWHQF010000028.1, forward strand.
GCGAAGATACGTCCAATGCGCAGAGATGCCAACCGTTGTCGCAGCATGTCCTAAACCTGCCCGCCCAGGCTGACGAGGTCATGGACGGGATGGCGGGGGGCGCGCTTATGGCACATAGCGGACATAGCGGACATCGCGGTCCGGTTTGCCAAAACCGCCAAAAAAGCCTGAAAAATCAATGAACGTTTGTCGGCCCCCAGAGGCCTTGTCGCGAATGTGGCGCTCTAAACGGCAGTAAATCGCTTTATTTGCCAATATTGATCAGTTGCACCCGGCGGTTCTCTGCCGCCTCGGGATTGGTCGGATTCAGCAACTGCTCTTCACCAAGCCCCACCGCCTCAATTCGCGACGGCGAAATTCCGAACGGATTGATCAACGCCTCGCGGATGGCATCGGCGCGCTGCTGGCTCAGCTTGAGATTGTACTCGCGGTTGCCCTTCGCATCCGTGTGACCGACGATGAGAAACCGGTACCCCTGCAGATACGGGTGGTACAGCGCATCGGCCATGAGCCCGACGGCACGGAACGAATCGGGCCGGATTCGCGCTGAGTTGAAATCGAACTGTACCGCTATCGTGAACTGCGCGAGCTGATCGAGCTGGCTGAAAACCGGCGCGCGATTCATCCGGTCAGAACGGCCGGGATCACTGAGTGACTGGTTGACGAGCTGACGGAGTTGGGCCGCACTGATCCTTGTGGTAGGTGCCTCAACCCCTTGCAGGCTTGAAATGAGTTCCGCGGGGGCGAGCTTGATGGGTCCGCCCGAAGAGGAAGGCGATGCGAGCCCGACCTCATAGCCGGCGTCCGCAACTGCCTTCTGGCACGCGGGGCTCACGTTTTCCTTCGTCTTGAAAAAGCACTCCATGAGATTTCCGTCGCCCGGCGCAACTCCGGAACATCTTCTTCTGATGTCGACGTCGCACACCTTCAGTACGGAGGCCCGCGCCGCCGCCCGTTTCTCAATGAGGCTCGTCAACGCGGTAATCGAACCGATGCAACGCGCCGACACCTTGCCCTGGTTCTGAAGAAGGCATTGACGAACGCGGCCGCCCCCAAGGCCTTCATTTTTACAAAATTTGGAAATGTCCGGGCCGCAGGCGCTTCCGAGTTGATCGATCGCCTCTGCGTAACCGATCGTCTGGGAAAACGACGGATCGGCGCCACACGCCAGAACCAACGCAAGAGCAAAGATTCCTATCGACTTCAACATACGCGTCCCCCTTTTAACCGGAGGACCTTCATGTAATGAAAGCGTCGCGGGACCTTTGATCCATATCAATGACCGCAAGGGTTGTTTTCCGATTTGAAGGTCACAGAAGCAAAAAGGGGCCCACGCAATGTCGATCTCACGAATATTTTCATTTGCAATCCTGTTTACCTGCCTGGCGGCCATCCCCGCCATGGCACAGCAGGCGGCCCCGCAACCGAATATCGTTTACATATTGGCTGACGATTTGGGTTGGGGCGACGTCGGCTTTCATGGCTCCGACATCAAAACGCCGACGCTCGATCAACTTGCGAAAACCGGCGCGCAGCTCGAGCAGTTCTACGCGCAGCCGATGTGCACGCCGACGCGCGCGGCGCTGATGACCGGCCGGTATCCCCTGCGCTACGGACTGCAAACGCTGGTGATCCCCGCGTCGATGGCGTACGGCCTTTCAACCGACGAATGGCTGCTGCCCCAGGCACTCAAGGAGGTCGGTTACACCACCGCAACGTTCGGAAAATGGCACCTCGGTCACGCCAAGCGCGAGTTCTGGCCGATGCAGCGCGGTTTCGACTACCAGTACGGCGCCCAGGTTGGCGAGATCGATTATTTCACTCATGCGACGGGCGGCAAAACGGATTGGTATCGCAACAACAAGCTGCTCAAAGAAAGTGGCTATGTCACAACACTGATCGGCGATGATGCCGTGCACTTTATTGACAGACAGAACCTGAACAAGCCGTTCTTCATGTATGTCGCTTTTACCGCGCCGCACACGCCCTACCAGGCACCTCAGGAATACATTGACAGATACAAGCAGATTGGCGACGTCAACCGGCGCACCTATGCTGCGATGATCACCGCGATGGACGTTCAAATCGGCCGCATTGTGGAAGCTTTAGAAAAACGCGGTTTGCGGCAAAAGACCGTGATCATTTTCCACAGCGACAATGGCGGCAATCACTCGGCGCTTTTGGCGGGTGAGAGTGAAGTGAAAGGGCCGCTTCCTGCCAGCAACGGCCCGTATCGGGGTGGAAAAGGCGATCTGTATGAAGGCGGCACGCGGGTGGCGTCGCTGATCAACTGGCCGGGCAAGATCAAACCCGGCGTGGTCAACCAGATGGTTCACGTCGTGGACTATTACCCAACCTTGGCCAAGCTGGCGGGCGCGAGCACAGCCAAAAGCAAGCCTCTCGACGGCATGGACGTATGGTCCACACTAAGCGAAAACGCTCCCTCGCCACGAGCAGAGGTCGTCTACAACATCGAAATGTTCCGTGGCGCTGTCCGGCAGGGCGATTGGAAACTGGTTTGGAAGACAACGCTTCCGGCAAGGATCGAGCTTTTCAATCTCGTGCAAGATCCTTACGAGAAAAACAACGTCGCCGATCAAAATCCGGAGAAGGTGCGGGCGTTGCAGAAGCGGATCGAGAGCCTCTCCGGCGAGATGTCGAAATCGCTGCTGCTGACTGAAGTCTTCAAAGGGATCGCGAAATCACTTCCCGGCAAGCCTCCCCTGCTGCCCAATGAAAACGAGTTCTACGAGCAAGGCGACTGATGCCCTCCCGCGCTCCGCCGCAATTATCGCGGAGTGCGATCCGCCAGGCGCGCTCGCACCAGGTTCATGTGGCTTCGCAGCGTGTAAAGCGCGCTGGCGTAGGTAGTCGGCAGCCGTAGCTGGTTGGCCCTCAGGGCCAGATGATCAAGTTTTGCATTTATGGCATCGCGACCGATGCCGCCCGATCCGGATTCGATCTCGCTCTCGATTGATTTCATCTCATCGTAAAGGCGAAGAATTCTCGATTGCATGAACCAGTCGTAGAGTTGCGGCAACAGCTTGAAAATCGGGTAAACGACGGCAATCAGCGGAAGAAAAACAACAATAATCTTTTCGAGCAAAGTCGCGATCCAGAACGGCAGATATTCCTGCAGATAGGGCCGGCCGTTTTTGTAAAAGCGTTGCGCCTCCGAACTCAATGGAAGATCGATCGATTCAGCCGCTGGAAATTGGCCGGCTTTCTGAAAGATCCCCGGCTGGGAATGAATTTGCGTCGCCGCTTCGAGCAACAGATGCTGGATAGCGGGATGCACATCGTCGCGAACGGCCAGGCTCGCCTTCGGCGCGAGCAGGACGACGTCGGCAGGCGGCCGATTCTCGGAAAGGTTGGCGACGCCCGCCGGTAATAGCAATTTGCTGAGAAAAGGATAAAGGGCAACGTAAGCGTCGGCGCGAGGGACACTCGCGATCTCCACGCCCGGAGAAGTTATGAGGCGCTGCACGACAGGTGATTCCCAACCCGTTACCATGAAGGCGGCATCGATTTCGCCGGCGACCAGTTTTTCAGCCGCGACCTGCGGCGTAAAATCAAACAACTCGATGGAATCGGCCTTGATCCTTTCCAGCACCTCCAGCGCGAGTGCGCGACCTGCGCTTCCTTCCGGCCCAATTGAAACTTTTTTGCCGCGCAGGGCCTGAATATTTGGGTCAATCTCGCTCCGGCGAAAAAGCCATAGCGGCTCGTAGAATAACGTGCCAAGCAATTCCAGGTCCGGCGATTGCACCTTCGTGGTGGTGCCGCCCTGCACGAAAGCAGCGCTGACTCCCGAAGCTGGGTCGCGCAATCGCGCGAGATTTTCAAGGCCGCCCGCTGTCGGCAGAAGTTGCAGTCTAACGCCTGATTTGGCCAGAATCTCGCGATAGCGAAGACCAAGCGCATGGTTGGCGCCGCCCTCGGCGCCCGTCGCCATTACGACGGTGCGCGGGGGCAAGGTTGCAACAACAAGGACGGCGGCAGCGAAAAAAATTGCTGCCAATGCAGCAATTCCAATCCAGCGCCAGCGCCCTGTCAGATAATCTTGAGTGGGAGTCACATCACATCTTTCTTAAGGAAAATCTGTCCGACCTACTCCCCATATCGATTTCTCACCATCACTAACACGCTGGCGATGTCTTCAAATGCGCGATTGTGTGCGTTGTCGCCTCCCAGCCGGGTGAGATCGAAAACTTCGACGCCTTCGCGCTTCAATTCGCTGCGATAGGGCTCCTGCGCCGGATCTATATCGCCAATGCGGGAGACCCCGCCCCAAATTGTCTTCGACAGTTCGAGTGCCTTATCGTCTTGCGACACAAAAAGTGAAAAACGCGGCTTCGGTGCACCCATTCTTTGGATCACGGTACGAAACACATCGACATCAACGTCCGGCGCAACGAGCATGACATTTCTTATTTTTGGCCCCGATCTTACCGGTCTTGATCGACATTCCCCTCAACGCCTCGAGGGTTACCCAATTCCCCATTGAGTGCGCCACAATATTGATTTCCTTGACGCTTGGATTGGCCAAAAGCATCAATAGCAGCTGCTCGAACGCGTCACGGGAGTAGTTTGCACTTTCGCGATCATAGGCATAGGCCCGCAACTTCAACTCGCCTCGCGACGGCCACGTAAAGAGTAAGGGAATGCCCGGTGCTGTTGCATCGTGGACGATCTGCGCGAACCGATAAACGGCATCGTCAAAACGATTGTTAAATCCGTGCACAAAAATTAGAACTTTGTTGCGGCCCGACTGTTTTACGGTCGTGGACAAAGTCGAAAGTAGTTCTGTTTTTTCGAGATAATTCGCCGAGACTGTCACGAAATCGCGGCGCGGGTCGGCCGGCAGGGATTCGGGCCACTGGATTTCTCCGACCCTGCGGGCGCCGTCCGGCGGAATGGAAACCGTGACGGCGGCGTATGACATTTCGGCCGCGCGCTCACCACTGAACATTTCGCCCGCTTGATCGCTTCGCTGACGCGTCGTGGCTGCCAGAATTTGAACCGTCGAAGCACCTTCCGCGATGCCCGCGACAGGAGTGAGCATCCCCTGGGAAAGCCGACCGGCGCATGCCGCGAGCACCAACATGAGACCGAGCGCAGCCGTCGCAAGGAAATATCGAGTTAGCGACATTACGGTTGCCAGCGCTTGTCTAGAATCGGGCCGTGACGCCGAATATCGGGCCATGCATCGTCATGTTGTATTCATAACGTGTCAGGCCTGCGCCGCGCGAATAGTCGGCCGCGAGCGCTTTGTAGCCGGCCATGCCGCTCCAGGAGATGTTGTTCCGCCGCGCGAACTCGTACTCCAGCACGGCAAGCGCTTGCCAAGACGATTTGCTCCCCGCGCCAAAGCCGCCGATATCGCCGCTGACGGCGAGATTCCAGGCGGGCGCGAACTGGTGACGCAGCCTGACGCCCACGAGCGGGTCCACCCAGCTCACATTTCCTTGAGCCGAAAACGTGCCGTTCGCGGTCCGTGTCAAGTCCAGGAAGTTCAGAGTGCCCGAGATCGCGAGATCCGCCTCTGCGCGCTGCCACCAAGCACGCGCGCCGGCGTAGAGATCGAGCGCAGTTGTCGAACTCGCCGAAGATAGACCGTTCCAGCGCGCAATCTCATAGGCCGCCGCCGCTTCGGCGATCACCATCTCGACCGTAAGGCCCGCTGAAGCACCAACCGAAACGCCAAGCAGATCGACCCCGCGCGACTTGGTTAGGCTCGCACCCAGGCCGAGCTTCATGTAGGCGACGTCGGTGAGCACTGCAAAGCGTCCGTAGCGTGCTTCGCCGAGCGCAGCGAGCTGAAAAAGGCCTTTCGGAAATTGCGTGTGGTCCAGAATCTGGAAAAAATTCACATCGACATCGGTCGTCCGACCTTTCACCGCTGTCGAACCGTTTAGCGAGGTTGCCCATACATAGGGTGTAAGGCTGAAGGTCCAGGCTTCGATTGCCGGCGCTGGCGTCAGTGGCGCTTTGGCCGGCATTGCGACGTCGGCCGCGAGCGCCGCACCCGTCACGCCAAGAACCATCGATGCCGAAGCGATCAAACGGACGGACCTACGGACAAACAAAAACGACATGCCACCCCCAAAGTCGCAGAAGCGAAATCTTAGCCGAAATCTTTCCCGAAGCGCTAAATCTAATTACGGGCCACGTCCGGTTTGCCGCAAGTGAGGCCGGGTGGCAATGTGGTAAGTATTTACTGCCTGTTGTTCGCTGGATCTCGGTGAGTGCAGTTCAGCTATGACGCTCGCTCGGGCTGCGCGTTGATCTGCGTCAAGCGTCGAGCCGCTTTCCGTGAGACACGATTACGTAAGCGCCAATGCCGACATGCAGGAACGCCGTGATAGTTGAGCCCTTTGTGCCTGACGGTGATCATATACTCAGATTTGCTCCTTGCTAAACGGAAACTGAATGGATTTGTCATGCCTGATGTCATCACAATGAACCAACTGTCCCTTGTGATATCTCAAGCTGCGGCTCCTGCCTTCCTTTTGGGCGCGATTGCTTCTTTTCTAGCGGTGCTGGTCTCACATATGAGCCGAATCGTGGATAGATCGCGGGCAATCGAATCCATATCGGACGACGACGCCACACGTACTCAACTCAAGGCCGCGCTGCCCATCTTGCGCGCCCGAGCGTCACTAGTCCACCGAGCAATATTCTGGGCCGTTGGCAGCGGTGTTGCCACCTGCTTTCTGATGATTGCCGGCTTTCTTAGCGCGTTGTTCGGTCTTCGACATGAGCCCGGGGCAGCCATCCTCTTCACCTTTTCGCTTGTGCTCTTTACGGCGTCGTTGATTGCTTTTGCACGCGAGGTAAGCATGGCGCTAAAACAGAATGATATAAGCTGATCAAGCAGAACGCTTTTGCAAAATAAACTCAGGCCGCGCCGTCGCTAACACAATCGGTGACGTCATTGAGCTTCGACAAACGTTTACTAGAAAGACACGTATTGCTGTTTCTGACGATTCTGGAGGGCCAGTCCGAAAAATTGACTGGTACCAATAATTGTAGGCCAGCCTAGGCCAAAATTACCGCTGCCACAAATGAGATTTACTATGAGCAAAGATTGGTTTGAGCGCTTGGAAAACCATTTGCCGCAAGGGCACCCGTGGCATCCGATTTCGACAGCACCTTACAACCAGGAGCTCGAAATATGCGTTCTTGAGAACGACCGGGTGGCCGCTCTTGAATTCCCCTGCCTTCGGACAAACGATGAGATTTGGATCAACGTCGATCTCGGCATCACCATTAACATTGAGCCGGTTAAGTGGCGAGCGTGGCACCGTTCCAGAGCGCCGCAACCACATCATGCAAAGATTAGGCTAATCGACCGATCCACAATTACTCATCACCAGATTCAACGCCGAGAAGATGACGATGACGACAATCTCGCCTAGAAACGTGCCGTTACTCCCAAAATTGGCCCATGCATCGTCATGTCGAACTCATAGTGGGTGAGACCTGCGCCTTGTGAGTAGTCGACCGACAGCGCCTTGTAGCCGAGCATACCGCTCCAAGTCACGTTTTGCGATCTGTAGAATTCATAGTCTAAAGCTGCAATCGCCTGCCATGAGAATTTGCTGCCGGCGCCGAAGCCCCCGATATCGCCGTTGAAGTGCGGTAAAATGCTAGGGCACTAGGTATCATTCCTTAATGGGCCCGAAAAAAGTTCTCCAATAAGGTCGAATCTAAATTTGATGAACTATTGGGGGTCCACCATGAAATGCATTTCGCAAGTTATCGCAGCTGCGGGCTTAGCCGTTGCACTCGGCCAAGCGGCATTAGCCGCTGACCTACCCCGGAAAACCCCAGCTTATTTACCGCCGCCGCCACCCGCGTATGTGTGGACCGGCTGCTACGTCGGCGCCAACATTGGTGGGGCTTGGGGCAATATTGAAGCTACGGATGTAACCACCGGGGCCACCGTGTCACCGAACAATGGCGGCTTCGCCGGCGGCGGTCAGGTCGGCTGCGATTATCAAATGAGCCAGTGGGTCGTCGGTATTCGCAACATCATTGATGGCACAAGTATCAGCAATGGCGCGACGATTTCCGACCCATTGTTCTCAGGCACCATCAACAGCCACTTGCACTGGTTTGATGCCCTGACGGCGCGTGGCGGCTATCTTATCCAACCAAATCTCCTGCTATATGCGCAGGGCGGCGCTGCCTGGACATCCTGGGATGTAACGGCCGCCAGAAGTGGTGTGCAGGTTGGCGAAATTTCAGGCGGCAACCGCACCGGATGGACCGTCGGCGGCGGTATTGAGTGGATGTTCGTGCCGCACTGGTCGGTGTTCCTTGAGTACAATTTTATGGGTTTTGGGACACGAAGTGCCACAACAACCGCCTGTGTTGGAACTAGCTGCGCACTCATCAGCGCCAAGTCGGATCTCCAAAATGTCTTGCTCGGCGTGAACTACAAGTTTTGAACTGGTAATCCTTTCCGGTGTTTCAGGGCCGCGTACGCGCGGCCCTTTATTTTTGATGTGAGGCTTTGACCTAGGTCAACGACCCCGGCCCCTCAACATAATTGAGTGCCAGCGGGTTTAGCTGCGTGCTCCGCAATCACGGAGGGCGTTCAACGCTGCGCCCAGCATTTTGGCATCAGGAGTTCTGATCATGAAGCGGATTGACCGTGCAGGTTTCATACTCTCGCTCTCGTTGTCCGCATTGCTTGGTGCTGCGGCCCTGTCGCCAGCGCTGGCTCAGCAAATTAACGGTACGCCCGGAGCGTCTGATGCAACCACGACAATTGATGGCAAACAGCTTCCGCCGCCCGACGCCGAAATTCGGCGGCGTGATCAAGGATGGCGCTCTGCAGTCGAAACCGTGGTGGGCGCCGCGCATCGTGCCGCCAAAGGAGGCGCCTAACGTCTTGCTGATTATTACCGACGATGCCGGCTTTGGCGTGCCGAGCACCTTCGGCGGCGTGATCCCGACGCCGACGATGGATCCGCATCGCGCAGGAAGGCTTGCGCTACAACGCGCATGTTCTCCACCGCGCTGTGCTCGCCGACGCGCGCCGCGCTCATCACCGGGCGCAACCATCACTCGGCCGGCTTCGGCGTCATCTCCGAGCAGTCGACCGGCTTCCCCGGCTACAACAGCATCATCGCCAAGGACAAGGCGACGATCGGGCGCATCCTGCTCGACAATGGCTACGCCACGTCGTGGTTCGGCAAGGATCACAACACGCCGGCGTTTGCAGCCAGCCAGGCCGGACCGTTCGACCAGTGGCCGACCGGGATGGGCTTTGAATATTTCTACGGCTTCGTCGGCGGCGACGCCAACCAGTGGCAGCCGAATCTGTTCCGCAACACGACACAGATCTATCCGTTCCTGGGCAAGCCGGCCGGAACGTGGAACCTCGTTACCGCGATGGCCGACGACGCCATCGACTAGATGACGCGGATGCACCAGACCGATCCGAACAAGCCGATCTTCATCAAATACGCGCCCGGCGCCACGCATGCGCCGCACCACCCGACCAAGGAATGGGTCGACAAGATACACGCGATGCACCTCTTCGACGACGGCTACGAGAAGCTGCGCGAACGCATTTTCGAGAACCAGAAGCGGCTCGGCGTGATCCCCAAGGACACCAAGCTGACGCCTTGGCCGAAGGACGTCCTCAAGCCGTGGGATCAGCTGAGTCGCCGATGCAGAAGAAGCTCTTCATCCGGCAGGTCGAAGTCTTCGCAGCCTACGCCGCCTATAACGACCACGAGATCGGCCGCGTGATCCAGGCCTTCGAGGACCTCGGAAAGCTCGACAACACGTTGATCATCTACATCAATGGCGACAACGGCACGAGCGCCGAGGGCGGTCCGCTAGGCACGCCCAACGAAGTCGCGTTCTTCAACGGCCTCAACAAGCTGCCGGTCGACGTGCAGATGAAGTGGTACGATGTCTGGGGCACCGAACAGACCTACAATCATATGTCGGCCGGCTGGTCGTGGGCGTTCGACACGCCGTTTCGACTGGTTCAAGCAGAATGCGTCGCGGCTCGGCGGCATCAACCAAAACATGGCTGTGTCGTGGCCGGCGCGCATCAAGGACAAGGGCGGGGTGCGCGAGCAGTTAACGCACGTCATCGATGTGATGCCTACGATTCTCGAAGCCGCCGGAATCCATGCTCCCGAGTATGTTGACGGCATCAAGCAGGCGCCGATTGAAGGCACGAGCTTCGCCTATACCTTTGATGCCAACAACGCCAAGGCGCCGACTCGGCATACAACGCAGTATTTCGAGATGATGGGACAGTGGGCGCTGTATGACGACGGGTGGCTGCTCAGCACCAAGGTGAACCGCGCGCCCTGGGAAGCATTTGGTCCCGCCAATCCCGACCCCCTGAACAATCAGGTGTTCCAGCTTTATGATTTGAGCAAGAACTGGAACCAGTCCAATGACATCGCCGCGCAACACCCAGACAAAGTCGCCGAGTTGCGCAAGAAGTTTGTTGCGGAAGCGAAGAAGTACCAAGTCTTCCCGCTGGATGCTTCGGTCGCGGCCCGCATCGTCGCGCCGCGGCCTAATATCACCGCCGGGCGGACCGAGTTCGTTTATACGCGGCCGATGACCGGTCTGCCGCAGGGCGACTCGCCGCTGCTGCTAAATACGTCGTACACGGTCACTGCCGATATCGAGGTGCCGCAGGACGGCGCCGAGGGCATGATACTTACATCCGGCGGCCGTTTCGGCGGCTATGGTTTCTATCTGCTCAAAGGCAAACCAGTATTTCTTTGGAACCTGGTCGACCTTAAACGCGTCAAGTGGGAAGGCGCTGACGCGCTAACTCCAGGCAGACACACAGTTGAGTTTGATTTCAAATATGACGGCTTAGGCCCGGGCACGCTGGCGTACAACAATTTCTCCGGCGTTGGTCGCTCCGGCACCGGCACACTTAAAGTTGACGGCAAGACCGTCGCCTCGCAAACGATGGAAAAAACTCTTCCGATGATCCTGCAGTGGGACGAGAGCTTCGATATTGGCTCAGACACGCTCACGGGGGTGAACGACGAAGATTATAAGCCGCCATTTCCCCTCACGGCCAAACTAGACAAGCTGACGATCAAAGTGGACCGGCCGCATTTATCGCCCGCGGATGTTGAAAAGCTTCAGGGCGCTATGAGTGCTGCTGCAGATGGACCGGTCTCGGACGAACTTGATTCCGTCCAAAAGCTTGAGGTACGGGTCGACAAGATCAGAGATTGTCGCAAGAAAGCCGATGCACAAAAGCTGGACGTCGTCGAGCGGATCAAGTTTGTGAGGGAATGCCTGCAGTGAGGCGCATGCCGAAAGGAAAACAGGAGGGGGTCTCTTGCCCCTTCCGTTCGTTTTCCGAACGTTAGTTCACGACGTCCATTAGCGCGTTTACGGACAGAAATTCTGCGGAGACAAAATGGCGAGAAAATTGACCCGAGCCGGCGCAACGTTTTGTGAGAAAATAATCCTAGCGAGCTTGTTTGCTCCCCTTGCGCGGTCAGTGGACCCAATTCGCACCTGACAGCAGTTGTAGGGGCTTTGGTGCCGAATGCGTTCAGCGGGCTCGCTCTAGAAGATAATGCGAAAATGGCGAGCAATTTGATCTATTTCAGTTTTGTGACGCTGACATCTACAGGCTATGGCGATATCTTTCCGGTGCATCCGGTAGCACGAAGTCTTTGCAATGTGGAGACGATCATCGGTCAGCTCTATCCGGCAACCTTGCTGGCGCGTCTGGTGAGCCTGGAAATTTCAAGCAGCCTTTCATGAGAAGCTTCATTGGCGCCTGAGCGAGCGAGATCATCAGGACAGAGTTGGCTCTCGAGCCGAAACGTGGCGTACACGGGACTGAAACGCCTGCCATGGCTGCTCTCGGCGAGTGCCGCGGGTTCTCTCCTCTTTATTTTCATTTTTCTTACTTTTCGACCGGTTCCGGTCTCTGGAATTGTCAGCAGCCCCTCCGGCTCGACATTTGTCGGCAGCGAGACGTGCGCGAACTGCCATCGCGCGGAAGCGGTCCTCTGGCAAAGCTCGCAGCACAAACACGCAATGGATCACGCGACGGAAAAGTCCGTGCTCGGTGACTTCAACAACACGCACTTCGACTACTACGATGTGCGCTCGCGCTTTTTCCGCAAGGACGGGAAATTCTTCGTCGAGACCGACGGACCCGACGGCAAGCTTGCCACTTTCGAGATCAAGTACACATTCGGCATCGATCCGCTCCAACAGTATTTGATCGAATTTCCGGACGGACGCATCCAAGCATTGTCAATTGCATGGGATGCGAGGCCAAAGGACGAGGGCGGGCAGCGCTGGTTTCACCTTTATCCGAACGAGAATATCCGCCACGACGATCCATTGCACTGGACGAAGCTCAACCAGAACTGGAACTTCATGTGCGCCGAGTGTCACTCGACCGGCTTGCACAAGAACTACGACGCGGCAAACGATCGCTACGCGACCACATGGACCGAAATCAGTGTCGGTTGCGAGGCGTGCCACGGACAAGGCTCGGATCATGTAGCATGGGCGAAATCGCAGCAGAGCTGGCTGCCATTTAATCGCCGCGACGACCGCAACAAAGGCTTGCTTGCGTTGTTCAGTGAACGCAAGGGCGTGACGTGGTCGCGTGACCCGCGCGGTGGTCAACTGCAACGCAGCCTGCCGCCAAACCTCCTGCGCACGGAAGTCGAAGCCTGCGGCCGGTGTCACGCGCGACGTAGCGAAATATCGGAAAACTGGACGCCCGGGCGGTGGCTATACGAGACCCATGCAATTCAATCGCCGCTCGCGCGCGATGTCTACTGGCCGGATGGACAGATCCGCGACGTTGAAGAACCCTACAACTACGTTCCGTTCAAGCAGAGCAAGATGTTCGCGGCCGGTGTGACGTGCAGCGATTGTCACAATCCTCACAGCGGCAGGCAGCGACTGGCCGGCGACAGTGTCTGTCTCCAGTGCCACGCATCGGAAACTTTTTCGGCCGAAAAGCACAGTCACCATGAGAAGACCGGTGCGCAGCCGGGATGCGTTTCATGTCACATGCCCGCGCGAACCTACATGGTGGTCGACCGGCGTCATGATCACAGCCTGCGGATTCCGCGGCCGGACCTTTCTGTGAAGCTAGGCACACCGAATGCCTGCAATGATTGCCATGCCGATAAGCCGGCTCAATGGGCCGCCGACACGGTCGCGCGATGGTTCGGGCCTGACCGCAAGAGCTTTCAGAACTATGGCGAAGCTTTTGAGGCGGGCGCAAACGATCGCGCTGATGCGGCAAATCTGCTCGCTATCGTCGCCGGTGACAGGAGCGCGCCGGCTGTCGCCCGCGCAAGTGCCCTCATCGCGCTTGCCCCTTACGTTTCGCAAGAGATTGTCGAGCTGGCGCGCCGTGGTCTTTCCGATCCTGACCCGGTGGTGCGCATCGGTGCAATGGACATGCTGGCCGATGTTCCTCCCGTGCGAAGCTGGGCGCTGATTAGCCCTCTCCTGTCTGATCCGGTACGTGGCGTACGCATCCGCGCGGCCTACCTTCTCGCGGCCCTCCCGGCCGAGCAGCAACCGCAGGCGGATCGCGGCCGTTTCGAAAGCGCCGCGGCGGAATTTGTAGCCGCACAGCAGCTTAATGCCGATCGTCCTGAAGATCGGGCTATTCTTGCAAATTTCTATGCGCGGCGCGGCCGCACATCCGATGCCGAAGCCGAGCTCAAGGCCGCGCTGCGCTTAAACCCGCAATTTGCAACGGCAGCCATCAACCTCGCCGATCTCTATCGCGCCTTGGGACGCGAGAGCGAAAGTCTGACCGTCCTGCGCGATTCGCTCGTCGCGGCGCCGAACGATGCGGCATTGCACCAAGCCTTGGGACTGGCGCTGGTGCGCCAGGGCAAGAGCGAAAATGCGATCGATGAACTGCGGCGGGCCACCGAGCTCGCGCCTGATCAGCCGCACTTCGCCTATGTCTATGCCGTCGGGCTCCATTCGGCCGGGCGGATCGACGAGGCACTTAGGGTCCTCAAAATCAACGTGGAAAAGCATCCAACCGACCGGGATTCCCTTCTCGCGCTCGCCACCTTCTATCGGGATGCCGGAAATTTCGCCGCTGCCCTCGAATATGCAAAAAGACTGGCCGCGGCAGCCCCGGGAAACCGGCAGATTGCGGACTTTGTCGACGAACTCGCGCGTCAGGCGGGCGATTTAAAGCGCTAATGTCCCGGGTGAGGGCTACTTCCCGCCTTTCCCGGCCTGGCCGCGCAGCAAAGCAGTCATCAGACTGAAAGGATTCGTTAACTGCGAATCTGGCCTCATAGCGGCCGATCGATCGCTGTGTGGTCTCGCGATTGCTGATCGCGTCACGGGCGTGGTTTCCAGAAAATCAGTGACCATTACTCCAACCGTGGCCTATCGGCCGCGCCATCGGGAGATCGCATGATGATCCGCTTCGTCCTAATCCTCGTCAGCTGTGCATTGGCATTTGTCGTGACTGCGCCATCATTCGCCGCCGATATGCCTGGCAGTCGTTACCGCGAGCCTGCCGATGTTGCTCCGTACATCCCGTGGAACGGCGTCTATGTCGGCCTCAACGCTGGATATGGCTGGGGCCAGTCCGACTGGACGAGCAGTTTGACAACCGGGTCGAGCAGCCCCGCAGGAGGGATGTTCGGTGGAACGCTAGGCTTCAACGCGCAATATGGAAGCTTCGTTTTCGGTCTTGAAGGCGATGGCGCCGGCAACTGGATGAGAGATTCAAACAGCAGCGGCACGGGCATTTGTGCGGCCCCGGGCTGCGCGATCCAAACCAGCTGGTTTGCCACCGCGCGGGGACGCATTGGATACGCTTTCGACCGGGCGCTGTTCTATGCCACCGCGGGCGGGGCATTTGGTGACGTTCAAATGATCACGAACGGTCTCAACGCAACGGCGGACCGAGCAGGATGGACCGCCGGCGTGGGCCTCGAATATGCAATTCTCGGCCCCTGGTCGGCGAAGGTTGAATATCTCTATGCCGATCTCGGCAATGCAACCTGCGGCGCAGCCACCTGCGGAATCGACACGACCGTCAGTTTCAAGAGCAGCATTGTGAGGCTGGGAGTGAATTACCGGTTCTGGTAGCAAGCGGACGTAGAGCGCTGAGCTGGCCATCTCCTTCGCCATACGCCCAAGGTCGGCCGCCCGATTTCGGGGACGGCGTCCGCTTTGGGTGAAAAGCGGACATCGAGCGGCACGCACGGCTCGTGGTTTCAGTTTCATCGCGGGCTATTTCGCGGCTTCGGCGATCGACTTTGAAATCACCTGAAGCAGCGAGCCCAAACCCGCTACCGCAAGCACTATGATCGCGAACCTTCCCCAGATACCCAAAAAATATATGGTCACTGCGAAGAGGCCAGACCACATGCCCGTGCACCAGATGCATTCGAAAAGTTCCGAAGCAAGTCGTCGCCATCCCCACGGTGCTTTCTTAAGACTACCGCCGCTGCCGTCCATCAAAGGATCGCGAACGACTTTGAATATTTTGTCATAGGTAATCAAGTGCACGAGCCGGAAAGTTGCGAGGCCCAGAAGTGCAAGATCAAAAATGCCGAAGTTAGCCGATCCGCCCGGGGCAAACCGCGAGATTAGGCCGACAGAAAGCGCGCAAAGACAAACGAAAAAACCGAGCGCGACGACGTTCCAAAAACGTTGTTCTTTTTTCATATCGAAAACCAACCTCAGCGACACTCAATCCCTGATTAATCCGGCGGCTTTCAATGCCTTGTTGATCACTGCTCCAATTTCATGGAAGGGAGGCATTGGTTCTTGCGGTAATATTGGCTCGTCATCGTCGTCGAGCACTTCACCCTCCAGCACTGGCCCCCCTGCTGCGTGGCGACGGGGCGCGGAATAAATTTTCACGGTATTCCCGTCTACTGAAGTATTTCTCTCAGCTGGAGCGCGAGCAACCGCAACTCCGAAAAACTTTGCAATGTGATATGATGAAGAAATCCCCACTGGCAGCAGGAACGGTCCGGGAGCACCGCACGCGCCCTCGGCTTCGCCGGTTGCCAAAGGCGTACCATGTGCCATGTCGTTGATGGTATATGCTTCGATAAGCTCATCGCCAGCGTCATTGGTCCAGACCTCACGCGGAAAGCCATCAACGCGCGTTTTGACCGAAGGAGCCAGCGGGAGACCATGCACCTCGGTCCACTGCTTGAGGATCTCTCTCGCGTTGGTCGGGATCACGGTCTTGTCGGCATTTCCATGCCACACCGACACGCGCGGCCATGGCCCTCGGTGAGACGAGGCCTTGCGTACGAGATCGCCCCATTCCCGTGCCGGACGGGAGGGACTTTGAAACATGCTTTCAAATGCTTGCTGCACGCTCGCGGCGGCGCCATAGGGGAGGCCGGCAATGATCGCGCCACCGGCAAAAACTTCCGGATAGCAGGCAAGCATGTTGGACGCCATCGCGCCTCCGGCCGATAGGCCTGTTACGAAGACCCGACGCCGATCGATATCGTGATCGACGACAGATTTTTCGATCATCTGCCGAATCGAAAGCGGTTCGCCTTGGTTGCGCTGGCTGTGCTCGGGCCGGAACCAATTAAAACAGCCATTGGGGTTGTTGGACCGTTGCTGCTCCGGCAGCAGCAGCACGAAACCATAACGGTCCGCGAGGGTCGACCATCCAGCCCCAAGATCGTATCCCGCTGCTGTTTGGGTGCACCCATGCAAAACGACGACAAGCGCGGGATTGTCGGGAAGGGTCGGCGGCCGATAGCCGAACATTCGCAGATTGCCGGGGTTCGATCCGAAACCGAAGATCTCCCGTAAACGCGTGCCCGTGTCGGCACGTTCGATGTGCCTACGATTTAGAGATCGAAAAATCCTCTCCCAGCCCTTCTCGGCGGCCGCCGAGGCTGAGTGCCTGCCGCAAATTGATCATTACGGTTCATTCCCTATTGCCACCACCATTTAATTGCTGCGATGCACAACGCTAGAGGGCTCGATGAAATTTGCGTAGGAGCGCGCGGACGCCTGCAACTGGAACCGGACCTCGCCCCCCGAAAACGGAGATTGTGATGTTTCGGAAATGAAATGTTTCGATGCTTGGCGGCAGGACTAATTTCACTGCCCAGCGTTGGATGAACGGCTGAGTTCAGAAGCGGACGTTCCGGTCTACTCGATTGTTGCGTCGATGCGCGCAAGGATCCTCGGCGGCTTATTGAGGCCAAGCCCCATTACCGTCTTCAGATTGATCCCGAGCTCTTATTTATTTGGCACCGGCGCCAGGTAACTCTTGTCGATCATCATATGGGCCCCCTTTGAGCCATTGACGATTTGCGTAATGCGCAGATCGGCGGCGATGCTGCAAAGCGTGTAGGCGTCCTCCCGCGACAAGCCCGTTCGCTGGCAGATCAACACGATCATGTTCCGCAATGCGGTAGTCGCAGCGTGGTCGAGATCGGGATTGAAAGCCATGGTGATCATGTGCGTGTCGGTTTCGCCCATTGGCCATTCCAACGACATATCGTCGCGCACGTGAAGCTCGAAAGTGCCGATGAGGCCGGTTTCGATTGCATTGACGTCAACCTCGCCATCGCCTTGGGCGCCGTGCCCATCGCCGACCGAAAACATCGCCCCGTCGATATGGATCGGGAGATAGAGCGTGGTGCCCGCCACTAATTCCTTGTTGTCCATGTTGCCGCCGTTGCGTCGCGGCGGCAACGTGCTGATGATTCCCCAGGAACGCGGTGGGGCGACCGCCATCACACCGAAAAAGGGACGTAGCGGGATCTCGACACCCCAAGGTAGTCGGCTGGTCATCTTCTTTCGATCGAGCGCCATGTGGATGACGCGAAATTTCTCGAAATCATCCGGCAACGCGCCAGTCTGGGGCCGGATCATGTTGTAGCCCCAATCGTTATTGAGCTCGATTGACTTGATGCGTACCTCGAGCACCTGGCCCGCTTTCGCGCCGCGGAGTTCTACAGGCCCGGTGCAAATGTGACCGGGCAGACGCGGCGTCTGATTGGCATGAATTTCCGCCAGCGCCTTGGGCACCACGAAAGGCGAATCCTTCGGCGGCATCTGGTCGGGTACGCCCGACACCGTCGAGATGGTGACTATGTCGCCGCTGTCGACGGAAATCAGCGGCTTGCGCGCGGCGTCGAAATAACCCCAGTGGACCGTGTCAAGGCCGGCATCAATGCGATGTGACGCCATGAGCGATTACTCCTTTCCTTGTCACGTTGCGTCCCGGGGAAATGTCGGCATGTGACGCAGTACTTTGAGAAACATCTCGAATTCCTTCTTGCCAACCTGCGCGCTCCAGTCCTTTTTACAGCTTGTACTGTCAAACTTATCTAACGGTGGACATAGGCGCTAAAGACAATTTGTCGAACTGTAAAACGGGAAAATCGTAACGCGCGACGGCTCCATCACATCGGCTTTACCCTCGAAAGCAGACGTTTGCAGTGCACCGGTCGATGTCCGCTAAGGGCCAAAAGCGGACTCATGCAGTACAGCAAAACTGCGGGTATGCCATCGACGACTTGTTCATCTTGGAAAGGATCAGAATGGGCGACACATCGCCGGCAGTTGCAATGTTTTCAAATAGAAAATTGGCTCTGAATAAGTACCGATCTCGGCAAGCTGCCAAGCTTGTACTAACGAGGTAGTGCACGCTACTTGTGTGAACCGCCGCGAGGGGGCGCAATCGTTTTTACACCGGCGCCCGTGGGCCGCATTGCACGGCTGGGAGCTACGCATTTAGACTGATTGCTACAACTCCCTGCGTTTTGGCTGCCGGTGCAGCTGGATCCATTAGTACAATTATTTCCGTTAGTACTACCAGCTGCCACTTCAAAACTGCCCTCCGGCCTTTGCGTGGCAAGTGCGGTCCCGTGGATGAGCACCCTCCCAGAAGAGTCCATTGCGACGTCGCAGGATCGTGCGAGAGCACTTCGCGCCGCGACTACCGATGTCGCCGCTCCAACCGCAAGCGCCGCTTTTTCCAATAATCGGCGCCGGCTAACGTCCTGATCGCCCTCACTTATCGGGTCCTTGGACATGGCGCACCCACGAGTTGACCGAAGACTCAGAATATTGAAGATTGCTCAACAGTCAAGTCGAGCATTCGGGCGGCATGCACGTCACAGCTTAGGTTTTAATTGCTGCAGACGGAGCGCCTAACCGACAAATTACCGACGCTCGCGATATGCGACTTTGGGTGCCGCGATGATTTCACAATCGGAACAGCTCCGGCATTTTAGCTCGAACTACCTCAATCTCATCATATTGCCCACCGAAGCCTGCAACTTTCGCTGCACGTACTGCTACGAGACGTTCGAGAATAAGAAAATGCCGCGCCCTGTCGTGACCGGCATCAAATCCTTAATTGATCGACGCGGCAAAGAATTGGATAGGTTGGATATTAGTTGGTTTGGTGGAGAGCCGCTGCTGGCTTTAGACGTGATCACCGAGATTAGTAAGCATGCACTTGATGTGGCTAAAACCGAAGGATTCATGTTCACATCAGGCATGACTACGAATGGCTATTTCCTCAATCAGGATCGCTTCGCGCAATGTTTGAATCACAAGATCGACTTTTTTCAGATATCGCTTGATGGCAACCCCGACGATCATAACGCCTCGCGCAAACTCGCGTCAGGCGGAGGAACTTTCGATCGGATATGGTCGAATCTGATCGCCATGAAGGCCACACGCGCCGAGTTCGTCGTGCTGTTGAGATTGCACTATACGATGGAGAACTTTATCTCCATTGGACAGTTCGCACGCCGCGTTCACGACGTATTCGGTGACGATCAGCGTTTTCGCTGTTTTTTCCATAATGTCGCTCGTCTCGGCGGTTCGAATGACGAAGGCATCACGATCATTTCAGGACAGGATCAAAAAGATATCGAAGCCCACCTTTGGGATGCGTCTGGATTTTTACGGCCCCCTGATGAAGACGAGAGTTACGTTTGTTATGCGGCAAAGGGAAATTCATTACTTATCAGGTCTACTGGCCGGTTAGCGAAATGTACGGTCGCGCTAAACGACAGCTGTAACGACATCGGATGGATCAGTGAGAGTGGTGAAGTCTGTGTTGATCAAAGGAAATATCAGCGCTGGATAGCGCCGCTTGTCGAAGCCGATTGGGAAAATGTGGGATGCCCATTGCCGTCGGTTATACAGCAGACTGAGCGTGATGAAGCTAATTTGGGCGAGTAAATTCCCTAAGTTCGGTCACGACGCCCAACTACTTGCCGCCTCGGCAAGCTGCCGAGCTTGTACAAGGTAGTGCACGCTACTTGCGTGAACCGCCGCGAACGGGCGCAATCGTTTTTGGACCGGCGCCTGTGGGTCGCATTGCTCGGCTGGGAGCTACGCATTGAGCAAGATTGCTACAACTCGCTGCATTTTGGGTGCCGCTGCAGTTGGATCCATTAGTACAATTTTTTTCATTACTACTACCAGCTGCCACTTCAAAACTGCCCTCCGTGGCAAATGCGGCCCCGTGGATGAGCACCCTCCCGGCAGAGTCCATTGCGACGTCGCAGGATCGCGCGAGAGCACTTCGCGCCGCGACTACCGATGTTGCCGCTCCAACCGCAAGCGCCGCTTTTTCCAATAATCGGCGCCGGCTGACGTCCTGATCGCCCTCACTTATCGGGTCCTTGGACATGGCGCACCCACGAGTTGACCGGAGACTCAGAATATTGAAGCTTGTTCAACAGTCAAGTCGAGCACTTTGCTCGCAATGTCCGCTTTGGGTCATTAGCGGAAATGTGCAGCGCACAAGCTCGTGTCCGCTAAGGGCCAAATTGCGACATATCCATTGGGTGCAATGGGATTCTAGTGCTCGCGTTCAAAGATGTTGGTACCGATAATCTTTTTACCGGGTAAAGCGGCGCTGTTAATCTCCGGAGTTCGAACAATAAGCTGTTGTCCATCGATCTTAAAGAATCTCGTCTGAATCTGGTTGGGGCCGGTAAAAACCTCATTGCCAGACATATCAACTCGGATCGTAATTTTATCTCCTTCGATCGTGTACTTGCCTGAATAGGCAAGCACCGAATCGAATAGAGCTACCTTCTCCTCCGCGGTCCTCGCCGCGTGGCGATTGGCTCCTGTAATGATGACGGTCCAATAACCGTCCGGCGTCATCACGAGCCTTCCCTTCGGATTTGGACCAAATGGTTCTTTATCCTGCGTCTCACCGACAACCCGTACGGTCCAGCCAGTGAGCTTCCACGTGCCCACTAACGATTTGGTGCTTTCGTCAGGCCAAGCGGTCCAAGGGATGAGGCTGGAAAAGGCAGTTAATGCGCCGAGAAATAAACCTATCGTGGTTCTGTTTGCCATCGTCGAACTCCGGGGGAGGAAGGCGACATTTCGTGCCCACAAGAGTCTAGGACGCGGATACCGGCATTCCAAGTCCGCTTTGGGCCAGAAGCGGACATCGTGAGCGACATCTGCATCAACAAAAAAAACCCTGAGCTTTCGCCCAAGGGTTTCCCGGCCACAAAAACCAAAACAAGTTAGGCGGCTTGCTTCCGCTTCCTGCGCCAGCCAAGCAGACCGACCGGGCAGGAGCCTTCGGGCCGAAGAAAGCCTGATATCCTAATCGCCCGCAGCTTGAGGCCCAGAATTCGGCGAAACCAGCAGCTGGAAATCCACCATTTTTCGCACAAGCGACGGTTCGAGCCGGATGCCCGTCTTGGTTGCGATTTCGTCCAAAGCCTCCGCCGTGGGGCGACCATCAAAATGGTGCAACAATGCCATAACGACATTCGGCACCTCGATCGGATCATACGTGCTGTATGTGATGACCCGCGTGATGTCGTGCTTTATTTCTGCAATTTGCATGGTGCCCACAGTGAGCTTTAAAGGGATTTCGTCTGTGGTCAGCTCCGCAAATGCCTGTTTGGTCAAGCGCGAATAAGTGTGGACCTGAGGTCCGCATAAACCGAGCACATCGCTCCATGAAAGCCCGGCCACCATTTCCGCACATTTTATGTAAAGGTCGCGCTCGCGGCCAGACCATCCGGCCCAAAGCAGCTTTTGTCGTTCGGGCTCTGCTCTATTGTCGATCGATTCAGCAGTGAGCGCCTCGTTCTGCTCGCTGATCTTCATCAGATGCCGCAGTCCGTCGTCGAACCCAAGCTGGAGTAGACACCAAAACGTCAAATCCCGTTCGATCAATCGCAATAGGGATAGCAGGGACTCTCGCCAAAAAAAGTATCCCAGCTGACCTCTCCCGTGCTTGCAAAACCATGTCGCACACATCGAATTGCGGTTGCGCCAGATGCCGCAGCGCCCACCATCTTCGAGATAATATGGGCAACGGAGGGCTCGGCTACGTCCGATCGTGTTTCGATCAATGTTGTCATAAAGCAAGAGATACGTTGTAGACGGGCCCAGCCCCAATGGCGTGACCGCAACGCCTTCCTTGATCCTTTTTTCGACTGCCAATCGACCGGGCCGAGCAGCGGGATCATCGTCGGTGAGAATACGACCAACCAAAAAATTGGGAAGGACGGGAATGTAAGTACAGCATTTGATGGTCGGGTCGAAATAGCGCTCGCGAGGACCTGATTCTGCTCCCGGCTGCGAGCACATCGCGCAGTTGTTGCATGTGGCGCGACTCTCACGAGGGATAGCGCCTTCGAGGAGCTCCAGCATCCATCCATCATAGAGGGGCGGAAGGGGTTCGCGTTCGGCGTTTAATGCAGGCATTACCCTATTCGGAAGTCAGTCTGACCAACTTTTGTGATCTTTGTCCTTCGCCTCTCCGTCAACGCCCTCGAATTTTATAAAGGGTTTCGTCGTTTTACTGGCGCCTGATTTTGCCTTGGCCGGTCCATTAGACGTCCCAACCGGTTGATGCGACGAATTTTTCGTTGAATTTTGGCTCGTGGCCAATTGAACTACGCCACCATTCGGTTGACCGATAACTTCGGGCCCTAATGTCAGCGTAACAGCGCCTGGCGCCTGTGCGCCTGACGTCAGCAAGGCTAATAGAGCATAATCGTAAATTGGCATGCCCCGCTCCATTCATTCGTTGCGTGTCCGCAATGGTCGCGCAAAGCAGAAATCACGCTAATCGTTCACGATAACACTGATCAATCGGTTGTCAAAAACGTCACCGCCGCTCCTTGCTCGCGCGACAACGGGAATTTCACGCGGCAAAGTAGCGGGAATGTCCGCTTTGGGTCATAAGCGGACATGTGCAGCGCAAAAGCCGGTGTCCGCTATGGGCCAGAAGCGGACATCACCTCAACAGCGCACTCGCTATCATGACAACGCAGGCGGTGAAGCCTGCCGCGGGAATTATAGTGGGCACCCTGACATGCGGCTGTTGTGATTGGACGCCGCGTTTGCGTAGGCGCAGCAACGCCAAATTGACCAGTGCGAACACCACGAGTGTCGCCAACGAGGTACTCTCTGCCAATCGCACAAGCGGAACCGCCAATGCAAAGGCTATCACCAGTAGAATAATCAGAGCCGTGGCGAAGAGCGGTGTTGCCGTTTTTGAATGCACACGACCAAGCGCACGGGGCAAATCACCCTGCCGGGCCATGCCGTAGAGCACCCGTGCTGCCATCGTCATCTGCGCCAAAATTGTGTTGAGCGTGGCCACGATGGCGATAACGCTGATGGTAGTCGGACTAACGCCAGCCACTTCCCAAAAGACAATGCTGAGCGGAGCCGGCGACGACGACAGACGCTCGACCGAAACCACGCTGACAGCGACCGCGGCGACCGCGACATAGAGTATGGTCGAGATCAGAAGGGTGAGGACCATTGCGCGTGGGATATCGCGATGTGGTACTTTTGCTTCCTCCACGACATTCGCCAGGTCTTCAAAGCCTATGAAGGCAAAAAACGCCAGCAGGCTTGCGAAAGCGATACCGGACATAGTGTCGGCGTCGGTTGGCAGCGGTGGCATCAGCGCGGCCAAAACCGGTACCTCGGCATGAATCGCGGCGACGATAATTGCCAACAGGCCGCCAACCTCAATCAGCGTGAATACGCCTGCCAGAAGCGCCGATTCAAATATGCCCCAGGCCGAAACCGAACCCAGCGCCACCGCGATGATCACAACGGTGACACTTTGCGGGATGTCGACAAGCTGTCCGATATAACCGGCAGATCCAAGCGTAACCGCAGAAGACGCCACTACCCCAATCGCAACAGTCAATAGACCTGTAAAGATCGACATCACACGCGATTGGAAGGCGGCCCTTACATACGCGGCTTCACCGGCGCTGACCGGAAACCGCGTCGACAATTCAGCGTAAGAGGCAACGGTGAGCGCCATAACGATGGCGGCAACCAAAAATGACAAAGGCGCGTATTTTCCAGCGTGACCAGCAACGGCGCCGATCAGCACATAGATGCCTGCGCCAATCGTGATCCCGGTGCCGTACAAAACAAGCAGAGGCAAACCGAGACGACGTCGCAGCGCATTCGGAAATTCGACTGGTGGGCCCTTTGGCATTTTACAGGTTGCACCCCCATACTGCTTTGGCGATGAGCATCTTTGTATTGACTTGGATCAAGCCATAAAAGTTGTTCTCGCCTTATTTTGTAGATTGCTATGGAGGCGAGCATGAACAAGTTTCCGGCTCTCAGATTTGCAGTTGCGGCGGGAATTTTCCTATCGCTGCACGCCGTTGTCGTGACTATTAGCGCTATTGCCGGCGTGCCAGGGATGCGTCCCTTTGCAGAGCTACTTACGCAATTCTATGGACCTTACGGGTATTCAATATCCGGTGCGGGAGTTGTGGTTGGTGCCCTTCTGGGTTTTTCAGAAGGCTTTGTGCATTTCGGCATCTTCGGCCTGATTTACAAATGGCTGCCGATATCTCGATAGCGATCTGAGAGGTTCACATGCAGCTTAGAAATTCGACGGACAGATATGGCGCTATCCCCAAAACACTCCATTGGGCAATAGCGGGGCTTGTCATTATCGCTTGGCTCCTCGGCACCATTGGCGAAAGTTTGCCACGCGGCACGGTTCGGCACGCCGGCGAGTTCATTCATGTTTCCGCTGGGGTCGCAATCCTGCTGTTGCTTGTAGTTCGTGTGATCTGGCGATTAATTGATCCGCCGCCACCGCCGGAACGAACGCTCTTCGGTCGTTGGGGTGACTTCGCAAGCAAGTCCGCGCATTGGCTTCTCTATGTTTTGCTTGCAGCGGTCACTCTGGTGGGCATAACCGCGCAATTTGCCGATGGCGATGCTCTACCCGTCTTTGGCTTATTCGAAATCGCATCGCCTTGGGCCAAAAACCATCAATTTGCCGAGACAGTTGAGGAGGTCCATGAGTTTTTGGCGAATGCGCTCGTGATAGTGGCTGTAGTACACACCGCTGCGGCCCTTGCTCATCATTGGTTGCTTCGAGATCGCACACTTACCCGAATGCTTCCGTACGCCACAAAATGACACAACTGAAATTCTTGTTGCGAAACTTGAGCCATGGGTGTCCGCTTTGCGTCCATTGGTGAAATTCTAATGAGCCGTCTACATAGTGAAACCCATCTTGTGCATCGAATTGGTTGGTTACGAGCGGCTGTCTTAGGCGCAAACGATGGGATCATCTCAACGGCCAGCCTTGTTTTAGGCGTGGCTGCAGCATCTGTCTCGAATACCGACGTATTACTTACGGGTGTAGCGGGCCTAGTTGCTGGCGCGATGTCAATGGCTGCCGGCGAATACGTATCGGTAAGTTCGCAATCTGATACCGAACGTGCTGATCTCACCAAAGAAACGCGTGAGCTCCGAGAGCAGCCCGAGTTTGAAAAAGAGGAATTGGCTGAAATCTACGTGACGCGCGGTCTTGAGCCTAAGCTCGCACGCGAGGTCGCCAACCAGCTAATGGCAAAAGACGCGCTCGCGGTCCATGCCAGAGACGAACTCGGGATATCTGAGATCACTACAGCGAAACCAGTTCAGGCGGCGCTGGCGTCGGCCGCGACATTTTCAGTGGGAGCCGCCGCGCCGCTTGTGCTGGTCGCGGCTGCGCCATCAAATTGGCTGTTCACAGCTGTGGCAGGCGGTTCGTTAGCTTTCTTGGCTCTCCTTGGAACAATCGCCGCGAAGGCTGGTGGTGCTCACCCATTTAGGCCAGCGGTTCGCGTTACTTTTTGGGGTGCGTTTGCAATGGCGCTCACAGCTGGCATCGGCTCTATTTTTGGGAAAGTTGGTTAGTCGTATCCTCCGGGCGATGTCCGCTTAGGACCACCATGTCCTGTCATTCGGGCAAACCAGCTCCATGGAGCGCCTCTCTCAGAGCGGCGGCAAGCGTCGGCTCGCAATTCACGCTGGTCAAAAACCGACTGTAGTGGAACCCGGCCTGCAATTCCAAGACGCGGGCCGCGGCAGCTTTCGCCTCCTGGATCCGCCCGAGCTTCACTAGCGACGCTGCTAGCGATACGTACGGAATGCTGAAGCCTGGACTGCTTTGGATAGATTTTCGCGCATCGGCAGCCGCCTCTTCGTATCGGCCGCGGTGAAATTTCGCAAACGCAAAGGCAACAAAGGCGGAAGAGCGCCATGGATCGAGTGGACTTAAGCGCAAACCGCGCTCACCCCATTCGATCCCACGTTCAGCTTCTCCAGCTAACGCAAAAACTACGCTACCGAGAATATAAGCGAGCGCCGATGAGGGACTAACGGCGAGAGCTGCCTCAAATGCGGCAAAGGCGGCGGCGCGATCATGCCCCTCCATGCCAATAGAAAATGCGGCCAAAGCGAGAGCAAGTGCATCATCCTGGCCATGCGCTATCGCCACCTGAGCGTGGTGAACCGCGGCTTCATGATTTTCATTGTGGTGCCCGCCACGCAGAAAAAGCGCATGATTGCACTGCGCAGCGCAGGCGTGCGCTAGCGCATAAGTCGGATCGATCGCGAGTGCGCGCTCCAGAAGCGCGAGCGCTTTCTTCGCTTGCTCAGGCATCCTCGAATAGACATCGGGCAGCGCTCGCAAAACAAGGTCGTAGGCGTCGAGGCTATCCGGCCGCTTTCGCTTGGCTCGCTCGACCTCCGCTAGACGAAGGCTCGGCTCGATCGCGCCAACGACGGACATTGTGATCTCGTCCTGAAGCGCGAAAATATCATCGGATTTGCGGTCATAGCGCTCAGCCCACACATGCGCTCCCGTTGCGACATCGATGAGCTGCCCGGTGACACGCACACGATCCCCCGCTTTGCGCACACTTCCTTCGAGTACATAGCGCACGCCAAGTTCTCGTCCGACCTGCCTTACGTCCACCGCCCGGCCCTTGTAAGTGAAGGTCGAATTACGTGCGATGACGAAGAGCCACTTGATGCGCGACAGGCCGGTAATAATGTCTTCGACCATACCATCCGTGAAATAATCTTGCTCCGGATCGCCACTCATATTCTGAAAGGGCAACACTGCGACGGAAGGTTTCTCGGGAAGCGACAGCTCCGGACCGCTTTGCGCGACGTCGGGGCGAACGCCATAAACGCGCAATGGCTGGGCTATGTTTTTCAGGCGTTGCTCCCCCATGTCGCTGACATCGATCTCGAGCTTGCCTTTGATTTGCTTGTAGGCATCTTCGGAAAGACAGATCGCGCCAGGGGTCGCCAGCGACTCAATACGCGCCGCAATATTGACGCCATCGCCATAAATGTCGCCTTCATCGATGATGATGTCACCGACGTTGATACCGATGCGAAATTCGACCCGGCGATCTTCGGGAGTGACAGCGTTACGTTCAGCCATGGCACGCTGAATATCGACCGCACAGCGTGCCGCATCAACAACGCTGGAAAATTCAACTAGCGCGCCGTCGCCTGTAGTTTTGACGATACGGCCACGGTGCTCGGCAATTTTGGGATCGATCACCTCTTTTCGATGTGTCTTGAGCGCGGCGAGCGTACCTTCCTCATCCTTGCCCATCAGGCGGCTGTATCCCACCACGTCAGCCGCGAGAATAGCCGCCAACCGCCTTTCGACCCGCGCTTCGGCCATTACTTCGCCCTACCCACCGCGATTTCAAGATGAGTTTATGGTTGGCGATGAGCCGTGTCTATCGAGGCAATGACGTCCGCTTTGGGCCAAAGCGGACACGTTCAGTGCGAAACGCCATGTCCGCGTTGGGCCAAAAGCGGACATAGAACCGATCCGTCGGCGGTCCTTAATTTGCAACCTTAGTCGCCAACACGTTGTAAGCGGTCAGCGGGCGGCGAATGCCCTTGAGTGCAAAATCGCCGACTGGTTCAACCGTTATGTCCTTCTCAACTGCCATCAAGACGCGGGGGCTAATCAGGATTTGCCCGGGCTTGGCTTCGTCGCAAAGCCGGGATGCGACATTGGATACCGTTCCGATGGCGGCATAATCGAAGCGTCCCTCAAAGCCGATAGTACCGAGTGTGGCAAATCCGTGCGCAATCCCAATGCCAAAGCCAATGTCATGCCCAAGTTTGCGCCACTTCTCGATCAACACTTCTATCGCCGCTCTCATATCAATCGCCATCAGCACGGCTTGGAGGGCGGGGTTATCTACGGGAATGGGGTCATTGAACACCACCATCACCCCGTCACCGGCGTAGCGTTCAAGCGTGCCACCATACTTGTTTATGATCCCGCCAATCGCCGCATGGTATTCACGCAATAGAGCCATCACGTCTTCTGGATCAGAGCTTTCAGAAAAGCCGGTAAAGCCGCGCAGATCGCAGAATAGCGCGGTAATTTCTCGGCGATGGCTTTCGAGTTGCTCTTCGGCCCCCGAAGCAACGATCAGATCGGCTACTTGCGGAGGAAGGAAACGTCGCAGCCTGCCCATGCGCTCGATTTCATTCACTTGGTCGGTAACGCGCTGTTCAAGTTGATGATTAAGTTTGTTGAGATCATTGAGCAGCCGCGCATTCTCGATGGCGATCACAGCCTGGTCGGCGAAGTTTTTAACTAGCTCGATCTGCTTGTCGCTGAAGAGCCGCACCTCTTGGCGGTAGATAGTGAATGCGCCCACCAGTTTATTCTCCTTTAGCATCGGAACAGACAGAAGCGAACGTATGCCCCCGATTTCGACGCTCTCAACGAATAATGGATCGCGTTCAGCGTAACCTCGCTCGCCAGCTAAGTCGGCAACTTGGGTCACGGATTTGGTCGCCACCATGCGACCGGTTGGGGTTTCTGGACTGGGACGGAACGGTGAACTCATGCGTAGTTCAGCGAAAGCGGGTGGCGTGTTGTGTGATGCAACTAAGCGCAAGCTGTCTCCGTCCCAGCGATAGATATGTCCAAACTTGGCGTCGCAAATGCGCGTTGCGTTCTCCAGCATTGCCTGAAACACCGGCTCAAGCTCGCCAGGCGAGCTGCTGATGACCTTGAGCACCTCCGACGCGGCCGTCTGCTGATCCAGCGACTCGGAAAGGTCGTCTGTGCGCTGGCGCAGTTCGTTGAGCAGTCGCGTGTTCTCGATGGCGATGACGGCTTGCGCCGCGAAATTGATTACCAGTCCAATCTGGTTGTCCGAAAACGGGTGAACCCTCGGGCGTGTTAGAGCAATCACGCCGATACAATCTCCGGCCCGGATCAGCGGAACGCCAAGCAGCGAGCGGTATCCCCCAAGTTTTTGACCCTCATAGGTATATTCGGGATCAGCCAGCGCATCATGTATATGAACGGTCTTGCGCTCGAGCGACGTTCGCGCCACGAGCGTGTTTCGACCCGGCCTAATCGGATGCTCTCTGGCATACTGCTGATACTCGGGCGAGAACCCGTTGTCTGCTTCCAGTCGATAGACCTCACCGTCACGCAGAAAGATTTGAACATTTTCGGCTTGGCACAGTCGACCAGCTGAGCGGGCTAGAGTGTTGAGTACAGCCTGCAGGTCAAAGGTTGAATCGCTGATGACCTTCAATATTTCGGCGGTCGCTGCTTGCTGCTCCAAAGCCTCGTCGAGCTCGCGACGAAGGAGAGCGTTTCTCGCTTGCTTAATTTGAGGTTGCGTGACTTTTGGCGCGGTGCGGCTTCGAGAGCCCTTCGGGCGCCGCGCCCTTGATGCTTTGCCGCCTATTTTGTCGCGCAATCTCATTGCCTCCCCCAGGGCTCAGGGCAAGGCATCGTAACGGCTCACGCTAGTACACCGAAAGGGGGGAGCAGTGTCCGCTTTGGGTCAGCAGCAGACATGTGCAGTACAAACTGCCAAGTCCGCTATGGGCCAATAGCTGCCCTGCAAATAGTTCTTTTCTACTTCGCGGCGACCAGGTCGAAATCGGACCTTTCCAGCGCCCAGGATACGGCGAAGCCAATGACCAAGCCCCAAAAGGGCGCGCCTATCGACAGGATAGAGACGTTGGCCACGGTAACGAGAAAGGTGACCGTGGCGCCGAGGGTAAAGTCGCCCTTGAAGGAAACAATGAAGGCGCGCTCGAGGATGCGCACCAGAGCGAGCCCTGCCAAGGTGGCGATGAAGGCCTTGGGCGCTGCCAGCATGAAGCGGGTAAATAGCGGCGAGAAAATCCCGAACGGCAATGCCAGCAGCCCGACCAAGACGCCGGCGACGTAATGCTTCTCCTTGGCGCCCGCGCTCGCGAGGATGGCATTGACCGGACCGGTGAGACAGGTTGAAACCGTCCCGACCGATGCCGCGATCAGGGAGCCGGCGCCGCACGCCGCTGTGATCATGTTGACGGGCGGCTTGTGCCCCGCGGCCTCAAGCACCGCGAAGCCCTGCGCATTCTGAGCGGCCAGCACGGTGATGGCGAGCGGTAGCACTAGTTCCACCATGGCGGCGCCGGAAAATTCCGGCACGTAAAGGTTGGGGCTCGCAAAGGCGGAAACAGTTGCTGCGCCCATTTCGAATGTACCTGACAAAGCAATGACAACAATTCCGGTGATGAGCGCGCCAATCAATGGAGGCAGTGCGCGCCCAAGGACGCGAACCGCCGACAGCAGCACAAACACCGCTGTCATGGGTGCTGCGATGACGAAGCCATCGCGGATTGCATAGATGAGGTTAAGGCCGAACTGGAGGAACACCCCGGCCACCATCGCCATAACGATCGGCATCGGGAGCAGGTCGATGCATTTGCGCATCCAGCCGCTCAGGCCAAGGACCAACATCAGCAAGCCGGTGGCATAATAGGCGCCGATCACTTCTGCGAAGCTCAAGTGAGCAAGCGCGTGGCCGACCAGCACGGTGCCCGGAATGGTCCAGAAAAAAACGAGCGGCTGCCTGTAGATGAGACAGAAGGCCAGCGAGATCAGGCCATTAATGATGAAGCATCCGAACAGCCAGGATGCGATGTCCGTTTCAGCCAGGCCGCCGGCTGCGCCCGCCGTCAGAATGATTGCCACCGGCGCGGAGGCGGCGAATAGAAACGCGACCACAGCGTTGACCAGGTAGACGCCGCGGAATCCGCTGAGCAGATCAGCGAGGTCGAATGTCCAGGCGGATGGGCGTTCGAGCGGCATGGGGACGCGTTAGAGAATGAAGAGGCGCAGGCGGGAAACGGAACCTCAGAATATTAGGCGAACCGTTCAAGGGCAGCCAAGACATTTTAACGCATGGTCAGAAGCGTTCATGTGCATTGTGCATACTGATGTCCGCTTTGGGTCATAAGCGGACGTCTGCGGCGCAAAAGCCGGTGTCCGCTAGGTGCCACAAGCGGACATCGATTGCCCCGCCATGTTATTGAAGATCGCTGCGCGCCCCGGGGGATTATGTGACATCTACGATCAATATTGATGCCTATAGCGATGCTCTCGTCGTGCTTGGCACCGCAGGCATTGTAGTGCCGATCGTGCGCCGTTGGGGCTTGAACCCTATCCTTGGCTATCTTGGTGCTGGGGCTATTCTTGGCCCGCTTGGGCTTGGCTCATTCACGAAATCGTTTTCTTTTCTTTATTGGCTTACCATTGTTGACGCGCAAAACGTCGCAGGCATTGCTGAACTGGGCGTTGTCTTCCTGTTGTTCCTGATAGGACTCGGGCTCTCCTTCAACCGACTTACGACAATGCGTCGTCTCGTTTTTGGCTTGGGCGGCCTGCAGGTGCTGCTGACTGCGTCATTGCTTTCTGCCATGGCGGTCATCCTCGGCCAGAGCACGGCTGCGGCGATAATTATTGGTACCAGCCTTGCGCTTTCATCGACAGCAATTGTCCTTGAACTCTTGTCGGATCAGGGAAGGCTGAATACGACTGCTGGACGTGCCAGCTTTTCCGTGCTGCTGGCACAAGACCTCGCCGTCATTCCGCTCTTGCTGTTTATCTCCGTGCTCGGATTGGGAAGCAGCGCGTCTGTGATAGGCAGTCTGACGGCAGCTTTGCTGCGGGCCACGATTGCGATAACGCTCATCGTTCTGTTCGGGCGCTTGCTGCTGCGCCCGCTTTTCCGCCTGGTTGCAAACACGCACTCCACTGAATTGTTCGTCGCAGCAGGTCTGTTCGTCATTGTCGCCGCTGGGCTGATCGCTCATGAGGCAAATTTATCGATGGCTCTCGGGGCCTTCATTGCCGGGC
This sequence comes from uncultured Alphaproteobacteria bacterium, assembly GCA_963831475.1. Taxonomy (GTDB): domain Bacteria; phylum Pseudomonadota; class Alphaproteobacteria; order Rhizobiales; family Xanthobacteraceae; genus Pseudolabrys. Next base: position 140,703 of record CAWHQF010000028.1, read on the forward strand.
TAGTGCTCGCAGAAACAGAATACGGAAAGGCCATCGAGGCCGTCGTTGAGCCGTTCAAGGGTCTTCTACTCGGCATATTCTTCTTTACCGTTGGAATGAATATCGATTTCCGTGAGTTCCTGCGCCAGCCGGTCCTGCTTGCCGCCGCTGTCGTTTGTCTCATTTTAGCCAAGTCAGTCATTCTGACACTGCTGGCTCGTGTTTTCAGAACTCTCGTGGGGCTCTTCTATCGAGACTGGATTGCTAATTGGGCCTGGCGGCGAATTTGCTTTCGTCGGTATCGGGACGGCCACCGCCCTGGGACTGATCGAGCTTCGTGTATCGAGCTTCACGCTCGCTTTGACATCAATAACAATGGTATTGACGCCGTTGTTGTCCACGGCCGCGCGAAGACTGTCATCAGCTCTCTCATCGCCAGGAGCGATCGATCCCGAGCTTACTGTGCAGCCGCCGGTTGGAGAAATGCATGCAATCGTGGTCGGTCATGGCCGCATCGGGAAAGTCGTGTGTTCGCTGCTCAAAGAGCACGGCATCACCTACATCGCAATCGACCATGATGCTTCTGGCGTTGCCCGCGACCGCCGGGAGGGCCGTGAGGTTTACTACGGCGATGCGTCGGATCTGAGATTTCTTGAAAAGTGCGGCTTGCGGAAGGCGACCGGCGTTATCATCACAATCCATTCTCAACTTGTGATCGACAAAGTGGTCGACGGTGTTCGCGCGATTAGGCCTGACCTTCTGATCGTTTCTCGAGCACGGGATGCCGATCATGCCCGGCATCTTTATGCAATCGGCGCAACCGACGCGGTTCCCGAAACGATCGAAGCAAGCCTTCAGTTATCCGAGGCCGCATTGGTGGGATTGGGGGTTGCCACCGGACGGGCGATTGCCTCGGTGCACGAAAAGAGAGACGAATTTCGTCGCGCATTGCAGCAGGCAGCCCGGGCCGTCGGGCGCGAAGATAGCCACTCCATTAAACCGAATCCCAAATCAAGCCCAACCTAACTGTCGTTATGCATCAGCGTTTGTTTGTGGTGACTAACTACTTGGACAGCGCTGCGTAGACCTTCTTTCGACTATTGCCTACGCGCTTGATCACGCTGCGCACTTTATCCGCGCTGACACCGAATTTCTTGGCCACATAATAGACTTCGGATCGCTGACTTCCTGATACTCGGCTGCGATCGGCTCTGCCGCGCTTTTGCTTGCTATCCGCCATACCCATCCCTCCATTAATTTTTTCAAATTAACGCTTTCGGGGTGCCCTGATTTGATCTAGCGCAACTCTTTCATCGAAAAACAATCGTAACCAGCATTCGTACTATTTTTTCTGTAGATTGGCAGAATGGTCATGAGCATTTTCGGAAGCATTATGAGCGCGATTTTTGGTCATGGTTCCACGCAAGCCAGCGCTTCTCCGACGGCGGCGCCAAGCTCACCAACGGCTCAAACGGTTGATGTCGCGGCCATTGTCGACAAGGCATCTGCATCTAAAGGCGAGAAGCTAGATTGGAGAACCTCAATCGTCGACCTGATGAAGGCTCTCGATCTTGACAGCAGCCTAACGGCTCGCAAGCAACTTGCGAGCGAATTGAAATATACCGGCAATACCAATGATAGCGCCACGATGAACGTTTGGCTGCATAAGCAGATCATGGCAAAACTTGCCGCAAATGGCGGGAAGCTGCCTTCCGATATTAAGACTTGATGGTCTCTCGTAGCCGTTCAAGGAGGCAAATATGCCTGACATCCTAATCAGTCTCATCACTGACATTATTGCTGGAGCCGTCGGCGGTAACGCGGCCGGAGCAGCTTCGAAAAACCTAAGTCTTGGCACGATTGGCAATACGCTTGCTGGTGCGATTGGCGGCGGTGTCGGCGGGCAGCTTCTCACCGCCGTCATTCCACTGCTCGAGCAGAGCGCAGGTTCAACCGACGTCGGTGCTCTTGTAAGCCAGGCGGTAGGGGGCGGGGCCGCGGGCGCGGTCCTGACCGCAATCGTCGGGTTAATCAAAAACAAAATGGCTGCAGCGTAAACGGCGTAGCTCAAATGCAAGATGAGTGGATGGCATTATCAGAGGATAGGCTGGCCGCCGCTGCGCAGCAGGGCCCGCATGCGCAAGTCGAAGCGATGCGTCGCCTTCGTGTCGCAATTGAACTGGCAAGCGCAAAAAGCGAGATTTACCTGCGTCGGATGCTCTGGCTGAACATCACGCTCGCGATAATGACGTTTGCATTGGCAATCGCCGCCATTCCGGCAGTTGTACAGGCAATCACCATTATCAAAGGATGGTTCAGCTGAAACAAGAATGCCAGTCCCTGATCTGCTTTGGGTCACAAACCCGACATGTGCAGCGCGATAGTCCATGTCCGCTCCGGGTCATTAGCGGACATTTGCAGTGCAGCAGCCCACGTCTGCTTTACTCCCGAAAGCAGACATTGCAGTCCGCGTTTGATAATTCGTTCTAAAACCAAATTCAAAGAAGGCTTGGCGGTCCCGAGAGGGCTTTACGACCTCAAGCGAAACAACGACTTGGTCAAAAGTGGGACCATCAAATATCCCACAGAAACATTAGGCTTTTTGAACGCGGTGTCCCACCGATTTGTAGGCTCTGATTGATTTTTTTCATCCGAAAAAAATCATTGCGTTTGGGCTCGCGAAGCACCGCGAGATCGGCGTGCCCTCCCCGCGCCCGACGTACGCTTTGCTCCCGAAAGCAGACATGGCAACAGGCCATGTGTGCTACGGGCTAGAAGTGTGGACAAACAGCCAAGTGACTACCGGATGGTGTGGGTGATTTAAACGCTCAACGCTTCGACCAAGAAAGCGCACTGCCCCGCGCTAGCTTGCTCGAAGATTTCGCTTGGATAGTACAGTAAGCCAAAATGGCCGCCATCGATGTCGGCCCACTGCTTAGGGCAGCGCATTAGCTCAAATACTGCCTGCGTCACATCCGGATTGCAGTGGACCATCTCGTCATTGCGGCCGGCCATGAGCAGTGTCGGGCCGCGAATGAATGGTGCAGTCAAATAGGCGCTGATTGGCACGGGCGTTGGCGGAATAACGCGGATGACGCGGTTCTCCCATAATGTGCCATGACGACCGCCATAATCGATGAACCAACGATAAGCCTGGATCGGCTTCAAAAGCGACGGCGTGCCGAGTTGGTCTGCCGAAACGACCGGAAGCGGCCCGGTCGTAGTTTCAGGCGTGCCAGTGACGTCGCCGCCGTCGAAAATCGCCTTCATAGTGTGGAAGTTCCGCTCGTCGGGCTCTTGGCTGGGCTTCTCGATACCGCAGGCAGGACATTGCACCGCAACCGCCGCATAGCGTGGGTCTAACGCGCCGACCGCAAGCGCGATCATACCGGAATAGCTGTCGCCCCAGGCCGCAATCTTGTCGGCACGGACATCTGCCCGCGTGAGCAGATAGGTCATGGCGTCGCGATAGCCTCGCGTCTGCAGCCACGGATTGATGAGTTGGCGCGGCTCGCCGCCGCTGAGGCCGAAATTGCGGTGATCATAGAGCAGCACGGCAAGGCCCGCGCGACAGAACACCTCAGCATAACGATCGAGGCACATGGTGATGGTCGCAGTGGTGCCATGCGTCATCACAACCGCGGGCCAAGGTCGTGCGCGCGCGGGACGATAGAAGCGCCCTCGCAACGTCGCTCCTTCGGAAGGAAATTCCACGGTTTCGAACATATTGGCCACTCCCTGCAAGTGTGCCTGACCAAAATTACACAAGCGCACCCGTGCAGATCCGCTTTGGGTCATAAGCGGACATGTGCAGTGCACAAGCTCATGTCTGTTATGGGGGCCAGACGCGGACATTGCGATTTGGCGGCTAGGCTATTCCAGTCCAGCTTTTCGCAAGCCGACGACGAGCTTGGCCACACTATTGGGCTTGTAAGGGGCGTTTGCCTCGATCCAAGCGATGGAAATGTCTGGCTGTATTTTCTTTAGTTGATCGAGCGCTAGCCGCGCTTCTTCGACATGCCCGGCCTCGGCCAAACTCGCCACAAAAATCCGATGACCACCCGTAAAGCCGGCCCGCTGTTGCACCGCCTTGCGGCCGAACGCGACAGCCTCCTCATAGCGTCCCGCAAGATAGTGAGCGATCGCAAGGTTGGTGTTAAACAAGAAGCTCTGCGGATCGTGTGGGCTCATCCGCGTCGCCTGTTCCAGATGCTGAATGGCTTTATCGCTTTGCCCGTCCAATCCGAACGCCATGCCAAGATGGCCGTGAGCGGCAGCAAAGTTCGGGTTGATATCCAGCGCGCGCTGATATTGTTCGACTGCCGCTTCGGTCTGGCGCTTGATCACGGCACCCCAACCCAGCGCGAGGTGAGCCCAAGGATCGCTGTCGTCGATCTCCGCAGCCCGCGCCGCGAGCGTCAGGGCCTCCTGCATATCCTCACTGTAAGACGCCCCCACGGGAATCGCCCGAAATACCAACGCAAATGCCAGCATACTGTGGGCGGGCACATAGTCGGGGTGCTGGTCAACCGCTGTCCGGAGCATACTGATTGCCGTTTCCATATCTTGCTTGGTGAATTGCCAAAATATCGAACTGGCTTGCATCACCATTTCCCAAGCATCCAAATCCTCTGACGAGCGCGACTGCAAACGCACTGCCTCAGCTTCAAGTAGCTTGGGCTCGATAGCAGCGATCACCTTGCGCGTAATCTCGTCCTGCAACTCAAAGACATCGATCAGCTCGCCATCGTAACGGTCTGCCCAGATGTGATTGCCGGTCGTGGCGTCGATCAACTGAGCGGTTAGGCGAACGCGATTTCCGCCCTTTCGCACACTTCCCTCAAGTACGTAGCGCACGCCCAGTTCACGGGCCGCACGCTTCACGTCGACCGCTTTGCCTCTATATGCGAATGACGAATTCCGCGCGATAACGAAAAACCAGCGCAACTTGGACAGGCCCGTGATGATGTCTTCGGAAATGCCGTCAGCGAAATAGTCCTGCTCCGGATCGGGGCGAGATTTTCGGCATGATCGGGCCGAATGGGTACAGATCGGCATGCAGACTTTTCTACTCGGCGGCGACATCGTCAGCGAGGTTGATAACACAAAGCTTACAGATATGAGATCGGTGCTTGCGGTCTTGAACGGGTTCAAGGTCGGTCAAACTGTAAATTTGAAATACTTCCGGCCTGGCCAAGGCTTTCAAACCGCTACGGCGACTTTGATCGAACGACCTGTGCTTCCCGGTGATCTGCCGCACTAAATTTTGTTGGAGCGCATCAATGGCCTCGAAATCAATAATGGCATTTTCAATCGCGTTGTCCATGTTCGGTATCAATTTAACCGCGCGCGCCCAGCAGGGCGGCCCAATGCCGCCAAACTTAGACGTGGGCAAATATGAATACGAAACTCACTGCGCCGAGTGTCATGGTTTGGGCGGCAAAGGCGACGGACCATACGTCCAGTTATTAAGACCGGGCACTGTTCTCCCCGATCTCACCCAACTATCGAATAAGAATAATGGTGTGTTTCCAGTCAAGCGGGTGGTCGAGATAATCGACGGAAGAGAGCCGGTCAGAGCGCATGGCCCGACAGACATGCCCATTTGGGGCCAACGATATCGGATTCAGAGTCAAAATCTAAATCCTGACTACAACGCTGAGGCATTTGCGCGCATTAAAATTCTTTTCTTGACCGAATACCTATATCGCCTGCAACCGAAATAATCGCTTTCCATTGTACCGGCTCTTTCGTTTGGATAAGAACGCAACGGCGGTGTGCAAGGAAATTGTCTAGGCCTCGCGATAGCTTTGCCATTTGCAATTCTTCAGTGGTTACGGCTCTCGCCGAGCCATCTCTGCGCAAGCACTTCGCGGAGTTGGGCCAGGATGCGCCTGGAGGTGACCAGCTATCGCCTACAGCGCTCGGAGCGTATCAAAAAGCTGAAATTGACAAGTGGTGGCCTGTTCTCAAGCAAGCTCAAATCAAGAGCGAATAAGCCACCACCGTTTGAACGGGCGTAGTGCATGCCGCGCGTGATGTCCGCTTCGGGTCATAAGCAGACATTTGCAGCGCAAAATGCCATGTCCGCTTTACCCCTGAAAGCGGACATAAGCAGCGCAGCAACGTCTGTCCGCTTTGGGCCATAAGCGGACATGCATACATCACCGTGCGACCTCACATGTGCCGGTCACCAATTCTTGGAGCGAAAAAGCCATGAATGTCGCTTGCGGCTTACCAGGCCTGGCGTCAAGTCGAATAAAATCGGTTGCCGCGTTTGCAGCAGTTTTCTTGCGTCGAAATACGGAACTGGGGAACAGCACATAGTCGTTGGGATCTGCACCGGTCTTTTGGACGATCCTATTTTCCCGAATGCCGGTGCTCGGATAGGTTATGTCGCCAGTCGATATGTCAATGGCAATTCCATCGAAGTGTTTCCGATGGACTTCGCTAAATGCCTTAGTGAGGGTGCCGTCGTCTTGGACACTGACGGAATCCCTAGCCGTGCACCTGTACGTCTTGCCGGTATCATCGCGACCGAAAGCCATTCCGAAATTCAAAGTCAGCATTGCTAAGAGCACGAACGCTCGCACGATAAAAACTCCCGATGATGCGAATCCCCCGGACTTAGAATCAGAACGCAACTGCAAGGTGCCTAAAAGCGCAGCTGTGTCCGTGATTGGTCTGCCCCCTGAATGGTTTCCCGATCCACAACCTACAGCATGTTTGCGGCGCAAAAAATGGGGTGACCGATGTACGCTTTGGGTCAAAAGCGGACATATGCAGTGCACAACGGTATGTCTGCTAAGGGCCAAGAGCGGACGCAGGCAGCATAGAAAAATACGATGAGGCACGTACCTTGAGGCCTGCCTCCTGCTAACCTGCAGCGATGCAGCTTTTTTACGCGCCCGCTTCATCGTCTTTGTCGCCTCACATCGTGCTCTACGAAGCCGGGCTGCCGTTTGAGACCGTCAGAATAAACGAGCACTCGAAGATAATCGAACGAGGCGGCGACTATAGGAGGGTTAACCCATTAGGCTACGTACCGGCTCTTGTGCTCGATGACGGCTCGTTGGTGACTGAAGGAGCGGCAATCGTCCAGTACATAGCCGACAAGGTGCCGTCGAAAAATCTTGCCCCGCCGAACGGGACGATCGAAAGAACCAAGCTTCAGTCGTGGCTCAATTTTTTGTCGAGTGAAATGCACAAAGGTGGTTTTTCACCTTTGTTCTACAAAGATATGCCAGAAGAAGGAAAAGAGGTCTTTCGTGCGCGACTTAAGTTGCGATTTGCCCATCTCGATGAACATCTGAAAAGCAATGAGTATCTTATGGGACCAAATTACTCGGTCGCCGATGCCCACCTCTTTGTCATCTCGAACTGGGCCAGCTGGGTCCACTTCGATCTGGCACCCTATACAAGTATTGGTTCGTATCGCGAGCGCATTGGCACACGCATTGCAGTACGTTCCGCTCTCAACGCCGAGGGTCTAGTCCCTTGGCCTAAAGCACCGCCCGATTGATCTGTCTCGGATGCACGCTTGGGGCCGAGACTCTGGACTTATGCGGTAGTATGTCAGGATTATGCATAATCGGGGGATCCTGATGGAAGGGCGCGAACTTGTTTATCTCGACACGCTCGCTTTGGCCGCTGTGACCTTTGGCGGCTTTGCGGTGATCGCCGTCGCGTTACGGCAGGAGACCAGCGCGCATCTCACCAAACTGCAGGTGCTGATCATTCGTTTTCTGGTCGAGATCAGCCTCATCGTCGCGTTTCTGTCGTTGATGCCGAGCCTACTCTTCTTGTTTCGTCTGCCAGCGCCGGTAACATGGCGTGCTGTCAGCGTACTTGGCCTAGCGATAATTTTGTCGTGGGCGGTTGCCTACTTCATCCGTCGACGGGCTGCCACCGGCCAGAGTTTCCATCTTTGGGTCTGGCTCACGCTTGCTGCCGTTGCCCTATCTTGCGCGGGCTTAGCGGCCAATATCCTTGACCTTGCTGGTGCCACATCGGCGGCCTGCTACGCACTAGCTCCAACTACGCTGCTGACGTTGGTCTGGATAAATTTTCTCCACCGGCTTGAGTTGTTTGTCCGGACTTCGAAGCGATAATTTTTCGATTGCCAACCCTTGGATTTCCCACTGCCACAGCGCATGGCTGTTGTCGTATATAGGTCAGAGGCTGGCAGGTGCGGCAGTGCAATAGCCGATGTCCGCTATACCCCCGAAAGCGGACATGTGCAGCGCAATAGCCGATGTCCGCTATGGGTCACAAGCGGACATGTGCGCTGCAAACCGCGACGTCCGCTTTACCCCTGAAAGCAGACCTGTGCGGTGCAGCTAGGGATGCCCGCTATGGGCCATTAGCGGACAACTAACTTCCGGTGGGCGGCTCGAACCCCGCTTCCTTCCAATATTTGTGATTGGCTGGATCGGACAGGAACTTGATGAAAGCCTGAGCCGGCTCGGGCGAGGTGTTGGCCGACATGACCGCAGCGGTATAAATGGTCAACCGATCCAGCGCCTTCGGCATGGTTCCCGCCACGGCTACGCCTTTGACGGACATCATTGCGCTATGGGGGTAGAACCCGAAGTCCGCTTCACCCTTGATGATCAATTCGGCTCCGCCGTCAAGGAAGTTGCGGTGGACGGTCTTGCTTTGCATCGCCTCCACAATTCCGAGTTGCTCGAACACACGGGCCATTTGCTTACCGCTCGGAGTGTCCTTCGGGTTGGAGTGCACAACCGAGCGTGCGCCGAGCAGCACCGCCTTAAGCTTGTCGGGCGTAGAAATATCTGGCGCTGCCGCACCTTGGCGCATGCCCATAGCGATGCCGACCGTGCCAAGGACAGGACGCAATTCCGGCTTCAACGTGCCATCCTTGATAAGTGCCTCTAGGGTGGGCGCGGGCACAATAACCATGTCGGGACTTTCTCCCGCCGCCAGCTTTTCCCGGATCACCCTGTCGACCAAGAAAGTAAATTGCACTTTGTGACCGGTCTGCCTCTCGAACTCAGGCGTAAGTGCACTCAGCGCTTCTCGCGGCGCGCCGCCACTAAAAACGCGGATATCCCCCGCAAAACACGACGTAGCAGTGAAGAATGAAGCAGCGAGCGACAACACCGCCAGATATGCATTGCGTTTAGACATTACAGACCGCATAGCGGCCTCCCTTGATCGAGGCACATAACCGAGCGTGGACGCTACACGATCTCGGAACCAGCGTCCCCAGTATCAAATGTCTGCTTTGCCTCCAAAAGCGGACATGCAGCGCAAAGGAAGATGTCCGCTAAGGGCCAGAAGCGGACATCGCCGTCACTCGATTAGTTCATCGGCCCGTGAAAGCACCGAATATGGGATAGTAAGGCCTAACGCCTTGGCGGTCTGTGAGATTGATTATCAATTCAAACTTAGCAGGTTGTTCAACAGGAAGATCAGTCGGGCTTGCCCCTTTGAATATCTTGTCGATGTAGTTGGCCGCGCGACCGGCCATCGCAAGGGCGTCCGGTCCGTACGAAAAAAGCCCGCCTTCTTTCGCCCAAGCCCCCCATCCTCCGGCCGAGGGGAATTCGATTCGTCATCGCAAATTGAACGATCCTCTTTATATTCAGGACAGTTTGACGCGACGAGACGACATAGATGGAATCTGCGCCCGCACTATTGGCCGCGCGGAATGCCGACTCAAAATCATCGGTACCGCGAACTTCAACCGAAATGAAGCTTCAAACCGAGCGCTTGTGCAGCGAGTTCGGCCGTCCGTTGTTCATTGTCCGGGTGATCCGGATTCCAGAGAAAGGCCACTCTGGAGATTTTTGGCGCGGCCTCTTTGAGAAGCTCAAGCCGTTTCGAAGCGAGCACGTCTTGTAAGAGTGTAACTCCCGTCGCGTTTCCGCCTGGTCGACGAAGGCTCGCGACAAGACCAAGTTGCTCCGGATCAGCACTGCTGACGAATACGAGTGGGATCTTTTCATCAACCTTCTTGGCAGTCGGAGCGACGTCGCCCCTATGGCCAAAATCACGTTCGGCCGGAGACCTACGAGTTGGCCTGCCAAAATTGGAAGTCGGTCTAGTCGGCCTTCCGCATATCGATATTCGATGACGATGTTCCGCCCTTCGACGTAACCCAAGTCACTGAGCCCACGACGGATTGCTGCCATCTGGGGGTCGCTTTGAGGGTTGCTGTACAGCAGTACACCGAGGCGCGGAATACTTTTGGGTTGGGCTAAGGCTCGCAAAAGGCCATACGGCCGCACCACCAGCTAGAGTGATGAACTCGCGCCGCATCATTGTCGCCCCCTAAGGCTTCAGGACGGGGCATCGTAGCGGCTCAAAGCGGCATTGGGAAAGAGCCCGCCAATGTCCGCTTTGGGTCAGAAGCAGACATTTGCAGCGCAAAATGCCATGTCCGCTTTTCGCTCAATAGCGGACATGGAATGGCAGTTCGCGACCTGTGACGCCTGAGTGTCGCTTTGGAGCCAAAAATGTCCGCTCTTACCCCGAAAGCGGACATGTGCGGTGCAACTGCGGGTGTCCGCTAAGGGCCAATAGCGGACTTACGCTCCAAGCAGCGTTTTTGTTCATTCAATCACTTGATCGGCGCGCAGTAGAATCGATACTGGCAGTTCAATACCGATTGCCTTGGCGGTCCTGAGATTTACTACGGTCTCAAACTTCGTCGCCTGCTCAATTGGCAAGTTGGCTGGCTTTGCACCCTTGAGGATTTTCGCCACGTAGTCCGCAGCCTTGCGAAACATTACCGAAAAATCGACGCCATAACTGATTAGCCCGCCGGCTTCGACGTAATGCCTGGCAATAAACATAGTGGGCAGCCGGTTTTGGATGGCCAGCTCTGCAATCCGTGTCCGATACTGCGTCCAGGCAGGGCCGGAGAGGACAAGTACCATCTGCGCGCCGGCTGCGGCAGCGCCGCGGAATGCCGCATCGAAGTCGTAGGATGGGCCTTCAACCTTCAGCGGCTGCGCCTCTAGTTTAAGCGCCTTTGCAGCTCGCTCGGCTGCACGCATTTGGCCGGCTGACAGCGGTTCAAACAGAATGGCAACCCGCGCCCGGCCGGGAAATGCCTGCGTCAACAGCTCAAGTTGTTTCTGCGCCAGCTCCAGCTGCTGAAATACCACGCCCGTGATATTGCCGCCTGGCCGTGAAAGGCTCTTTACGTAGCCAGCCGCAATCGGATCGTAATTAATCGCGACGATAACAAGCGGGATTGACTGACCTGCGGCCAGGATCGACTTCAGCGCGCCCTCGGGACCTGTTACAACAATCAACTCAGGTCGCGCGCGTACTAATTCTTCCGCATTAATAGAAAGCCCGCGCGTATCCTCTAAAGCACGAAAATCAATATGTAGATTTCGGCCGTTCTCAAAACCATGCTCTTGCATTTGCGCCAAAAACGCATGGTAAAACCCGATCGGCGGCGGGCTAGTTTGGGCCGGACCAAAGTAACCAATCCGATGGAGCTTTCCGCCCTCTTGCGCGTGGACGGTTAGCGGAACGGCCGCCAATGAGCCGAATAAACGAATGAATTCGCGCCGCCTCATTGTTCCTCCCAAAGCGTTGTGACACCCATTCTACTGATCCAAATCAGCATTGGGAAAGGTGCGAATGGTGTCCGCTTTGGGTCATAAGCAGACATTTGCAGTGCGAAACGCCATGTCGGCTTTACCCCCGAAAGCGGACATTTGCAGTGCACTCGCGCATGTCCGCTAAGGGCCAGAAGCGGACAAAAGTGGCTGCGCTACTCGATCACCTCGGCAGCACGAGCGAGCATAGGTGATGGCACATCCAGACCCAGAGCTTTTGCCGTCTTCACGTTGATAACCAAATCGAACTTATCGGGTTGTTGAACTGGCAAATCCGCTGGCTTCTCACCCTTAAAAATTCGATCGACGTATGAGGCTGCGCGTCTGTATTCGTCCATGATCTGTGGGCCGTAGCACATAAGACCCCCACTCGTTACGAAAAGGCGATAGGGATAAACGGCCGGTAACCGATGCCGCGCAGCGAGTCCAATGATCAAGTCGCGATGAATTTGGGCTAACGCACTCGTTGTTACGATTAAGCCACCGTTCGGCTGTTGAGCAAAAGCCGTGATTGCGCGTTCGATCTCATTCGCGTCACGCACACCAAGCGGGGAGAAGTTTACTCCTAGCAACGAGGCGACTGCCTGAATTGCACCGAGCTGACCCCCTCCCGAGACTTGATCAGGGTCTCGAATGACGCCAACTCGCGCGACCTTCGGGGCCATTTGCCTAAGCAACTCCAGCCATTTTCCACTCATGCCGTAGTCGGTTGAGGTAAAGCCAGTAGCGTTGCCACCCGGTCGGGCCAAGCTTTCGACAAAACCTCCGGCAATTGGATCGGCAACTGATACGAACACGATTGGCACCTTATGGGTTGCTCGTTGCAGTGGGCCCACAATCGTGCTGCCGTGGGCCAAGATCACATCCGGTGCGAGTGCAACCAATTCAGCCGCATTTTTGCGATGGTGATCCAGATTGCCCAAACCCCAGCGGTAGTCGATTTTGAGATTGCGACCTTCGCTCCATCCCAGTTCTTGCAATCTTTGGAAGAACGCAGCTAGTCGCGCCTTAGTCTCGGGATCGTCCGGCGCTAGGTTAAGCATCACGCCGATGCGCCGTCCCCCATCGGATTGCGCGTTGGCTATTTTCGGACACATCGCCGTACTGGCGAGTAGCGCAACAAAATCGCGTCGTCTCATCGAGCCCCCCTCGGACTCGGTATGGTACCGCTATGTTCCAGTCCGATGAAAGGGGGACGCATAGCGCCACTGGGCTTAGCTGCCATCGCGGCAATGTCCGCTTTGGGTCAATAGCCGACATGTGCAGCGCAAAACACTATTTCCGCTTTACACCCGAAAGCGGACATGTGCGGTGCAACTGCGCGTGTCCGCTAAGGGCCATAAGCGGACATGAGCAGCGGTGATAACGAAGAGCGTGTCGTACTTTGACATACGCCTTAGTCACGCACTCTGACGGGTGTGTCGTTATATCCATTGTCGCGGTGGTCGCGAATCGTGGTTATGGGGGCCGTTCCTTTTTTTATGAACATCTTGCCCGCCGTTTGCCCACCCGTAGACTTTCTCCCTCCTGCGGAATTGTTTCCTTTGGCGGCATCCGTGTTCTTACCCTCGCCCGTCGGCGAGGTCGTTGCGGTCGTCGCAGCGTGGCCATTATTCCCGCTCTTCGCCGCTACCGGGTTACTCAACGCAACCCCAAGGATAGAAACGACTGCTATGCCAAATACAGCGCTTGAGAATGCCCTCATGGTCCGCCTCCGGCTGCTTTGAAATACTCATAGAGTAGTTGAAAGAAACCTAGTGTAACAGTGGTCACACAGCGATAGACAATGTCCGCTTCGGGTAATTAGCAGACATGTGCAGCGCACAAACCTATGTCCGCTTTACCCCCAATAGCGACCGCAAAAGCGGACATTCGGCCAGTCTTGATATGAATTAATTTGGCGCGATGGCTGCCGAATTAAATCGATCTGCCCGACATCGGACGAACACCTGAACTCTAGGAATTGCAGAAAATCAACGCTTTCTCGGAGGAACGAATTTTTCTGTTCAAAATATATCTTTGTATTCGTCCCTCATTCGCAATGAGGGAGTCAGGGGTTCAAATCCCCTCGGCTCTCAGGGGTAATCGGTTTCAAAAACCTGAGTTGTTAACAGGTTGTCGCGCTTTCGCCGGAGTGACCACTGGGTGACCAAAAAAATGTTGGCCACAGACGAGACGAATTATTTTATTTTAAAAAATTCATTGCGCGGTCGGCGGTCGATAATCCGGCACGTCCTCCTTGGCGCAATCCGAACATTTGACGCCAGCCCCGAATGTCCCCAAAGACCAAAAGCAGACCTCATCGATCACGGCGCGTTGCCTCCATCGATGGAGAAGTCCCGGCCGACAACGCCGCTGTGACCGCTGCTGCCTCTGCGGGCCGCTCGAGCTAGCGCGACGCGGGTGTGGCGGGAACCGCTAGGACGAGTGCCGCCAATCTCCATCGCCCAGTATCGGCGACCGCTTGCTGATACCGCACTCGCGACGGCCTGGCATCCGCCGAGCATCATGTTCGCGCGGTGAGGCGACGACTGCATCCACATTCGCCTTGCACAGGCCTCGGTGTCGCATCCCATCGCAACGTTCTCGGCGACGGCGCCCGCTGGTCCACGACGCGTGATGAAACCAGCGTGGTCGAGACTGTTACGGCGGGCCATATCATTGGCGTGCTGTTGAGCGAGGGCGTGGAGCGTGGAGCAACCAGCATAGCACAACTCGGCACAAACAACCGTCGCGCAAAGGGCAGCAAGTATTCGAAGTGAGGTCATCGTGCGCGCCCCCTCTCCAAATCCTTTCGGGACATATCGCACATAACAAACAAAGAAAAGAGGGATGCGGGAGCGCTACCAATGCCTCGCTCCGCTACGTGCGGTCTGGCCCTCAGTCGGCGTTTTGTGCCGCAACCGCGATGTCCGCTCTTACCCCGAAAGCGGACATGTGCAGCGCAATAGGGCATGTCTGCTAAGGGCCAAAAGCGGACATCCGTGAGGTCGACGTGACTTCAGTAGGTGATTTGCCAGCCGATGTACCAAGAATACAAATTGGTCTGCGACGCGTTTTGGAACCCGGTGCCTGCCGAAAACAACAAGTGATTATGCTCGTCAATATCGTAGAAGCCGCCGCTGTTGAAACCGGTCTGGTCTACTCCATCAATCTTGTCAGCGGTTTGATGATATATCTCGCCACCAAGGGTCAACTTGTCGGTGATCTTTTTCTGCAATAGCCAACCGGCGAACCAGTAATTCTTGTCGCCAAAATGGTCGTTCTGATTGATCCAATAGCCACCGCCATATTTTGAACGTGAGTTCGCTGTCCGGGAGGTGGATTGTGCAATCCTACATTCAACGCGAAAATCTCAAGCGCTATCGTAATCTGCTCATGGTCACTTCGGACGAAACGGTGCGCAGTCAGCTCTTCCAGCTGATCGCAGAAGAAGAGCGGAAGCAGTTCTTGCAGCAAATTTCGGAACAACAATCGACGGACGAAATCACCTCAGGGGCCGCCAATTAAACACGGCCCTCTGTTGTCTTAGCCTATCGGCAGCATCTAACCGAAACGCTGCAACGGATGTTCGCTATGGGCCAATAGCGGACATTGTGGCGCGTCGATATTGAGTCGCCACGACCACTCAGGCAGAGCAGCTTCAATTAATAACTTTTGCGCCAGACGCGATAAATGCAGGCTACCAACGGAAGAGGCCACGGTTGTAGCCGGAATAGTACCCACCATAGTAGCCGGGATAGTACCCGCCGTAGTAGCCACCGTAGTAGCCAGGGTAGTAGCCACCGTAATAGCCGCGACGATAGGCTCGGCGGTAATATCGACGCGCGTGCCTGTGGTAGTAGTAAATCTTCTGTAGCTCAGGCGCGGGAGCACCTGCGCTTATTAGGTTTCCGCCTATTGGCACTGCAGAGGCACCGAAAGTTAGGCCAAGTCCAATGCCAGCCGCAGCAACTGCTGCCAAAATGTATGTTCGCATCAGACACTCCGTTTGATTTCTCCGTGCTGGGTACCGGCCCAGTTCACCGATTGCTCAATCGCGTTTGGTCATGTTTTTTTGGTCCCGCTCAACGCGGAGCCTTAGTGCTCGTAAACGTCGGGTCGTCTCGTCAAGCGCATTAATTTCCTCGTCGAGGCGCACCATTTTGGAGTTCGCCTCTTCTGTCCCGCGCAACTTCTCAAGCGCTTTGCCGACGGAGAGTTTGCCTATTTCCGCCATGATGAACCCTTGCGCTATCGTTTTCTGCGCTTTCAGACACAAGCTCAGATACTACATTTCTTTGTAACTTAGTTGTTGGTCTGCTTTTTCTTAGTCTTCGGCTTATCGGAAACGCCAAGCACACCCTTCACGCCGCCGGTAACGCCGCCGACAGTGCCACCCACGACGGTCCCAGCCGCGCCGCCAACGGGCCCTGCCGCTTTGCTTCCTTCTCGCGCTCCCTGACTCGCACCTTGCTGCGCACCACCGATGACGCCCTGCGCGTCCGCCACAACCGGCATTGCTAAGACCGCTAGAAGTCCTAGTACGATCCATCCCGCTTTCATGGAAAGCCTCCAAAAATTAGATATTGCCAAAAGATTATTTACAAGCAGCTCTGACGAACGGGCGCTTTGATATGGATCAAGCAGCACATGGCAAGAATACATTTGGCCATCCTGACGTAGATCAATGCCAAGTATCTGACTACCAGATACTCGATACTCTTTCTCTGGGGCGTCTTCCAATGACAGCTTTATTTGCGCATGAGAGCTTGGATGCTGTTAGCAATCTTATCGTGGCGGCTGGCGGATTGATTTTGATGACCTCGGCCGTTGCGATTACGTCGACGCTCATCATCGAAATTGTGCGGACGTTCCACACCTTCGGAGTACTGCGTCGGCTAACTTAGGAATGGCCTCGTCTGAAGCAACCACGTCGTGCATTCGTTGAGTGCTTGAATGAAATTCGCAATGCTGCTCGGGGCGAAGATTTTTCGGAGGCACCATATATTACGACGCCTCATCCTTGCACACGTCACGCTCATTCTGTTGGGTTCTGCAGCATGGGCAGAGGAGATCGTAGTCACCGTCGATAAGGCGGCCCAGCATCTCACAGTCGAAGTCGACGGCATCACTCGATATCAGTGGCCTGTTTCGACGGCGCGCCGAGGTTATCGGACACCGAACGGTAGCTATCGACCAGAATGGCTGGCGCGCAAATGGTTCTCACGCGAGTATGACTGGTCGCCGATGCCGTACTCAATCTTTTTCCGCGAAGGGTATGCCATCCACGGCAGCTACGAGATCTCGCGGCTCGGCAATCCGGCGTCGCACGGTTGTATTCGTCTGCAGCCAGAGAACGCCGCCATTCTATTCTCGCTAGTAAAGAGCAACATGAACAGCACTCGAATCGTGGTGACAGGCGAGAGCCCAAATACGGCGATCGGCGCGACTCGCGCTACACGAAAATCAAACAGGATGCGCATGGAGTGTTGGGAAAAACCAATTTTTTATTGACACTAGCCGCCACTCGCCTTCGCAATGTCCGCTTTGGGTCATTAGCGGACATAGTGGCATGTCCGCGTGATGTCCGCTCTACCCTCGAAAGCAGACATTCCCCAGTGAAAATGGAATGTCCGCTAAGACGCATTCCGTGGCTGGTGCAATGATGCTGGACTACCGCACTGCTCGGCACATGGCCTGCGCAAAGCCACCGCGGCGCGGCTCGCTGAGCGCGGCGCGACGGCACACGAGATCATGTCGATTACCGGCCATCGCTCCTTAGAAGAAGTCGAGCGCTATACTCGCGCAGCACAGCAACGAACACTCGCCGACGCCGCGATGGCGAAGATCAGAAGGCCAACAGATGCCGTCCCACCCGACGAGTGAGTGGGACGATTCCGCGAAAAAATGCTGGGGGATCAAGACGGGATTCTGGGCATGGCGGTCCCGAGAGGAGTCGAACCTCCGACCTTCGGTTTAGGAAACCGCTGCTCTATCCGGCTGAGCTACGGGACCGTCGGGCCGCGATTTAGCACAGGCGCCAGCGCGGTGCACCGGCTTTGGCACTAGTCGATTTTGGCGCCGGACGCGGCAACGACGTCCTTCCACATGGCACGCTCCTTCGCCGCAAAGGCAATTGCCCCTTCCGGCGTGCTGGACAAAATGCGCGCACCGGCGACGAGGAAACGGTCCTGCACGGCCTTTTCGGCCGCAATCTTGCCCTGCGCCGCCGAAATTTTGTCGACGATCGCGCGCGGTGCCGCCGAAGGCAGCACGAAGGCCGCCCAGGACGTGACAACAAAATCGGTGATGCCGGCTTCGCCCATGGTGGGGACGTCCGGCAAGGTCGGCCAGCGCTGCGCCGAAGTGACCGCGAGGGCGCGCATTTTCCCGGATTGAATCACCGGAACATAGGACGCGAGATTATCGATCGCGAAGGTGACATCGCCCGCGAGCATGGCAGGGATCGTCTGCGCGGCGCCGCGGAACGGAACATGGATCGCGTCAATGCCGGTGCGCTTGGTAAACATCACCCCCGAAAGATGCGGCGAGGTGCCGACCCCCGGGCTTCCGAAACTGGATTGCTTTTTTTGCTTCGCCCAGCTGAGGAACTCGGGCACCGATTTGGCCGGGCAGTAGTCGGCCGCAACGACAAAAACGTTCGGCAGTTCCCAGGTCAACGTTGCCGGGATCATGTCGCGTTCAGGATCGAACGGCATTTTGCTGTAGAGATACTGGTTGATTGCAAAATGACCGATCGTCGCGGCGCCAATGGTGTACCCGTCGGGCGGACTGCCGGTAACCACAGCAATGCCGATATTGCCGCCGGCACCGCCGCGATTTTCGATGACAAAAGACTGACCGAACATGTCCCTGAATCGTTCGGCCAAAATACGGGTCAATACATCAGTCGAACCGCCGGCCGGATACGGCACGATGATCCGCACCGGATGATCGGGCCAATGGGCGTCGGCGGCGCGGGCGCGGGTTGCGACGACAATGCCGGCCGCAGCAACGGAAGTCAGAAAGGTGCGGCGGCTCGGCGACATACGACCCGTTTGCATTGGCTTCCTCCCCAGCGGTTATGATGGCGTTCATATTTATCCTGTCATTCTAGCGCGCCGGGGGCGGGCTGCCATCTCAATTGACGTGCCGGGTCACCTGTCGCCCAGTCTTTTGCATCAAGTCCACTTCATGAAGCGCCTTTCGTTCCGCAATTCGGCTTCCCTCCTTTCGGCTGCGATTGTCACGCTTTGGCCGCCAAGTGCTCTTGCGCAGGACTCCTGCAAACTTGCCGCCATTGGCACGGCGACCGTCGCAGAAGTGCGCGATGGCCGTACGCTGCTGCTTGCCGACGGACGCGAGCTGCGTCTGGCGGCGATCGAAGTCACCGATGCCAGTCGTGAAGCGCTCCAATCGATTGTCGGAGGGCGCAGCGTGAGGCTGGAGCAAGGCGATACCGCATCCGACCGTTACGGCCGCATCGTCGCCTTTGTTTACGCGGACGATACGAGGCAATCGGTTCAACAGGCGATGCTCGCGCAGGGCCGCGCTCGCGTGTCGACGCGGATCGGCAACAAAGCCTGCGCCGACCTTTTGCTGGGCGCCGAAGATGAAGCCCGTACCGCACGCCGTGGACTATGGGCCGACCCCAATTTTGCCCCTTTGCAGTCACACGATATTGCCCGAATTGCCGCGGCACGGGGTCAGTTTGCAATTGTAGAAGGCAAGGTCTTGTCGGTCCGGGAGAGCGGGGCCACAATATATGTGAATTTCGGACGGCGGTGGACGCGGGATTTCGCAGTCACCATTCTCAAACGTCATCGCCGGGATTTTGCCGCGGCGGGGGTCGATCCGAAAGAGCTCGAAGGCCGCAGAATTCGCGTGAGAGGATGGGTCGAGCAGCGCAACGGCCCGATGATCCAGGCTACGGGTCCTGAGCAGATCGAGATTGCCAGGTAGGTTTCGCAAGCTGTTGCAACAAGTCGTTGCAAGATGTCGGTAGGGTGGGAATGGGGGTTGTTTCCAAAGTCGGCGTGATGCGTACGAAGGCTGGCGTCGCGGCCGCTTTTGTCCTGTTGCTCGTGGGCTGCTCCAGCACGCCCGACAATCATTTTGTCTCCCTCCCCGTTTCCCAGGTCGCGGCGCAAACCGCGCAAGAGCCGGAAGCCCAGCGAGAACACGCCCGGATCCTTGCGTCCTATGGCGGCACCTACGAGAACGCGCGCCTGCAAGCGATGATCGAAAAGACGGTTGACCGGCTTGTGGCCGCATCGGAGCGGCCTGACCTCAAATACAAGGTTACGATTCTCAATTCGCCGGCGATCAATGCGTTCGCGCTGCCGAATGGAAAGCTCTACATCACGCGCGGCCTCATCGCGCTGGCCAACGACAAGGCCGAACTTGCATCGGTCCTCGCCCATGAAATGGGTCACGTGATCGCACGCCATGCGGCAATCCGCGAGGAGCAGGCACGGCAGGTCGCCATCATCAGCCATGTGGTGAACGACGTACTCAGCGACCCGCAGGTGGGCGCGCTCGCCCTCGCCAAGTCTAAATTGACCCTGGCCGCATTCTCCCGCGCCCAGGAATTCGAGGCCGACGGTATCGGGGTCGGCATTTCCGCGCGCGCCGGGTTTGACCCCTTTGGCGCATCGCGTTTCCTCACGGACATGCAGCGCAATGCCGATCTCAAGGCCGCCAACGGTACGCAGCCACATGCTCCCGATTTCCTGTCGAGCCATCCCGCAACGCCCGAGCGGGTCAAAAATGCGCTCGCCAATGCTCGCCAATTCAGCGGTCCCGGCGGCGGCGAACGCGATCATGCCGAATATGTCAGCTATCTCGATGGCCTGATCTACGGCGAAGACCCAAGCGAAGGCTATGCCCGGGGCAGGCATTTCCTGCATCCCAAGCTCGGTTTCAGCTTCGTCGCGCCGCCCGGCTTTAGCCTGGACAATACCGCGCAGGCTGTCCTCGGCCTCAAGGATGGCGGCGGAGAAGCTTTGCGTCTCGACGTCGTGAGCGTGCCTGCCGAACAGTCCCTGCCCGACTATCTCAAGTCGGGCTGGATGGAGAATGTCGATCCCGCAAGCGTGGAGGAATTCCCGGTCAACGGATTCCCGGCGGCGACCGCGACGGCCGGCGGCGGAAATTGGTCGTTTCGTCTGTTTGCCGTCCGCTTCGGCAGCGATGTCTACCGTTTCATTTTCGCGGCCAAGACGCGAGACGCACAGGTCGATCGCTCCTTCCGCGAGTCGATCATGACGTTCAGGCGCATGACGCTCAAGGAAAGCAATGAAATCAAGCCGGCGCATCTGAAAATGGTGACCGTGGGCGCCAGCGACACGGTCGAAAAGCTGGCGCACCGCATGGCGGCATCGGGCCACGCGCTTGAGCGTTTCCGTGTTCTCAATGGCCTGGGTGCGCGCGACAGATTAAAACCGGGCGACAAGGTCAAGATCGTCGTGGAGTAGCCGTGGTCTCAGCCTGCCTCTTGGCCGAACGCCATCGCGCGTGAGGTTCAATGCCGGATTTCCGCCAATAGCGGATTTCCCCGTGCGCGCCTTCAACCTCGCCCCAAAAAGTTGAGGCCGGCGATCAGCTCTCGCCGGCTTCGTAATTGATCGTGAATTCGCGCGGCACGTCTGGTCCCCAGAGATAAAACGAATCCTCCGGCTTGTGGTCGGCTGCGGGCCAGCGCTCTTCCTTCGGGATGAAATCGATGTCGCAGGAATATTCCGAGAAGCTCCCCCACGGATCTTGCACATAGTGGAAATAGTTTGAGCCGAGCACGTGGCGGCCGAGGCCCCACCCTTTCGCCCAGCCCTTGTCATGCATGCGCATCGCGCCAAGGCCGATGTCATTGAGGCTGGCAACATCCCAGCTGCAGTGATGGAAACCGGGCGCGGTCGATTTCACGAGCGCGAGGAGATGGTGGTCGCTGCCGTGGATGCCGTGCATGAAGGCGACGAGATCGGATGCCTTGTCGGACAGGCGTAGACCCAGCGTCCGTTCATAGAACTTGATCGAATCGGGCACATCGCGCGTGAATATGAGCACGTGCGAGAGCCGCCGCGGACGCACCGGCGGTGCCGCCGCACGCACGCCGGCGCCGGCCTTGCCGGCAGGAACCGAGACCCAGTGGCTCTCGGATTTCCGGTCGGGCGATACCTTGGGCCCAACCTTGACCTCGATCAGCACGCCCTCGTGGTTGCGAAACCAGAATCCGTTGCTTTCGAATCCGGGCGGCGGGTCGATGAGCGTGACGCCCTGCTCTTCGATGCGGGCCTTCAGCCGTGGAAGGTCGTCGGCATAACAGCCGAAGGAAAGATGGTGGAGCGCCTTGGCTTTGGTGCCTTCGACGACCGACCCCCATCGATGCTCGTGGCCGAAGGTCTTGATGGCGAGCGCATTGCCGTCGCGCCGCACATCGAGACCAAAATTTCCGTAGAAGTCCTGCGCAACAGCGGCATCAGGCACCGCCAGCACAAACTGATCGAGCGAATGTACACCGAGCGCATCGGCATCCGTCGTCGGCGCGACATAGCCGCGGATAGCGGTCATCCCTTACTCCCTTGGAACATCGGATGAGGCTGGTTGAACGGCATATAGACCCGCGAGCCTTACCGGGCAACTAGCGGGCAATACGTAGGTTTCCCAACAAAAAAGCCCGGCGCATGCACCGGGCTTTCTGCTTTTCAAAGCGAAGATATCAGGCTGCCTCTTCCTCGACGCCTTCTTCAGGGGTCGCATCCTCGGCGGGCTTGGGCCCACGGCGCGGACCTTTGGCGAGCGCGGCCTCGATTTCCTTGACCGCCTCGGTCTCGGTGACCCGCTGAACGGCGGCAATTTCGCGTGACAGACGGTCGAGCGCGGCTTCATAGAGCTGCCGCTCAGAGTAGGACTGCTCCGGCTGCGTCTCCGACCGGTAAAGATCGCGCACGACCTCGGCAATCGCGACAATATCGCCCGAATTGATCTTGGCTTCGTATTCCTGCGCACGGCGGGACCACATCGTGCGCTTGATACGCGCACGGCCTTTGAGGGTCTCGAGTGCACGCTTCACCAGCGGCCCTTCGGCCAGCTTGCGCATGCCCACCGAAACGATCTTGGCGGTGGGAACCCGCAGGGTCATCTTGTCCTTGATGAAGTTGATGACGAACAGTTCCAGCTTGGCGCCGGCAACCTCCTGCTCCTCAATAGCCATGATTTGGCCTACGCCGTGAGCCGGATAAACGATGAATTCGTTAGTTTTGAACCCTTGTCGTTGAGTAGTCTTCTTATTGCTAGTCATTCCGGGCACGACTCCTTCACCGGCACCTTTGCGGCTGCCGGCTATCTTGGCTGCGGGAGCCCCGCCACGGACGGCGCCGCGGGAGGCGTGGGAGGTCCGCCGAACTACGGCAGACTTTTTCGGCCCTCGGCTCATGCCGGCGGAGCCTTTCTTTGATTTATGACGCGATTTTCCTGCCACTGCTCACGCGTGGATCGCACGCCCTCTAAGTTGGGAACTCGGGAACCTCACCGCCGAAAAATAAGGCTCCCGAATGGGGAGCGTATCGGTGGCTACGTCGTTCCTGTCCATTTTTTACATATATAGCACATTTTTAGGCGGAATCAAAGCCTTATGAGGGGCGCTACCCCCCATTCCGGTGCAATAAATTAGTCATTTTCGCGAATCGGTTAACACTTCCAGCAGGAGTGACACCGCGCCGCAGCAAATCGGCCGATCGCCCTCCGGTCCGGGCTGTCAATCACCGGTTCCGGATTTCTGCGAAAAGAAGCGCTTGAACTTGTCCGGCACCCCGTCCCAATCCTTGGCGTCGGCGGGGGCTTCCTTTTTGACCGTGATGTTGGCCCAGGTCTTGGCGTATTCAGAGTTCAATTCCAGCCACTTTTCGAGGCCGGCCTCGGTATCCGGCTTGATCGCCTCGGCCGGGCATTCCGGTTCGCACACGCCACAATCAATGCACTCGTCCGGGTGGATGACGAGCATATTTTCGCCTTCGTAGAAGCAGTCCACCGGACAGACCTCCACACAGTCCATGTATTTGCATTTAATGCAGTTTTCGACGACGACGTAGGTCATTCCCGGCTCCGGACACCTGCTCCTGCAGGCTGCCTAACGTAAGGACAGATAGGCCGCAACCGGTGTGCACGCCATGGTTACATGATGGCTGGCTTACCGCGCCGGCGCCGAAACCTTATGATCACTGCCCGAAAAGGTGCAGGCCCCGGTCCCGGAACTCGTTGTCAAATCACGGTAAAGCGCCCGTGCCGTCTGCGCGCCGGCCCGCCTCTCACACAGGCGCTCAATCCGGAGCACCCGCACCGAGCGATCGAGGGCCACTGTCACCACATCACCAATTCGCACCGGGTGACTTGCGCACGTCATGCGCTTCCCATTGACCCGCACGAACCCGGCGGTGGCGAGCGCGGCGGCGTCGGTGCGCGTGCGCACCACGCGCGCGTGCCAGAGCCACTTATCGATGCGTTGACGGTCGCGCTGTCCGGACTGTGTGCTCAAGACGGTTCTTTGGCACCCTGTTCAAGCTGCTGCTTGAGCGCGGCGAGCTTGGCGAACGGAGAATTGGGATCCGGCTGCTTGTCACGGCCGCCGGACCCACTGCCGAACGGTTTGGCGTAATACTGCTCGCGTTCGGCTCGATCGATTCGGTCCTCACGGTCACGACGCGGGCGATCCCGGCGCGGACCCCGGTCCTGCCGTTCGTTTCGATTGACTTGCCGCTCCGATCGTTGCTGACGCTGGGCGCGGTCCTGGCGCTTCTCGCGATCCGGGCGGTCGCCGCGCTCATGGCGCGGTCGCTGCGGGCTGTGCGATGGCTGCGCACTATCCGGCGAGGCGGCTCCCGATGCAGCCACTCCTTCCGGCGGTGTGGCTGCAACCGCGGAATCGGCTGCCACGGTCTGCGTCTGCGGACGGGGCTGCCGCCGCGGCCGATGCGGCCTGCGCTCGGAGCGGCCGGCCGGGCGCCACACTTCGATGAAAGCCGGCTCCTCAGCCGCTTTAGCCTCAGCCGGCACGGCGGCTTCCGCAGAAATGTTTTCGGTATTGCTCGGAGCCGCTGCGGCTTCTTGCGCCGGCAATGCCGTTTCGGACGCGACGAATTCGGGCTCGGGCAGCAAAGAGCGTGACGGCGCTTCGGCGGCCGGCGTGCCTGAATCATTTTCGACAGGAGCGGATTCTGACGACGAAGTCTCTGCCGGCGGCGCTGGCGGTGCCGCTTCCGCTGCCGCCAACGCATCGCCGCTTGGTGCCGGCTGTTCTGCTATCTCGGCGGGTGTTGATGCGATGCCCGGCGCCGGCGCAGGCACATCAGCCGGCTTCGGCTTGCGGTCCATTCGATAGCCCAGCGATCGCAGGATCGAAGCGAAGTCCTCTCCCGATGCGCCGGTCAGCGACGTCATCGCACCGGTGACAAGAAAACTGCGGCCGTCGAAAACGCCGTCGGGCTTCGGCCCGGGCGCGCCCTCACGCCACGACAAGGCGGGACGAATGAGGTCGGCGAGCCGCTCGAGAATATCAACGCGCACGGCACGCTCGCCGCAAATGCGATAGCCCGCAGTACGGTAGAGCGCTTTGGGCGTCTCCGCGTCGACCGGAATTGACGTCCTTCCGCTGGCGGCGAGATGCAGGAGATCGCCGACGCCTTTCGCATCGGGGCTCTCGTGCTTGATGGCCCACAATTGCGTCGCCAGCGAGCGCGGTGCGGGCTTGAGCAGCGCCGGAAGGTAGATGTGATAAGCGCCGAAGCGCACGCCATATTTGCGCAATGTCGCGCGCGCGGGCTGGTCAAGGCCTTTGACTTCCTCTGCAACTTTTTGCCGCTCGAGCACGCCTAGGGATTCAACAAGCTGGAATGCGACGCCGCGCGCCATTCCGGTGATGTCTTCCGCCGCCGCGAGCGAAAAAACCGGCGCAAGCAATTTCTCGATATGCGTCTTGAGCCAGAGATCCAGCCTGTTCTGGACAAGTTCACGGGCCGGCCCGGTCAGGTGGTCGTCGGCGATGACGCGAACCCGCGGACGCAGGGTGTCGTCGCCGGCAATCAGCTTGCCGACAAGATCACCCGTCCAGCGCAAGGCTCCGTCAGCCGCCAGCACAATTTGATCGTTCGACGCCTGTGAGAGCTTCGTCGCGCGCGTTTCTATCTCGCCGGCAAGCGCCTTCTGCGCGGCGGCATTGAGCGCCTTGGCCTCGGAGCCGGCGGCCGATGCATCCGGCGCAAACATGAAACCATCCAAGCCGCCCGATGACGTGGCCTTCGACCTTGACCTCGCCAGACTTTCCAATTTCGGTTTCAAGCATTGCGTTTTCTCGGAGCCGCCGCATTAACACGCTGGTGCGTCGGTCGACGAAACGTTCCGCCAAACGCTCATGCAATGCATCCGACAGTTTATCTTCGACGGTACGCGTGACGCCCTGCCAATGCTCCGGATCGGCAAGCCAATCGGGCCGGTTGGCAATATAAGTCCAGGTCCTGACATGCGCGATCCGGTTGGAGAGAGTATCGATGTCGCCCTCGGTTCGGTCGGCAAGAGAAACCTGGCGAGCGAACCAATCGGTAGGGATGTTACCCTCTCGCATCAGGAATCCATAGAGGGTTACAACCAATTCGGCATGCGTTGCGGGCGCGATTTTGCGATAGTCGGGAACCTGACAGATCTCCCATAAACGCGAGATATCCGCCACGGTGCGTGCAAGTCCGCGCACGTCTTCGTCGCGAGCGGCATGTTCCAGCACCAGAATGTCCTCGCCGGTCGGCGCGCGCGTTAATCCCTGCTCATTCGGCGTCGCCGCAAGCGAAGCCTGCAATGCGCCGATCGACGCAAAATCAAGATCGGCATTGCGCCACTGCAGCAGCCGGATCGGCTCGAATGTGTGACTTTCGAGCGCTTGCACCAGATCCAGTTCGAAAGGGTCGCACCGCCCCGTCGTGCCAAAGGTGCCGTCGCGCGTCGCGCGTCCGGCGCGCCCGGCAATCTGCGCCAGTTCGGCGGGGTTGAGCTTGCGGAACTGATAGCCATCAAACTTCCGATCCGAGGCAAAGGCGACGTGGTCGACATCGAGATTGAGCCCCATCCCGATCGCATCTGTCGCCACGAGATAATCGACGTCGCCGGACTGGTACAACGCTACTTGCGCGTTGCGCGTGCGCGGAGAGAGCGCACCGAGTACGACGGCTGCGCCCCCGCGCTGACGGCGGATTAATTCAGCGATCGCGTAAACTTCATCGGCGGAAAATGCGACGATTGCCGACCGCGGCGGCAGCCGCGTGAGCTTTTTCTCCCCGGCATAGGTGAGCGTCGACAGGCGGGGCCGGCTGATCACGTGCGCGCCCGGCAGCAGCCTTTCGACCATCGGACGCACCGTGGCCGCCCCCAGCACCAGCGTTTCTTCGCGGGCGCGCGCGTTGAGCATGCGATCGGTAAAGACGTGCCCACGCTCGAAATCGGCGCCCAGCTGGACCTCGTCGATCGCCAGGAACGCGACATCAAGATCGCGCGGCATTGCTTCGACGGTCGACACCCAAAATCGCGGATTCGGCGGCTTGATCTTCTCCTCGCCGGTGATGAGCGCGACCGCATCCTTGCCCACCCGATCGGCGACCTTGTTGTAGACCTCGCGCGCGAGTAGCCGCAGCGGCAGCCCGATCATGCCCGAGGAATGGGCCAGCATGCGCTCGATGGCGAGATGGGTCTTACCGGTATTGGTGGGCCCGAGGACCGCCGTCACGCCTGCGCCGCGGGCTCGGGATGCTCGGGCAGACTGCGGGGAAAAAGTAATGGCCATTACGCGTCCAGACCGGCGTCAGAGCCGACAATAAGCTCTGCCACCGGCTCTTCCTGTATCACAATGCGACGGTCAACATGGGTGTGGTTAAGCATTAGAACGACTCTGGAACGAATCGCGCCCGAATCACTGACTCAGGGCCTGTATCGATTCGTTCACGGCGACATCTGGGAAGCGTCTCACCCGGAGCTACAAGATGGAGTAGCGCGGATTTGTTTCAAGCGCGTTCTTGTCCTCTCAAAAGTTAACAGCACGGCGAACACGCTTGCAGCACCAGAGTCAAGGACGATTGCGTATCACTGCGTCTTCGTACCATTGACCGAAGCCCGATTTGGAACCGAAACCGAGGTGAATTCGGAAGCCTCGACCACCGCTTGTCCGATTGGCGTGGGTCCCTGGGCGCGAAATGGCACCAAAACGCGCGTGCCCGCGACCGGTGCGAGCCATACCTCCATCCCGCGCTGCTTGGAGAGGTATTTGATCGCCGCACGTGACGGAATATAGCCGGCAACCGGCGAGAAATATGCCGCGCAAACCACGACGGGTCCGGCATAGCCTTTGGCGGCTTTGACCTTGTCCATCCGCTTGAACGTGTATTGCAAGTCGTAGCGTAACCGACCGTCGAAGACCGCCAGGGTGCGGTGGCAAGCCTCCGGCGAAAGGACGTCCCCATTGCCCGGCACACGTACAATCGACGCCGTCATCGGATCAAGGACGCCATGTTGATGTGCTTCCGTGACCGGCACCCGTTCGGGATCAACATCCTGCGGCGGGTCAACCTTGAGTTCTTTGACGTCGCCGTTGTTGATCGTGATGTGAATCGAATCGGTTTTCTTGCGGCTGGTGATGGTCGACACGTATATCGAGGACAGGATCCGTCCCCCGTTCAAAGTACTACGCGCTGTGGCGTTGCCTTCTCCGCCGGTGAATGCGCGCAATAGCCCCGACGTCGCCCCATTGACCGAGGCGGTGTACTGCGTGTCGGAAACGTCAATGGCCCAGCTGCCCTTTCCGATCGGAATACCGGCGAGCGTCGCCGAATAGTGGGCTTCAAGACGGCTCTGAGCATTGGCTGACGCGACGGAACCGGTTGCGAGCACGGCCAGCACGCCTGATGCGAGCAGGAAGTTTTGTACAACGTGTCGCAAAACCCAATCCTTCCGCGCGATGTCACAAACGGACGTTCCGCAGGCAGCCAGCATATCATCCGTAAACCGGTCCAACATCCGAGCAGTTCTTCATGCGCTGGACGGCACCACCACAGTTAACGGCGAAAGGCGGCACGGGGTCATCTCGTCGACGCGGATTTGGTCAAATCTGTGTTCACCCACCTCACTGCTTAAAAAGCCTCCATTTTGCTTCCAAATCCTCGGCTTGACGCTTTTGGCACTGCTCTCTATACGTCCGGCCGTCCTAGCCCAGAAGCTTGACCCGAGCCGGCGCGTGCGCGCGGTGATTTTTTGAGGAATGAGCCATGTCATGGCGTTGCGACCTGACCGGTAAAAAACCACTGGTCGGCCACAAGGTGAGCCACTCCAACATCAAGACGAAGAGGCGGTTCCTCCCGAATCTGAGGAACGTCACGCTGATTTCCGACACGCTGGGCCGCCGGATCCGACTGCGGGTTTCGGCCAATGCCCTCAAGACCGTCGATCATCGAGGCGGGCTTGATGCGTTTCTGCTCAAGGCCAAGGATGACGAACTTGCGCCGCGGGTGCTGGAAATCAAGCGCCAGATCGTGAAAAAGCGCGAAGGCGCCGCAGGCTAATCCAAGAGCGTGGACTTGCGGGTTATCATCGCGGGGCTTTCCCGGTGATGACGAAATGCATGCAGGCGTTCATTCGCCCACCACCGCGAACTGCAGCAGTAGGTTGCGCTGGATGACCGAGAAATTATCGTCTGACACCAGCGTTATGATCGTCTCGCCCGCCGCATTGCGATGGACGGCAATGCCCTCCATGTTGTCGATCTGGTAGCCGAGATCAGCCTCGATCATCACGGGGCCATCAACGATCGCGTCGGCTTTCACATCCGCCAGCGGAATACGGCGAATGCGCATGGCAATGCCTCGTACCGGCGAAGAGCGGCGCTCAAGCAGCAGGAGTTCGTTCCCGGAAAGGATTGTGCAGTCGCTCGCATCAAAGTCGTCACTGCGTTTGACACTGAAGTGCGTGGTATGTTCGCCGCCCAGCACAAACGAACGCAGATTTCCGGCACTGTCGAGGCTGTGCTCGGTTATGGCAACCAACTCACCCGCGAGTGCGCCTTCGCGCGGCGCGGTCAGACATTCCAGGCTTTTGTTGTATGTAAATGTCTTGAATTCGGCAGGCACATTGATTGCGCGACCGCGCGCAAACAGACCATCGCGGCGATAATCGAATCGTACAATCTGCTCTACGCGTTCGATGCCGATGTAAACGGTGCCGTCAAGTTCAGTGAGGGACTCAACGTCGTACCAGCCGTGCGATACCAATGGCTTGCCGTCGGATCCGAGGATCGGCGCCATTTCGGCATCGGCAATGCCGGCCGGCCTTCCATCGCGATATTCGATCCGTCCGCGCAGCCAAGAGCCCTGGTCGGTGGCAGCGAGGAAATGTGCGCCATCCGGTTCCATATGGATTGCCGAGATGCCGCCGAAGGCTTCCTCCTTGGAGGTGAACACGAGACCGCCCCGAAATTCGAGCGTACCGAAACGTGTCTTTGAAGGGTCGCGGTTGTCGAACGCAGTAATTGGTGTCGCTTTGATTGCAACAGGACCGGCAACCTTGCTGACACGCACGGCCTCGGCAAGGCCGATAAAGCCAACAACGAAAAGACAGGCAACAAGGGTGGCGCCGAGCCAGCGGACAGGCGCGCGACTCAAGCGACGCGCCTGCGGACGCGCGGACTTGGCCGCTCGGCCGCGGCATGCTCTTCGAACAGCTCGGCTAGCTTCTCGGTCATCGCCCCGCCGAGTTCTTCTGCATCGACAATCGTGACCGCGCGCCTGTAATACCGCGTCACGTCGTGACCAATGCCGATCGCAATCAATTCCACGGGCGATCGGGTCTCGATCTCTTCAATCACCCAGCGCAAGTGGCGCTCGAGATAGTTGCCGGGGTTCACCGACAGCGTCGAATCATCGACCGGCGCTCCGTCCGAGATCATCATCAGGATCTTTCGCTGTTCCGTGCGCGCCAGCAAACGCTTATGTGCCCAGTCGAGAGCCTCCCCGTCGATGTTCTCCTTCAGGAGGCCCTCTCGCATCATCAGCCCGAGATTCTTGCGCGCACGCCGCCACGGCGCGTCGGCCGATTTGTAGATGATGTGCCGCAGGTCATTGAGCCGACCCGGATTGGCCGGCTTCCCGGCCGTGAGCCAGTGCTCGCGCGACTGGCCGCCCTTCCACGCCCGTGTCGTGAATCCGAGGATTTCGACCTTCACGCCGCATCGCTCGAGAGTGCGCGCAAGAATATCGGCACAGGTCGCAGCAACCGTAATCGGGCGTCCACGCATCGAGCCGGAATTGTCGAGCAGCAGGCTCACAACGGTATCGCGGAATTCAGTATCCTTTTCCGCCTTGAAGGAGAGCGGATGCAGCGGATCGATGATCACGCGAGACAGGCGTGCCGGATCGAGCTGACCTTCCTCCAGGTCGAACTGCCAGGAACGGTTTTGCTGTGCCATCAGGCGGCGCTGTAGGCGGTTGGCGAGGCGCGCCACCACGCCCTGCAGATGGGAGAGTTGCTTGTCGAGATAGCCGCGCAGGCGATCGAGTTCCTCGGCCTCGCAAAGATCTTCAGCGGCGATAGTCTCGTCGAACTTCGCCGTGAAAGCGCGATAATCGGGGCCCCGCGGTTCGTTGGCACCGAAATGGCGCGGCCGTTGCGGCTCGCCGGGAGTCTCCGCATCGCCCATATCGGTGTCATCGGCCATATCGGCCGTCGGGGCCTCGACCGCTTCGGCAGCGGTGTCGGGCATATCATCGGAAGACACTTCGGTGTCCTCCGCGCTCATGCGCTGCATCTCGTCCGAATCCGCCGCCTCGCCGTCCTCGCCGGATTCCTGCTTGCGGCGATCTTCCTCGCCATCGTCTTCTTCGTCTTCGGAATCGTGGCTGCGGTCTTCGCCCATTTCGAGAGCGTCGAGCAGATCATGGACAACATCGCCAAAATGCCGTTGATCCTCGACCAGGTTCTCGAGCCGGTCGAGATCGCGCCCGGCGCGCTCTTCGATCAGCGGGCGCCAGAGATCGACCAGCCGCTTGGCGGCCGGCGGCGGCGCCATGCCGGTAAGTCGCTCGCGCACCATGAGTGCCAGCGCGTCCTCGATCGGCGCATCGGCGCGGTCGGTGATCTGGTCGAATTTGCCGCGGTGAAAGCGTTCATCGAGCATTGCCGTGAGATTTTGCGCAACGCCGTCCATGCGCCGCGCGCCGATCGCCTCGACGCGCGCCTGCTCCACCGCCTCGAACACGGCCCGAGCCTGCTGGCCGGCCGGCTGCAGACGGCGATGCATCGCCGTATCGTGGCAGGCCAGCCGCAACGCGATCGAATCGGCATGCCCGCGCACGATTGCGGCCTCTGCCTTTCCGAGCTTGCGGGGTGGTTCCGGCAGGCGGACCTTGCCACCCATCAGTCCAGGCCGCTCGGCCGCAAACGCGACTTCAAGTTCCGGCTTGCGCGCGAGCGCGCGCAGGCATCCCGTCACCGCCCGCTTGAACGGTTCGGCCGGCGATTCTTTCGACGACGGCTTGGCCTTGATGTTGGAAGCCATTGCTCATCTCTCTCGCCCACCTGGGCGAGGCAAATATCAGGATAGCGCCACGTTCACTGACGATTCCGGGAGTTCGACGCCGAAGCAGCGTTGATAGAATTCAGCGACGATCGGCCGCTCAAGCTCATCGCACTTATTGAGAAAGGTGAGCCGGAAGGCAAAACCAATATCGTTGAAGATCTCGGAATTCTCCGCCCAGGTGATCACCGTACGCGGGCTCATCACCGTCGAGATGTCGCCATTCATGAACGCATTGCGTGTCAGATCGGCGACCCGCACCATCTTGTTGACGATGTCGCGACCCTGCTCATTGCGATAGTGCTTCGCCTTCGCGAGCACGATCTCAACTTCATTGTCATGCGGCAGATAATTGAGCGTGGTGACGATCGACCACCGGTCCATCTGACCCTGATTGATCTGCTGCGTGCCATGGTACAGTCCCGACGTGTCGCCGAGGCCCACCGTGTTGGCGGTGGCGAATAAACGGAAGGCCGGATGTGGCTTGATCACCTTGCTCTGGTCGAGCAGCGTGAGCCGGCCCGACGCCTCCAGCACGCGTTGAATAACGAACATGACGTCAGGTCGGCCGGCATCATACTCGTCGAAACAAAGCGCGACGTTGTTTTGCAGCGCCCAGGGCAAAATGCCTTCGCGGAATTCGGTGATCTGCTGACCTTCCTTGATCACGATGGCGTCCTTGCCGATCAGATCAATACGGCTGATGTGGCTGTCGAGATTGACGCGCACGCAAGGCCAATTGAGCCGCGCCGCGACTTGCTCGATATGCGTCGACTTGCCGGTGCCGTGGTAACCCGTGACCATGACACGCCGATTTTTCGAAAATCCGGCAAGTATGGCGAGTGTCGTGGGGCGATCGAAGCGATAGTCGGCGTCGAATTCGGGCACGTGCTCATCAGCCTTGGAGTAGGCCGGCACTTCCATATCACTGTCGATTCCGAATACCTGCCGGACCGACACTTTCATATCGGGCAGGCCGGCAATTTCTTGTACTGCGGCGGTCATTGATCCTCCGTGGCCCCGGAATGCCGAAGCCCCTGATGCGGTCCGATTCGTACGGTCCGGCTGATGGCGGCGGCAACTTAGCAGAGGCTACGGCGGCGAAAAACCCGCCCGCCACGAATGGCACCATCAATTATTTCAATAAGATAGGGATGGTCAGCCCTGTCCGAAAGGCGCAGCTGGGTTGAGCGGCAGGACCCACCGGCCCATCAGGCAAACCCCACCGATTTCAGGTAGTTGTACGATTGAATGATTTCCACCAGGCGATCTTCGGTGGAGCGGTCTCCACCATTGGCGTCCGGATGGTGGCGCTTTACCAGTTCCTTGAAACGGGTCTTCACCTGCTGGGAGGTGGCGCCAATGTCGAGACCCAGCGTGTCGAGGGCTTTGCGCTCGGCATTTCGAATCGGACGCGCTTCCGCACGCGCCTGCTGTTCTGCTCGCACCCCCTCACCGAACAGTCCAAATGGATCGGCGTGGCTGCCAAAGGCACGCAAATCCGGCCGTGCTGCGCCTTTGCCGGTTCCCATTTTCCAGGTCGGCCGATGACCGGTCAGCGCATCTTTTTGATACGCCATGACCGCTGCGTCGCTCATGCCGGCAAAGAAATTGTATGCTTGGTTGTATTCGCGCACGTGATTTAGGCAGAAGCGCCAATAGTCTTTTTCGCGGCCGCGGCCTTTGGGGGCGCGGTGCGTTGCCTTCTCCTTGCAGCCATGCCACTCGCAACCCGGACCACCCGTCTTGGGGCGGCGGTCTTTTTCCGGCTTGACCCGAATACGGTCAAAAAGGGGCGAGTCGAATTTCATGACCGAGCATTATGCGCTGTTGCAGGTGACGCATTCAAGACTTGATCGAGGCGTGGGAACATAAATCCTACATTGACCGCCGAGCCGGCCTCTCCTAAGCGGTCGGAATGCGCACCGCCGATATCATCACAAAGAAGTTGACCGAGGCTTTCGCGCCGCAAAGCCTCGAAGTGCTGGACGAATCCCACCAACATGAAGGGCATGCCGGACATCGGCCGGGCGGGCAAACTCATTATCGCGTTTATATCGTGTCGAATGCATTTAAAGGGAAGAGCCGGATTGAACGTCACCGCATGATTAATCAATTGCTGTCAACCGAGCTGGCCGGCAGTGTCCACGCACTCGCGATTCACGCATCCGCGCCTGAAGAAGGCAGAGCCTGAACCCTCCGCATTCTTCCGCACAATCAGTACAAGCCGGAATCGAGCTGAATAAAGACAGGCTTGAACGGTCTTCAGATTGCCTTCATCGCCTGTTTTCGCGGCAGGGGCTGAATGCGCAATGCCGTGATGCGGTTGCGCGCCCTGCGTAGAACCCTGAAACGAAACCCGTGAAATGTGAAGCTTTGCCCCACTTCGGGAATCGAGCGCGCTTCGTGAATAACCAGGCCGGCAATGGTCGTTGCTTCTTCGTCAGGTAAATTCCAATCCATGACACGGTTGAGGTCGCGGACTGGGACCGCGCCATCGACATTCACCGACCCATCGGGCTGGCGCCGTACTCCCGGCATGGCGACATCGTGCTCGTCCGTGATGTCTCCGACGATTTCCTCGAGGATATCCTCGAGCGTTACCAGCCCCTCGACTTCGCCATATTCATCGACCACCAGCGCGAACGGCGTCTTGCGGCGCCGAAACGCCTTGAGCTGTTCCGAAACCGGCCGGGTATCGGGCACGAACCACGGCGGCGTCAACAACGCAGCAATGTCGACCTTTGCGGCATCCCCGTCGACAGCGTGCAGCGCGCGTAGCAGGTCTTTCACGTGCAAAATACCGACGATATTCTCGGGATTGCCGCGCCACAACGGCAGACGCGTGACTGGTGAGGCGATGACCGCATTGACGATCTCGTCGGACGGATCATCGGCGTCGAGCGTGATCATGTTGGTGCGGTGGATCATCACATCGGAAACCACCAGTTCGCGCAAATCGAGCACGCCGCCGAACATGTCGCGGTCAAGCGTTTCCACGTCGCCTTCCCGATGCAGCAGATCGACGGCGCCACGCAACTCCTCGCGCGCCGATAGCACCTGCTGATCGTCGCCCACCGTCATGCCGACGTGCTTGAGCAGCCATCGCACCAGCGCCTCAACAGCCATCAATACCGGGCCGAACAATTTGACGAACCAGTAAATCGGGCGCGCCACCAACAGCGCAATGCGGTCGGGCGCATTGAACGCCGCCGTCTTCGGCAGGATCTCGGAGAACACAACGACGACAATCGTCATCACCACGGTCGCGTAAACGACACCGGCATTGCCGAACCAGGCCAACAGCACGCCGGTTGCTAGGGCCGATGCCGCAATATTGACCGCGTTATTGCCGAACAGAAGCGCGCCGAGTAGCCGCTCGCGTTGTTCCAGCAGGCGGTTGACTATGCTGGCGCGGCGATTGCCGTGTTTCTCCAGTCGCGCCATGCTGGCGCGCGAAGAAGCAGTCAGCGCCGTTTCGCTGCCGGCGAAAAATGCGGAAAGCAGCAGACAGAACAGGACAATGACAAGGGAAAGCCAGTCGTTCGCGCTCATCGGATTCTATTTCGGTGCATGGTTTCTTCCGAAAATCATGCACCCGTCATCTTGCCGGTCAAAAACGTTCGGAGCTCGGCCGCATCGATATTGCTTTCGACGAAAGCGCGACCAATGCCGCGCACCAGTATAAAAGTAAGCGCGCCGCGCCTTACTTTCTTGTCCTGAGCGATCAGATCCATCATCACGTCGACGGGCGGCACACCACCGCGCACGTCCTTGAGATGGGTAGGCAGACCCACCGCCGCAATATGGGCCGCCGCGCGGGCGGAATCCGCAGGCGTAACCAAGCCTTTGCGTGCGGAAAATTCGAACGCCAGCACCATGCCGAGGGCGACCGCCTCCCCGTGCAGCAAACGATCGGAGAATCCGCAGCCCGCTTCCAGCGCGTGGCCGAAAGTGTGCCCGAGATTGAGCAGCGCGCGCTCGCCGGTTTCGCGTTCGTCGCGCGCCACGATGCCCGCCTTGGCGCGGCAACAAACCGCAATGGCATGCTCTCGCGCCGACCCCCCGGCGAAGACATCTTGCCAGTTCTTTTCGAGCCACGCGAAAAATGCGGCGTCTCCCAGGAGACCATATTTCGCAACTTCGGCGTAACCTGCCCGAAATTCGCGCTTCGGCAAGCTGTCAAGCAAGGCGGTATCGGCAACGACCAGTGCCGGCTGATGAAATGCGCCGATTAGATTTTTGCCCTGGCGCGAATTGATGCCGGTCTTTCCACCTACCGATGAGTCGACTTGCGCGAGCAGCGACGTGGGGACCTGCACGAAATCAAGTCCGCGCCGCACGCACGAAGCCGCAAAGCCGGCAAGATCGCCGATCACGCCGCCGCCGAGCGCTACGACAAGATCATTGCGCTCGATACGCGCCGCGATGATCGCCTCGCAGACCTTTTCAAAGATTGCATAGCTCTTCGAACTCTCTCCCGCAGGCACGATGATGCGTGCGCTGTCGACGGATGCAGACTTGAGTGCGGCTTCGGCGGCCGCAAGATGGTGCACGGCAACGCCTTCATCGCTCACGATGGCAACCCGCGCTCCGGCACGCAAGGATTTGATACGCTCGCCAAGGCTGGCAAGAATTCCACGACCAATTACGATGTCATAGGAACGTGCACCAAGCGCGACCGGCACCACAATCGGCTCGCCCTGTCGCAGCGGCGCAGTCATGGCTGCTTCTCCGCGCCGAGATCGAGGCACTTCCGCAACTCCAACATGATCTCGTTGATAATCGTTTCATGCGGCTCGTCGCGCGACTGAACAACGATATCGGACTGGGCGTAAACGGGTTCGCGCTGGGGCAAGAGATCCTTGATCCTTTCCGCCAGCGGCCGATCGTTGCGGCGCTTCGTCCGCTTCAGCAGCACGTCAATGTCGGCCCTGAGCCATATCGAGATGCCTTTCTCGCCGATGAGGGCACGCGTCTGCGGATCCATCACCGAACCGCCGCCGGTCGCAAGAACCTGCGGCCCGTTGTCGAGCAAGCGCGCGATCACGCGCGCTTCGCCCGCCCGAAAATAGGGCTCGCCATGCCTATCGAAAATTTCCGGAATGGTCATGCCTGCCGCACTTTCGATCTCCGTGTCGGCATCGACGAAGGGAATTCCCAGGCGGGTAGCCAGCCTGCGGCCGATCGACGACTTGCCCGCGCCCATCATACCGATGAGCACGATGGAGCGGCTGCCGAGTGCGCGGACGACGGCTGAAATCCATGCCGTTTTCCGCAGGTTTTTGAGCGGCACCATTAACCATGCTATCTTCCACCACGAATCCTCGGTTCCATATATCAGCAACCGCACGGGCGGTCTTGTCAGCGGTTCCGGAACGTGGTCGTAACTCGACTGAAACCGTGTGCGCACGATCGAACGACTGCCGGAAGTGGTCATGCCGAGTCTATTCAGATTTCTGATGCTTTTCGGCCTGCTTGGCGGCCTCGCCTATGGCGCGGTGTTTTCGCTTGCCACCTTTGTCAAATACAAGCCGCGCGAAATCATCGTGACGGTACCCCCTGACAAGTTCCTCAAAAATCACTGACGAGCGGAGCGAGGCAAGGCGATGAGCCGCCGGCCAAGAGCGTCCGACGAAGCGCTGGTCGAGCTGTTCCTCGACATGCTGGCGGCCGAGCGCGGCGCCGGCGAGAATACCCTTGCTGCCTACCGCAACGATCTCGAGGATCTATCGGCACATCTTCGAGCGTCAGGCAGGTCGATCGCCACCGCGACGACAGATGCCCTGCGCGACTTTCTTGCCAGCCTTTCCGACCGAGGCTTCAAATCGTCATCGCTGGCGCGGCGATTGTCCGCCGTGCGCCAGCTTTTTCGTTTCCTGTATGCGGAGGGCAAACGCAAGGACGATCCTGCCGCCGTACTGGAAGGTCCAAAAAGCGGGCGACCACTTCCGAAGGTGCTTTCGATCGCCGACGTCGATGCGCTTCTCAAGCAGGCCCGAGCGAACAGCGAGAAGCCCGATCAGCCCGCGGCCCAGCGGCTGCGGGCAGCGCGTCTTCTGTGTCTTCTGGAAGTCGTCTACGCAACCGGCCTGCGTGTGTCCGAACTGGTGGCGCTGCCGGCGGCCGCCGCCCGGCGGGATCAGCGCATGCTTGTCGTTCGCGGCAAGGGCGGCAAAGAACGGCTCGTGCCGCTCAACAAGCAAGCCAAAAAAACCATGGCGGAGTATCTCGAATTGCGCGGCAAGACCGAGGGCGGCACTCAGTCAAAATGGCTATTCCCCTCGTTTGGGGAAACCGGTCATCTCACGCGGCAGCATTTCGCACGCGAGCTTAAGACGCTCGGAACGGCGTGCGGTATTCAACCCTCGCGCCTGAGCCCGCATGTGCTGCGTCACGCCTTCGCCAGCCATCTGCTCCACAATGGCGCAGATCTCCGTGTCGTGCAGACACTTCTCGGACATGCCGATATCTCGACGACGCAAATCTATACGCATGTCCTGGAAGAACGGCTGAAAACGCTTGTGCGCGACCTTCATCCTTTGGCCGATGGCTAGCCAAAAGCATCGGTAAAAGGGAAATTAACCCGTTTGCTTGACTTAAAGGCGCTGCCCACGTCACTTCGCCATAAAACAGACCCACGCGGAACCGATGCGAAGCTATCTCGACTTTGAAAAACCAGTGGCCGAATTGGAGGCTAAGGTCGAGGAATTGCGCGCAATGGGTGAGACCGGAAACGCCGTCGCGATCAGCGAAGAGATCAGCCATCTCGAAGTGAAAGCCGCGCAGGCTTTGAAGGAATTGTATGCTGATCTTACGCCTTGGCAAAAAACTCAGGTGGCACGCCATCCGCAACGCCCGCACTGCCTCGATTACATTGCCGGGCTGATTACAGATTTCATTCCGTTCGCGGGCGACCGTAAGTTCGGGGACGATCCCGCGATTGTCGGCGGCTTCGGACGGTTCCGCGGCGAGAGCGTGTGCGTCATTGGCCACGAGAAAGGCGCCGACACCGAAAGCCGGCTCAAGCACAATTTCGGCATGGCGCGCCCGGAAGGATATCGCAAGGCCGTACGCTTGATGGAAATGGCCGACCGTTTCGGCATCCCGGTCATCGCGCTGGTGGACACGGCCGGTGCCTATCCCGGCATTGGCGCCGAAGAGCGCGGCCAGGCCGAAGCGATCGCGCGCTCGACCGACATATGTCTATCGCTTGGCGTACCCAACGTCGCCGTCATCCTGGGCGAAGGCGGATCCGGAGGCGCCATCGCGATCGCAACGGCCAATCGCGTCCTGATGCTTGAGCATGCCATCTATAGCGTGATCTCCCCGGAGGGAGCTGCCTCGATCCTTTGGCGCGACACCACCAAAGCACAGGAAGCGGCGACCAACATGAAGATTACGGCCCAGGACATGGTGCGCTTCGGCGTGATCGACAGCATTGTTTCGGAACCGAGCGGGGGCGCGCACCGCGATCCACAGGCCGCCATCGCCGTGACCGGTGAGGCCATCGCCGGTGCCCTTGCAGAATTGCAGGGACTCGACCGCGAGGCCGTCAGAAAACAGCGGCGCGAGAAGTTTCTCAACATGGGACGCGTTGCCAGCTAATTGAGGTAGCCATTTACTTTCGATTTACCATAGGCTTAGCGGTACCCGGCAACAAAGCAGATCGCCTTGCGGATGCCACATCTTAAGGATAACGATTACTCAATGAGGGCCCGCCCCTTCGGGGAGTACCAGGTTTGAAACGACCGTTCGCTCGCGCGCTGTTAGCGTCCGCGGCTGTTGCCGCTGCCATTGCGCTTGCGGGTTGCGACGCCGAAAACATTGTCCCGACCGGCCGCGCGCAGGCTCCGCTCTCCGAAAAAATGGTCGCCGAGATCGCGACAAAGAATATGGACAAGGAGTTCTCCGATCCTCGCCCGCATCTTCAAGGAAGAAGCGGAGCTGGAGATCTGGAAAAAGAATCGTGACGGCGAATACGCGCTGCTCAAGACCTATCCGATCTGCCGGTGGTCCGGCGATCTCGGCCCCAAGAAAAAGGAAGGCGATCGTCAGGCGCCGGAGGGCTTCTACACAATCACGCCGGGGCAGATGAACCCGAACTCGAATTACTATCTTGCTTTCAATACGGGGTTCCCCAACGCCTATGACCGTGCGATGGGCTACACGGGCTCCGAGCTGATGGTGCACGGGGACTGCTCCTCGCGCGGCTGCTACGCGATGACCGACGAGCAGATCCAGGAAATCTACGCACTCGCGCGCGAGTCATTCTTCGGCGGCCAGAAAGCATTTCAGCTTGAGGCATTTCCGTTCCGCATGACCGCACTGAACATGGCTAAGCACCGCAACAATCCGAACTTTGCGTTCTGGAAAATGTTGAAGGAGGGCTACGACCATTTCAACGCGACGCATCAAGAGCCGAAAGTCGCCGTCTGCGAAAGGCACTATGTCTTCGATCCGGCCGCTCCCGACAATGCGACCAGGCCGCTCTCGTTCAATCCGAAGGGCGCCTGTCCGGCCTACCAGCTCGACAAGACGGTTGCGGATGCGGTGCTCGATCAGCGCCGGCAAGAACAATTCAAAATGGCCGAATACATCGCGAGCGGAGTGGAGACAGTCCCTTCCCGCGCCGGAATCGACGGCGGCATGAACCCGATATTCATGGCGAAGCTTTCGACGCATAATGATTTCGACAACAACGGCCGGACCCTCGAGCTCGCCGGCAATACGGTGGCGCCGGGTGCGTTGCCCCGCACTCCCAACCCGCCCGCACAGACCGCTCAGGCCTCGAAGCCGCAGCCCCCCGTCAGCGCGCCGGTCGTCCTGGCGAGCGTGCCGCTGCCGCAACCGGCTCCGCAGCCGAAACAAGGCGAAGCGCCACCCGCAGAGGAAAAACCGACGTCGATTGCCGGCGTGATCGGAAATCTGTTCGGTGGCTCGAAGGCAGAGGCTGCCCCTTCAGCGCCACCGCCGG
Source organism: uncultured Alphaproteobacteria bacterium (assembly GCA_963831475.1). GTDB lineage: Bacteria > Pseudomonadota > Alphaproteobacteria > Rhizobiales > Xanthobacteraceae > Pseudolabrys. Next base: position 181,831 of record CAWHQF010000028.1, read on the forward strand.
AACAGCAAGTTGCGGCGCATAACACTGATTTGGCCGCCAAGCCCAGGCACGCCGCACCGGCGCATACCGGCTCCGCGCCCGTACGCACGGCATCTGTCGCGGCCGCGCCCGCACCAAAAGCGGCAGCCGATGCTCCGCATGCAACCGCGCCGAAACCGGCGCCGCAACAAACGGCGAAGGCCGAACCGCCGCGCTCGTCACAGCCTGAAATCCGTACCGCCTATTCGACGCCGCCCGCCAGCAACAATGGCCTGCTCGTCGGCGCACAACCGGTCGTGCCGGCGGGAACTTTCAACAGTTTCCGCTGAACGCGGACAGGGCGCCGACGCCGGGCTTCGCATGGACTGCTACGTCTATGTTCTCGGGACTCTGACCCCCACACGCCACCTCACTTATGTTGGTTGGACCTCCGATGTCGCACGGCGGCTGACGCAGCACAATGATGGCAAGGGTGCGCGCTCGACGCGTGGCCGTACGTGGATATTGCTCTATTCGGAACGCTGCGCGAGCAGGCGGCATGCCATGAGCCGCGAGTGGCACCTCAAGCGCGACCGCGCGTTCCGCAAGCGGCTGGCCGCCGGCCAATTCGGAAAACAAAAATCGCGCTAGCGCCGCCTATTTCGCGATCGGCCGGACCTTTGCTGCCGTCGGACCAGTATCGCCGTCCTGCTGCACATAGGTGACCTCGTCGCCGCGGCGGAGATGGTCGAAGTCGCCGCTGATGAGGCTGTTGCGGTGGAAATAGAGCAATCCGCCTTCCTTGGTTATCACATATCCGAAGTCCCGCTCCGGTGTCAGTTCCGCAATCTGCCCGCGGAATTCATGGGCCGCTTCGTGCCCCCGTTCGGCAACGCCGTGGTCGGTCAACTTGTCCTTGTATTTGCTTAGGCGCCGCTCGGCGATGCGGAATGCCTCGTTGATGGCATTGCGCAAATCAGGCGACTGATATTTTCGCTGCAGCCGATCGGATTCGTGCGCAATGACAATTTCCTTGTGCCCTGGAACGGAAATTTCAATATGCACCACCGGCGGAATGGTTTCGTTCGCATTCTGATTTCGCTGGTCGACACGCACCCGGCAGGTAGTCATGCGGCCATAAATCCGTTCGAGCCGATGCACATGATCTCGAATGTCGGATTCCGCGGATTCGGATGGGACAATATTTCGGAAGGCAATCTCAAGGGGGACTTGCATGCTTACATCCCGGAACAAACCGATCAGATTGATAATGCAACATGAGGTACTTTGGTTGCCGAACGGCTTTGCCGTATTGATTTAGCGCAAAAATGCGGCTGCATCGCAACAGCCGGCGTTGGTCTGGGGGAATAACGATGAATCGTGAAGAAACGGGATGCGCGGGATTTAGGCGAATTTGCCGTGACAGTGCTTGAATTTCTTGCCGGACCCGCAGGGACAAAGTTCGTTGCGGCCGACCTTGCCCCAACTCGATGGGTCGCCTGAATTGCGCTGCATCTGTGCACCGTTGCCGTTGCCGGCCAGAGCTGGTGCCAGGGCCGGCGCCATTTCGTCCTCGCCCGTCGCGGGGTCCACCTTGTGCGCCTCCATATAAGGCAGAGCGGAGGGTTCCTCGGCCGGCGGTTGCTGGACAATTTCGACGCGCATCAATTGCGCGGTCACCGCTTCGCGCAAATGCGAAACCATTGCCTCGAACAGCGAGAAGGCTTCAGCCTTGTATTCGTTGAGGGGGTCGCGCTGGCCGTAGCCGCGCAATCCGATCACCTGACGCAGATGTTCGAGCATCACCAGATGTTCGCGCCAGAGATGATCGAGCGTCTGCAGCAGTATCGATTTTTCGACATAGCGCATGACGTCGGGGCCCCATTTCGCCACCTTGCTCGCCATCCATTCGTCGGCGCGGCGGGTAATGCGCTCGCGCAGGTCCTCGACGGTAATTCCTTCTTCTTTCGCCCAATCCTGGACCGGCAATTCAAGCGTCAGGACCTCGTTTAGCGTCTTGTCGAAGCCAATAATATCCCATTGTTCCGGATAGGCGTTTTCGGGAATGTGCTTGACCACCAGATCTTCGATCATTGCGTGGCGCATATCATTGATTGTTTCATCAACCGTTTCATCGCGCATGAGTTCAAGCCGCTGCTCGAAAATCACCTTGCGCTGGTCGTTCATCACGTTGTCGAACTTCAGCAGGTTCTTGCGGATGTCGAAGTTGCGTGCCTCGACCTTCTGCTGCGCTTTCTCAAGCGCCTTGTTGATCCAGGGGTGGACGATTGCCTCGTTTTCCTTCAATCCGAGCTTCTGCAGCATTCCGTCAAGCTTGTCGGACCCGAAGATGCGCATCAGATCGTCTTCGAGCGACAGGAAGAACTTGGAATGACCCGGATCACCCTGGCGACCGGAGCGGCCACGCAACTGGTTGTCGATACGGCGGCTTTCGTGGCGTTCGGTTCCGAGAACGTAAAGGCCACCCGCGGCCAGGGCCTTTTCCTTCAGCCGCGCGACCTGCGAACGAATCTCGGCGGCCTGCGGGCTTTTCTCGCGCTCCTTGAAATCCTCGATGCCGGCGATTTCCTGACGGATGCGCATGTCGGCATTGCCGCCAAGTTGAATGTCGGTGCCGCGGCCGGCCATGTTGGTTGCAATCGTTATTGCGCCGGGCACGCCCGCCTGAGAAACGATGTAGGCTTCCTGCTCGTGATAGCGCGCGTTCAGGATGGCGAATACCTTGGTCTTGGTTGCACCGTCGTCGCCGGAATAGAGCGCGGCGAACGCGTTCGGGTCCGAGAAGTCGTGCTGCTCCCAGCCGGCCTGACGCAGCATTTCGGCGAGCTGTTCGGACTTCTCGATTGACGTGGTGCCGACCAGCACCGGCTGGCCGCGCTGCTTGCAATCCTCGATCAACGTGATGATCGACCGGTATTTTTCGGCCGCCGTGCGATAGACCTCGTCATCGTCGTCGATGCGAACCAGCGGCATGTTGGTTGGCACTTCAAGCACTTCAAGATTGTAGATGTCCATGAACTCTTCGGCTTCCGTAAGTGCGGTGCCGGTCATGCCGGCAAGCTTTTCGTACATGCGGAAGTAGTTCTGGAATGTGATCGAGGCGAGCGTCTGATTTTCCGGCTGGATCGGCTGGTGTTCTTTCGCTTCAAGCGCCTGGTGCAGCCCCTCGGAATAGCGCCGGCCCGGCATCATGCGGCCCGTGAACTCGTCAATGATGACGACCTCGCCATTGCGAACAATGTAGTCCTTATCGCGCTGAAAAAGCTTGTGCGCCCGAAGCGCCTGATTGACATGGTGAACGACCGAGACGTTTTCCACATCATAAAGAGAGTCACCCTTGAGCTGGCCGGCCGCGCGGAGCCTCTGTTCGAGCTTCTCCATGCCGACTTCGGTCAGCGTCACGGTGCGCTGCTTTTCGTCGACTTCGTAGTCGGCCTTGTCGAGCTGTGGGATATAGCTGTCGATCGTATTGTAAAATTCCGAGCGATCGTCGAGCGGTCCAGAGATGATCAACGGCGTGCGCGCCTCGTCGACCAGGATCGAATCGACTTCGTCAACGATAGCGTAGGTGTGCCCGCGCTGGACCATGTCCTCCAGGCGGTATTTCATATTGTCGCGAAGATAGTCGAAGCCTAGTTCGTTATTGGTGCCGTAGGTAATGTCGCAATCGTACGATTTCTTGCGCTGTTCGTCGTCCAACCCGTGCACGATGACACCGACGGAGAGGCCGAGGAAATTGTAGATCTGACCCATCCATTCCGCGTCGCGTTTGGCCAGGTAGTCGTTGACGGTCACAACGTGGACGCCACGGCCGGAAATCGCGTTGAGATAGACAGGAAGTGTTGCGACCAGCGTCTTGCCTTCGCCGGTCTTCATTTCGGCAATCTTGCCCTCGTGGAGAATCATCCCACCGATCAGCTGAACGTCGAAATGACGCTGGCCCAGGGTTCGCTTGGCCGCCTCCCGCACCGTGGCAAAGGCCGGCACCAGAATATCGTCGAGAGAGGTGCCTTCGGCGACCTGCTTTTTGAAGGCCTCGGTGCGCGCCTTCAACGCATCGTCTGAAAGCGCCTCGAGTTCCTTTTCCAGTTCATTGATCTCGTTTACCCGCGGCAGATAGCTGCGAATCCGCCTTTCATTGGCGGAACCAAACAGCTTGCGGGCAACGGCACCGATCATCCTGGAAGCTCCATACGTGGGCCGGGCGCTTATATCATGCCGCTGCGACCGGAGTTGCTTCCGGCGCTCCGGAATGCGGCACTTTTCGGGCAAATTCGACGCGAAACACGCCGACAATCAGCGACCTGCCAAAGCTTAGCGAGAGATATGAGGGGGTCTGATTGTTGTCAATTGGCGCGTTATTCAGGTTAACCGCTACCGGTCACGTGGACGTTAGGGGCGGTCCGCCATTCGGCCATTGCAAAGACAAGGTCATTGGGCGAATAGTCCGCCCATTGCCCGCCACAACTGGCGGCCCTGACATCACCTAAGGACAACGCCATTCTTAAGGACAACGCTATGACGCTTTTCGTTCCCGCCGGAAATCCGGTCCGTTCACGTCAAGCCGGTTTTTGCGCCGCGCCCATGGCGCTTCTGGTGGCGCTGCTTGTCATTTCATCGGGCCCGGTTCTGGCGCAAGACAAAGACCCGCTCGTGGCCAAGGTGAATGGCGTTGAAGTGCACCAGAGCGACCTGACCGCGGCTGAGGAAGAAGCCGGGCAGATCCCGCCGATGTCGCCGGAAGCCAAGCAGGATTATCTGGTCCAGTTCGTGGCTGACATGATCCTCGTTTCGAAGGCGGCGGAAGACAAGAAATTCGGCGAAGGTGCTGAATTCAAGCGTAAGCTTGAGTTTTCGCGAAAAAAGCTGCTTATGGAAGGACTGCTGCAATCGGTCGGCAAGCAAGCGCTCACCGACGAAGCGATGCACAAAGTCTATGACGATGCCGTCAAGCAGATCGGCGAAGAGAAAGAAGTGCATGCGCGCCACATCCTGTTCCGTGTGCCTGCTGGAGACGAGAAGGCAAGCAAAGAGGCCGAGGAAAAGCTCAAGGCCGTAATCGCTCGCCTGAAGAAGGGCGAAGATTTTGCCAAGGTGGCAGCAGAGGTCACCGAGGATCCCTCGGGCAAGGCCAATGGCGGCGATCTCGGTTATTTCACCAAGGATCAAATGGTGCCCGAATTCTCTGAGGCCGCCTTCAGGCTGGAGCAGGGACAGATTTCCGAGCCCGTGAAGACTCAATTCGGCTGGCACGTCATTAAAGTCGAAGACAAGCGCGTCAAGCCGGCGCCGAAATTCGAGGAAGTGAAACCCCAAATCGAGAACTTTGTCGTCCGCAAGGCTCAGGCCGAGCTGGTCACCAAGCTGCGTGCCGAAGCCAAAATCGAGCGCATGGACAAACCCGCGAATACCGAAGACAAGCCCGCCGCGCCAGCGGCACCTGCGAAGAAGTAGGCCATCATACCCCGCAGTCGTCATGCCCGCGCTTGTCACCGCAAGTCGGGTTTACCGGACTTGCGGTACTTAATTAGTTGCGCAACTCGGCAGGCCCGAGTTGCGTGTGGCATCCACGTCTTCTAAGTATCGCATCCGTAAAGACGTGGATGGCCGGGACAAGCCCGGCCACGACGAGGCAATGTCACAAACAGTCTCTCCTCTTGCCCCGACCCATGTTCCTGACATGCCGGAGATTTCCGGCGTGCGGCTTGCGACCGGTGAAGCCGGGATCCGCTATGCCGGACGCACCGACGTGCTGCTTGCGGTGTTTGAACCGGGCACGACGGCCGCGGGCGTATTCACGCGCTCGAAATGCCCGTCGGCGCCGGTGGAGTGGTGCCGGGCGCATCTTAAAAAGAGCAACCCGCGCGCACTGGTGGTGAACTCGGGCAACGCCAATGCCTTTACCGGCAAGAGTGGGCGGGATGCCTGCAGGTTCACGGCGCAAATCGCAGGGCGGGCGATCGAGTGCAAGCCGGCCGACGTGTTTCTCGCCTCAACCGGGGTCATCGGCGAACCGCTGAAAGCAGAGGCCTTCGAAGGCGTCATGGAAGACCTGGTGGTCCGCGCGCACCCGGGCGATTACCTGGCGGCCGCGCGCGCAATCATGACCACCGACACATTTCCCAAGGTGGCGACTGCAGCAGCGAAAATCGGCAAAACCAGAGTGACGATCAACGGGATCGCCAAGGGTGCCGGCATGATCGCGCCCGATATGGCGACGATGCTCTCATTCATATTCACCGATGCTGCGATTTCCGCATCGGCGCTACAGGGGCTTTTGAAGGACGGCGTCGCCAACACATTTAATGCGGTGACGATCGACGGCGATACATCCACCTCCGATACGCTGATGATGTTCGCGACGGGAAAGGCTCCCGGTGCGCCGCGCATCGCGCGCGCCGCCGATCCGCGTCTCAAGGAGTTCAGAAAAGCTCTACATGAAGTGCTCGCCAAGCTGGCCGAACAGGTTGCGCGCGATGGCGAGGGCGCTCGCAAGCTGGTCGAGATCGTGGTCGAAGGTGCGGTATCCAACGCCTCGGCGCGACGCATCGCCATGTCGATCGCCAACTCGCCACTGGTAAAGACGGCCATTGCCGGCGAAGACGCCAATTGGGGTCGGGTCGTGATGGCGGTCGGAAAAGCGGGGGAGCGGGCGGACCGCGACCGGCTGGCAATCTGGTTTGGCGGCATTCGCGTTGCGCACAAGGGCTCGCGCGATCCGGGCTATGATGAAGCGGCCGTCAGCGCCGCGATGAAAAAGCCCGAGATCAGCCTCAAGGTCGCGCTTGGGCTGGGCAAGGGCCGCGACCGCGTGCTCACCTGCGACCTCACCAAGGAGTATGTCGCCATCAACGGCGACTATCGCTCGTAGCGCCGGAGCATGCAGGCGGTGGCCACCAAGATCGTCCTTGTTGCGGCTTGCGCCCTCGTCGATTCCGATGGCCGGGTGCTCATTGCGCAAAGGCCGCAGGGCAAGCCGATGGCCGGGCTTTGGGAATTTCCCGGCGGCAAAGTCGAACACGGCGAGCGGCCGGAAGAAACATTGATACGCGAACTAAAAGAAGAACTCGGAATAACCGTGAGCGAGGCGTGCCTCGCCCCGCTTGTTTTCGCGAGCCATGGCTATCCCGACTTTCATCTTCTCATGCCGCTGTATGTCTGTCGCCGCTGGGACGGGACGGTGACAGCGCGGGAAGCCCAGCAACTCGCATGGGTCAAACCGAACCGCCTGCGCGATTACGAAATGCCGCCAGCCGACGTGCCGCTCATTTCGCATCTCATGACGCTGCTCTAGCGTGAAGGCCCGGGTTTTTCGCCGGTCGATATTTCGGTGGTGCCGAGCGCGTCGGCGAGCCGCTGCGCGGCCGAGCCGGGCTTGAGCGGCTTCTGCTGGCTTTCGTGCGGCGCCCAGGCCGACAACCAGATGATTTCAAAAGTTGCGCGCACGCGCCCGTCCGCATCGGCATAACGCCCGGCATAGATTTCCGCCATCCGTACGAGCGTGCGGCGCCTGAGCGGCTTGCGCCGGCGTTCGCGTAGCGCATTGGTCGCGCCCATGGCGCGGAGATCGTGCATCAAGGCGAAGGCCGAGTCGTAGCGCACGACCAGCCGGTCCATGTCGACGACAGGCAGCGCAAAGCCCGCACGCTGCAGAAGGTTGCCGATCTCGCGCACGTCCGCAAACGGCGCAACATGCGGCGACACCCCGCCCTCGATCTCGCTCTCGGCTGCCGCGAAAGCCGAGCGCAGTTCCGTCAAGCTTTCGCCGCCGACCAAGGCGGCCAGAAACAAGCCGTCCGGTTTCAATGCGCGGCGAACCTGAATGAGTGTACCTGGCAGATCATTGACGAATTGCAACGTCAGCACAGACGCGACCAGATCAAGCACGCCGTCGGCGAACGGCAATGCTTCTTCGTCGGCGGCGACGCGTAGCAATGATTGATCGGCGTCCTGCAGATTGGCGCCGGCTGCGACAATCGTCCCGATATTCTTATTCGCGGCGAGTATGCGGCTCACGGCGTCGGTCGGCGTACCAAGGTCGGCAGCAACGTCGAACCGGCGCCGCACGGCGGACAAGCGTTCGCCTAATTCGACCGCGGCACGATCGAGCAGGAATGTGGCGGGTACGCGCTTGCGCACGCGCGCCTGCCGCATGCGTATCAGTTGTCGATCAAAGAGGCTTGTTTCTGACGACACTTCTTTGTCCTATCGCGTCACGTGCGACCGTGCCAAGCCTGAATATGCAAGCCCCAATATGATTGTGCTAGCTTTGCAACATGAACGAGCATGTTGCGACAACGGCCAGCGAGACGCACGAGACGCGCATTGTTGAAACAGACGTACGAAGCGCGCGCGTCCGCACGGGGCTGCGTGCAGCCATGCTCGGAACCATGCGGCTTGTCCTCGACTTTGCCCTGCCTCCGCTGTGCCCGTCGTGCCGCGAGCCGCTCGGCGTTAATTCCGGTCTCTGTCCATCGTGCTGGGCAAGATTATCGCTCATTGAGCCGCCTTACTGCGCACGACTCGGAATTCCATTTGTCTACGATTCTGGACCCGGTCTCTTGTCGATGGAGGCGATTGCCAACCCGCCGTCCTATGACCGGGCCCGCGCTGCCGTGTGCTACGACGACGTCGCCCGTGCACTGGTGCACAAGCTCAAATACAGCGACCGGCTCGATCTCGCACCGTTGTTGGGCCGATGGATGGCGCGCGCCGGCCGCGAACTATTAGGCGATGCTGACGCACTCGTCCCTGTCCCGCTGCATTGGCGCAGGCAATGGGCGCGCCGCTTCAACCAGTCCGGGGTGCTCGCCGGTGCAATATCCGCAGAGTGCGGGGTCCCCGTTGCGCATGGCGGGCTCAAACGGGTGCGGGCAACGCCGCAGCAGGTTGGACGCTCCAGGACTGACCGGGCAGACAATGTGCAGGGCGCCTTCGAAGTGCCGGCCGAGAACAGGGCCGAAATCGCGGGGCGCCGGGTGGTTTTGATCGACGACGTCCTCACGTCGGGTGCAACGGTCGATGCTTGCGCCCGTGCCCTGCTGCGGGCACGCGCCGCCCATGTTGACGTGCTGGTGTTCGCACGGGTTGTGGCGCCGGCGCGCGCTCCCATATAAAAGGGCTTATCACGCACAGACCACGCTATGCCGCTCGTTGAAATCTACACGACCCGCTATTGCCCCTATTGCTCTGCGGCCAAGGCCTTGCTGAAGCGGAAAGGCGTGGTTTATAGCGAAATCGACGTCAGCCGAGATTGGGAGCGGCGGGACGAGATGGTTCAAAGGGCGAATGGACGCATGACCGTGCCTCAGATCTTCATCGGGACAGTGCATGTCGGCGGCAGCGACGAATTGCATGCACTCGATCGCGACGGCAAGCTCGATCCATTGCTCGCCGGCGGCAAGGCCGCGCCATGAGCGCCAGCACATTCAAGGCCGCGATGATCCAGATGCGTGTGGGTCTCGATCCCGGCGCGAATATCGACGCCGCGGTTCGTCTCATCGGTGAAGCGAAATCGGCGGGCGCCGACTATGTTCTGACGCCCGAGATGACCAACATTCTGGCCGCAAAGCGCGAGCAGCTATTTGCGGCAATCGTCGAAGAGCAGTCGGATCCTGCGCTTGCGACCTTGCGCGAGCTTGCGCGCAAACTCGGCATCTATGTCCATATCGGCTCGCTCGCAATCAAGATTTCACCCGATCGGGCGGCAAACCGCTCATTCCTCATCGATCCCAAAGGCGACGTCTTCGCGCGCTACGACAAGATTCATATGTTTGACGTCGATCTTCAAGGCGGCGAGAGCTATCGCGAGTCGCGGAACTATCGGCCCGGCGAGTTGGCGATGCTGGCGGATATGCCCTGGGGACGCATCGGCATGACCGTGTGCTACGACTTGCGCTTCCCCGCGCTCTACCGCGCTTTGGCTGAAGCCGGCGCGAGCATGCTGGCGATCCCGTCCGCATTCACCAAACAGACCGGCGAAGCACATTGGCATGTCCTCAACCGCAGCCGCGCGATCGAAAACGGCTGCTTTGTTTTTGCGGCTGCGCAAGGCGGAACGCATGAGAATGGCCGGGACACGTTCGGCCATTCACTGATCGTTGACCCTTGGGGGCGCATCATTGGCGAAGGTGGAATCGAGCCCGGTATCGTCATGGCTGAGATCGATCCCGCGGAAGTCGTCAAGGCGCGTGCGCGCATCCCATCGCTGCAGCACGGCCGGCGCTTTGAAATCGTCGAGCCTATGGCGGAGCCAGCCCACCTGCACGTGTTACGGGGGGCCGAATGATCCGATACGCACTCGTTTGCAAGCAGGGCCACGGATTTGAAAGCTGGTTCCAGGATTCGGCCGCTTTCGAAAAGCAGGCCAAGCGAGGCCTTGTGACCTGCCCGCAATGCGGCTCGGCCAAGGTGGAAAAGGCGATCATGGCGCCGCGTTTGTCCGGTGGCACCAAGAAGCGTCGCGCGCCCATCGAAGCGCCGGCCGCACCAGCCGCGACACCCGCGACGCCCGAAACTCCCGCCGCGCCGACACCGGCGCCCGTCGCGATGATTTCGCCGCAGGAACGGGAATTCCGCGCCAAGCTCAAGGAGCTTCGCGATCATCTCACCAAGAATGCCGACAATGTCGGCACGAAATTTCCAGAAGAAGCGCGCAAGATGCACTACGGCGAAACGGAGCACCGCTCGATCTTTGGCGTGGCATCGCCGGAAGAAGCAAAAGACCTGTCCGAGGAAGGCATCGAGTTTCACCCGCTGCCGGTGCTTCCGGACGAGAGAAACTAGCCCGCATTGGGGCGGACGTGGGCGCAAACTAATCAATTCGCGAAGAATCAGTACGCCCACACCAATAGCGCGACGCCGATCACCACCAGCACAATCCCGATCCCTTCCCGCGTCGTGGTCGGCTGCTTGAAGACAAAACGCGTCACGCCTTGCGCAAACAGCACCTCGACCAAAGCCAGCGTGCGCACATTGGCGGCTGTGGTGATGGCAAATGCCAGAAACCAGAATTCCGAAGCGAACGCGCCCATGAAGCCGGCGAATAATGATGGCCGCCAGGCACGGGCGATCGCGCGCAGGACTTCAGGATCGCGGAGAACAAGAAAAGCCGTGAGGAGCGCGGCCTGGATCACCAGACCGACTGTCACGGTGAACGTCGCCGCCAGCACAAAATCCGCAAGACCGAGCGACAGAATCGCGCCGCGATAGCTGATGGCCGACAACGCAAACATCGTGCCGCCCGCGAGCCCGATCCAAGTTGATCGCGTAGTGCCGACACCGCCCGCGCGGCCCTTAAGTGAAATCACGATAACCCCGGCGGTCGCGATCAGGATTGCCGCAGCGGACAGGGGCGTGACCTTGTCACCAAGGACGATCAGGCCAAATAGCGCGACCTGCACGGGCTCGGTCTTGATGTAGGCATAAGCCACGACAAATGACCGCTCCCCCATGGCCGAAAGCATCAGGGCCGTCGCAGCGATCTGTCCGAGCGCGCCGGCGATCACCCACGGCCAGAACACCGGCGGCATTGCCGGCAAATGGTCGCCGGTCACAATCATCAGGCCGAAAAGAAAAATGAGCGCAAACGGAAACCCAAACAGGAAGCGCACATGAGTGGCGCCAACCGTGCCGAGTGTCGCGGTCAGCTCACGTTGCATGGCGTTGCGCGCGGTCTGCGCCGCCGCGGCAATCAGGGTGAAAACGGCCCAGAGCATCAGGGTGACGAACGAAGATTATGCCGCGTTGGCCTGAATCTCCGCCGCTTCCGGAAATTCCGTCACTGCGCCTTTTTCGTTGTCGATCAGCAAAAAGAGGTCGAAGTAGCGTATCGTCGGCGCTCCCCCGGTACGCTTGATCACCGATTGGCGCCACGCCTCGTCGTGTGCCCGTTGCGCCGCGGCAACCGACGGCCAGATATAGATGCCGGCGCCGGTCTTGCCATTGAGCTCGAGCAGGAAATGCTTGCGCAACATTTCCTTGTTCGCCCGCCACTTGGGAATGACATTGCGGGCTTCTTCCGCCACCTGCTGCCGGCTCCAGCCTTCCGGCGAGTTGAATTCGACCAGTTCGAGGATCATGCGCCTTCTCCACTCCGCTTCGGGCGTTGCGCCACCAGCATGTAATTGACATCCATATCCGACGACAATTGCCATCGATCGGCAAAAGGATTGTAGATGACGCCGCGTTCTCCGGTTACCTGCAGGCCGTCCCGCTCGATCGCGCTTTCCAGTTCCTCGGGCTTGACGAACTTATCCCACTGATGCGTGCCGCGCGGCAGCCAGCGCAGGACATATTCAGCACCGACGATGGCAAGGGCGAAACTCTTTAGCGTGCGGTTGAGAGTGGCGACGATCATCAGCCCGCCGGGCTTGACCATGGCGGCACAGGTCGAGACGAATAAATCAACGTCCGTGACATGCTCGACGACCTCCATTGCCAGCACCACGTCGAAGCGCTCTTTTGCTGCGGCAAGGTCCTCGGCAGTCGTGGCACGGTAGTCCACCGCTACTCCGGCATCCTCGGCATGTGCGCGCGCGGCGGTGATGTTGTCGTCCGAAGGATCAGCACCCACCATCTCCGCGCCGAGCCGCGCGAGCGGCTCTGACAGAATGCCGCCGCCGCAACCAATATCGAGCATCCGAAGCCCTTTGAGGCAGTCGAGCTTCTTGAGGTCGCGCCCAAACTGAGCGGTCGCCCGGTCGCGGATATAGCCGAGCCGTACCGGATTGAACTTGTGCAGCGCCGCCATGGGGCCGCGCGGGTCCCACCAGTCGGTGGCATGGCGTGAAAACCGCTCGACCTCGACTGCATCGACACTGGACGCGCGGGCTTTTTCCTTAATCATTCAGACGATCTCGCCATATTACCGGCGCCCTTGTTGCAGGTGAGCCGACCCGCCGGTATGTATACCCGCCTTTCAGTGTCGGCGCGCGGGGCATTCACGGCTTTCGCCGGCCGCTAGTTAGCGCCTTTTGGCGCGTCCGGAAACGTCAAGTTCGAAGACCAAGTGCGGAAACCAAGTTCGGAAACCAAGTTCGGAAATCAAGTTCGGAAACCATGGCTCGATTGGTGATGAAATTCGGCGGAACGTCGGTCGCCGATCTCGACCGCATTCGCAACGTGGCACGCCACGTCAAGCGCGAGGTCGACGCCGGCTATGATGTAGCCGTCGTGGTCTCGGCTATGTCCGGTGTGACCAATCAGCTCGTGGCCTGGTGCCGCGAGGCCGCCATGCTCCACGACGCACGCGAATACGATGCCGTGGTGGCAACCGGCGAGCAGGTCACCGCGGGGCTGCTTGCGATGGTGCTGGAGGGGATGGGCGTCAACGCACGTTCGTGGCAGGGCTGGCAGTTGCCGATCCTGACCGACAACGCGCACGCATCCGCCCGTATCGTCAGCGTCAACGGCGCCGAGCTGATTAAGCGTTTCCAGGATCACAAGCAGACCGCGGTGATCGCCGGGTTTCAGGGCATGCACAAGGAGACCGGCCGCATCACCACGCTCGGCCGCGGCGGCTCCGACACCTCCGCCGTTGCAATCGCCGCCGCGATCGGCGCCGAGCGCTGTGACATTTATACGGATGTTGACGGCGTCTACACCACGGATCCGCGCGTGGTTCCGAAGGCGCACCGCATGGACAAGATCGCCTATGAGGAAATGCTCGAGCTTGCCTCGCTCGGCGCAAAGGTGATGCAGGTTCGCTCGGTCGAGCTTGGCATGGTGCACAATGTGCGCATTTTTGTTCGCTCGAGTTTCGACAAGCCGGAAGATATCGACCCCTCAAAGCCGCCCTCCGGCACACTTATTTGCGACGAAGGAGACATCGTGGAACAGCAGATCGTCACCGGCATCGCCTTCTCAAAGGACGAGGCGCAGATTTCCATCCGCCGGGTGCAGGACAAGCCGGGTGTCGCCGCTGCGATCTTCGGCCCGCTTGCGGCCAATAATATCAATGTGGATATGATCGTGCAGAATGTCTCGGCAGACGGCGCGACGACCGACCTCACCTTCACCGTCCCCTCGGCAGACTATGAACGCGCGCGCGTCACGCTCGACAAAGCCAAAAGCGCGATCGGCTTCGAACGGCTGGATGGGGCGACCGACGTTGCCAAGGTTTCGGTCATCGGCATCGGCATGCGCAGCCACGCCGGCGTCGCCGCCAAGGCCTTCCAGGCGCTGTCGGGCCAGAAAATCAACATCCTCGCCATCACGACCTCGGAGATTAAGTTCTCTGTCCTGATCAAGGCCGCCCAGACCGATCTCGCGGTGCGCACCCTGCACACGCTCTACGGGCTGGATAAGGCATAGGGCGTCCGTCGCCCCCGGGGCGGCACCAACCAGTTCCGAGCTGCGGACGCGCGCGACTCCGGGGGCGACAGGGCCCTTTGGCTTGCCCCTTGCATGGCCCATTGGGTATAGCCTGACGCGTAAGCGGGCGCGGAAACCGGATCCGGCGGTCGCTATTCGTACATGTTTAGGCCGTAGATGAGGCTGCGGCCCGGGCCGCGGTTGAAGGACCCCAATATGCGTGGCGCCCTTGGCGGTCCGCGCGTGCTGTTGCGCCGGCTTCGCGAAGTGATGGCGGAGCAGGTCAGCGCGCAGGATCGTCTGGACAAGGTTGTGGTGCTTATCGCCGCCAACATGGTGGCGGAGGTCTGCTCTGTCTACGTCTTGCGCGTGGACGGAACCCTCGAGCTATACGCCACCGAAGGCCTCAAGCGCGAAGCCGTCCACCAGACCGTACTGAAGGCCGATGAAGGCCTGGTCGGCCTGGTCGCCAGCGAAGCCAATCCGATCAACATGTCGGACGCACAGGCGCATCCGGCCTTCTCATACCGGGTCGAAACCGGCGAGGAAATCTACCATTCGTTCCTGGGTGTACCGATCCTGCGCGCCGGCAACACGCTCGGCGTGCTGGTCGTCCAGAACCGCGCCCGGCGCACTTATACCGAGGAAGAAGAAGAGGCATTGCAAACGACGGCGATGGTGCTCGCCGAGATGATCGCCTCGGGCGAGCTGTCGTCGCTCGCCAGGCCGGGCGCCGAGCCGGCCGCGCGGCATACGATGCATCTTACCGGCAGTTCCCTGTCGGACGGCATCGCGCTTGGCCATGTGGTGTTGCACGAGCCACGCGTCGTCATCACCAACGTCATCGCTGACGATGTGCCCCACGAACTCAAACGTCTCGACGCTGCGATCGCGACTTTGCGCGCGGATCTCGATCGGTTGGTTGAGCATCGTGACGTCGCCGACGGCGGTGAACATCGAGACGTGCTCGAAGCCTACCGCATGTTTTCCTACGACCAGGGCTGGCTGCACAAAATTCGCGAAGCCGTCATGACCGGCCTCACGGCGGAAGCGAGCGTCGAGCGCGTGCAATCCGACACGCGCGCGCGGATGCTGCGCGCATCCGACCACTATCTGCGCGACCGGCTGCACGATCTCGACGACCTCGCCAACCGGCTCATGCGCGTCCTGATGGGACAGGATCACGCGCCGACCAAGGAGCAGCTGCCGGAAAATGCCATCGTGGTCGCGCGCTCGATGGGTCCGGCCGCGCTGCTCGACTACGATCGCAAGCGGCTGCGAGGCCTCGTGCTGGAAGAAGGCGGCCCGACTTCCCACGTCTCGATCGTCGCACGCGCGCTCGGCATTCCCACGGTCGGCGAAATCGACAATGCAACCGGGCTCGTCGAGACGGGCGACGCCATCATCGTCGATGGATCGACGGGGCATGTCCACATGCGCCCGCCTCAGGACGTGCAGGCCTCTTATGGCGAACGGGTCAAGCTGCGTGCCCGCCGGCAAGCCCAATTTCGCGCGCTGCGCGAGCGGCCCTGCATCACCAAAGACGGCCAAAACATCGCGTTGATGATCAATGCCGGCCTGGCGATCGACCTTCCGCATATCGAGGACACCGGTGCCGCGGGCATCGGGCTGTTCCGGACCGAATTGCAGTTCATGGTGGCGGATTCGCTTCCGCGCACCGGCGAGCAACTTGCCCTCTACCGCTCGGTGCTCGATGCAGCCGGGAAAAAGCCCGTGACCTTCCGCACGCTCGATATCGGCGGCGACAAGGTGTTGCCATACCTGCGCAACGTCGAGGAGGAAAATCCGGCCCTGGGCTGGCGGGCGATCAGGCTGGGCCTCGACCGGCCGGGGTTGCTGCGCAGCCAGGTGCGGGCGCTGCTTCGAGCCGCCGGCGGGCGCAGCCTGAAGCTGATGTTCCCGATGATCGCCGTCGTGGAGGAGTTCGATAAGGCAAAGGCGCTTGTCGAGGTCGAGCTCACGCATCTGCGCCGGCACGGGCACGAACTTCCCGAACGCGTCGAAATCGGAACCATGGTCGAAGTCCCCTCCCTGCTGTTCCAGATTGACGAACTGCTGGACCGTGTCGATTTCCTGTCGGTCGGCTCGAACGATTTGATGCAGTTCCTCTATGCCGCCGACCGGGGCAATCCGCGCGTATCGGATCGATTCGATCCGTTGTCGGCGCCGGTCCTCCGCGTGCTCAAGGACATCGCCCACAAGGCGAAAAGCCATGGCAAGCCCGTCACGTTGTGCGGCGAGCTCGCTTCGCAGCCGATCGGCGCGCTGGCACTGGCAATTGTCGGTTATCGTACGCTGTCATTGTCGCCGTCGGCGGTCGGAGCGGTGAAGGCGCTGCTGCTTGATCTCGATTGCCGCAAAGGCGAGGCCGTGCTCCTGCCCTGCCTCGAGAAGCCGGTCGGCAGCGTCTCGATCCGCCATACACTCGAAGGTTTTGCGGCGGCCGAGGGACTGCAGCTTTGATTACCCTGCCGCAACAGAAGATGGACGCGCTGCTCGATCGCCATGCGCTGGTCGAAAGCGAGCTTGCAAGCGGCCTGAGCGCGGACGCCTACGTCAAGCTTTCGCGCGAATTCTCCGAGCTCGGGCCGGTGGTGGAGTCGATCAAGGCCTACCGCAATGCCGAAAAGGAAATCGCCGACCTTGCGGCCCTGATCGACGACGCGGCCACCGATGCGGAGATGCGCAAACTCGCTGACGCCGAGCGCCACGCGCTGCAGGAGCACAAGGAAAAACTCGCCGAACAGATCCGGCTTGCGCTGCTCCCGAAGGATGCAATGGATGATCACAACGCGATCCTGGAAATCCGGGCAGGGACCGGAGGCGACGAAGCCTCGCTGTTTGCCGGCGATCTCTTCCGCATGTACGAGCGCTATGCCGCAAGACAGGGCTGGAAAACGGAAATCCTGTCGATCAGCGAAGGTACCAAGGGCGGATTCAAGGAAGTCGTCGCCGAGGTGAGCGGCCGCGGCGTGTTTGCCAAGCTCAAATTCGAGTTCGGCGTGCACCGCGTACAACGCGTGCCCGACACTGAAGCATCCGGCCGCATCCACACGTCCGCCGCCACGGTCGCGGTGCTTCCCGAAGTCGAGGACGTGGATATCGACATCAATGAGTCGGACCTGAAAATCGACACGATGCGCGCGCAGGGCGCCGGCGGCCAGCACGTCAACAAAACCGAATCGGCGATCCGCATCACGCATATCCCGAGCGGGATCGTCGTGTTCGTGCAGGAAGAGCGCTCGCAGCACAAGAACAAGGCCAAGGCGATGACGATGCTGCGCGCCAAACTATATGACGCCGAAAAAACCAGGCGGGACTCCGCGCGGGCGGCGGAGCGGCGCGGTCAGGTCGGCTCGGGCGACCGCTCCGAGCGCATCAGGACTTACAATTTTCCGCAAGGCCGCGTCACCGATCACCGCATTAATCTGACGCTTCACAAGCTGCCGCAAGTCATGGAAGGCGAGGCGCTGGATGAAGTCATCAATGCGCTGGTGACCGAACATCAGGCCGAGTTGCTCGCGGCCGAAGGCGCCGCGTGAGCGTGGTTCCTGGCCTGAAGGCCGGCGCTTCGGTTGCCGAGGCTGTACAACTACTCGTCCAGTCATTTCGCTCCGCCGGAGTCGAAGAAGCGGAAGCCGACGCCCGCATTCTCGCCGCACACGCCCTCAATCTCGATCGCGCGCGGTTGATCGCGCAATCCGATCGGATTCTCGAAACGCGGGAGATCAACGCGATATCGGCGTTGGCCGCACGCCGGCTGCGGCGTGAACCCGTGTCGCGCATTCTTGGCCGGAGGGAATTCTGGAGCCTGCCGATCATGGTCACGCCCGATGTGCTCGTGCCGCGCCCCGAGACGGAAACAATCGTTGAAGGCGCCCTCGACTACGTCGTGCGCGGCGGCCTGCGGCTGGAAAATTTACGCATCCTCGATATCGGGACCGGATCAGGCGCGCTGTTGCTGGCACTGCTCAAGGAGTTGCCCAACGCGTCAGGGATCGGCACGGACATCAGCAGCGCAGCGGTGCACGTGGCACGCGCGAATGCGGCGCGTTGCAAGCTCGAAAACCGCTGCAGTTTTGTCGTGTGCGATATTGCCTCCGGTGTGGCGGGCCCATTCGATCTGATCATTTCAAATCCGCCTTACATTGCACACGACGAAATCAATTCGCTCGCTCCGGAGGTGCGTGATTACGACCCCGCGGTTGCACTCGATGGTGGAAAGGATGGACTTGATGCCTACCGTTCCATCGCCGGGGACAGCAAACGCATATTGGCGCAGGGCGGCAGGCTATTCGTCGAATTGGGCATGGGCCAGGAAGCCTCGGTTCGCGCGCTGTTTACCAAGGCGGGACTTGCCGTCGGGACCGAGCGCAAGGATTTGGCCGGAATCCCGCGGGTGCTGGGCGCGGGCTTTGTGCCATGAGCATGTCGCTTTCCCACCCAATGAAATGCGCAGGGCTCAACAATCGGCGAAAAAAGCACTTGGATTATCGCCCGGAAACGACTAGCTTCCCGTTACGGAATCAACCCGTGATGGTTGCAACGCCATGAACCCCGGAGCGAAGCGCTCTGTGAGGTGTGGCGCAAGGCGGATGACGAAAAGCCGGCTTCGAACAGACGGCAAAACGAAATCGCCAGATACGGGTCTGGATGCTTCACCGGTTGGGCGCATCATTTTTCGAAACCTAGGACGGTGCGCGTAACGAGAAGTTGGCAACGCCGCGGCTGAGACCGTGGCAATGGGGTTGCTGCGACTATCGCGATAACGGACGCAACGATTGGACCATTGGCGCGGACAGGATGCAGGTCCGGCCGCGCAGCAAGGCGTGTTTGAGCGGTGAACTTGAGTGGTGAACTTGAGTGTTGAACTTGAATGTGGGAGTTGGAAGTTGAGTTGAACTTCGGCGATGAATGCCGAGAAAATGTGAAAGGTCGACGAACAGGCACATCATGAGAAACGGTCAAAAGCGCATGCGGGGACGCGGAAACCACCGCAAGAGTCAAAACCCGCTGACGCGCGTTTATGAATCGAATGGTCCCGACGTGAAGATCCGTGGTACCGCTTCACATATTGCGGAAAAATATATCCAGCTTGCACGCGATGCGCAGGGTTCCGGCGATCCGGTCGCGGCCGAGAATTATTATCAGCATGCCGAACACTATTTCCGCCTGATCGCTGCCGCACAGGAACAGTTCCGTCAGCAGAACCCCTACTACAATCAACAGGCGCAGCAGGGTGGCCAAAGCGGACAGCCGCAAGGCGCCGCCGATGAAGGCTTTGACGGCGACGACGATGACGGCCAGCCGTACATGGGGCAGAACGAGCCGAGCTACGCGCCGCGAGAACCGCAGCCGCAGCCGTACCTGCCGCGCGATGCACAGCCCTTCCCGCCGCGCGACCAGCAATTCCAGAATCGTCCGCAGCAGCAACAGCAGCAGCCCCATCCGCAGCCGTCACAAGGCGGCCCGAACGAAGGTGGTCAGGATGTCGGCGGCTTGCCGGCTTTCATTACGGGTAGCGGCGGACAGCCGCAGCAAAATCCGGTTCAAAACGGGCACGACCAGGGCGATCGCGGACAAGATCGTTTCGGAATGCATCGCCGACGCCGCCGGCATCGTGGCGGTGGCGGATATCGTCCAGACCGGCCGGATTACGGCGGCGGTCAGCAGCAAAACGCCGCGCCGCAACCGGCGCAGGATGACAGTGGCAGCGACGAGCCACGGCAGCCGGAATAGCCGAATAATTTTTCGGGGTCAGGCGCCGGGTGACGGTGCGAGCACCGGCTTGAGCGCAGGCACCAGCCGCCGCTTTTCGCGCCGCGCCGGAATTGCGCGGTAAACCTGCTTGGTCGCTTCGACCAGATGCACTCCGGCAAATGGCGCCGACAACGTCGCGCCTGTTCGCTCCCAGGCAACTGCGGTGCGCAGAAACCAGCCTCGCGCGACCGGCGGCACATACAAGGCCTCGCTCCAGCCCGTCGGGGTGAACCACGTTTCACGCAGGAGCTGATTGATCTGGCTGCGCGAATAGGGCCGACCATGGCCGAACGGCGTGGTATCCAGACGCGCCCACACACCGCGACGATTGGGGACGACCGCAAGCAGGCGCCCGCCGGACGCCAACACGCGCCATACTTCGCGCAGCAGCGCGGCGGGATCGTTGGTCATCTCCAACGCGTGAACGAGCATGACACGGTCCACAGCGGAATCGACCAGCGGCAATTCATTTTCGTCGACAAGAGCCGAGAGCGCCGGGCGCGACGTCGGCCATTTCACGACCCCCTGCCCCGCCGGCATGAAAGCGAGGCATCGCTCGGCCTCCTCGCGAAACAATCCCAGATAGGGCGTCGCGTAGCCGATGCCGAGGACACGTTGGCCGGCGGTATCGCCCCATAGGCTGCGGACACCGCGGCCGATGAAACGGCGCGCAACAACGCCCAGCCGTTGGCCGTAAAAATTCCGCAAATCCACGACGTCGATCGACATGCATGGAAACTACCACGAAACGCCATAGCAATCCGCTAACGGTGCGGAACATGCGGGCGTGCATCTTCATTCACCCGCGTGGTACGGTTAACCCATTGCGGAATGCCAACAGGAATCAAGTGGAATTAAGAGGATTGACCCGATGCCCGCCGAAATCCGTCTCTTTCGCTGCCGATCCGACAATTACGGGGTCTTGCTCCATGATCCCGAAAGCGGGGCGACCGCCTCGATCGATGCGCCGGAAGTCGCACCGATCGAAGCCGCGCTGAATGCGACCGGCTGGAAGCTGACCGACATCCTGGTCACCCATCATCATGCGGACCACACCGACGGCATCAGTGCGCTGAAGGACAAATATAAATGCCGCGTGGTTGCGCCCGCAGCGGAAGCCTCGAAGATACCTGGCGTCGACGAAACCGTGCGCGAAGGCGCCAAGGTCAAGGTCGGCACGCTTTCAGCGAATGTAATCGAGACGCCGGGACACACGCTTGGGCACATTGCCTATTGGTTCCATGCCGACAAGCTCGCCTTCGTCGGTGACACATTGTTCTCGATCGGTTGCGGCCGGGTGATCGAAGGCACGCCGCAGCAGATGTGGCAATCGCTCGTCAAGCTGCGTGACCTGCCGAACGATACAGACGTTTATTGCGGACACGAATACACGGCCGCGAACATAAAATTCGCGCGTACCGTCGAGCCGCACAACGAGGTACTTGCCGCGCGCGAGGCGGAGGCTAACCAGGAGATTGCCGCCGGCAAGCCGACAATTCCGGTGATCCTTGGCGAGGAGAAACTGGCCAATCCGTTCCTGCGCGCCGACGTGCCCGAAGTTGCAGCCGGCATCGGCATGGCCGGGAAACCGGCCGCAGAGGTGTTCGCCGAAATCCGCGCAAGAAAGAATAACTTTTAATGTAGTGCGATGCCTATGCCCACCGCCGCCGAAATGATCCGCGCGCTTGAGCTCAAGCCGCATCCGGAAGGCGGCCATTACCGCGAGACATTCCGCGACGCGCGACACGTCGACGGCAGGCCGGCCTCGACGGCGGTCCTGTTCCTGCTGGCGCGCGGCGAGCGTTCGTACTGGCACCGCATCGATGCGGTGGAAATCTGGCACTACTATTCGGGTGCGCCGCTCAAGCTTGAGGTGGTCGACGGTGCCAAGGAGGAAATTTTTCGGCTCGGTGCTGATATCCGCGCCGGCGAGGTACCGCAGGTCACCGTGCCTGCCCGTGCCTGGCAGGCGGCCGAAAGCCTCGGCGCCTGGACGCTCACCGGCTGCACGGTTGCGCCCGGATTTTCCTTCGATGGATTCGAGCTTGCGCCTGCGGGATGGAAACCGCGATAAATGAAAGCCGGGGATACCCGAACAATGGGAAGGGGAATGCCGTGACACTGAAGCTCGCCGATGCGCGCGAAGTTCTTGCGCGCGCCAATCGCATGATTGCCAATGAGGGCGTGCTCGATGCCTTCGGCCACGTCAGTATGCGGCATCCCGGGGATCCCACGCGATACCTGCTGTCGCGCTCGCGCGCGCCCGAACTGGTGCAACCGGACGATATCCTCGAATTCACGCTTGATTCACAGCCGCTGAAACCGACCGACGTTCGCCTCTATGGCGAGCGCGTGATCCATGGCGGCATTTATCAGGCGCGGCCGGATGTGAACGCCGTGTGCCATCACCACGCGCCGTCGATTCTGCCGTTCTGCATTTCGGGCAACGATCTCAAGCCGGTCTATCACCTCGGCGCGACCCTCGGCGAGACAGTACCGTTCTGGGATGCGCGCGATGAATTCGGCGACACCAATCTCATCGTCGCCAAGCCCGAGGAAGGCGCTTCACTCGCGCGCGCGCTGGGGCCTCACTGGATTGTATTGATGCGCCGTCACGGCGCGACGGTTGCGGGGGTGAGTCTGGAAGAACTCACCTTTCGTACGATTTACACCGCGCGCAACGCCTCGCTGCAAATTCATGCGCATATGCTCGGCCATGTCTCGCCGCTCAATGCCAGCGAAACCCGGCTCGCCGGCGAATACAATCTGCGGCCCGGCCCCGTCATGCGCGCCTGGGAATATTGGAATGTGCGGCTCGACAAGGTCGAGGGCAACTGGCGTGGCCCGAAATCGCGGACGCGGGCACCGAAAAAATCCGCGCGGGCAAGCAGGAAAAAGCGTCGCCGCTGAGTGAATTGCGCGGGTTCTTACTTGCGGCCGGCGCGGTGCATGCAGGTCAGGTAGCCCTCGAGGGCCTGGCTGCGCCGAAACTTGAGGCCTTCTCGCTTGTAGTACTTGCGAAATGCGACGCGTCCCCCGTCAAGCGTCTGCGTCGATTCGGGCCCTTCCTTGGGGCGCAATTTCAGGCCTTCGCGCTTGACGCCGCTCGGCGGAGGAACGATCCGACCGCCATTGCGTACGGCACAGGTGCACGCGATCTTGTCGTAGATGTCCTTGCAGCGTGAATCGACATCCTGCGCGGGGACGCGCTGGACCATCATCGGCACGGACAGGCAGATGATTGCGGTACCGGCGAAAAATGCCTTCATCGGAGGTCGTCCAGCATTGGCGGCAGCGAAGTTCTATCATGGCGGCGCGGCCCGCGTCTTTGCCGTCTGTAGCCGGCGCAACGTCATCACCGGGCTTGTCCCGGTGATCCCGCTTGGGAAAGCAAAGTGCCTCCCTAAGCGAGATGGCCGGCACATAGGCGAGCGAAACGACGCCGTTCTGCGAACGGCTATGCCCGGCCATGACGGCGCGGTGAGAAGCGGGCCATCGCCGTTGCCGAAATGCAACGCAGCGCCGGCAAATGCATCGCCGCCGGCTGAAAGCTGCGGATTGTCGCTTTCGGCAAACCCTCGGGCGCACGCGCCCAAGCACTTTCCAACGCAATCCTGAATCTTCGCCACCGTTGCGACTTCCGAAAGCGCCCTGAACCGGCGCGCCGGGGCATCCGCAACCGGGGAATTCATTCGCGCATGGGCGCGAAGCCTCGCGGGACAAATATTCGAGGACGCCGAAATGAAAATCGTAAGAACCTTTTTGCTTGGCTCCGCAGCCGGTCTTGTCGCGGTCGCGGGCGCGCAGGCAGCCGACCTGCCGCTCAAGGCGAAGCCGGTGCAATACGTCAAGATCTGCAGCCTGTACGGCGTCGGCTTCTATTACATCCCGGGCACCGACATGTGCCTCAAGGTTGGCGGTTGGGTGCGCGCCGAATATGCTTACGGTGACAACGGCAACATCACCTGGGGTTGGGCGAACAACAACGTCAACAACCGCACCACCAACAACAGCACCTGGCGCTCGCGCGGCTACATCACGGCCGATGCGCGTAATCAAACCGAATACGGAACCGTGCGCGGCTATCTCGCCGTGGGCTTGAGCACCAACAATATTGGCGCCGACGGTGCGGCCAATTCCTTCAGTGCCAACCGCGCCTTCATCCAGTGGGCAGGCTTTACCTTCGGCCTGGCGCAATCGTTCTTCGACTTCTACAGCACGCCGGCAACGTCATACTGGGGCTCGTTCCCGTCGTCCGACACTGGCGACGGCGGCTGGATGGTCGCGGGCTACACCGCGCAGTTCGGCAATGGCCTGTCGGCGACGCTGGCGGCAGAAATGCGCAGGACGACGCAGATAAATGGCAATCCGATTATTCAAATCGCGCCAGGAGCGCAAAACTTTCCCAGCTCCTATGGTGGCTTCCAGTCACCTGACATCGTCGGCAATCTACGCGTCGACCAGGCTTGGGGATCTGCCCAGATCATGGGTGCGCTGCATCAAGTTAATGGAAGTTATTACAGCACTATCCTATTTCCCCCTGGCTCCGGTCACCCTGACGACAAGTGGGGCTTTGCCATTGGCGCTGGTGCCAAGCTGAACGCGCCGATGATTGGGCAAAGTGATTACTTGCAGGCACAGGTCAACTACACGCAAGGCGCTTTGCGTTATATCTTCCAGACCCCCAACTCGAATTGGGCGAAAGTGGATGGACAGAACGAAGGCTTCGGTGAACTCAGCGATGCGGTCTATGGTGGCACGCCTGCTACCGGCACCGCATCTGACCTCAATCTAACCACGGCATGGAACGTGAACGCTGCCTACGAACACTTTTGGAATCCGAAGTGGAGAACCTCGCTCTACGGCGGCTATGCCGCGGTGAGCTTTAGCGAGCAGGGCAATGCTATCACCTGTGCGCTTGAATTTGCGGGCACCGGTCAAGGCACTGCGGCTGTCGCCAGGCCGGGTTGTGACAACAATTGGAGCACATGGTGGCTTGGCTCGCGCACGCAGTGGAATGTCACCAAGGACTTCTACATGGGTCTGGACGTGATGTACTCCAAGCTGTCCAGCGCGAGCTTACCGGGGAACGTTTTGACCAGTTTGACCAGCACAGGCGCCGCGACAACCGTCTCGGACGTCGACAACTGGCAATTCCGCTTCCGCGTGCATCGCGACTTCTATCCCTGATCGCGCAAGAACGGTTTCACACGACGAACAACCCCGGCGGAAAATCCGCCGGGGTTTTTGTTTGGGCGGCCGTGGGTGCGCGCCGCTCTCGACGTCATCACCCGGCTTGTCCCGGTGATAACGGAGGCGAAAAACGCGTTGCCTCTCATTCGTCATGCCCGCGCTTGTCGCGGGCATCCCGCTTAGGCGGGAACGGTGCCGTCCTAAGCGAGATGGCGGGGACATTTGCGAGCGAAGCGACGCCGTTCTGCGAACGGCTGTGCCCGGCCATGACGGAGGCGAGATTAGAGCAAAGGTGGGCTCGCCTCGCCCTCGGTGCCCCTACGAACAACACCGCCTAGATGAAATACTGCCCGCCGTTGGCGGTGAGCGTCGCGCCGGTGATCAGGCCGGCGTCGTCCGAGGCCAGGAACACGACGCAGCGCGCGATTTCCTCGGGCTCGCCGAGTCGGCCGATCGGGATCAGCGGCAGAATGGATTTCTCCAGCACGTCCTTCGGCACCGCCTGCACCATCTCGGTATTGATATAGCCGGGGCAGATCGCATTCACCGTGATGCCCGAGCGCGCGGATTCCTGCGCCAGCGCCTTGGTGAAGCCAAGCTCGCCGGCCTTGGCCGCGGAATAATTCGTCTGGCCCATCTGGCCCTTCTGGCCGTTGATCGAGGAAATATTGATGATGCGGCCGAACTTGCGCTCGCGCATGCCTTCGATGGTATTGCGGCACATGTTGAACAGCGAACCGAGATTGGTGTTGACGACAGCCGTCCACTGCTCCGGCTTCATGCGATGCAACATGGCATCGCGCGTGATGCCGGCATTGTTGACCAGGACCTCGATCGGCCCGACCTCGGCGATGACCGTCTTGATGCCCTCGGCACAGGCCTCGAAGGACGATACATCCCACTTGAACACCGGAATGCCCGTCTCCGCCTTGAACTTCTGCGCGGCCTCGTCGTTGCCGCCGTAATTCGCAGCGACCTTGTAGCCGCCCGCCTTCAGGGCCCTGGCGATCGCCGCGCCAATCCCGCGGGTGCCGCCGGTAACCAACGCAACGCGCGCCATGATGCAGTCCCCTCCCCGAGATTTTCTCTATTGGTCATAAACGGGACGAGCCGTCGATGATGTAGATCAAATTGGGAAGCGCCGGCATCCGCAAGCCGGCGCTCCCCAATGCACGCTAACGTTCAACGCACATGGCAATGCCCATGCCCCCGCCGATACAAAGCGTGGCGAGGCCCTTCTTGGCGTTGCGCTTCTGCATTTCGTAAAGCAACGTGGTCAGAATCCGCGCGCCGGACGCCCCGATCGGATGGCCGATGGCAATCGCACCGCCATTGACGTTGACCTTCGAGGTATCCCAGCCGAGATCCTTGTTGACCGCGCAGGCCTGCGCCGCAAACGCCTCGTTTGCCTCGACGAGATCGAGATCTTCCTTTTTCCAGCCCGCCTTCTTGAGTGCCGCGCGCGAAGCCGGGATCGGCCCCGTGCCCATGATCGAAGGATCGACGCCGGCCTGCGCCCACGAAACGATGCGTGCAAGCGGTGTCTTGCCGAGCTTGGCGGCCTCGGAGGCTTTCATCAAAACAAGCGCCGCCGCGCCGTCGTTAATTCCCGAAGCGTTGGCGGCGGTCACGCTTCCTTCCTTGTCGAAGGCCGGCCGCAGCTTGGCGATGGATTCTATGGTCACGCCCGATTTGGGGTATTCGTCGGTGTCGACAACGATATCGCCCTTGCGCGATTTGATCGTGACGGGCGTGATCTCATCCTTGAACTTGCCGGCCTTCATGGCGGCCTCGGCCTTGTTCTGCGAGGCCACCGCGAACTCGTCCTGCTGCTGGCGCGTGATCTGCCACTGCTTCGCAACGTTCTCGGCTGTGTTGCCCATGTGATAGCCGTTGAAGGCATCCCACAAGCCATCCTTGATCATCGTGTCGATCATTTCGAATGCGCCCATCTTCACGCCCGCACGCAGATGCTGGCAGTGCGGCGCCATGCTCATGGATTCCTGTCCGCCGGCCACGACGATGTCGCTGTCTCCATTGAGTATCGCCTGATAGCCGAGTGCAACCGCGCGCAGTCCGGAACCGCATAGCTGGTTCACGCCCCACGCGGGTGTTTCAACCGGAATGGCGGCGGCGATCGAAGCCTGCCGTGCCGGGTTTTGCCCCTGCCCCGCGGTCAGGATCTGGCCCAGAATCACTTCGCTGACGCGCCCGCTTTCGACGCCGGCCCGCTCGATTGCGGCCTTGATCGCGGCCTTTCCAAGTTCGTGCGCAGGAAGATTGGCAAATGCCCCATTGAATGCGCCGACGGGCGTGCGGGCGGCGGCCACGATGACGATATCGTCTTTCATCCGAAGCTCCTTTTACATCGAGTCCTGGGGCAGCAGCATTATATGGCACTGCCGCATCCTCGGCAGGCTGCGCAGGCGTGTCAACACGACCCGCATGGCAGTTACCAGCGAGAATTGGCGCTTTTTGGCCTTTTCCGCAAGGGAGGACGTTTCTTTCGCCGCCTTCCGCGGTGCCACAAAACGGTGGCCCCACGAAGCATAAATTGGCTATGCTCAATGTCTGGGCAGGGGAAACGTGTGATCCAAATGTCTGAGGAAAAAAAAGAGCCGATTACAATCAAAAAATACGCCAACCGGCGGCTCTACAATACTGGAACCAGCACGTATGTGACGCTCGAAGACCTCGCCTTGATGGTCAAATCCGGTGAGGATTTCGTCGTCTATGACGCCAAAACCGGCGAAGACATCACGCGCTCGGTGCTGGCGCAGATCATCTTCGAGCAGGAAAACAAGGAAGGGCAAAGCCTGCTGCCCATAACGTTCCTTCGGCAATTGATCCGTTTCTATGGCGACAGCATGCAGATGCTGGTGCCCCGCTTCCTCGAGGCCTCGATCGAGTCGCTGTCGAAAGAGCAGGGCAAATTTCGCGATCAGATCGCGCAAGCCTTCGGCGTCGGCGCCTTCGGTCCTCTCGAGGACCAGGTCCGGCGCAATATGGAAATGTTCGAGAAGACTTTTGCAATGTTCGCGCCCTTTGCACACGGGCAATCAAAGGCGCCGGAAAAATCGCACGGCACTAACAACGAAATGGACGACCTCAAACGCCAGCTCGACGAGATGCAAAAGCGGCTGGATAGACTTGGCGGCAAGGAATAGCCGCTTCGCCCGAATAACGAAGAAACGCTTGCGACAATTGTTCGCTACGCCGACGCCGCGCGGGCACTTTCAACGCGCCAGGGCCGTTCTGATGTTGCAAGCCCGATCAACGCGCCTTGCAGGTAGTCGCAACCCCACTCCGTCAGAAGTACGGCGGTTTGTTCGTCCTGCACCCATTCGGCAACGCACTCGAGACTAAGCCGGTGAGACAGGTCGACAAGCGTGCGCACGAACGCTCTGTCGTCGTCCGATTTTACGATGTTCGGGACAAATGAGCCGTCGATTTTTATGATATCGACTCCCAGCTTGCGCAGATTGCGGAACGAAGTATATCCGGCACCGAAATCGTCAATCGCGATCCGGCAGCCGAGATCCTTGACTCGTGAGACAAAGCCGCGCGCATCATCCAGATCGTGGATGGCCGCAGTTTCGGTGATTTCAATGATCAGGCGTGCCGCCGCATCGGTATTGGCACGCAACAAGGCGCCCAGACCTTGCCACCAATGCGGGTCGATCGCGGAATTCGGCGAGACGTTGACGCTGGCGCGTAGCGACGGCGTCGTCGCCAGGTCGGCCACGACAAGCTCGAGTGCGCGAAAATCAAGCATGCGCACCATCCCGACTCGTTCCGCGACAGGAATGATGTCGCTTGCCAAGGCGACGCTGCCGTCGCTCCGGTAAACGCGCATCAAGCATTCATAGAATGCAGTCTCGCGGTTCCCGGCTCGAACGACCGGCTCATAGGCAAGCGCAATTCGCCGCTCGTTGAGCGCGGCCACGATTTCATCGCCCGCGCGCGCGCTGCGCCTACGCATCGCGTCCCGCTCGGCATTTGGAACATAGGGGGTAAACGAGCCGTGGCGCTTCACACGCGAGGCGTGGAGCGCATCCTGCGCGCGCGAAAGTACTTCGGTCACCGTGCGGCCGTGACGCGGCGCAGTTACGCCGCCGATCGTGAGAGTGACCGCCATCGGACCTGCGGCCGTATAGAAAGGCTCGTCGCGCGCGCTGGCAAGCAAACGCTCGGCCGCGGTCGACAGCTCGTCGACCGTGCAGCTGGTCAGAACGACGCCAAATTTGTTGCCGGAATAGCGCCCGAGGTAATCCTTGCCGCGCAGGCGGGCGCGGATACGCTTGGCGACCTGGCTGATGACCGCGTCGGCAACATCGAAGCCGTACAATTCGTTGAGATGGCTGAGGTGGTCGATGGCGACAAGCAGGAACCCACATGAGGTGCGAAACCGCACCGCCTCGTCGAGGGCTACTCCAAGAGCCTCGGTGAGACTGACGCGGTTGAGCTCGCCGGTCAGCGGATCATATTTCGCTCTCTGTTCGAGCTGGCGTTCGCGCTCATGCCGTTCGTTGATGCATCGGATGAGGCCGTGCGCGCGAACCGGTTTGCCATCAGGACCCGCAAACCAGCGACCCGCATCTTCAAGCCAGATCTTCTCGTCGCCGCGCTTGAATGCATATCGAATCAGGTAGGCAACACCGCTGCCCCTGTCCGGCTGAGCCGCTTCCTTTACGATTTCGCCGCGCGTTAACCCGCCCGCCGCGTCGACGTGACGGGCAAAGGTGCGGCCCGTGGCAATCTCCGTTGCTTCGACACCAAATAACTGTTGGGCGTTCCCGCCCCAGATCAAGGCGTCGGTATCCAACCGCCATTCATAGACGACATCGCCGATCGAGCGAAGGACCCCCGCTGCATCGGGCACGTCAGACGATTGATCGAAACGGTTCACAAACGCCCCTTTTTGGAACGCCAGGCCGCCCATAGACGTTGCTTGGTGCGACGGATGCGCCTGGAGAACCTAGGGCAATTCGTTAAACAATCTGGAAAGGTGGGAATATTGGGCTTATCGGCGCGGTTAACAGCGCGCGGCACGGCGTTTGCGTTGTTGATATCGGAATTCGACTGAATGTCCTGAATTGGAACGGTATCCAGATGCGGCTCGGCGAAATTGGCGCATCGTCCCGACAGCCTCCGGACCCGGCAGCACGCCGGCCCGACGCGAAAGAACCTGGGCAGGGCACCGAAAGCCGCGCACTGGTCGCGCTCACGCCGCCCTCCGAGCGGCTGGAGCGTCAGGCAGCCGTCGGGTATGCACCCTTCCTCGCCCAGCTCGCTGCAACGAAAGACCATCATCCGCAGACACGCGAGCGCCGGCGTGCCGAACCGAACGAGGCGTTGGCGGCATATCGAGCGGCCGCGCTAAAAATCTAGTAGCCGAGCGCGCAACCATCCTTGCGCGGTTCCGAGCCGGCAATCAAAACGCCCCGATCCCAATCGATCTTGATTGTTTGCGCGCCGCCCCACGGTGACGTCGCCATGACGACATCGTGGCCGCGGGCCTTGAGTCCGTCGATGGTCGCGGCCGGCGTCCCATGCTCGACGTCCGTCTTCTCGCCTTCGAAGAAGAAGCGCGGTGCATCGATCGCCTGCTGCACGTCCATTCCATAGTCGACCATATTAAGGATGATCTGCACGTGCCCCATCGGCTGATAATGCGCACCCATGACGCCGAAGCTCATGTCGCAGCGGCCGTTGCGCATGGCCATCGCCGGAATGATCGTATGCATGGGCCGCTTGTTCGGCCCGAACGTATTGGGATGATCCTTTTCCAGCGTGAAGCAGGACCCGCGATTGGTCAGCAGGATTCCGCTTTTTTCGGTGCAGATGCCGACACCGAAATGCGAGTAGAGCGAATTGATGAACGAGACCGCCATGCGGTCACGATCGACAACCGTGAGATAGATCGTGTCATTCCCCGGCGCCGGCGCACTCGGCAGTTTCGCGCGCTTTTTCATGTCGATGAGCGAGGCAAGTTTCCGGGAAAAGCCCTTATCAAGCAGTTCGGCCGCCGGCGTGCGCATATGCTTTTCGTCGGCAATGTGAGTATCGCGGATTGCAAAACCCAGTCGCGCCGCTTCGAGCACGAGGTGATAGCGATCCGGCCCGAGCGGGTCGAGCGAAGCGACGTCGAAATTTTCCAGGATGTTGAGCATGACGAGGGCGGTCAGCCCCTGCCCGTTCGGCGGAATTTCCAGCACGTCCAGTCCGCGATAACTGCTCGATATCGGTTCTACCCGGTCCCCCTGATGTCGCGCGAAATCCTCCAGCGTGAGGAACGAACCGCGCGCAGCCAAGGTCTTCGCCATGTCCTCCGCGATTTCGCCTTCATAGAAAGCGCGAGCGCCCTTTGCAGCAATGGATCTGAGCGTTCTGGCGAGTACCGGAAACCGGATGACATCGCCTTCGCTGGGCGCAACGCCGTTGAACAGATAATGTTTCGATGCGCCGGGATCTGCCTTGAGCCTTGCCTCATGCCTGTGCCAATCCCAGGCCACGCGTGACGCGACCGGAAATCCGCCCTCGGCATATTTAATCGCGGGTGCAAGCGCACGGTCGATACCGAAGCGGCCATGCGCCTTCAGGATAGCTTCCCACGCATCGACGGCGCCGGGCACCGTGACCGCATGAATTGAATTGCCGATCTCGGTCATCCCACCGGCGCGCAGCGTCTCATAAGAAGCACTGGCGGCAGCGCGGCCGGAACCGTTGTAACCCCAGACCGGCTTGCCCGGCTGCGACACCAGGCAGAAACAATCGCCGCCGATCCCGGTCATATGCGGCTCGATCACGCACAAAGCCGCGACCGCCGCGACCGCAGCGTCGGCTGCGGTGCCGCCCGCCCGCAGCACGTCGACAGCGGCAAGTGTCGCCAGCGGATGTGAGGTCGCTGCCATGCCTTCGCAGGCGATGACAGGCGAGCGGCCGGGCAGTTGGAAATCACGGCTCATGGCAGGATCGGAGATTCTCGACGTTCAGGAAGAAACGCGCTCAACGCCCTCAACAGTGAGGTCGCGCTGGGCGGAACGCAAAGTCACAGCGAAGCCGCCAAGCACATCGATGAAGCTGACAGCCAACAGCAGAAAGAAGGTCGCAGTCGCGGCCTGCTTGACCAAAAGAAACTCGACCAGCATGCCGAGGAACAGGACCAACGACAGCGCATGATCGACGACAGTGCGGATTCCGATGCGCGTCGACTTCATGATTTCGCCAAACAGGAGAAGAATGGCCAGCGTGATCAGCATGTCACCGGCAGACATGCTCCAGTCGGCACCCGACACCATGTGGACCGTGGTGACGGTACCGGTCCATGTAACGCCCGGCATCAGGAAGACGACGATATTATAGATGGCGAATGGGACCAGCAGCAGCGGGAAGCCGAGCATGAACATGGCGCAGCTTACCTCGGGCCGATGGACTTCGCGTTACGCCTCGGTCTTTGCCTTGAGGACCTGCCGGCCTTTGTACATGCCGGTCTTCAGGTCGATATGATGCGGACGGCGCAACTCGCCCAAATCCTTGTCCTCGACATAGGCCGGCCGTTTGAGCGCGTCGGCGGAGCGGCGCATGCCGCGGCGCGACGGCGAGGTTTTTCTTTTCGGCACAGCCATGGGTCGAAACTCCTGAAAAAGCGCGATATATCGGCTTGAAGCCGGGCTTATAAAGGAAGGCGCGCGCCAAGGCTAGTGCCCAGACCCCCGAGTTCGCACGCCAGCACCGCGAGTGTTTGCGAACTTCGGAAGCGGGACTTTAGTGCTTTTGCCGCAGGCATGACGCTGCGGCCGGGGCTTTCGCGGCGCGGGCGACGTAGAGACCCGCGAGACGGCGCAGGCCGGGGCCGGGCTGATGCGCATTGCGTTCCACCGGGTTGGGCAATACCGAGGCCAGAAGCGCAGCTTGGTACGACGAAACTTCGTGCGCCGACTTTCCGAACGCGTAGCGCGCGCCGGCTTCGACACCAAATTCACCATGAGGGCCCCACTGCGCGATATTGAGATAGATCTCGATGATCCTGCGCTTCGACAATACGAGGTCAATCCAGAGCGCCAGCGGAAACTCCATCGCCTTGCGGACGATGCTTCGCCCTTGCCAGAGAAAGAGGTTCTTCGCGACCTGCTGCGTGATAGTTGAACCCCCGCGCATCTCCTCGAAGTCGTCGGCCTCGATCATCGCCTCGCGGATTTCGGCGAGGTCCACGCCGTGGTGGCTACAGAATCGGCCGTCCTCCGCAATGATCACGGCCAGGGGCAGCGCCGGCGACATGCGGTTGATCGGCAGATAGTGGCGCTCGACCCGCGCGCCGCTCAGGCGCCGCCAGAGCATGACGGTCGACACCGGATCGACGACTGCATAAAGGGGCGTGATCAGATAGGGAAGCAGCAGCACGGCCACGACGGCAATAACAATGACGCGCAACCCGCGCGTCATCCGCAGATTGAACCCGAAATTCTTTTTTCTGCCGGATCCCTGCACGAGCCGAGACTAGCCTATCGGGGGCCTTGGGGCGTACAGGCACGTGCTTTTCGGGAAAGGAGCCCACTTTGCCGGATGACGTGTAGCGGGTTATCAATGCAGTGATGAGCAAGAAACCCGATCCCTTTGCGACCCGACTTGCGGAAATCGCCGGAGAAACCGAGAAGCTGCTCACGCGGCTTCTCGATGAAACCCCACTTGCGGGCGAGATCGCGCGACCGCCGCGGCTTGTCGCGGCGATGCAGCACGCCGCGCTGGACGGCGGAAAGCGCCTGCGCCCCTTTTTGGTGGTTGAGACGGCAGCACTGTTCGGCGTTGCCCGCCCGGGCGCCCTTATGGCGGGCGCCGCCCTCGAACTGGTGCATTGCTATTCGCTTGTTCATGACGACTTGCCGGCAATGGACAATGACGACTTGCGGCGAGGCAGGCCCACGGTGCACAAGGCGTTCGATGAGGCGACCGCCATTCTTGCGGGTGACGCGCTGCTGACCCTTGCCTTCGATGTCATGGCACGAACCGACGTCCACGCGGATGCTCGGGTACGCGCCGCTCTTGTCCTTGAACTGGCGCGCGCTGCCGGCCTTGGCGGGATGGCAGGTGGCCAAATGCTCGACCTCGCGGCCGAAGGGCGGTTCGAAAAGAAGCGCATGCTCGGTAAAAACGAGATCGCAACATTACAGGCAATGAAGACCGGTGCGCTGATCCTGTTTGCCTGCCGAGCAGGAGCCATCCTTGGTCAGACGGACACGGGCGCGCAGGCGAGGGTCGCCCGGTATGGCACCGCTATCGGACAGGCATTCCAGATTGCCGATGATTTGCTTGATGTCGAGGGTGACACCAAGACTCTCGGCAAGGCCGCCGGAAAAGATGCCGCTGCCGGCAAGGCGACACTGGTTGCCGGACTGGGCATCGATGGCGCGCGAGCGCGCCTCAACGAACTCGTCGCCGAGGCCAACGAAGCCCTGGCGTCCTTCGGCGCAAAAGCCGACACTTTGCGCGCCGCCGCTCGCTTCATCGCCGACCGAACGACGTGACAAGGAGTAACCGGTGGCCCGCAATATCGCCACGCGACCCCTGATGCCGGTCCGGCTTGCGCGGCTGCATGCGCGATTGCTGATCTCCGTCGCCGTCGGCCTGTTCGTGACGCTCGGCCTTTCATTGACCGACTGGAGCATGGCCACCAAGCTGCTGATCGGCTGGGATATCGGCGTCGTGCTCTACCTCCTGCTGGTTTACCAACTGATGGTCACGTGCGGCATCGACGACATTCGCCACCGTGCCGCCGAAGATGATGAAGGGGCAATCGCTCTGCTCATTCTCACCGGAGTTTCGGGGTTGGCGATCATGGGCGCGATTGTCGCGGAACTCAGCATTGCCAAGATCTCGGGGCAGCCTCGCAGCGGGTATGGGGTTGCGATCGCGATGATCACGATTTTCGTGTCGTGGGCATTTGTGCACACGATCTTTGCGCTTCACTATGCTCACGAATACTACGGAGCGCGCGGCGACAAGGCGATCGGCGGCCTGACATTTCCGGGCCGGCAACAACCGGACTATTGGGATTTTCTCTACTTTTCACTTGTCATTGCGATGACCTCGCAGGTGTCCGATGTCGTAATCACCAGCAAAATCATCCGCCGCATTGTGACGATACACGGTGCACTGGCGTTCTTTTTCAATGTCGCCGTGTTTGCCTTGACCGTGAATATCGTTTCAAGCCTGATCTGACGCACGTGAGCCAATAAATTTGTGACTTCGATGACTGCGATCGTCCAAACCGCGTTGTTCATGCTGGCAGTGCTTGCGGCGGTTGCAGTCGCGGCCAAGCGGTTGAATATTTCGCCATCGATCCTGCTCGTGGTTGCCGGCATCGGCATGGCGCTGATCCCTGGCCTGCCGAAAGTCGAACTCGCGCCTGAAGTTGTCCTGTTGGTGATCCTGCCGCCGCTGATCTATTCCGCTGGCGTCGCGATGAGCTGGCGTGAATTCAAGTTCAACCTGCGCCCGATAGGTCTGCTCGCCTTCGGCTGCGTCATATTCACCACCTGCGCGATCGCAGCAGCGGCGCACTATCTGCTGAATTTCGACTGGGCGGTCGGATTTCTGCTGGGCGCGATCATTTCTCCGACCGATGTCGTGGCACCGCTCGCAATTGCGCGACAGCTGGGATTGCCGCGCCGGCTGGAGGTGGTGCTGGAAGGCGAAGGACTCGCCAATGACGCAACTGCGCTGGTGCTCTATCGCTTTGCCGTCGTCGCCGTAAGCACAGGTACTTTTTCGCTCCAGCAAGCCTCTATCACTTTTGTCTTCATCGTTATTGGCGAGACCATTTATGGGCTGGCGATAGGTTGGCTCAGCCTGCGTTTGCGGCAATGGGCTCGCGAGCCGCGCGTTGAAATAACGATGTCGCTGATGACGCCCTATCTCGCCTTCTGGATACCTGCGCATTTCGGCGGTTCCGGCGTGCTCGCCACGGTCACCTGCGGATTATATGTGAGCTGGAACGGACCACGCCTGATTCCGTTCGCGACGCGGCTGCAAGGAATTTTCTTTTGGGACCTGATCATCTACCTGATCGAAGGCCTGGTTTTCCTGGTCACGGGCATGCAGACACGTACGCTGATCGAGCAAACGCACGCATTTTCAATTCGTGAGCTGGTGATTGCAACAGCCTGGACGACGCTGATCGCGGTCACGGCACGCTTCATTTGGGTGTTCCCGGCGACCTACATTCCTCGCTGGTTCAGCCAACGATTGCGCAAACGCGACCCCGCACCACCCTGGCAGTCGCCTTTTTTCCTGGCCTTCACAGGCATGCGCGGCGTCAATTCGCTCGCCGTTGCACTCGCAATTCCCTTCATGGTGCTCGACGGCCAGCCGTTTCCCCACCGCGATCTGATCCTGTTCGTCACTTTCGGCGTCATCATCATTACCTTGATCGGCCAAGGATTGATGTTGCCCTACGTAGTGCGGTGGCTCGGGCTCAGTCGCCTGGGAAAAAAGGAGCACAAGGACGAAATCAGGGCGGAACTCCGTGCCCGCCAGGCCGCATTGAAGCAGGTCGAAAAACGGCTGGAGAAAATCATAAAGGAGCACGCCCTGCCGGGCGAGGCGATCGCTCATTTGCGCACGCGCAACCAAAGCCGCATGCAGATACTGCCCACGAACCTGACGGAGGCGCTCGATCACATGCGCCAAACTGCCAGAATCAAGGCCGAACTGATCTCTGCCGAGCGCGAATTCATCTATCAACTGTTGCGCGATGGCAAGATTACCGACGAAGCACGCCGCCGCATCGAATATGAGCTGGACCTGGAGGAAGCGGGCGTAGCCAATCGCGGTCGCGACGGCGGCGGCTGGATGTGAGCGCGGCAGAAGCAGTCGTCAACGTGAACGGTTCACCAGCACGAGGCCTGCGGCAACCATCACCACTGCGGCGGCGAAAGCCGGAGTCAGCGGTTCACCCAGGAGAATATGGCCGGCAGCGACGCCGAAAAGCGGCGTCAGAAACGTAAACGCCGACAAACGACTCGCCGAAAAACGCGCGATCAGCGCGAACCAGACGACGTAAGTCACGCTCACAACCCACACCGTCTGATAGACGAGCGAGCCGATCGCCATGGCCGACGGCAGGGATGTCATGCGTTCGCCGAGGACGATTGCCGCTGCCGCCATCATCGGCCCCGAAATGACGAGCTGGTAAAGCATGACTTTCTCGGCTGAAGCGCGCGTCAGCGGAGTCGCCTTGATGGTCAGCGTGGTTGCCGCCCAGAATAACGCCGCGACGATCATCATGACGTCGCCGGTGAGCTGTCGCGGATCAAGCGCCGGCATAGGCACGCCGAAAGCGATCAGCATGCCGACAAACGACAGGCCGAGCCCGAGCCATTGTGCGAGTTTGAAACGGTCCGCGGGCAGCAAGATACGCGCGCCGAGCACGACGAAGAACGGTGCAAGGTAAATAAACAGGATGGCGCGTGTTGCCGTGGTGTAGAGGAGACCCTGATAAATCAGAATGAATTCAATGGCGAAAAGAACGCCGGCCGCTATGCCGTACCACAGCGTTCCATCGCGAGCGAACAGGGCAATGCCGCGCAGCCGGCACCAGGCTGCGATCAATAGCGCGGCAGCCAACGAACGGACTGCCGCCTGGGTCAATGGCGGGATTTCATGGATCGCGAATTTCGCGGCAACCTGATTGATGCCCCACGACAGACAGAGAACGACGACGATACCGGCCGCGACGGCATCGAGCGGACGCGTAGTGGAGGTGTAGGTGGGGGCGGACATCAGGGGACTTTCCGGCGGCGGGGTGGGCGATGGTTCTATCGCTTGCCACCGAGTGAAGCCATGCGGCGACAAGGTTGGCAACCTTGGATGGCAGCTATGCGTCGCCCTGGCCTTGCCGGGCCATCACGATCGAGAGCGAATATTTTATGCCGCCTTGCAATGCGCGCAGATGCCGGAGATCTCAATGACGGGAGTTCTGGGTACGAAACCCGCCGCCCGGGAAGCGCTTTTGATGGTATCGGCCACGGCGGCGGATGCTGCTTCCCCAACGGCACCACATTTTTCACAGATCAGGAACACGACAGGGTCACTGCTGTCGTGATTGTGCACACAGGCGATAAAAGAATTGCGGCTCTCGATCCGGTGCACCAGGCCCTGCTCGCGCAGAAAGTCCAGCGCGCGATAGATCGTAATCGGCGCCGGCCGCTCGCCGCGCTGCGCCAGCCGGTCGATCAACTCGTAGGCTCCGAGCGGGTGATGGCTCGCCAGCAATGCCTCCAGCACGCGGCGCCGTATCGGCGTGAGCCGCTCTTTACGCGCCCCGCAAATCGCTTCCGCGTGGGCGATCGCGTCGCTCGCACAACGCTCATGATCATGGCCCGGCTTGGGAAACACTGCGCGCGCAGAAGATTTTCGTGTCACTGGGGTACCGCTTTCAGACGCAATTGTAATCTCCAGCCCCTGCAAAACCTATGTCGCGAACATATATATTGCACTGCAGCAAGAATAGGGGCAGGTTTCGCGGGCTTTTTTCAAGCCCGCGCCGCCATGTTCACGGCGGCAGCACGCAAAAGAGGACGGCATGCTCAAAGGCAAAACTGCTTTGGTCACCGGCTCAACGTCGGGCATCGGCCTCGCGACCGCCCGCGCGCTCGCGCAGGACGGCGCCAATTTGATGCTCAACGGCTTCGGCGACAAGGGAGCCATCGAAAAACTACGCGCGGGGATCGAAGCGGACTTCGGAGTAAAGGCGCGCTATTCCGCGGCCGACATGACCAAGCCAGCCGAGATCACCGCGATGATTGCCGAAACCGAAAAAAGCTTCGGTTCGCTCGACGTGCTCGTCAACAACGCAGGCATCCAGCACGTCGACAACATTGAGAATTTTCCGGTCGACAAGTGGGACGCA
This sequence comes from uncultured Alphaproteobacteria bacterium, assembly GCA_963831475.1. GTDB lineage: Bacteria > Pseudomonadota > Alphaproteobacteria > Rhizobiales > Xanthobacteraceae > Pseudolabrys. Next base: position 221,006 of record CAWHQF010000028.1, read on the forward strand.
ATCATTGCGATCAATCTGTCGTCGTCGTTTCACACGATTCGCGCCGCGGTCGCCGGCATGAAGAAGCGCAAGTGGGGCCGCATCATCAACATCGCCTCGGCGCACGGATTGGTGGCCAGTGCGCAGAAGGTTGCCTATGTCGCCGCCAAGCACGGGCTCGTCGGCCTCACAAAAGTTGTCGCGATGGAAACCGCGAATGAGGGCGTGACCTGCAACGCCATTTGTCCGGGCTGGGTGCTTACGCCGCTGGTGCAACAGCAGATTGACGCGCGCGCCAAAGCTTCCGGCAGGAGCGTCCGCGACGAGGAAATCGCGTTGCTGTCGGAAAAGCAACCGATGCATCAGTTCACCAAGCCCGAGAGCATTGGCGCGCTCTCCGTCTTTCTGTGCAGCGACGCTGCGGCAACGATCACCGGCTCGGCCTATTCGATCGACGGCGGCTGGGTGGCGCAGTGAAGCGCAACGGATCGATGGGCTCATGATCGAATTTCTTGCTCGCACCTTCGGTGGTGACAAGACGGAAAAACCGAAACAGCCCAAACGCATCAATCTTGCATTGCAGGGCGGCGGCGCGCTCGGTGCATTTACCTGGGGCGTTCTCGATCACCTGCTCGACGACGGCCGCCTGGCGATCGAGGGTATTTCCGGCGCGTCCGCCGGCGCGGTCAACGCGATCATGCTGACGGACGGTCTTGCGCGAGGCGGACCGGCGGAGGCGCGCAAACGGCTGGCCGACTTTTGGCGCGCGGCAAGCACGGGCGGCAACCTGCCGGAGCTGCAGCGGCGCGCGGTTGATCGGCTCTTTTCATTCTGGCCGATCGAGGACACTCCAGTGGGGCTCTGGATGCAGGCGTTGACGCGCTACCTGTCGCCCTACGACTTCAATCCGCTCAACATCAATCCACTGACGGAACTGATCACCCGCTTCGTCGATTTTGACGCCGTCCGGGCGTGCAAGGACCTGCAATTGTTCGTATCGGCCACCAACGTGAGGAGCGGAGAGCTGCATGTGTTCCGGCGCGAAGAGATGACCGCGGACATGGTTGCAGCTTCGGCCTGCCTGCCGCACCTGTTTCGCGCGGTCGAGATCGCAGGCGAGCCTTATTGGGACGGCGGCTATGTAGGCAATCCGGCCCTCTATCCGCTCATCGGCGCCACGCAAACCGAAAATCTGCTTCTCGTCCAGATCAATCCTCCGCAACGCAAACAATTGCCGAAGACGCAAGACGAAATCCTGGCGCGGATAAACGAAATCACATTCAATTCCTCGCTCATGTCGGAGCTGCGCGGACTCTCGTTCGTCGGCAAGCTTATCGACGAAGGAAAGTTGCCGCGTGGCACCGGCGCGGGGCAATACCGTCGCATCAACATCCACCGGATCGCACTCACAGGCTCAGCGCAGACGCTCGACGCCACCAACCGGTTCAACACCGACTTTGATTTCTTCGAGATGTTGCGCACCAATGGCCGCCGTGCCGCACGGCGGTTCCTGGACGCGCACTACGACGACATCGGCGTGCGTTCGAGCGTCGATTTTGAAGCCGCACCTGGGGCGACAAGCCAATGACAGCGTGGCCCGAATGACGGAGCTGGCTGCCGAAATCGGTCAGACAATCCTCGACATCGTTGTCGCCGACATCACGACGTTGAATGCCGATGCAATCGTGAATGCCGCGAACCGAACTCTGCTCGGCGGCGGCGGCGTCGATGGCGCCATTCACCGCGCGGCCGGGCCGAAACTGCTGGATGAATGCCGCACGCTCGGCGGTTGCGAAACGGGCTCGGCCAAAATTACCCGCGGCCACAATCTCAAAGCCCGTTACGTGATTCACGCGGTCGGTCCCGTGTGGGGCGGTGGAGACAAGAACGAAGACGCCCTTCTGGCGGGCTGCTATCGCACGGCGCTTGACCATGCTGCCTCCCATGCATTGGCTTCCATCGCCTTTCCATCGATTTCCACGGGTGTTTATCGTTTTCCGCCCGATTTTGCCGCGCGGATCGCGGTCGGAACCGTTGCATCCGAAGTCGCCGCTCGTCCTCGCGGCATCGTGCATGTGACTTTTTGCTGTTTTGCCACCGAGAGCGCGGAGCATCACAAGACCGCATTCGCGGAACTTGGGTTGGCATAAATCCGGCGGTGGCGCAGCCGGCCATATCGGGACGTCGGCCCGGCGATGGCGAGGCAATGGAACTTGGCAACGTCAAACGGCTGGAACGATATGTGAAATTGCGTATTATCCGATCCGCACCTTCACCCCAACGACCTGCGGCTTGAACAGATCCGATGCTATCCGGCCTGAGAAAGCGCTTGCACGCCTCGCGCACCTTCGAGGATACAATCGAGACCATCCTTGACGACACGATCAGTCTGCACGGCGCGGAATATGGCAACGTCCAATTGCCGATTGGGGATGAGCTGGTCATCGTGGCGCAGCGTGGTCTTGCGGCACCCTTCCTGAAGGCGTTTCGGCGTGTCGGCAAAGATGACGGTTGCGCGTGCGGTCGCGCGCTCCGGTTCCGCAATACGGTGATCGTCAAAGATGTAGAAGATGACGCCAGCTTCGCGGCGTTTTTGAAAGACGCAAGGGTTGCGGGTTTCCGGGCGGTCCAGAGTACCCCAATGTTCACCAGCGACGGTTTACTGCTTGGGATCGTGTCGACACATTTCGCCAATGTGCACGAGCCGACACCGATCGAGTTGAAGGCATTGCAAGCGTACAGCGCGATCGCGGCAGAGCATGCCTACCGCCTGCTCGGCAACGCGATGCTCGCCGATAAAGCAAAGCAAATGAACACGGCGCTGTACGCGTCGATTCTGGCGCCGGCTCAGACGTGAGCGCCCTCGGTTTTACGTCCTAGCCTTTCGGGTCGGCATCGAGGCGCACAATCCAGTTTTCCAGCCCGGCTTTCGCGAAAGGGTAAAGCTTCATCACCTCCGGATCGTGGCCCGGAACAATATGCCGGCGCGAGCTCGCAAGTTTTTTCAGCGTCCGGTAGCCTTCGAGCGTATCGCCGACACTATAAGTGATCGGAAAAACGCGCCCCTCGTCGATGTGCGAGTAGAGGTGGCAGGAATCTGATGCAATCACCACATAGCCCCGCCTCGTCTTGACCCGGACGCATTGCAAGCCCTTCGAATGGCCCCCGACCTTGTGCACGGTGATGCCCGGCGCAAGTTCCTCGACGCCGTCGTGAAATTCGACCCTGTATGCGAAAACCTTGCGCACCATCGCGAGCACATCGCTTTCGCTGAACGGGATGCGCAACATCTGATGGCACATGCAGCGGCCTGTGGCATATGCCATCTCGGTATCCTGGATGTGATAACGCGCATTCGGGAACAGATCGTAGTTGCCCGCATGATCCCAATGCATATGCGTGGCGATCACGTGATCGACCTTGTCGGGGGCGATGCCGAGCGCCTGTAGGCCTTCACCCACAGGATGAATAATTTTGCGCGCGCGTTCCTTTGCCGCCGCTTCGTCGAAGCCCGTGTCGCAGACGAAGGTGCCATGCGGGCCCTTGATGACCCAGACGTAGTAGGAAATCGAGGTCATCTCGTCATGCGGATCGCCGAAGATGTAATTTTCCGAGCGCTTGCGGGCGTGGCTTGCATAACAGACAGCGTAGACTTCGTGGATGTCGTCGCTCATGATTTTTTACCCACAGTGACTCCTGCGCGCTTTTCGATCATTTTGACGATGGAGGTGAAATCGCTGTCGCCGCCGAATTCGCTATTGGTCAGCTCCCATCGATCGAGGACCGTGCGCATGACGTCGTCCGGGACATCGAGGTTTTTGGCTTCCTCGACGCATAGCCGAACATCCTTGAGCATTAGCGCTGTCGCGAATCCGTAGTTGAATGTGCGCGGGAGTATCGCTTGCGGGAATTTCCCATCGGAGGCTGTGGTCCGGCCGGAGCCGGCATTGATGACATCGATCATCACCGCAGGATCCAGCCCCGCCTTCACCCCCATCGCCACCGCTTCGGAAGTTGCCGCCATCGCGGTCGCTGAGAGAAAGTTGTTGGCGAGCTTCATCGTCTGCGCCATGCCGGGCTTCTCGCCGACGATGAACACTTTGCCGAACACGGCGAGTGCGTCTTTCACCAGATCGATTTCCGGCCTCAGCCCCGAGACCATCACTGCCAACGTGCCCTTCCTGGCTCCGCCGATGCCGCCGCTCACCGGAGAGTCGATCTGCGCAATGCCTTTCTTCGCCAAAGCGTTCGCAATCTTTACAGCGACGCGCGAGCCGGTGGTGGACAGGTCGACGAAGCGTTTTACGCGCTTGCCCTCAATGACCCCGCCCTCACCGGTCGCGACTTTTTCGGAAATCTGCAGCGACGGCAGGCTCGCCATAACGGTCTCGACGCGATCCGCAACATCGGCCGGTGAGGATGCAAGCTGCGCGCCGAGCGCGACCAGCGGCGCCGTCGCGTCATTGCGTGTGTCGTACACAATGAGCGTGTGCCCGGCCTCGATGAGCCGGCGCGCCATCGGCTGCCCCATATTTCCGAGTCCGATGAAGCCAATGTCCATGTGCCGGGTTCCTGTGAATGCAAAGGCGGGAAACCAACTTTGCCCGACGCCCGGCACTTCGTCACCCGCGCGCCAAACGCGGGGCTGGTCTGAGAAAACAGCATATTGAGCTTATTATAAGCTTACTTATTATATACCCATTGCAGCGACGAGATAAAGCCATGACAGCACAGCCGGTGAAAAGGGAATTCGCTTTTACTATCATGGATGTAGCGCGACTGATGAAAACCTATGCCGACCAGCGGGCACGGCAGTTCGGGGTTTCGCGGGCGCAATGGGCGGTCCTGATCCGGATCGAGCGGAATGAGGGTCTCAAGCAGTCGGAACTTGCCGACATGCTGGACCTTCAGCCGATCACCCTGACGCGTCTGCTTGATCGGCTGGCCGACAACGGACTAATCGAACGCCGCGCCGATCCGAACGATCGACGCGCAAACCGGTTGTACCTCAGGCCGGCCGCGAAGCCGGTGCTCGACCGCCTCGCGGTCCTCGGCGCCGACCTGATGGAGACCGTCCTCGACGGGCTCACGTCGGCATCGATTGAGCGAATGCTCAAGGAGCTTGGGGCGGTGAAAGACAATCTTCGTACCGCAATCGCCAACAACACAAATCAACAGCAAGCCGCCAACGGATAAGTCATGAGTGATAAAGCCCTGAAAATCGTCTCCGCGCCGGAAGCCAAAACTGCGCACGAAGCGAAGACCGACGGTACGCAAAAGGCGGGATTGCTTGCGCGCCTCGGGCGAGGCCGTCTGCGGATGTTTCTGCTGGTGGGCGTCCCCGCGCTGGCGGCGATAATCGGCCTCGGCATTTACCTCTCCGGCGGCCGCTACATCTCGACCGACAACGCCTATGTCGGCGCCCAGAAAGTTCTGATTACACCGGACATTTCCGGGAAGATCACCGATGTCGCCATCCGCGAAGGCCAGCACGTCAATCCCGGCGATGTATTATTTACGCTGGATCGCGAGCCCTACGCGCTCGCCCTGCAGCAGGCAAGAGCCAAGCTCGACAACGCGCGCAGCGATTACGACAAGCTCAAGACCAATCTCAAATCGCTGGAGACGCTGGCGGACCTCGCCCAGAAAAATGTCGATCTCAAACAACGCGACGTCGAGCGCAAAAGCAAGCTGGTGAGTTCGCAGGCGGGATCGCAGGCCGATCTCGACACCGCAGCGGCTGCCGTCGTTACGGCAAAGTTGCAGGCGGAATATGCCACCCAGCAGCGTGAGACGACGCTGAACCAATTGCTCAACAATCCCGATCTGCCGCTCGCGCAGTTCCCTGAATATGCGCAAGCCAAAGCCGCGCTCGACAACGCACAACGCGACTTCGATCACACGATCATCCGCGCGCCAATGGCGGGTACCGCAACGCAGGTGGATAACATCCAGCTCGGCCGGTTTGTCGCGGCCGGCACCCCTGTTCTCAGTGTCATCGACGATCAGGCGCCATGGGTCGACGCCAATCCGAAGGAAACCGACATCACCTATCTGCGTGTCGGACAGAAAGTCACGCTCGATGTCGACAGTTTCCCCGACCATACCTTCACCGGCACTGTCATTGCCGTGAGCCCCGGAACCGGCGCGCAATTCTCAATACTGCCGCCGCAGAATGCGACCGGAAACTGGGTGAAGATCGTGCAGCGCGTTCCAGTTCGGATTGCATTCAACAAGGATGAGAACACCCATCTGTTGCGATCGGGAATGAGCGTCAACGTGGAGATCGACACCGGCCATAGCCGGCTGCCGTTCATGTCAGCTTCGGCGAAAGAAGCAAAATGACCGCGCGCTTTGCTTCAATGGATCCGAAGCTGCGGCGCATTCTTATTACGGTCTGCACCATGACCGCCACGGTCATGCAGGCGCTTGATACGACGATCGCCAACGTCGCGTTGCCCTACATGCAGGGCTCGCTTTCGGCCTCGCTCGACCAGATCAACTGGGTCCTCACCTCATATATCGTGGCCGCCGCCATCATGACGGCGCCCATCGGCTGGCTGTCGGATCGTTTCGGCCGCAAGAAGCTCTTCGCCATCTGCGTCGGCGGATTTACCGTTGCCTCCTTCCTTTGCGCCCTGGCGCAGAACATCGAGCAGATCGTGCTGTTCCGGCTCATGCAGGGCATGGCCGGTGCCGCGCTCGTGCCGCTGTCGCAATCCGTGCTCCTCGATGCCTATTCGGCAGAAGAACGCGGGCAAGCAATGGCAATCTGGGGTGTCGGCGTGATGCTGGGTCCGATCATGGGTCCGACCTTGGGCGCGTGGCTCACCGACAACTACTCTTGGCACTGGGTATTCCTCATCAACCTGCCGATCGGCGTCATAACGGTCCTCGGCATGTTGATGTTCATGGAAGAGACGAAGAAGCACGAACACCTGCGATTCGACTGGTTCGGATTCATCGCCCTTGCCATCGGCATTGGCGCGCTGCAATTGCTGCTCGACCGCGGCGAACAGGTCGGCTGGTTCGATTCAAACGAGATATGGACGGAAGCAATCGTCTCGATCGCGGGCTTCTATTATTTCTTCGCCCATTCGCTGACGACGCCCGAGCCATTTGTCCGCTTTGAGATGTTCAAGGATCGCAATTTCGTCAGCGGCTGTATTTTCATGGTGGTGATCGGCGTCGTGCTTTTCGGTACCATGGCGCTGGTCACGCCGTTCATGCAGAACCTGCTCGGCTACCCGATCCAGACCGCGGGTCTCCTGCTCGGCTCTCGCGGAGTTGGCACACTTCTTACCATGATGGCGGCACCGCGGCTGATGCGAATGGTGCAGCCGCGCTATCTTATCCTGTGCGGCCTGTTGCTCGCCGGCGGCACCCTCTACTACATGACGGGCTTTTCGCTCGATGTGACTCAGCGAATGATCGTCGTCACCAGCATCGTGCAGGGCATCGGGCTCGGTCTATTGTTCGTGCCTATCTCGACGGTTGCGTTTGCCACCTTGCCCAATCATCTGCGCACGGGAGCAACCGCGATAACGACTCTCACACGCAATATCGGCTCGTCGATCGGGATTTCGATGGTCATTGCCAACCTGACAAGCAAGTCAACCGAGATGCACGCACGCTTGACCGAGCAGGTAACGCCGTTCAACGACGCGCTGCAAATGCCGGACGTGGCGCAAAATCTGAATGTGCATACGGATGCCGGCCGCGCGTTGCTTGATCTGATCGTGACGCGACAGGCGGAAATGCTTGCCTATATCAATGACTTCAAGCTGCTGATGATCCTCACCCTCGCGGTGATCCCACTGGTGATGATCATCGGCCGGACCCGCCTGGCGCCAGGCGCCAAGGTTGAGGCGGCGGCGATCGACTAGTTCATTTCCGTTCTCTCGGCCCGGGCGCATTGCACCGGTTCTCAAGGCAGAAATTCCCTCCGTATCATTTCGGTATGCTCGCCCAGCGCTGGGATCGGGCCATAGACCCGCTGCTGTGCCGTGCGCAACGGCGCCGGCGCAGGCATGCTGACCGGCCCGGTTGGCGCTTCGACCGTGATCCGTCGCAGGTGCGGATGCTTTGACAGGAGCGCCGTATCGTTCACGCGCGCAAAAGCAATGTCGGCAGATTCCAGAATTTTCATGAGCGGCGCGGCATCGTAACACGCGAAAACCGCCGCCACCCTGGCATCCGTATCGGCACGGTGCGCGACGCGTTGAGGAGCGGTTGAAAACTTTAAATCCGATCCGAGCGAAGCATCGCCCAGGATCTTGTCGGCAAGCACCCGCCATTCGCGATCATTCTGGATGGCTATCAGGATGTCGGCGCCGTCCCGTGTCTTGAACACGCCGTAGGGCGCGATGGTCGGATGCGCAAGCCCGACGCGCTTGAAGGGATTGCCGTGTTCCTCATTCAAAAGCGGCACCGTCATCCACTCGGCCATGGCGTCGAACATCGAGATCGAGATCTCGGCGCCGGCATTCGTTCTGGCGCGCGCAATCAGCGCTTCTAGGATGGCCTCATAAGCGTTCAGGCCGGCAGCGATGTCGACGATCGAAACGCCGACACGTGCGGGACTTTCGGGGCCGCCGGTCACCGAGGAGACGCCGGACTCCGCCTGAATCAGGAGATCATAGGCCTTGCGCTGGGCATAGGGACCACTCTCGCCGTAGCCCGAAACCGAGCAGCAGATCAGTCGCGGGTAATCCTTGCGCAGGCGACTAATGGCAAATCCAAGTTTGGCCAGCGCGCCCGGCTTGAGGTTCTGCACAAATATGTCGGCCTTCGCGAGCATGGCCTCGAGAAGCACCTTGTCTTCGGCCTTGCCGAGATCAAGCACGACCGATTCCTTGCCCCTGTTGAGCCACACGAAATTGGCGCTCTCTCCATGCACCACATGATCGTATCCGCGCGCAAAGTCACCCTCGGGCCGCTCGACCTTGATGACGCGCGCGCCCGCATCAGCGAGCCGGCACGTGCACTGCGGCGCCGCTACTGCCTGCTCGACCGAGACGACAAGGAGATCCGAGAGAGGGAGCACGATTACCTCTTCACTCGCGGAGCGAGGTCGACGTCGCGCACGACGGGAGCCATTTCAATAAGACCTCGGCAATCCCAACACATGCTCGGCCAGGTAGGATAGAATCATGTTGGTGGAGATGGGCGCGACCTGATAGAGGCGCGTCTCGCGGAATTTCCGCTCGATGTCGAATTCCTCCGCAAAGCCGAACCCGCCATGCGTCTGCACGCACATGTCGGCGGCGGCCCATGACGCATCGGCCGCAAGCAGCTTGGCCATGTTGGCCTCCGCCCCGATGTCTTCACCGGCTTCATATCTGCGTGCTGCTTCATGCACCATCAGCTCGGCCGCCCGCATCTGCGCGTAGGCGCGCGCAATCGGAAACTGGACGCCCTGGTTCTGCCCGATCGGCCGGCCGAACAGTTCGCGTTCCTTTGCATAATTCGTTGCCTTGGCGATGAACCATTTAGCGTCGCCGATGCATTCCGCCCCGATCAGGATGCGTTCGGCATTCATGCCGGACAGGATGTAGCGGAATCCCTGGCCTTCCTCGCCGATCAGATTTTCCGCCGGGACGCGGAGGTCATCAAAGAAAATCTGCGTGGTCGCATGATTCATCATGGTCCGGATCGGATTGATGGCGATGCTGGCACCCTGGGCCAGCCGCATATCCACCAGAAATACCGACAGCCCATCCGTTCGCTTTTTGGCCTGGTCCTTCGGTGTCGTGCGCGCGAGCAGCAGCAGCAAGTCGGAATGCTCGGCGCGTGACGTCCAGATCTTCTGGCCGTTGATGACGTAGTGATCGTTGCCTTCCCGCCTGGCGGTCGTACGCAGCGACAATGTGTCGGTTCCCGACGTCGGCTCGGTAACGCCAAAAGCCTGGAGGCGCAACTCGCCGCTCGCGATCAAGGGAAGATAGCGTTCCTTCTGTGCGTCGCTTCCATGGCGCAAAATCGTGCCCATGATGTACATCTGGGCGTGACAGGCGGCACCATTGCCGCCCGACGCATGCACCTCTTCCATGATGGCAGCGGCGGCACGAAGACCAAGGCCGCTGCCGCCGTATTGCTCCGGAATCAGCGATGCGAGGTAACCGGCTTTGGTCAGGGCGGCGACAAATTCGGTCGGATAGGCTCTTTCGCGGTCGAGGGCGCGCCAGTATTCGCCAGGAAATTTGCCGCACAATGCACCGACATTCGCGCGAATGTCGGCAAATTCGTCATTCTCGGCGCTGCGCTTCTTCATGGGCCCACTTTATGCAGCCGGCAGCCCGTGACAAGTGCGTCTAAATCGGGTCCCAATTGAATACGTCTTCGGAGCGTTCCAACGGCGTAAGCGAGGATGCGAAGGCGGCTTTAAACTCGCCCGCTATCTGTTGCGGCGTCCAGCCGCCGGCGCGGTGAATGGTCTTGACCGGCCGGGGCTGGTTGAACAGATAGATCTCGTTATTGCGAACCGAGAAAATCTGGCCAGTGATACCGGCGGCCGCGTCGGCGCACAGAAAGACGGCAAGCGGCGCAATTTTTTCGGGTGTCATGCGCTGAAACGCTTCTATCCGGCGCTTGTCATCTTCCGATTGCGCGGGGATAGACTCGATCATGCGCGTGAACGCAAACGGGGCGATACAATTCGAGCGTACATTGAAACGCGCCATATCGAGCGCGATGCCGCGCGAAAGTCCCATGATACCGAGCTTTGCCGCCATGTAGTTGGCCTGCCCGAAATTTCCGACGAGCCCCGAAGTCGAGGTCATGTGCACAAATGCGCCGGAATTCTGTTGACGAAAATGCGGCGCGACGGCGCGGCTCATGTTGAACGAACCGTTGAGATGCACGCCAATCACATCCGACCAATCGGACCAACTCATCTTGTGAAAGATCACATCGCGTAAAATGCCGGCATTGTTGACGAGGATGTCCACGCCGCCGAAGGCATCGAAGGCCGCCTTGACGATCGCTTCAGCATTTTTCGGCTCGGTGATCGATAGTGCCGATGCGACCGCTTCGCCGCCGGACTTCTTGATGGCATCAACCGTCTCCTGTGCGGGGCCGGTATCGTTGCCCTCGCCCTGAAGGCTGGCACCGATGTCGCAGACCACCACGCGCGCACCTTCCGCCGCGAGCAGCATCGCAATGCCGCGACCGATTCCACGCCCGGCCCCCGTGACGATGGCCGTTTTGCCCGCGACCATGCCACCCATCAGCGTCCCCACACTTCCTCGGCAAGTTCAACGATCATTCGCAGTTTTTCCCACTGCTCATTCTCCGCAAGGATATTTCCTTCCTCGGTGGATGCGAAGCCGCACTGCGGCGAAAGGCAAAGCTGATCCAATGGCACGAATTTCGATGCCTGGTCGATCCGCCGCTTGATTTCGTCCCTGGATTCGAGCCGGCCCGACTTCGACGTGACCAAACCGAGTACGACCGTCTTGCCTTTCGGCACAAAGCGGAGTGGTTCAAAACCGCCCGCACGGTCGCTGTCGTATTCCATGAAATACGCATGCACATTGATGGAGTTGAAAAGAATTTCCGCGACCGGCTCGTAACCGCCTGTCGCGACAAAAGTCGATTGGAAATTACCTCGGCACAAGTGCATGGCAATCGTCATGTCCGGCGGTATATCCGAAATTGCCGCGTTGATCATGCCGGCATAGATCGACGGCAGTTTTTCCGGGTCGTCGCCGCGGTTGGCCACCTGCCTGCGCAGCTTCGGATCGCAGAGGTAGGTGAAGTTCACCTCGTCGAGCTGCAGATAGCGGCATCCCACATCGGCGAAAGCGCGAACGGCCCCGGCGTAGGTTTGACCAAGATCGCGGTAAAATTCGCTCATCTCGGGATAGATCGATTCCGGAATCGCCTCACGTCCATAGCGGAAATGCAGCGACGACGGCGACGGAATGGTCATCTTCGGGACCACACGCGTGTGCTCTTTCACGAACCGAAAATGATCAAGCATAGGGTGGCCGGAGAATGTGCCAAGCCTGCCGACGACGCGCAGCATCATCGGCTTCGGATTGACCCCCTGAAACTTGATTTTGCGCTCGCCGAGATAGGCTTCGACGCCCGGCAATGCCCCGAGAAAATCGTAGTTCCAGAACGCGCGGCGGAATTCGCCATCGGTCACAGCCTTAAGCCCGATGTCTTCCTGCTTCCTGATGACGCCCGCGATCTCGCGGTCTTCGAGCGCTTTCAGCGCCTCGGCGGAGATTTCACCTTGCGCGCGCTTCGCGCGCGCCTCCTTCAGGCGCGCGCTGCGTAGCAGGCTGCCCACGTGATCGGCACGGAAGGGAGGATTGACTCTCTGCATGAAGGCTTACTTGTCCCGGATGCGGTGCACCGCGAAGCCGGGGCCGCCACACATCGTTACGGTCCCGGACCTGCGGCGCAACACTTCGTGCTGCGCTGCGCCCGGGACACGACGCATCATTTCCCCCACACTTCTTCCGCCAATTCGACAATCATGCTTAGTTTCGCCCACTGCTCGTCCTCGGCCAACACATTTCCTTCTTCGGTGGAAGCAAAACCGCATTGCGGCGACAGGCACAGCTGATCAAGCGCAACATATCTTGCGGCCTCATCAATACGCCGCTTGATGTCATCCTTGGGCTCTAGGCGCCCGCTCTTCGAGGTCACAAGACCGAGCACAAGCTGCTTCTTGCCTTTCGGGAAATGCCGCAATGGCTCGAACCCGCCGGCCCGGTCACTGTCGTATTCAAGGAAGTAACCGTCGAGATTGGTCTTGCCGAGCAGATGTTCGGCAACGAATTCGTAGCCGCCCTGCGCAATCCAGGTTGAGCGGAAATTGCCGCGGCACGAATGCATGGTGACCGCCATGTCGGTGGGCTTGCCTTCGAGTGCCGCATTGGTCATGCGCGCATAGATTGCCGGCAGCCTGTCGGGATCGTCTCCGCGCGCCTTTGACTGCGCGCGCTCGTTGGGGTCGCACATCATGGCCCAGGCGGTGTCGTCGAGCTGCAGATAACGGCAGCCGGCGTCGTAGAAAGCGCGAATCGCCTTGCGCCAGGCCGCGGCAACGTCGGCGAAGAACTCGTCGAGGTCCGGATAGACCTCCTTGCTGACCAATGCCCGCCCCTGGCGGAAATGGAATGTGCTGGGGGCCGGAATGCACATTTTCGGCGTCACGCGGCAATGCGCCTTCAGGAATTTGAAATGGTCGATCTGCGGATGGCCTGCGAATTCCACCTTGCCGGTGATCCTGATCCCCTCGTGCTTGGTCTCGACACCGTGAAACTGGATGCCCCCCGATGTCGTGATCGATTCGACGCCTCCCAGTCCCCGGAAGAAATCGAAATGCCACCACGAGCGGCGAAACTCGCCATCGGTGGCGAGCTTCAACCCCACGTCCTCCTGCTTCTTGACGATCTTTTCGATCTCGCGATCTTCCACCGCTTTGAGCGCCGCGGTGTCGATCTCGCCTTTGGCGCGCCTGGTCCGTGCCTCCTTCAGCGATGCGGTACGCAGAAGGCTTCCAACGTGGTCGGCGCGAAAGGGAGGAGTGGTTCTCTGCATGAAGACCTACTTGTGCCGGATGCGGCGCACCGCCAAGCCGGGACCGCCACACATTGTTACGGTCCCGGGTCTGCAGCGCAACACGTCGTACGGCGCTGCGCCGGGGACACGACGAATCATTTTCCCCACACTTCTTCCGCCATTTCAACGATCATGCGCAGTTTCGCCCATTGTTCGTCTTCGGCGAGCACGTTGCCTTCCTCGGTTGACGCAAAGCCGCATTGCGGCGAGAGGCAGAGCTGCTCAAGTGCAACATACTTTGTCGCTTCCTCGATGCGCTTTTTGATATCGGCGCGTGGCTCCAGCCGTCCTGATTTGGACGTCACGAGACCGAGCACGACGATCTTGTTGCTCTTCGGCAGAAAGCGCAGCGGCTCGAACCCGCCCGCACGATCCGTATCGTATTCGAGGAAGTAGCCATCATAATTGCATTTGCCGAGGAGGTTCTGCGCCACCGGTTCGTAGCCGCCGGACGAAATAAAGGTCGACCGAAAATTGCCGCGGCACACATGCGTCGTGATCGTCATGTCTGCGGGCTTAGCCTCCAGCGACTTGTTGATGCAGCGCGTGTACGTCTCCTGCAGGTGGTCGACGTCAAGCCCGCGATCCCTGGCCTTCTTCAGTTCTTCCTGCGAGCAGAGATACGCCCAGGCAGTGTCGTCGAACTGCAAATAGCGGCAACCGGCGTCATAGAAGGCCTTGATTGCCTTCTGATAAGCCAGGGCGAGATCATCGAAGATGGCGTCACGGTCCGGGTAGACGCCCTTTGCGACCGCGCCGGGCTCAAGGCGGAAATGCATCACGCTTGGCGCCGGAATTGTCATCTTCGGCATAACCTTGGTGTGCGCTTTGAGGAACTTGAAGTGCTCCACCATTGGATGATTGGAAAAGCCGATCTTGCCGGTGACCTTTATGCTGCGAGGCTTGGTCTGCACCCCTTGAAATTGAATACCGTGATCAAGCTCGTAGATGTCGACTCCGTCGAGCATGCCGAAAAAATCGAAATGCCACCAGGAACGGCGGAATTCGCCATCGGTCGCGAGCTTGAGGCCGATTTCTTCCTGCTTCCTGATGATCTTCTCGATCTCCCGGTCCTCTACCTCCTTGAGCTGGGCAGCGGTGAACTCGCCCTTCTCTCGCTTGGCGCGGGCTTCCTTGACCGGAGCAGTCCGCAGAATGCTCCCGACATGGTCGGCGCGAAATGGGGGTTTGGTTCTTTGCGTCATCACTTCCTCCGCGACTGGCCCGCTCTCGCAGCGGGTCTTAGTTACTTCGAGCCATAGCACGGCCGCCACCGGGCCGTCCTGCGGCGGCTTCGCACGCGTAGCGCGCGGTTTCAAGCGTTCCGCCAAATGTAAAATAGTGCGGGGCGACGTCGCCCAAGTCACCTGCGGTTGAAAGCGTCTCGAGGATGCGATCTGGTCCGACGTGGCCGACCAGCCCGCTGGCGACGCCCGACATCAGTCCCCGCAATGACGCCGCGACGCCGCAGCGCTTCGCAAACCGCAAAAGTGCGGGGACGCTCGTGGGGCCCGCCATACCGATTTTCACCGGATTACCAATGCCACAGGCACGCAATTGCCTGACCCAGGTCAATATGCGATCCGGGAGAAATGAAAATTGACTGACTATATGGACGCGCAATCCCTGCGCGGTGGCGGCGGCGATTTTTTCATCAAGCGCGATTTCCAGACGCCCGGCCGGAATACGCGGATGCCCTTCCGGATACGCGCCTATACCGATCTCCTCGATGCCGGCCTCCCGCAACCGTCCTTTCTGAATAACCGCAAGAGCGTCGGGAAATGCCCCCGGCGTGTCGACGTCGCCGCCGATCAGCAGGAGCCGCCGTATGTCGGCTTCGCTACGCATCCGCGCGAGCAACTCCTGCAGCGCCACAGCACTTTCGAGACGCCGTGCCGCAATATGAGGAACAGGCTCAAGCCCGGCTTTGCGTAAAGCCGCGGCCGCGCCGACGAGTTCCGGCACATCTTGCGTCGATACCGCTGTCAGATAGAGCGGCGTGCCGGGCGGAAGGATGCCGGCAAGAGCGGCAACCTCGGCGGCCCCCGGCCGGGTCGCTTCAAGCGAAAAGCGTTGCGTGAAAACGCCGGTATCGGACACAGGGGCAACAGCGGCCATTTGTTCGCCGTGCCTATTCGCGCCGGCGCGAGATCACGAACGACTCGTCGTAAAACCATAAGCCGCCATGCTTTTGGAGAACCTCGCGCGTTGCTTGGATATAGCGCCGGTCGCTGTTCACGTCGGACAAACGGTCGTCCTCCACCTGCGCCACGTAAATCGCCGCATTCCAGGCGGCAAGCAGCGTGGATGTACCGATCGAAGATGAAATCTCCGACGGCAAGGTGTGCATATCGTAACGGAACAGCGAGCGCTGATCGGCATAGGCGTTGAAGTTCAGATCACGTCCGGCAGCGCCGAGATCATGTTTCACTTCCTTGAGCAGGTCATGCCGGTTGTGGGCGAATGGATTGTCATTCGGCCATACCTTCTGGATGATCTCCATGCCCGGGTCATGGCCATAGGAATGAATTGCGATCATGCGGCCGCCGGGGCCGAGCGCGCGCGCAAGCGGTGCAAGTACCCGCTTGGCCTTGAATTCCAATGAAGCGCGTGCGCGGTAAGGCTGCGACGCAATGACAAGATCGTAGTCGGCGACCGTGCCGCCCGGCTTGGGCACGATCTGATCGAGGAGGAAACGATGATCGCTACGGTAGATCACCAGAATGACGGGACGCTCATAAACCGGATTGCCGCTTTTCGGGCTCACGCGGGCCTTCCAGCTCTCCGCGAGAAACGGCTCAAGGTCGGTAATCTGCTTTTCGAAGCTGTGTGCTGTGTTGCCTTCCATCGCCAGCTCTTTCCAGACCAGGCTGGTGGCAGCGCTCACGGACTTCACCGCCAGCCACGGCGCCTCGGCATAAGCGAGATTGGTAAGCACGAGCACAGTCGATGGGTGCTCGATGAAACGATCGGCCATCTTGTGGAGCGTGAGGCGGATATCCTCAAGGCTGATCTCCTTTCCGACGATATAAAATGGCGTGGTCGGAAAGCGATCGTGCATTGAGCGCATGACACGTGCGAGCACCGTGCCGTCACCGACGCCGGCGTCGAACACACGGACCGCAGGAGGACGCGGATGAATGTTGGCGAGTTCAAGTCCGACGCGCGAGGCGACTTCCCATTTTTCCGAGCATGTGTTGACGAACAGCAGATATTTCTGCCGGTTGTCGAAGAAGCGGAAATTGCGTTGCGGATCTTCGCCCGAAAGTCCGGAGGCAACCGGCGGCGCCGGCGGCTTCACGACGGGAAGAGCACCGGGAGGAGTCGGTTCGAAGAGAACACGGCGACGTGCCGGCGCGCCGTCATTGTTGCGCGCCATGAACGCGCGGATGCGCTCAAGTGTATCGGTCGTGATCCGGCCGCCGTTGCGTAGCCTGCTGGCAAGCTTGCCGTCGTTGACGGCGCGGCGACCGAAGGTCGATTCCGCAAGCCCGCGCGCGCGACAGAATTCACTGATCTCCTGAATGATTTGCTCGTTCATGGCGCGTTTCCTTACCGGCTCTCAATGGCCGTTGTGATGCAGAGCGAACCAACTCAGGCCCCAGCCGTCAACTATAAATATGAGGACGAGAAAGATGGGCAAGATGGGTGGGCAAAATGCCCACTCAATAAATTCAGTATTTCAAGAGGAAAGGCTGAGGCGCTATCTGGAAACAGGCGCCAATGGATAGAATAGTGGGCGATTCCCCTCAAATGGTCGGAATTTAGTGGGCAGAAATGGGCGTGCCACAACGCGCAAGGCGACACGAAAATGGCCCGAAACGTTCGAATTAATGAAGGGATCAATCAGACGTCGAAAAAAACCGTCTCATTTTCGCCCTGGACGCGAATGTCGAAACGGTAGACCGGCATGTCGCCGCGCATTTCACGATGGGCGATAAGAGTCCCGCGCCGATCTGCCGGAACCAGGCCAAGGATGGGATCGCTCTCATTGGCGCCCTCATCGGAGAAATAGAGCCGGGTATAGACTTGACGCAGCATGCCACGCGAGTAGATGCAAAAAACGATATGCGGCGCCTGCGCCTTGCCGTTGGGACCGGGCACACTGCCGGGCTTTATCGTGTCGAAGCTGTAGTTGCCACTTTTGTCGGTCGCCGAGCGGCCGAACCCCATGAACTTGGTATTCGGGCGTGTGCGGCTGTCCCGTGGGTGGGCGTATTGGCCCTGTGCGTCCGCCTGCCACACTTCCAGCATCGCATCGTTGATTGGCAGGCCGTCACCGTCGAACACGCAGCCCTCAATACGGATCTTCGTGCCCGACGCGTCGGGCGTCACCAGGTTGGCACCGACAGTCTCCCTCCAGTCGTAGACATCCTTGCCCTGCTCCGGCCGCCATTCGCAGCGGCTGTGCGGTGCCAGACCGTAAGCAAAGAATGGGCCGACAGTTTGTGATGGGGTGATCTCAGACATTTTAATGCTTGTCCGTGTCCTGGGGCGTGGCTTCGCGGCCGCGCAATACGATGTCGAAGCGGAAACAAAGTGCCCAATCGGGGATGGTGTTCTCCAGATCAAAACTCGACACCATGCGCTGCCGGGCCTTTTCGTCGGTCACCGAATTGAAGATCGGATCGAACGGAAACAGCGGATCGCCGGGAAAATACATTTGCGTCACGAGCCGCGACAGGAACGAATAGCCGAATACCGAGAAGTGGATATGGTTCGGGCGCCACGCATTGTGATGATTGCCCCAGGGATAGGCGCCCGGCTTCACCGTGATGAAGCGGTAATAACCTTTCTTGTCGGTAACGGCGCGGCCTGCCCCGGTGAAATTCGGGTCGAGCGGCGCCGGATGCTGGTCGACATTATGTACGTAGCGGCCGCAGGCATTCGCCTGCCAGATTTCCACCAGCGTATCGGGAACCGGGCGCTTGTCTTCATCGAGTACGTGCCCGTGCACGATGATGCGCTCGCCCAACGGTTCGCCTTTGTGCTGCCTGGTGAGGTCGGCGTCGCCTTCCTGTACCGCGTCGTGGCCGTAGACCGGCCCGGTGACCTCCGACAGCGTATGCGGCACGATGATCAGCGGCTTCGACGGAGAACGCTTGACGGTGCTGCGATACCCGGGAGTGAGATGCTTGGGAAAAGCACTCAGGCTTTCTTTCGGAAAAATGAGCGTCATTCTCGTTGCCTTTTTTGTTGCCCCTCAAGTCACCCGCTCGAGGGACAGCGATACACCTTGCCCGACCCCAACGCACATAGTTGCGAGCGCGAGCTTGCCATCACTTTCTTCCAGTCCGTGCGCGGCCGTCAGCGCAAGACGTGCACCCGACATGCCGAGTGGATGTCCAAGCGCGATCGCACCTCCATGAGGATTGACGTGCGCGGCGTCGTCGGCGAGCCCCAGCTGCCGCAGGCATGCTAGCGACTGTGATGCGAAGGCTTCGTTGATCTCGATCAAATCATAGTCGCCGATCTTGTGCTGAAGGCGCGCCATCAGCTTTTGCGTTGCCGGCACTGGCCCAATGCCCATGATGCGCGGTGGCACCGCCGCCGAGGCCATACCGAGAATACGCGCGCGTGGCTTGAGCCCATGTGCCTTAACGGCCGTTTCAGACGCGATGATCATGGCGGCAGCTCCGTCATTGACGCCGGATGCGTTTCCAGCCGTGACGGTGCCGGGATTGCGGAACGGCGTCTTTAACTTCGCAAGCTGCTCCAACGTCGTTTGCGGTCGTGGGTGCTCATCCATGTCGACCTTGACCGGCCCGGCTTTTCCGCCGGGCACCTCCACCGCAACAATTTCCTTGGCAAAATAGCCGGCGGCAATGGCCTTGCCCGCACGTTGCTGGGAGCGAAGCGCAAATGCGTCCTGGTCCGCACGGGCGACTTGAAATTCCTCGGCGACGTTCTCGCCGGTTTCCGGCATGGAATCGACGCCATATTGCCGCTTCATGAGCGGATTGATGAAGCGCCACCCGATCGTCGTGTCGAATATCTCGGCCGCACGGGAGAAGGCTTCCTGCGCCTTTCCCTGCACAAAGGGCGCGCGTGTCATCGATTCAACGCCACCCGCGATGGCAAAATCCATTTCGCCGGCGCGGATTGCACGTGCGGCGGTGCCGACGGCTTCCAAGCCGGAAGCACAAAGACGGTTTAAAGTCAGGCCCGGAACGCTGGCCGGCAATCCTGCGAGCAGAAGCGCCATGCGCGCGACATTTCGATTGTCCTCACCCGCCTGGTTGGCGCAGCCAAAGTAGACTTCTTCAAGTTTTTCCCAGTCGATTTTTGGATTGCGCGCCATCAGGGCTTTGATCGGTGCGGCGGCAAGGTCGTCGGTCCGGACCTTGGCGAGGACACCACCGTAGCGTCCGATCGGCGTACGCACCGCATCGCAAATGAAAACGTCGTGCGCCATCACGCAGCCTCCTGCGCGCGTTTGGTGCGCGCCTGCAGTTCGCGCAGCACATCAAGTTCGCGTTGCGTCGGCGATGGCGTTTCAGCAATTTTTGCAGCGTATGAAACCTTCCAGCCGGTATTATCCTGAATTTGGTCGCGCGTGACCCCGGGGTGGATCGAGACAACGGTCATTTCCTTTGTGACCGGGTCGGGCTCGAACAAAGCCAGGTCCGTGATTAGCTTGGTGGGGCCCTTGGTCCTCACGCCAAGTTTGGCGCGGCTGTCACCGCCTGACACATGACCGATTGACGTCACGAAATCGAGCTTGTCGACAAAGCTGCGTTTGCCTTGCGCCATGATGATGAAAATTTCCCCGCAGGATGTCGCGATTTCCGGCGCGCCGCCGCCGCCAGGCAATCGCACCTTCGGCTTTTCGTAGGGTCCCACGACGGTAGTGTTGAGATTGGCGAACCTGTCAATCTGCGCGCCACCAAGAAAGCCGACCTTGATACGGCCGCCCTGCAGCCAGTAACGGAACATCTCGGGCACGGAAACGGTCGTGATTGCGGTCTCGCACAGTTCGCCATCGCCGATCGAGAGCGGCAGAATATTCGGCTTGGTGGCCAGCGTGCCGGATTCGTAGATCAGCGTGATATTGGGGGCGTGGGTCAGGCGCGCCAGATTGGCCGCAGCCGAAGGCATGCCGATCCCGACAAAGCAGACGTCGTCGTCCCTAAGCGCGCGTGCCGCAGCGATGGTCATCATTTCGTTGGGCTTGTAATCAGCCATGCTGCTCACTCAGCCGCCGCACGGAATTTGCGCACATGCTGCGCGAAGACCTCTGGACCCTTGCTCATCACATTCTCTTTCATCCAGGCGAGAAACGAATCGCGCTCGCGCGAGATTCCATCCCACTCCTTGTAGAAACTGTTGGTGCGCGGATAATAACCCTGCGCGTATGACGGAAAAGCGCCGCCCGGTACTTCGACGACATGCTCCACGGTCCAGTGCGGCAGCACAACCGCATTGAGGCTGCGCTCGGGAAGCTGGTCGACAATTTCCTCAACCGTCACGACGGAGCGTTTGGACGCGAGCACAGCTTCCTTCTGCACGCCGAGCACGCCTTCGATCATGACATTGCCGGCCTTATCGGCGCGCTGCGCATGGATCACAGCTACATCCGGACGGTGGGCCGGCACGGCCGCGAGTTCCTCGCCCGTGAAAGGGCATGTCACGCGCTTGATTCTGGAATTCACTTTCGGCAGATCGCCGCCGATATAGCCGCGGAAAATAGCGCATGGCAGCCCGGCCGCGCCGGCTTCATAGGCGTTCGCCATTGCCGCATGGGAATGCTCTTCCAGCTCGAGCTTGTGCGGCCAGCCGTTTTCGACGGCATCACGCAAGCGATGGAGCGAGCCGACACCGGGGTTTCCGCCCCAGGAAAATATCAGCCTGGCCACGCAGCCCATTCCGATGAGCTGGTCGTAAATCAGATCCGGCGTCATCCGGATCAATGTGAGTCCCTTGCGGCCCTGGCGAATGATCTCATGGCCCGCGGCATGTGGGATGAGATGGGTGAACCCTTCCAAAGCCACCGTGTCGCCATCCCGGACGGCAGATTTTATGGCCTCGGCAAGCGAGGAGATACGCGCCATGCGAACTTGAATCCCGGTTACAGTCCAGTATTTACGGCTGGCCACCGGAAGGGTCAAATGGAGCAGCGCCCACAAGTTGGGCCCCCAACGGTTCATGGTCCATGCTGAGCAAACAGCCGATTTTCACGATTTATGCCAAACTCGAGGCCGCGAACAATCTCGGCCGCACGCCTTACGGCGAACGGCGCATCATCGGCATCGCCGGTGGCACGGTGAATGGGCCCAAGCTCACCGGCCGTGTCCTGCCCGGCGGAGCGGACTGGCAGATCATTCGCGCCGATGGCGCCGCCGATATCAAAGCGCGCTACACCATCGAAACCGAGGCGGGAGCGCGTATCATGGTCACCAGCGAAGGCCTGCGGCACGGGCCGCGCGAGGTCATGGAAAAAGTCGCGCGGGGCGACAATGTCGATCCCGCCCTTTATTATTTCCGGACCGTCATGCGGTTCGAGACGGCCGATCCGGCGGTGGATTGGCTCAACCGGATCCTGGCCCTGGCGCGCGGCCAGCGAGAGCAACACGCGGTGCGGCTGGACGTCTACGAGGTAGAATAATGGCTGAGCGGCTTGCAATCAGGCTTCCGTCCTCGCTGATTGCGGAGCGCGAGGGAACGGTCGGCATTCTGCGGCTGAACCGGCCGCACAAGCGCAACGCCCTCGACGATGAGAGCATCATCGGCATTGAACAGTTTTTCACTTCGCTACCGGAAGGCGTTGGCGCGGTGGTGCTTTCGGGCGAAGGGGAGCACTTTTCCGCCGGGCTGGACCTGTCGGAACTACAGGAACGCGACGTCGCGCAGGGCATTGCCCATTCCGGCCTTTGGCACAGCGCGTTCGATAAAATCCAGTTCGGCAGTGTTCCGGTTGTTGCCGTCCTGCACGGCGCCGTCGTCGGCGGCGGCCTCGAACTCGCCGCCGCGGCCCATATACGCGTTGCCGAGCACTCCGCCTTTTATGCCCTGCCGGAAGGCAGCCGTGGCATCTACGTCGGAGGGGGCGGATCGGTGCGGCTGCCGCGATTGTTCGGCGTCGCGCGCATGATGGACATGATGCTCACCGGCCGCACGTATTCGGCGGAAGAAGGACAGGCGATGGGATTGACCACGTATCTCGTCGAGCCCGGCAGTGGTTTCACAAAGGGTCTCGAGCTTGCCCGGCGCATCGCCGGCAACGCGCCCATGACGAATTTCGCCGTCATGCACGCCCTGCCGCGCATTGCTGAAATGGATCCGGCCGCCGGCCATACGGTCGAGGCGCTGATGTCGGCGATGGCCCAGGCAGATCCGGACGCAAAAGCACGCCTGAAGGATTTTCTCCAGAAACGCGCGCCAAAAGTGACGCGCGGCTGACCACGACAGCAACCACCGATGCCCAGCACCGCCTCAGACCTCAAGACCCACGCAGCCGCGCCATTGCGTCCAGTGCGGCTTGCCAAGCCCGACGCCGTCATCGAACAGCGAGCCGGCGGCGTCATCCATATCCGCGCAGCGCAGCCGCTCGGAACTTACCACCGCAAACTCAGTGAAGCTCTCGAACATTGGGCCAGCGTCGCGCCCGAACGGGTATTCCTCGCGCAGCGCGATGCCCAGGAGCAGTGGCGCAGGCTTTCCTACGCAGAGGTGCTCTCACAGGTTCGGCGGATCGGCGCCGCGCTGTTGCGCCGCGGACTATCCCCCGAAAAGCCGATCGTCGTGCTGTCCGGCAACGACATCGAACACGCGCTGCTTGCGCTCGCGGCGATGTATGTGGGCATCCCTTACGCGCCCGTCTCGCCTGCCTATTCGCTGCTGTCGAGCGACTTCGGAAAGCTGCGCGCGATCATCGATTTGCTGACGCCGGGGCTGGTGCTCGCGAATGACGGAGGGCCGTTCGCGCGCGCCCTTTATGCGACGGTGCCCGATGAAATCGAGCTGGTCGTCGCACGCAACCCGCTCGGCGACCGCAAAACGACGCTTTTCTCGGACCTTCTCGGCGTCGACGACACCGCAGGCGTCGCCACTGCCCATGCGAATGTCACCCCCGACACAATCGCCAAGTTTCTCTTTACCTCCGGTTCGACCGGGAATCCCAAGGCCGTCATCAATACGCATCGCATGCTTTGTTCGAACCAGGCGATGCTCGCATCCGGGTTTGCCTTCGTGAGGGACGAGCCGCCGGTCGTGGTCGACTGGTTGCCGTGGAGCCACACCTTCGGCAGCAACCACAACTTCAACATGGTGCTCACCTGCGGCGGCTCGCTGTATATCGACGACGGAAATCCGACCCCGCCGGGCGTGCCGAAGACGGCGCGCAATCTGCGCGATATCGCGCCCACCATCTATTTCAATGTCCCCAAAGGCTACGAGGCTTTGATCGCGCATTTTCGTGCCGACGAAGTCCTGCGCCGCAACTTCTTCAGCCGATTGAAAGTGCTGTTCTATGCCGGCGCGGGCCTGAACCAGACAACTCGGGATGAGCTAACCCGGCTTGCGGTCGAGACCACCGGCGAGCGCATCATCTTTCTGTCGTCGCTTGGCTCGACCGAAACCGCGCCGCTGGCGCTCGTCTGCACCTGGGATTTCGGCGGTTCCGGCAATATTGGTCTGCCCGCGCCCGGCGTTGAACTCAAGCTGGTGCCCAATGAGGGAAAACTGGAAGCCCGGCTGCGCGGGCCGCACATCACCCCCGGCTACTGGCGGCAACCGCAATTGACGCGCGAGTCCTTCGACGAGGAAGGCTACTACAAGATCGGTGATGCTCTGAAATTCGCAGACCCGGGAGACCCGGCCAAGGGCCTGTTGTTCGATGGCCGCATTGCCGAGGATTTCAAGCTGTCAACCGGGACATGGGCAAGCGTCGGGCCGCTGCGTGCCCGCTTCATCGATCATTTTGCGCCCTATGTGCGCGACGTGGTATTCGCCGGCGCCGATCGAAGCGAGATCACGGCGCTCGTATTTCCGGACATCGAGGCCTGCCGCGGACTCGGCGGATTTGGCGCCGACGCATCACCGGCCGACATCATCGGCGCATCGGGCGTGCGGCAAAAATTTGCCGAGTCGCTGAAAAAACTCGCAGCCTTTAGTCAGGGATCCTCGATGCGCGTCGAACGCGCTATCCTCATGGCAGAGCCGCCATCCATGGACAAAGGTGAGATGACCGACAAGGGCTCGATCAATCAGCGCGCGGTGCTGAAGAATTGCGCCGCCCTGGTGGACGAACTCTATGCCGTGCCTCTATCGTCGCGGCTCATCACCATTGAAGGAACGCGCTGATGGAGACCAAAGGACAGGCAGCCATCGTTACCGGCGGCGCTTCGGGTCTGGGCGCGGCTACGGCGCGCGCACTGGCGGCAGCCGGCGCAAAAGTCACGATCATTGACGTCAATCAGAAGGCCGCGGCGGAAGTTGCGATCGATATCAACGGCATTGCGGTCGCCTGCGACGTCGCTGACAGCGCGGCAGCGGAGGCTGCGGTCAAGAAGGCTGCTGTCGACCATGGCCCCGCGCGCATCCTCGTCAATTGCGCCGGCATTGGGCCGGCCAAGCGCATCGTCGGCCGCGACGGGCCGATGCCGCTTGCCGACTTCGAGCGCGTCATCCGCGTCAACCTGATCGGCACTTTCAACATGATGCGGCTCGTCGCGGCGGCCATGCAGGCCGTCGAGCCCTCGCCCGGAGGCGAGCGCGGCGTGATCGTCTCCACGGCTTCGGTTGCCGCCTTTGAGGGGCAGATCGGGCAAGCCGCATACGCATCGTCCAAGGGCGGCGTGGCCGCGTTGACCATGCCCGCCGCACGCGAATTTGCCCAGTTCGGCATTCGTGTTCTTGCGATCGCGCCCGGAATATTCGGAACGCCGATGCTGCGGGCGCTCCCTCAGGAGGTGCAGGATTCTCTCGGCGCGTCGGTGCCGTTTCCCAAGCGCCTGGGTGAGCCGCGCGAATTCGCAGCCCTCGTGCTTCACTGCATCCACAACGGCTATCTCAACGGAGAAGTCATCCGTCTCGACGGCGCGCTGCGCATGGCGCCGCGCTGACTGATCCGCATCCACGTCCTGCCTGGTGACCCGCGCAAAGAAAGACGTGGATGCCCTGCATGAAACCGGAAATCATGGCAGACTCGACATCGTGACGACATTCAGCAACACCCGCACGGTGCGCATCGAATGGGGCGACTGCGACCCCGCCGGTATCATTTTTTATCCGCGCTACTTCGAGATCTTCGATGCCTCGACCGCAATGCTGTTCGAGCGTGCGCTCGGCATGACGAAATTCCAGATGTTCAAGCAACTCGAATTCGGCGGCTTTCCGCTCGTTCGCACTCGCGCGCGCTTTCTGCGGCCGACCCGCTTCGGCGATGACGTGACGGTCAAGAGCAGCGTGACGTTCGGACGGTCGAGTTTCGACGTTGAACACCAGCTCAGCCTGAACGGAACTGCCTGCGTCGAGTGTTCGGAAAAAAGAGTTCTGGGTGCTGCGCGATGCGAGCGGGCGGCTTAAGTCACATCCCGTGCCGCAAGCGGTGCTGAGCAAGTTCGCGGAGTAGTCGGTCGGGATTCTCGCGAGCATGCTTAGCCAACCCTACTCTCATACGTCATGGCCGGGCTTGTCCCGGCCATCCACGTCTTGCTTGTTGAACGGCACGAAGAAAGACGTGGATGCCCGGCATGAAGCCGGGCATGACGGCGGAGAGGCTCTTCGCAAAACCGCACCCATCATGGCCGGGCTTGTCCCGGCCATCCACGTCTTGCTTGTTGAACGGCACGAAGAACGTGGATGCCCGACATGAAGCCGGGCATGACGGCGGAGAGGCTCTTCGCAAAATCAGCTACTCAATCTCCGCCGCGATCTTTTTCAGGATCTGAATGAAGCGCATGCGATCCCGCTCACCGATGACCCGGTCGAGATTACGTTCATGCCGGCGCGCGCAGCGCGTCAACGTCGTGAGAATCCTCTTTCCGGCCGGAGTGACGGTTAGACGGTAGGTGCGCCGGTCGCTTTCCATTTTTTTTCGGTCGACCAGCCCGCGACGAACAAGCTCCTCGACGACGGGGGTGAGGCTCGACTTGTCGCGGCCATTGGCGAGTGAAAGCTCGGTCTGGCTGATTCCCGGGTTGCGGGCGATCAGCACCAAAGTCGCAAATCGGCCGGGGCTTTCGCCGATTTCCTGCGATCGCCGTGCGAACGCCTGGAACGCCGCCTCCTGGGCCATGCGCAAGTTGAAGCCGACCCAGTGCCCGAGCGGGCCGAAATTGATCGACGGCCCAAAGGCTTCACCGTTCCTGCCGCGCCGTCGGCCGCCTGTTCCGTTCGTTCCGTGCACGCATCTGCCCTTTCAGCAGCGCTGAGCGCTCCAAGCATTTAGTTTGATGTCAAACTATGCGCTTTACAACGGCGTTGGCATTCGGCTGAATATTGCAAAAAGTTGGCCGCTAAACCAACACCCAACCCCCAAGGAGGAGCCCATGAAACTCCGTTTCGCCGCATGTGTCTATTCGGCCGCCCTGCTGATCGGCGGAGCGACCGGCGCATTCGCGCAAGAGAAAACCTTCGAGCTTAAGCTGTCGCACTGGGTACCGGCGTCACACCCGCTGCAGAAGGCGCTGGAGGACTGGGGCGCCGCGGTCGAAAAGGATTCCGGCGGCACCCTGCATTACAAGGTTTTTCCTGCGCAGCAGCTCGGCAAGGCTTTCGACCATTACGACATGGCCCGCGACGGCATTGCCGACCTCACTTACATCAATCCCGGCTATCAGCCGGGGCGTTTCCCCATCATCGCCGCCGGCGAATTGCCGTTCCTGATGTCGGACGCCAAAGGCGGCTCCGAGGCGCTCGATGCCTGGTACCGCAAATATGCGGCAAAAGAGATGAAGGATGTCAAATTCTGCCTTGCCTTCATTCACGACCCAAGCTCCTTCCACTCGAGCACCAAGAAGATCGTGGTTCCGGAAGACATCAACGGCATGAAGATCCGCCCCGCGCACGCAACCATGGCGGCCTGGGTGAAACAACTTGGCGGCACCAATGTGCAGGCTGCCGCCCCCGAAGTGCGTGACATTCTCGAAAAGCACGTTGCCGATGCGGTGAGCTTTCCGTGGGGCTCGCTGGTACTTTTCGGCATCGACAAGGTGACGAAGTATCATATGGACGCGCCGCTCTACGTCACCACCTTCGCTTTCGTGTTCAACAAAGCGCGCTACGATGAAATGTCGCCGCGCCAGAAGAAAGCGATCGACAATCACTGCACCACCGAACAAGCGGGACTGGTGGGCGGACCTTGGGGCAAGTTCGAACATGATGGCCTTGCCAAGGTGAAGGCGGAAGCCGGCCACGAAGTCTATCAGCTCACCCCCGATCAGATGGTGAAATGGCGCAAGTCGGCCGAGCCTCTTGAAAAAGCCTGGGCCGATAACGTCAGAAAGGCCGGGACCGATCCCGACGTCGCGCTGAAAGAGCTCAAGGAGCAACTCGCCAAGTACAAAGCACTCGCGATGTGATCTGGCGGCGATACGGCAAAGAATAGCGGCGGCGGAAGATTCTCGCCGCCGTTCATTCGTGGCAGGCTTGATCACCGCGGGGCAGGCATGAAACGCGTCTACATGGATCGTTTCATCGACTCGATCGAATGGGTGGCGGCGTTTTTTGTCGGCATCGTCGCCGCCAATATTTTTCTGCAGGTGCTTCTGCGCAACCTATTCGCCTATTCCATTCCGGACTCCTACGATGTCGGGCGCATGCTGCTCGGGATCCTGATTTTCTGGGGGATCGCGGCGACCTCATATCGAGGCACGCACATCACCGTCGATCTGGTTTGGGCCAATGTCGGCCCCCGCTATCAGCGCATGATCGACATTTTCGCAACACTCGTGCTCTTGTTTGTGGTGACCGTGCAGACATACACCTTGTTCGACAAGGTGCGCGGCACCTACTACGACAACGTTCTCACTTTCGATCTGCGCCTGCCTACCTGGCCGTACTTCGCGCTGGCCTGGGTGGGTGATGTCTCCGCGGTGGTGTTGATTGCAATCCGCACCTACCGGCTGATCGTGCAGCCGGAGTCCATCAAAGAAACTGCGATCAAGCCGGTCGAGTGAGCGCCAATGAAATGAGCACTGAAGCGGTCACAATCCTCGGCTTCGTCTCGCTGTTTGCGCTCATGCTGTTGCGCGTGCCGGTCGGCATGGCAATGGGCCTCGTCGGCGTCTCCGGTTTTGCCTACCTCGTCAACGGAACCGCGGCGCTCAAGCTTGTCGGCACGACCTCAATGCGCACGGTCACCGACTACACGTTTGGCGTCATACCGATGTTCCTCTTAATGGGCACGTTCGTGTCCAATTCCGGCATGAGCCGGCAGCTTTTTACCAGTGCCAACGGCTTCGTCGGCCATTTGCGCGGCGGACTGGGATTCGCCACCGTCGTCGCCTGCGGCGGCTTTGCTGCAATTTGCGGGTCCTCGGTTGCGACTGCGGCAACTTTCTCCGCCGTCGCCTATCCCGAGATGCGCCGGCACGGCTATCCGCAGAGTTTCGCGACCGGTGTCATCGCCGCGGGCGGCACCCTCGGGGCGATGCTGCCGCCATCCACCGTGCTGGCGGTCTACGGCATCATCACCGAGCAGGACATCGGCAAGCTGTTCATTGCCGGCGTCATTCCCGGAATCCTGGCGATGGCGATGTATCTCACCACCATCGCCATTATCGGCTATGTGCGTCCGGGTTTTCTGCCGGCCGGCGCCCGGGTGGATTGGCAGCAGCGCATCGCGGGCCTCAGGGAAATCTGGGCCCCGCTGTTGTTGTTCGTATTCGTAATCGGCGGGCTCTACGGATTGCCATTCTTGCCAAGGTTCACGCCGACCGAAGCCGGCGGTGTCGGTGCCACCGGCGCATTTCTGATCGGTGTATTGACCGGAAGACTCAACAAGGAAAAAATTCTCGCGTCGCTGTTGCAGGCAACGCGCACCGCGGCGGCGGTATTCACCGTGTTAATCGGCGCCCTCCTCTTCGGCTATTTCCTGACCATTACGCAGACACCGCAGAAGGTGACGGCATTCCTCACCGGGCTCGGGCTCGGAAGCTACGGCGTGCTGGCGCTCATTATGCTGATGTATCTCGTGCTCGGCTGCCTGATGGATGCCATGGCCATGATCATCCTCACGGTGCCGATCATCTTTCCGGTCATCATTCACCTCGGCTTCGACCCGATCTGGTTCGGCATCATCATCGTCATGACGGTGGAACTCGGCCTGATCCACCCGCCGGTCGGCATGAATGTATTCGTCATCAAAAGCGTGGTTAAGGACGTCAGTTTCGCCACAATATTCAAAGGGGTCATTCCGTTCATCCTGACCGACCTGGTGCGGCTGATAATCCTGATCGCCCTTCCCATTCTTGCCCTTTGGCTGCCCTCGCGCATGTAGGCAAAAAATGCTAAATCGTTGGGGTCCAAACCATCTACCCGAGGCCTGAGGATGGAACGCTCGTTCAAGAAGGAAGTGCAGTCGCTCAAGCTTGGCGACGGAGAGATCTTCCACGGCGAAGGCATCCTGGCTGTCACAAAGGCGCTGCTGCAATCCGGCGTTTCCTATGTGGGCGGCTATCAGGGCGCACCGGTCTCCCACCTGCTCGACGTGCTCGTCGACGCAGAAGACATCATGTCGGAGCTGGGCGTGCATCTGGAGACCTGCTCGAATGAAGCGTCGGCAGCTGCCATGCTGGGCGCCTCGATCAACTACCCGCTGCGCGGCGCGGTAACATGGAAGTCCATCGTCGGCACGAATGTCGCGGCAGACGCACTTTCCAATCTTGCATCGCCCGGAGTCGTCGGCGGCGCCATGATCATCCTCGGCGAGGACTATGGCGAAGGTGCCAGCGTCATCCAGGAACGTTCCTATGCCTATGCGCTGAAATCCTCGATGTGGCTGCTCGACCCGCGGCCCGACCTGCCGTCGATCGTGCGCACCGTCGAAAAGGGTTTCGAATTATCCGAGGCAAGCCACGCACCGGTGATGCTGGAACTGCGCATCCGCGCCTGTCACGCCACGGGATCGTTTGCCGCCACGACCAACCGCAAGGGCGTGGCATCCGGCCTCGATAAACTCGCCGGTCCGCCGCGGTTCAATTATGGGCGGCTGGCGCACCCGCCGGTGATCTTCTCGCAGGAGCGCCTGAAGGTCGAAGAGCGCCTGCCCGCCGCGCGCGCCTTCATCCGCGAGCACAAGCTCAACGAAACGATCGCGGGAGACGTCGACGACGTCGGCATTATCGTGATGGGCGGGCTCACCAACAGTGTGCTGCGTGCGCTTGAACGAATGGGACTGGCCGATATCTTCGGCGTGTCGCGCATTCCGTTGCTGGTCCTCAATGTGGTCTATCCGCTGGTCCCCGAAGAGCTTCGCGCATTCTGCGCGGGTAAACGCGCAGTCCTGGTCGTGGAAGAAGGCTATCCCGACTACATCGAGCAGGCCGTCAATGTCGAACTGCGCCGGGCCGATATCAACACGCGCGTATTCGGCAAAGACCCGCTGCCGAAAGCCGGCGAATACGCCTCCGACGTCCTGCTGGAAGGGCTCGCCGCATTTCTGGAACAAACACGGCCCCGTGGGATCGACGCCGACACTGTCGCCAGGACCGCACGCGGACTCGTTGCGCACAAAGCGGCCGCCGCGGCGGCACTCGGCCCCCTGCCGCCGCGCCCGCCGGCTTTTTGCACCGGCTGCCCGGAACGGCCGGTATTTGCAGCAATCAAGCTGATGCAGCGCGAACTGGGCCCCACGCACATCAGTGCCGACATCGGCTGCCATTCGTTTGCGACTTTCGCGCCATTCTCGCTCGGGAATTCCATTCTCGGCTACGGCATGTCGCTCGCGAGTGCCGCTGCGGTGACGCCAAACATGGAAAAACGTCCGATCGCGATCATGGGCGACGGCGGCTTCTGGCATAACGGGTTGATCACGGGCGTTGCCTCGAACCTCTTCAACAAGGGCGACGGTGTGCTGATCGTGATGCAGAACGGCTATGCCTCTGCCACAGGCCAGCAATACATTCCGTCGAGCGCGGCAAGCAAGGAAGGGCCTGCGCCAGGCATGGGCATTGAGCAGACCCTGCGGGCCATGGGAGTAAAATGGCTGCGCACGGTGCGCACCTACAGCGTCAGCGTAATGGTGGAGACGCTGAAGGAAGCGATGAAGACCGCCGAGCGCGGACTCAAGATCATCATCGCAGACGGGGAGTGCCAGCTCGCGCGTCAGCGCCGCGTGCGCGCCGACGATGCCGAAAAGCTCAAGCGCGGCGAACGGGTCACACGCGTGCGCTATGGCGTGGATGATGAAATCTGCACCGGCGACCACTCCTGCATCCGCCTGTCGGGCTGCCCGTCGCTGACGGTGAAACCCACCTCCGACCCGCTGCGAACCGATCCGGTGGCCACGGTCGTCGAATCATGCGTTGGCTGCGGGCTCTGCGGCGAGGTCGCGCATGCGGCCGTGCTGTGCCCTTCCTTCTACCGTGCCGAGATCGTCCGCAATGCGACCTGGCGCGACCGTTTCGTGCACCGCTTCCGCCAAAAGGTGATCGGCTGGCTCGGCGGCTACGCCGGCGAGGCTGCCGCATGAGCCCGGCGCGCCCGATCACGATGCTGATCGCCGCACTTGGCGGCGAAGGCGGCGGCGTACTGACACAATGGATCGTGTCGGCGGCTTCGCAGGCCGGTTTTCCGGTGCAGAGCACATCGATCCCGGGAGTGGCGCAGCGCACCGGCGCCACCACCTACTACATCGAAATCTTGCCGCTGAAAGCGGCCGACCTCGACGGCAGGCGCCCGGTTCTCGCACTCACGCCCGGGGTCGGCGACATCGACATCGCGGTCGCGAGCGAATTGCTCGAAGCCGGCCGCACGGTGGCGAGCGGTTTCGTCACGCCGGACCGAACGCACGTCATCAGTTCGCTCAGCCGCTTCTATGCCATGGATGAAAAGATCGCGATGGGCGATGGACGCTTCGACCAGGACAAGCTCGTCAAGGTCGTCAAAGAGCACGCGAAGGATGCCCTGCTCATCGACATGGATGCGCTCGCAAAACAAAGCGGCTCGATGATCAGTGCGGTGATGCTCGGCGCCATTGTCGGCTCCGGCCGCTTGCCGCTGAGCCCGGAACAGTTCGAGGCGACGATCCGCGACGACAGCAAATCCGTCGACAGCAACCTGCGCGGATTCCGCGCCGGCTACGACTCCGCGCGCGCCAGACTCCAGGCCGAGAAACCGGCGGAAAAAAAGAAGAAGGCTGCGTCGACGCCGGCACTCGTCGAGCATGAAGTCGCGCGGACGTTTCCCGCCGTCGCCCAGGCCATCGGCCTCGAAGGTATCCGGCGTCTCATCCACTACCAGAACGTCGCCTATGGCAGGCTTTACCTCGACCGGCTTCGTCCCATCATCGAAGCGGACCAGGTCAGCGGCATGCAAGGCAAGCTGATCAAGGAAGTCGCCCGGCATCTCGCCGTGCGCATGTCATTCGAAGATATCGTGCGAGTCGCGCAGGCCAAGATCGAGCCGGCGCGCATGCGCCGCATCGCGCGCGAGGAATTGCATGCCGGCGGCGAGCCATTCTCGGTGCACGACTTTCTCAAGCCGGGCATCGAGGAGTTGAGCCAGTTGTTGCCGCCGTTCCTGGCACGGCCACTTCTTCGAATGGCCGAGAGGAAGGGCTGGCTCGGCCGGGTCTATTTCGCCATGGAAATCAACTCCGCCTCGATCAGCGGCTACCTTCGTTTTTGGTTGCTCGCCAGGTTGCGACCGCTGCGTCCGTTTGGTCACCGTTTCAAGCAGGAGCAGGAACAGATCGAGAGCTGGCTCGGCCTCATCCGGGATGCGGCGAAACATTCGGGCGAACTGGCCATAGAAGTTGCGGAATGCGCCCGGCTGATCAAGGGATATGGCGACACGCATGCGCGCGGGCTTGCCAACTACCACGCCATTAAATCGCGCGTGATCCGCCCGGCGCTGGCCGGCCAGGTCCCGATTGCGCGGGCGGCCGATGCGCTCGCCAGCGCGCGCACCGCCGCACTGGTCGACCCTGAAGGCGAAGGACTGGCGAAATGCCTGGCCGAAATCGACGGCCAGGCGGCATTTCGCATCGCAGCGGAATAACACAGCCTCCGAACGCACTATCCGGCCGGCGGAGAGTCTCGGCCATGCCGTTGCACCTGCCGCCCCGAAGCACACGGCATGTCCTCTCGGTCGTCATGCCCGGCCTTGTGCCGGGCATCCCGCTTATTGCATTGCACGGCACTGCCTTCGTTAGCGAGATGGCCGGAATAAATCCGGCCATGACGAAGGAGACATGTGGCTATGTCCCACCGACGTCGCGGGGGCCAAACCCGGCCATGACAGGGTTGCGCCACCGTCCGTTGTCACCGTTGCCCTCGTCGAGTAAAAGACCCGGCATAACGACAAAACGTGCAAGTTGCGTGGGGCGAACGACATGGCCGGGACACCGACGGGACAACGGCCGACGATTGCCGCCGAGGCCTTCCTGCGCGCGCTTGCCGATCACGGCGTCGATCATTTCTTCTGCAATCCGGGTACCGATTTTGCGCCGATCGTCGAGGCCTTCGGCCGCGCCAAGAAGACCAATGCCAAGGTGCCGAAACCCATCCTGGTACCGCACGAGAACCTGGCGCTCGGCATGGCCCACGGCGCGTATCTGATGACCGGCCATCCGCAAGCGGTCATGGTTCATACCACCGTCGGCACCGGGAACACGCTCAACAACCTGATCAACCTTTCGCGCGACCGCGTGCCGCTCATCCTCGCCGCCGGCCGCACTCCGATCACGGAGAAGGGCTCGTTCGGCTCGCGTTCCCGGCCGATCCAGTGGGGCCAGGAAATGTTCGATCAGGCCGGCATGGTGCGCGAGTTGGTGAAGTGGGATTACGAACTGCGCGTGCCGGGCCAGGTGGGCGATGTCGTGATGCGTGGCGTGGAAGTCGCGATGGCGCATCCGCGCGGACCGGTCTACCTGATGCTGCCGCGCGAACCGCTTTCTGCAACATTGACCGAACCGGTCGGACCGCTGAAGCCGCGGCCACAAGCGGCGTTCCCTCACCCGGATCCACGATCGATCGCGACGCTCGCGGAATGGATCGCGGCGGCCGAACGCCCATTGATCATCAGCGGCGCACTGCCGAACAACTCCGTATCCGCGCTCGGGCATCTTGCCGAGCGCTGCGCCATCCCCGTCATCAGCCATAGCCCGCGCACGGTTTGCCTGCCATCAAGCCATGCGATGCATTTCGGATTCGAACCGGGCGCGCTGCTGACGGATGCCGATCTGGTGCTGGTGCTCGAATCCGAAGTGCCCTGGATTCCGCATTTGCAGCATCCGCCCGGCGGCTGCCGGGTGGCGCATATCGGCGAGGATCCGTTCTACGTCCGCTATCCCATGCGCAGTTTCCCGAGCGATCTTGCCGTGCAGGCCGGGCCTGGCCAGGCGCTCGAAGCGCTTTCGCGCGCGGTCGAGCCGCGCCTGCAAATGGCGGAGGCGCGCATCGCGGCGCGCCGCGCGCGGCTCACCGACCGCATGCGGACACGGCGTGCACAGCTGGCAAAGGACTCCGCGGCCGGCGCGACGATTTCACCGGAATTTCTCTCGCACACCATCGGCGAAACCGTCGGCAGGGACGCGATTATCTTCAACGAATATCCGTTGCGGCCCGATCACTGCCCGCGCGAGAAGCCCGGCACATTCTTTGCGCTGGGGTCGGCGGGAGGGCTCGGCTGGGGCTTTGGCGCCGCCCTCGGCGCCAAGCTTGCCGCGCCGGATAATTTAGTGGTCGCGACGCTTGGCGACGGCGCCTACATGTTTGCCAATCCAATGGTCGGCCACTGGATGTCGAGCGTCCATAAACTTCCGATCCTGACAATCGTGTTCAACAACAGCCGTTACGGCGCCGTACGGCGGGCAACGCTCTCCATGTTCAAGGACGGCGTCGCCGGCGAGAATGACGGCCGCACACTTGCCGATCTCGACCCGTCACCGGCATTCGAGGACATGGCGCGCGCGCAGGGCGCCCACGCGGAGCGCGTGGAAAAACCCGCCGACCTACCCGATGTGCTGGCGCGCGCCCGCGACGCCGTCGTCAACGACAAGCGGCAGGCGCTGATCAACGTCATCACACCTTATTGAACCGGTTGACCGTCCAAGAACAATCGAATCCACGGAGGAAAGTTCATGCGCATCGACGCCTACACCCACTTCATTCCGGAAAAATTCTTCAACAAGATCGTTGAAAGTGGGCACGCCGACATCGGCAAGCGCGTGCGCGAAATCCCGTGCATCCACGACCTCGATGTGCGCCGCAAGATCGTCGATGGATTCAAAGACTATGCGCAGATTCTGTCCTATCCGATGCCGCCGATCGAGGTGATGACCAAAGGCGACGCCAAGGCGACAGAGGAATACACACAGCTTATCAATGATGGTTTTGCCGAAATCTGCCGGAAGTACCCCGATCAATTTCCCGGCTGGGTGGCACAGGCCGCGCTGATCGCGCCGGACGGCGGCGTGCGCGAGGCCGAACGCGCGCTGAAGAACGGCGCGCTGGGCGTGCAGATCTACACCAACATTGCCGGCAGGCCGCTCGACGACCCGGCTTTCGACGCTTTCTTCGCGACCATGGCCAAGTCCGGCAAGCCCGTGTGGATGCACCCGGCGCGCGCGGCCAACTTCCCGGACTATCTCACGGAGAAAAAGTCGAAATACGAAATCTGGTGGACCCTCGGCTGGTCCTACGAGACGGCGGCGGCCATGTCGCGGCTGGTATTCTCCGGCATCATGGACAAATATCCGAACCTTAAAATCATCACACACCACTTCGGCGGCATCGTACCGATGCTGGAAGGCCGTATCGGGCCTGGCTGGGACCAGCTCGGCGCGCGCACGTCCGACGAAGACCTCAGCGTCATACTCAAGCAGCTGAAAAAGCGTCCGCTCGATTATTTCAAGCATGTGTTCTACGCCGACACAGCGGTGTTCGGCGGCGAGCCGGCGACGCATGCGGGCTTTGCCTTCTACGATCTCGACAAAATCGTGTTCGCCTCCGACTGTCCGTTCGATCCAGAGAAGGGCACGATGTATACGCGCGAGACGCTGCGCATCATCGAAGGCATCGACATGCCGAAGGCCGACAAGGAAAAGGTCTGGCACGGCAACCTGGAGCGCATTACGGGCGTGACGTTCAAGGCTTGAGGCTGTAACGCGACCACGCTTGCCATGGGGTGACTGGCAGCAAATGCGTCGGGTGGGCTAAGGCGCACTGATCTCGGGCTTGCCCGAGATCAGCAATCTGGAATTCCCAAGTCGGCTATAGCCGACTTGGGTGCGCCGAGCCCACTCTACTCTCATCTGTCATGGCCGGACTTGTTCCGGCCATCCACGTCTTGCTTGCCGAACCGCACAAAGAAAGACGTGGATGCCCGGCATAAAGCCGGGCATGACGGTGGAAAGGCTCATCGCAACATCTCATCAATCATGGCCGGGCATAGCCGTTCGAAGAACGACGTCGCTACCCTCGCCTATGTCCCGGCCATCCACGTCTTAGTTGAGCGTGTCGAACAAATCCCGCCAATCCAGATTTTGCGCGTGTATCAACCGCACCTTCCAAGCGCGTGGCCAGTGTTTGATCATTTTCTCACGCTGGATTGCAGAGCGAATATCGTCATGCGGTTCAAAGTAGACCAGCTGCTTCAAACCATATTGCTTCGTAAAGCCTCGTAGCAAACCATTTCGATGCTCATAGCAACGGCGGACGAGATCACTGGTGACGCCGACATACAGCGCGCCATTGCGGCGGTTCGTCATTATATAAACAAAGCCGCCTTTCATCGCTCACATCGTGAAGACGTGGATGCCCGGCATAAAGCCGGGCATGACGGTGGAGAGGAACACATTTCAATTCGGGGTCGTGGCCGATGACACAATCCTGGATCCTAGAAATCCCAGGTGAAGGCGCCTTTGAGCGCGTGGGCCTGGGCATGCGGCGCGAGTTCACCCTGATAGAACGCGCCGAGTTTCGCCCACGGGCCGAAGCGCCAGTCAAAACCGGCTTCAACCAGCGCCGAATTGCGCGCGATGGGAAGCCCCGCAACCGAGAAGGCCGCGCCCGTGCTCTGGAACGCCAGCACGGAAGTCGGCGTCACATCGCCGAAAGCGTATTGCCATTGCACCGAGCCGCGCGGAACAAGCACCGTGCCATTGGCCAGCGGCACAGCGGTTGCCGCGCGCAGGCCCAGCGAGGAATAGCCGATGTTCTCACTGGTGCGTGAAGCCGACAGCGCGGCGACACCGCCGCTTTCCAGGAACGAACCGTCGCGCAGGTACACATAGGCGAGACCGGCGAACGGCTCGAGCGCGACATGGCCGAGCGCCATGCCATGGCCGACTTCACCGAACACCTGTCCGACATCGCCATGAAAGCGCGCCTTGGTCTGGTCGGAGAAGCCCGGGAAGGCAATGGTGCGGCTGGTATCGATGCTGTCGTAGGAATATGAAGCGCCGCCGCGCACATTGAGCGCCCCGAACCGGCCGCCCGCATAGCCGCCGAACTGCACGCTGTCGATGCCGGCGCTGCTCGAACGCGCAGCCACATCGAGATCGGAACGCGTATAGCCCGCGACGAGGCCCGCCCGCAGCGTATCGCCGTAGCGCGCATCGACACCGGAGAGGAAGCCGCCAAACCGGCTCTTCAACCCGGCGGCATTGCCGTCGCTGCCGGAATGGCCCCAGCCGCCGAGGCCCTGCGCCCAGAAGGTGAGACCGCGCGAACGATCATCCGTGCGCGGTGGCGCCTTGCCCGGCATGGTCGCATTCGCTGCGGCGGTGGCCGCATAGCCATCGCGCGACGCCGTGGCATCGTCCCCACCATACGCCAGTTCCGGCCCGGCGAAGCCGAGCACGCCGAGCTCGCTCGGAACGTCGGCATAAGACGCCTGGCGCAACCGGCCGAGAATCGTGCTGCGGGTGAACGAGGCTTCCTGCCCTTGCGTGTTGTGAACGCTGCCGAACAGTTCGCCGGAGAGCGCATCGAAGGCCGCCCGCGCGCCATCCGCGGTCTGGTTGAGCAGCGCGGTGACGAGCGAACTGCCCGCCGGGCTCGCATCGAGCGCACCGGCCACCGCCAGCTGATTGCGCGTCTGCGCCGCGCCGGCAAAACCGAAGCCGGTGCCACCAACGACGCCATTCGTCATCAGCGTGAGGAACACGTCGTTCGCGTCGTGGCTGAGCGTCGGCGTGAGGAAGGCCAGATTGCTGGTGACGCCAGCGAACGTGGTGCTGCCCAGGCCGCCCTCGGCGGTCAGGATCGTGTACTTCGTCGAGGGCGCATAGGCCCCGTTCTGCGCCAGCACGTTTACGGTGCCGCTCCAATGATGTCGCGTTGTTGACGCCCTTCATCTGAAGAACGTCGGTCTGACCGGCGGCATTGACGTTGACCCGATAGAACGAGCCGGGCTGGAAATTGACGTCGCCGGTCACCGTCAAGGTGCTGAACGGCACCCCCGCGCCCGGCGCCACCGCGCCACCTTGCACAATCAAAGGCCCAACGACGTTGCCATGGCCTGCCAGTGTGCCACCCGCGTTCACCGCCACGGTGCCCGAGAGCCCGCCATCGACCACCAACGCTCCGCTGTTCACCCTGGTCAAGCTGATGCTGGAGCTGCTGGTCCAGGTCCAAGCGGTGTCGGCATTCACGTCGAGCGTGCCGAAGTTTAAGAACGTATTGCTGGCGGTACCGTGGCCTTCAAGCACGAGCTTGTTGATCGCGCCACCCAACGCGCCCTGCGCAGCGCCGTTCAACACCGACCCGGTCTGCAGCGTGAGCGTATTGGTGCCGGTGCCGGTGAATTGCACGGACGTTGCTGCGCCGGAGATCGTACCGGCGTTGGTCACCGAGCCGGCGCCCTGAAGATGCCAATGCCACCAGGATCGACGCCCCGGCGGCGTTCGTCACGTTGAGCGTGCCGCCGGAGACGCCACCTGAGCCCCGGATGATGGCGCCGCTCAAGTTGTTCACGGTCGCCTTACCGCCCGCCAGAATGGCGATGCCACCGGGCGATTGAATAGTTTTGGAATTGGTGACGGTCGCATCGCCCGTCGCATTGATGGCGATGCCGCCGGTGCCCGTTGCCTCGATCAGTACCGGCATTGCCTTTGATAGTGACGTTTGCGCGCTGATGCCGCTCGCGGGGCCCGTGATCAGGCCGTTCGCCAGATTGGTGACCGTGGCGGTTTGGCTAGCCTGGATTGCGATGCCCGTCGGGTCCGTCGTCTCGATCTTTCCCGAATTACCGGTGACGGTGACGGCTTGTCCCTGGAAAGCCCTTGCAGTAGCCGAGATGATGCCGGTCGTGATGCCGTCGCCGGCGTTACTTACCGTGATCGCGCCAGTTGCGCCGGCTTGAATGGCGATGCCGCTGCCGCCAGTGGACTGAATGATGCCGTTAGTGTTGTCCACCGTACAGCCTCCACGCCAAGATTGCAATGCCGCCATTGCCATTTGCTTGAATGGTGCCTGAATTCCCATGGTGACGGTGTCGCCGAAATGGCGGAGGACCTATCCGCGTTTTCGCTTATGCTGCCGGAGTTTGCTGCGACTGTTACGCTGTTCCCTCAATTGCGACCGGCGCACCGGTCAATCTATTGTCCCGGCATTCGTGACGCTGGATGTTGGAGCTTCGATAGCAATTCCGGCCGCCGTTATATGGCCCGACTGTTCGTTATTGACTGTCGCAGTGCCGCCGAGCGCTGCCTCGATCGCGAATCCATTCAGGCCGGTTGTTTGAACGACGTTGCCGGAATTGTTGACCGTCACGGTGTTCGCGCCAAAGACAGCGACGCCGTCATTGCCAAGTGCACTTATGGTGCCGGAGCTGGTGACGGTGACGGCCTGTCCTTTGATAGCGCTGGTGTCCGCAGAAATAACGCCGGTAGTTGTGCCATTGCCAACGTTGGCGACCGTTGCGGTGCCGGCGGCCTTGATCGCGACGGCGTTCGTGGCAGCGGCCGTAATCGTGCCGGTGTCGCCGGTGACGTTCTGGTTGATTTTGACATCGCCGTTGTTCGAGACGACGGCGACTGCGCCCGTGCTGGTGACCGAGCCGGTGTTGTCCAGCGTCAGCAGGCCGTCGGTGACGATGGCGATGCTGCTCGCCTGAATGGTGCCGGAGCTGGTGACGGTAGCGGTGCCGCCGGTGTTGCTGGCGTCGATGGCAATGCCGCCGGTGTTGCCAGCACCCATGCCGGCCGAGATCCTGCCAGGATTGCTGGTGACGACGATATTGGAGGCCTTGATGGCGATACCGTTCTGGCCATTGGCCGAAATTGTGCCGGAGTTCGTCCCGTCGGTGTTGCTCACGGTGACAGCAAAGCCAGCAATGGCGACGCTGTTCGCGTTTGTTACTTCGATAGTGCCTGAATTGGTTATTTTTGTTAGGTTGGCGCGCTCCTCCTTGATAGCGAATGGCCCCACTGCTGTAACGGTTCCCGTATTATTTAAAGTGAGCGGGCCTTCGCTATCGATCGCGGCACCGATAGCACTCCCGCTTTCGTTCTCGATGGTGCCGGAATTGTTGACCGTGAGGCCTTTGGCAGGATCGTTCCCAATTATTCCGACTCCACTATCACCACTTACGATGGTACCCAGGTTAATTATGGTTCCGTCGAAAATCGCGACCCCGGCGGCAGTTCCCGTCACCGTGGCGGCAGGAGTGCCTGCCACCGGATCGGCGCCCTGGACATTGATGGTGACGCCGGTTTCAGTGCCGGTGCGGTAACCATTCGGATCGTTCTGATTGCTCACCGTGCCGACGCAAGTGACGGTGGTATTGTTCGCGGGTGTCGCCGCGGATGTTGCCGGCGTGCAGCTGTTCGCCTGGGCGTGGGCGCGCTCGACCGCCACAAACGGTGCAGCCGACAACACAAGCGCCGCCGCGATGCGGCGCACGACACCCTTCGATCCGACGCGGTTCATTCCCAACTCCCAAAACGGCTCACGTGGCGCACGTGGCCCGTCACTCCAGCGCGATGGTTTCACTGGCGGCGATGTGGCGAACCGCACGGCATTGCGCCAATGCTGGTTTGGCGCCGTTAAATGTTTAGGGAGGCGTGCGTTGAAAAACTTGGGCGGCTGCGTCGTCCGATTGGACTAGAACGAAAAATTGAAATTCAACACACAGGCGATGCAAAAATGCGACAGGGCGGGTTGTGAATTTGGTTTCGGCAAACCACGTCACGCGTCACCGGTGCGTCATTATCTGTCGCACTGCTGCAAAGACGTGGATGCCCGGCATAAAGCATGTACTTGGGCCGGCCGAAGGCCGGACCCGAGTGCCGGGCATGACGGTGGAGAGGCGGTGATCTCCCGCCATTTCCGGGCGCGAACTCTCATTCGTCATGGCCGGGCTGGTCCCGGCCATCCACGTCTTGTTTTACTGAAGCGCGGTGAAGAAAGACGTGGATGCCCGGCATAAAGCCGGGCATGACGAATGATAGTGGGTTCACCCGCTGCGCTACGGCAGAATCGTCGGTTAAAGTGTTGAAAAGCCCGGAATAGCGGGTCAAATCGATCCCCCCGTCCGTCGCAGCCGGGGGTCATCTGCTAACCTCCCCCCATGGCGCTGACGCAACCTCGCCCCCAGCCGGACAACAAGCCGGCCGCCGCCGCACCGCAGGACGGCGAAGGCCGGCGCGATGCGCCGCAAAAGCAACAGGAGAAGAAAGAGCCCCGCCACGCCG
This sequence comes from uncultured Alphaproteobacteria bacterium, assembly GCA_963831475.1. Taxonomy (GTDB): domain Bacteria; phylum Pseudomonadota; class Alphaproteobacteria; order Rhizobiales; family Xanthobacteraceae; genus Pseudolabrys. The sequence continues at coordinate 263,367 of CAWHQF010000028.1, forward strand.
CCCCGCTCAATAATAATGACGGCGTCTCGAATAATGACGGCGCTACGCCTGGCGGCGAAGCGGGCCCCGTCGATAATAATGTGGACGCTAATGTGCCCAATAATAATGAGGGCGCCGGGCAGAGCGCCGACGCCAGCCGCGTCACCCCCGCGATGGCGCAATACGTCGAGATCAAGGCCGCCAATCCGGATTGCCTGCTGTTCTACCGTATGGGCGACTTCTACGAGATGTTCTTCGAAGACGCCGAGATCGCCTCGCGCGCCCTCGGCATCGTGCTTACCAAACGCGGCAAATATCTCGGCCGGGACGTGCCGCTCTGCGGCGTTCCCGTCGTGCGTGCCGACGAATATCTGCACCGGCTGATCGCGCTCGGCCACCGCGTCGCGGTGTGCGAGCAGCTCGAAGACCCGGCCGAAGCGCGCAAGCGCGGATCGAAAAGCGTCGTGCGCCGCGACGTGGTGCGCCTCGTCACCGCCGGCACGCTCACGGAAGACACGCTGCTCGATGCGCGGCGCAACAACTACCTGCTGGCGGTCGCGCGCGCACGATTGTCGTCAACCGAGGAGGAGGCACGCTTCGCGCTCGCCTGGATCGATATTTCGACCGGCGAATTCCGCGTCGCCGAATGCGAGCGTGCGTCGTTCTCCGCCGAAATCGCGCGGCTCGAGCCGGGCGAGATCATCGTCTCCGATGCGCTCTACAGCGAGGCCGATCTCGCCGGTTACTGGCGCTCGCTTCCGGTCGTCATGCCGCTGACGCGCGATGTCTTCGACGGTGCGACTGCCGAGCGGCGGCTGACATCCTTCTTTGCGGTTGCGACCAGCGAGGCCTTCGGCGCGCTGACGCGGCTCGAGCTCACCGCTGCGGCCGCCTGCGTCACCTATGTCGAGCGCACGCAGATCGGCCACCGCCCGCCGCTGTCGCCGCCGTTGCGCGAAAGCGCCGGCGCCAGCATGGCGATCGACCAGGCGACGCGCGGCAATCTCGAATTGATGCGCACGCTTGCCGGCGAGCGGCGCGGCTCGCTGCTCGACGCGATCGACCGCAGCGTGACTGCCGCCGGCTCGCGGCTGCTCGCGCAACGGCTGTCGGCCCCGCTCACCGATCCGGCGCAGATCGCCAGACGACTCGACGCGATCGAAAGTTTCGCCGGCGATAGCGCTGCACGCGCGGAGACGCGCTCGCGGCTGGCAGCGGCGCCCGATCTCGCGCGCGCCTTGTCGCGGCTCGCGGTGGACCGCGGCGGGCCGCGCGATCTCGCCGCCATCCGCGATGGCATATTGGCCGCCGCCGATCTTGCCCGCGCGCTTTCTTCGCTCCAGGACACGCCGGCGGAAATCGCCGAGGCCATGCAGGCAGCCCGCAAGCCCGACGGCATGCTCGCCGCCGAACTATCCGCGGCCCTGGCAACCGACCTGCCCGCCTTCAAGCGCGACGGCGGATTCGTGCGCGAAGGATGCGACGCCACGCTCGACGAGGCGCGCGCCCTGCGCGATAAATCGCGCCGCGTCATTGCGGCCCTGCAGACGCGCTATGCCGAAGACACCGGCATCCGCATCCTCAAGATCAAGCACAACAATGTGCTCGGCTATTTCGTCGAGGTAACCGCCCAGCACGGCGAGAAGCTGATGGCCGCGCCGTTCAACGGCACCTTCATCCACCGCCAGACGCTCGCCGGACAGATCCGTTTCACCACCACCGAGCTGGGCGAACTCGAAGCAAAGATCGCCAGCGCCGCCGAACGCGCGCTGGGGCTCGAACTCGACATTTTCGAGCGGCTTGCCGCGCGCGTGATGGCCGAGAGCGCACATATAAAAGAGTGCGCGGATGCGCTGGCCCGCCTCGACGTGGCCAGCGCGCTTGCGCATCTTGCCTGCGAACGCGACTACGCGCGCCCGCTGGTCGACGACAGCCGTGCCTTTGTAATCGAAGGCGGGCGTCATCCCGTCGTCGAACAGGCCTTGTCGCGCGACGGCACGCCATTCGTCGCCAATGGTTGCGATCTTTCGCCGCCGAAGGAGACGGAAGCCGGCCGAATCTGGCTGATCACCGGCCCCAACATGGCCGGAAAGTCCACGTTTCTGCGGCAGAATGCGCTGATCGCGATCCTCGCGCAGATGGGCAGTTTCGTGCCCGCACGGCACGCGCACATTGGCGTGGTTGACCGGCTGTTCTCGCGCGTCGGCGCCGCCGATGACCTCGCGCGCGGGCGTTCGACCTTCATGGTCGAGATGGTGGAAACCGCCGCCATCCTCAACCAGGCCGGCGAAGGCGCGCTTGTCATCCTGGACGAGATCGGCCGCGGCACTGCAACATTCGACGGCCTGTCGATCGCCTGGGCAACGGTCGAGCACCTGCACGGCGTGAACAAATGCCGCGCGCTGTTCGCCACTCATTTTCATGAGTTGACCGCGCTCGCCGGCCGGCTCGACCGGCTGCACAATGCCACGGTGCGGGTGAAGGAATGGCAGGGTGAAGTCGTGTTCCTGCATGAAGTGACCGCCGGCGCCGCCGACCGCTCCTACGGAATCCAGGTGGCGAAGCTTGCCGGCCTGCCCGCGAGCGTGATCGACCGCGCCAAGGTCGTGCTGGCCAAGCTCGAACAGGAAGACCGCGCCGCGCCGAAAGGCTTTGAAGACCTGCCGCTGTTCGCTGTCCCCGCAAAGCCGGCACAAGATGCGCGGCAACCGGCCGAAGACCCGCTCGCCGCCTCGCTCGCTGCGATCAACCCCGACGACCTGTCGCCGCGCGAGGCGATGGAGGCGCTGTACCGCCTGAAGGCACAGGTGGCGAAAGCGCAAAAGAGTTAAGCGCCCATCGTTCGTCATGGCCGGGCATAGCAGAGGGCTCTTTGCAACATCGCATTTGTCATGGCCGGGCATAGCCGTTCGAAGAACGGCGTCGCTTCGCTCGCCTATGTCCCGGCCATCCCGATCAACAGGGTAAATCGTTGCCTACCTAAGCGGGATGCCCGGCATAAAGCCGGGCATGACGAATGAGAGTCCCCGGCATTCCGTTCCATCCGGCGTTTTCCCGTAGCGTAGCGAAACCCGGGGCCGTCTCGAAGGCGATGGGTTTCGCTTCGCTCAACCCATCCTACGAGCTACGTGCTCAGCTAAACGGGATCGCCGGGACAAGCCCGGCGAGGACAACGGAGGGCCGCGACAAGCACGGGCACGACGAGTAATCTTGACGAGTATTGACGACTGCTCTTGCTCTTTCCAAACGGATGCGGGAACGATGAACGTCGCCGACAGGAAACAGGCAACCGCAGCGGCGGAGGCGCAAGGCTGGCTCGCGCGCTTCGAAGCCGCGCTGGAAAAACAGGACGCGGCTGCGGCCGCCGACCTGTTCCTTGCGGAAGGCCTGTGGCGCGACGTGCTGGCCTTCACCTGGAACATCCAGACGATGACCGGCCGCGCGGCGATCGAAAAAACCTTGCGCGAAACCGTGGCGCGAACGAAGCCGGGGAAGTTTCACGTTCCACCACGGCGTACTCCGCCCCGCTGGATCACCCGGGCCGGCACCGACGCAATCGAAACGCTGTTCGAATTCGAGACCGCCTTCGGCCCCTGCAACGGCGTGCTGCGGCTTGTCCCGGACGCGCGGGGCCAGTTGCGCGCATGGACGCTCAACACGAACCTGCATGAACTGCGAGGCCACGAAGAAGAATTCAGGCGCCGCGCCGAGCCTGATTCAACACGCGACTTCGGCGCCGAGAACTGGAGCGACCGCCGCGCCAGGGCGCGCGCCTATGCCGATCACGACCCCGCGGTCATCATCGTCGGCGGCGGGCAGGCCGGACTCGCGATCGCCGCGCGACTGCAGCAACTCGGCGTCGACACGCTGATCGTCGACCGGCACGCGCGTATCGGCGACAACTGGCGAACGCGCTATCATTCGCTGACGCTGCACAACGAAGTGCACGTCAACCACCTGCCCTACCTGCCGTTCCCGCCGACGTTTCCCGTCTACATCCCTAAGGACAAGCTGGCGAACTGGTTTGAATTATATGTCGAGGCGCTGGAGCTCAATTTCTGGACCGGCACGGCACTCGCAGGCGGGCACTATGACGACAGGCGCAAGCAATGGTCCGTAACCTTGCGGCGTGCGGACGGCAGCGAGCGCGTCATGCATCCGCGCCACCTCGTTTTCGCAACCGGCGTGGCCAGCATTCCCTACACGCCCGATCTGCCCGGGCTCGACACGTTCGCCGGTGTCAAAGTGCATTCCGGCGATTTCAAGAATGCCGAGCAATGGAAAGGCCGCAAGGCGCTGGTGCTCGGCACCGGCACCAGCGGGCACGACGTCGCGCAGGAACTGCACGCCCATGGCGCCGACGTCACATTGATCCAGCGCAGCAAGACCTACGTCGTCAGCCTGAAAGAGGCGCAGAGCGTCTACGCGATTTACTCGGAAGGCATTCCGATCGAGGACTGCGACCTGCTGGCCACATCTTTCCCCTACCCGGTTCTGCAGCGCTCCTACCGGATTTCGACCGCGCAAGGGCGCGAGGTCGACAAAGCCTTGCTTGACGCACTCGAAAAGCGCGGATTTCGTCTGCATTTCGGCGAGGACGATACCGGCTTCCAGATGATGTTCATGCGCCGCGGCGGCGGTTATTACTTCAATGTCGGTTGTTCGGAGCTGATCATTTCCGGTGACGTCAAGCTCATCCAATATTCCGATATCGACACATTCGTTGCGCAAGGCGCGCGCATGCACGACGGCCGCACGATGCAGGCCGATCTGCTGGTGCTGGCAACCGGTTATCTCAATCAGCAGGAGACCGCGCGCCGCTATCTCGGTGACAACATTGCCGATGCGATCGGCCCGGTGTGGGGTTTCGACGATGGCGGCGAATTGCGCAACATGTGGCGGCGCACGGAGCAGCCCGGCCTGTGGTTCACGGCCGGAAGCCTCGCGCAGTGCCGGATTTTCTCGCGTTACCTCGCTCTCCAGATCAAGGCGCTGGAAGAAGGACTGCTGCGGTAGCGCGCTTTTTTCCGACATGGCCGGACACGGCAGAGGGCTCTTCGCAACATCGCATTTGTCATGGCCGGGCTTGTTCCCACGGCGTCATGGCCGGGCTTGTCCCGGCCATCCCGATCAACTGGGTAAATCGTTGCCCACCTAAGCGAGATGCCCGGCATAAAGCCGGGCATGACGAATGAGAGTCTCAGCGACGGCCGCATCCGCGCCTTTGCCCACCGTACCAGCTAGATGGCGAGCGCCCGCTCAACGGCATGGCCGGACTTGTTCCCCCACGGCGTCATGGCCGGGCTTGTCCCGGCCATCCCGATCAACTGGGTAATTCGTTGCCCACCTAAGCGGGATGCCCGGCATAAAGCCGGGCATGACGAATGAGAGTCTCATTGCTGCCGCCAGTGTCGACCCATCCACAGCAGCGCGTTCCAGCCCAGGCCGATGCAAAGGCCGATGGCATAGGACCACCAGACGCCGATCGTTCCGGCCAAAAGATGCACGGCCAGCAGGCTCAATCCCAAACCGATCAGCGGTGCCTGCACATGCGCGGCCACGCTGGCCGACGCCGGCCCGCCGATACGCGGATGCAGGATCACGAAGAACGAGCCCATTGCCACGGGAAAAAAGGCGAAGAGCCCGGAGAAGTAGGATCCGATCGAATCGCTGGCGGTGGTCACGACGATCACGCACACGGTGACGACCGCCGCGCGCCAGGCAAGATCCGCACCGCTGAATTCCACCCTGCGAATTACGCCCTCGGAGCGGAATTGCCGGCCGGCGAAAATCGTCACCGGAAACACCAAGACATCGAGGAGCACGGCGCTCGTCGCAGTCCAATCCACAAGGCGCGACAGCGCGACACATCCCAGCCACACGAGATATGCAAACCCGAGGCTGATCAGCAACGACCGTCGCTGCGCGAGCATTGCGTAGCTCAGCGCGAAAATCGCGACGATGGCATTGGCAACAACGCTGCCGACCGCGGCCTTTGCGATGAAGTCCGGCGGGTGCTCCAGCGCCAGTATGATCATGGCCGCGCCGCCCGCTGTCGGCAGCGAGGCAATCAGCGATCCGATGAACGGTCCGCTGCGCTCGACCACGATCGAGGCGGCGACCACAATCGATGCGGTCATCACGATCTTCAGCAGCAGGCCGAACATGAACAGCGACATGCGCTAGACCGGAAATCCGTGGCGGCGCGCGGCGAGCACGGCGAGACTCCAGCCAACCGAGATGGCGAGCGATAGCGCAAGACCGGCCGCAACGCCCAGCGGCTCGGCGGTGAAATGCAAGGCCGTACAAGCGATGCCGAAGCCGAGCAGGCCAATGGGAGCATTGGCAAGCACCGCTGCAGTCGGTCTTCCGCCGGCGCGACGATGGAATATAAGAATGATGCTGGTGAGCACGACCGGGAACACCGCGAGGAACCCGCCGCCGTAGGAACCGATGCGGAAACTGAACGTGACGGCGATGCCGACCAGAGTCGCAACCATCAGCGCGCGCAAGGCGTAATCGTACCAGCGCGGATTGAGCGGCGGCATCGGCGTGTGCCGGAATGGACGCACGATCCAAAGGCCGAACGCGATCGCAACGGCGTTCAACAGCAGCGCCGTGACAAAGGACCATTGGCTCTGCGTCGCGACCAGAGTGAGCACGATCCACACCGCGTAGGTGCCACCGAGGCTCACGGCAAGCGACCGCTTCTGCGCCAAGACGCAGTAGACGACAGCGAAGACCACATTGATTGCATTGACGCCGAGACTGCCGACCGCGCTTTGCGCGATGAAATGCGCGTCATGATCGAGCGCAAGGATGACGTAAACCGGACCGGCCCCGATCGGCAGGGTCGAAACCAGCCCTCCCACGAGGGGGCCGGCGCGCTCCGCCGTCATTGTCGCCGCCAGCACGAAACCGGCGGTGATGGCCATTTTCAGGATGAGAGTGAGGACGAAATAGAGTTCGGCGGGCATTGTCTGTCCATTATCATCGCGGGGCTTCGCTCCGCGATCCCGGCCAGGCGGGCGGCGACTGCCCTCCCAAGCGAGATGGCCGGCGCATGGGCGCCGGCCATGACATGGTCCTATACCCTCGACAGTTTCACATCAACCGGCGGGCCGCTTATGATGGTCTGGTAGACGACGCAATAGCGTTCGGTGAGCTTGAGCAGCTGATCGAGCTTGTCCTGGCCGGCATCGGTGTCGAGATCGAAGCGCAGCCGGATCTGCGCAAAGCCGACGGGCGCATCCTTGGCGACGCCGAGCGTGCCGCGAAAATCGAGATCGCCTTCGGCTGATACCGTTGCCGATCGCAACGGAATTTCAAGCGCGGTCGCGACCGCTTTCATTGTCACGCCCGCACAGGCAACGAGCGCCTCCAGCAGCATATCGCCTGAGCAAAGCTCAAGCCCCGTGCCGCCGGTTGCCGGATGCAGGCCCGCGACCTCAAGCGCGCGCCCGGTTTGCACCTTGCACGCGATATTGACGTCGTCGAGCGTGCCCTGAGCCTTGAGCGTAATGCTGGCGGCCTTCGGATCGTTTTTGTAGCGTTCCTTGATCGGTGCCTGCATGGCACGAAGCGCGTTTGCGTCCATAATTATTTCCCGTTGAGGCCGCGAGTGTTCACAATGCCGGCTTGAGCACCACGCGGCCGATGATCTTGCCCGCGCGCAGTTCATCCATCACGGCGTTCACGTCCGTCAGCGGACGGGTTGCGACGGGAACGGGCGGAATCCCGGTGCGGCGCACGAGCTCCATCATCTCCTTCGTCTCCGGTAGGCTGCCGACGTAGGAACCCTGGATCGTCAGCGCCCGCATCGGGATCGGCGGCAATGACACGGTCAGATCGCCGCCATAAAGCCCGACGATCACGTATTTGCCGCCCTTGATCAGGCTGTCATAACCCACGCGCGCGCTCTGCGATGAACCCACGAGATCGATCACGCCCCAGGCGCCGCCCTTTGTGATGTCGATGATCTGCTGCGAAGCGTCGGGAGCGCCGCCATCCACAACAGCGATGGCGCCCGCTTTTTTTGCGGCATCGCGTTTGGCGGAATCGATATCGACGACGATCGCACTGTGCCCGCCCATTGCCTTGTGCAAAGCAAGACACATCAGGCCAAGGCCGCCCGCGCCGATGATCACGGTCGGTTCGCTCTTCAGCGTCGGGATTTTCTTCAATGCGCCAAAGGTGGTCACGCCCGAGCAAGCGAGCGGAGCCGCGCGTTCGGGCGGCAGGTCGCCGATATCGAAAAGATAGCGCGGATGTGGAACCATCAAATAGTCGGCGTAGCCGCCGTTCGAGAACACGCCGAGACTGCGCATGCTGCGGCAGAGATTTTCCTCGCCGCGCCGGCACGCATCGCAGGTGCCGCAGCCTATCCAGGGATGGGCGAGCCGGCGATCGCCGACCTTGACACCCTGGGCGTCGGGCCCGAACGCCACGACCTCGCCGACATTCTCGTGGCCAAGCGTCACCGGCAGTTTCATGCCCCGGTCCGCCAGACTCATCCGCTTGCCGCCGCCCAGATCGAACCAGCCGTCGGCCAGATGCAGATCGCTGTGGCAGACGCCGGCCGCCAGAACTCTCAGCAGCACTTCGCTGCCGGCCGGTTTCGGCGTGGGTTGTTCGTTGAGCTGCAGCGGCTGGCCGCAGACGCAAACCTGGAACATGCGCATTTCGATTTCCTCCCTGCCTCTTTTTTATATGTCATCACCGGGCGTGTTCCAGTGACCCCGACCGGGGACGCGGCGCATCCCAGACGGGACAGCCGGGACATAGGCGAGCAAAGCGACGCCGTTCTCCGAACGCCTATGTCCGGCCCTGACAAAAGATCATATTCTTCGAACAGAATTCTAGGCACTTTTGGCCTACGGCTGAATATCTTTAGGCCAGACCGTGACTTGACCGTGACTTGCCCGCCCGCCTCCGCTATCCGATTGAGCCCATGGCCTCACTTGCGCTTGACCGCGGTACACGCCCGCCCGCCGAACACGCCGCCCGCGGCGCGGGGGACCTGATCGACGCCCGCGGGCTCGCCGCCGAGCTCGAAAAGCTGATCAAGGCCCATGCCGGCGGCGAGCGCGAATTGCGTACCTTGGTGGCGCAGCGCCTCAAGGCGGCTCTCGCCGACGGTCGCGCCAAGGCCGAACAGCTGCTGCTCAAGGACAAACACGGCCGGCGTTGCGCCGAACGACTATGCCGGATGGAAGACGAAATCATCCGCATCCTCTTCGAGTTTGCGCGCAAGCATCTTTACCCGTCGCAAAACCCGACCGAAGCCGAGCGAATGGCCATTGTCGCAACCGGCGGCTATGGCCGTGGGCTGCAGGCCCCTGGCTCCGATATCGACCTGCTGTTTCTGCTGCCTTACAAGCAAACCGCCTGGGGCGAGTTGATCGCCGAAGCAATTCTTTATTGCCTTTGGGACACCGGCCTCAAGGTCGGCCACGCCACCCGGTCCGTCGATGAATGCATCCGCCAGGCCAAGGCGGACATGACGATCCGCACCGCCATTCTTGAATCACGGTTCCTGCTCGGGGATCGTAAATTGTTCGACGAGCTGGTGACACGCTTCGACAATGATGTCGTCCGCAACACCGGCGCCGAATTTGTTGCCGCCAAACTCGCCGAACGCGAGGACCGCGTCCGACGCAGCGGACAATCGCGCTATCTGGTCGAGCCTAATGTGAAGGACGGCAAAGGCGGCCTGCGCGACCTCCACACCTTGTTCTGGATCGCCAAATATGTCTACCGCGCGCGCGAGCCGGACGAATTGATCAAGCGCGGCGTCTTCGACAAACAGGAATATCAGTTGTTCCGCCGCTGCGAGGATTTCCTCTGGTCAGTGCGTTGTCACATGCACTTTTTGATGGGCCGCGCCGAGGAGCGGCTTTCATTCGATATCCAGCGCGAAATCGCGGTCCGGCTCGGCTACACCGAGCATCCGGGGCTGCAGGACGTCGAGCGTTTCATGAAACACTACTTCCTGATCGCCAAGGATGTCGGGGATCTGACCGCTATTCTGTGTGCCGAGCTGGAAGACAGCCACGCCAAAAGCGTGCCGGTGCTCAGTCGCGTGATGGCCAGGTTGCGGCCGGTCAAGCGACGCAAGCTTGCAGAGAGCGACGATTTTATCGTCGACAAAAATCGCATCCGGCTTGCGCAGCCCAATGTACTCAAGCGCGACCGGGTAAACCTGATCCGGATTTTCCAGCTGGCGCAGAAGCACAATCTCGCTTTCCACCCGGACGCCATGCGGGCGATCACCCGCTCACTCAACCTGATCGACGCCAAACTGCGTGAAAGCGATGAAGCAAACGAGTTGTTCCTGGAAATCCTCACATCCAGGAACGACCCGGAAACAGTGCTGCGGCGAATGAACGAGGCGGGCGTGCTCGGCCGCTTTGTGCCGGCCTTTGGCAAGATCGTCGCCATGATGCAGTTCAATATGTACCACCACTACACGGTGGACGAGCACCTGTTGCGCTGCATCGGCGTTCTCGCCGAAATCGAACGCGGCAGCAGCACCGAATCGCCGCTAGCGAACGAACTCATTCACAAAATCCTGCCGGAGCACCGCCGTCTGCTCTACGTCACGTTGTTCCTGCACGATATCGCCAAGGGCCGTCCGGAGGACCATTCGATCGCGGGCGCGCGCGTGGCCAGACGGTTCTGTCCGCGCATGGGATTTTCGGCGGTCGATACCGACACGGTGGCGTGGCTGATCGAAAATCATCTGGTGATGTCGAGCATTGCGCAGTCGCGCGACCTGTCCGATCGCAAGACCATCGAGAACTTCGCCGCGACGGTGCAATCGGCCGAGCGGCTGAAGCTGCTGACGATCCTCACCACTGCCGACATCCGCGCAGTCGGCCCCGGCGTGTGGAACGGCTGGAAGGCGCAACTGATCAGGACGCTCTACTATGAGACCGAGCCGGTACTCACCGGCGGTTTCTCGGAGGTCAATCGCGCACAGCGCGTAACCATCGCGCAGAACGAATTCCGCGAAGCAATGAAGAGCTGGCCGCAGGACCGCCTCGAAACCTATATCGGCAAGCTATATCCCGCCTACTGGCTCAAGGTCGATGTGCCGCACAAGATCGAGCATGCCAATTTTGTGCGTGCCACCGAGGATGCCGAAAAACGGCTCGCGACTTCCATCGGATTTGATGCCGACCGGGCGGTGACTGAGCTCACTTTGCTCGCACCCGACCATCCCTGGCTGTTGTCGATCATTGCGGGAGCCTGCGCGATGGCCGGCGCCAACATCGTCGACGCGCAGATCTACACGACTACCGACGGGCGCGCGCTCGACACGATTTCGCTGTCGCGTGAATTCGACCGCGACGAAGATGAAGAGCGGCGCGCCAACCGCATTGCCGATTCGATCGAAAAGGCGCTGCGCGGTGAACTTCGCCTCCCCGATATTGTTGCCAAGCGCGCGCCTCCGAAGGGACGCATCCGCGCTTTCGCGGTTGAGCCGAATGTCATCATCAACAACCAGTGGTCTCACCGCTACACGATGGTCGAGGTCACAGGCCTCGACCGCACGGGATTGTTATATGAGCTGACGGCGACGCTTTCGAAGCTCAATCTCAATATCGCGTCGGCTCACGTCGCCACTTTCGGCGAGCGTGTGGTGGACGTCTTCTACGTGACCGACTTGATGGGCGCCCAGATCACCTCACCGACGCGGCAGGCCGCGATCAAGCGGGCCCTGATCGCGCTGTTCGCGGACGGCGAAGGCAGCAAGGCGGCAAAGAGCACGGCCTCCGCCTAGTCCGGCTGCTCCGTCTCAAGCGCGCGACGCAAGCGCCGGATAATGACGCCGCGCGCACGGTCGTCGGCCGCCGCTTCGATCCCCGAATTGATGTCAAGAATGAGCCTCGACATATCGTTGTGCCAGTCGAGCGCCGCCACCGCTTCGGGCGCGAGTCTCCGGCGGCGCGAGCCGTCGACAGGGGTCGGCGCTGCGGTTGTGAGTTCGTAGACGTCGTCGAGAATTGGGACGAAAACCTTCGCAGCCGGGATAGTACGCTCGGCGATTCGCTCGGAAAGCCCGGCCAGCGCCGGCTCCTCGCCGTGGACCAGAAAGACACCCCGCTGAATAGGCCTCCGCGCCGCAATCCAGCGTGCCAGCTCGGGCCCATCCGCGTGGCCGGAATATTCATCGAACTGGCGGATGCGCGCCGCCACCTTGACCTCTTCACCCTGAATACGAACCATTTTAACACCATCGACGAGAAATCGTCCCAGCGTGCCGCGCGCCTGGAAGCCGGCCAGCAACACCGTGGCGTTTGCGTGCCATAGCCAACGCTTAAGATGGTGCCGGATGCGGCCGGCGTCGCACATGCCGCTCGCAGAAACGATGATGTGAAATCCGGTAATCTTGGCTATCGATTTGCTTTCCTCCACCGTTTCCGTGCTTCGCAGGAGCGGCGAGGCCAAGAAGCGGCTGACGTCGGCGCCGGGCGCGAGACTTCCGGCATGTTGCCGAAATACTTCCGTCGCGCGAATGGCCAGCGGCGAATCAAGAAAGATCGGTGCCGTAGGAACTTCACCGCTCTCCATGAGATCCACTAAATCGAAAATCAGTTCCTGGGTGCGCTCGACGGCGAAGGCAGGAATGAGCAGCGCGCCCCCGGCAGCATGCGCATCACGGACCTCCGTCGCGAGATGCTGGCGCCGCGTTTCCCGGGTGACGGGTGGCCGGTCAGCGTCGCCATAAGTCGATTTCTATAATGACGTAATCCAGTCCGGTCGGCGCTTCGGGATCAGTCTGGAACAGTTTTGCATCGGGGCCAATGTCCCCCGAGACCAGTACGCGCAAGGGCTGGCCGGACCGACCCTCATCGGAAAACGCGAGCTCGATCGAAGCGGAGCCGAGCAGGTGCCCGGCATTCCAGTAGCGTGCGCGCACGCCTGGAATGACATCAACCCAGCTTTCATAGTCGATCGCACGGAACGCATCGAGCGCAGCAACGGCATCGGCCTGTGTGTAGATCGGAGTTACTTCCGACCGGCCCCGCGCCGCATTGCGCCGGTTGAGTGTCGCGACTTCCGTCTCCTGGATACTGCCCGCATCCGGCAGCATATAGGAGCACAAATCGATTGTGCCGCGCGTGGCCAGGATACGTCCCCGGAATCCTTCCCGCGTGAGTTTCGGCAATAATCCGCTGTGATCAATATGAGCGTGTGTGAGGAGCACTGTGGATATATCCGCTGGCCTGAAGGGAAAGGCGCCGTAGTTGAGCGCCTTCAAGGTTTTTGAGCCCTGAAACAGCCCGCAGTCGACCAGCAGGCGGCCGGCCTTCGTTTCGAACAGGTAACAAGAGCCGGTCACGGTACGTGTGGCGCCGCAAAAGCGCAGGCTAACGCTCATGAGCCCGTCTCCTTGCGCAAGGCATCGGCCAGGACCCGGTCGAGCCGAAATGAATTACTTGGATGGGGAACGCTGGTCGTCGAGCGAACCGAGCGAATGCCTGCACCCCTGAAGGACTGCATCATCTCGGGCGGAAACAGCGCGTGGATGATGACGGCATCAACCGTGCTGGCGCCGGCCGCAAGTAGCGCTTTTGCGCAAGCGATCAAAGTGCCGCCCGAAGACACAATATCGTCGACGATCAATGCCGGCCGACCGGCAAACAAACCTCGTTCGGGAAAGGCAATACTCACGGACCGGTCGCCGCGGCAACTCTTGCGGGCGGCTGCGTGCCTGAGGCCGAGCCGGCCCGCAAGATCACTGATCCAGGGCCCGGATTCCTCGTCAGGCCCAACGATGACGGTGTCACCATTGACGCTCTCATCTCGCAACGCATCGGCAATTGCCGCCATTGCCGACAGATCTTCTGCTTCAATGCCCGGAAATACGTCTTCAATATTTTTCGTGCGGTGCAGATGCGCATCCACAGTGACGACGCGATCGAAACTGTTCGCGATCAGAGCGCCGACAACCTTTTGACTGATCGCCTCGCCTTTCCGGAAGGCAATGTCTTGGCGCATGTAGCAGAGGTAAGGCGCAACGAGCAAAAGCCGGGCTACGCCCTCGCGGCGAAATGCCTCCGCGGCGAACAGCAATGCCAGCAATTTGTCGTTGGGTTGGTCGAGAGGCGCGTAGACGATTGCAGTTTCTGTCACCGCTCCGATAGTGACGCGCAGCTCGCCGTCCGGAAACCGGTGCACCTCGATGACATGCAGGGGCAACCCCAGATGCGATGCAAGCCGACCGGCGTCAGTGATTGCCGGCTGCAGTGCATGAATGGCAGCCCTGTTCACTTCTTCTCCTCACGATGGTTCAACCGCGAGTTCGACGACGTAACCGTTATCGGCCCTCGCCGCCGCTACCGCGAGATCAAAACCGGACGGATCATAGGCATGTATGCGGTAGAGCGGCTCACCGGCCTGGACCGCATCGCCGATTTTCTTGAACACCTTAATCCCGGCGCCCTTGTCGATCGGCGCTCCGGCGGTACGCCCCAGCCGGTTGAGGCGCAGACAATCAATCGCCTCGATCAAGCCATCGCGGGGAGCGGCAATATCGGCGGTGAGATTGCCGAGATCGGTACGGCATCGGGATGGCCCCTGCGCATCGATGATTTTTTGCATTTGCTTGAGCGCTGCGCCGCTGTCGAGCAGTTCCCGCGCCCGGGTGTAGCCGCTGCCGCCGCGCAGCTCGGGGTCAAATTCGAGAAGATGTGCGGCGAGCCGCAAGGATTTCTCCCGTAAATCTGTGGGGGCATCGGGCGCATTCGAAAGCACCGCCATGACGTCCTGGGCCTCGAGCACGGGACCGATTCCATTGCCGATCGGCTGGCGCCCATCCGTGGTGACGACTTCCACGGCGATACCGAAACGGTCCCCCACGAATTCGAACAGTTTGCGCAGCCGTATTGCCTCCATGGCCGTCGTGAGTTTCGCCGCGGGGCCAACCGGAAGGTCGATCAGCAAATGCGTCGAGCCGGCGGCAAGCTTCTTCGACATGATCGATGCCACCATCTGCTCGCGCGTATCGATGCTGAGCGGGCGTTCAACTGAAATGAGAATGTCGTCAGCCGGCGCCAGATTGACATGGCCGCCCCACACCAGACATCCGCGACACGCGTTGACCACTTCCCTCATCTCATCGACGCCAAGGTCGACGCGCGCCAGCACCTCCATTGTGTCCGCGGTACCGGCCGGAGATGTGATGGCGCGCGAAGATGTCTTGGGAATGGTCAGCCCATAGGCGGCAACGATCGGCACCACCACCATTGATGTGCGGTTGCCGGGAATGCCGCCGATGCAGTGCTTGTCGACGATGATCGGCCTGTCCCACTTCAGTTGCGTGCCGGCTTGTGCCATGGCGCGCGATAGCGCGAGCAGCTCATCGCTCGTCATGAAACTTGCCGAACTGATCAGAAACGCCGCAACCTCCATGTCCGAATAGCGATAGTGGCTTATGTCATCGATGATCGCGCTGATCTCGGCGGCGCTGAGCGCGTGACCCTGGATCTTCGCGCGAACCGCATCCAGGCTATTGGGCGGTGCGGCTGGCGAGACCGTGACCAGAGATCCGCCGGCCTCGCCGAAACGGCGAAACGCCGGCTCGGCAAGCCCGATCTCGTCGGCGGCGACGAGACCGTCATCGGTGATCAGCAAGGTCGCGAGCAGAACCTTCGAATTGCACGACAGTTCGACGCGACTAAAGCCGCGGAATACTTCGGGGCGCAGCGCCTTGGACCGGCGCGACATCACCACCACGTTCTCTCGGCCGGTATCGAGATTCACCCGCCGGACTTTGAGTTGCGGGCGCGATTGAGGGTCAGGCATTTCCTTATCCGCAAATAACATCGTGAAATTGCATAGCAAATCGACTGGAGGCGCCGATTGATCAAAATCATGCCCGATGGCGGGACCCGGGCATTCGGCGAACCTTGCGCAATATACCGCTTAACGACCCCTTAAATCGGTCCGCTTAGCGTGTCCCTGGGACCGGCAGTTTGTATCCGCCGACGGGACGGGTCGCGTGATGGCGTCAAAACGGAAGCAAAGAGGCGCGCGCCGGGAGCCGGCATTCGACAAGAGCCCCGAACTGCGCGTTTCCCCGGGTGACCGCCCAGCGCCGGCCGCGGATCGTCCGGCGGCGGACAGCAAACCACCCGCCAGACGCCGCGCGCAAGGCGCGCGCAAGAAACGCTCCGGCCACAGCCGTCGCTCTCTCATCGCCCGCATCGCCTATTGGGGCCTCGTGGTCGGACTTTGGTTTGCGATCGGCGTGGCCGGCTTTGTTGGATGGGTCGGCGCGCACTTGCCGCCGATCCAGTCGCTGGAAATTCCCAAGCGGGCACCCTCGATCCAGATCGTCGACTATCAAGGCCGCGCGCTGGCGCGACGCGGCGACCTTGCCGGGGCGCCCCTGCCGTTAAAAGAGATGCCGGGCTACGTGCCAAAAGCATTCATCGCGATCGAAGACCGGCGCTTCTACCAACACTCCGGTGTCGATCCCTATGGCATCGCTCGCGCGCTGCTGGCAAATGTCATGCACCGCGGCGTCGCGCAGGGCGGCTCCACGATCACGCAGCAGCTCGCAAAAAATCTTTTCCTCACCCAGGAACGCACGATCACCCGCAAGCTTCAGGAAGCGTTGCTGGCGCTTTGGCTGGAACGAAAATTCACCAAGACCCAGATTCTCGAGCTCTACCTCAACAGGGTCTATTTCGGGGCGGGTGCGTACGGTATCGAGCAGGCCGCCCAACACTACTTCGGAAAGTCCGCGCGCTCCATCACCGTCGCGGAAGCAGCGCTGCTGGCGGGATTGGTGAAATCACCGTCGCGGCTCGCTCCCACGCGAAATTTCGATGGCGCAGAACGGCGTGCCAAGGTGGTGCTCGCGGCCATGGCCGAACTCAAATACATCTCCGCAACAACCGAACGCGCGGCGATTGCACGGCCGCCACATATCGTCGCGCAAGCCAACACCGGCTCGGTCAACTACGTGGCCGATTGGGTCATGGACGCGCTCAACGATACGCTGGGCCACGTTGACGAGGACATCGTGGTGCAGACCACGGTCGATGCAGCCCTGCAGGCGAATGCCGAAAAATCGCTTGACGAGGAACTCGCGCAGAAAGGCGACAAGAGCGGCGTGGCGCAGGGCGCGCTGGTGGCAATGACACCCGACGGGGCCGTACGCGCGCTGGTCGGAGGGCGCGACTATGCCGACAGCCAGTTCAACCGGGCGGTTGCCGCCAAGCGGCAGCCGGGGTCGGCTTTCAAGCCATTCATCTATCTCACCGCTCTTGAGCACGGATTGACCCCCGATAGCGTGCGCGAAGACCGGCCGATCAATGTCAAAGGATGGCAACCCGAGAATTACGGCCATGAGTATTTTGGGCCGGTCACGCTGACCAAAGCGCTGGCACTGTCTCTCAATACGGTTTCGGTGCGTTTGACTCTCGAGTTCACGCCCATGGCAGTCATTCGAACCGCCTACAGGCTCGGCATTGCATCCAAGCTCGAACCCAATGCTTCAATCGCGCTGGGTACCTCGGAAGTCTCGATGCTGGAACTTGTCGGTGCCTATGCGCCGTTCGCGAACGGCGGCTTTGCGGTCATTCCGCACGTGATCCAGAAGATCACCGCGGCTAACGGCAAGTTGCTGTATGCCCGAAATATCCAGCAGCTCGGCCGCATCATCGACGCGCGCTATGTGGCGATGATGAACCAGATGATGTCGGAGACCCTGACCATCGGCACCGCGCACAAGGCGGCGTTGCCCGGCTGGCCCGCCGCAGGAAAGACCGGCACCTCGCAGGATTTCCGGGACGCCTGGTTTATCGGCTACACGGGGCACCTCGTCACCGGCGTCTGGCTTGGAAATGACGACGGCAGCCCGACAAAGCATGTGACCGGCGGCAGCCTGCCCGTGGAAATCTGGAGCCGCTTCATGCGCGGCGCGCACCAAGGCGTGCCGGTTGCAAGCCTGCCGGGAACGACGAGCGGCGGATTGATCTCCGGACTTTTTGGCGGCGGCGGCCGGCCGACACCGCCTGCGCCGATCCAGCCCGTCGCTGCCACAATTGCCGCGACCACCGGAACGGGCGGACTTGACGGCTGGCTGCTCAATAATCTTTTTGGCAGACGCTGAGTTAGTGTTTCGCCACACGGCTGCGGACGCCGCGGGTCGCCAGCGATAATACCAGCGTGGCGCATCCCATCGCGGCAACCCCGACCGCGAGCGGCCAGGCGCTCTCGCCAAGAAACCAGCCCACCATTGCGCCGCAAAGCGCGGCGGCGGTCTGTTGCACGAAGCCGAAAAGCGAAGATGCGGCACCGGCGCGCTCGGGAAACGGCGTCATCGCGCCGGCGATGCCCTGCGGCAAGACCATGCCCAGACCCGCCAGATAGACAGCGACCGGCAACACGATCGATGCAGCGGATGTCAGGCCGAATGCAACCGCGGCCACCATGCCGAGGCCACCGGCCGCGCAGGCAAAGCCGCCAAGCGCAAGGACGCCGTCGAGCCCAAGCCTCGTCACCAGCCGCGCCGCGAGCGCCGAACCGGTCATGTATCCGACCGATCCGAGCGCGAATGCGACGCCGAATTTGAATGGCGTTAGGCCGTAGAGATTTTGCAGGACGAACGCTGCGCCGGAAATCCAGGCAAATAGCCCCGCGTAGCTCGCCGAGGTGATAGCCAGGTAGGCGAGATAACCTGAATGTCTCGCCACCACGCGGTAGGATCGCAATATCGACGATAGCGACAAAGGTTCAGCGGCACGAGAATTCAACGTTTCGGGCAGCATAACCACGACGATTCCCGCGCCGGCCAATCCGGCGATGACCAAAGCGAGAAACACCGCGTGCCATCCGAACATTGTCTGCATCAGGCCGCCGGCGACGGGCGCCAGAACGGGCGCGAGCGCCATGACCGAGGCGATCAACGACAGTTCGCGTCCGGCTCGCGCGCCTGAATAGATGTCGCGTACGACGGCGCGGGTGAGCACGATGCCGCCCGAGCCACCGAGTGCCTGAAACGCTCGGGCGACAATGAGCATTTCGATCGAGCTGGAAAACGCGCAGGCAAGGCTTGCCGCGCAATAGAGAGCGATAGCTGCCAACAGCACCGGTTTGCGGCCGTGACGATCGGAGATAGGCCCGTAAAGAATTTGTCCGACCGCAAAGCCAAGCAGATAGGAGGAGATCGTAAGCTGCACTTGCGCGGTCGAGGCATCAAGCTGTTGCGCGATGTCAGGCAACGACGGCAGATACATATCCGTCGTGAGCGGCCCGAACGCACTCAACGCAGCGAGCAAAGCCGTGAGCGCAAAAGTGCCTGGACGCAGCATGAATGGAATTCCTTCGTCATGCCCGGCCCTATGCCGGATGTCCAAGTCTTAGCGGCTTGCAACGTCATAGACGTGGATGGCCGGAATGAAACCGGCCATGATGCGTCAGTATATCATGCGTGTACGCAGCGCTAGCGCGAATCGATCCCGTATCGATGCAGATCGGTGCCGTGCACATCCAACCAGGTCTTTGCCCGGTCCATGTCGGGACAAATCCGTTCCACCAGGCGCCAGAAACGGCGCGAATGGTTCATCTCGACCAGGTGGGCGACCTCGTGGGCCGCGAGATAGGAAAGGACGAAAGGCGGAGCAAGAATGAGACGCCACGAATAAGACAGTACGCCGGTCGACGAACATGAACCCCATCGGCTCGACTGGTCGCGCACCGAGACACGTTTGACATCGAGCCCCAGCGCCAACGCCGCCGCGCGACTCGCCGTTTCGAGATCGCGTTTTGCCTCGCGCTTGAGAAAGTCGCGTACGCGGCGCGGCAGGTGCGGCGCCGCACCGGCAACGCAGAGCAGATGCGCGCCAGCATGAATTTCGAGCCAGACGGTACCGCGTTCCGTCCGCCGATGATCTATCCGATGCTCAATCCCGCGCAGTGGCAACACTGTGCCGTGAACGAAAGGCACGGTTTCCGGCAGCCTGCGCAGACGCGCCGCGATCCACCCGCCGTGTTTTTGCGCGAATTCCCTGGCTTGCTTCACGCTGCCGCGCGGCGGCATCGTGAGCACGACCTCCCGGTCCACGGCATGGATTCGCAATGTGTATCGCCGTGCCTGCCGGTGACGCCGGAGCCGGACCAGATAGACCTCGCCGTCAAAGTCGACGGTTATCGCCGACGGTTCGCTGGTGCGCCGAAAGAGCATTGCTCGCAGGGGTATGGACATTATCGGCCCAGAATCACCACGGGCCGCGAGTGTGCCACAATCAGCAGTACGAACGCGAGATCAGCGCTTTGCCGCAGTCTTTAGCGGCACGACCTTTGCCACGCGAGCGCCATTGCACGAGAGAACAAAATCCGCAATGCGCGGCGCGATTTCCGAGCGGAAGCGTGAGCCGTTGAAGACTCCATAGTGGCCGACGCTCGGCTGCAAATAGTGAACCTTGTGCTCATCCGGGATATTGACGCACAGCGCATGCGCCGCCTCGGTCTGGCCGACGCTGGAAATGTCGTCGTTCTCACCTTCGACCGTCATCAATGCGACGCGCTTGATTGCGGCAGCATCGATCGGTCGGCCGCGGTGCGTCATCTTTCCCTTCGGCAGGGCGTGGCGAATGAACACCGTATCCACCGTTTGCAAATAGAATTCTGCAGCAAGATCCATGACGGCAAGATATTCGTCGTAGAACTCGCGGTGTTTTTGTGCGGAGTTGCCGTCACCCTTGACCAGGTGAAGGAATAGATTGTGATGGGCCTCGATGTGCCGGTCGAGATTCATGCTCATGAAGCCATGAAGCTGCAGGAAACCGGGATAGACGTCGCGCATCACACCAGGATGTGGAAATGGAACCTTAGTAATGACGTGATTGCGGAACCAGTTGAGCCCGCGATGTTCCGCCAGCTTGTTCACGCCGTTCGGATTGATCCGTGTATCAATCGGCCCGCCCATCAGCACCATCGAATGCGGCACGTCGGGATCGTTATCGGCCTCCATCAACGCCACGGCTGCAAACACCGGCACTGAAGGCTGGCAAACAGCAACCATGTGAACGTCGCCGCCCAGCGCGTGCAGGATCGAAATTATGTAGTCGATATAAGTGTCGAGATCGAAACGCCCTTCGGCAACGGGCACCATGCGCGCATCGATCCACTCGGTCATGTAGACGTCGTGATTGGGCAAGAAGGTTTCCACCGTTCCGCGCAACAAGGTCGGATAGTGGCCCGACATCGGCGCGACGATCAGCAGCTTTGGCTGCGGACGACGCGGCGGACGCTCGAAAGCCCGCTCGAAATGCAGGAGGCGGCAGAAAGGACGATGCCAGACACTCTTTATGTTCACGGCAACTTTCTCGCCGCCGACCGTCGTCGAGTTGATATGCCATTCGGGCCTGCGATAGCGGCGCGTCGAGCGCTCGAACAATTCCATCGTCGCCGCAACCGATTTGCCGTAAGCCGTGTGCGCGAGTGGATTGGCGGGATTTTTGAAAAACAGCCGTGTTGCGTCAGCAAACGCACGCGAAGGATTGAGTGCGGTGTGAGCCAGTTCGTAGAACCAGTACATCGGCGTCGCCAATAACGCGCCACCCTCGTCGGGGAGCGTTGCCGCTCCGCCGAATTCACCTATTGCCATAGAGTCCCCCGACCCTCGCTGCGGTGCAGCAGACTGTCGTTTTTCGCTCATAGCGTCAACATAGAGGTAACTTCTTCGCATCGGGTTTACAACGCGGGCCTAGCGTATAAGTGCCAAAAAACACAGTGTTTTTTCGGTTATTCACCGGTTTGGAGCAGCGAGCCCTGCACCCGTGCGCTCTGCAAAAGCTTGAAAAAGGCCAATGATGCAGCCGCGAAGAAGAGGCCGTTGAGCGCGAACGCCCGCGCCATGAGGTCCGCGCGAAACACATGGTCGATCACCAGTGCACGCATGCCTTCGAACACGTAGGTCGGGGGCAGCGCCCAGGCGACATATTGCAACCAGCCCGGCAGGACCGCGACCGGATAATAGACACAGGTCAGCGGCAAAAATAGGAACATGATGGTCCAGGCCATGCTCTCGGCGCCCAGGCCGTTCCGCAGCAGAAGCCCCGCGACAAAAATCCCGACCGACCAGCTCGTCAAAATGAGATTCACAAAAAATGCGGCAAGTGCGATGCCAAGGGCCCACAGGTTGAACCCAAAGAATGCAATTGCGAGAAACGAGACGGGAATCATGCCGATCGAAAGCCGCACGACGCTCATGATCATCAGCGCGAGCAGAAATTCCGCCGGGCGCAGCGGCGACATCATGATGTTGCCGAGGTTGCGCGCATACATTTCCTCAAGAAAGGAAATCGAAAAGCCCAGTTGACCTCGAAACAGAATATCCCACAGCAGCACCGAACCGATGAACACTCCGCCGGCGCGCGCGAAAAAGCCCGTATTCTGCGAAATGTAGACCTGAAGAAAACCCCACATCAGCATCTGCACTGTCGGCCAGTAGATCAGATCGAGTATGCGCGGCCACGACGAACGCAACAGATACCAATAGCGCCGCACCATCGCAGCAACGCGATTGAAAGAAAAATTCATACCGGTATCAGCGCCGTTCATCACAAGGCATCCCAATGGAACATCATTTAGCCGCCTCGCTTTGCCGGCGGCCGCGTGCCACATCGAGAAATACATCTTCCAGTGTTTCACGGCCGTACCGTGAAAGCAGATGCGCGGGCGTATCGTCGTCCTCGACACGCCCCTTCTTCATGATGATGACGCGCTCGCACAGGCGCTCGACCTCGCTCATGTTGTGAGACGCAAGAAGAATAGTCGTGCCCTGTTCCTGTCGATAACGCTCGAGCCGCGAACGCACCCAGTCTGCCGTGTCGGGATCGAGAGATGCAGTCGGTTCGTCAAGCAGAAGCACTTCGGGCTTGTTGAGAAGCGACTTGGCGAGCGACACGCGCGTCTTCTGGCCGGCCGAAAGCTTGCCGGTCAGCCGGTCGAGAAATTCCGTCAGATCAAGATCGGCGGCGAGACTGCCAATGCGCTCCTCGATATTCGCCACCCCGTAGAGCTGGGCGAATACGGACAGATTTTGGCGCACGGTGAGGCGCATTGGCATATCGACATATGGGCTTTCGAAATTCATCCGATGCAGGACGCGGTAGCGCTCACGCGGCATTTCTGCGCCGAGCACCGACACGGTCCCTGACGTCGGAGTCACCAGCCCCATAATCATTGCGATCGTGGTGGTTTTGCCTGCGCCATTTCCCCCCAAAAGGCCGGTAATTGAGCCCGGCGCAAGGCGAAATGAAATGCCGGCGACAGCCTCCACGCCCTTGTAGCGCTTGACCAGGCGATCGGCGGCGATGGCGGACGTATTCTGCGCATCCATGACGGCGGAAGATGTGACGCTCCGTCGCAGAAAGCGCAAGGCCTGCCTCATGTCCAATGGACTTCAAGACGGCGGCCACACACCGTAAACTCACCAAATGCCCGCTCTCGGCCTCGCCCAGCATCACCCGCGCCGCAATGTGCGCCTCGATACCCTCGTGCGGCTGCGCTGGCTGGCCATCATCGGGCAGACGACCGCGATCCTGGTGGTCTACCATGGGCTCAGTTTCGAACTGCCGATCTATGCCTGCCTGGGTGTAATCGCGCTGGCGGCTTGGCTCAATGTCGCGCTGCGTCTGCGGTTCCATATTACCCAGCGTCTCGAGCCCGATCGCGCGGCATGGCTGCTCGCATTCGATATCGCCGAACTTGCAGTGCTGCTGTTTCTGACGGGCGGATTGCAAAACCCCTTTGCGTTTCTTTTTCTCGGGCCGGTCCTGCTGTCGGCCACCGCGCTGCCGCCGCGATTTACGCTGACGCTGGGCGGATTCGCAGTTGCTTGCGCTACGGTTCTGGTTTTCGTGCACTACCCGTTACCGTGGGACAGCGAGGACCCGTTGCAGCTGCCGCCAATCTACATGATGGGGGTCTGGCTTTGCATTCTGCTCGCGATCGGGTTTATCGGCGTTTACGCTTGGCAGATCGCGGAAGAGTCACGGCAGCTTTCGGCAGCGCTTGCCTCCACCGAACTGGTGCTGGCACGCGAGCAACATCTCTCGCAGCTTGACGGCCTCGCCGCCGCGGCCGCGCACGAACTTGGCACGCCGCTTTCGACCATCTCGGTCATCGCAAAGGAACTGGAGCGCGCCATCGCACCGAATGCGCCGCACGGCGATGACGTCAGGCTTCTGCGTGAACAGGCCACCCGTTGCCGCGATATTCTTGCGAAGCTCACAGAATTGTCGGCAAGCGGCGAGCCATTCGACCGCATGCCGCTGACGGCGCTTATCGAGGAAGTTGTCGCTCCGCATCGCCATTTCGGAGTGACCATCGACGTCAGCGCGCCGGAAAACCGCAGCGCCGAGCCGGTCGGTGCGCGCAATCCGGCGATCCTCTACGGCCTCGGCAACCTGCTTGAAAACGCGGTCGATTTTGCGCGCGACCGGGTTTCGGTCGACGCAAAATGGAACGACGACGCAGTCGAGGTCACCATCACCGACGACGGGCCCGGTTTTGCGCCGGAGATCATGGGCCGCATCGGGGAACCCTACGTCACCAGCCGGCCGGGACACCCGCACGACACAGGCGACGAATCGGTCGGTCTGGGACTCGGCTTCTTCATTGCGAAAACCTTGCTGGAACGGGCGGGGGCGACGGTTTCATTCAAGAATCAGGTGCAACCCGACCGGGGCGCGGTCGTCAGGCTCCGCTGGAGCCGTCCTGATTTTGAGCGGCGATCGAGCTTCGCCGCGGCTTGAGAGTGCCGCGCACAATCACTATTTTTTGCTGTGTGATGGTAGCCCCCGCGGGCTAGGATATGGCCCAGGGGCCCACCGCTAGGTGACATCGTGGATGCCTTGATCAGTGAGACCGCCAACCCGGCGGCAAAGGTTAAAATCTCCGGCGAACGATCGCTGTTGATCGTCGAAGATGATCATTCGTTTCTCCAGCGGCTCGCCAAGGCGCTCGAGCAACGTGGATTTCTTGTCTCGATCGCCGAATCGGTCGCGGATGGCTTGCTTCAGGTCGAAAAATCGGCGCCCGCCTATGCAGTCGTCGACATGCGCCTTGATGACGGCAACGGGCTGGATGTGATTTCCGCGCTCAAGCGACGGCGGCCGGACGCGCGCGCGATCATCCTCACCGGTTATGGCAATATCGCAACGGCGGTAAATGCCGTGAAACTCGGCGCGGTGGATTATCTGGCAAAGCCGGTCGATGCCGACGACGTCGTCGCCGCCCTTCTCGCCCAGGACAATACCAAAATCGAACCGCCGGAAAATCCGATGTCGGCCGATCGCGTGCGGTGGGAGCACATTCAGCGTATCTACGAGTTGTGCGGCCGGAATGTCTCGGAAACGGCGCGCCGTCTCAACATGCATCGCCGAACACTGCAACGGATTCTGGCGAAACGCGCACCGCGGTAATCGGCGCGGCCTTTGCCGACCCACAATGTGCGGGCTTCGGTCAACCCGCGTCGCCGTAAGGCCCTGTCGGATCCGCGAGCGATTGCAACCGCGCCGCCGCGGCGCGAGCGAACAGCAACATCATCGATTTACGCGTGGCGGCCGGCAATTTGTGCTCGGGCGCCTCGCATTTGAATTCCGCGCCGAACTCATCGGCGACGATCAGGCCGGTTTCGGGCGGAAAAATTTCGCAGGGAACATCGACTGAGGTGGCAAAGAACAGCCGGTCGCAGTGAGCACGATACTCCTGCCATTTCTGGTCGGCGCGAAAATCCGCGATTGATGATTTGATCTCGACAATCCAGATTTCTCCACCTTGATCCAGCGCGACAATGTCCGCGCGCCGGCCCGACGGCAGCGGCAATTCGCTCACCACGCAGCGCCCGTACGCGTGCAGTAGCCGCGCGGTACCGCGCGCTATTGCAAGCGCCGCTTCCGACTGGCGGCCGTCGATCGGCAATTCGAGAGGGGCGGTGGAGATCAATGCCATCGGTTCGTTGCCTTGCGCATTTGCCCGCCATCGATTTTCATGGCTAAGAGATAACGTTGTTTTTGCTCAGTGCAAAGCCGGGTTTTTCTTATTGCGGCTGCAAGAGAACTGCCATGACCATCGACTACGAAGTTGAATACGACAATCGTGCCCGTGTGCCAGAACATCCGGAAGTCTTCGCACGCTGGAAACGCGAAGGGGCGGCTTATCGTGCGGGTGCGCATAACGCCAAACTGGGGATTTCTTATGGCCCCTCAATGCGACGGACCATCGATCTTTTTCCGGCCAGTGGCGACGACCAGGCGCCGTTTGCGATGTTCATTCACGGTGGCTGGTGGCGTTCCCTCGAGCCCTCGATGTTCTCGCAAATGGCGGCCGGCCCAAATGCGCGTGGCGTAAGCGTCGCGATCGCCGGCTATGATCTGTGCCCGCATGTTTCGATTGCCGATATCATCGAACAGATGCGGAGCGCCTGCCTGATGTTGTGGCGCAAGCGCCGTCAGCGCATCGTCGTCTATGGCCATTCCGCCGGCGGGCATCTGGCATCCTGCTTGGCGGCGACCGACTGGAAGGTCTTGGCATCCGATGCGCCCGCCGATCTCGTACCCGCGGCGTATGCGATTTCCGGAGTCTTCGATCTGACACCGCTGATTGGCATTTCCGTCAACGAAGACCTCCGGCTCGATGAGGGCGAAGCGCGGCGGGTTTCGCCGCTCCACTGGGGAGTACCGGCCGGGCGGAGCCTCGACGCGGTGGTGGGTGCGCTCGAATCGAGCGAATTCCTGCGCCAGAGCAAAGCAATCGCTGAGGCCTGGCGCGCCGGCGGCGCTCTCACGCGCTACGAGGAAATTGCCGGCACCAACCATTTTACCGTGGTCGATGCGCTCACCGATTCAAATAGTCCCATGACTGCGCGCATTGCAGCCCTCGCCTACAGCGCGAAAGGCAAGGCGCTCTAAGGCATCGCTCTACCGGCGCCCTGCACGGGGTTCAGAAAAACGCCTGAATGCCGGTCTGCGCGCGTCCGAGGATCAAGGCATGGATGTCGTGCGTACCCTCGTAGGTGTTGACCGTTTCGAGGTTCGAAAGCACGCGCATCACATGATATTCCTCGGAGATGCCGTTGCCGCCGTGCATGTCGCGCGCGAGCCGCGCGATGTCGAGCGCCTTGCCGCAATTGTTGCGTTTCATCAGCGAGATCGACGGGGGCGCGGCCTTGCCGGCCTCCAACATCCGTCCGAGCCGTAGTGCGCCCTGCAAGCCCAGTGCGATTTCGGTCTGCATGTCGGCAAGTTTCTTCTGCACAAGCTGATTGGCAGCAAGCGGCCGGCCGAACTGTTTGCGTTCAAGCACGTATTGCCGCGCGCGATGCCAGCAGAATTCGGCAGCACCCATCGCGCCCCAAGCAATGCCGTAACGTGCGTTGTTCAGGCAGCCAAACGGACCGGCCAAGCCTTTCACATTCGGCAACAGATTGTCCTCCGGTACCAGACAATCTTCCAGCACAATTTCGCCGGTGATGGAGGTGCGCAATGAAAGCTTGCCTTCGATCTTCGGCGTCGAAAATCCCTTGGCACCCCGCTCCACCAAAAAGCCGCGAATTACATTGTCGAGCTTCGCCCATACCAGGGCGACATGTGCGACAGGCGCGTTTGAGATCCAGGTCTTGGCGCCGTTGAGCTTGTAACCGCCGGCGACTTTTTCCGCGCGCGTGACCATCGAGCCGGGGTCGGAGCCGTGATCGGGCTCCGTCAATCCAAAGCAGCCGATGAACTCACCGGTCGCAAGCTTGGGCAGAAATTTGCGACGCTGGGCTTCGGTGCCATAGGCATAAATCGGATACATCACGAGCGACGACTGCACCGACATCGAGGACCGATATCCGGAATCGACACGCTCAAGTTCGCGCGTGATCATCCCATAGGCGACATAGCCAAGACCGGCGCCGCCATACTCTTCGGGGATGG
Source organism: uncultured Alphaproteobacteria bacterium (assembly GCA_963831475.1). Lineage (GTDB taxonomy): Bacteria > Pseudomonadota > Alphaproteobacteria > Rhizobiales > Xanthobacteraceae > Pseudolabrys. The sequence goes on from CAWHQF010000028.1 coordinate 291,293, forward strand.
TCGGGCCGAGCAGTCCGAGCTTACCCATCTCAGTCAGAAGGTTGGGGTCATATTTCTCGTCGCGATATGCCTCGGCAACGCGCGGCATCAGATAATTCTGCGCGAATCCCCGCGTGGTGTTGCGCACCATGCGCTCATCTTCAGTGAGCTCGCCTTCCAGGTCGAGCGGGTCTTCCCAGACGAAGGCCGCGTCTTTCAGCATGACCGGCAGACCACCGCGTTTTTCGGCCGTTTGCGACATGAAGCCTCCTCAGAATTCGTCAGCCCATTATAGACCCTGAGCCGGCTGCGTGGCCAAGCACAAATCAGTGCAGGCGCAAGCATTGGTCGAGCAGGCTAAGCTTCCCGCCGATACGATCGGCGACCGGTTTCAGGGCGGCCCATACTGTTCGGCCGAATATGATGCCGACCGCAAATCTTGAGCGGCGGTGGCCACCGCAAACAAAAACCCCGCCGGCAATCGGCGGGGCTTTGCGAAACGGAACTGCCGACGATCAGATCGCCATCTTCAGATCCTTCGAAGCGCGGAAGGCAACCTTCCTGCTGGCTTTGATCTTGATCGCTTCGCCAGTCATCGGATTGCGGCCCATGCGGGCAGCGCGCTTGCGAACCACCAGGATTCCCAGACCCGCAATCTTGACTCGCTCGCCCTTCTTGAGGTGCTTGGTAATCATTCCGATCAAGTCCCCCATCATCTCGAGGCCTTGCTTCTTGCTGAGCTGATGCTGTTCCGCGAGCGCGGCCGCCAGATGTCTGGTGGTAACTGGCTTGCCTAATTTCGGCTTGGATGAAGCGGCTACTGCCATTTGACGAATGCTCCTTGGGGCGCACTATGCGCGGACCCGCAGAGCAGTAGGGGATTCTCTCCTGCTTCGTAAATGTGCCGCCGCATACTCTCCGGCTTTAACCACAGTTTCCTGAAGGCAACGCGCTTGGAACGCGGCGGGCCGCAGGGCGTTGCCCTGGGGATGCGACAACAAGTGTGGAGAGAGTTCGATGCGTTGCAGATCAACTTTGGCGATTGCCGCGGCATTGGCCGCCGGACTAGCCCTATCCGCGCCGGCTCACGCGCAGCGCCATTGGGGCGGCGGGCACTGGCACCATGGTGGACACTGGGGCGGCGGCGCACTCGGCGGTTTCGCCGCGGGCGCGTTGCTCGGCAGTGCGCTGGCGGGACCGAACTACTATTATTACGATGAGCCCGGCTATTACGAGGGTCCCGAGGTATATGCCGGACCTGGTCCCGGTGCTGGCCCCGACGCCGAAGCGTATTGCGAACAGCGATACCGCTCCTATGACCCCGAATCCGGTACCTATCTCGGTTACGACGGCATGCGACATCCCTGCCCGTGATGTGATTGTGGCGCGCCCGGGCCGGACATTCTCAAAATGGCAAGTGTGCGCGCCTCACGCGGCGCGCGCCCGTTGCCGCTTCGCGGCGTTTCGTCTATTGAGAGTTCACGCGCGCCCGTAGCTCAGCTGGATAGAGCGTTGCCCTCCGAAGGCAAAGGTCGGACGTTCGAATCGTCTCGGGCGCGCCAGCGGATCCAACATGAAACTTCCGGGCCCCGATCACCCAATCACGATTGCACCCAGCGCCAAAAGAGTGCGCGTCATATTTGCAGGTCGCGTGATCGCCGACACCGCGCGAGCGCTCATTCTGAATGAAGCAAGCTACAGGCCGGTGCTCTACATTCCCCGCGACGACGCCGACATAAGCGTGCTCGCGCCCACCGATCACCATACGCACTGTCCGTATAAGGGGGACGCCAGCTATTTCACCATCAAGGTCGAAGGCCGCAGTGGCGAGAACGCGGCGTGGTCTTACGAACATCCGTGTCCGGCGATGGCCGAGATTAAGGATCATCTCGCCTTCTACCGTGACCGGGTCGATAGGATCGAGGAAATCTGACGCGCGACGTTCAGTGCAGCCGCGGGCCTTTCAGGAATTTCGTGCGGTCGGATGAATTTACCCGCACGTCGAAAGTCACGCCCTCGCGATACAGCGTAAGCGGAACTTCCGCGCCGGCAGTCCCGAGCGACCAGATCTTGCGGTAAAGGTCGGCGAGCGTGGACACGCGTTCGCCTTTGACCGCCACGATTACATCGCCGGTTTTGATCTCGGCGCGAGCGGCTGGACCCTTCGGCGCAATGCCGACAACCACGATCCTGTCTTCGATTTCGGTTGAATAAAGCCCGAGCCACGGCCGCACCGGCCGGTTCGCCCTGCCGAACTTGCGAAGATCGTCGAGTATCGGCGTGAGCAAATCGATCGGCACGATCATGTTGAGGTGTTCGTTCTTTCCTTCGCGCGCGCGTTCCAGCTGCAGCGAACCGATGCCGACGAGCTTGCCTTCGTTCGATATCAGAGCGGTGCCGCCCCAGTTAGGATGTGCCGGGTATGTGAAGATCGCTTCCTCGAGCAAATATTCCCAATAGCCGGCGAACTCCTGCTTGGCGGCGACGCGACCGGCGAGCGAACGTGTGCGGCCACCGGCGCCTCCGACGACCACGCGCTCGCCGACTTCAACCGTTTTCGAGGAGCCAATGCCAAGCGAAGGCAGGTCGATTTTTCCAAGCGCTTGAACGAGTTCAAAACCGGTTTCCTGATCGAAGCCGAGTGCATGACCCTGCACCACCCGGCCATCGCCGAGGTGCAGCCAGACCGTTTCGGCTTCGGTGATCAGGTACCCGATGGTAAGCACAAGGCCGTCGTCGATGAGAACGCCGTTTCCCGCGCGCTCCGCCCCAAGCGTATCCGCCGTGAAAGCATCGGCAGGAACGAGCGAATGCAACCCGACAACCGAGGACAGCGTCCGCTCGAGATCATAGGAGTAGTCCTCAGCCCGCGGCTGCACGGATTGCGGCACCTTCCATTCAACCAGCGATGCCATGCGCGGCTCCCATAAACTCTACGCTATCATACGCCGGATCATGCGGGCGAAAAGACGGCATCCGCATGCTAGTGTGACCGTGAACCCATGACGCCGCTGTCCATCCTCGACCTCTCCCCCGTCTCGACCGGCTCCACGGCCGCGCAGGCGCTTCGCAATTCGCTCGATCTCGCGCGCTTCGCCGACGGTCTTGGCTTCAGGCGATACTGGGTCGCCGAACACCACAACCTGCCTTCTATCGCGAGCTCCGCCCCCGATATCATGATCGGGCAGATCGCGGCAGTCACCAAAACCATGCGCATCGGGTCGGGCGGGGTCATGCTGCCCAACCACGCACCGTTGATGGTCGCCGAACGCTTCAAGGTGCTGGAGGCGCTCTATCCCGGGCGGATCGATCTCGGTCTTGGCCGCGCGCCGGGCACCGATCCAGCGACATCTTATGCGCTTCGGCGGCGACAGGGTATCAGCGAGGAGGATGATTTCCTCGAGCGATTCAACGAACTGATGCTGCTGGAAACGCGCGCCTTTCCTGCCGGCCACCCGTTCCACAATGTGCGCGCAATGCCTTCGGATGTGCCACTGCCGCCGATCTACCTACTCGGCTCGTCCGACTACAGCGCGCAGCTTGCGGGCCACATCGGTGCGGCGTTTTCCTTCGCGCATCACTTCGCAAATTTCGACGCAGCGGAAGCGATGCGGCTCTATCGCGATAATTTCAGGCCCTCCCCGTCGCACGACAAGCCCTATGCGATTTTGGCGACGCACGTGGTCTGTGCCGATACCGACGAAGAGGCGGAACGGCTGGCAAGCACCGTCGACCTGAACATCGTGCGCCGCGCGAAAGGCGAGTACCTGCCGCTGGCATCACCCGAAGAGGCCCTGAGCTACGACTATTCTCCGGTCGACAAAGCGCGTGTCGCACAGAATCGCGCGCGCCTATCCGTCGGCTCGCCGGCCGCGGTGAGGGCCCGGCTCACGCCATTGTTGGAAACCACGAAGGCCGACGAGCTCATGGTAACGACGATGATCTTCGATCACGCGGCGCGGAAGCATTCCTATGCGTTATTGGCAAAGGCATTTTCGTAGCTGGCGCCGGAAGAGCGCTACGGTTTCTCGAAAATCGCGCCATAGTGATAGGGCGGCAATTCAACTACACCAACGAACCGAAATCCAGCCGGCCCGACAGCGGCAACCGTTGTTTCAGGAGTAATCCTCAACTCAGTCGCCGGGCCGCGCGGCTCACCAAGGATGGTTGTCTCCTCGCGCGCTCGTGCGTGCCAGTTCACAATCGCGAAACGGCCGTCGGACTTGAGAGCATCAAAAACCGATCGGGCGAGACGAGTTCGTTCCGGCACGCCATGAAACGCATTTGCCAGAAAAACGAAATCGGCAGGATGCGGTACCAACTTGGCAACGTCGTAGGCGTTGCCTTCAACAAGGCCGCTATTCCGGTAGCCGCTCTCGGTAAGACGCAATCTGGCCACATCCAGAAGCTTCGCGTCGATATCGACGCCAACAACATGACGCGCAATCCTGGCGATCTGTAAAGTGAACCATCCGTCGCCACAACAGAGGTCGACCACGGTCATGCCGGCCCTGACGCCGACCTGATTGAGTACCATCGCGGGGTCGGGCCACAATGCCTCCCACCACCCGGCGGCAGGCATTTCTGTTCCTTTGAAGAATCCAGGAAGCGCCATGCCGTAGTATCCTTTTGCGGTATGGTGGATACGTTACAATTGGCAGCGAGCAGTCATCCAATGGAGGACAAGAAAACGAACGGCGATATGGCACCGATTACGAAAAACAAGTTTCCGGCATCGCCGTCTGTATTTTCGCCCTCCGCACTCTTGCGCGAGGCAAGGCGCCAAAAGGGACTTGCAACCGCCGATGTGCCGTCCGTCTGCGTTCTTGATCCTGACGGCGATATTCTACGGCGGCTCAAGAAGACCGAACAAGCGCAACTGCTTGAATCTTGGCCTTGCTATCATACCGATCTGTACACGTTTTCACTCGCGGGCGAGACGACCGGGATTATCGGCTGCGCCGTCGGCGCGTCTTTCGCAGTATTAATTGCCGAAGAACTGTTCGCCAGCAGCTGTCGCCATCTGTTGAGCGTCACGTCCGCGGGCCAGATTGTGGCACCAAATCCGCCGCCGTATTTTGTCGTGATCGACCGCGCGCTCAGGGACGAAGGAACGAGTTATCATTACGCGGCTCCGTCCGAATTCGCGGAAGCCGACGAGCGCCTTGTCGCAACGGTCGCGAAAGCATTGCGCGATGAAGGCATGGCCGCGCTCATTGGACCTAGCTGGACGACCGATGCCCCGTTCCGCGAGACCGCGGAGGCAATCGAAGCTGCACGCGCGAAGGGTATTCTGGCCGTCGAGATGGAGGCTGCCGCACTCTACACTTTTGCACGCGCGCGCGGGGCTTCGATCTTGTGCCTGGCGCACGTGACGAACACCATGGGTTTGGCCGAACGCGATTTTGAAAAGGGGGCTTCCGATGGGACCACCGACGCGCTCCGTGTTCTTGAGATAGCCGCGAAGGCGATGCGCTCAAGGTGATATGGGGCCCCGAATAGCGAGCCGGCCGCGCCTGTGCTAAGAGCCGCACCGGGCGTTTCGTCCTAAAAATTTATGGGAGGTACCGTTGGGTAAACAATTCACTTTGACCACCACCGACAAACACTCGCTCGGGGCCTATCGCGCCGATCCATCCGGCGCGCCCAAGGGCGGCATCGTGGTGGTGCAAGAGATTTTCGGCGTCAACCACCATATCCGCGCCGTTTGCGACCGCCTCGCCGCGCTCGGCTATGTGGCGGTGGCACCAGCCGTGTTCGACCGTTTCGTGCGCAATTTCGACAGCGGATACACGCCGGACGAAATTGCCCACGCCCGCAGCTATCTCGGCAACCTCAACTGGGATCACATGATGGCCGATATTGCTGCCGCGCAGGGCGATCTCAAAGGCACTGGGCCGCTCGGCATTGTCGGCTTCTGCATGGGTGGCACGGCGGCTTTTCTTGCCGCTTGCCGCATTCCCGGGTTCTCGGCGGCGGTCTCCTTCTACGGCGGCATGATCGGCAAGTTCGCCGACGAGAAACCGAAGTGCCCGATGCAGATGCATTTTGGCGAAAAAGATGATGGCATTCCGATGGACGTGGTGGCGAGCATCAAGGCGAAGCAGCCGCAGGCGGAGATTTATACCTATCCGGATGCACCGCACGGCTTCTATTGCGACGAGCGCGCGAGCTACCGCAAGGAAGCCGGCGATCTTGCGTGGAAGCGCACGCAGGAATTCCTGACAAAGCATATGAAGAAATGATGTCTCGTCATCACTTGGCCGCGGCGAAGCCGCGCGACCCGGTGGTCTCGAGAGGCATTTCTGGATCCACCGAAACGAGATGCCCGGCACAAGGCCGGGCATGACAACTGTAAACGCCTTACTTCATCAAATTAGAACCACCTCTCCTTGACGAGGATCGTATCGCCGGGGCGAACCGGATATTCAAGCGGCACTTCCGTGCGGATCTGCCGCCCGCCGGTCTTGCGTGTGAGTTCGACCGTTGTCTTGAACGCGCGCGGCGCAAAGCCGCCCGCAATGGCCACGGCAGTTTCCGCCGTGAGATTGGCGACGTAAGGATACTGACCGGGCGTCGTCACCTCGCCGAGGATGAAGAAGGGCCGATAGGTATCCACCTCGACACTCACGTGCGGGTCGCGCACATAGCCTTGCTTGAGCCGCGCGGTGATCGCGGCCGCAAGCTGCTGGTTGGTAAGACCGCGCGCGTTGATCGCACCAACGAGCGGCAGGTTGACCTTGCCGCCTGCGTCGACGACGTAGCTGTTACTGATGCCGTCCTGACCGAACACAACGACGCGCAGCTTGTCGCCGGCATCGAGTGTATAGGGCGGCTCTGCCGCAGGCAGCGCTGCGGTGGTTGCAGGCGCAGAAGCGTAGGCTTCCGTAGCCGCCACATAGGGACCGCCGATTGCCGGCGGCGGCGCGGCGGCAACTGGAGCGCTTGCATTTGAATTCATCAATCCGCGGCCATCGTCAGGCGCCGTTCGCGGTTCGGCCAACCGATGCGGCGGCTGCTCATAGGCCTGCTGGGCGTAGGCTGGCGACGAGGAATAAAGATAGCGCGATGACGGCACAGACTCGGCCGCGCGTGGACTGGTCTCTTGCGCATATTGCTCGTGCACGCAGCCCGAAAGCGCGAGCACGGCGCCTACCGCCAACAGAAATCGGACTCCCCGCATCAGGCGTCCCACCAAGCCTTGAGGATACGAGCCCGATTAACGCGTTATATGGTTAACAAATCCTCTCCAATGACCGTTTGCTGCCGGCACCCGTAAGCCTTCTTCTCCCCGCAAGCGGGAAGAGGCCCGCGAAATTCAGGCCGGAGTGCCTTGCGACAGCCGGGCGCCGGTGCCAATCGGGCAGGACACGCCGGTACCGCCAAGCCCGCAATAGCCCATCGGGTTCTTCGCCAGGTACTGCTGGTGATAGTCTTCGGCAAAATAGAACTCGGGCGCATCGACGATCTCGGTCGTGACAGCGCCGAAACGCTTCTTCTTCAGTTCCTGCTCATACATCGCCTTGGAGGCTTCGGCCGCGCGACGTTGCGACGCGTTGAACGTGTAGATGCCGGAGCGGTACTGGGTGCCGACGTCGTTGCCCTGGCGCATGCCTTGGGTCGGATCGTGGCTTTCCCAAAATGTCTTGAGCAGCGTCTCGTAGGAAATTTTCTTCGGGTCATAAACCACCAGCACCACCTCGTTGTGGCCTGTGCGGCCCGAGCAGACTTCCTCATAGGTTGGATTTGGCGTCATTCCGCCGGCGTAGCCAACGGCGGTGATGTGGATCCCATCACCTAACTCCCAGAACTTGCGTTCCGCACCCCAAAAACAGCCGAGTCCGAACAGCGATTTCTCCAAACCTTCCGGATAAGGTCCCTTCAGCGCGCGGTGGTTTATGAAATGCGCCGCAGCGGTGCGGATTGGCTCGGCACGGCCCGGCAACGCCTCGCCGGCCGCGGGCATGGCAACTTTCTTGAACCCGAACATGCTGGTTCTCCTGCAATCGTTGAACGCAATATATGTCGGGACGGGCCGGCTCGAAATGCCTTGGCGATCACGTCTGGGGCAGGTGCGCAAATGCACCGTTCACGCCTGCGCGAGCGCGGTGGGCTGCCCCAATGCGGCGTTACGGCCTCACATAGCCGATCAGCGGCTTTTTCTTGCGGCCGAGCAGAAGGAGCACAATTCCGAACACGCCGAGCACGCTCCAACCGGGCGCCGCAAGGATGGTGACCATGAGCGGATCCCAGAGATACCCGCCGGCGTAGGATTCGATCACCGGCCTGAGCTTTGCCAGGCTGCCGGGATTGGCAAGCTCCCAGATGGCGCGAACGCTGGTCAGAAAAAGCATGTTACCGGCAATCGACTTGGTGCCATCGTAGATCACCAAGATGAAGCCGGCGGCCAGGAAGATGAGCCCAAAAAGTCGAAGTAAAAAACGAATCATAGCCATCCGATCATAGCAATCGTTTGCGCGAAGGCACCGATTAACCTGCGTCACGCCTCGATTTAACCGTACCATCGCGGCGGCCGGCTTCCCTTGAGTCCGTATGGTTGCATCCGCTAACGTTGGCCGCGCCGGCGTTCCGGTCGTGTTCATGGAGTAAAAATGCCCGCCAAGCCCCCCGCCCGCCGCAGCAGGCCGACCTTTACTGACCAGGAGGCCCTGCAATTTCACAGCACGGGCCGGCCGGGCAAGCTGGAAGTCATTGCCACGAAGCCGATGGCGACCCAGCGTGACCTTTCGCTTGCCTATTCACCGGGCGTGGCGGTGCCGGTGCTGGCAATCGCCGAGGACCCCAGCCGGGCATACGACTACACGGTGAAGGGCAACTTCGTCGCCATCATCACCAATGGCACGGCGATCCTCGGCCTCGGCAACCGTGGCGCGCTGGCGGCAAAACCGGTCATGGAAGGCAAAGCGGTCCTGTTCAAGCGCTTCGCCGACATCGACTCGATCGATCTGGAAGTTTCCTCGGAAGATCCCGATGAGATCATCAATTGCGTGAAGCTGCTCGGTGCCGGCTGGGGCGGCATCAATCTGGAGGACATCAAGGCGCCGGAATGTTTCGTGATCGAACAGCGTCTGCGCGAATTGATGGATATTCCCGTTTTTCACGACGACCAGCATGGTACCGCAATCATCGCCGCGGCTGGTCTGTTGAACGCACTCGACCTGACCGGACGAGAAATTGCCACGACCAAGCTCGTCTGCAACGGCGCAGGCGCCGCGGGCATCGCCTGCCTCGAACTCCTCAAGGCGATTGGCTTCAGGCCTGAAAACCTGATCCTCTGCGATACCAAAGGCGTGATTTATCAAGGTCGCAAGGATGGCATGAATCGAGTGGAAGTCGGCCTACGCCATCAAGACTTCCAAGCGCACGCTCGCGGATGCGTTCGAGGGCGCCGACGTCGCCTTCGGACTCTCGGTCAAAGGCGCTTTCACTCCGGCCATGGTTAAATCGATGGCGGCCAAGCCGATCATCTTCGCCATGGCCAATCCCGACGCGGAAATATCTCCCGAGGAAGTCGCTGCGGTTCGCGACGACGCCATCATGGCGACCGGCCGTTCCGACTACCCGAACCAGATCAACAACGTTCTCGGGTTTCCCTACATCTTTCGCGGCGCGCTCGATGTGCGGGCTTCCGCCATCAACATGGAGATGAAGATCGCCGCCGCACGTGCGCTCGCCGAACTCGCGCGCGAAGATGTCCCCGACGAAGTCGCCAGCGCCTATGGTGCGCGGCCTAAATTCGGCGCCGACTACATCATTCCCGTTCCGTTCGATCCGCGCCTTATTTCCTACGTACCGCCAGCCGTCGCGAAAGCCGCAATGGATACCGGCGTCGCGCGCAAGCCGATCGTTGATATGGACGCCTACCGCCAGCAGCTGAGTGCACGGCGCGATCCGATCGCGGGCACGCTTGTTCAGGTGTTCAACCGGCTGCGTCGGCAGCCCAAGCGCGTCGTCTTCGCCGAAGGCGAGGAAGAACAAGTCATCCGAGCGGCGGCGAGCTTCGTGCACCAAGGTCTGGGCACCGCGCTTCTGGTCGGACGCGAGGACCGGGTGCGCCAGTCGGCGGGCGAGGCCGGCATTGAGCTCGGCGAGGAAATTGAAGTCGTCAATGCGCGTGTGTCGACCCGCAATGCGGCCTACATCAATTTCTTATACGAGCGTCTTCAGCGGCGCGGCTACCTGCTGCGCGACTGCCAGCGGCTGGTGAACCAGGATCGGAATCACTTCGCGGCTTGCATGGTTGCGCTCGGCGATGCCGATGCGATGGTGACGGGCGTCACGCGCAATTTCTCGGTCGCGCTTGAGGACATTCGCCACGTCATCGACCCCAAGCCGGGTCACCGGGTCATTGGCGTCTCTGTGGTTGTGGCACGCGGGCGTACCGTCCTCGTCGCCGACACTGCGGTGACGGAGTTGCCGGAAGCCCACGAGATCGCGGATATTGCAATTGAGGCCGCCGGTGTCGCGCGCAGGCTAGGCTATGAGCCGCGGCTGGCGCTTCTCGCTTTTTCGACGTTCGGCCAGCCGCCCGGCGAGCGATCGGCGCGGGTCATCGAGGCCGTGAAAATCCTCGACAGCAAACGGGTCGATTTCGAGTACGACGGCGAAATGGCCGCCGACGTCGCTCTTAATCCGGAGCTGGCGGCAGCCTACCCGTTCTGCCGCCTGTCAGGGCCGGCCAATGTGCTCATTATGCCGGCATTTCACTCGGCGTCGATCTCGACCAAAATGCTGCAGGAGCTCGGCGGTGCTACCGTGATCGGGCCCCTGCTGGTGGGACTTGACCAGCCGGTGCAAATCGTGCACCTCGGCGCCAAGGATAATCAGCTGGTAAACATGGCTGCGCTCGCGGCCTATAATGTGAGCGGATGAGCATACTTGTCGCGGCCTGGGCCCAGCCCGGCCATGACCAATGAAAAACCGGAGACGCAATTTGAGCAAGACACTTTCCGGCGTAATCGCCGCGGTCGCCACGCCGATCGACGAGAGCGGCGCGCCCGATCTCAAACGCGCGATCAATTTGGCGCGTCATCTGCTCGACAATGGCTGTGACGGCCTCAACGTTCTCGGCACTACCGGAGAAGCCACGTCCTTTTCACTCGACGAGCGCAAAGCAGTCATGGACGCCTACAAGGCGAATGACCTGCCGCTGCACCGCCTCATGGTTGGTACCGGCGCGGCGGCGGTATCGGATGCTGTCGCACTCACCCGGCATGCTGCCGAACTTGGTTTCGCCGGCGCACTGGTACTGCCACCATTTTACTACAAGGGCGTCCCCGACGATGGTCTGGTCGGTTACATCGATGCGCTGGTGAAAGCGACCGGGCAAAAGCCGATCCCGATATATCTTTATCATTTCCCGGCGATGTCCGGTCTGCCGTGGCACGTCACGCTGATCAAACGACTGCTGGAGTTGTTTTCGACCCGCATCGTGGGTTTGAAGGACTCTTCCGGTGATATGGCTTTCGCGCGTTCGGCTGCCGCGATATCGCCCGACTTCGCTGTCTTCCCGTCGACGGAGGCGTGCCTGATCGATGCGCGTGCCGGCGCCTTCGCCGGCTGCATTTCCGCGACTGCCAATCTCAATGCCGATCTATGCGCGCGGGCCTGGGGCAGCGGCGATATGACTTCACTCGATGCGGCGGTGGCGATCCGCAAGCTGTTCGATGGCAAACCGCTCGTTTCTGGAGTAAAGGCGCTCCTCGCCCACATCCACGGCGACATCGCCCTTGCGCGTGTAAGGCCACCGTTGGCACCGTTCTCGGCTGCCGACCGTGCCGCGGTGATCGCCGGCTACGATACCCTACGCGCCAAGCGCGTGGCCTGACAGCAGAATCGCGGACGTTGACGCCCGCGCATCGTCTATCTATAAGCCTCAGCCGTGGCGGCGAATTCATTCGCCGCCGCAGTTTCTTCTAAAATCCTTGTCGCCTCGGCGAACACCCGCCCGGGGCGCCAGCTCTGAACGAGAGATTGATGGCCAATACCAAGTCCGCCCGCAAAGCCACACGCGTGATCGCACGCCGAACCGAAGTGAATAAAGCGCGACGTTCGGTGCTGCGAAATTCAATGCGCAAGGTCGAGGAAGCGATCCAGAGTGGAGACCGTAAGGCGGCCCTGGCGGCGTTCAAGGCTGCCGAGCCGGTGATCATGCGCGCGGCGCAACGTGGCGTGGTACACAAGAACAATGCTAGCCGTAAGGTATCGCGGCTTGCGCATCGGATCGCGAAGCTCGCCAAATAGGCGTCGGGCAAGTCACGCGATAGCGCGACTGCGATTTCGTTTCAAATCCGCGTAAAAGATGTCCGAACGGACCGCTTCCGGCTGGATTCGGTTCGATGCGACAAGAATGTATTTAAAGCGTCATCGCGACGTCAGAAAAATTTGCTCGTCCAGCAATTGCACGATCACAACACAGCGACCGCGGCAGTAATCTCGGCGGTAGTGGACTTTTTGCGCAGGAGTTACGTGAAAATTCGCTCAGATTTTTTTTCGCGTCGATAATGACTTAACGGGAAAGCGAAGCTAGGACCCCGAAAATGCATATGTGACAAGCATTTTCGGCGTCCGCGCCAAATTAAAAAATAAGGCGACTCTGCGGCACTAATTTAGAAATTGCGCGGCGAAATTCCATACGACTCATCAACACGTTGGGTTAACTATTCCCGGAATCGAAAGCAGGCGAGCGACGCCGATCGTTCGATGTGTCGCGGCAGTCCACGTGAATCTGATTGCCCACGCATTTTGCTTGTGTATCTTGAAAAAGCGCGCGGGAATTCTTCGTGCGCGATCAGAAACAAGGTTCCGCGTCACGCTCATCGGCGGATGAGAACGGCTTTGGTTTGCCTTCTGTGTCGATCAACTGTTCTTACGTCGAGGAAATTCAGAGACGTAGTCGGTATCAGTTCTATTGAAGCTAAGCGTGACTTAATTGAAATTTTCGATGACCCAAATTCCGGCCGGGTGTGGCAAGAGCCGGCAATAACCAAACTGCGGGGCGATAGCCGCAGCCTATTCGAGGGGTGACGTCATGACAGGCGCAGGATTAGTGTCAGTATTCGGGGTTAATGACATTGGGTGGTTGTCCAATGTCAATTCATGCCTTCCTGCCGCCGGACCACCTCTTTCCAACTCATACAGAGCTCTTGCAAGCCGCCGTAATCGCGGTTCGGTCTCTGTTTTCACGATCGGAATCCGAGGCGCCACGCCGCCACCCGCGGACTGAAGGCGCGACACCCTCGATTTCCCTTCGATGTCGTTCCGCCAGCTCAATTATTGCGGCGGAGCTCCATAGCCAAAAGCGACATCATCGAACGAGTGCTGTTGCGTCTCGTTTCCGGCGCGTTGGCGGTCCACCGCCATGCCGGGCAACCGAGTCCGTCCCACCTTTAATCGGATCGAGCAGAAGACAATGTCGAACGTGGATCAAGAGAGCTGGTCGCGGGTCAAGGAACGGCTGCGCGCTGACGTCGGCGACGACGTTTATTCCAGCTGGTTTGCACGAATGGATTTGGAAGCCATCGAAGAAGGGGCCGTCCGCCTGTCGGTACCGACCCGATTCCTCAAGAGCTGGATCCAATCGCACTATGCCGAACGTGTTCTGGCCTGTTGGCAGGCCCAGGAAGAGAAGGTCACGCGCGTCGAGCTGATCGTGCGATCTGCGGTCCTCAAGTCGACGGTGCTGCCAAAGGTCAGACCGGACCACATGGGCGGCGAGAATGGCGGCCGCTACATGAATGGCAGTGGGAATGGCCGGGCACTCGTGGCCGGTGACCCAAGCGTGCACGAAGCGCTCGGCGGCTCACCCCTCGACCCCCGCCTGACCTTCGACAGTTTCGTCATTGGCCGCTCGAATACCTTGGCGCACGCCGCGGCAAAGCAGGTCGCGGGAGCCCGCCGCAGCGACCCTGTCATGTTCAATCCCCTCTATATCCACTCCGGCGTCGGCCTCGGCAAAACCCATCTCCTGCAAGCTGTCACGTGGGCGGGAAATGCCGCAGGCGAACGCAAGGTACTCTACCTGACGGCCGAAAAATTCATGTACGGTTTTGTGTCCGCGCTGCGCACACAGACCGCCCTCGCCTTTAAGGAAGCGTTGCGAGGAATCGGCGTGCTGGTGATCGACGATCTCCAATTTCTCCAAGGAAAATCGACTCAGGCTGAGTTCTGCCACACGCTCAATGCACTGATCGATGCGGGCCGGCAGGTCGTCATCGCGTCCGACCGGCCGCCCTCCGACCTCGAAAGCCTTGATGACCGCGTGCGGTCCCGCCTGGCCGGAGGCCTGGTGGTGGAGATGGCACCGCTCGGAGAGGAATTGCGCTTCGAAATCCTCAAGGCCCGGGTGATGGCGGCCCGCGCCCACCATCCCGCTTTCGACGTCCCACTCCCTGTATTGGGTTACATTGCCAAGACCGTCACCCACAACGGCCGCGACCTGGAAGGCGCGCTCAACCGACTGCTGGCGCATAACAAGCTCACCGGCCATGCGGTCACACTCGAAATGGCCGAACGCGAGGTGCGTGATCTGATCCGGCCGCAGGAGCCAAAACGCGTCAAGATCGAGGACATCCAGCGGGTTGTTGCGCGCCAATACAATGTCAGCCGCTCTGACCTGCTGTCATCGCGACGGACTGCAAATGTGGTCCGCCCCCGGCAGGTGGCGATGTATCTCGCGAAAACGCTCACCCTGCGCTCGCTGCCCGAAATCGGCCGGCGTTTCGGCGGGCGCGATCACACCACAGTCCTGCACGCAGTTCGCAAGATCGAAGGGCTTGTCGGCAATGACATGGCCTTGGCCGAAGAAATCGAGATTCTCAAGCGGCAGCTGCAGGAGTAGCCGCTATCCGGCGTCCCGGGCATCAGCCCGGGACTGCCTTGCGACGATGCGCCCCCGCCTGTCGTTGTGGACGCCTTGGGAATAGGCCCGGCCTAAGCCTTCCAACCCTTGCGATTTTCACGCTGGCGCGTCACCTTTGCACCCCGGCTTCGCATTCCGCGTTTCGCCGGCCGGCTGTTACGTCTGGTTAGGTCGTTGTCAAAAACGCCGAAGCGGGTCTTCCAATGAAGGTTACAGTAGAGCGTGCAGAGCTTCTCAGGTCGCTGGGCCACGTTCATCGCGTGGTCGAGCGGCGTAACACCATTCCGATTCTCGCAAACGTTCTGGTCAAGGCCGACCATGGCAAACTGAGCCTCAAGGCCACCGACCTCGATCTCGAAGTCACCGACTCGATTGCGGCAGAAGCATCGCCTGGCGGCTCGACGACCGTGCCGGCGCATATGTTCTATGAAATCGTTCGTAAACTGCCCGATGGTGCGCAGATCGTGCTTGAGGGGTCAGGCGACCGCGCTGTGCTTTCGCTACGCGCCGGGCGTTCGCGATTTACGCTCCAAACTCTCCCCGAAAGCGATTTCCCCGATCTTGCCGCAGGCGAGATGAGTCACTCGTTCAAGCTTTCTGCGGGCGACCTCAAGCGGCTGATCGACAAAACCCAGTTTGCGATTTCGACCGAGGAAACGCGCTATTACCTCAACGGAATCTATCTCCATATCGCAGGCGCCGGAAAGAGCGGCATGCTCCGCGCTGTTGCCACCGACGGGCATCGTCTTGCCCAGGTCGAGCTGCCATTGCCGCAAGGCGCCGCCGGAATGCCGGGAATTATCGTGCCGCGCAAAACCGTCGGGGAAGTCCAGCGCCTGATCGAGACCGGCGAGGGCGAGGTCGCGATTGAATTATCCGCCGGCAAGATCCGCTTCACGATCGGCAACGTGGTGCTGACCTCCAAGCTCATCGACGGCACCTTTCCGGATTATGCGAGGGTTATCCCGGTCAACAACGACAAGAGCCTGATCGTCGACAAGAAGGATTTCGAAGCCGCGGTTGATCGCGTCTCGACCGTGTCGAGCGAACGCGGACGCGCGGTTAAGCTATCGATCACCGGCGGCCGGCTGGTCCTGTCGGTGACGAACCCGGATTCGGGCAGCGCAACCGAAGAGATCGAAGTCGAATACGCCGCCGATCCGCTCGATATTGGTTTCAATTCACGCTATCTGCTTGACATCGCCGCCCAGATCGAAGGTGAAGTCGCGGTGCTCAAGCTCGCCGACCCGGGATCGCCGACACTCATCCAGGACAAGGACGCCAAAGGCGCGCTCTACGTTCTGATGCCGATGCGGGTATAGCGGCCTGATGCCAATTGCCCCCTCAGTCATGGCGGGGCTCGGCACCGCAAATCGCGCATAGCCGCGTTGCAGCCCATATTTTATTTGGCGCAGCTCGGGCAAACCTGAGTTGCGCGTGCCATCCACGTCTTTGATAGTGCAAACCGCGCGAAAGCGTGGATGCCCCGGCACAAGGCTCGTGTGCGGGCCTGCCGGAAGCCCGACCCAGGTGCCGGGCGCGACGAGGAAGAATGACCGCCGCCTTTATTCAGCGCTTGTTGCTCACGAATTTTCGCAGCTACCACGCTGCGCAGGTTCAGCTCGATCGTGCCGGGCCGGTCGTCCTGACCGGCGCGAACGGCGCTGGCAAAACGAATCTGATCGAGGCCATTTCCCTTTTCGCTCCCGGCCGCGGCTTGCGCCGCGCCACCATGGAAGAGCTCGCCTTTTCCGAAGGTGACGGCGCCTGGGCAATTTCGGCCGAAATCGAAGGCATGCTTGGCCTCGCGACTCTCGGCACAGGTATCGACGCCCCCGCCGGAGAGGAATCGGCGCCGACTCTGCAAATGCCGCGTCGACCGCGAGAACGTGGGATCCGCCGCTGCGTTCGCCGATCATTTGCGCGTGGTCTGGCTGACGCCGTCAATGGATCCGTTGTTCAACGGACCGGCATCGGAGCGCCGGCGTTTTCTCGACAGACTCGTTTTGGCCGTCGATGCGCAGCATTCAAGCCGCGTCGCAGCGCTCGAGCGTTCGCTGCGCTCGCGCAATCGCCTGCTGGAAGACCCGCGAAGCGATGCACACTGGCTTGATGCAATCGAGCGCGAAACCGCGGAGGTGGCCGTGGCTGTCGCGGCGGCCCGTGCAGAAACCGCCAAGCGTTTGTCAGCTGCGCTCGATGGCTCTCGCTCCGTCGCCCCGGAGTTCCCGCATGCCGAAATTCGATTGCACGGCTGGATGGAGCAGCTTCTGCCGGATCATAGTGCCCTCGAGGTCGAGGACCGCTACCGGTCGCTTTTAAAGGACAATCGTGCGCGCGACGCCGCCGCCGGCCGCACCCTGGACGGACCGCATCTGTCCGACCTCATCGTCAGTCATGCCGGCAAGAATATCCCGGCCGCCGACGCCTCGACCGGCGAACAGAAGGCGTTGCTGATTCGCCTGGTGCTCGCTCACGCGAGCCTGATCAAGCAGATGACGGGATTCGCGCCGCTGCTGCTGCTCGACGAAGTTGTCGCTCATCTCGACCCCTCGCGGCGCACGGCACTTTACGGCGCGCTTTCGTCCTTGGGCGCACAGGTCTGGATGACTGGTGCCGACCCCGCCGCGTTTGGGGATCTTGCGGGCCGGGCGCAGCTGTTCGTGGTTCGGGGCGGTGCGGTGGAACCGGCCGCAGCGCGGTTCCTTTAGCACTGCTCACATTTTCTTAATCCAATTCAGATCAATTATCCGAAAATAGGAACCATCGCAAAGGCGATGGCTTTTACCCACATGCAAAGACACGGGACTGCTATGGGGACAGACGCAGCAATTGAACGCGTCAAGCGGGAACTCAACCGGGCGTTCGATCAAACCCGCGCCGAGCTTGACCGCATCGAAATTCTCGCGGCCTGCCTCGCTGCGTTCAATACGCCTGTGCCCGGCTACGAGCCCACATTCCGTCATCTGCACCCAGTCAATCTCGACGCGCACGAACTGCCACTGGACTAAGATTGCTCAGGCTTCTCCGAGCAATTCGCGCCGTTGGCGTTCGGAAGCATCCGAGTAGCGACGCAAGGCGTGGGCTTCGCTGAGCAGTCCGATGACCTGTCGGCGTTCCACGGAATCGACCACCGCCAAAGCTTCCGCCTCATAGCGATCAAAGGCCGCGATTGCCTCCTGCGCTGTCAGTTGCGGCAACAGCATATGGTCGCTGTGATGCAGAATGTCTCGCAGCAAAGCCGTGGCGCCGAGTTCGGCCGCGTGTGCTTCGGCGACAATCACCATACCGGCATAGCGGCCATCTTCATCCACCGAAATGACCTGATTGGTTGAGCCGAGGGGGAAGGCCTCACGAAACACGGCAATGGGCGATTCCACCGGCGTGGTGCGGACGTCGGCACGCATCATTTGCCCGACCGTGAGGTCGCGAATCCACCCGACATCGGCCGCGCTGCGAATGGTTTCGCCGCGCAAATGGAAGCGCCATGTGGCGAAGGAATAGCCGAAGAATTCGCGTGTCATCTGCATTGCGATAATTGCGGCGATCACAACCGCCGTTGTCAGCCATAGGTCACCGGTCGTCTCGAGCGCGATGAACGTCATGGTCAGGGGGCCGCCGATCACCGAGACAGACAGCGCACACATGCCGATAATGGCATAGGAGTCCGGATCGATGTGCAGGCCAGGCAACACCGCACCGAGCCCCAAAGCAAACAACTGACCGCCAAGCGCGCCAAGCAACAACGAAGCAAAGAAAAGGCCACCGCGGAACCCGGAGCCGAGCGAAATCATCGAGGCAATCGATTTGAGTACGAAGATCAGCGCGATTGTCGCGATCGGCAGCTTGAAAATGCCGGTCAAGTGCAAAGCGCCGTGGCCCGACGACATCACCTGAGGCGACAGGATCGCGAGAAGCCCCACCAGTGCGCCGCCAATCATCGGGCGCAGCGCCGGCTTGATCCTCATTCGCGTGAAGAGCAATTCACATGCGGCAACACCACGCATGAGAATAACACCGAACACAGCGGCAAGCGCGCCGACGAACGCGGAGATCACCACATCATGGACGGCGAGGCTCGCGACGGCGCCCGTTTCGATGCCGAGCCTGTCCGGTGTAAAGATTTGCGCCGTCAAGTAGCCCACCAGCGACGCCATCCCTACAGGAGCAAGCGACGCGATCGAATAACTGCCGATGATCAGTTCAAACCCGTAAAAAGCGCCGCCTAGCGGCGCGCCAAAGGCGCCTGCGATCGCTGCAGCAGCCCCGCAGCCCACGAGCACGCGCATGTCACTGCGGCGCAGCCGGAATGAACGGCCGATTACCGAGGCGACGCCGCTGGCAAATTGCGTGTAGCCCGCCTCAAGCCCCACCGAGGCTCCGATACCGCTGGACCACATTGTCTGTGCCGCGACGATCATGCTGCCGCGCATTGACATGCGGCCGCCATGAAGCGCGTTTGCCTCGATTGGGTCTACTTCCGTGCCGCGGCGGCGAGCCACAAAAGCCGAAACCAGGCCAAACAACAGGCCACCGATGCTTGGCACGAGAAACGCGCGCAACGGATCGAGCGCCACGCGGCCGGAGAGCCTCTCGCCGGGATCGAGGCCGAAAAAAACCTCGTGCATGAAACCGACGGCCCCGCCCATGGCGGCTACGGCCAGTCCGGCGATTGCGCCGACGATCAGGGCTAAAACAATGACACTCGATTCCCGGGCGCGCACAATGGCGCGCAATCGATGCGGCACTTCCAGCGGACGGGTAAACCAGCGCATGCGGATCAAATTCGGGTCAGGCGGGAAACATCATTACACCACCGGCATAAATGCCATGACGCGGCTATGTGCAAGCTTTCGAAATCGACACAAAAACAACGCGTGAGCGCGACTGTTCGTCTGTCGCCACGGTCGTTTTTCCTGACCGCGCCAGGAGGCCGAATCAGACCAAAAAAGAGGTGAAAAAAGTGGGGATTTTTTCGGCCCCGCCTCTTTAAAAAATACAGCTAAATCAACATATTAAGTGCATAACTTTGCCCTGTACGAGGCTCCATTTTCGTGTCACACAAATCGCTCATTCCAACTCAATTTTCCGCTTGTCCCGAGGGTGCCGTCGATGGCTGAACCGGCCCGCAAGAACCCATCCGACTATGGTGCCGAGTCGATCAAGGTCCTCAAGGGCCTCGACGCGGTGCGCAAGCGGCCGGGCATGTATATCGGCGATACCGACGACGGCTCGGGCCTCCATCACATGGTCTATGAGGTGGTGGACAACGCGATCGACGAAGCACTCGCGGGATATGCGACCGAGGTCGCAGTGACGCTCAATCCGGACGGTTCCTGCACGGTGCGTGACAATGGTCGCGGCATTCCGACCGACATCCACAAAGGTGAAGGCGTGTCGGCCGCCGAAGTCATCATGACCCAATTGCACGCCGGTGGAAAATTCGACCAGAACGCCTACAAGGTTTCCGGTGGTTTGCACGGCGTCGGCGTCTCGGTGGTCAATGCACTATCGACCTGGCTCAAGTTGACTGTTTGGCGTGACGGCAAGGAATACTTCATGGAATTCCGCGACGGAGTCGCGGTCGCGCCCCTCAAGTCGGTCGGCGATGCGAAGGGCAAGCGCGGTACAGAAGTGACATTCCTGCCATCCACGAAGACTTTCACCATGGTCGAATTCGACTTTGCGACGCTGGAGCATCGTCTGCGTGAGTTGGCTTTCCTTAATTCGGGCGTCGCCATCGTCCTCGCCGACAAACGTCATGCCGTCGAAAAGCGCGAGGAAATGAAATACGAGGGCGGCGTTGAGGCCTTTGTAAAATTCCTCGATCGCAACAAAAGCGCGCTCATTCCAAATCCGGTCATGATCAAGGCCGAGCGCGAAGGCATCACGGTCGAATGCGCGATGTGGTGGAATGACGGTTATCATGAAAGCGTCCTCTGCTTTACCAACAATATTCCGCAGCGTGACGGCGGTACGCATCTTGCCGGCTTCCGCGGCGCGTTGACCCGTCAGATCACGCAATATGCGGAGACGGTCGGTACCTCGCGCAAAGAAAAAGTCGCGCTCACCGGCGACGATTGCCGCGAAGGACTGACTGCAGTTCTGTCCTGCAAGGTGCCCGATCCGAAGTTCTCCTCGCAGACCAAGGACAAGCTGGTTTCCTCGGAAGTCCGCCCAGTGGTCGAAAACGTGATCAACCAGGCTTTGCAGGACTGGTTCGAAATCCACCCGCAAGAAGCCAGGGTCATCGTCGGCAAGGTTGTCGAGGCGGCGGCGGCGCGCGAGGCTGCACGCAAGGCACGCGAGTTGACCCGTCGCAAGGGCGCGCTCGATGTGTCGTCCCTGCCCGGTAAACTTGCCGATTGCCAGGAGCGCGATCCCGCAAAGTCCGAGCTGTTCATCGTCGAGGGCGACAGCGCAGGTGGTTCCGCCAAGCAAGGCCGCAATCGGGAATTCCAGGCTGTGTTGCCGCTGCGCGGCAAAATCTTGAATGTGGAACGTGCGCGTTTCGACAAGATGTTGGGCAGCCAGGAGATCGGCACGCTGATTACGGCCCTCGGCACCGGCATCGGGCGCGACGAATTCAACCCCGATAAGCTGCGCTATCACAAGATCATCATCATGACGGACGCAGATGTGGACGGCTCGCACATCCGCACGCTGCTGTTGACGTTTTTCTTCCGGCAGATGGAAGAGCTGATCAAGCGCGGCCACATCTACATCGCGCAGCCCCCGCTCTACAAAGTTGCGCGGGGAAAATCTGAACAGTATTTGAAAGACGAGCGTACGCTGGAAGACTACCTGATCCTGACTGGCGTCGAAGAGGCGGTGTTGCGTCTCGCCTCCGGCGAGGAACGCGCCGGCGAGGACTTGCGCAAGCTCGTCGAACTGGCGCGGATAGTGCGTAATCTCCTCAACGGACTGCACAGCCGGTATAATCGCCAGGTTGTCGAACAGGCGGCCATTCTTGGTGTACTCAGTTCCGATATTTTCGGCGATCCGGCCAAGGCCAAGGCCGCGGCGCCCTACATCGCCAAACGCCTCAATGCGCTCTCCGAAGAAACCGAGCGCGGCTGGGAGGGCGAATTCAGCGAAGAAGCCGGCTTTACTTTCACCCGCACGCTGCGTGGCGTGAAGACTGTCGCCATCATCGATCACGCGCTACTCGGCTCGGCTGACGCACGCAAGCTTGATGAATGCGCGGCCTCGTTGCAGAAGGTCTACGAAAAGCCCGGCTCACTGCGTCGCAAGGACGAGACCTGGGCGATCCACGGGCCGGTCGGCCTGTTCGAGGCCATTACCGGCGCCGGGCGCAAAGGCGTCACGATGCAGCGCTACAAAGGTCTTGGCGAGATGAACCCGGAACAGCTGTGGGAGACCACGCTCGACACCAATGCGCGCTCGCTTTTGCAGGTGCGCATCAAGGAAGTCGACGAAGCCAATGTGCTGTTCGATCAGTTGATGGGGGATCTGGTCGAGCCGCGGCGGCAGTTCATTCAGGACAATGCGCTGGCGGCAAGCGTCGACGTCTGAACACCGCCGGCCGAAGCCGTCTCTAATCGCAGATCCCCTCGAGGCCCCACAACCAGCAACGCTGGATGGTTCGATAGTAGGCGGCACATCCGCCGAGTGCGCAGCCCTGCTCCCAGAAGGGATACCCGACCTCGCGCAGCCGCACATAAGGAGAATGTGCATGGCCAAGAAGGTTGTCACAGTCTCCGCAATAGGGGACCTGCTCAACGACGCGCATCCGTACGTCATAACCGCCGGAACGATGCACGTTTGAGCGCCCATGTTCGACGGAGAGGTCCGCGGCATGGGACGAACTTCCCAATAACACGAAGAAGCCAAAAGCCAGGATTGCGCACACGATCCGCATAAACGGCACTCCCCCAAAGACTTTGCGGACTATACCGAGCAAAGCCAAAAGGCCTTTTTCAAAGCCGGCTAAATTCTCTAATGCGGTTAAATTTGTGCCAATTTCGAAAAATCGTTGGAATTGCAGGTCTCTAGCCGACCGCGCTCAGGACGTCAGTCTGGCGCCGATGGTCAGACCGATGATCAGCGCGCCAAGGAACAGCACCAGGAAGATCCCGAATAACCATTGCGCGATCGTCGCCGAGGCTGCTTCGACGCCGGTAAATCCGAAAATTCCCGCTATCACGGCGATGATTAGGAACACGAAGGCCCACTTCAGCATCGGTACCTCCTCAATGGCATATCGTCCCAATAATCGATTTCGGTGCCGCCGGGTTCCATCAAGAGGCCGGTGTTTTGGGGGTGCGGGTCCGTGGATCGCGCGGCAGCCAGCGGCCAGCATCGACACGGGAGAGAAAATCGCCGACCACCTGGTTGAATAGGTCGGGCTCCTCCAGGTTCACGACGTGACCGGTCTTGGGAAACATCACGAGTCCGGACCCCGGCAACGCATCCTTCAGAAAAAGACCCGGTTCGATGCAGCGCTCGTCTTCATCACCGACGACGATCAGCGCCGGCGTAGCGAGCTCGCGGATGTCGCTCTCGAAATCATAAAGTGATGGACGCGCACCCTGAAACGTGCGCGACATATGCGCCGAACCTTGCGCGTCGTGCTCGGCCAGACGCCTCGCAAATTCAGAAAAGCCGCGCGGATCTTTCAGTTCAAACGGGATGCGGCTGGCGCTGCGGCCATAGGTCTGAGCGACAGCGGCCGAACCTTCTCGTTCGAACTGTGCCGCGAGCTCACGTGAGCGTTTGTGGAATTCGTCGGTATACCAGCGCTCGCTGCCGGATCCCGTACCGGCCAGCACGAGCGAGCGCACGCGGCCCGGATGATTGAGCGCGACCTGCAGAGCAGTGTAGCCGCCCATCGATAGGCCGATGATATGGGCGTGGTCGATTTTCAGATGATCAAGCATCGCGACAGCGTCGCGCATCACATGGAGATAACTATAGGCGCCCGGATCCGCGGGGACATCGGATGGCTTGTAGCCGCGCGCGGCATAAACGATGCAACGGTAGCGTTTGCCGAACTCGCGCAGCTGCGGCTCCCAGCTGCGATGGTCGCCGGCAAACTCATGAACGAACAGGACCGGCGCACCTTGGCCCACCTCTTCGTAATAGAGCTTCACATTGTCGGGTGTCAGCGCATGCGGCATCAGGATAAATTCAGGCTTCTCTTTATGCCGTCAAGCGATATCTGCGGCCTGCCTGGCTTTGCCGATTAACTTTTCTTGCTGTCCTCGACCTTCATCGCGATACGCACCAGGTCGGCAATATTGCGGGCGCCGATACGCTCCATTACCCATGCACGATGGTTCTCGACGGTCTTGGGGCTTATCTTGAGTTTGGATGCAATTTCCTTGTTCGATAGCCCGGCCACCGCAAATTCCATGACCTGGCGCTGCCGCGTTGACAGCATGCCAAAGCGGGCTTGCAGCTTTTCCAGTTCGAGTGCGTCAGCCTCAGGTTTTGCTTTTGCGGCTATCCCAGTGCGTATACTGTCAAGGAGTTCGGGCCTCGTCGAACGGCTTCTCGATGAAGTCGAATGCGCCCACTTTAATTGCAGCCACCGCCATGTCGACATCGCCGTGCCCGGTAATAAGGATAACCGGAGAGGACACTCCCGAACCTTTCAGGGAGCGGACCATATCAAGGCCCGACATGCCAGGCATTCGTACATCCGAAACGATGCAATCGAAGCGTTGTCCGCCGGTGATTCCGGCCAAAAATGCGTCGGCGGAAGCAAAGCACGATGCTTCAACACCCTGACGGTCGAAATAGAGTCGCAGCGAATCGAGAACAGCCTCTTCGTCATCGACGACAGCGATATGCAATTGAGCGCTCATGTGCGGCCAGTCTTTGCAACGGGTAGCGTAAAGTACACGGCTCCGCCCTGTGAAGAATGGTCGAGCCATAACTTGCCGCCGTGAGCTTCAACAATCGACCGGCACAGCGGCAGGCCGATCCCAAGCCCCTCCGACTTGCTGGAGGACAGCGGCAAAAACGCGTTATCGATCAGCTGAAGCGGAAAACCTGGCCCGCTGTCGGCGACACGCACTTCGATAAGATCGCCGTCGACAGCCTTGGCCTCAATAAGGATGGTGCCGCGCGAACTGCCGCTTTCCACGATCGCCTCGGTCGCGTTACGCACGATGTTGAGAAGGACCTGCTCGACCTGCAAGAGGTCGACCATGATCTGCGGAAGGTCGCTCGCAATTGCCAAGCGCACGGTCACGCGTGCCCGCTCAAGTTCCGGACGGCATAGTTCGAGCGTCTCTTCCACAATCCGCTGGAACCTGCAGGAGGCCCGGCTACTGCGGTCAAGGCGAACCAGCGCACGCAGCCGACGCACCACGTCGGCCGCGCGCTCCACCTGGGTCACCGCCTTCTTTGCCATTTCGCCGACTGTCACGACGTCGACTGGCACTACGCTCATCGCGTCGTTCACCAGTCGTGTATAAGTGCCGGCAGCCATCAGCGGCTGATTGAGTTCATGGGCGACCGCGGCGGCAAGTTCTCCCATGCTGCCAAGCCGCGCAAGCCGCGATAGCGAGTCCTGCTGCAGGCGCAGCTGGACCTCGGTTCGCCGCCGCTCGGTGACCAACTCGCCTGCCACCAATCCGGTCACCGCCAAAACAAGCATAAGAGCCTGAAAGGCCGTAACATCGAACGTGCCCGCCGGAAAGAGCTGAATGCCGAGGATCAAACCCAATTGCGTTACCAGGATGCCGACACTGACGCCTTCCGAACCGGCGCGCACGGCAAGCCATATAATCGGAAGAAAAAGAACATAAAAAAGCTGAAACTGCTTTTCCTGCGCCAGGCCAAAAACCAGGGCCAAGGCAAGAGCGATCGCCACGAATTGCAGAATCGACTCGGCCGTCATCGGCAAGATGCGCGGACGTGTCAATGCAAACAGCGCGAACGGAGTGACGACGGTGATACCGATCACGTCGCCGACCCAGTAACGCATCGCCGCCGCGGTAAAATCCATTGCGGGCAGCAATCCGGAAGCAATCATCAGGCTGATGTAACCAGCTCCAACAAGAGCCGCAGCGACAACCGCGACAAGCATCAGCAGCACGAGGTCATTCATTGAAGCGAGCGCTGGATCAAACCGCAATTTTTTCTGCATCAGGAACGTCAATGCGATCGAATAGCCACCACCGACCAGCGCGGATGCCAGGATCTCGACGTTCCACGGCATGGCAAATTGCTGAGTCAACAGGTCCGCAAGCAAAGGGCTGATGAGCAGAAAGGGAATCATCCGCAAGCCAAACAGCAACAGCAGGGCGAAGCTCAGGCCGGTGCCGGGATTCCAGGCCGTGATTCCGAGATTTGCGTATGGCTCTATGAAACTGATCCAGTCGAGCACCGCATAGGCTGCAAGGTAAACGAGCCCGATGATCAGCCAGTGAACGTCGAAAACTCGCGGAAAAGCCATCGCTCGCAATCGCTCCGCCGGGCCGCTGCTCGACATCATTTTAGACCTTCGCTGCGATCACCCCCGGATATTAACGCCTAGGGGAAATTACCCAAGGGCAACAACCCGGGTGTTCATCCTGATTTGTGGGCGATTTTAAGAATCCTATTCTGCCTGCATGCAAAATGTTGTTGCGGCGGTTTGACGCCGTGCCGAATCGTCAGCCACTGACCGAAACTTCGACCGTTCACGCGAACGGTATTCGTCAGCAACACAGTGACGGCGGCCGCGCGCCCTGGTTTCGGCGCAACGTCTGCGGTGATCAGGCGCGATTGTCGGCGCGGTCGGTACTCGTCAACTGGGCTGCGCTCGTAGCTCTTTGGGCCCTTCCTTATCTGACACTGCTCGATCGTCTGCACATCGATGCTGCGCGATCCGAAATTCTTCAATGGTCTCTGCTGGCAGTGGGAACGCTTGGACTTATCAGCGTGCTCTACGAGGCATGGAGCCAGACGTTCGATCATTCGCGGCGCCGCAAGCACGGATTTCCATTTCGCAAGCAAACCATCGACGGGCCAACCAAACCGGCGGTTTGACCGAAACGTGCAGGATCGAGAATGACCGACTTTTTGAACGGTATCGGCGTCAATACGCAGCCGCAGTTCTGGATTTCGGTCGTTCAGATCATCTGGATCAATGTTCTGCTGTCGGGCGACAATGCAATCGTCATTGCACTCGCATGCCGCAACCTGCCCCAAAAACAGCGGCTGACGGGAATGGTGCTGGGCACCGGCGTCGCCCTCATTTTGCGTTTGATATTCGCAACCATCGTATCGACACTTATGCTGCTTCCGTACGTCAAGATCGCAGGCGGAGCCGCACTCTTCTGGATCGCGGTGAAACTGCTGGCGCCGAGCGAAGGGTCCGGCAACAGTGAATCCACGTCCGACGATCTCTGGCGAGCCGTGAAACTTATTGCTGTCGCCGATATTGTCATGAGCCTTGATAACGTCATCGCCGTTGCGGCGGTCGCCGACGGGAGCCTCGCGCTGCTCGTGTTTGGCCTTGGTGTCAGTATTCCGGCGATCGTCGCGGGCGCAAATGTCATCATGACGATGCTGACCTATTTTCCGCTCATCATCTGGGCGGGCGCGGGCCTGCTGGGATGGATCGCCGGCGACGTCATCGCGAGCGACGCGATCATTGCCGATTACGCCGCTACGCTTGGCGCAGAAGCCGCAGAAAAGACCAGGCTCTTCGGCGCGATTGTCGGCATGGCCGGGACCTTGGGAGCCTGCCTGATCAGCCGTGTGCGCCAGCGTGGTCCGAAACTCGACTACTAGGACATCAAAACAGATCCAAATATTCTTTTTGTTCCCAGGATGTGACGTCAGATTGGTCCTGGGCATCTTTCTGGAAGCGCTCGACTTCTGCCGCTTTTAAATGCGTGTAGTAGTCGATGAAACTCGCGCCGAATCCGGCGCGGAATACGTCGTCAGCGCGCAAGGCGAGCAAAGCCTCAGTCAGATTTTTCGGGAGAAGCGCAGCCATCGCTTCGTAAGGGGTGTCTGCAGACGGGCCGGGGTCAAGCCGGCGCGCAATGCCGTCGAGCCCGGAATATATCTGCGACGCGAAATAGAGATAGGGATTTGCAGCCGGCTCGCCGACACGGTTTTCCAGGCGGGTCGCCGGGTCGCCGGGCTGACCGAGCACGCGGATCATCACGCCGCGATTGTCCCGCGCCCAGATGGCACGATCCGGCGCGAGGGAATAGGGCCGATAACGCTTGTAGCCGTTGATCGTCGGCGTCGTGAATGCCGCGGCCGCGCGCGCGTGCGAGAGCAAGCCACCCAGATAATAGCGGCCGACCGTGGACAATCCGTCTGGGTGATCGAACGCGAAAGGATTCCGCTTCGATTTCGTCTCGATCAACGACTGGTGAAGGTGCCATCCGCTCGACATCACATTTGCTAGCGCCGGCCGGCACATGAAACTTACGAGATATCCGTGACGTCGCGCGATCTGTTTTGCAGCCGAGCGAAACAGGATCATGCTGTCAGCGCCGGCAATGCCCGATTGCGGCCCGAAGGTGAATTCGCACTGGCTCGGCCCAAGCTCGGCTTCAACCGAACGGAGCGGCAGCCCCAGTTGCTCTATGCCGCGCCGCAGGATGTCCACCGCCGGTGCCAGCATGTCGAAACGCGATTCCGTGAGATACTGGTAGCCCTGCGTCAGAAAGCTGACCTCGGGCGCTTCCGGCGGCCAGGTCGCATCGGCGGGCGCGAGACGCGGATTCTCGAGCCTGAAGAGGTGGAATTCGACTTCAAGCCCGGCGAAAAATTCAAACCCCGCATTGCCAAGCGTGTTCAGCGCATCGCGACACCTCGCGCGCGTTGAAAATGGCACCGGCTTGCCGTTGGTAAAATAGATGTCGCATAGCAGCCAGCCCGTGTTTTCGGCCCAGGGCAGAATGCGAAAAGTCGCCGGGTCGGCGACCATGACGAAATCGCTGCCGCCCTGCATCTCCGCCATCGCAAAGCCGCCACCGGGCGTGAATACGGGATAGGCGGTTCGATGTGCGGTATCCTTGGCCAGAAGCGTCGTGGTCATTGTGACGCCGTTACGCATCGCGTTGGCCGCTTCCGATGCAAGCAGCGTCTTGCCACGCAAGACGCCGTGCTGGTCGGCGAACGAAAACCGCACGACCTCGATTTTTTCTTTCTTGATGATGCGCTCGACTTGTGCGGCGATTTTCGACTCGGCGTCGGTCCACAAGCCATGACGTTCGACGAAACTGGTACTCTTACGCGAACGTGGCGGCATTATCGTTCAGTGCCCGTTCGTCCAGCTCGCCGACTTGCGCTTGCTCGACTCGCTTTTCTGCCAATAGCCCTGCCAGTCGTCTGAAGGTCCAATGCCGTCGATTACCGCCGGTCCGGTAATGCTCGCAGCCGCGCGCGAATCGAGCACCATGATCGGCCTTTCGCCTTTGTCAGACTGTTCAATCGCATGGCGCAGCAGTTTGCGGTAAGCGCTGATCGCCTTATCCGAGGTGCCCAGATGCTCGTTGGTGCGATCCTGGATAGCACCCATCGACTCACAGGCCCACTGATCGTGCACGTTGATATCGGCGCCCATACCGGTGAAGGTCTCGTGTTCCTGCTCGTGCGGATCAAAACCGTAATCATTTGTCTTGTTCTTGTTCGGTATGTAGTCCGGCAGCTGATAGAGCGCGAGGCGCTGGCGCCGCATTTCATCTTTGTTTACAGGCGCACCGAAGCTGGTGAAGATTGCATACCAATAGTGCTTCTCGTCGTCGATTGGCACGTGCCACTGCGTGATGGTCATCTCGCGGCTCATCGGGATCACGAACGCATTGGGAAACATCAAGTTGGTGACGCGCACGTGCGTGCTCGCGTCGCTGATCTGCCGCAAGGTGACAAGCCGGAAACCGAACTCGGTCGGCTCTACCTCGATACGCGGGCGCGTGAATTCCCGCATGATGCGCGACATCGGCATGTCGGAATCGCGCGACGTGTCACGGAATAATTTTCCGTAACCTTGGCTCGGATCTTCGTCTTGGAAGAAACGATGAAGAAACGAGGTGTGGACGGGATCAATTCCGACCTCGAGCGACTGAAGCCAGTTGCAGTCGATCATACCTTTGAACGCGAAGGTATGGCTTCCCGGCGCGACAAAGCAGTCAAAATCCGGAAACGCCGGCGGCTCGCCCGGCCCGAGATAGGCAAACAGGATGCCGCTCTTCTCCATCACCGGGTAGGATTTCTGCCGCACGTTTGCGCAGAGATTGCTGTCGTCGGGCTCGGCTGGCGTTTCGACGCACTTCCCGTGCACATCAAACAGCCAGCCATGAAAGGCGCAGCGCAAGCCGCCGTTTTCAAGCCGGCCATAAGCAAGGTCGGTGCCTCGATGCGGACAGCGGCGGCCAATCAGGCCATAACGCCCCTGCTCATCCCTGAAGATCACCAGGTCTTCACCGAGCAGCCGGATCGGCTTGACCGGCCGGTTGCCGGAAAGCTCGTCAACCAGCGCGGCGGGTTGCCAATAGCGCCTCATGAGGCCGCCCGCAGCCGTGCCTGCGCCCGTGCGCGTGATGAGATCGTTTTGCTGCCCGCTCAACATCGGCAATCGTCCCCTTCGCTGAAGCTGCGACTCTATACGAACTTCGCAACTGACCGAAAGCGGCGGCCACGCCCCGAAAAGCAAAGCGGCCGGCACACAGGCCGGCCACAACCTCACCAAACGGTCAAATTTAGTCTAGTGGCGGGCAGCCCAGCCCGTATCCATGCGTCGACGCCACGCCGTCTGCCGCAGACCCATCAAGCGACTTGCGGCGGTTTTGGCTTCGGCGCGGCTAGTTGCCGCACAAGTCCGATACTCAAGATCGGAAACGCGCGAAACGAGCGGTTGCTTGCGAAAGAGGCGCGAGAACGCGCTCGCCCCACCATTGAGCTTTAGGTCTGCAAGCGAGTTTGCGACGTTGCCTGAATGACCGAATGCGATAACTCGTCCAGTCATGGTGTGGCGGACTTCATAGACACCCGGACCGATTGGCGCTTCGACATGACCACCAGTCTGCGCATCAGGAAAACGTTTCCAACTACTCCAAGTCTGAACCATGTAAATATCCTCTAAAGCGATCAAAAAGGCGCACCGAGAACGCGACAACTAACCATTGGTTCCAATAGGTCAACGGCGTCTGTTGATAAATAGGCATTCGCTGCCGAAATGGGGAGAACCGCAACCTTGCCGAATTTACGCTAATTAGCGCAGTTAACGGCGAGCGTTAATGACCCGGCAGCACGAGCACCTTCGGTTTTGCCGGGAGACTTGTTTTCGACACTACCAGTGATGGCACCTCGGCGACTTCGACGTCCCATTCCTGGCGCACACGCTGGAGAAAACGATCAAGTGTGTACGCGCTGAAATAATGCATGGGAATCATAAGCGGCGCCTTGAGCGAGTGCAGTACCTCGACCATGCCGTCCAAATCAAGCGTGTACGAGCCGTCCACAGGCACCAGCACGACATCAGGACGGCCGATCTCGTTAAGCTGCTGCTGTGTCAGTGTGTGATGCAGATGGCCGAGATGGGCTATGCATAGGTTGGCAATTTCGAAAATGAAAATCGAGTTGCCATGCCGTTCGGTGCCTCCATCGAACGTGCGTATGTTGGTCGGCACATTGCGCACGCGAACATCCTTGTATTGGAGATCGATTCGCGCCGGCTTTTCATCGTCGGCCCAGCCATGCAGAACGTATTTAATGCCTGGATCGGGAGACAGAGTGTAATGGGTGGAATGCGCGTGATTCATCGTCGCGATGTCTGGAATCACGGGCGGCCGGACATAATCATTGTAATCGGTAGCGATGCGCACGAGTTGCGGGCTTTCGATCAGAAACGTCGAATGCCCGATATAACTCAAGCGCACCTGGTCATGCGCCAGCGCAACCGGCGTGACGAAGGGTGGCCGTAACGCGACGAGGCCGGGGCAGCTTTGCAACATTTCGGGTTTTGCCGGCGGTGGCGCAGCAACTTGCGCCTGTGCGTGCGTCGCGCCGGCAAAGACCGTCGCCGAAACGGCGAGAATTTTGAGCAGGGCATGATGCATGTCAATCGTCTCGCGCCTATGGAGCGCGGCAAATCTGACATGGTTTCGTTGCGCCTGCTACCGGCCTCACGCGCAAATGAACAGCGGCGCCCGAAGGCGCCGCCGGCTACCCGCTGCTATGAAAGTCGAAATTACTCGAAATAGTGACGGTCGCGCATCGATACGATGATGCCCTTCGGCGTAACCACGACCCATCGGCCGTCCTGTCGCTTGATCTGTTCGACGGGGCCGAGGCCCGGCAGCGGTGCACCCGGCACCACCTGATAGATGTCGCCATGGCCCTGCACATAGATATAGCCGCCTCGCATTTCGCGGATCGACCAACCCAGCACGACCGATGGACGTGCCGCTTCGGCGGCGGCCGGTTGCAGACGCGGGGTTGGCAACGGCGCTGACGCCGGCGGCACGGTTTGCGGCGGAGTGACCGTACCAGTGACATCGGCACTCTCGCGATTGAGACGATCGCTGATCTTGGCGAACTGGCTGTACGCCGACTTGTTGGCGGCCTCGAGGCTCGCTTTCAGACCGCTGATTTCCTTGGAAAGGCGGGCGATCGACTGTTGGGCCGCCCTGCTCTCGTCCACGCGGGCAATAGTGACGGTCTGTCTCGACCATCCGCCGGTTGCCGCAATGCCGGACATGGCACCAATCGCCGCGGCCACCGCGACGGATGCGGCGAGAACGGCATAACGCTTGTGGCGGGGACGCAGAGTGAACTGTGGCCGACGCGCAAGTACCGAGCGCACGCGCGCCGCAATGGAGGAATTCATCTCCTCGGAATTCGCCGTTACGCCCGACGCTTCGGCTTCGGTGATCTCTTCGGCGACGGCCGGCGCTGGCGCGTCTGCTAAGCCGGCTTCCGCCGCCTGTGATTTGGCCGGCGAGACCGACGGCGATTGAAAGAACGGCAATTCAGCATTGTGCTCAAGTTCGGGTGTTTCGTCAGGATTTGCCACTGCATCGCTGTTGGTATCGACGATCGTCTTGCGCTTGGCCATGGCGCGGCGTCCCTCGAATGGTTATTCACCGATTGGTAACCAAGTTTGGTTACCAATTGGTTACCATTCGCTTGCGGGTGGCGGCTGGGGCGACCTAACAATGACGAGGACCCCTGCACCGCGCCCGGATAACGTCGCACCGGGCGCCCATCGGTCCGCGTGAGGTGCCAGCGTAATACTGGCATCTCACGCACAAACCTCACCCGGCAAATTGCATTGTTATTGGCCGCCTAAACGGCGAGGCCCAGCTCTGCCGCCCGCGCTTTGAGCGATACTGCAGGCCTTGCGCCGATGTGCTGAATAACTTCAGCCGCCGCGAGCGAGCCGAGACGCGCGGCGGTGCGATGATCCCTGCCTCGCGACAGACCTACAAGAAACCCTGCCGCAAACAAATCGCCGGCGCCAGTTACATCGGCGATCTGCTCGACCGGTTCGGCGGCCACGGCTTCGACCGCGTCACGGGACACGACGACGCAGCCTTTCTCACTCCGCGTCACTACGGCCAGCTTCGCTTCGCCGCGCAGTGCCTTAACCGCAGTGTCGAAATCGGCGGTCTCGTAAAGGCTGTGCAATTCGCGCTCATTGGCGAAGACAATGTCGACCGTACCCTTTCGGATGAGGTCGAGGAATTCCGTCCGATAGCGATCGACGCAGAATGCATCCGATAACGTGAGCGCCACACGGCGGCCGGCCTTGTGCGCAATTCCCGCCGCCCTGACGAACGCTTCCTTCGCCTGCGGCGGATCCCACAAGTAGCCTTCGAGATAAGTCACGGCCGCGCTCGCTACTTGTGTTTCATCAATGTCAGATGGACGCAGATCTTGCGCAGCGCCGAGATATGTATTCATGGTGCGCTCGCCGTCCGGTGTTACCATGATGTAGCAGCGCGCGGTGGAAGGACCTTTGTCTGCCGGCTTGGTATCAAAGGCAACGCCGGCGGCACGAATGTCGTGACCGAAACACCGGCCAAGCTCGTCATTTCTGACCTTGCCCACAAATGCCGCGCGCGCGCCAAAACTAGCGACGCCGACAATCGTATTGGCGGCAGAGCCGCCGGAACTTTCCACCGCGGCTCCCATCGCCGCATAGATGGCTTGCGCGCGCTCCTCATTGATAAGCGCCATGGTGCCCTTGTGCATGCCTTGCGCCACCAGAAAATCATCCTCGGCGCGAGCGATTACATCGACAATGGCATTGCCGATGCCGAGCACGTCATATTGGGAAGCGGTCATGCTTTGTCCTCGTGAATGGCGCGCGCACTATATCGGGCGAGCGCGCCGCGACAAGCACGTACCTATCGCGTAGGTGACGGGCGCGGGCCCACCGGATTAGAGTGGCCCGCAAAGGAAACACGGCATGTCGCTGGCACGCGATATCACCACCGTCGGCAGCGGCACGTTGATGTCGCGACTTCTCGCCTATCTCCGCGATGCCTGGATAGCCGCACTATTGGGAGCCGGTCCATACTCGGAAGCTTTCTTCGTGGTGCTGCAAGTGGTGAATTTTTTTCGCCGCCTTTTGTCGGAGGGGGCGCTCAACAGCGCCTTTGTACCGATCTGGCTCAAATTGCGCCGGAGCAAGGACGGCGCGTCGAAGGCAGACCGTTTCACATGGCGTGTCCTGGGGACGTTGTTCTGCATCGCGGGCACCACCGGATTGCTCGCCATGTTTTTTGGACACTCGGTGATTGGAGCTGTCGCTCCGGGTTTCGATCAGGCGCGACAATTACTTGCAGTGTCCCTGCTCTTCAAGGTCGCGCCGTATGTCGTCCTGGCAGGGCTCGTCGCGGTATTGGCGGCGGCGTTGAGTGCTGAAGGTCGTGTCGGCATCGTTGCGTGCAGCGCGGTCCTGTTCAATCTGGTGATGGTGCTGGCACTCGTCTTGCTCTCCGTTGGAAATTTCGACCATTTCTATCTCACTACCTGGCTTGCCTTTGCCGTGACCGCGGCCGGCGTCGCGCAGTTCCTCGTAACGGCGGCTGCCTGGCTGTGGACCGGCACGCGCTGGCGGCGCAATAGCACACACGCGCGCGATCAGATCGGCGTGTTTTTCAAGCGGGCATTGCCTGGGCTGATCGCCACCGGCGTCCCCCAGCTCAAGCTGATCGCGGCAACCGCCATCGCGTCGGCCTCGCCGGCCGCGGTGTCGTGGCTCTATTACGCAAACCGCCTTTATGAGTTGCCGCTCGGCATCGCTTCCATCGCCGTCGCTGCGGTTATTGTTCCGCGCATCGCGGCCAGCGTCCATGCCAACGACAGGATCGCACTGGCCGCAGCGCAGTCCCGTGCATATGAAATTGCCGCCGGATTGGCGCTGCCTGCCGCCACCGGCTTTGCACTGCTCGCCGAGCCGATCGCCCGCGGGTTGTTCCAGCACGGTGCATTTGTTGCTCGCGATACCGAGGCTGTAGCAGCCGCCTTGATGGCGATTTGCGCGGGCTTGCCGGGGCATGTGCTGGAAAAGGTTTTCGGTGCGGTATCATTCGCTCATGAGGACACGCATACCCCAATGGTTGCCGCCCTCGCCGGACTCGCCGCAGCCGTCGCCGGCGGCGTGCTTCTGTTCCCGCGCTTCGGTCATGTCGGCGTGGCGGGCGCAATTGCCATATCTGGCTGGGTCGGCGCAGGCTTGCTCAGCATCATCCTGTATCGGCGCCGCTGGCTGCGGCTCGACGCCGACGCGCGCCGCCGGCTGCCACGGATCGGCATCGCCACGATCATTATGGCCGGCGCTATCTCCTACGCTAATCATGTGCTGGGCCCGGCACAGCCGGCCTCGTCGCTCGGCCGTCTGGAAATCCTTGCCGCGCTGGTGATCCTAGGCGTCGTAACTTATCTCGCTTCGTTGCAATTGCTGGGTGCCGTGAAGCTTGAGGTGCTCGCGGTATCCTTGCGCCGCAAATCCTGAGGATCAATCACGAAGGAGGATCCACGGACAGGATCCATGGACCCATTCTAGGGACACTTTCCAAGGACTTGCGCTTCGGACCTCCGGCATGGCATGGCTCCGCGCACAAGCTATGAGGACGGGCAATGGCGTTCAAGGAACGCGTGTTTTCCGGCGTGCAGCCGACCGGTAATCTGCATCTCGGCAATTATCTCGGCGCCATCACCAAATTCGTGGCGCTACAGGATCGCTACGACTGCATCTATTGCGTGGTCGACCTTCACGCGATCACGGTCTGGCAAGATCCGAGCGAATTGCCGCGCGCGACGCGCGAGGTGACCGCAGCATTCCTCGCTTGCGGAATCGATCCGAAGAAGAACGTCATCTTCAACCAGAGCCAGGTTGCCGAGCACGCCGAGCTCGCCTGGGTGTTCAACTGCATTGCGCGCGTCGGCTGGCTCAACCGCATGACGCAGTTCAAGGAAAAGGCCGGCAAGGATCGCGAGAACGCTTCCGTCGGTCTCTACGTCTATCCAAACCTGATGGCCGCCGACATTCTGGTCTATCGCGCGACCCACGTGCCTGTCGGGGAAGACCAGAAGCAGCATCTCGAACTGTCGCGCGACATTGCGCAGAAATTCAATAACGACTTCGCTACTTCAATCCACGCACACGGCTATGGCGAGGTCTTCTTTCCACAACCGGAACCGCTGATCCAGGGCCCAGCGACGCGAGTGATGTCTTTGCGCGACGGTTCGAAAAAGATGTCGAAGTCTGAGGCGTCGGACTATTCGCGAATTAATCTCACCGACGACGCCGACGCCATCGCGCAAAAAATCCGCAAAGCCAAAACCGACCCCGAACCCTTGCCGAGCGAGGAAAAAGGTCTCGCGCCGCGACCGGAGGCAGACAATCTGGTGGGCATTTACGCGGCGCTGCAGGGCACAAGCAAAGCCGACGTGCTTGGTCAATTTGGCGGCGGCCAATTTTCTACTTTCAAGTCCGCCCTGGTCGATCTTGCCGTCGCGAAACTCGGACCGATCGGCGCCGAGATGAAGAAGCTGGTGCAGGATCCGGTCTTTATCGACTTCGTCCTTGCAGATGGTTCGCAACGCGCGCAAGTAATCGCCGCCGAAACCATGAAGGCTGTCAAGGACATTGTTGGCTTCGTGCGCCGTTAGTTTGCAGCGCGGAACACCCGTCTTGTCGACGCGGCAGCAGCCGTGGCACCATTACCTGCTTGTGCGCAAATTATCGCGCATATGATCGGACGGGAGCGTCGCGACCATGAGCAGCAAGCGCCGCAGCTACGAGAAGGGACACAAGCGCAAATACCTTGTGGTCATCGACGACACCGAGGAATGCGACCGCGCTGTCTATTGGGCGGCCAAGCGCGCCGGTCGCACCAAGTCGCACATTGTAATGTTGCGTGTCATTGAGCCCGGCGACCGCAATCAACAGTGGCTTGGCGTTGCTGATCTTATGATGGCGGAAGCGCACGAAGCAGCTAATGCGGCGCTCGACAAATTTGCGGCGCGTGCAAAAAAAATCGCCCGCATCACGCCTGACCGGGTAATCCGCGAGGGCGATACGGCCGAAGAGATCGTCAAGCTGATCGACGAGGATGCCGATATCGGAATTCTTGTCCTGGCCGCCAGCACCGGAAAGGAAGGACCCGGCCCGCTCGTGACGAACCTAGCGAAGACGGCAGGCACATTCCCGATTCCGGTGGCGGTCGTGCCGGGGCATCTTAGCGACGAAGACATCGACGCAAGTTCCTAGGTTCGGTGAAGGCTGCAACCGAGCTTGCCTGTCACCGGGCTCGGGCAGGAAGACTCTCGCACAATTGAGGATTCACCCGCGGAATGCGCCATCCGGCAGCGCGCCCGCGCCTCGGGACGACGGGATATAGACGATGGTTGACCAGGACCGGTGCAAACGCCATTTATGTCTTATCTGACGGCCCGCGGGCCTTTAACCCGTTTGAGGCAAGGAGATTGCGATGTTCATCCAGACTGAAACCACGCCTAATCCGGCAACGCTGAAATTCCTCCCGGGACGCGTTGTGCTCGAAACCGGTACGCTTGACATGCCCACGCGCGAAGCCGCCACACAGTCGCCTCTCGCCGCACGGCTTTTCGATGTCCCCAATGTCGGAGCGGTGTTCTTCGGTTCCGATTTTATTGCGGTGACCAAGAGCAGCGGCGATTGGCAACAGATGAAGCCGGCGATCCTTGGCGCCATCATGGAGCACTACATGTCCGGTGCGCCCTTGCTGGCGGGCGATGCGAAACCGGATGAGGCCGCCGCCGATGAATTCTTCGACGCCAAGGATGCCGAGACCGTCGCCACCATCAAAGACCTGATTGAAACGCGCGTGCGGCCGGCCGTCGCTGGAGACGGCGGCGACATCACCTTCCGCGGCTACAAGGAAGGAATTGTCTACCTCAATATGAAGGGTGCCTGCTCGGGTTGTCCGTCCTCGACCGCCACCCTCAAGCATGGCATCCAAAATCTGCTGAAGCATTTCGTTCCCGACGTGGTCGAAGTTCGGCCGATGTAGCGTTGTTGCCGTCCCGGCTGCGCCCAGGCCGAGCTCAGGTGGTCCGTACGAAGTGCGGATGCACGCCTCGCCGCTACCGGCGCGGGAGGTATTTGTTCCCCTCGCAAGAGTGCTAAATTCGCGCTAGCCCACCTGCGGGAAACATCACTGGATGCGCGTTCTCGCCATCGATACCGCCCTTGAAGCCTGCTCGGTTGCCGTGCTCGATACCGAGCGCACCGATACGGGCGCGCAAGACTCCCTGCCGATGCAGCGCGGGCATGCCGAAGCCCTGATGCCGCTCGTGGCACGCATACTCGACCGTGCCAGGCTCGATGTCGCCGACATCGATCGCATCGCCGTTACCACGGGACCTGGCAGCTTTACCGGACTGCGGGTGGGAATCGCCGCGGCGCGCGGAATTGCTCTGGCCGCCGGCAAGCCGGCGATCGGCTTGACGACGCTCGCGGCTTTTGCCGCGCCGTTCATCGCCGCCGATGACACGCTGCCCGTGGTCGTGGCGATCGACGCGAGACACGACCATGTCTACTTCCAGGTTTTCGGTCCCGGTGGCCGCACGCTGGTTGCGCCGCGCATTGCCCCGTTGCGGGAGGCGCTGCGCGTTTCGTCGACCGGCGCGCCGCGCATAACGGGTACGGCGGCAAGCAAGATGGCTGCAGCGTGGCCCGCCGGCGAACGTCCGCCGATCCGCGTTGAGCAGCGAGGCGCACCGGATATCGGCTGGGTGGCGCGGCTCGGAGCGGCCGCAACCGATCTTAATACTTCGCCGAAGCCGTTTTACCTGCGCGCGCCCGATGCTCATCCGCAGGACTCGGTGCAACTGGCACGTCGATGATCGGATTCATCAGCAATCTGTTCAGTCGGGGCGAACCTGTCTTGTCCGAAGCGAGCATACGCGATGCTTCTGCCATGGCATCCCTGCACGCAGCCTCATTTCGGCGGGGCTGGAGTGAACAGGAAATGGAAGCCTTGCTGCTCGATCCGCATGTCATTGCGCATCGCGCACTTGCAGCCAAAAAGCTTGGCGGTTTCATCATGACGCGGCGTGTCGAGGATGAGGCCGAAATCCTGTCGGTCGCCGTTGCGGGAAACCAGCGCGGCCGTGGCCTTGCGCGACGGCTGCTCGACCTTCACCTGCGCCGCCTGGCTGGCCTCGGCACGCTCGCGGTATTTCTGGAAGTTGACGAAAACAATACGCCGGCGTTGCGACTTTATCGCAGGGCCGGATTTCGTGAAGTGTCGCGACGGCCAAGCTATTATCCGGGAGCGGACGGAGCCGCCGCCGCGCTGGTTTTACGTCGTGACCTGAGGTGAGCGTCCGGTGGACACATGCCCGATGCAATCAATATGATATCGGCGGGAACGGACTCGAATACTCGAACAGATGCAAGAGACCTTGATGTGAGTGCCGCAGGCAAGCAAACGATCGAGAAGAAAAACTTCGAAGCGCTTTGCGCGGCCAAAGGCATGCGCATGACCGAACAACGCCGCGTCATTGCGCGCGTCCTGGCGGATTCGGTTGATCATCCCGATGTCGAAGAGCTTTACCGGCGCTGTGCCAAGGTCGACGAGCACATTTCCATTTCTACGGTGTACCGGACAATGCGCCTGTTCGAGGATGCCGGCATTATCGAGCGGCACGACTTTCGCGAAGGCCGGGCGCGTTACGAAGCCAGCACCGAAGCTCACCACGATCATCTGATCAATCTGCGCACCGGCGAAGTGATCGAATTTCAGTCCGAAGATATCGAACGCCTCCAGGCCGAAGTTGCCCGCAAACTTGGCTACAAACTGGTCGATCACCGGCTCGAGCTGTACGCGGTGCCGCTCGACGACGACAAGAAACGATAGCCCACGATGGCAACGGTCTAGATGCCGATGGCGCGCGCGCTTTTTATCGCGGCGTTCTTCTTCACAGTGACGCCGCTGTTGATCACAATCCAGTGGCTGCTCGAAAAATTCAAGTTACCCGGTTGGGGCTTTATCGGCTCGAACTACTATCGAGTCTTGTGTTCATTGCTGCGAATACGCGTACGGATCAACGGCGAACCGGTGCGTGACAGGGCCATACTGTTTGTTTCCAATCACGTATCGTGGGTAGACATTCTGGTCATCGGCTCGGTCACGCCTATCGCCTTTGTCGCCAAGCGCGAAGTCGCAAGCTGGCCGTTGGTCGGAATTACTGCCAAGGTGCAGCGCACGGTGTTTGTCGACCGCACTCGGCGCCATCAAACCGGCGAGGCGGTCAATGAGATCGTCAGACGACTAAACGACGGCGTCTCGGTGGTGTTGTTTGCCGAGGGAACATCGAGCGACGGCAACCGCGTTCTGCCCTTCCGATCCGCGCTGCTTGGCGCGGTGGAGGAAGCTGCCGCTCAAGATGCCGCCGGCGGCTTACTGATTCAGCCGATGTCGATCTGCTACACCGGTTTGCACGGCATGCCGATGGGCCGTCAGCACCGTCCGCTGGTGGCCTGGTATGGCGATCTCGATTTCCTGCCGCACATCAGAGCCTTCATCGCGCAAGGTGTCGTTGATGCCGTCGTCAATTATGGAACCCCGCTCGCCATTGATGGTAGCGCGGATCGAAAGACCATGACCAAACGCCTGGAGACGGTCATTCGCGGTCTGCTCGTGGCCGCTTTGCGAGGACGGCCAGTGGCCGCACTCGGTGTGGACGAAACCGGTTAATTTCGAGCTTGGCACCCGTGGGTCTTAAAATCGTTGTAAAATCAAATATATGGTTCAGCGGGACAAATCCCGCGCCGACAGGCTAGATTGGTCCGGCTTCGAACCGAAACGGCATGAGCAGACCCCGCAAAGTCCACGTCAAATCTTTTGGCTGCCAGATGAACGTCTACGATTCCCATCGTATGGCGGACACGCTGGCGCCAGCGGGGTTCAGCGAAACCGCGCGCGTCGAAGACGCCGACCTCGTCATTCTCAATACCTGCCACATCCGCGAAAAGGCGGCCGATAAGGTCTATTCTGAAATTGGCCGTATCCGCGAATTGAAAGACGCCGCCGCGCGCGATGGCCGCCAAATGCTGATCGCGGTCGCCGGATGCATGGCACAGGCGGAAGGCAAGGAAATCATCCATCGCGCCACGGCCGTTGATCTGGTGGTCGGTTCGCAGAATTATCACCGGCTGCCGGAGATGATTGCCCGCGCGCGAGCCGGCGAGAAAGTCATCGACACCGAATTTCCGGTCGAGGACAAGTTCGACGCGCTGGCGGCGCCCCGAAGGGACGTAATCGCCCGGCGCGGCATTTCCGCATTCGTCACCGTACAGGAAGGCTGCGACAAGTTCTGCACCTTCTGCGTTGTGCCGTACACGCGCGGCGCCGAAATCTCGCGGCCGGTCGAAAAAATCGCCGCCGAAGTGGAGCGACTGGCTGAAGCCGGCGTGCGCGAGATCACCCTGATCGGGCAGAATGTGAACGCCTATCACGGGCTCGATCGAAGTGGTGCGCCGTCAGGTCTTGGAAAATTACTGCGCCGGCTTGCCGAAGTGCCCGGCATATTGCGTCTGCGGTACACCACGAGTCACCCACGCGATATGGATGACGATCTGATCGCGGCGCACGGCGAACTTCCGGCTCTTATGCCCTGCGTGCACTTGCCCGTACAATCCGGCTCCGACCGCATCCTGGCAGCAATGAACCGCAGGCACACGCGTCGCGATTATCTCGCGGTCATCGACCGTCTGCGTATCGCCCGCATGGATCTTGCCTTTACGTCCGATTTCATCGTCGGTTTTCCCGGCGAAACGGAGACCGACTTCCGCGATACCCTTGCGCTTATCGACAATGTTGGATTCGCCGGTGCGTATTCCTTCACATACTCGCCGCGCCCGGGAACGCCGGCTGCCGAAATTAATGACCAGATACCGCAAGAAGAAAAATCCGAACGCCTGCAGCGGCTGCAAGCGTCCATCGTCCGTCATCAGCGCGCTTTCAATGCCGG
Organism: uncultured Alphaproteobacteria bacterium; assembly: GCA_963831475.1. GTDB lineage: Bacteria > Pseudomonadota > Alphaproteobacteria > Rhizobiales > Xanthobacteraceae > Pseudolabrys. Next base: position 333,606 of record CAWHQF010000028.1, read on the forward strand.
TTTTTTCGGCCAAACGCTCGATGTGCTTTTGGAAAAACCAGGCAAGCTTGCCGGGCAATTGGTCGGTCGCTCGCCGCATCTTCTGGCTGTGCAAGTAATGGCGCCCACCCAATTTATCGGTTCAGTCAAACGCGTGACCATCAGCAAAATCGGCACAAACAGCCTGTTCGGAACGCTTGCCCACGACGAATCCTTCATTCGACCACTTGCCACAGCAGGAGCCTGAGAGACCTTTGCGCACAACGGATTCCGTGATCCCAGCCGCCGCGGCCTCGGAAGAGACCGCCACCACCCAGACCGTACTGGCATTCGAGGACAATAAGCTTGCGTCGGTATTGTTCGGGCAATATGGGCAAAACCTCGCCTTGATCGAACGGCGTCTCGGCGTAATCGCGGAACAGCGCGGCAACCACGTGACGATTGATGGTTCGCGGGGCGCCTGCGAGCAGGCGCGCCGCGTGCTCGAAGGGCTCTACGAGCAACTCAAGCGCGGACGCGACTTGACCCAGGGCGACGTAGAAGGCGCGATCCGCCAGGCAATCGCGCAAGGGTCACTGTTCGACTATGACCCGGCTGCCGCTCGGCCTGCGTTCGAAGAGATCAATCTGCGCAAGCGTCCGGTGCGCGCACGGACCGCCGCGCAAGACGCCTATATCCGCGCGCTCAAGCGACATCCTCTCGTGTTCGGAACAGGCCCGGCCGGCACCGGAAAGACCTGGCTCGCGGTCGCCCGCGCGCTTCAAATGTTCGAACGCAAAGAGGTCGACCGCATCATCCTCTCGCGTCCAGCGGTCGAGGCCGGCGAGCGCCTCGGATTTCTGCCCGGCGACATGCGCGAAAAGGTCGACCCCTACCTTCGCCCGATCTACGATGCACTTTATGACCTGATGGACGCACGTATTGTCGAACGTGCGTTGCAGGCCGGAGAAATCGAGATTGCACCGCTTGCCTTCATGCGCGGACGAACGCTGTCGAATGCCGCAGTGATCCTCGACGAGGCGCAGAATACGACCTCAATGCAAATGAAGATGTTTCTCACGCGGCTCGGAGAAAACAGCCGCATGATCGTGACAGGCGATCCGAGCCAGGTCGATCTGCCCCACGGCCAGACGTCGGGACTGGCGGAGGCCGTCAAGTTGCTCGACGGAATTGATGGTGTCGGGCATGTCTCGTTCACCCATCAGGACGTAATCCGTCACGAGCTCGTGGCGCGCATCGTCGAGGCATACGATCGCAACGGCCCATCGCGAGAGAGCAAGGAATGAGGCACGCGCCTAGGCGACCTGCCTCTCCGCCACAGATCGACATTGAGATCAAATCCCCGCAGTGGGACAAGCAACCCCTGGCCGAAAAAGCCGTCCGTGACGCGATTTTGGCGGCGGTCGCGACACTCTCAACAGCGGGCGGCGAAGTGAGTATTGTGCTCACCGACGATTCGACGATTCGGTCGCTTAATCGCGATTGGCGCGGGATCGACAGCGCAACCAACGTGCTGTCCTTTCCGGCAACCGGGCCCAGGGGCGGAGAAGACGGAGGGTTGCTCGGCGACATTGTCATTGCCTACGAGACGCTTGAACGAGAATGCGATGAAGAAAAGCGCGCTTTCATCCATCATCTTTCCCATCTCATCGTGCACGGTTTTCTCCATCTCATTGGCTACGATCACCAGGACGATGCTCAGGCCGAGGAAATGGAAGGACTCGAATCCAAAATCATGACGCGCCTGCACATGCCTGACCCCTACCTTGCGCGTGACCTGGGCAACCCCTGAACCATGCCTGATATCGATCTATCCGGTTCGAGTCCGAGCGGCACCCCCTATGAACCGCGCAATCTTCCCGTGCCGGTCCCGCCGGCACAGGACGCCAGCCGCAACTGGTTCTTGCGCGCGTTGCGTTCCTTGTTCGGCTGGAAGCCGAGCAGTGTACGAGCAGACATTAAAGACATTCTCGACGCGATGGGGCCCGGCGACTCCGGTTTTTCACCCGACGAGAGCCGGATGCTCAGGAACGTTCTCGGATTGCGTGAGCGGCGCGTCGGTGATGTCATGGTACCGCGGGCGGATATCATCGCCGTGCAGCAAGACATCAAGCTTGGCGAACTGATGCGCGTGTTTGAAGGGGCGGGCCATTCGCGGCTGGTGGTCTACAATGACACGCTCGACGATCCGGTCGGCATGGTGCACATCCGCGATCTGATCGCCTTCATGACCGCGCGCGCTGCGGTCGATCCGGAAAAAAACGCGAAACGCAAAAAACCGCTGCCGGCCGGCCTCGACTTCAAGGCCATCAATCTCGGTGCGCCGTTGTCGGCGACCAAGATCGTGCGCGAGATTCTATTTGTGCCACCGTCGATGCGCGTGATGGACCTGCTTGCGCGCATGCAGGCGACGCGAATTCACCTTTCGCTGGTGGTCGACGAATATGGCGGCACGGATGGACTGGCCTCGATCGAGGACATCGTTGAACAAATCGTCGGCGACATAGCAGACGAGCATGATGAAGATTTAGCGCCTGCAATAGTGCAACAGCCTGACGGATCCTACGTCGCCGACGCGCGTGCCAAAATCGAAGATGTCATCGCGACGGTCGGAAATGATTTTGACGTCGGCGATGCGGTTGAAGACGTCGATACGATCGGCGGATATCTGGTTACGCGGGCCGGCCGTTTGCCGCTGCGCGGTGAAATCGTTCCGGGTCCGGGTCTGTTCGAATTCGAGGTTCTTGATGCCGACCCGCGACGCGTCAAACGTATCCGCATTGTACGCCTCAAGGAGCGGCGTGACCGGCCGCGCGAAACGCGCCGGCGCGTCGAGAATGAGGCCGCCGGCGCCGTCCCCGCCGCGAACGCTGAGGAATCACCTGCACCTTCTAAAGATGCAGGTCCAGCAGGCGCGCGCCGGCCGTGACCCTCACCCGCATCGCACACGGCATTGTGCTCGCATTCGGCTGGAAGCGGGCGCTTATTGCGTTTGCCGCAGGCGCCGCATCAGCGCTGGCAATGGCGCCGGTCAATGCCTGGCCGATTCTGTTTGTAACATTTCCGGTCCTTGTCTGGCTCATCGACGGCTCCGCGGCCGGGCGCTGGAGCGGTACGATAACGGCGGCCGTCGCCGGCTGGTGTTTCGGTTTCGGGTATTTCGTCGCCGGTCTTTACTGGATCGGCTACGCTTTTCTTGTCGACGCCAAGACCTTTGGCTGGCTGTTGCCGGTCGCCGTAACGGGGTTGCCGGCCTATCTCGCGCTTTATACGGCGCTTGGCGTGGCCGCGGCACGCCTGGTGTGGGTTCGCGGACCGGAACGAATTCTGGCGCTCGCCGTCACCTTGACCGGCGCAGAATGGCTGCGCGGCCATCTGCTCAGCGGATTTCCCTGGAATACGTTTGGCTACGCACTCACCCAGCCTCTGGCGCTCGCGCAAAGCGTATCCCTCGTCGGTGTCTGGACGCTGACCTTTCTCTGCATCGCGGTTTGCGCCAGTCCTGCGGTCTTGAGCGATGACAAAGCAGACACTCGGCATCCCTATCGGCCCCTGATCATAAGTCTGTTCCTTCTCACCGTACTCGCCGGGTACGGTACGGTGAGACTATGGTCGCATCCGACCGGATACGTAAGCGGCGTGAAGCTTCGTATCATGCAGCCAAATCTGCAGCAGGACGACAAGTTCAATTATTCCGCCAAGTCCGAGGTGATGAGTCGCTACCTCCGCCTTTCCGATCGCGCCACAAATCCGCAATCGAATGGCGTTCATGATGTGACGCACCTGATCTGGCCAGAGGCGGCATTTCCGTTCTTTCTCACACGCGAACCTGACGCCATGGCGCAGATCGCCACGTTGCTCAAGCCGTCGACCGAATTGATCACGGGCGCGGTGCGCGCGGCATCCGACGCCAACCCGCGCAACCCGCGGGCCTATAATTCGATCTACGTGATCGATCCCGATGGATCGATCCGCGGCATCTACGACAAGGTTCATCTGGTTCCATTCGGCGAGTATCTTCCGTTCCAGCGTCTGCTCGAACGCATCGGCCTGATGCAATTGACGAAGGTCGTCGGCGGCTTTGTATCCGGCGATCGCCGGCACGCGATGGACGTCCTCGGCGCACCCAAGATGTTGCCGTTGATCTGTTATGAGGCGATTTTTCCGGGCGATGCGGTTCCACCGGGTGAGCGGCCGGGCTGGATGGTCAACGTCACCAACGACGGCTGGTTCGGACTAAGCTCCGGGCCGTACCAGCACTTTCAGCAGGCGCGCGTTCTTGCCATTGCCGAAGGGCTGCCGTTGGTCCGCGCCGCCAATACGGGGATATCGGCGGTTGTCGATCCGGTCGGACGCATTGTCGACGCACTGCCGCTGGGCATCGAGGGCGTGCTCGACGCCCGACTGCCGACGCCGCTCGAACCGACGGCTTATGTGAGGTACGGCAATTACATTCTGATTGGTGTGCTGGTGCTCAGTCTGTTGATCGTGCTTCGGCGGCGGTTTCGCGCCTGAATTGAATCGACCGACTATGCCTGTTTAGGTTGCTCGCTGAAATTGCCCAGTTTCAGGCGCTTTACACTATTACGGCCGCACTATCGTCCTGCGAAAGCTCCGGAAATCTTTGTATTATTTACAATTGCATTCTCGATTACAGGGAAATCGCTGATTGCATTGGCGCCTTCACTTGTGACAACTATGCCTAAAAATGGGGGCATAGGAGTTATCTATGGCGAAGAAGGCACCTAATCCGATCGACAAGCATGTGGGGTCCCGCGTGCGGATGCGCCGGATGATGCTGAGCATGAGCCAGGAAAAACTGGGCGACGCGTTGAGCCTGACGTTCCAGCAAGTACAGAAATACGAAAAGGGCACCAACCGCATCGGCGCCAGTCGATTGCAACAAATCGCGCACATTCTGCAAGTTCCGGTTTCATTTTTTTTCGAAGGTGCACCGCATTCCCCCGGCCACACCGGCGGCATGGGCGAAGCGCCGTCACCGGCCTACGTCGCCGACTTCCTTGCCACATCCGACGGGCTTTCGTTGACCAAGGCCTTTATGCGCATCAAGAGCAGCAAGCTGCGCCGACGTATCGTCGACCTGGTCGAGCAGATCGCAGGCGTCGACTGAGCGAAGGGTCCTATCCCATCGTTCAAGTGGCATCTGCCCACCGCTGCCCGCATCTTGACCTGCATCGCCGTCGCTGCAAGAACCACCCCGACACGGCACGAGGCGGCAGCGCAGCCGCGCCACGGGAGGAATTGCAGCGGTGGCTCATACCAATTTTCTATTCACCAGCGAGTCGGTATCCGAAGGTCATCCCGACAAGGTTTGCGATCAAATTTCAGACGCTGTGCTCGATGCGTTCCTGGAAAACGATATCAAGCTCGGCATCGCCGATGACAGCCAGGTAAACACCCGGCTAGGCTGCGAGACGCTCGCGACCACAAACAAGATTGTCATCGCCGGCGAGGGCCGTGGCCAGGCGCCGCTGTTTCGCAAACATGGCGACAAAGCGGTCGTTGATCGAGAACTCATCACCAAAATCGCACGCGATGTGGTCAGGGATATCGGCTACGACCAGGATGGTTTCTCGTATTACGGCGCCGACGTCGAAGTGCTGCTGCACGGGCAGTCACCGGACATTGCCATGGGCGTGAATGCCAAGAAGAAAAAGGGAGGCGAAGAAGAAGGCGCCGGCGACCAGGGCATGATGTTCGGCTTCGCCTGCACCGAGAGCGAGGTATACGAGAAAAACTCTTTCATGCCTGCGCCGATATATTTCGCGCACAAGATTTTGAAGGTGCTTTCGGACAAGCGCCGCGCCGGCCAGCTCTTTGATCTGCAGCCCGACTCGAAGAGTCAGGTCACCATTCGCTACGTCGATGGCAAGCCGATCGGTTGCACCAAGGTGGTGGTGTCCACGCAGCACAACGCCCAAAGCCGCAATGGCAAGAAATATACCCCCGGTCTCATCAAGGAGATGATTTCCGATGCCGTGGAGTCGGCGCTACCGAAAGGCTGGATGCCGAAAAAGCCGTCCGATTTCCTTGTCAATCCGACCGGCAATTTCGTGATCGGCGGACCGGATGGGGACTGCGGACTCACCGGCCGCAAGATTATCGTCGACACCTATGGTGGTTACGCTCCGCATGGTGGCGGCGCCTTCTCAGGCAAGGATCCGACCAAGGTCGACCGCTCCGCCGCATATGCCGCGCGCTATCTTGCGAAGAATGTCGTCGCCGCCGGTGTCGCCGAGCGCTGCACCATCCAGGTTGCGTATGCGATCGGTGTCGCGGACCCGATGTCGGTGCTGGTCGATACCCACGGCACGGGCAAGGTCGAGGAGAAGAAGCTCGAGAAGGTCCTGCCCGAGCTCTTCCGCCTCACGCCAACGAACATCCGCCGCACGCTCAAGCTCAACCGGCCGATCTACAAGCGCACCGCGGCTTATGGCCACTTTGGCCGTGCGCCGGACAAGGATGGCGGATTCTCGTGGGAAAAAACCGACCTCGCTGCGGCCATCAGAAGCGCGGTGAAATAAGCGGCATTTTCACCCCGCGTAGTTCAGTACTAAGCTTGTCATGGCCGGCCCTGTGCCGGCCATTTCGCTTGGGAACGCACCAAAGTGCCACATCAATCGGGATCACCGGGTCGCGGCCCTTCGGACCGGCTGGGTGATGACAAGGAAGGATCGCAGCGAGCGTTTTTTGGCCGTCGCAAGGGCCATCCGCTCAAGCCGCGGCAGGCGGCACTCTTCGACGCGTTGTTGCCGCGGCTTGCGCTCGATCTCGGCATACCCGCGCCTGCAGATCTGACAACGCTGTTTGGTGGCGGGATCGATGATGTGCGGCTTGAAATCGGATTCGGTGGCGCCGAGCATCTGATCGCTCAGGCACAAGCAAACCCGCACACCGGATTTATCGGTACCGACGCTTTCGTCAATTCGGTCGCAAAGGCGCTCACAGCAATCGACGCGAACGCCGTAGGTAACATTCGTCTTTATTTTGGAGATGCCAGCGAACTGCTGGACTGGCTCCCCGACGCAATGATTGCGCGCATCGACCTGCTTTATCCCGACCCTTGGCCGAAACGCAGGCACTGGAAACGGCGCTTCATCCAGGACCACAATTTAAAGAGACTCGCTCGAATCCTGAAAAAGAGTGGTGAGCTGCGTTTCGCCACCGATATCGCCGACTATGCGGACTATGCTCTGACGCGCGTGTTTCGTTCGACGGATTTTGAATGGACCGCCGAGTGTGCGGACGATTGGCGAAGGCCTTGGCCCGATTTCGCCGGCACGCGCTACGAGACCAAGGCCAAGCGCGACGGCCGCACACCGGCCTATTTTATTTTCAGGCGCAGCTGACTATTCTCCGGTCCCCTGGCGTACCTGCCAGAAGCGAACGACGCGTTGGGCCGTGGTCGCGGTCAATCGCTCGAAGTTTTCGCGCGCCGCATCGAGCGATTGGGGAGATGGCTTCACGCCTGTCCGCGCCCTGAGAATGGTCCTTACAGTCGGCCAGCCAAATCCTACGGCGCGCGCGAGTATCAAAACCGGGTCGGCGCGTTCGCCGTTCATGAGCCGGTCGACGACTTCCACCGGGACAGCGCACATTGTTGCGAGCGCTGCGATCGTTTCTTCGTATTTTTCCGCCTTGGCAAATTCGGCGATGTCTTCTTCGCTCAGTTTGCGCTCCCTATGGAGTGCACGGACGGCTGCAAGTGCGGCGGCATAGTTGCGCGGTGCGGCCTTGGCGGCGACTTCGTCGGTGACTTGCGCGAGGATTCGCCGGATTTCGGCCTGCGTTTCGGGCTTGGCCTTTGACAACAGACGTCTCTGCACTACTTCACTCGCCTGCATCAGGAGCTGGCGGAAAAGACGCGGCGGAATGTCGGTGCGCATGCCGACTTTTTCAGCGAGTACGCCGTCCTGCTCCGCGCGCTTCACAAGCGTTGTAAAAGCACCATCGGAAAGCTGCGCGTGTTGATTGTTGGCAATCGAGCGCACGACGTTCCCGTCGCCGCGGTCGACCAGAATATCTGCCAGCGCCTCGCTGATCCCCCGCCGGGTTGACATCGCGAGGAGATGCGCCTGGCTCTTTGTTTCGGCGATCTGCAGCAAATCGCGATCCGCGAGGCGCGCCTGCTTGAGCACGGGTCCGGCAACCTCGATGTCATCATTCTTGGCGAGGGTGCTGACGACACCGGCCGGCGCGTGTGGGATCGGCGCGATGCGGCGCGCGAGTTCGGCCAAGGCCTTTGCCTCGATCTCCTCGATCAGACAACCGATGACGTCGTCGAATAACGCCACGTGTTCGGCATTGAAACTGGGGACGCCGTCGAGAAACAAAGTTGTGATGCGGCGCAGAGTCTCCGCCCGCTTTTCGGCTGAGCCATGTTGAACGACGTCTTCCAACTCGGGAAGCAGCGATGCGGGAACACCCATACAAAACCTGCAAAACGCCGTGAAATCGCCCGGGGGTCGGGGGTTTTACCCAAATTTAAGGGCAGATTCTGAAGGAAGGGTTAGTCGTTAACGCGCCGCCGCCCTTGCACGGATCGTCAAAATCGCTATATTTCCCAACGCTACTAAACACCCTCATAACCGAACGGGTTTTGAGAGTGGGTCCCGCGGGACCCGCTCTTTTTTGTTACCGGATGTCGATAGGCGGGACGTTGCAGACAATAGCGGCATCAGATGCCGCGCCCAGCGAGCCGCGGCTCATCACCGAGCCGGGGTTGCCGGCGCGCGTCGCCGTCATTGCGGAGCCAGTCATTGAGCAGCTCGGCTTTCGTCTGGTGCGCATCCGTGTGTCGGGATCCGAGGGCTGCACGGTGCAGATCATGGCTGAGCGGCCCGATGGCACCATGTCGGTCGAGGACTGCGAAGTCGTCTCACGCGCGCTTTCACCGGTTCTCGATGTAGCGGACCCGATCGATCGTGCGTATCGCCTGGAGATTTCCTCTCCGGGCATTGACCGGCCGCTCGTGCGCAAATCCGATTTCGAGCGTTATACCGGGCAACTCGTCAAGATCGAAACCGCAGTACCTTTCGAAGGCCGCAAGCGATTTCGCGGTGTACTGTTAAGTACCGAGGGTGAGACCGTGCGCATCCGCCGCGACGACGCCACGGAAGACGAAAAAACCGAGGTACTGCTTCCCATTGAGGAAATGAGCGAAGCCAAGCTCGTCCTGACGGACGATCTCGTGACCGAGGCCTTGCGGCGTGAAAGATCCGCCAAGCGCGAGGCACGCGAGGCGCGGAAGGAAGAAAGACGTAAAGAGAGACATTCACGGCATCGGCCGCAACGGTCTGCCGCCAAAGGAGGAGAATGAGCTATGGCTGTCAGCGCCAACAGGCTCGAATTGCTGCAGATCGCGGATGCGGTAGCACGTGAGAAATCGATCGATCGCGGCATCGTCATTACCGCGATGGAAGACGCGATCGCGAAGGCTGCGCGCTCGCGCTACGGCGCGGAGACCGACGTACACGCCGAGATCGAGCCAAAGACCGGCGAACTCAAGCTCATGCGCCACATGCTTGTGGTGGAGGCCGTCGAAAATTCGTCGAATCAAATTACGCTTGAGGATGCGCGTAAGCGTCATCCGGCGGCGCAAGTCGGTGACACGATTGCCGACCCGCTGCCGCCGCTCGAATATGGGCGCATTGCAGCACAATCGGCAAAGCAAGTAATTGTCCAGAAAGTGCGCGAGGCCGAGCGTGACCGGCAATACGCTGAATACAAGGATCGTATCGGCGACATCGTCAATGGCATCGTCAAACGCGTGGAATACGGCAACGTAGTGGTCGATCTCGGCCGCGGCGAAGCAATCGTGCGACGTGACGAATTACTGCCGCGCGAAGTTTTCCGCAACGGCGACCGAATCCGCGCCTATATCTACGACGTACGCCGCGAGCCGCGCGGCCCGCAGATTTTCCTGTCGCGCACACATCCGCAATTCACGTCCAAGCTGTTTGCCCAGGAAGTGCCGGAAATCTATGACGGTATCGTCGAGGTCAAGGCGGTCGCCCGCGATCCCGGTTCGCGCGCCAAGATCGCAGTGATCTCACGTAATTCATCGGTAGATCCGGTCGGCGCCTGCGTCGGCATGCGTGGCTCACGCGTGCAGGCGGTCGTGAATGAATTGCAGGGCGAGAAGATCGACATCATTCCGTGGTCGCCCGATATCGCCACTTTTGTGGTGAACGCGCTGGCGCCGGCGGAAGTTGCCAAGGTCGTGCTCGATGAAGACAAGGAGCGCATCGAGGTCGTGGTGCCGGATCAACAGCTGTCGTTGGCAATCGGCCGTCGGGGGCAGAACGTGCGACTTGCCTCGCAGCTCACCGGTTGGGACATCGACATTCTCACCGAGCAGGAGGAATCCGAGCGCCGCCAGGCCGAGTTCGAAAATCGCACCAAGATTTTCGTTGAGGCACTCAATCTGGACGAAGTTGTCGGACAACTGCTCGCCTCTGAAGGCTTCGGCTCGATCGAGGAACTCGCGCTGGTTGACGAAAAGGAAATCGCCGGTATCGAAGGCTTCGACGAGGACACCGCGCGCGAACTGCAGGAGCGCGCCAAGGAATATCTTGCGCAGCAGGAGGCCGAACTCGATACCAAGCGCACGGAACTTGGCGTGGAAGACGCGGTCAAGGAAGTCCCTGGCGTGACCACACGGATGCTGGTCGCGTTCGGCGAAAACGGCGTGAAGACGGTCGAAGATCTTGCCGGCTGCGCGACCGACGACCTGACGGGTTGGACCGAGCGCAAGGATGGCGAGTCGACCCACAACCCCGGCTATCTCGACGGCTTCAACATTTCGCGTGAGGACGCCGAGTCCATGATCATGCAGGCCCGCCTGAAGGCGGGCTGGGTGACCGAGGCGGAGCTTGCGCCGCCACCGGCCCCCGAAGCGACGGAAGAAGCGGCGCAGCCGCAGGCTTAAGGGAATCGGATAAACGCAATGCTCGCAATAGCGCAGGAGAGCGATCTCGATCGCGGGGCGGCCAGTGTCGCCCCCGATACAGATGCGCACCTGTGCGCTTACCCGCGAACTCAAGCCGGTGGCGGAGCTGCTGCGCTTTGTCGTGGGCCCGGCCGGAGAAGCGATTCCCGACGTCAAGCGCAAGCTGCCCGGCCGCGGCATTTGGGTCACCTCGACCCGGGCCGCGATCGAGGATGCCGCCCGGCGGAATGTGTTCGCTCGCGGATTCAAGCGCGACGTCCGCGTCCCCGCCGATCTCGCCGCGCAAACTGAAAGCCTGATCGAGCGTGCCGCCCTCGACGCGCTGGCGATCGCATGGAAAGCGGGGACGGTGGTTACCGGATTTTCCAAGGTGGAGGCCGCGCTTGGCCGAGACGATCTTCGGGCTCTCATCCACGCCTCCGACGCCAGCGACGATGGCCGGCGCAAACTTGCCGGCGCTTTGCACCGCAATACAACCGAGGAATCGCACGAAATCGCGGTGATCGACGCCTTTACCGGCCCCCAATTGGATTTGGCATTGAGCCGCCCAAATGTGGTACATGCAGCCCTGCTTGCCGGCCCCGGAAGCGAGACTTTTCTCACGCGCGCCGCGCGTTTGAGGCGGTTTCGGACCGGATTTTCGCCCGATGCAGTTAGCGCGCATGCGCCGACGGACGGCGCATAAGGACACAGTACGGAATGAGCGAAACAAAGAACCCTGGCGAAAAGAAACTAAGCGTGTCGGGCAAGACACTGACGCTCAAGCCGCGCACCGAGACGGGCGTGGTGCGTCAGAGCTTCAGCCATGGCCGCAGCAAGCAAGTGGTCGTCGAGAAGGTCAAACGCCGTGTTGTCGGCGGACCTGGCGAAGCCAAGGCTGAACCGCCGCCGCCCGTCGAGACGAAGAAGAGGCCTGCTCCGAGCAGGCCGGCACCCGCACCGGCTGCCGCCGCGGGACTGTCTCAGGGCGAAGCAAAGCCGAAGGCATCCGGCGTCGTTCTGCGCACCCTTACGGACGAAGAGCGCACCGCGCGTGCACATGCCCTCGCCGACTCGCGCGTGCGCGAAGCGGAAGAGCGCAAGATTGCCGAAGAAGAGGTACGTCGCCGCGCCAGCCGGGAAGCTGTCGACCGTACAGAACGCGAAGCCGCCGATGCCCGCAAGCGCGAGGAAGAAGATCGTCACAAGCGTGAAGAAGAATCCAAGCGCAAGGCCGGCGAAGTCGCCAAGAAGCGCTTTGGTGTCGACGAAGTAACGCGCCCCGGCCCGGGAGCTCGCCTTACGCTCGAAGCCGACGAAGATGAAGCACCGCGCGCCCGACGTGGAGCCGGGCGCCCGGCCGCCGCTCCGCGCGCGGCGCCCCGCGTCGGAGCCGCGAAGCAACGCGGCCGTCTTACTGTCATCAATGCCTTGAATGCAGACGAAGTGCGTGAGCGCTCAGTTGCTTCGTTTCGCCGTCGCACCCAGCGCCTCAAAGGTGCAGCCTCAAACGAGCCGAAAGAGAAGCTCGTGCGCGAAGTTACGATCCCTGAAGCCATCACGATCCAGGATCTTGCCAACCGCATGTCCGAACGTGCGGTCGACGTCATCCGGCTGCTGATGAAGCAGGGACAAATGGCGACGATTAATGACACAATCGATGCCGATACCGCTCAGCTTATCGCCGAGGAAATGGGCCACAGCGTGCGCCGCGTGGCCGAGGCCGACGTGGAAGAAGGCCTATTCGATGTTGCCGATGATCCGGCTCAGCTGGAACCGCGTGCGCCCGTCGTCACCGTCATGGGCCACGTCGACCACGGCAAGACCTCGCTGCTCGATGCCATACGCTCTTCCGAAGTGGCGGCGGGCGAAGCCGGCGGCATTACACAACACATCGGTGCATATCAGGTCGCTGCGCCGTCTGGCGCGAAGATCACATTCATTGATACACCCGGCCACGCCGCATTCACGGCCATGCGTGCGCGCGGTGCCAAGGTCACCGACATCGTCGTGCTCGTGGTTGCGGCAGACGATGGCGTGATGCCGCAGACGGTGGAAGCAATCCACCACGCCAAGGCAGCGAAGGTGCCGATCATTGTCGCCATCAACAAGATCGACAAGCCGGATGCCAAGCCCGATCGCGTGCGGACCGACCTGTTGCAGCACGAGATCCAGGTTGAATCCATGGGCGGCGAGGTGGTCGACGTTGAAGTGTCTGCCACCAAGAAGACGAATATCGACAAACTGCTTGAAATGCTGGGCTTGCAGGCGGAAATCCTCGACCTCAAGGCCAATCCGAATCGTCCCGCCGAAGGCACTGTGATCGAGGCCAAGCTAGATCGCGGCCGCGGACCGGTGGCGACGGTACTAATTCAGCGCGGCACGCTGCGAGTAGGCGATCTTGTCGTAGCCGGCGCCGAGTGGGGCCGCGTACGCGCACTCGTTTCGGACACCGGCGCGCCAATCGAAACTGCCGGACCGTCGATGCCGGTTGAAGTCCTGGGCTTCTCCGGCACGCCCGACGCCGGCGATCGTCTGGCCGTCGTCGACAGCGAGGCGCGTGCGCGCGAAGTCACCGACTACCGGGCACGACAGAAACGCGAGAAGACCGCTGCACGCGCCACCGGCATGCGCGGCTCGCTCGAGCAGATGATGGCCCAGGCCAAGACCTCGGGCCGCAAGGAATTTCCGCTGGTCGTCAAGGCCGACGTGCAAGGCTCGCTGGAAGCGATCATCGGCGCACTCGAAAAGCTTGGTACCGAAGAGGTAGCCGCACGCGTGCTGCATGCCGGCGTCGGCGGTATTTCCGAATCCGATGTGACTCTTGCAGAGGCCTCCGGTGTCCCGATTATTGCGTTCAACGTGCGCGCCAACAAGGAAGCGCGCGAGGCGGCCGAGCGTGCGGGCATCGAAATCCGCTACTACAACATCATTTACGACCTGGTCGATGATGTAAAGAAGGCCATGTCCGGTCTGCTTCCGCCGACCCTGCGTGAGACCATGCTGGGCAACGCGCAGATCCTGGAGATCTTCAAGGTATCCAAGGTCGGCAATATCGCCGGCTGCCGCGTCACCGACGGCACCGTGGAGCGCGGCGCAAATGTGCGCCTCATCCGCGACAACGTCGTCGTCCACGAAGGCAAGCTGTCGCAGCTCAAACGCTTCAAGGATGACGTGCGCGAAGTCAGTGCCGGCATGGAATGCGGCATGGCCTTCGAGAACTATCAGGATATGCGGCAAGGCGACGTGATCGAATGCTACCGGGTGGAGCAGATTCGACGCTCGCTGTGAGTCCAAGTCTCACAGCGTAGGTTAGGACGCACCATTCATTTCCCCGTCATGGCCGGGTTTGTCCCGGCCACCCACGCCTTCGCCTGATAGGCAAGACGTGGATGCCCGGCACAGGCCCGGGCGTGACGACAACATGATTGAAAGCCAATGCGCCAAAAAAACTACCAGGATAACGGCCCCTCGCAGCGCGCATTGCGCGTCGGCGAACTGGTGCGTCACGCCCTCGCGGACATGCTCACGCGTGGAGACATTCATGATCCGGTGATCGAACGCCAGATGATCACGATTCCGGAAGTGCGTGTAAGCGCCGATCTGCGGCTCGCGACCGTTTATGTGATGCCGCTTGGCGGACGCGATGCCGAAAACGTGGTCGCGGCCTTCGAACATCACAAGAAGTTTTTGCGCGCCGAGATTGCTCGCCGGATCAATCTGAAATTCGCACCGGACATCCGGTTCCGCGTCGACGACCGCTTCGCGGAAGCCGAGCGCATCGAAAAATTGCTGCGTTCCCCGGACGTGAAACGCGACTTAAAGCATGACGAGGACGGCGAGTGAGCGAAGAAGAAGTGAAAGACCTTCCCCCGCCCAACGCCTTTGAAGCGCGTTCGGACGAGAGCACAGAAAGGCCGAAACAGAAGAAGCGTGACAAGCGCGATGTGCACGGCTGGGTCGTGCTCGACAAACCGGTCGGGATGACATCGACCCATGCCGTAAGCGTGGTCAAGCGCCTGTTCACGGCCAAGCGCGCCGGCCATGCCGGTACGCTCGATCCGCTTGCGTCAGGGGCATTGCCGATTGCGCTCGGCGAAGCGACCAAGACGGTCCCATTCGTCATGGACGGTCGCAAGCTTTACCGGTTCACCGTGCGGTGGGGTGAGGAGCGGGATACCGACGATGCTGAAGGCCGCACCGTGGCGGCGAGCGATGACCGGCCATCCACCGACGCCATTTGCGCGCGCCTTCCGGCGTTTACCGGACTGATCCAACAGGTTCCGCCCCGCTATTCGGCCATCAAGATCGATGGCGAGCGCGCCTACGATCTTGCCCGTGACGGCGAACATGTGGAGCTGGCGCCGCGCCCCGTTGAAATTGGGCGCCTGGAGCTCGTTAACGTTCCCGACCGCGACCACGCGGTGCTCGAGGCCGAGTGCGGCAAAGGCACCTATGTACGCTCGCTCGCGCGCGATCTCGGCCGCGCTTTGGGGTGTTTTGGCCATGTCAGCGCCCTGCGGCGGGCGGCGGTTGGGCCATTTGGCGAAGAAACCATGATTTTGCTGGAACAACTGGAGGCTCTGTGCCATAGAGCCGCGTCCGGCGAGGCAAGCCTCGCGGACGCTCTAATGCCCGTTGAGACCGCGCTGGACGACATCCCGGCGCTGGCTGTCAGCCGGGCAGATGCGGCAAGGCTTCAGCGAGGCCAAGCCGTCTTGTTGCGCGGACGGGACGCACCCAATTTCCGCGGCACAATCTACGTAACGGTATCGGGCCAGTTGTTGGCCCTGGCCGAACTGGATCGTGGCGAGATCGTCCCCAAGCGCGTGTTCAACCTCGCCGGCCTGATGGGCAGAGCCGTGCGCAAGAAAGGATGACCGATGTCGGTGACCGCCGGCCGCAAGGCCGAAGTAATCAAAACCTATGCCAAGAAGCCTGGAGACACCGGGTCGCCCGAAGTGCAAGTGGCGATCCTCTCCGAACGCATCAACAATCTCACCGAGCATTTCAAGTCTCACGTCAAAGACAATCACTCACGCCGTGGGCTGCTCAAGATGGTGGGACAGCGCCGACAGCTGCTCGATTATCTGCGTCGCACCAACGAAGCGAGCTATAAAAATTTGATCGAGAAACTCGGCATTCGCCGGTAATTTATTCCGCGCAGGACCTGTGCGTTCTGCGTGTCTAGTGCGGCGAAAGCGCAAGCCGCTTTCGACTGGATCAAGCCGGCGGCGATAGGCGCGGCCGGTGATTTGGCAAGAGCCGATCAAGAGCCGATAAGGATCGCCTCTTGCGGTAAGGCGAGGTTCGAAACGCCATGGCAGGATCGCTGGACGCTGTTGCTCTTCGCATCGCAATGATGCGCGACAGCTTCTCGCCGTCTTGCTCATGGCTTTCGGGGCTCGCCGAAAAACATGAGAGAAAGACACAATGTTCGATATGCATCGAGTTGAACTCGATTGGGGTGGGCGCAAGCTAACCCTTGAGACCGGCCGGGTCGCGCGCCAAGCCGACGGCGCCGTGCTCGCCACCTACGGCGAGACTACCGTGCTCGCCGCAGTGGTTGCGGCCAAACAACCGAAGGAAGGAATTGATTTCCTTCCGCTGACCGTCAACTATACGGAAAAATATTATGCAGCCGGCCGCATTCCGGGCGGATACTTCAAGCGAGAGCGGGGCCCGACTGAAAAGGACACGCTGACGTCCCGCCTGATCGACCGCCCGATCCGCCCGTTGTTCGCCGAAGGCTGGCGCTGCGATACGCAGGTCACGGTTACCGTACTTTCGCACGACATGGAAAATGATCCCGACATCGTCGCAATGGTCGCGGCGTCCGCGGCGCTCACGCTGTCCGGCGCGCCCTTCATGGGCCCGATCGGCGGTGCACGTGTCGGTTTCATCAACAACGAGTATGTGCTCAATCCAGCACTCGACGAGATGCCGGAAAGCCAGCTCGATCTCGTCATCGCCGGCACGCAGGACGCGGTGATGATGGTGGAATTGGAAGCCAAGGAGCTGTCCGAAGAAATAATGCTTGGCGCGGTGATGTTCGGCCACCGGCACTTACAGCCGGTGATCGAGGCCATCATCAAGCTGGCCGAGAAGGCCGCGAAGGAGCCGCGCGAACTCGCCGCTCCCGACCACAAGGCGCTCGAAAAGGAAATCCTCGGGCTCGCTGAAAAAGATTTGCGTGCCGCCTATTCGATCGTGAAGAAGCAGGATCGCCAGGACGCGGTCGCCGCCGTCAAGCAAAAGGTAATGGCGCACTTCTTCCCGGAAGGCGCCGAGCCGACATACGACAAGCTCGCGGTTGCCGGCGTGTTCAAGGAGCTCGAAGCCAAGATCGTGCGCTGGAATATTCTTGACACCAGCAAGCGTATCGACGGCCGCGACCTCAAAACCGTGCGCCCGATCGTCGCCGAAGTCGGTGTGCTGCCGCGCACCCACGGCTCAGCCCTGTTCACCCGCGGAGAGACCCAGGCACTGGTAGTGGCGACACTCGGTACCGCCGAGGACGAGCAGTTCATTGACGCGCTGCAGGGAACCTACAAAGAGACATTCCTGCTGCACTACAACTTTCCCCCATATTCGGTGGGCGAAACCGGCCGCATGGGGGCGCCGGGTCGGCGCGAAATCGGCCACGGCAAGCTGGCGTGGCGCGCGATCCACCCGATGCTGCCCGCGCCGGCCGAGTTCCCCTACACCATCCGTGTCGTCTCGGAGATCACCGAGTCGAACGGCTCGTCGTCGATGGCATCGGTGTGCGGCTCGTCCCTTGCGCTCATGGATGCCGGCGTGCCGCTCAAGCGGCCGACTGCCGGCATAGCCATGGGCCTCATTCTCGAGGACAAGCGTTTCGCGGTTCTGTCCGACATTCTCGGTGACGAGGACCATCTCGGCGACATGGATTTCAAGGTCGCCGGCACGGAGAACGGCGTCACCTCGCTGCAGATGGATATCAAGATCGCCGGCATCACCGAAGAGATCATGAAGGTTGCTCTGGCCCAGGCCAAAGACGGCCGTCTGCATATCCTCAGTGAAATGGGCAAGGCACTGACCGCCGCACGCGCGGAGCTTGGCGAGCATGCCCCGCGCATCGAGACATTCAAAATCCCGACAGACAAGATCCGCGAAGTGATCGGGACCGGCGGCAAGGTGATCCGCGAGATCGTCGAGAAGACCGGCGCGAAGATCAATATCGAGGACGACGGTTCGGTGAAGGTTGCTTCGGCCGACGGCAAGTCGATCAAGGCCGCGATCAACTGGATCAAGTCGATTGCGTCCGATCCGGAGCCCGGCAAAATCTATGAGGGCAAGGTGGTGAAGGTGATGGACTTCGGCGCCTTCGTGAACTTCTTCGGCGCCAAGGACGGCCTTGTGCACATCAGCCAGCTCGCGTCGCACCGCGTCAACAAGGTCAACGACGTCGTCAAGGAAGGCGACGTGGTGAAGGTCAAGCTGCTTGGCATGGATGAGCGCGGTAAGGTCCGGCTGTCCATGAAGGCCGTTGACCAGACGACCGGCGAAGATCTCGAAGCCAAACAGAAAGCCGAAGGCGGCGATCGCCAGCAGGCCGCCGGCGCCGAGTAGGTCTCTTCTATCAATGAAGCGAAAGGGCGGCCACAGCGGCCGCCCTCTTATTTTCCCCTGCGCGCGGGCGCGTGCCAGGCACTTGCCGTGCCGAGTGCTTTCGTGACGATGTCGCCAAGCGCCGCGAAGTCCTTGCGTCGCGGCGAGGTGCGCCGCCATGCGAGGCCGACGGTGCGTGCGGGCTGCGGTTCCGCAAAGCGCAATAGGTTCACGCGCTCATCGCGCACCTCGATTTCAGCGGCAACCTCGGGCAGCAGCGTTACCCCATAGCCGTTCGCCACCATTTGCATCACCGTCGTGAGCGAAGTCGCGCCCAGACCCGCCGGCATATCGCGACGCGGTTTCGCACAGAATGCCAGCGCTTGATCGCGCAGGCAGTGCCCTTCCTCAAGCAAAATCAATCGGCCTTGGTCGACATCGGCAATACCGACACGACCGCGCAGCGGACGCTCGTCGGCAGCCGGTACCGCCAGCAGGAATGGGTCGTCGAACAACCGCAATGTTTCGATGTCGCCGCCTTCCAACGGAAGCGCCAGCATCACGCCATCGAGTTCGCCGCGCACCAGTTCCTCGAGCAGCATCTTGGTTTGCGTCTCGCGCACCTCCAGCCGCAACCGCGGATACCTGGCCTGCAGCTTCGGCAATATGCGGGGTAACACGTAAGGCGCCAGCGTCGGGATGATGCCAAGCTTGAGGGTCCCGCTCAGGATGTCGCGGTGGCGTGCGAAATCAATAAGGTCTCGCGTAGCGGCGAGAATGCGTTCGGCACGCGCGGCCACTTCAAGGCCGGTGTCGGTGAGCGCGATGTCGTTGGGCCGCCGCTCGACCAGTTCGGCGCCGATTTCGCGTTCGAGTTCGCGCACCTGCATCGACAGCGCCGGCTGGGTGACCGCGCAGTCCTCTGCCGCCCTTCCGAAATGCTTGAGCCGCGCGAGCGATGACAAATAACGCAGCTGGCGCAATGTGATCATGCCGATAAGCTAGGCTTATCGTATGATTGATTCAATACGATTAGACCTGATGGGTTCCAGTTCGTAAAAGCGCCGTACGCGTGCGCTACTCGTGCGCATAAGACGCGATTGGAGGAAGAGATGGACGCAAAGACCGACGACAAGAATGTGGGCAAGTGCCCGGTCATGCACACGAAGAGCAACCGCGAATGGTGGCCGGAAACGCTGGACATCCAGGTTCTCCATCGGAATTCCAATTTGTCCAATCCGATGGGCGAGGATTTCGTCTACGCCAAGGATTTCAAGAAGCTCGACCTAAAAGCCGTGATCAAGGATCTGCGCGCCCTGATGACGAATTCTCAGGAATGGTGGCCGGCCGACTTCGGCCACTACGGCGGCCTGATGATCCGAATGGCGTGGCATAGCGCGGGCACCTACCGCATCACCGACGGGCGCGGCGGCGCCGGCGCCGGACAACAGCGCTTCGCACCGCTCAACTCCTGGCCGGACAACGCCAACCTCGACAAGGCGCGCCGCCTGCTGTGGCCGATCAAGGAGAAATTCGGCCGGAAAATTTCCTGGGCCGACCTGATGATCCTCGCCGGCAACGTCGCCCTTGAGTCGATGGGCTTCAAGACTTTCGGTTTTGCCGGCGGCCGCGCCGATGTGTGGGAGCCTGAAGAGCTCTTTTGGGGTCCCGAGGGCACATGGCTTGGTGACGAGCGCTACAGCGGCGAACGCCAGCTGGCAGAGCCGCTGGGTGCCGTGCAGATGGGTCTCATTTACGTGAATCCGGAAGGCCCGAACGGCAACCCCGACCCGGTCGCCGCAGCCAAGGATATCCGCGAAACGTTTTTCCGCATGGCGATGAACGACGAGGAGACCGTCGCGTTGATTGCCGGCGGTCATAGTTTCGGCAAGACCCACGGCGCAGGCGATCCGTCGCTGATTGGTCCCGAGCCGGAAGGCTCTCCCCTCGAAGCGCAAGGTCTCGGTTGGAAAAGCAAATATGGAACGGGCTTTGGCGCCGACGCCATCACCGGCGGCCCCGAAGTCACCTGGACGCAGACGCCAACCAAATGGAGCAATCTTTTCTTCAAGAACCTGTTCGAAAACGAATGGGAGCTTTCGAAAAGCCCGGCCGGTGCGAAGCAGTGGAAGGCGAAGGGCGCGGAAGCGTCCATCCCGGACGCCTTCGACAAGTCGAAGAAGCATGTGCCGACCATGCTGACGACGGACTTATCGCTGCGCTTCGATCCGGCCTACGAGAAGATCTCGCGGCGCTTCTACGAGCATCCGGACCAGTTCGCGGACGCATTTGCCCGCGCGTGGTTCAAACTCACGCATCGCGACATGGGCCCTCGGGCGCGTTATCTCGGCCCGCTTGTTCCGAAGGAGACGCTGATCTGGCAGGACCCGATACCTTCGGTGAATCACAAACTCGTCGGCGACAAGGAAATCGCAGCGTTGAAGACCAAGATTCTCGCCTCCGGCCTGTCGGTGTCGCAGCTGGTCTCAACCGCCTGGGCGTCGGCGTCGACGTTTCGCGGCTCCGACAAGCGCGGTGGTGCGAACGGCGCGCGCATTCGCCTCAGCCCGCAGAAGGATTGGGAGGTAAACCAGCCGGTCCAGCTCAAGTCAGTTCTGCAAAAGCTCGAAGCGATCCGGCAGAAGTTCGGCAAGAAGGTTTCGCTTGCCGACCTCATCGTTCTCGGCGGATGCGCCGCCATCGAGAAAGCCGCGAAGGGTGCCGGTTATAAAATAAAGGTGCCCTTCATGCCCGGGCGCATGGACGCCACGCAGGAGCAGACCGACGTCGAGTCCTTCGCACCGCTCGAGCCGCGTGCCGACGGCTTCCGCAACTACATCAGCGGCAAACGGCAGTTCATGGCACCCGAGGAAGCGTTGGTCGATCGAGCGCAATTGCTGCGGTTGACGGGGCCAGAGATGACGGTTCTCGTCGGCGGCCTGCGTGTTCTCGGCGCCAATGTCGGCGACTCCAAGCACGGTGTTTTTACCAAGAAGCCCGGCACGCTGACCAACGACTTTTTCGTCAATCTGCTCGATATGCGCACGCAGTGGCAGCCCACCGACGCTTACGGTGTGTACGAGGGCCGCGACCGCAAGACGAATGCAGTCAGGTGGACCGGCACCCGCGTCGACCTGATTTTCGGTTCGCACTCGCAGCTGCGGGCGCTGGCAGAAGTTTATGCGTGTGCGGATTCGAAGGAGAAGTTTGTGAAAGACTTCGTGGCGGCGTGGACCAAGGTGATGAACCTGGACCGCTTCGACCTCGCCTGATCTACATCTCGTCATCACCGGGCCGGCGCGCGAGCGCCGTGACCCGGTGATCCCGATGAGAAAGGCAGAGCGCTTACCTAAGCGAGATGGCCGGGACAAGCCCGGCCATGACTCACGAGGGTCAGCGAAATGCAAAACGGCCGGGGATTTCCCGGCCGTTTTTATATCTGGGAGCGCCCCTACTGATCGCCGTCGTTGTTGCCATCCACCGCGCCGCCGGCATTCTTAAGCGCTTGCGGATGTGGCATCGCGATCACGTTGTAACCGGAGTCGACGAAATGGATTTCGCCGGTAACGCCATTCGATAAATCGGACAGAAGGTAAAGCCCGGCTCCGCCCAGCTCCTCCAGTGTCACGCCGCGGCCCAGCGGGGAATATTTCTGCTGGAACGCGAACATATAGCGCGCATCGGTGATGCCGGCGCCGGCAAGCGTGCGGATCGGGCCCGCCGAAATGCCGTTGACGCGAATCTTCTGCGTCCCGAAATCAACTGCAAGGTAACGGACCGAAGCCTCAAGGGCGGCTTTGGCAACCCCCATCACATTGTAGTTGGGCATGGCACGAAGGCCGCCATTGTATGTCAACGTGACCATTGCGCCACCATTCGGCATCAGCAGCGCGGCACGTTTGGCGGCCTCTGTAAACGCGTAGCAGGAGATCACCATGGTGCGAATGAAGTTTTCACGCGTGGAGTCGGCGTAGCGGCCCTTCAATTCATTTTTGTCAGAGAAGGCAACCGCGTGCACGAGGAAATCCATCGTGCCCCATTGCTTTTTGATTGCGTCAAAAACGGCATCGACCGAGGCAATGTCCTCGACGTCGCATGGCATTATGAATGACGACCCCGCCTCTTCAGCGAGCGGCTTTACACGCTTGGCGAGCGCGTCACCCTGGTAGGTGAAGGCCAGTTTCGCGCCGTGCTGCGCCAGGGTTTTTGCAATGCCCCAAGCGATAGAGTGGTCATTTGCGACCCCCATGATCAGCCCGCGTTTTCCCTCCATCAGCCCTTGCATCGTCTCGCCTCTCTGTCGTCATACCCACGCTTGCGAGGGCATCCACATCCTCGGTCCAGCTTCGGTGTCTTAAAAACGCGGATGGCCGGGACAAGCCCGGCCACGACGTTCAGTGCTTTTCTCGCACAGCCATGCCATCCGTCACGCATCCAGCCGCTTGAACACTACCGACGCGTTGGTGCCGCCGAAGCCGAACGAATTCGACAACACGCAGCCAAGCGAAATATTGTCCTTGCGCTCGCGCACGATCGGTATGTCTGCAAAGGCGGGGTCGAGATTCTCGATATTTGCGCTTTCACAAATGAACCCGCTCTGCATCATCAGCAGCGAGTAGATTGCCTCCTGCACGCCGGTAGCACCGAGGGAATGGCCGGTAAGCGACTTGGTCGCCGAGATAGGCGGACATTTCGCGCCGAACACCTCGCGGATCGCCTCAATTTCTTTCAGGTCGCCGATCGGTGTCGAAGTAGCATGCGGATTGATGTAGTCGACGGGCGCTTTGACATTTTCCAGCGCCATTTTCATGCACCGCACCGCACCCTCGCCTGACGGAGCCACCATGTCATAGCCGTCGGACGTGGCGCCATATCCGCCGACCTCGGCATAGATCTTGGCGCCGCGCGCCTTGGCGTGTTCGAGTTCTTCCAGGACCAGGACGCCCGCGCCGCCGGCGATGACAAATCCATCCCGATCCTTGTCATATGCCCGCGAAGCTTTTTCGGGCGTCGCGTTGAATTTCGAGGACATCGCGCCCATTGCATCGAAGAGCACCGAAAGCGACCAGTCGAGTTCCTCGCAGCCGCCCGCGAAAATCAGATCTTGTTTGCCCCATTGGATCAGTTCGGTGGCATTGCCGATGCAGTGATTCGATGTTGCGCAGGCGGATGAGATCGAATAGTTCACGCCCTTGATCTTGAACCAGGTCGCAAGCGTTGCAGAAGCCGTCGAAGACATCGCCTTCGGGACGGCAAATGGGCCGACACGCTTGGGGCCTTTTGTGCGGGCCGTGTCGGCTGCTTCGATGAGAGTACGGCACGACGGCCCGCCGGACCCCATCACGATCCCCGAGCGTTCATTGGATATGTCTCGATCTTCGACGCCGGAATCGCGGATCGCCTGTTCCATGGCCACATAATTCCAGGCGGCGCCACCGCCAAGAAAACGCATGGCGCGACGATCGACGACTTCTTCCGGATCGAGTCGCGGCGCGCCGTGGACCTGGCACCGAAACCCGAGTTCGGCATATTTATCGGCGCGTACGATGCCGGACTTGCCCTCGCGCAGGCTGGCCAGCACTTCCTGAGTATTGTTACCGATGGATGAGACGATGCCCATTCCGGTGACGACGACACGTCGCATGGTGTTATGACCCCTAAATTGCCGCCGCGGTCTGTCGCTGATTGGCCCAAGATTGGCCTGCTGAGACAGCTCCGCAAGCCCCCAGGCTCAAGCGCTGCTCGGCTGTAAAGCCTGATCCTGCTTGAACAAGCCGACCTTGAGGTCGCTGGCGCGGTAAATGATATTGCCGTCCGCCGAAAGCCAGCCATCGGCAACGCCCAGCACCAGCTTCGAACGCATGACCCGCTTGATATCGATGCCGTAAATCACTTTCTTCACCGTCGGCAGGACCTGCCCGGAAAATTTCAGCTCGCCGAGACCAAGTGCGCGGCCCTTGCCCGGCGCACCGAGCCAGCCGAGGAAAAAGCCGACCAGCTGCCATAGTGCATCGAGACCAAGACATCCCGGCATCACAGGGTCGCCTTTGAAATGGCAAAGGAAAAACCAGAGTTCCGGTTTCACCGCGAGCTCTGCACGGATCAATCCCTTGCCGTGCTCGCCGCCCGTCTCGCTGATTTCGGCAATCCGATCGAACATCAGCATCGGCGGCAGCGGCAATTGCGCATTGCCCGTGCCGAACAACTCGCCACGGCCGCAAGCGAGCAGGTCTTCGTATTCGAAGCTGTGCCGCCGCGGTTCCATAGACGTCGCATCCTCATGCAGTTGGCTTGGCTGAATTCCCATACCTCGTTAGGTAACATACCAAGCCTGACGGGCAAAGATGGCGAGAGGCGGATGAACGTCGGATTCGGCTTGTAAAACCCTGACAGGACACAATTTTGGTCAGTTGCGAGGCGGTTGCATCTGGCGGGTCAGTTCGTATATGTTGCATATGAAACAGTTTTTCGCTGGTCCTCGCGTGGGACCTGCCGTTTAGGCATGAATAAGATGACCCTTACGCGTAATGCGGTGATCCCGAAGCTGATCGCCGGCGAACATCCTTCACCTGATCGGTCCGCGCTCACCGGTTGCCCATGGCACGACGTGAAAGCAATGCTGCGCCAGGTTGGACTACGGCCGACGCGCCAGCGTATGGCGTTGGGTTGGATCCTGTTCGGCAAGGGCGACCGTCATCTCACCGCCGAAATGCTCTACGAGGAAGCCACACGCGCGAAAGTCCCGGTGTCACTCGCGACCATCTACAACACTTTGCATCAATTCACCGAGGTCGGGCTCCTGCGCCAGGTCGCTGTCGACGGATCAAAAGCCTACTTCGATACGAACGTCACTGCGCATCATCACTTCTTTGTCGAAGGCGAGGATGAAGTCCTCGATATTCCCGGCGCCGAGGTGATCATCGGCAAAACACCGATGCCGCCCGAAGGCTTCGAAATCGCGCGCGTCGATGTTGTCGTGCGGCTGCGGCGGAAAAGCTGAATCCGCGATAATTTAGCGGCCTTTCAGTCCACCTTTTCGTTCGGGTATGCGCCCCACAACCGTTCCTGCCGGATATAGCCCTCGAAGCCTTTACCGCTGAACTGGCACCAAGTGCCATCGCAGGACTTGAGTGATCCCAGCACTCCGGATTGCAGGCGCGCCGTCACCGTCGATTCGGCGTCGGCGTCCTCATAAAGCGGGACAAGCTCGTCTTTTGATTTCGAGAGCACCATGGCCATGCGCTTGCCCGACAGCAGCGAGTGATAGACCCAACCTTCCGCTCCCTCCCAATCGCGGATGCGGCGCCAATTTTCGAATTCCGCAGTAATCTCGACCGGCATTCCGGCGTGGGTGTAGACCCAGCGGACATCCTGATCCTTGTTGGGCCCCGCGCGGACATTGACCCGGTCCGATTTGAGGCTGACGAAACGCGGAACCGGAAGGCCGCTGACCGAGCCCGTGGCAAGATCACCCGCGGAGCGGGCGGGCTCGGGCTGCAGGACCGCGAGGCCAGCCGCCAAGACGAGGCAGGCCAGCGTGGTTCGGAAGCTTTGTGTTGTCTGGCCCATCTGGTAGGAAAAACGACGAATTTTGGTGTGATGCGCAGTGTCGACGAGCACGGTTAATGAGAGCTAAATCTGCACTCACTGGCGGCCCCGCCGCCGGTTTCCCCAGTTGAGATGAGATGGCGAAGACAAAAAAGCCGCTGGTTATCGTGACACGCAAGCTGCCCGATGCTGTCGAGCTGCGGATGCGGGAACTTTTTGATACCCGCCTCAACCCCGGTGACAAACCGATGACGCAGGCCCAGCTCGCCGAAGCGGTAAAAACGGCCGACGTGCTGGTGCCGACGGTAACCGACCGTATCGACGCTTCGGTTCTCAGCAAATCCGGTGACCAGCTCAAGCTCATCGCAAACTTCGGAAACGGCGTGGACAACATCGATGTCGCCACAGCGGTTCAACGCGGGATAACCGTCACCAATACGCCGGGGGTCCTCACCGAAGACACTGCGGACATGACGATGGCGTTGATTCTCGCGGTTCCCCGGCGCCTGGTGGAAAGTTCCCACGTCCTGACCACTGATGCGGACTGGACGGGCTGGTCGCCGACCTGGATGCTCGGCCACCGCATCTGGGGCAAGCGTCTAGGCATCATCGGGATGGGACGCATAGGCCAGGCCGTCGCACGACGCGCGCGCGCATTCGGCTTGCAAATTCACTATCACAATCGGCGGCGGGTAGCTCCCAAGATCGAAGAGGAACTCGATGCGACCTATTGGGAGAGCCTCGACCAGATGCTCGCCCGAATGGATATCGTGTCGGTGAATTGCCCCCACACCCCCGCAACTTATCACCTGCTCTCGGCGCGCCGGCTCAAAATGCTGCGGCCGGATGCGTTTATCGTGAATACATCGCGCGGCGAGGTGATCGATGAGAACGCTCTCGCCCGATTGATCGAAGCGGGCGACATCGCCGGCGCAGGTCTTGACGTGTTTGAACATGAACCCGCGGTCAATCCCAAGCTGGTCAAACTCGCGCGCACCGGAAAAGTCGTTCTGCTGCCGCACACAGGCTCGGCCACCATCGAAGGCCGCGTCGACATGGGCGAGAAAGTCATCATCAACATTAAAACATTCATGGACGGACATCGGCCGCCCGATCGAGTCCTTCCTTCAATGTTGTGAAACAACTCTCAGGCGTGGGCGTCGAGGTTCTTGATCGTCGCCTTTTTGCCTGTCAGCGGATTGTCCGGGTCCCAAGCGTAATTCAACGTCTCGAACCGCATCGAACGGGCATCAACCATCAGCAAGCGGCCGACCAGCCCTTCCCCGAAGCCCACAACCTCTCTGATGACCTCAAGCGCCATCAGCGAACCGAGCACGCCCGGCAGGGCGCCGAGAATTCCGGCTTCGGCGCAGGCGGGCACGGTGCCCGCCGGAGGCGGTTCCGGAAACAGGCATCGGTAGGTCGGGTTCGGTGATCCGTCGGTACGTGTTTCGTGTGCGCGGATTGACGTGAGCGAGCCGTCAAACGTCCCCACCGCAGCGGTGACGAGCGGTCTTTTTGCGAAATAGCAGGCGTCGGAAACCAGGTAACGTGTCGCAAAATTATCCGAACCGTCCGCGACAATGTCGTAGCGCCCGATCAGATCGAGAGCATTAGCAGCGGTCAATCGCACGTGGTGCGTTTTAACATCGACGTGCGGGTTGAGCTTCATCACCACGTCGGCGGCACGATCGACCTTCGGCTTGCCGATATCGGCGGTCGCAAAGATCACCTGACGCTGAAGATTGGATAGCGACACCGCGTCATCGTCGACGACACCAAGCGTCCCTACGCCTGCCGCAGCAAGATAGAGCATCACCGGTGCGCCCAGGCCGCCGGCGCCGATGACGAGCACGCGCGCAGCTTTCAACTTCGCCTGGCCCGGTCCGCCCACTTCGCGCAGCACGATATGGCGCGCATAACGTTCGAGTTCTTTGCCATCGAGCATGGTGGTTAACCCTATATGGCCCCGCAAAGCTTTGGGCCAGCCCTACAGCATATAGGCGTGGCGGCGGCAGTCCCCAGCCTGCCTTGCACCTTGTTGCGCATGGGCTAAGGTTCGAAAAAATGCGCTCGGGGGCGTTCACGCAATGCGTTTGACTGGGTCTACAGTGATTCTTGCGCTTGTGCTCGGCGCTGCTTCGGCGCCGGCGCAGGAATCGCCTGGCGTCATCCCGGCACCCGCGCAACCCGCCGCAACGCCAAAACCGGTCCATGTCGCGCCGCGAACCAAAATTGCCAAATCTTCCACAGTCCCCACCACACCGAAAATCAGCGCGCCCGCGACCGTACCCGCGAAATCCACCGTGGCTGTCGCGGAGCCGGCAAAGCTCGATCCGGCGACGGAACCGGCAATTCCCGCTGGCGAGCGCGTCAAAATTCAATCGGCACTGTTCTGGTCGGGCGATTTTACCGGTTCGATCGGCGCGGAAGATCCATTTTCGGCCGCCGTCAAAAATTACCAGAGGCGCGCGAAATCCAAAATTACCGGCGTACTTTCTCCTGCCGAGCGGACGGTCTTGCTCGCGGCGGCTCAGACGCACGAGAACGAATTCGGCTGGACAGTCCTTGTCGATCCCGCAACGGGAGTTCGTATCGGCCTTCCGTTGAAACTCGTGTCACAGGCGCGCGACACGCCGCGCGGAACACGCTGGTCATCAGCGCATGGCGAGGTACAGGTCGAAACCTTCCGTGTCAAAAATCCCGATCTCAGGCTTAGTGCATTCTTCGATCAGCAAAAGAAGGAGCCTGCCAGCCGCAAGATCGAATCCAGCGCGTTGCACGACGAGGATTTCGTTATCAGCGGCATGCAGGGTCTCAAGAAATTCACCGTACGCGCCTATGCGCGCGACGGCGAAATCCGCGGCGTGACCGTGCTTTTCGATCAAATGATGGAAACCATCGTTGCACCGGCGATGGCCGCGATGACGAGCGCATTTGCGCCATTCCCCGAACGTGGCTTGCCGTTTGCGGCAACCGCCAAATCCGTTGAATACGGAACGGGACTGGTCGTAAGCAGCGGGGGCCACATTGTGACCGACCGCAAGCTCGCGGCGGGTTGTCAGGTGATCGTTGCGGCGGGTCTGGGCGATGCCGACCGCGTTGCCGAGGACCGCGAAAACGGTCTTGTTCTCTTGCGCGTCTACGGCCCGCTCAAGGCAACTCCGATTGCTCTTGTGCCCGACGTTTCATCCAATGGCGACGTCACTTTGGTCGGCATTCCCGATCCAAAAGAGCAGAACGGCGAAAAAAAGCTTGCCGAAATCAAGGCGCGGTTGACGCAGGCGAACGGTATCGAGCTGCGCCAGCCGGTGCCGATGGCGGGTTTTTCCGGTGCCGCTGCTATTGATGGCCAAGGTCAATTTCTTGGTATCATGGAGATGCGCAATTTTGTGCTTGCCAGTACCGAACCGGCCGCGCCACCGGTTCGCCTTGTGTCCACCGAGACCATTCGCGCTTTTCTTTCAGCGAACGGCGTCACTCCCGTGACGCAGGCCGGCGATGCCAAGGCGGCGGTGGTCCGGATTATCTGCGTACGAAAATAATTCCCAGGCCGTCCGGTCAACAGAACCTGTGTGCTAAGTGGCCGGCGCCGCCATTATTATTCGTTTTTCCATTTTGGCGGACGCTTCTCGACGAATGCCTTCATCCCCTCTTTTTGATCTTCCGTCGCGAACAGCGACTGGAAGATGCGCCTTTCAAAGCGTGCGCCTTCGGCCAATGAAGTTTCGAACGCGGCGTTGATTGCCTCCTTGCCGGCAAGCACGGACGGCAGCGACATATTGGCGATGATCTCCGCCACTTTTGTTGCCTCTTCCATCAAATTGGCCGCCGGCACGATGCGCGCCACCAATCCGGACTTTTCCGCCTCGACCGCGTCCATCATGCGGCCAGTCAAGATCAGATCCATCGCTTTTGCTTTTCCGACAGCGCGGGTGAGCCTTTGTGTCCCGCCGATCCCGGGGATGACGCCGAGCTTGATTTCCGGCTGACCGAACTTGGCGGTGTCTGCCGCGATCACGATGTCGCACTGCATCGCAAGCTCACAGCCGCCACCGAGCGCAAAGCCCGCAACCGCGGCAACGACCGGTTTGCGCGCGCGTGCTGCGGCATTCCAGTTTGAAACGAAATCACCAAGATAGGCTTCGATAAACGACTTATCGGCCATCTCCTTGATGTCGGCTCCGGCGGCAAAGGCCTTCTCGCTGCCGGTAATGAGCAGGCAACCTATGTTGTCATCGGCATCGAAGGCCTCGATGGCCTGGGTCAGTTCGGTTATCAGGGCCTTGTTGAGTGCATTGAGGGCCTGCGGGCGATTGAGGCGGATGATCCCAACCCGGCCGCGCGTCTCGACGACGATATTCTGATAGCTCATGATCCGATCCTTGGCTTACTCGAGTTTTGCGCCGGAGCGGCGCACGACGTCACCCCATTTTGCGGAATCGGTTCTGATCGTCTCCGCAAAATCTTCAGGCGTGCCGCCAGCCGGTTCATCGCCGATCTTGGCGAACTTCTCCTTGAAAGAGTCCGACGCGAGCGCCTTGTTTATCGCTCCGTTGAGCTTCTCGACGATCGGCCGCGGCACGCCGGCCGGCGCGATTACGCCGGTCCAGGTCGGCGCCAGATAGCCGCGGACAGTCTCGCCGATTGTCGGCAGATCCGGAAATGCGGGCGAGCGGCTCGCTCCGCTGACTCCGAGCGCGCGCACCTTTCCATCGCGCGCAAAAGGCGCGATCGATTGCAGGCTTTCAAACATGAGATCGAC
The DNA here is from genome assembly GCA_963831475.1 of uncultured Alphaproteobacteria bacterium. GTDB lineage: Bacteria > Pseudomonadota > Alphaproteobacteria > Rhizobiales > Xanthobacteraceae > Pseudolabrys. The sequence continues at coordinate 364,421 of CAWHQF010000028.1, forward strand.
GTGGCCTGCCATCAGATCGGTTATCGCCGGCGCGCCGCCGCGATATGGCACGTGGACGATCTCGGTTCCCGTCATGTACTTGAATAATTCGCCACCGACATGGCCTGGTGATCCGTTGCTGGACGACGCGTTGGTGAGCTTGCCGGGATTTTTCTTCGCGTAGTCGATCAGTTCCTGCACGGAATGCACCGGCAATTTCGGCGAAACCGCAAGCATCAGGTGCCCGCGCGCGATCAGCGCGATCGGCTGGAAATCCCGTTCGATGTTGTATGGCAGCTTCGCCACCATGTGTCGGGTAATCGCCAGCGCGCCGATGGGCCCCATGCCGATCGTGTAACCGTCCGGGGGCGATTTCGCGACCAGGTCGAGGCCGATCGTGAGCGCGCCACCGGGCCGGTCATCGACTATGACTTGCTGATTCAGTTGCTTTGAAATTTCGGCCGCGACAATGCGAGCGATATTGTCGGTTGCACTGCCCGCGGCCTGCGGAACGATAAAGCGGATTGGATGATCCGGATATTCCGCCGCCGACACTGTCGTCAGTGTAGCGGCAAGCACGAGTGCTATCGGGCCGAAACTGCGCATGGGTCTGTCCCCCCGCTTCCAAGCCGCGTAGCGTGGCCTATTTCTGGCACGACGGGCAATAGAAGGTGGAGCGCCCCACCTGCACGATGCGTTTGATCTTTCCCCGGCAACCGGGGCAAGGCTGGCCTTCGCGATCGTACACCCGAAAATTATGCTGAAAATCGCCAAGCGACCCATCGGCCCTGCGATGATCACGCAGCGAAGAACCTCCGGCCTCGATCGCGTCCGCAAGGACGGCCTTGATGGCAACGACGAGACTTTCGGCGCGCGCGTTCGGTTTGCCGTCACGATCGGCAATGGTCGAGGCGCGCCGCTTCGGCGAAAGGCCGGCCCGGAACAACGCCTCGCAGACGTAGATATTGCCAAGGCCAGCAACGACGCGCTGGTCGCTCAGCGCGGCCTTGAGCGAGGTCTTCTTGCCCGCACAGGCTTGCGCCAGCATCGCTGCATCGAATTCATTACCCAATGGTTCGGGACCGAGCGCGCGGAGCAGCGGCTCCTGGTCGAGCTTGGCGCGCGCAACGAGCTTCATCGAACCGAAGCGGCGCGGGTCATTGAACGTCACCGTCGCGCCATTCGACATGTGGAAGACGACATGGTCGTGCGCGCTGCTCTTGCTCCGCTCGTGATAATATTTTCCAGGCGCACTGTCCTTGCCGAGCCGAAACGAACCCGACATGCCGAGATGCATCATCAGCACATCCCCCGAAGAAAGATCAGCCAGCAAATATTTCGCACGGCGGCCCAATCCTTCGACCGTCTTCCCCCGCAGCTTTTCGGCAAACCCCTTGGGCAGCGGCCAACGCAGATCGCCACGCCGCACTTCGACCTTGGTGAAGCGCGCACCTTCCATGGCGGGCGCAAGGCCGCGCCGCACGGTCTCTACTTCAGGCAATTCGGGCATGATTAACCGCTCCCAGGCTGACACATAGCGCCCACCGGCCGCTCGCGCTATGGTCCTGCCCGCAAAGGACTATTGGCCATGGCCGAAAGCGCTGACCAGACACATTTTGGCTTCGAAAGCGTCCAGCTCGAAGACAAGCAGGGACGGGTCGACGATGTGTTCCATTCGGTCGCCCAGCGCTACGATTTGATGAACGACCTGATGTCCGGCGGCCTGCATCGCGCATGGAAAGACGCGCTGGTGACGGCGGTGAATCCGCCGAGGGGTGACGGCAGATTTTCCGTGCTTGATCTTGCGGGCGGCACCGGTGACGTCGCCTTCCGTGTCCTGGCAGCGGGGGGCGCAGGCACTCACGTGACCGTGTGCGATATCAATAACGACATGCTGGACGTCGGTCGTTCACGGGCGGTCGCGCGCGGGCTCGAGGGCTCCGTCGTCTTCGAACAGGGCAATGCCGAAGAGCTTCCATATCCCGATCGCAATTTCGATTGCGTCACGATCGCTTTCGGCATCCGCAACGTGCCGCGCATCGAGCGTGCGCTGCAAGAGGCCTATCGCGTGCTGAGGATAGGCGGCCGCTTCCTGTGCCTGGAGTTTTCCTCCGTCGACCTCCCCGGCCTGGACAGGCTCTATGAGCTCTACTCGTTCCAGGTGATCCCGCATATCGGGGAAATGGTGACCGGCGATCGCGATGCCTATCGCTATCTCGTCGAATCAATTCGCAAGTTTCCCAAGCCCGGCGTTTTCGCGCGGATGATGGAAAGCGCGGGCTTTCGGCGCGTGACTTACACGCCGATGACCGGCGGCGTCGTGGCGCTCCACTCAGGTTGGCATTTGTGATCGTTGCCATTTCCCATCTGCTTCGCCTTTCTCGCGCCGGCTATGTGTTTGCGCGCGAGGGGGTGTTCGCACTCGTTGACACGCGGCCGCTGCCGCTGCCGGCCAGAACGCTGATTTCCATCGCGCGGCTTCTGGAGCGCCCCGGTACGAAAAGCGGCGAAAGCCGGCTCGCGGCTGCACTCAGCAAGCTTGGGCCGACTTACGTCAAGCTCGGCCAGTTCCTTGCCACGCGTCCTGACGTGGTCGGTACCACAATCGCGCGAAATCTGGAGAGCCTGCAGGACAAGATGGCCCCTTTCGCGCAAAGCGAAGCAGAAATCGGCAATAGTCGCCGCATTCGGCAAGCCTCTTCTGCGATCTACGCGAGCTTCGGCCCCGCCGTGGCAGCTGCTTCGATCGCGCAGGTTCATCGCGCCGAAATCGAGACGGACGGCCTGCGCAAGCCGGTAGCGGTGAAGGTCCTTCGTCCCGACATCGAACGGCGATTCAAGGCCGATCTGGACGCGTTTTTCTTTGCGGCACGTAAGGCCGAGGCATTTTCGGCCGAAGCGCGACGGCTGCGGTTGATTGAAGTTGTATCTACGCTCGCACGATCGGTGACCATCGAAATGGATTTTCGTCTGGAGGCGGCTGCCGCCTCCGAGATGGCGGAGAATATCCGCGAGGATGCCGACCTGCGCGTGCCGGCGGTTGACTGGGACCGTACCGCGCGGGAAGTGCTGACGCTCGAATGGATGGACGGAACCCGGCTGAGCGATCACGCCGCACTGGCGGCGAAAGGTTTCGACCTGCCGGACCTCGGCCGCAAGGTGATCCAGAGCTTCCTGCGCCATGCGTTGCGCGACGGCTTTTTTCATGCGGACATGCATCCCGGCAATTTGTTCGTCGACGATGACGCCAAGCTTGTCGCGGTCGATTTCGGCATCATGGGTCGGCTCGGCCCGAAAGAGCGACGGTTCCTCGCGGAAATCCTGCTCGGATTTATCACGCGCGATTACTATCGGACCGCGCAAGTGCATTTCGATGCAGGCTATGTACCGCGCCATCACTCGGTGGAAAGCTTCGCGCAGGCGATCCGCGCGATCGGGGAGCCCATCCATAACCGCACCGCCGAAGACATCTCCATGGCAAAGCTGTTGATGCTGCTGTTCGAGGTGACCGGATTGTTCGACATGCGCACGCGGCCGGAGCTGCTCTTGCTGCAGAAGACCATGGTGGTGGTGGAAGGCGTCGCGCGTTCGCTTGATCCCAAGCTGGACATGTGGAGCACCGCTGAACCGGTTGTTCGCGAGTGGATCGCCCGCAATCTCGGCCCCGCCGGCCGCCTGGAAGACGCGGTGGAGGGAGCCGGCGAAATCGGGCGGTTCCTCGGCCAGGTGCCGGGATTGCTGACGCGGGCCGGCACCCTGCTCGATCAATTCGATGACATGACGCGCGATGGCCTGGCGCTTTCGCCCGAAACGGTTGCAGCGATCGGGGCTGCGGAAGCGCGCCGCAATCGCTGGACCGCGGCGGCACTTTGGGTCATTGCCGCGCTGCTCGCCGGTATTGCCTGGATCCTCATCTGACGGATCGGATAGCCCGGGCTGCTTGGCGAATTTTCCGTCCTGGATCGCGCCCAAACAGACATTGACCGCGCGAACACGCCGGCCTGCGTCAACGCGCCACCAGATCTTCCAGCTTGTCGATGCTTTGCGTCCAGCCCGCTTCCATTCCGGCGAGCATTTGCGGGGCGATCGGCACGCAGCCAACCGCATGCGTATCCAGGGTGAGCACGGTCTTGCCGCCCGCTTCGGTGAAGGTAACCGTGGTCTCACCCTCGAGCAGGTGCTTGCCGTCATGATCCGTTGCGATGTTGGTGAAGACCAGGCGCTCAGGAACGATAACCTCGCGAAAGGTGCCTTTCATCGGATATTCATTGCCATCCGGCCCGCGCATGACGATACGGAGGCTGCCGCCCACACGCACATCAAGCTGGCAGACCGGCGTGGTGAACCCACGCGGGCCAAACCACTGCGCCATCATCTTCGGATCGGTCCAGGCTTTCCACACGAGCGTACGCGGCGCATCAAAAATGCGCTTGAGGCTGACGCTTGCTTCGCCGTATGGCGCCTTTCTTGGTGCGGGGGGCATCACGGCTGACCCCCGGCATAGGCGCGCTCGATCACCGCAATATCGAGCTTCTTCATTTTCAGGAAGGCGTTCATCACCCGCTCGGATTTTGCCAAGTCCGGATCGGTCATCATTTGGGGAATTGCCGCGGGGACCACCTGCCACGAAAGGCCGTATCGATCCTTCAGCCAGCCGCAGGGCCCCTCTTGTCCGCCTTGGGTAAGTTTGTCCCAGAAATAGTCGACTTCAGCCTGGTTCTCGCAACGCACTTGCAGGGAGATCGCCTCGCTGAACGTGAAATTAGGACCGCCATTCAAGGCAGTGAAAGTCTGGCCTTCGAGTTCAAACTCGACGACCATCACCGAACCGGCTGGCTTGTGGTGAATGTCGTGTCCCGCTCTGGTGTAGCGGCTAATTTTACCGATCTTCGAATCCTTGAAGATCGAGCAATAGAATTTCGCTGCGTCCTCGGCCTGGGTATCGAACCACAGGCATGGTGTTATTTTCTGCTTTGCGATTGCCATACGTTCCTCCACTGACGCGCAGCTAACTGAACTTTGGGAGATAGGCCTCAAGCTGTTCCATGGTGCCGCTCCAGCCCTGCGTCATGCTGGCGTGGCCGGCGTCGAAGGTCTTGCGCTCTTCTTCGGTGGCGTCGTGAGGCGCCCATTGCACCGTGAATTTTGTTTTTCCACCCGGCTGTTCTTCAAACGTAAAGGTCGAAAGCAATTGCAGGGGCCAGGTCGGCGCCATCGGATGCCGCGTGACGCCGCCGGCTTCGTCGGAGAATGAATTAATGAACACCAGTCGCTCGGGCGGTGTGATCTCCCGATAGACGAATTTGCCCCACATCGGTTTTCCGTCCGGCGTCTGCATGCCATAGAGGTAGGTGCCGCCGACACGCAGATCCATTTTGGATACAAGGACCTTGAAGCCTTTCGGCCCCCACCACTGTTTCATTCGCTCCGGATCCGTGAAGCATTTCCATACCAGGTCACGCGGCGCATCGAGCACACGTGAAATCACGAACTCAGCCGCCATTGTCATCCTCCGCTTGTCTGGACGGAGCCGGATTCATTTCGGCTCGACGATGATCATCCAATTCATGCCGAACTTGTCGGCCACCATGCCGAAGCGCGGCGAGAAGAAGGTCTTGCTCATCGGCATGGTTACCTTGCCGCCTGCTGAGAGCGCGTTGAACATGCGGTCGGCATCCGTTTCGTCCTTCGCATCGAGCGAGAGCGCAAAACCCTTGAAATCAGGATTGCCGGTATTGCGACCGTCGGAAGCCATCACACGGGCTTGGCCGATCTTGAGCGAAGCATGCATCACCTTGTTCTCGTTTGCGGGCGTGCACATCGACTTGTCGGGGCAATCCTTCCAGCGCATGAGCATGTCGACCTCGGCACCCAGCGTCTTTTTGTAGAACTCGATCGCCTCTTCGGCGCGGCCGTCAAAAAACAGGTAGGGCTGAACTTGCATGACTCGATCCTCCTCAGATATGGCCGATTTTACGGCCTTTTCGGATTTCCGGAGACAGCGGCGGACTGTTCCCTCTCAGGCCATTGACAAATATGTTGATATCAACATAATAAACGCGTGTCAAACCCTGACGACAAAAATAATTCGCTTCCTCTCGCCGCGACCCATATGGTGCGCGACAGCTGCTTGTGTTTGCACGTTCACCGCGCAGCCCGTGCGCTGGCGCGGCGTTTCGACGATGTGCTCAGGCCGCTCGATCTCACCAACGGCCAGTTCTCGCTGTTGATGTCGCTCAATCGCCCGGAGCCTCCGAGCCTCGGCAGTGTTGCGTCGCTGCTCGCGGTGGACCGCACGACACTCACCGCCAACCTCAAACCCCTTGAACGGCGTGGCCTCCTCAAGATGTCCGTCGACAGGCAAGACCGGCGCAGCCGCCGTCTCGCCTTGACGGCGGCCGGACGCAAGCTGTTGGCGCGAGCCTATCCTCTGTGGAAGGCCGCACACGCCGAGACCGAGCATCAGCTCGCCGGGATAAGCGCCGAAGCATTGCGCAACGCTTTGCGCGCGCTCCATTGATGCGACTCGCGATGCGCCATGTGATGCGTTTTGGCGGCGTGCGACCATGACGAAAGCCCCTACGCTGATTTCGCTTCGACATGCGCGGCGAGCCGCGCCATCGTCTCCGAAAGGCCCTTGTCGGCGCCGTAGATCTTGATCACGTGCGCACGGATTTCCGCGGATGGGAATCGACCGTGCCAGGTGAGCCGCGTCCGGCCACCGCCGAGGTCGTCGAAGGTCAGGGACTGGGTGAACTGCACCGGCTCGACATCCTCCCCGCCGCCATGGCGATAGACGATGCGCTCGGGTGCAACGATTTCTTCGTAGGTGATGCGGTTCTGGTAATCGCGTCCATCCGGTCCGTGCATGACGAAACGCCAGACGCCGCCGGGCCGGAAGTCGAATGAATGCGTCGTCGTCGTGAATCCGTTGGGGCCCCACCATTCCGACAGATGAGCCGGATCGGTAAACGCCGCGAACACCATTTCGCGCGGCGCATTGAACACGCGACTTCCGATGATCGAGCGGGGATCGGTCTCGAGGTCGATGCTATTTATTGCGCCCATTCTTCTTCTCCTTCGCTTTCAGGATTTTGAGATAGTCGTCGAGACGATCGAGGCGCTCCTCCCACAGGCGGCGATAGCTTTCGAGCCAATCGTCAACGCCTTTCAACGCGGCAGGTTCAAGCCTGCACGGGCGCCATTGCGCTTCGCGGCCACGCGCGATGAGGCCGGCGTGCTCCAATACCTTCAGGTGCTTGGAAACCGCGGGCCCGCTCATCTTGAATGGTTTGGCAAGCTCACTGACAGTCGTTTCGCCAAGCGCGAGGCGCGCCAGGATGGCGCGGCGCGTCGGATCGGCGAGCGCGGAGAACGTGGCACTCAGGCGGTCGGCTGGCATGGCGGCCTCTTCGTATCTAACCGTCTAGTTATTTAACTTGAAGGTTAAATACAGATAGACATCGCGGTCGTCAAGCGGCCTTTTTCAGAATCCAAATGAGTCCGGTTGATAGCAATGATTGCATTGCATGCATCTCGATGCTAAACTAATGAACATTCAGGAGTTTTAGATGGCCTCGCTGACGGTCAGGCAGCTCGACGACAGGCTGAAAAGGCTTCTGCGCCTGCGGGCGGCGCGCAGCGGCCGCTCGGTCGAAGATGAAGTGCGCACAATATTGCGAGGTGCCGCCGAGGAGACAGGGCTCGAGGCGCTCGATCTGGTCGAGCCGCGGGCTTCGTCGCAAAAATCCGCCGCGTCAGGTCGCCGCATTTCGGCGCCGGCGGGCACCGGGCAGGTCTTGCTGATCATCGGCGGCGGCATCGCCGCTTATAAATCGCTGGATCTTATCCGCCGCCTGAAAGAACGAGGCCTGGCCGTGCGTTGCGTGCTCACGAAAGCGGCCGAGCAATTCGTGACACCGCTGTCGGCGAGCGCGCTTGCAGGCGAACGCGTGTTTACCGACCTGTTCGATCCAGCGAGTGAATTCGACATCGGCCATATTCGACTGGCGCGCGATGCCGATTTAATCATCGTTGCGCCGGCAACGGCTGACTTGATGGCGAAGATCGCCGGCGGTCACGCCGACGACCTCGCAACAGCGGTCTTGCTTGCAACAAGCGCAAAAATCATCCTCGCACCCGCGATGAACCCGCACATGTGGGCAAACAAGGCAACACAACGTAACCTGGCCCAGCTCGTCGCGGACGGCGTCACGCTGGTCGGGCCGAACGAAGGCGAAATGGCCGAGGCCGGCGAGCGCGGACTGGGACGCATGGCGGAGCCGCTGGAAATTGCCGCTGCGGCGGAAAAATTGCTGAATGTCAAAACCGATGGCTCGCTGCGGGGCAAGCGCGTGCTGGTGACGTCAGGCCCGACGCACGAGCCGATCGATCCGGTGCGCTATATCGCCAATCGGTCATCGGGCAAGCAGGGTCATGCGATTGCGGCAGCTGCCGCCAGCGCCGGTGCCGACGTCACGCTTGTCAGCGGGCCGGTGAACGTGCCCGATCCGCCCGGCGTCAAAGTGATAAGGATCGAGACCGCTCAAGAAATGCTGCGCGAGGTCGAGCGGGCGCTGCCGGCGGACATCGCCGTTTTCGCAGCGGCCGTTGCGGATTGGCGCGTGGCCAATGCAGGCGAACACAAGCTCAAAAAACAGCCGGGCAGGATCGCGCCGGATCTTCCCCTCGTCGAAAATCCGGATATTCTCGCGACCATCGCAAAACGAAAATCCCACCGGCCCAAACTGGTCATCGGCTTTGCAGCCGAAACCGAAAATGTCGCTGCCAATGCAAAGGCAAAACTCATCGGCAAAGGCTGCGACTGGATCCTGGCAAACGATGTCTCCCCGCAATCGGGAGTGATGGGCGGCGACAGCAACACCATTACGCTGGTGCGCGCTTCCGGCATCGAAAACTGGCCGCCGAAAAGCAAGGAAGAAGTTGCCGCTTTGCTCGTGGCACGCATTGCCGAATCGCTGGGTGGAGCAAAGCGGTGAGCGAGATCGAGGTCCACGTCCTGCGCCTCGCTCACGGCCGCGACCTGCCGCTGCCAGGCTATCAGAGCGCACAAGCCGCCGGTGTCGATTTACTTGCCGCCGTACCCGCCGCCGTTCCTGTTTCTATTGCTCCAGGCGCCAGGGTCCTTGTCCCGACCGGTATCGCGGTCGCCCTGCCCGAAGGCTACGAAGCACAGGTGCGGCCGCGTTCCGGCCTGGCGGCATGCCATGGCCTGACGGTCCTGAACACACCCGGCACAATCGACGCCGACTACCGCGGCGAAATCCAGGTGCTGCTTGTCAATCTCGGTGCCGAACTAGTAGCGATCACCCGCGGGATGCGGATTGCGCAGATGGTGATCGCGCCGGTCGTGCGCGGCCATTTCCGCGAAACCGAATCCCTCGACAAAACCCCGCGAGGAAGCGGTGGATTTGGCTCAACGGGAAGCTGAATACCGCCGTGCGGTCAAAACCGCGCCGATGCCCGATGTGCTGAAGAGTGCCCCTGCACCGAAACAGCACACGGGCCTGAAAACAAAGGCTTTGCAGGGGGCCGTTCACGGTCTGGACTCTTACGGCGCGATTCCTCTTGGGGGTAAAGTCAGCCGATTCGCGAAGTGGCGTGGCGGACGCCGCTCGCATTCCTGGGGCATGTCTGAATGCCGGAGATAATCCGGGCGGCGAACGTGAGGCTGCGTTCTCGTCCGTGGCGAGACGGATTCCTCGCCGCCATCGCCACCGCAACGCTTTGTGTCCTGGGCAGCACGCCGGTTCGCGCGGACGCCCAGCTTGCCTCGGTCGCCGCGGACGCCATGCACCGCGCCCTCACGGTGCTGCGCGAACGGGAGATTACGGCACTTACGCTCATTCTCGCATTGCTCGGCTTTGTGCTGCTCGCAATCGTCGTGCTGATGCGTATTCGTCGCGCCGCGGATCGCGCCGGCGCCGACATGCGCGATGAGATTGCGGCGTTACAAACGGATGTCGAGCGTTTCAGGGCGCTGTTGCTGTCGGAGCCGCAAATCATATTTACGTGGCCGCCTGCTGCGGAGCAGCCCGAGATCATCGGTGACATCGGATCGCTCGTGCCGGGGAGTCACCCCGAACGTATCCTTGCGTTCGGGAGCTGGCTCGAACCGGCGGCGGCGCACCGCATGGAACAGGCCGTCGATGCGTTGCGCAATGACGGACGCGGATTCACGGCGACGCTGACAACCCGCGCCGGGCATCCGATCGAAGCCGAAGGCCGCGCCATCGGCGGCCGCGCGATTCTGCGTCTGCGCGATGTGGGCGGGATCGAACAGGAACTGCTGGATCTCGCTGCGCGTCACGACGAATTGCTGAATGAAGTCGAAACGATGAAGGGCCTCCTCAACTCGCTGCCGGCGCCGGCGTGGGCGCGCGCAAGTGGCGGCCATCTTGTCTTCGTGAACGCCGCCTACGCGCGAGCGGTGGAAGCCGCCGATCCCGCGGATGCCATGGCGCGAGGATTGGAATTGCTGGACCAGACCGCGCGGATTGAAGTCGAGCGCGCTCGCGCGGCAGGCGCGACCTATTCCGGCCGACTTCCTGCAATCGCCGCCGGATTGCGCCGCGTCTTTGACGTCGTCGATGCACCGAACCCGGCAGGGAGTTCAGGCATCGCGATAGACCGAACAGAGACCGAGACCATGCGCACCGAACTCGCGCGCATAGTCGATGCTCACCGCCGCGTATTGGATCAGCTTGCGACCGGCGTTGCCGTTTTCAATGTCGACCGCAAACTCATATTCTACAATGCAGCCTTCCGGTCGCTGTTTGAGTTCGACGCCGGCTTCCTGGACCAGACGCCGACCGATGCCGCCGTGCTCGATATCCTGCGCAGCAAACGAAAATTGCCCGAGGAGCAGGATTTCCGACAATGGAAACAGCAGCTTTATGAAGCCTATCGCGCAATAGAACCAAGGGAGCAGATGTGGCATCTGCCCGACGGACGCACGCTGCGCGTGGTCACGACGCCGAATCCGGAAGGTGGGGTGACGTATCTATACGATGATGTCACCGAACGGCTGGATATGCACCGGCGCTATGACGCGCTGATCAAAGTCCAGAGCGAGACTCTCGATCATTTGGGAGAAGCCGTGGCCGTGTTTGGCAGCGATGGTCGGGTGCGGCTGCATAATCCGGCCTTCCAGCGCATGTGGAAGCTCTCACGCGAGGCACTCGACGAGCACCCGCATGTCGAATCAATAACGGCCTGGTGCCAGGCCCTGCATGACGACAATGCTGTCTGGCGGAACCTGCGCGCCGCGGTTACCGCGATCGACAATCGTGAACCTGTCGCCACGCGCATTGAGCGCCGCGACGGCGCCGTCATCGAGCTCAGCACGGTCCCGCTGCCTGATGGCGCGACCCTCGTTGCCTTCCGCGACATAACGGACACGGTCAACGTCGAGCGCGCGCTGCGTGAACGCAATGAGGCACTGGAAACAGCCGATTCGATCAAAATCGATTTCGTGCACCACGTTTCGTATGAATTGCGGTCGCCGCTGACCAACATCATCGGCTTTGCGAATTTGCTCGGCGATCCCGCCTTCGGGCCGCTCAATCAAAAGCAGGCCGAATATCTCGGCTACATCACCGCCTCGACCAACGCCCTGCTCGCGCTCATCAACAACATCCTCGACCTCGCGACCATTGACGCCGGCGCCATGACGCTGAACCTGGGCGAGGTCGACATCCGCGCCAGCATGGAAGCGGCGGCGGAAGGTGTGCAGGATCGACTCGTCAAGAACCGTATTACGCTCGACATACGTACACCGGGTAATATCGGCACCTTCGTCGCGGATGAACGCCGGTTACGGCAGATCTTGTTCAATCTGCTCTCGAACGCGGTCGGATTTTCCCCGGCTGGCGGCAGTGTGACATTCATAGCCGAGCGCCAGCCGAATGCCGTGGCGTTCAGCGTGACCGATCGCGGCCCGGGGATCGCGCCGGAAGCAAAGGAAAAAGTATTCGAGTGGTTCGAAACGGACTCCATGGGTTCGGAGCATCGTGGGCCTGGCCTCGGTCTTTCACTGGTGCGATCATTCGTCGAACTTCATGGAGGCAAGGTGACGATCAATTCAATTCCGGGGCAAGGTACGACCGTCACCTGCGTGTTTCCGGTGCAGCACGCCGAGAAGCAAAGCGCGGCATGACCGGTGATAATCAGGCTTTGCGGCCGTGAAATTCAGATTGCCATCGGCCCGATTTATGCCCACTTATACGGTGATAAACGGTTTTTCTGCAGCGGGAGCGGCCCTCTTGCCAGGTCAAACAACAAAGCCAATCCACCTTACACATGCCGGGACCGCGCCCGACCCGCTGGTCTACGACCTTGTGGAATGGATCGCGAAAGAGCCGCGGCGATATGCCGACGTCATCGATGCCTGGCGCACGTCCTGCCCGCGCCTCACGGTCTGGGAAGATGCCGTCGATCGCGGGCTGGTAAAACGGGAAAGTGTCGAAGGTCATCACACGCGGGTGGTCGTCACGGCCGCCGGCCGCGAATATTTACGCGAACGGCAATAGCCCCGCGGACAATGGCCTGCACTGGCGTCCGTCTTGGCGCTCCACTAACATTTAACGCAACTGAATAAGTGGCCGGCACGCACTTGGCCACACACCTGGCCACGCACTTGGCCACACACTTGGCCAAACGGGGGATTCGCATGACATTTCGGCTTGCCTTGATCGCGCGGCGTCTGTCGCGCGCAATTTGTGCCGCTGCTTTGCTTGCAGCCGCACTCTTGCCCCTCGATGAGGCACGCGCCGCATGGCCCGATCGTACCATTACGATCATCGTTCCTTTTCCCGCGGGCGGACCGAATGATCTGCTCGGCCGGCTGCTTGCGGCCGAACTCGCACCGAAGCTCGGCCAGAATGTCATCGTCGAAAATCGCGTCGGCGCCGTCGGCAATATCGGCCTTACCGCGGGCGCACGCGCCGCACCGGACGGCTACACGCTGGTGGTCGTCACTTGCGTCGTGCTGATCAACCCCAGCGTTACAAAGGTTGCCTACGATCCGCTCAAGGATTTCGCGCCGATCGCCTTTCTTGGCGCCGCGCCCAATGCCATCATCACGCGGCCGGCGTCGGGCATCACGAGCATTGCGGATCTGACCGCCAAGGCAAAAGCCAATACGGGAAAATTGACATTCGCCTCACCGGGGGTCGGCAGCGTATCGCAACTGGCCGTCGAATTATTGAAGCTGCGCGCCGGCATCGACATGACGCATGTGCCATTCAATGGGGCTGCACCCTCTTTACAGGCCGCATTATCGGGAACCACCGATATCGCATCTGTCAGCATCGCAGGACTGATCAGCCACATCCGTTCGGGCACGCTGAAGGCACTGGCGCAGACCGGTGCCGAACATTGGGTCGACATGCCTGACGTTCCAACCTTGGCCGAAGCGGGGGTCCCGAATGCCGTGGTCGAGACATCACAAATGTTTCTTGCGCCCGCCGGTACGCCGCCCGACATCATCAAGCGGCTGAGCGAGGAGACCAGGGCCATTCTGCAAAAGCCCGACGTCAAGGAGAAAATGCTCAAGGCCGGATTCCTGGTGAAATATGAAGGGCCGGAGGATCTGCACGCGCGTATGGTGCGCGAGGTGCCGATTTGGAAGGAAATCGTTGAACGGGCCGGACTCGTGAAAAAATGACCTGCAGCAGCGTTTGAATGCATTCTGGCGTGAAGCTGCGGCATCCGTTTATAAGGTTGCGGCCTCGTAACGGATGATTCGATGTTTCCTACCGCCCCCGGCAACTACAATTTCACGGCGGCGTTGGCCGATGAAGCCGGCACGTATCAGCTGATGACTGATATCGCCGCGGCGATCGAACCCGGCGACATGATAACGCTGTCGGGCGATCTTGGCGCCGGCAAGACGACGTTTGCGCGCGCGCTAATTCGTCATTTCGCCGGCGACGAGTCGGTTGAAGTACCGAGTCCGACATTTACGTTGACGCAGACCTATGCGCTGCCGCGATTCAACCTTGTCCACGCCGATCTCTATCGTCTGTCGGGACCGTCGGAACTTGCCGAGGTCGGTCTCGATGATGGGCCTGAAGGCACTGTGACGCTGCTGGAGTGGCCCGATCGCGCGGGTGCTGCACTGCCCGCCGATCGTCTCGACATCGCATTGACTCTCGCCCCGCAACACGGGCCGAATGCCAGAAATGCACGCGTCACCGGCTACGGCCGTTCCGCGGCACGCGTCGAACGCATCGTGGCGATCCGGCAATTTCTCGATCGTTCGGGTTTCGGCCGGGCACAGCGCAGCCGGATCCAGGGCGACGCATCGACGCGCAGCTACGAGCGCCTGACGCGCGACGGCGCCACTTATATTCTAATGAACTCGCCAAGACGGGCCGATGGGCCGCCTGTCCGCGACGGCAAGTCCTACAGTGCGATCGCCCATCTCGCGGAAAGCGTCACGCCATTTATTGCAATGGCGCGCGCATTGCGCGGGCGCGGCTTTTCGGCGCCGGCGATCTTTGCGTCCGACCGTGAAGCCGGGCTTCTGGTCATCGAGGATCTCGGCGACGAACTGGTCGTGGAAGGCGACCCGCCGGCGCCGATACAAAGCCGTTACGAAACGGCCACCGATCTGCTTGCCGATTTGCACAGCGAGAAGCTGCACAGCATCGTGCCCGTGGAAGCCGGCGTTGATTACCAGATACCGGGCTACGACATGGAAGCTTTTCTGATTGAAGCTGAACTGATGCTCGACTGGTATCTCCCCAAGCTTGGGGTCAAGATCAATGATATCAAACGCAACGCGTACCGTTCGCACTGGCACGAGTTGCTGCTGCCGCTCACCAGCGGCGCCCAGACGTGGGTGATGCGTGATTTTCATTCGCCCAATCTTCTCTGGTTGCCGGAACGCGAGGGCACGGCCCGAATCGGTCTGCTTGATTTCCAGGACGCAGTGATGGGGCCGGCGGCCTATGACCTTGCTTCGCTGTTGCAGGACGCGCGCGTTGACGTGCCCGAAGAAATCGAAATTTCACTGCTTTCACGCTACGTGCGTGCGCGCATGGCAGCCAACCCGGCTTTCGCGGCATCCGATTTCGCACGTTCCTACGCCACGCTCGCCGCGCAGCGCGCGTCGAAGATTCTCGGCATCTTCGCGCGACTCGAATTGCGGGATCATAAGCCGCAGTATCTGCGGCATTTGCCGCGGGTTTGGGCCTATCTGCGGCGCTCGCTGGCGCATCCTTCCCTCGCGCCGCTCGCGGCGTGGTATCGCACCAATGTGCCGCCGTTGAAGGTCTGACACATGGCATCGCCAACGAAAGTCGCACCGCGCCGCGCCATGGTGCTCGCCGCCGGACTTGGCACGCGCATGCGGCCTTTGACGGACACGATGCCAAAGCCGCTGGTGAAGGTCGCCGGGAAGCCGCTTGTCGATCATGTGCTCGATCGCCTCGCCGAAGCAGACGTCGAACGGGCTGTCGTCAACGTGCATCACTTCGCCGACCAGCTCATTCGCCATCTTGCGTCGCGCGCGAGGCCGCGGATTACCATCTCTGACGAGCGCGGGCTTCTGCTCGGCACCGGCGGTGGCGTCAGGAAGGCTTTGCCCGAACTGGGCGAGGCGCCGTTTTTTCACGTCAATTCGGATGCTGTCTGGATTGACGGCGCCCGACCCAATCTCGCGCGCCTCGCCGACATTTTCGATGCGGCCGTCATGGACGGCCTTTTACTTCTGGCTCCGACGGCCGGCAGCATCGGTTATTCGGGCCGCGGCGACTTCGCCATGGCTCCCGACGGAACACTGCAAAAGCCCGACGAACAGGCGGTCTCACCCTTTGTCTATGCCGGTGCCGCCATTCTCTCGCCCGGCCTTTTCAATAACGCCCCCGCAGGCGAATTTTCGCTGACCGTGTTATTTGACCGCGCCGCCGCAGCGGGGCGCCTGCACGGCTTGCGGCTGGAAGGCCTGTGGATGCATGTCGGCACGCCCGAAGCTGTCGCTGCGGCCGAGGCCGCGATCAAAAAAAGCACGGCCTAGCGCGGCGATTGCATGATGCGTCTGGTCCGGCGTAAAGCATATATGATTCACGCATGCCGGCTCCCGCGCCCAAAGTCTTCAATATCCCCGCCTCGGCAAGATTCCTGCCGACGCTGATCGACGCGTTGCGCGCCGGCAAACTGGTGGCGGGATTTCCGGCCTCGAACGATCCGCTCGAATTGTCGCGCGCCACGCTTTATCTGCCGACCCGGCGCGCCTGCGAATTCGCGCGCGAGGTATTTCTCGGGTGCATCGAAGGAGCCGCCGTTCTGCCGCGTATCGTACCGCTCGGCCGTATCGATGAAGACGAGATCAATTTTGCGCAATACGCTGGTGGCGAAGCCGCCGATATCGAGCTTCCCGAATCGCTCGGTACCTTTAACCGCAAGATCGAACTCGCAAAATTAATTCTGGCCTGGGCGAAGTCCGAAGGCATGCGCGCCGAAGGCGGTGCCGCGCTCGTTGCCAACAGTCCCGCGGCGGCATTCAAGCTCGCGGGCGATCTCGCCCATTTGATGGACGACATGGCGACGCGGCAAGTGCCCTGGGACAAACTCGATGGGCTCGTACCGGAAGACCTCGACGAGTATTGGCAGAAGACACTCGTTTTCCTGAAAATCGCGCGCGACACCTGGCCGCAATTTCTCGCCGAAAACAATCTGCTCGAACCGGCGGTGCGGCAGAATAAGCTGATTGCGGCCGAAGCCGAACGCCTCAAGCGTTCCGGCGCGCCGGTCATCGCCGCGGGTTCGACCGGCTCGATCCCGGCGACCGCCGAGTTGCTCGATACCATCGCCCGGCTGCCGAATGGTGCGGTGGTATTGCCGGGTCTCGACACGGATCTCGACGAAGACGCCTGGCGCGCGCTCACCGACAAAAACGCCGCGCCCAGCCACCCCCAATTCGCCATGGCGGCTTTGCTCCGGCGTTTCGGCATCGAGCGTACCGCGGTCAAATCGCTGGTGCCGCCAGGTGGGCGCGAATTGCTCGTTTCGGAAGCGATGCGGCCGGCCGAACAGACGGATCGCTGGGGCACGCGCCTTGCCGAGATCGCCCCGGGCGTCAAAAATGCAATGAAAGATATCGCCGTCATCGAGGCCGCCAATGCCGAAGAAGAAGCGCTTGCGAGTGCGATCGCGTTGCGCGAGGCGGTGGAAGACAAAAACAAAACGGCGGCGCTGATCACGCCCGATCGCGCACTCGCCCGCCGTGTACTGGCCGCGCTGACGCGCTGGGGCATCGACGCTGACGATTCGGCCGGAGATGATCGCGCCGATACGCCGGCCGGGGTATTCGCGCGGCTGGTGGCGGAAGCAGCTCTCGGAGCTTTGCCGCCGGTGCCGCTGCTGGCGATGCTTAAACACCCGCTAAGCACGCTCGATCCCGCAGCAGTCGCCGTACTGGAACGCGCGGTTTTGCGGGGGCCACGGCCGAAACCCGGTACGAACGGGCTGGCCCATGCGCTCACAACATTCCGCGCCTCGCGCGGCAAACTGCATCCAAGCGATCCCCGTACGACGCTGACTGAGGCCGAACTCAACTCCGCGCAGGGACTTGTCGAGCGCCTGAAACAGGCGCTGGCCCCGCTCGAAACCGTGAAATCCGGCGCACAAACCTTTTCCGCGATCGCGGAAAAACACTGCGAAGTCATCGGAACGCTGGCCGGAGAATTGGAGGACCTTGCCGCGTTTTTCGACGATATCGCCGATCACGGTGCGCTTGCCATTACGCCCGACGACTATGCTGAGTTATTTCACGCCGCGCTTTCGGGACAACGAGTCCGCCACGCGCGCGGCCAGGCCCGTGTGCGCATTCTCGGCACGCTCGAATCACGTCTGCAGCACGTCGATCGCGTCGTGCTCGGCGGACTGGCGGAAGGCATCTGGCCGCCGGAAACGCCGACCGACCCCTGGCTCAGCCGCCCGATGCGCCAGCAGCTTGGCCTCGATTTGCCGGAACGGCGGATCGGATTGTCCGCACACGATTTTGCACAGGCGCTAGGGGCCAGCGAGGTCATTCTCACCCGCGCGGCCAAAGTGGCCGGTGCACCCACAGTTACCTCGCGCTTCGTGCAGCGCCTCGCCGCCGTCGCCGGCGAAAAGCTTTGGAAATCCGCGATCGAGCGCGGTGAAAAATATATCACCTACGCTCGCTTGCTGGATGAGCCCGACAAGAATGAACGCATCAAGATGCCTGCGCCGACGCCGCCGCTTGCGGCACGGCCAAAGCAGCTCAGCGTGACCGATATCGAAAACTGGCTGCGCGACCCCTATACGATCTACGCCAAACACGTCTTGCGGCTTTTTCCGCTTGACGAGATCGACACGCCGCCGGGCGCCGCCGACCGCGGCACCGTCATTCACGGCGCTGTCGGTGACTTTGCGCAGCAGTTCCCCGGCAAATTGCCAGATGACGCGTTTGCGCAAATGCAGGCGCTCGGCGCGAAGCATTTCGCCGCGTTGGAGGACTTTCCGGACGCGAAAGCCTTCTGGTGGCCACGCTTCCTGCGCATTGCGCGCTGGCTGACCAATTCATTCGAGCCGGCGCGCCGCGCCAGCCTCAAGAGCCTTTACGCCGAACGTTATGTAAAGCTGCCCATCGCGCTTGGGACCGGCAGCTTCACGCTCACGGCGCGCGCCGATCGCATCGAGCAATTGAACGACGGCACATTCGCCATCCTTGACTTCAAGACCGGCAAACCTCCGAGCGACAAACAGGTGCAAAGTGGCCTGTCGCCGCAGCTCACGCTCGAAGCAGCCATGCTGCGCGGCGGCGCCTTCGACGAAATCCCGAAAGGGGCTGAGGTCTCGCAACTTGTGTACGTAGCCCTGCGCGGCGGCGAGCCTCCCGGCGAAGAGCGTATCGTCAAATTCAAGGACAGCGACGCCAATGCCCAGGCCGACAATGCGCTCAAGCGATTGATCGGCGTCGCCACGAAATTTGCCGAGATCACGACCGCCTACCGGCCCCTCGCGCATCCGATGTGGTCGACTCATTACGGCGACTACGATCATCTCGCGCGGGTGAAAGAATGGTCGCTCACCGGCGGCGTCGACGAGGGTGGCGAATGAGCGCGCAACGCATCATCTCCGAAACCGTTCTCGTGCTTCAGCGCGAGGCGTCCGACCCCGTCATCTCCGCTTGGGTGTCGGCCAATGCCGGATCCGGCAAGACGCACGTACTGGCTCAACGTGTCATTCGTCTCCTGCTCGACGGCGTCGATCCGGCGCGGATTTTGTGCATCACCTTCACCCGGGCGGCCGCGGGCAACATGGCCAACCGTGTGTTCGATGAGTTGCGCAAATGGACTGCGCTTGATGACGCTGAACTCTCGGAAGCCATGCGGCTTGCCGGCAGCCACGATACCGGTGAGAAAATGCGCGCTCGCGCGCGCAAGCTGTTTGCTCTCGCACTCGAAACGCCGGGTGGCCTCAAGGTGCAGACCATCCATGCGTTTTGTACCTACATTCTCCATCTTTTCCCGTTTGAGGCCAATGTCGCCGCGCGTTTCTCCGTGCTGGACGAGGCGCAGGACGCACAACTTCTGGAAAAAATGACGAACGAGGTCCTCCTCGACGCCGCGAATCGTCCGCAGAGCGAAATCGGCCGCGCGCTGCAGTACGCCATTGGCGCCGTCGCCGACCTCACGTTCCGCGATCTGATCGGCAAGGCGATCGACGAGCGCGACGCGGTCGAAGCCTGGCTCGGTTCCGCGGGCGGGCTCAAAGGTGCGGCGGCGCAATTATCGCGCGCCCTCAATATTGCCGTCGACGACAGTGAGGAAAACCTCTCGACCGCATTCTTTGACGAAAGTCTCATTCCGCAATCGGAATGGTCCGCGATTGCCGCAATCGGCGCGGGCGGCAAAAAGACCGACCAGGACCAAAGCGATCGTTTTGTGTCCCTTCCCAGCCTCGCTGGTGCCCAGCAGATCGACCGCTATATCGAGATTTTCTGCACCAAAACCGCCGGCAAGCGCGAAAACGTTTTCACTAGTGACATCAAGAGGTTGCATGGAAACCTCTGCGAGCGTCTGCACGCGGAGCGCGACCGGATCTGGAGCTTGGTCGAACGCCGACGCGCGGTTGCTGCCCGCGACCGCACCATCGCGCTCGTCACGATCGCAAAGGCCGTCCTCGACCGCTTTCGCGCCGAAAAGAACCGTCGCGGATTGCTGGATTTCGAGGACCAGATCGACAAGACGCACGAATTGCTCGCGCGCGTATCGGCGGCCTGGGTGCACTACAAGCTCGACCGGGGCATCGATCACGTGCTGATCGACGAAGCGCAGGATACCAGTCCCAAGCAGTGGGGCATTGTACGTCATCTGGTCGCCGAATTCTTCGCCGGAAAGGGCGCTAGCGAGAGAACGCGCACGATCTTCGCAGTCGGCGACGAGAAGCAGTCAATCTTCTCGTTTCAGGGTGCGGCGCCAGCCGAATTCGAAAACATGCGCCGTGAATTCGAAACGCTTTCTGTCCGCGGCAACCATGAGTTCCGCCATGTACGGTTCGACACCTCGCTGCGTTCGGGCGCAAATGTGCTTTCGGCGGTCGACATCGTGTTCAAGCCGGTGGAAATCGCGGCAAGTCTGACACAAGACATCGCGGGCATTCCCGAACACATGGCATTGGCCAGTGCGGCGCCGGGCGAAGTTGAAATATGGGACACGGAGAGGCCGCTCGATGATAGCGGTGAAAAAGATCCGTGGAACGCACCGTTCGATAAACTCACCGGTTCGAAGCCGGCGGTGCGGCTGGCAGAGCGCATTGCAAAGGCCGTGCGAAAGTTGATGGAAGCCGGTCGCCGGCCAGGCGATATCATGGTGTTGGTGAATCGCCGCGGCGCGCTTTTCGAAGCGATCATCCGTGCGCTCAAGAACGCCGGCATTCCCGTTGCCGGCGCCGACCGGCTCGTTCTGACCGAGCACATCGCGGTCATGGATCTGATGGTCCTCGCTGACGCCTTGCTGTTGCCACAGGATGATCTTGCGCTCGCAACGGCTCTCAAAAGCCCGCTCTTCGGTTTCGACGACGACGACATTTTTGCACTCGCATATGAGCGTGGCAAGGACTCGCTGCGCACTGCGCTCACACGGAAATCCGTCGGCAATAAAAAATTCGAGCAGGCGCTCGCGCGTCTCAACGCATTGTCAATGCGCGCGCGCAACGAGTCGCCCTTTGCATTTTATGCGCGACTCCTCGGTGCCGAGCGCGGCCGTGAGCGTTTTATCGCAAGGCTCGGTCATGAGGCCTCCGATGCGCTCGATGAATTCCTCAACCTTGCACTCGAGTACGAACGCGGTGAAGCACCTTCGCTGCAGGGCTTTATCGATTGGATGCGGGCAGCCAAATCCGAAATCAAACGGGACATGGAAATGGCACGCGACGAGGTGCGCGTGATGACGGCCCACGGTGCCAAAGGCCTCGAAGCGCCGGTCGTTTTTCTTGCCGACACCACAACGCGCCCCGAAGGACATCATCCGCCGCCACTGCTCCCGCTGCCGGCGCAAACCGGCGCCGCGCCGCTCATCTGGGCTAAGGGCGAGAAGGAAGACGTCGGGCCCATGACCGACGCGCGTCTGGCCGCGCGCGTGCAAACGCGAAATGAATATCGGCGGCTGCTCTACGTCGCAATGACGCGCGCAGCCGAGCGATTGATTGTGTGCGGGATTGAATCGAAAAAGCGGCCCGAGGGTTGTTGGTACGATCTCGTGTTGCAAGGCTTGCAAGACCAGCCATGCTTCAGCGAACACGAAATTGGCGGCCAGAAGCTGTGGCGGTATCGCAAGGTGGAACCGTCAGGCTCGCTTGAGCATGTGCAAGGCGACGCCGCGCCGATTGTCACCAGGCCTGACTGGCTAAGGCAGCCTCTCGTCGGCGAACCTCGTGTACGCGTAGTGGCGCCGTCACGGATGACGGGAGCTCAGAATCGGTCAGGGGCACCGACGATTGAGGCAAGTCGGAAGGCCCGGCGGCACGGCACTATTGTTCATCGTCTCCTGCAATCGTTGCCGGATATTGCGGCTGTCGATCGCGCCAGGGCCATGCAGGATTTCCTGGCGCGCCAACACAAGCTTGACCCCGGGGAGCGATCCTCGCTCGCCGAGCACGTGATGCGCGTCCTTGCGGATCCACGCTTCACCGAGTTGTTTGCACCTGGCAGCAAGGCCGAAGTGCCAATCGTCGGCCGCTGCGATATTGGCGGCAAACCGATTCGCGTTTCCGGACGAGTCGATCGGCTTGCAGTCACCCAAGACGCTGTTTTGATTGGCGATTTCAAAACGGACCGGAACCCGCCGCGGCAAGCTGCCGATGTGCCTGAAGGCTACGTGCGCCAGCTCGCCCAATACCGCGCGGTGCTCGTAAAGCTGTATCCCGACCGTCCAGTCCGTGCCGCACTGATCTGGACCGAAGTACCTGATCTCATGGAACTTTCTGCGGAGACGTTGGACGCGGCGCTCCGTCACGTCACCTCCACGTGAGAGCGCCTTGACGCTGCCGGACCGCATTCATAGGTTCCTGCCCTCGCAGTTTTCGGGGGCGATTCTCCCCGCTCAATGACAAGAGGGTTGTGCCATGACCGTCGGCAAAGTGTCGGACGCTAGCTTCGAATCGGATGTACTGAAATCTGCCGAACCGGTGGTCGTGGATTTCTGGGCCGAATGGTGTGGCCCCTGCCGCATGATCGCGCCCGCTCTGGAGGAGATCGCGGGGCAGTTGGGCGACAAGGTCAAGATCGTGAAGCTTAATGTCGACGAGAACCCAAACACCGCCGCCAAATACGGTATCATGTCGATTCCAACATTGATGCTGTTCAAGAACGGCGAAATCGCATCGCGTCAGGTCGGCGCGGCGCCGAAGCAGAAATTGCATCAATGGATCAGCGGCGCCGTCTAGTCCGCCGCAAAAGATTTCTGAAACGGCCGGTCCAAAGCCGGCCGTTTTGCGTTAGCCCTGTCCGTCGATGAAGTTCCGAAGGAACGATGTGTCCGCAACGGCTGCAATCCAAGCGACGTTACTGCGGTACAGTTTCATTTTCCCGTAGCACCTCACCGGCGAGATAAAGCGAGCCCGTGATCAAGATGCGGGGCGGCGGATCGAGATCGAGCTTGCGAGCGGCATCAAGCGCCGTGACGAGATTATCACGGCTGGTCGCCGAGAGGCCCATGGCACGCGCCTTGTCCGCGACCGCTTCCGCGCTCAATCCCTTCTCCGCGGTTGGTACGGGTACCGCGATCACGCGACGTGCGAGGCCGGCAAAATTGCTCAGGAATCCCTCACAATCCTTGCTCGCCAGCATTCCCACGATCAAAACCAGGGGCCTCGATACGCGCTCTTCCAGATCGGCCAGCGCAGCCGAAATCGCGCGGCCTCCATCGGGATTATGCCCTCCATCGAGCCATAATTCGCTGCCGGCCGGCGCGAGCTCGACAAGGCGGCCGTGCGCCAGACGTTGCAGACGCGCGGGCCAGTCAGCCTTGATCATGCCTGCATCAAACGCCGCAGGCGGAATTGAAAACTTCCTGATCGTGCGCAATGCGGCGATTGCGAGCCCGGCATTCTCGAACTGATGTCGCCCGTAAAGTCGTGGCGCAGGCAGGTCGAGCAAGCCCGCCTCGTCCTGGTAAACAAGCCGTCCACGCTCTTCGGTGGCAGTCCAGTCTTCCCCCGCGATCTTTAGCGGCGCACCGAGCTTTGCCGCCTGCCGGGCAATCACCGCTAAGGCCTCGCGGTGCTGGGAGGCAATCACAGCCGGGACGCCTCGTTTGAGAATTCCGGCTTTTTCAGCCGCGATCTTTTCCAGGGAATCCCCGAGAAAATCGACGTGATCGATCGAGATTCGCGTGATGACCGTGAGCAGCGGGCTTTCTATGACATTGGTTGCGTCCAGCCGGCCACCAAGACCGACCTCCATAAGAAGCACGTCTGCCGGATGCCGCGCGAAAAGCAGCAAGCCCGCTGCGGTCGTGATTTCGAAGACTGTAATAGGCGCGCCTTCATTGGCACGCTCGGCTTGCTCCATGGCGGCGATGAGCTCCTCATCCGAAACAAGCTTTCCTTCGCCCGCGGCGCCGATACGGAAGCGCTCGCTGAAGCGGACGAGGTGCGGCGAAGTGTAGGCATGCACCTTATTGCCGGCGGCTTCCAGAATCGCGCGCAGGAACGCAATCGTCGATCCCTTGCCATTGGTGCCCGCGACATGAACGACCGGCGGCACTTTCAGCTCCGGGTGACCGAGTGCAGCAAGAAGGCGCTGCACGCGATCGAGCGATAGATCGATGCGCTTGGGGTGCAGCGCGTGCAACCGCGCGACGATCGAGTCGATGGACGTCATGGCATTCAACGCGCAATCAACGCAGCACGCTGCGTTATTTCTCTGCTCGTCTCCCTTGGACGGAGCACTAGGGGCCATTTAGCCGATATGCGATGCTTCCGTCCCCTTGATTCCGCTTCATGCGGCGAGGAGCCATTGGGGAAAGGTCTCACGCGTGAAACAACAGGGCCGAAATGGGGTCAGGCATGAGCCGGGACGGGCAATTGCTGCTGGCCGGCAAGCGCCGGCGTCCGGGTCAGCAACCGGCACAACTCCGCAAGCGTCGCACGCAATTTATGCCGATGCACGACCATATCGACCATGCCGTGCTCGGCGAGATATTCGGCGCGCTGGAAACCCTCAGGCAGTTTTTCACGGATGGTCTGTTCAATGACCCGCGGACCGGCAAAACCGATCAGCGCGCCCGGCTCCGCGATCTGCACATCGCCGAGCATCGCATAGGAAGCTGTGACGCCGCCCGTGGTCGGATTGGTCAGCACCACGATGTAGGGTTTGCGTGTCTCGCGCAGCATCTGCACGCCGACCGTCGTGCGTGGGAGCTGCATCAGCGACAGAATGCCCTCCTGCATCCGCGCGCCACCCGAGGCGGCGAACATGATGAAGGGCGTCTGGCGGCGCACAGCGGTTTCCAATCCGGTGATGACCGCTTCACCCGCCGCCATTCCGAGCGAGCCTCCCATAAAATCAAAGTCCTGGACGGCGATCGTAACCATCTGGCCTTCGAGCCGGCCAATGCCGACCTTGACCGCGTCCTGCAATCCGGTTTTCGTGCGCGCATCCTTAAGCCGGTCGGCATATCGGCGCTCATCGCGAAACTTGAGCGGATCGAGCTGGACTTCCGGCAAGGCGACGTCTTCGAACTCTCCGCCATCGAACATCGATTTCAGCCGCATCGGCGCGCTGATGCGCATGTGGTAGTTCGAGCTCGGGATGACGAACTGGTTCGCTTCCACATCCCTATAAAAGACGAGTTGGCCTGTCTCGGGGCATTTGATCCAGAGATTTTCCGGCGTCTCGCGACGCAGGAAGCTGCGGATTTTCGGCCGGACGACGTTTGAGATCCAGTTCATGGCCCGCCTATATAGGCTCGATTCGACAAAATTATAACTGCCGGCAGAGCCGAATGTTCAGTTGGCCGCCACATTGCGGGACGAGCGCAGCCCGTGCGCCAACGCTGATACCAGACCGGTCACGGCCTCGACGGTGCCAGCTCCGGCCTTGCCATTTTTGTCGAGACTCTGGCGCAAAGCATCGACCAGGGCGGACCCCACCACCACACCATCAGCGCCTTGCGCGATCGCGCGGGCATGCTCGGGGGTCTTCACCCCAAAGCCGACCGCCACGGGTAGCTTGGTGTGACGCTTGATCCGCGCCACCGCGGCGGCCACGTTGGCGTTATCCGGTGCAGCGGCGCCGGTAATTCCGGTGATCGATACGTAATAGACGAAGCCTGACGTGTGATTGAGAACGGCCGGCAAACGTCTGTCGTCGGTTGTCGGGGTCGCCAGGCGAATGAAATTGAGCCCGGCTTTTAGCGACGGGAGGCAAAGCTCCTCGTCCTCTTCCGGCGGCAGATCGACGACAATGAGCCCATCGACACCGGCTGATTTGGCATCGGCGAGAAAGCGGTCATTTCCGTAGACATAGATCGGATTGTAGTAGCCCATAAGCACGATGGGCGTTTCATCATCGTCTTTTCGGAATTCCCGCACGAGTGCGAGCGTCTTGGT
Source organism: uncultured Alphaproteobacteria bacterium (assembly GCA_963831475.1). Taxonomy (GTDB): domain Bacteria; phylum Pseudomonadota; class Alphaproteobacteria; order Rhizobiales; family Xanthobacteraceae; genus Pseudolabrys. The sequence goes on from CAWHQF010000028.1 coordinate 390,509, forward strand.
CATGCGCTGACCCGCCTTGAGAGCGCGCAGACCCGCAGCCTGAATCGCCGGACCGTCCGCCATCGGATCCGTGAATGGCATGCCTAGCTCAATCACATCGGCACCGGCCTTCGGCAACGCTCTGGCGATCGCCAGCGATGTTTCATAGTCGGGGTCGCCGGCCATGGTGAAGGTGACCAGCGCTGCGCGGCCCTCTTTTTTCAAAGCAGTAAAGCGACGTTCGATACGCGTGCTCATCGATTCTTGCTTCCGAGGTAGGCTTCAACCGAAGCAAGATCCTTGTCGCCGCGGCCCGAGAGGTTGATCACCATCAGGTGGTCCCTCGGCTTTGCCCTCGCGATCTCCGGCACTCGGGCGAGAGCGTGCGCCGATTCCAGCGCGGGGATGATGCCTTCCAGCCGACTGCACAATTGAAAGGCCGCCACCGCCTCGTCATCGGTCGCGGAAAGAAATTTAACGCGGCCCATGTCGCTGAGCCATGCATGCTCGGGACCGATGCCTGGATAATCGAGTCCAGCAGAAATCGAGTGTGCTTCCTCGATCTGGCCATCGTCATCCATCAGCAGATACGTGCGGTTGCCGTGGAGCACGCCGGGACGCCCGCCGGCAATCGACGCCGCGTGTTTGCCGCTCTTGAGTCCGTGGCCGGCTGCCTCGACGCCGTAAATCTCGATGGTGCGTTCGTCGAGGAAGGGGTGGAATAAACCCATCGCATTGGACCCGCCTCCGATACAGGCAATCAAAGAATCGGGAAGGCGGCCTTCGGCGGCCTGCAATTGCTCGCGCGTTTCACGGCCGATGACCGACTGAAAGTCACGCACCATTGCAGGGTATGGATGCGGGCCGGCGACAGTGCCGATGCAATAGAAGGTGTCGCTAACGTTCGTCACCCAATCGCGCAAGGCTTCATTCATGGCGTCCTTGAGCGTGCGCGCACCGGATTGGACAGGGCGAACTTCCGCGCCGAGAATTTTCATCCGCAGGACGTTCGGCTGTTGGCGCTCGACGTCAACCGCGCCCATGTACACGATGCACGGCAGGCCGAATTTGGCGCACAAGGTCGCGGTGGCAACACCGTGCATGCCGGCGCCGGTCTCGGCGATGATGCGCTTCTTGCCCATGCGTAAGGCCAGCATGATCTGGCCCAACACGTTGTTCACCTTATGCGCGCCTGTATGATTTAGTTCTTCGCGCTTGAAATAGATTTTCGCACCGCCGCAGTGCTGCGTCAGTCGCTCGGCAAAATATAGTGGCGACGGCCGCCCCACATAGGTCGCGAGATGGCCGTCCATTTCCTTCTGGAACTTGGGATCCACCTTGGCCTGCGCATATGCCTTTTCGAGGTCGAGAATCAGCGGCATCAACGTCTCGGCGACGAAGCGGCCGCCATAAATGCCAAAATGGCCGTGCTCGTCAGGGCCGGTACGGAATGAATTGGGCTGCCGCACGGTCATGAATGCGCGCCTTACTTGGCCGGAGGTACGATCGAGGTCTCGCCAAGCTGCAGCGGCGGAGAAAAAAGCTCCGCCTCCGCCAGCCGCGCCGCGCGGATGAAGGCGCGGATTTTTTCAGCGTCCTTTTCACCTGGCGCGCGTTCTACGCCTGAAGAGACGTCAACGCCCGGCGCGCGCGTGACGCGCAACGCCTCCGCAACATTGTCGGCATCGAGCCCCCCTGACAGCATGAAGGGAACACCGGCGTTGACGTTCTTGAGCAATGTCCAGTCAAACGCTCTGCCCAGCCCGCCGGGGCGCGTCGCGTCGCGTGGCGGCCGCGCGTCGAAAATCAGCCTATCGACGACCTGCGCGTATTCGCGGATCGGCGACAGGTCCTTCCGCTCGGCAATCGCAATCGCCTTCATGACCGGCAGGCCGAAGCGCGTGCGGACCGCCACGACCCGTTGCGGAGATTCGCTGCCGTGGAGTTGCAGCATGTCCGGGCTGAGCGCGTTGATGATATCGAGCAGCGTGTCGTCATTGGCGTCGACGGTCAGGGCGACTTTGCCGGCTCGTCCCTGAACACGTTGGCCAAGCGTGCGCGCGGCCTCCAGCCCCAGATTGCGCGGGCTCGGTGGAAAGAACACGAAACCGACCAGGTCGGCCCCGGAATCAAGCGCTACATCAAGCGCTTGCGGGGTCCTGAGGCCGCAAATTTTGATCGACAAGGGCATGGTGACGCGCCTTCTACCGCCTTATGCGACTGGCCGCAAAGTTGTCTCCGGCCACGTTATGGAATTGGCGGAGGAATGACAGTGTAAGGTGCGGGTTCCGGCGCCGGCGGCTGTGGTTCGGTTGCAAATCGGCTGCGGATGACGTCGAGCTCCTGTCGAAGTGCACGGACATCAGCATCGAGCTTGCGGGCGCTGCGCCGCCATTTGGCCTGTCCGATCCAGGCAGCCATGCCCCCGATCAGCACTCCGAAAATGAGAACGACGAAAATAATGACGAACAGCGGCAGTGTGACTGCGTAGGCAGGGCTCGTCGACGAAAATGGATCAAACGAGACCGTCACCGTATTCCGGTTAGCGACCGAGAAGACAATGATGACCACCGCCAGCGGCACGACGATCAGTGTCCAGATGATTTTGCGCACGACTAGGCTCCGGGTCACGTGTCCCGGATGCGGTGTGGCACGAAGGTGGTGCACCGCTGATCCGGGACCCATAAGCCAACGCTAGCATCTAGGTCCGGGGCCTGCAGCGCAATACTCCGTGGCGCGCATACTGCCGGCGCTTCAAATCGCAGGCCGCTTTGTGCAGGAGCCTAGATCGCGCCCGGCCGGTTCAGCCGTTCGCGCATTTCCTTGCCGGTCTTGAAGAACGGCACGGATTTCTGGTCGACCGCCACATGGGCGCCCGTACGCGGATTGCGGCCGGTACGGGCCGGCCGGTGCTTGACCGAGAAGGCACCGAACCCGCGCAATTCGACCCGGTCGCCCTTCGACATGGCGCTGGTGATTTCACCGAGGATCGCGTTGACGATATTCTCAACGTCGCGCTGATACAGATGTGGATTTTGGGAAGCAATTCGCTGCACAAGTCTCAGACTTGATCATTGAGATTGCCCCGCCCTCTCGACTGGAAATCAATTGGTGGATGGAGGGTGCCAAAGCGCCAAGAGACCGTCAAGGTTGAGTCGCTCGACCGCCTGCGCCGCACCCCATTCTTCGATGCGGTGCGCAATAACGCTCAACCCCACCGCTTCGAAGGTCCAGGCAGCGACATGAAGGAAAGAAAGCTCGCTGAAGCGCGGCTGCAGTGAATAATCGCGCACCGGCGTGGTTGCGGGCACTTTCTTTTCCTTCTCCAGCCACGCCAGCGCGGCCTTTTCGTTTCCGATGCCGTCGATCAGCTTGAGCCCAACCGCCTGGCGGCCGGTAAAGACGCGCCCATCCGATACGCGGGCGAGCTGAGTATCGTCCAAATTGCGCCGATTCTTCACGAGGCCCTTAAACCAGGCATAGGAATCGAGCACAATCGCTTCGATCGCTGCCCGGGCTTCGGGGCTGGTTGGCTCGAACCCGTTCGGCGCAGCCTTCAGGGGCGAGGATTTGACCTCTTCCATCTTGATACCGATGGTTTTCAGCACGTCGGTGAAATTCGGATACTGAAACAAGACCCCGATCGAGCCGACCAGCGACGTTTCATTTGCAACGATATGCTCTGCCGACAAAGCGGCAATATACGCACCCGACGCGGCGAGCCCATCGACGACCACGACCATGGGTTTCTTGCTCTGCAGATCGCGCAATGCGTCGTAGAGCTGCTCCGAACCGGCCGTGGTGCCGCCAGGACTGTCGACGTGAACGATGACCGCGCGAGCACGTGAGCGCGCAAGCCGGCTGAGCGCTTCGACGCGCGCCTGGTTACCGCGGATTAAGCCCTGAATCTTGATCCGCGCGATATAGGCGCCGGGCGGCATCAGCCGGCTGCCGGGCACAAATAAAAACGCGGCACCGCCGATCGCGATCAGAGCGACCAGTACGGCGCTGATACGCCAGAATGTAAGCTTGCGCCGCATGCGGCGGCGATCAACGATGGCATCGGCATCGAGCGACATGGTTTCGCTCCGTCTATCTGTTCGGGTTCAGGAACCGGCGACCGGTTTCACATATGCATAGTCGAATCGGAGGCGGATTGTATCCGCCGTGAAAGTCCTTTGCGCGGCCATGCGGCCTAGTTTTGGCAACCTCATGACAAAGAGGCCCCCGGGACGTTTCCCGGGGGGTGTTATCCGACCATCAAGGTCCGCCAAATGCTCATTCGTCGGCTTTTTCGGCCTCAGCTTCGGTCTTATCGCCAGCCCGCTGCTTGAGTGCCGCGCCCAGAATGTCACCCAGCGATGCGCCCAAATCGGCGGTGCCGTATTGGGCGATTGCTTCCTTCTCCTCGGCGACTTCCAGCGCCTTGATCGAGACACCCACTTTATGCGTCTTGCGATCGAACTGGGTGACGCGGGCGTCCACCTTTTGGCCAGCCGCAAACCGTTCGGGGCGCTGCTCGCCGCGCTCGCGTGCGAGATCGGCACGCTTGATGAAGGCAACGAGATCAGTGCCGACGATCTTGACGTCGATGCCGCTTTCTTTGACTTCGGTGACTTCGCAGGTGACCACCGATCCCTTCTTGAGGTCGCCGGCCAATTCCATCGGATCGCCCGCAAGCTGCTTCACGCCGAGCGAAATGCGCTCCTTCTCGACGTCGACATCAAGGACCTGCGCCTTGACCATGTCGCCCTTCTTGTATTCCTCGATGACCTGCTCCCCCGGACGCTTCCAGTCGAGGTCCGAAAGGTGAACCATGCCGTCGACATCGCCATCGAGACCGAGGAATAGACCGAATTCGGTCTTGTTCTTGACCTCGCCTTCGACCGTGGAACCTGGCGGATGTTTCTCGACGAACACTTCCCACGGGTTGCGCATGGTCTGCTTGAGGCCGAGCGAGATGCGGCGCTTGACTGGGTCGACTTCGAGCACCTGCACTTCAACCTCTTGCGAGGTCGACACGATTTTGCCCGGGTGCACATTCTTCTTGGTCCAGGACATTTCAGATACGTGGATCAGGCCCTCGATCCCGGGCTCGAGTTCCACAAACGCGCCGTAGTCGGTGATGTTGGTGACGCGGCCCTTGAATCGCGTGCCGACCGGGTATTTGCCCTCAATTCCCTGCCACGGGTCGTCGAGCAATTGTTTCATGCCGAGCGAGATGCGGTGCGTCTCGTGGTTGATCTTGATGATCTTGACCTTCACCTGCTGGCCGATATTGAGCACTTCAGTCGGATGATTGACGCGCCGCCAGGCGATGTCGGTAACGTGCAGCAACCCGTCGATACCGCCGAGGTCGACGAACGCACCGTAGTCGGTGATGTTCTTTACGACGCCGTCGATCACCTGACCTTCTTCGAGATTCTGCACCAGCTCCTGGCGCTGTTCGGCGCGGGTTTCTTCCAGCACCGTGCGGCGCGAGACCACGATATTGCCGCGCCGGCGATCCATTTTCAGAATCTGGAACTGCTGCGGCACGTTCATCAGCGGCGTGACGTCGCGAATGGGACGGATATCGACCTGCGACCGCGGCAGAAAGGCCACGGCGCCGTCGAGATCCACGGTGAAACCGCCCTTGACCTGGTTGAAGATGACGCCCTGCACCTTTTCCTGGGCGTTGAAAGCTTTTTCCAGCTTGCCCCAGCTTTCCTCACGGCGCGCCTTGTCGCGCGACAGCACCGCTTCGCCGAGCGCGTTTTCGACCCGCTCGAGATAGACTTCGACATCGTCGCCAACCTTGAGGTCGGTCTGCCGTCCGGGTCCGGTGAATTCACGCAAAGCCACGCGGCCTTCGGTTTTCAGACCGACGTCGATGACGGCGAATTCCTTTTCGATGCCGACAACCTTGCCCTTGATGACGGAACCTTCCTGAAGGTTTCCGCCGCCGAAGGATTCTTCGAGCAGCTTGGCGAAGTCTTCACGCGAGGGTGCTGTAGCGGTGGCCATGGAGTCTCCTGTTTTGCATAGAGCGTGATTTTTCCGATGTGCGGTCACCGCTTCTCGGGATCGTGCACCTATGCTGCGCGCCGGCTGGTTTGAATGGCGTTCCAAATGCGCAGCCCGAAGGTCTGGCAAGACCAACGGTAGCCCCCGGGGAATCCCGGTTGGCCGGCGCTATAAACCGTGCTTTCGGAACGATGGTTCGGTCAGGCTGCCTTACGCAGAGGCGCGAGCGGGGCTTTGTCCTCCAACAACGAGGGGCGTTAGTCGCGCCCTCGGCCCGCTCGGGTGGCCTCGACGATGTCGATGGCGGCCCGGATTGCCGCGTCTATATCCAAATGTGTCGTATCGAGCAAGTGTGCGTCCTGCGCCCGTTTCAGCGGCGCGGCGGCGCGGTTCTGATCGCGTTCGTCCCGCCGGTGAATGTCGGCAAGGACCTCATTTTCATCGATTTTACGGCCTTGCGCGCGATATTCGGCGGCCCGGCGGCGCGCGCGGACTTCGGGCGTCGCGGTGACGAACACCTTAACGTCGGCATCAGGGCAAATGACCGTCCCGATGTCGCGGCCGTCGAGGACGGCGCCCGGCGGCCTCCCGGCAAATTCACGCTGGAAGGCCAGCAACGCTTTGCGCACTTCGGGAACCGCGGAAACAATCGACGCCGCTTCACCAATACTGTGGGTCTTGAGCGTGGCTTCGTCGAAACTTGAAGGATCAAGGGCGGCTGCGGCAGCGGTGGCGGCCACCACGTCATTCGGCTTTCGGCCAGCGTCGAGCACGGCCTTGGCGACCGCGCGATAGATCAGGCCCGTATCGAGATGGCGCAAACCATAGTGGGCAGCAAGCCGCTTGCCGAGCGTCCCTTTGCCCGACGCGGCCGGACCATCGATGGCAATGATCATGTCAGATCCGCGCCGACCGACCGCATCAACTCGACAAAGCCGGGAAAGCTGGTCGCGATGAATGCGCTGTCGTCAATGCGCACTGCGTTTTCACTGGCGAGTCCCATGACGAGAGCCGACATGGCGATACGATGATCCATATGTGTCTTGACCTCGCCGGCGCCAGCGGGCCGGCCCTTGCCTTGAACGACGAGATCATCGTTCTCGATTTCGACCCCCACACCATTTACGCGGAGCATGTCGACGGTCGCCGCTAGCCGGTCGGACTCCTTCACGCGCAGCTCCTGGAGACCACGCATTCGTGTCGTCCCTTCGGCGAATGACGCCGCCACAGCGAGGATCGGGTATTCATCAATCATCGACGGGGCACGCTCGGCCGGCACTTCCACACCTTTCAGTACGGACGTACGGATTCGCAGATTGGCGACTTCCTCCCCGCCGTCGTCGCGCTTTTCGAGTGCTTCGATGTTTGCGCCCATTTCGCGCAAGGTCGTCAGCAAGCCTGTGCGCAGCGGATTGGTCATGACCGCTTCGAGCACGAGATCGGAGCCCGGTACGATCAAAGAGGCAATCAAAGGAAATGCCGCCGACGAGGGATCGGCCGGAACGAGAATATTGGCCGGCTCAAGTTCGGGCTGGCCCTGCAGCACGATACGTCGTCCGTGCTCGCCGTGGGGCTTGCTGCTGATCCTGGCACCAAAATGCTTGAGCAGCCGTTCAGTGTGGTCTCGCGTCGCCTCGGCTTCGATCACGGTCGTCTCGCCCGGAGCAGCAAGACCGGCCAGCAGCACTGCGGATTTAAGTTGCGCAGAAGCGACCGGCGGCTCGTAGATGATCGGAATCGGATCGGCCGCTCCCTGCAACGTCAATGGCAGCCGTCCGCTCTCGCCCGCTTCGATCACGCGCGCGCCCATCTTCATCAAGGGATCAAGCACGCGCTGCATCGGCCGGCTACGCAGCGAGGCATCGCCGTCGAATGTGGCCGTCACCGGCGCGCCGGCGACCGCGCCGATCGCCAATCGGCATCCGGTGCCGGAATTGCCAAAATCGAGCGGCCGGTCCGGCTGGGCGAACCCACTGACGCCAACGCCATGAACGCGCCAGGTGTCTCACCGACCCGTTCGACGCCGGCGCCAAGGACCCGCATCGCCTCGGCGGTGCGCAGTACGTCCTCGCCTTCCAGCAGCCCCGCAATGTTGGTTTCGCCGACCGTCAAGGCCCCAAGGATCAAGGCACGGTGAGAGATCGATTTATCGCCGGGGACACGGATGCGGCCCTGCAAAGGCCCGGTTTGGCGGGCGGTTAACGGCGTCAGATCTCCAGGGTTCACGGGCTGGTATCCTTAAAATCTGCGCCGTCCTACCACGCAGCCGCGCGCTCCGTCATCCCGGCACCCCCGGCCTTGATGCGAGGCACTTGCGCTATTGACAGGGGCTCCGCAACTAGCCAAGTGAAACACCGATTTTAAACGACCAATCCCGAGGAACCTCGACCGTGGCGAAACCAGATCTCGGCACCAAGCGTGTCTGCCCCGAAACCGGTCGTAAATTCTACGATCTCAACAAGACGCCGGTAGTTTCACCGTACACCGGCAAAGTTGTACCGATCGCAGCGCCGGCACCGCCGCGCGCGCGGCCCGAAGCCGCGGCGCCGGTTAAGCCTGCACCTGTGGCGCCGACCGAGAGCGTCGTGCCTGAAACCGCCGATGCAGAATTTGTATCTCTCGAGGATGCCGAGGCCGAACAGCAGGGCAAGAAACCCGCGGCGGCAGAAGGCGCGGCGGCGGCCGGGGAGGAAGAAGAAGTCGAGATGGATGAGAGCCTCGACGACGCGGCCTTCATCGAGGAAGAAGAAGAAGGTAACGCCGACGTCACTGATATCATCGGTGAATCGATCGAGAAGGAAGAGGAAAGCTGAACACTCAGCCGCTTCCCAATTGGCGGCAATCAAATTTCGAATTGGGGCCATAGCTCAGATGGGAGAGCGCGTGAATGGCATTCACGAGGTCGGCGGTTCGATCCCGCCTGGCTCCACCAACCTTCGCCGCCATCGGCCGTTTTGTTACTTCAAGCCGCCCTACGGGCGGCTTTTTTAATTCCCCGCAACATTGCATGATGAAGACCGAACAGGGGATCTAGATATGCAAGGCAAGATCGCACTCGAGGAGCATTTCGCCATCGAAGCGACGCTCGGCGATTTGCAGGTGTTCGGCACCCATGTGTGGAAGGATCTGGGCCATCGCCTGCTTGATATTCAGGACACTCGACTCGGCGAAATGGACAAGCACGGGGTCGAAATGATGATCCTGTCTCTTAATGCCCCGGCGATCCAGGCGATCCACGACGTCAAAACCGCAATCGCGATCGCAAAGCAGGCCAACGATGTCCTCGCCAGCGAAGTTCGCAAGCGGCCCGGCCGGTTTGCCGCCTTGGCCGCCTTGCCGATGCAAGATCCGGAAGCGGCTGCCGCTGAACTCACCCGTTGCGTCAAGGAGCTCGGCATGGTCGGGGCTTTGGTGAACGGCTTCTCGCAGATCGGCTCGCCGGACAACGTCACCTATTACGATCTACCTCAATATCGTGCGTTCTGGCGCGCGGTCGAAGCGCTCGACGCACCATTCTATCTGCACCCGCGCAACCCGCTGCCGAGCTGGACGAGGTTCTACGAAGGTCACAACTGGTTGCTGGGCCCCAACTGGGCCTTTGCGGCCGAAACCGCCGTGCACACCTTGCGTTTGATCGGCAGCGGGCTGTTCGACGAATGCCCGAAATTGAAGATCGTGCTCGGTCACATCGGCGAAGGCATCCCCATCTATCTGTGGCGCATCGACAATCGCAACGGCTGGATGAAGGCGCCGCATAAATACGCCGCCAAGCAAGGTGTCGCGCACTATTTCCGCAAGCACTTCCACCTGACGACATCCGGCAACTTCGACACACCGGCATTGGTCAACGCCATGACTGTGATGGGCACCGACCGCGTGATGTTTTCGGTCGACTGGCCGTTCGAGGACGTCGGCGAGGGCGCGCAGTGGTTTGATAAGGCCGACATCAGCGAGCCGGACCGCGTCAAAATCGGCCGCGCCAACGCGATCAAGCTATTCAACCTGCCGCTTCGCTAGTTCAGCGGATGCGATAGTGCTCGACCGCTTTCTTGTCCCAGATCATGCCGTTGCCCGCGCGTGCCGCCGGGATCGCATGGCCGTCAGCGATCGCGAGCGGCTCCTCGAGCAGCACATTGGCCCAGTCGACATATTCAAGAAAATGGCAGGTCGGCGTTGCCGAAAGCAGATGCGCGCTCACTTCTGGAAATAGATGGGAAGACATTTTTATGTCGTGTGTTCGAGCGATCTCGGCGGCGCGGCGCCAGCCGGTAACACCCCCGATGCGTTCGAGATCGGGCATGACGTAATCAGCCGCACGTTGTTCGATTGCAACCGCCATCGCCTCGGGTAGTGAAAAATTCTCTCCAATCTGGATTGGAACGCTGAGCTCGCGCGCGAGCTTCGCCGTACCGGAATAATCGTCGTGACGGATCGGCTCTTCCAGCCAATAGATATTTTCAGCGTCAAGTGCACGTCCGCGCAGGAGCGCATCTTCGAGCGCGAGCGCCTGATTGTAGTCGACCATCAGCGCCACTCCATCGCCGATCCGCTTGCGCACGGCGTGAACGGCGGCAAGATCCGCTTGCAATGTCGGATAGCCTAGTCTGAGCTTGATGGCACCAAATCCGCCGATAAGTAGTTTCTCGGCCTCATCCGCAAGCGCGGCCAGGTCGTCCGTCAAACCCAATCCGCAACTGTTGTAAGCCGGAATCCGACGCGGCGCGGCGCCGATGAAGGTTGCGAGCGGCATGCCGGCAGCCAATGCAAGCGCGTCCCAGCAGGCGGCATCGAAGCCTGACATAGCCATGCGCACGATGCCCTGCACGCCGATCAACGTGAAACGTCGCGCGAGCCGGGTCCAAAGTTGAGCGGGCAAGACCGCTTCGCCCTTTGCCACCCGCTCTACTTCACCGAGGAGGCTGATGACCGCGAGCGCCGCCGCCGGCAGATAACCGAAAAGATAACTGCGGCCGGTGACGCCCTCCTCGGTTTCAATATCGACGAGCACGAGCGGCGCCTTGCGGACCGCGGTGGCGCTGGTGCCGAGAACAAAATTGAGCGGAACTTCGACCGGGGTGGCACGGATCCCCCGGATTGTCAGGTGCGGAACTTGGGGTTGGCTGTTCATGTAAGATCTGTTTGAAACATCGAATATACCGACATTAAAGGCAATTCCCCCTTGTTCTTGAACCTTTAACCTGCCCCGCCCATATTAGGGGGGATCTTCCGGCAGTCGCCGGCAGGTTGGGGTGCCTGAAAGGGGCCCCGTCAAAGTCGCTTCAAGCGAGGGCTTTGAGACCAATGTCGCGAGTTCCGTCCCTATCCAGCCCGTTCCTCCTGGGCTTCGATGAAATCGAGCGCGTGCTCGATCGCGTTGCCAAGGGGGCCGATGGCTACCCGCCATACAATATCGAGCGTCTGCCGCGCGACGGACAAAATCCGGAGCGGTTGCGCATCACGCTCGCCGTTGCAGGTTTCACCCGCGATCAACTCGATGTCTGCATCGAGGAGAGCCAGTTGGTGATCCGCGGGCGGCAGCAGGACGACAAAACGCGTCAATACCTCCACCGCGGCATCGCCGCGCGGCAGTTCCAGCGAACTTTCGTGCTGTGTGACGGAATGGAAGTGTTAGGTGCGGATTTGAAAAACGGACTGTTGTCGATCGATCTAATCCGGCCGCAGCCGGAACGGATCGTGAAAACCATCTCGATCAATGAGCAGGAATGACAGACTCGTGAAGCAGGACTCGACCGCGTCAAGCGTTGAATCAGAAAGGAGTCGAGGGCCATGACCAACGACAAACAGATTGAACCGAATACGACTCACCCGGTTATCACTCAGGAGGCGCTGGCGCAGCTCGGCGACGGCCGGCTTGCTTACGTCAAGACGATTCGTTCCGAAGATGTCGCCAACCTGTTCCCGCAGGCGCCGAAGATTGCGCCGGGTGTGAAACTGTTCTCACTGCATGCGGCTGATGGCACGCCGATCATGTTGACCGATACGCGCGAGGCCGCGCTGGCTAATGCCTGGAGCCAGGAACTGGAACCCGTTAGCGTGCACTGACGCAAGGTCGCAGTACCGCGACGCAGGTGAATAGCGCCATATGAATAGCAGATGCCCGGCGTTTACGCCGGGCATCTGCGTTTTCGCCACACATCGACAAGGCAAAAACGCCGATGGCCGGGACTAGCCCGGCCAGGACGAAGGACAAAGACTGCCCGTGATTATAGAGAGCTATGCCGCTGTGCTTGCCGGTGGCACAGCCAGCACGGCATAGAGAGCGTCAGCGTCGCTCGAGTCGCGCAGGCGCCGGGCAATTTCCGGATCGCGCAATTGCCGCGCCACGCGCGCCAGCGCCTTGAGGTGATCGGCTCCCGCCGCCTCCGGCGCCAGCAAGAGAAAGATCAGATCGACGGGCTGATTGTCGAGTGCCTCGAAATCGATCGGGCGCTGAAGCCTGGCAAATAAGCCAAACAGCCGGTCGAGCTTCGGCATCTTCCCGTGCGGGATTGCAACGCCGTTCCCGACGGCGGTCGAGCCGAGTTTCTCCCGCTGGAGAAGAATTTCCAGAATTGCCTTCTCGCTCTGCCCGGTAAGTTCGGCAGCACGCGCAGCGAGTTCCTGGATCGCCTGCTTCTTGCCGTTAACCTTCAGAGCCGCAATGACGGCATTCGGCGCGACGAGGTCAGTAAGCGTCATGGACATGTCCAATGATCGAAGATAACGGCGCCGAGTTGCAAATGGGGGTGTTGAAGGCGGCGGACCATAAGAGGGGGCTGCCCCGGCGTCAATGGCCGAACCCGGCGCGTGATTCCTGAACTTTCTCGCTTTTTCCGGAGGATTTAGCCGCCACGACGGGCCTGATGGTCTTTCCGACGGCGCTTGTAGCGTCGCAGGCGTTTTTCGATGCGGATCGCGGCCTGTTCCGCACTGTCATACGCGTCCGGAGCCATGCCTTCGGATTCAAGCAGCGCGCCGGAATCAAGATGAAGAATGCATTCCGTGCGAAAACCAAAACCATCTCTACCTACCGTCGCATGACCCGAATAGCCGCCGTGAAAATATTTTGCGGTAGCCTCCTCGACCCGATCGGTGATTTTCCGTTGAAGTGACATGCCGATACTTATGTTTCGGCCCGAGACCCGCAAAGTCATGGCTCGTCTCCATAGGATCGTGTGATGCGATCATTGGTCCGTCCGGCTTGAAAATTCAGCGTGAAAAAGTCGCGAAGGTCAATAGCTCAATCGTGCGAATTTACGTGCCGGTGGCGTGCTTTTCACGGCGCCGTTGCACCGAAGACGGGATGCGCATTGCCTCGCGGTACTTGGCAACGGTGCGCCGTGCGATTTCAATCCCGGCATCACGCAGCTTATCCACGATCGTGTCATCCGATAATACGTCCACCGCACTTTCATCGTCGATCAATTGACGAATACGGTGCCGTACGGCCTCAGCCGAATGCGCCTCGCCACCATCGGCGGCAGCGATTGCCGAGGTAAAGAAATATTTCAGTTCGAAAATTCCGCGATTGGTAGCCATATATTTGTTGGCGGTGACGCGCGAAACCGTCGATTCGTGCATTCCGATTGCATCGGCGACCGTCTTGAGATTGAGCGGGCGCAAATGCTGGACGCCTTGTGCGAAGAATCCGTCTTGCTGCCGCACGATCTCGCCTGACACCTTGAGGATTGTTTTCGCGCGCTGATCGAGGGCGCGCACAAGCCACGTCGCAGTTTGAAGACAGTCGGCTACATACGTCTTCTCTTTGTCACTGCGCGTCGTTTTGGATACCTTCGCATAGTAACGCTGATTGATAAGCACTTTCGGCAGTGTGTCGGAATTGAGTTCCACCTGCCATGTTCCGTCCGGGGCAGCGCGCACGAAGACGTCCGGGACGATCGGTTGCACCATGGTCGAGCCGAAACTCAAGCCCGGCTTGGGATTGAGCATGCGGATCTCCGCGATCATGTCCGCGAGATCCTCGTCATTGACACTGCAAAGACGCCGCAATCCGGCGAGATCGCGTTTGGCGACAAGATCAAGGTGCTCGACCAGAATCTGCATCGCAGGATCGTACCGGTCACGGTCCTTGAGCTGTATGGCAAGACACTCGGTCAGATTGCGCGCGCATACGCCCGGCGGATCGAATGTTTGCAGTACGGCGAGCACGAGCTCGACGTCGCTGCGACGCGCGCCGAGCTTGTCTGCAACGGTTTCGAGATCGCCTGTCAGGTAGCCGGCCTCGTCCACCATATCGATAAGATATTGGCCGATAATGCGGCCTGCCGGATTGGAAATCGCAAGTGTCATCTGTTCAGCGAGATGATCAGCAAGTGTCACTTCGGCGGAAGCAAAGGCTTCAAGGTTGTAGTCCGGGGCACTCGCTTGCCCCATGCCTGACCACTCCGAATAGGCGGGTTGCATTTCAGGCGGCGTCGAACTTTTTTCTCCCGCATCGTCGGGAAAAACATTTTCCAGTTCGGTGCCAAGGCCCTGCTCGATCGATTGGCGGCTTGTCTCGAGGTCGGCATCGATCCAATCTGTTGTTGCGTGGGCTTCTTCGTCGCCGCCGGTTCCGCTTGCTGCCTCGGCCGGGGGCGCGGCATCATCTTCGCCGGCACGTTCAAGCAAAGGATTTCGTTCCAGCTCACCTTCTACGTACGCGGCCAAATCAAGACTGGAGAGCTGTAGCAGCTTTATCGCCTGCATCAGCTGCGGCGTCATCACCAGCGCCTGCGTCTGGCGAAACTCCAATCGTTGCGACAACGCCATGCTTCGGAATCCCGGCAAGAATCTGGTCCGATTCTTGCTTGTTTATATCAGCTGAGTCGCGCCAGCGAAATGTGATTTCGTGTGCAGGCAGTGCACATTAATTGTGCGCGTTAACTTTTAGCCGCGGCGGATTCTAAAGCCGGAATTCCTCGCCGAGATAGAGCCGGCGCACGTCCGGATTATTCACGATGTCGTCGGCGCGGCCTTCCATCAAGACCTCGCCGGAATAGATAATATAGGCGCGATCGGTGAGGCCCAGAGTTTCACGCACATTATGATCGGTGATGAGCACGCCAATGCCCCGGTTCGTCAGATGGCGAACGAGCGCCTGGATGTCGCCAACCGCGATCGGGTCAATTCCGGCGAAAGGCTCGTCCAGCAACATATAGCTCGGACGAGTCGCAAGCGCGCGCGCGATCTCCACGCGGCGCCGCTCACCGCCTGACAGCGCAATTGTGGGCGTTTTGCGCAGTCGCGCTATGTTGAATTCCTCAAGCAATGCGTTGAGATCGGTGTCCCGGCGCCGGCGATCCGGCTCGACCACTTCGAGGACGGACCGAATATTGTCCTCGACATTGAGGCCGCGGAAGATCGAGGCCTCCTGCGGCAGATACCCGATACCAAGCCGGGCGCGCTGATACATCGGCAAACCGGTGACATCGTAGCCATCGAGTTCAATTCGGCCTCGATCGGCATTGATCAGCCCGGTGATCATGTAGAACACCGTGGTCTTGCCGGCTCCGTTCGGCCCCAACAATCCCACAGCTTCGCCTCGTCTCACGTACAGCGTAACGCCCTTCACCACCATGCGGCCGCCGAAACTTTTCTCCACGCCGTGTGCCGCGAGATAGGCGTGACGCGTCGTCTGGCGCCCGTCTCCTTCACGACGCGGGCGTGCAACCGGCGTCGGATTGGGTGAAACCGCGTGCGTCGGCTGCGCAGCATCCGCCTGCATGTTTGCCACCGCGGCATGTCGTGCCCGGGCTTCGACCGGGGTCATTGCCCGCCGGCTCTGTGGCGGCTTACGCCAAAACAGCGAGAGGATGTTCACCAGGCTACCTCGCGGCGCGTGGACCCATCTGCCATCGGCGCAGTTGCAACACTAGCTGATTCCTGCTGCGCCGGAATGATAGCACCTGCGACCCGGTTCAATTGAACGGCCGGACCGGGATGGGCCGCGGCGCCTGCGCGCCACTTCCATCCGGCTTGAGATCAGGGCCAGAACTGCCGGGAAGAATCAATCCCTGCACGCGTCCACCCTCGACCCGCGACACCCCGCTGGTGAGATCAACGACCAGCTTTCCGCCGCGGAGTACATTCTGCCCCTGGGTCATGACGACGGGATTTCCGGTGAGCGTCACCGTATTCGTCTTCATATCGAAAATGCCCAGTTCGCCAGTCGCTGTCTGATCCTTCTGGGTCACCACGACGCCACCGCGCGCCTCCAGCCGCTTGATGCGTTGCTCGCCTCCAGGCCCGGGCGCTGCCGCCTGAAGGGTTTTGCCTTTGTCGGCGCCTTCGCCGTTTTGCTCATAGAAGACCACCAGTGATTTGCAACGCAGACCGGTGTCGCCTTGCTTGACCCGCACATCGCCGCTGAATGTCGCTTCCTTTTGCTTGTCGCGCACCTCCAACGTCGCGGCCTCGATGTGCACTGGCTGATCGCGGTTTTGCGAGAACCCTTGCAATGCATTCGGCGGCCCCTTCGACCCTGTCTGCGCCTGCGCGGCGATACATGCCACAATGAGCCACGCCGCCATGAGCACAAATTCGCGCGCTGCGCGTTTGGCGGTCATTGCGCACCTGTCTTGGATTGCGTGTCCGGCTGGCTCAACGTCATATCCATGACAACGCCGCCGTGAAATCGAATGATATCGCCGGAATCGACGATATCCAGTCGATTGGCGTTGAGCGTGCCTTGCAACATTCTCACTTCGACCGGATGCTCGGATACAACATTGCCTTTGCGGATATCCACGAGCGCTTCACTCAGACGTCCCTGGTATCCGGTCGAAGAGTTGAGCAAAATGTCGCGGTCGAGTTTGAGCGTCTCTGCCTTCGCATCGTAGAGGCCTGTTGCCGCGCTCATCTCCAGTTTGCTCTTATCCTGCATTTCCACCTTTGCGCGGATATTGTGCAGTTCGACCATGTCGGGCTTTGTCATGTCTTGCGCCGCCGTATCAGCGGTCAGTTCATAGGCACGAGCATCGCGCGTGAAGCCGGACAGACGCGGTTGTTCCATCGTGACCTTGGTACCCGAGACAACGAGGTTGTCGATGTTGATCGGCAACTTCGCAAGCATTCGCAGCGGATTAAGATAAGTGACCAGGACCATGGCGAGCAGACCGAGCGACACGGCGGCCGGGACGGCGATACGCAGGATACGCACCACGCGACTGTGGCGGCGGGCCGCTCGAAACGCGCGCTCGGTATCGCCACGACTCGTCGTCCAGTAGGCGTGCGCCGCCTCGGCATCGGTCCTGGCTGTCATCACACGGCTCATGCCCAGTCCGGCACTTATCTGTGCTCAAAGAGAGTCTTGAAATACATTCCGCACCCCGGATGCACGATGTCGCGCGAATATGGCCCCCGCACGGCAATCGGACGTCGGCCCGTTAACCAATAATCGACAGAATACAACAGCTTACGACGAATGCGAGAAAATATCCTCGCCCGCCCAACCCGCCAGATCGAGGCGAGCGCGGTCGGGCAAAAAGCGAAAACACGCCGCGGCAAGCTCAGCACGCCCCTCGCGCGCAAGCATGACATCGAGTTTTTCTTTCAGCGCATGCAAATGCAGCACGTCCGTCGCCGCATAGGCTACCTGAGCGTCGCTGAGCTGGTCAGCGCCCCAGTCCGACAATTGTTGTTGCTTGGAGAGATCAATCCCAAGGACCTCGCGCGTAAGATCCTTCAGCCCATGCTTGTCGGTGTAGGTCCGCGCGAGACGCGACGCGATTTTGGTGCAATAGACCGGCGCGGTCATGACGCCGAAAGTCTTTGCGAGCAGGCCAACATCGAAGCGAGCAAAGTGAAAGATCTTGATTATCGATTTGTCCGCCAGCAGGCGTTCGATATTCGGCGCCTTGCGCTGGCCGGCGCCGATTTGCACAACGTCAGCCGAGCCATCGCCCGGCGAAAGTTGCACGACGCAAAGCCGATCGCGAATTGGATCAAGGCCCATGGCCTCAGTATCGATCGCCACCGCGCCCTTGTAGGCGGAGAGGTCGGGTAGGTCGCCACGGTGCAAGCGGATTGTCATTTAGCCTCTAAGGCTCGGAGCGTTGGTGCCCAGGAGAGGACTTCGAACCTCCACGGCTTTCACCGCTAGTACCTGAAACTAGTGCGTCTACCAATTCCGCCACCTGGGCTCGTTGGGACGAGATACGGAGCCACTTCCGCCTTGTCAATGAACGGGTTTTGCGCCTCTGTACAGGCCTTTGCCGATCCTGTATTTGCCGGGTTTCAAGGCATTCGCACCAAAGAATCGAGAGCGGCATGAGCGCACGCAGCCCTTACGACACCTTGGTCACCGTGTATGGCGGCTCGGGCTTTCTCGGCCGGCACGTCGTTCGGGCTCTCGCCAAGCGCCATTATCGGATCCGGGTAGCGGTGCGCCGGCCCGAACTCGCCGGTTATCTGCAGCCGCTTGGCCGTGTCGGCCAGATTCACGCCGTGCAGGCCAATCTGCGGCATGCCGCTTCAGTTGAATCCGCCGCCCGCGATGCCGCAGTTCTCATCAATCTTGTCGGTGTCCTTTTCGAACGCGGCCGCCAGCGTTTCGATGCCGTCCACACCTATGGCGCCGAGCAGGTCGCATTGGCAGCGAACGCACATGGTGCACGGCTCGTACATGTATCGGCGATCGGCGCCGACGAGAATTCATCGAGTGCTTATGCGCGCTCGAAAGCCGCGGCCGAAAAGCTGGTATTGACCGCCCAGCCCACGACCACAGTCATGCGGCCGTCGATCATGTTCGGCCCCGAGGATGATTTCTTCAATCGCTTCGCCGCGCTTGCGCGGATGTCGCCGGCATTGCCGTTGATCGGCGGAGGTCTCACGCGCTTCCAGCCGATTTTCGTCGGTGACGTCGCGACCGCCATCGCTGATGCGGTGGATGGCAGCGTGCGTCCGGGTGCAATTTACGAACTCGGCGGCGCCGAAGTGAAGACGTTTAAGGAGCTCATGCAGTTTGTGCTCGCGACAATCGAGCGCAAGCGCCTGCTGGTGCCGCTGCCCTTCTTTGTGGCAAGGATGCAGGCCATGTTTCTGCAATTTTTGCCGAAGCCGTTGCTCACGCCCGACCAGGTCGAGTTGCTGCGCGTCGACAACGTGGTGTCGGAAGCGGCCAAGGCAGAAGGCCGCACCTTGCAGGGGCTCGGTATCGAGCCGGAGACAATCGAGGCAATTGTGCCTTCTTATCTGTGGCGATTCCGCAAGACTGGCCAGTTCCGCAGCCGCGTGGCGTAATTCCTCAGAGAATATACAACGCAAACAGCCCGGCGGCTCCCACCGCGATGCGCCACCACGCAAACAGCGCGAAGCTGTGACGCTGCACGTATTGCAGGAACGTCTTCACCACGATCCACCCGAAGATGAACGAAAAGATGAATCCGACGGCGGTTACCGTGATATTGCTGCCGACGGCAATTTCTCCGCGGCTCTTGTAGAGCTCATAGGCGAAGGCGCCGACCATGGTCGGCATCGCCAGCCAGAACGAGAATTCCGCGGCAGAGCGGCGGTCAGCGCCGAACAGCATTGCGCCCACGATGGTCGCGCCCGCGCGTGATACGCCCGGCACCATCGAGAGACACTGAATAATCCCGATGCCGAAATACATCGGCAGGGTGAATGCGGTCGCATCGTGGAAGCGCACATTGAGCTTCAGCCGGTCAACCCACAGCAGTACAAAACCGCCGATGATGAGCGAGAAGCATACGACCCGCACATCGAACAGATATGATTTGATGATGTGATAGGCGAGCGCACCGACCACGGCTGCGGGCAAGAAGGCCAGCAAAATGCCGATGATGAAACGTGCCGCCTCCCATTGCGTAAACATCGCCTTGGCAAGGCCCCAGAGCCGGCCGAAATAAATCGTCAGCAGCGCCAGGATCGCGCCGAGCTGAATCAGAATCGCGAAAGACTTGCCGAAGGCATCGTCACCCCAACCGAACAAATGTTCCATCAGCAGCAAATGGCCGGTCGACGAAACCGGCAGATATTCCGTCAAACCCTCAACAATGCCGAGCACAGCCGCCTTGATCAGGTCGAGATGCATGAACTGCTCCGGAGAAATTGCAGGATTTGCCGGTGGAAGGAATGCGGGCGAGCGCTTTTGGCTCAAAGCTCGGCGGGTGGCAACGAAAAAACGCGGAAATTTTTGCGGCGATTTGCGCCGCCGTCCGGCCTTTCTATAGTGCGGCTGCTGATTCCCGTCGCCCCATCTCAGGCCGAGCGCCCATGCTGACGCTGTTTCATCACCCGATCTGTCCGCGTTCGCGCTACGTACGCCTGATTCTCAGCGAATATGGTATTGCGGTCCACCTGGTCGAAGAAAAATTCTGGGAGCGGCGAGAGGAATTCCTGGTGCTCAACCCCGCCGGCGAGCTGCCTGTGCTTGTCACTGAGGGTCAGCCGCCCGTCCCCGGTGCAGGTATCATCGCCGAATACATCGAGGAAACCCACCCCGACGACTTTGGCGGAGATCGCCTGATGCCGCAGCTGCCGGCGCGGCGGATCGAGGTACGTCGCCTCGCAAACTGGTTCAACGATAAATTTCACACTGAGGTCAGCGGCCCACTGGTGGCGGAGCGGGCATTCAAGCGTCATATGACGCAGGAGCAGGGCGGCGGGCCGCCCGATACGGACACGCTGCGCGCCGCGCGCCAGAATATCCGCTATCATCTGGCCTATATAGGCTGGCTGGTAAGGACCCGCGACTGGCTCGCCGGTGATCGTCTCAGCCTGGCCGATCTGGCCGCGGCCGCACATCTTTCGGCCGCAGATTACCTGGGCGAAGTGCCGTGGAACGAAGACGAAGCGACAAAGAATTGGTACGCGCGCGTGAAATCACGCCCGTCGTTTCGAACGATCCTAGCCGACACGATCGCCGGCCTGCCGCCCTCGAAGAACTACGCCAACCTCGATTTTTAGAAGACGCCGCCGCGATCAGGTCGGCGCTTGGCGAACAGGCGCGCCTGCAAGGGTTCGACGCTTTCGGTATCGTGAAGCCTGACGCTGCGCCCGAACTTAAAATGCGGCTCGAGCATTTTCTTGCCGAGAATGCCCATGGCGATATGGACTGGCTTGCGTCCAGCGCCGACCGCCGTACGTCACCTCTCGCAATGTGGCCGGACGTGCGCTCGATCATCATGCTCGGGATGAACTATGGCCCGGACGATGATCCGCTGGCGGCGTTGCAGGCGCGCGATCGGGCGACCATTTCGGTTTATGCCAGAGGTGACGATTATCACGAACTCATCAAAACGCGCCTGAAAGCGTTGGCGCGCTGGCTCATCGCCAATGCCGGCGGCGACGTGAAGATATTCGTCGATACCGCCGCCGTCATGGAGAAGCCGCTCGCGGCGGGCGCCGGCCTGGGTTGGCAGGGCAAGCATACCAATCTGGTTTCCCGCCGGTTCGGATCCTGGCTTTTTCTCGGCTCGATTTTCACCACTCTCGAACTGCCCGCCGACACCGCCGACAGTGACAGTTGCGGCACCTGCCGCGCATGCCTCGACATTTGCCCAACGGCCGCCTTTCCAGCTCCCTACAGGATCGATGCGCGCCGCTGTATTTCCTATCTCACCATCGAGCATAAGGGTCCGATTCCTCGCGACCTGCGACCTGCGATCGGCAATCGCATCTACGGCTGCGATGATTGCCTTGCCGTCTGTCCGTGGAACAAGTTTGCGAGTGAAGGCCGGGAAGCAAAACTCGCGGCACGCGACTCATTGCGCGCGCCCCGACTGGCTGATCTTTCCCGTCTCGACGACGCGCAGTTCCGCGCACTCTTTTCCAAAACCGCGATCAAGCGAACCGGCAGGGATCGATTTGTCCGAAACGTATTGATCGCCATCGGTAATTCAGGCCAAGCCAACCTCGCTGTTGAGGCCGAACGGCTGCTCAAGGATGCATCCCCTTTGGTGCGCGGCGCCGCCGTCTGGGCGCTGTCACAACTGTTGCCCCGCACGACACTCGTGACATTGGCGCAGCAATACCCCGATCACGATCCGTCCGTACGGGAAGAATGGACCGCCGTGCTTGGCTAAAATTCCTTCACCGCGGCAATCAAGCGCTCAATATCCTCCGGGCGCGACAGCCGGTGATCGCCATCCTTTACGAGCGTGAGAACAACGTCGTCGCGCGAAAACCGCGACACCAGCTCCACAGCGTGCCGCCACGGTACATCAGGATCCTGCACGCCCTGAAGAATATGGACAGGGCAGCCGGTTTCGATCAAACCACCGAGCATGAGATGTTTGCGCCCATCTTCGATCAAACCTCGCGTTATCGGATAAGCCTCCTCGCCATATTCGGACGGCCGCATCCACTGTCCCTTTTGCTCGATCTCGCGTTTGACGGCGTCGGAAAACTGTTTCCACATCAGTTCCTCGGTGAAGTCGACTGCCGGCGCGATAAGCACCATGCCTGCGATCGGCGCCGCGCCTTTCTGTGCGGCCAAGGCTCGCGCCAGCAGCAGCGCCAGCCAGCCCCCCATCGATGAACCAATCACCACCTGGGCGCCATTTGCGAAATGCGTGTAGACCGCAAGACTCTCCTCCAGCCACCGGCCAATAGTGCCGGCGGTAAAGTCGCCGTCAGATTCGCCATGGCCAGAATAATCGAACCGCACGCAGCCGCGGCCTTCGCTTTCCGCCCAGCGATCAAGCGCTTGGGCCTTCGTGCCTTTCATGTCCGATTTGAAACCGCCGAGCCAAAAGATGCCGGGGCTCTCGCCGGCCCGCATGCGTACAGCAACCGTCCGTTTTGATGCAGACGAACCGACGACGATAGAACTGAGTTGCACGTCGCTCATTTTTGGTCGAGCTGGCTGACTGATAAAAAAGTGTTTTCTCACCGCGAGACAAATGCAACGACCAGACGTTGCCGAGGTCGCGCCCGAAGACTATACCTCAATAGATAGGGACGCCGACCCGTATACTCCCCAATTCGTTGAAATTTCGAGATCATAACTTCATGTCAAGCTCGCACGCACAAGTGCCAGAACCGAACAATCAGCACGCGATTGCTACGCGCGGCCCTTCTGCACGGCAAGCAGCCATTGCCGGCACGGGCCCGATCGTAGCGCTCATCGTTGTTCCCACCCTAGACGTCGGTGCTGCAGACGCTGGAGCTATCGAACTTGCGCGCATCCTTACGGGCGCTGGTTATCGCGCTATCGTCGTATCGCGCGCGGGCCGCATGGTCGCGGACATCACAGCGGCGGGCATCGAGTTCGTTCCGCTTGATGTGTCGAGTAACAACCCGGTCATGATCCTTCGCAATGCGATTATTCTGACGCGGCTGGCGCGAGAGAGACAATGCAATGTCATCCACGCTTTTGGCCGGGCCGGTGCGTGGAGCGCATTCTTCGCCGCGCGAATGCGCGGAATTCCATTTCTGACAAGTTGGTACAAGGGCTTTAGTGAGCAGAACATCTTCAAGCGTCTGTACAACGGCATCATGGCACGAGGTGATCGAGTCATCGCGTCGAGCGAGCAAATCGCGCAGCTAATCAACGATCGCTATGGGACATCCTGGAACAGGATAAGCGTAGCCTCCTGCAGTATCGATCTCGAAAGTTTTGACCCGGAAAAAGTCACACGCGAGCGCATTGAAGCGCTGCGCAGCGCCTGGGGCGTAAAACGCGACACCAAAGTAGTACTGATCACGGGACGAATATTGCGGCGAAAAGGTCATCACGTGGTCGTCAAAGCGGTGAAACGCCTTAAGGAAATGGGAATCAAGAATTTTCTATGCGTGTTCGTCGGTGAGGATCGCGGTCGCACCCGTTACACCGGTGAACTGTGGGATCTCGTACTGACGACCGGCACCATGGACGTTATCCGAATGGCCGCTCCGGTCGCCGATATGCCGGCTGCGTATGCAGCCGCATCCGTCGTCGTCTCCGCGGCGGTGCGACCGGAAGGCGTGCAGCGTGCGATCCTTGAAGCACAGGCGATGGCGCGACCGGTCATCGTTTCCGATCTCGCGGCCGGTCCCGATGTGGTTTTGACGGCGCCCGCAGTGCCGGAAAGCCGTATTGCCGGCTTCCGATTCCCGCCCGGCGACGACGCCGCATTGGCGGCAGTCTTGTTGCGGCTATTTGCTATGCCTGAGCCGAACCGCGCGACCATCGGCCGGCGCGGACGCGAGTGGGTGCTGGGACATTTCAATTCCGCGATCGTCGCCGAGCAGACCCTGCGCCTCTATCGCGATGTTGCGGGGGTTGCGGTGTCGAGGGATCAGGCCGGCCAAAGTTAAAGCGCGCCGAAATTTGAGCATTTTGAACGTTTTGGCGGTTAATTTTGCCTGTACAATCAACAATGTCTGCGGAACTGCGTTGACTTCTGGGCCGTTTCTACCAATCTTTCCCTATCCCGGAAGCGTCCGATGGCGCCGAAGGACCGTTGCAACTACTCAAGGAGAAAATTGCCATTCGTCGTCCGATGAAGTCCGCGCTGCCCGTTCAAAAGGACGGCCCGCGCATCAATGAGGAGATCCGCGTCCGCGAGGTCCAGCTAATCGATGCCAGTGGTCACAACCACGGCCCCACACCCATCCAAACCGCGCTTGAGATGGCGCAGACTGCGGGGCTCGACCTGGTCGAAATCGCCCCCAACTCTGCACCTCCAGTCTGCAAGATCCTGGATTACGGCAAATACAAATACCAGGCGCAGAAGAAGGCGGCGGAAGCCCGCAAGAAACAGAAAGTCGTCGAGATCAAGGAGATCAAGCTCCGGCCGATGATCGATGATCACGACTATCAAGTTAAGATGCGATCGATGAAGCGCTTTTTCGAGGAGGGCGACAAGGTGAAGATCACCCTGCGCTTCCGCGGCCGCGAAATGGCGCATCAGGAGCTCGGCACCAGATTGCTCGAGCGTGTGAAGGACGATGTGGGCCCGATCGCCAAGGTGGAACAAGAGCCTAAATTCGAGGGCCGGCAGATGATTATGGTCCTCGCGCCGCGCTAGCGTCGATTTTACATCCCGGCTTTGATTAGCGCGCCATTCGCAGATTCTGCGGTGGCGCGTTAGCATTTTAACGCCGTTTAGCGCCCCTGGGCGCCTTGGAGTTGCATGGCGCGGCCACCTCTGCCATAACGCCGCGCATTCGTCGCCCGGCCGGTTAGGGCTGCCGTGGCGGCGATCAACGCTCAATCCCGAGCACCCGCTCCAGAGTCCACGGCTCTGAGAGCTTTATTCCGGCCATGCGGGCTCGTCTCGTATCGTGCCGATGAGGAGAGCCAAATGCCCAAATTGAAGACCAAATCGGGCGCAAAAAAGCGCTTCAAGATTACCGCGACCGGCAAGGTGAAGTACCAGCAGTCCGGAAAACGCCACGGTATGATCAAGCGGACCACCAAGACGATCCGCGAACATCGCGGCACCAATGTGCTGTTCAAGACCGACGGCGACAACATCAAGAAATACTGGCTGCCGAACGGCTGACCGTTTTTTCTGCCGGCCGAGTGCCGTCGTCTTTCATCGAATATTTGCACTACTGCAAGGAGTATTCCCATGGCCCGCGTCAAACGTGGTGTCACCTCGCACGCCAAGCACAAAAAAGTCCTGAAAGCCGCGAAGGGTTATTACGGACGCCGCAAAAATACGATCCGCATCGCCAAACAGGCGGTGGAGAAGGCAAACCAATATGCCTTCCGTGACCGCAAGCGGCGCAAACGTTCATTCCGCGCGTTGTGGATTCAGCGCCTGAATGCCGCGGTGCGGCCATTCGGGTTAAATTACAGCCGGTTCATCGCAGGGTTGGCCAAAGCCGGCCTGATGGTCGACCGCAAGGTTTTGTCGGACCTCGCCATTCACGAACCGGCGGCATTCCAGGCCATCGTGGAAAAGGCCAAGGCAGCATTGCCGGCATAAGGCTTGGCCGCTTTCATGGCCGCCTTGTCCCGGCCAGCACGATCAGCCAGGCACAGTGCCGACCTAAGCGGGATGTGCGGATTTTGGCCCGCGCATGAGACCGAAGGTGGTGGCGAACCATGACCGATATCGCGCAATTGGAAAAAGATCTGCTTGCGAGCATCGCCTCCGCGAAGGATGAGGCGGCGGTAGAGGCCGTGCGTGTCGCGGCGCTCGGCAAGAGCGGGACCGTGTCCGCGCTGCTCAAGACGCTGGGCGCCATGACACCCGATGAGCGCAAGTCGAAGGGACCGGCAATCAACGGCCTGAAGGATCGCGTGACGGCGGCGATCGCAGAAAAAAAGACCATGCTTGGCGCCGCGGCGCTCGATGCCCGGCTCAACACCGAGACCGTCGACGTTACCTTGCCCGTGCGCGAAGCACCGCCCGAAATCGGGCGCGTACATCCGATCAGCCAGGTCATCGACGAGCTTACCGCCATCTTTGCCGATATGGGTTTTGCCGTCGCCGAGGGACCCGACATCGAAACCGACGACTACAATTTCACCAAACTGAATTTTCCCGAAGGTCATCCGGCGCGGGAAATGCACGATACTTTCTATTTCGCGCCAAAGCCCGACGGCACGCGCCTGCTGCTGCGTACGCACACGTCGCCGGTTCAGGTGCGTACGATGCTCACTCAAAAACCTCCCATCCGCGTCATTATTCCGGGCCGCACCTACCGCAGCGATTCCGACCAGACGCACACGCCGATGTTCCACCAGGTCGAAGGCCTTGTGATCGACAAGGGGTCGCATCTCGGCCACCTGAAATGGATCCTGCAGGAATTCTGCAAGGCATTCTTCGAGGTCGACGACGTCAAGATGCGCTTTCGCCCGTCGTTTTTTCCGTTTACCGAGCCATCGCTTGAGGTCGACATCCAGTGCAAGCGGGACAAAGGCGAGATCCGCTTCGGCGAAGGAGAGGATTGGCTGGAAATTCTTGGCTGCGGCATGGTGCACCCGAACGTATTGCGCAATTGCGGCCTGGATCCCGACGAATATCAAGGCTTCGCCTGGGGCATGGGCATCGATCGCATTGCGATGCTGAAATACGGCATGCCCGATCTGCGCGCGTTTTTTGAAGCGGATGTGCGCTGGCTTGAGCACTACGGATTCCGGCCTCTCGACTTTCCGACACTCGCGGGAGGCCTGAGTTCATGACCGCCACAAAATCCATGCGCTCGTCGATTGATCGCGCCTTCTTTGCGCTCGTGACGCATGGCTGGGGCGCACGCAGGATCGCAAACTATGAGGAGATCTTGCGCAAGCGCGACAAGGCGATGTCAGCTGAAGCCTCACACACCTTTGGTTCAATCGACGCCAAGGCGACGGGGCTGCTCACACATACGTCCATGATGATCGCCGGCCTCGGACTGATCGCGCCACTGGTTGCCGACAACCGTATTGAGGTCGGCATCGTCATCGCGGAAATGGCAATATATCTGCTGATCGCGCTTGGTTGCCTTCGATGCCTGTCGGTATTCCACGTGCGCGAGTTTGACGGTTCCGGCGACGGTATTCAGGAGGTTGTTCATCGCGAATTGATCATTCGCGCAGAGCTGTACAGTCTTTGTATTCGCGCAGCGATCATTTTCACGATGGTGGTGTTTGCACTTCTGCCGATTCTCTACTTCTGGACGCCGGAGAAGGCGGCATGAAGTTCACCCTGCCCTGGCTGAAGGAATATCTGGAGACCGACGCCTCGCTCGCCGAGATCGTCGACAAGCTCACCATGATCGGGCTTGAGGTCGAAAGCGTTGATGACAAGGCAAGCTTGCTTAAGCCTTTTGTCATTGCCTCGGTCATATCTGCCGAAAAGCATCCCAACGCGGACCGTCTGAGAGTTTGCATGGTCGATATCGGTGACGGCAAACCGATCCAGGTCGTGTGCGGCGCGCCCAACGCTCGCGCCGGAATGAAAGGCGTGTTTTCTCCGCCGGGCACGTTCATCCCGGGCAAAAACATCATGTTGACTGTGGGGACCATTCGCGGAGTGGAGAGCCGCGGAATGCTTTGCTCGGCCGCCGAGCTGATGATCTCAGACGACCACGAGGGAATTATCGATCTGCCCGCCGACGCCCCCGTCGGCAAGTCCTACGCCGAATGGGCCGTCCTCGGCGACCCCGTGGTTGAAATCAATCTGACGCCCAATCGGCCGGATTGTGCCGGCGTTTCCGGAATTGCGCGCGATCTCGGCGCGACGTCCATCGGGGTCTACACGGACAAGGTCCCCAAGCCGGTGAAGGGATCTTTCCCTTGCCCGGTCAAGGTGACGCTCAATTTCGGGAAGACTCCGTCATTGTGCCCGGCTTTTGGACTGCGGTTGGTGCGCGGCGTCAAAAACGGTCCTTCGCCTGAGTGGCTGCAAAAGCGTCTCACCGCGATCGGCCTGCGGCCGATCAATGCACTCGTCGACATCACCAACTTCATCACGTTCGATCGCGGGCGGCCGTTGCACGTATTCGATGCCGACAAAGTCCACGGCAATCTGACCGTACGCCGCGCAAAGAACGGCGAAACGCTGCTCGCTCTCGACGGCAGAACCTACGAACTGGACGAAGCCATTTGCGTAATCGCCGACGAAAAGGGCGTTGAATCGCTCGCCGGCATTATGGGCGGCGAGGCAAGCGGGTGTTCGCAAACCACGACCAATGTGCTGATCGAATCGGCGCTGTGGGACGAATTCAATATTGCCCAATCCGGCCGCAAGCTCGGCATCAATTCCGACGCGCGTTACCGGTTCGAGCGAGGCGTCGACCCGGCATTCATGATCCCTGGGCTGGAGCTGGCAACGCGAATGGTGCTCGACCTGTGCGGCGGTGAACCGTCGGAGACCATTGTCGCCGGCGATTCGACGCCAAAGGAAAAGGTCATAGATTTTCCCTTGAGCGAGCTCCCGCGACTTGCCGGTCTGAAGATGTCCATCGCCGATATCCGGCGAATTCTCGAAAAACTGGGCTTCTTCGCAGCCGGCCAGGGCGAGCGCGTGAAAATCGCGGTGCCCTCGTGGCGGCCCGACGTCCAGGGCCGTGCGGATATTGTCGAAGAACTGGTGCGCATTATCGGCGTGGACCGGGTGCCGTCAACGCGATTCGGGCGCGAAAATCCGCGCAGGCTAGTGCTTACGGCGATCCAGACTCGTACTCGAAAGGCCAAGCGCGCACTCGCGGCGCAAGGCATGCTCGAAGCGGTAACCTGGTCATTCGTGTCCAAAAAAGAGGCCGAACTTTTTGGCGGCGGTCGACCGGAATTGGCGCTTGCCAATCCGATCGCCGCGGAATTGTCCGACATGCGGCCAAGCCTCATCCCGGGCCTGGTAGCGGCGGCACAACGCAACGCCGACCGCGGATTTTCCGATACCGCATTGTTCGAAGTTGGCCAAATCTTCAAAGGCGATAAGCCTTCCGATCAAATCACCGCTGCAGGTGGAGTGCGGCGCGCCCTCGCAAAATCGACGGGCGGCGGACGCCATTGGACAAACAAGGCCGGCTCGGTCGACGCTTTTGATGCGAAATCCGACGCATTCGCCGTCCTCGCCGCGGCCGGCGCGCCCATGCAGGCTTTGCAGATTATTCCGGGCGGGCCAGGCTGGTTTCATCCGGGCCGAAGCGGCACGATCCAGATCGGTCCGCAGAACATCCTTGGGCACTTTGGAGAACTTCATCCGCGCGCGATTGCCGCTTTGATGGCGGAAGGTCCTTTGGTTGGCTTCGAGGTGATCCTCGAAAAAATCCCGGAGCCAAAGGTACGGCAGACCCGGACAAAACCTCTGCTGGAACTGTCGCAATTTCAGCCGATCGAACGCGATTTCGCTTTCGTCGTCGACAGCACGGTCAAAGCCGCCGATATCGTGCGTGCTGCGCAAAATGCCGACAGAAAACTCATTGCCGATATCGTTGTTTTTGACGTTTACGAAGGCAAGGGAATCGAGCCCGGCAAGAAATCGATCGCAATTGCCGTCACGATCCAGCCGCTCGAAAAGACCTTGACGGATGCCGAGATCGACGCGCTTGCCGGAAAAATTGTTGCTGAAGTGACCAAGCGCACCGGCGGCAGTTTGCGCAGCTAAACCGGCAATAAATCCGCGAATGCAAATCCGTCTCGTTCGACGGTCTCACCCGTCTTGACCGCAATTTTGCGCGAAAGCATCGGCCCGGCCGAAACGAATGTGTGGAACTCGCCGTTCTCGCCGCACGGGTCGGTACCGGCTGGCAAGGCATCGAGCAACGCCTTGTCAAAGCGGCGCCCAGCAAAGAAAGCCGGCAGCTTGCTCAGGTCGATGGTGCAAAGGTTGGCTTCCACGCCCGTATCGATCATCTCACGGGCAAGCACGGACGTCTGCCTGCCCCAGAGCGGGAACACCGGCGCGATGCCGATGCCGGCAAGTTGCCG
>CAWHQF010000029.1:0-37249 GCA_963831475.1 uncultured Alphaproteobacteria bacterium
GTTCCTCTATGAATAGAGGGACGCCATCGGCCTTTTCGATTATTTGGTCGACCAGCTCTGGGGAGATGCTCGCGCCCCTCACGACGTCTCGAATCATTGTTTCACTTCGGTCTGGGACATCGCGTGAGCGAGTGTGTAGAGACGTTTGCGTGAGCTAACCAGGTGGGGCGGAACTCGGGCCGAGCACGACACAACGAGCAACACACGAGCATGGCCAATCCGGCTGATAATCAGTTCAAGCAGCTCAAGCGTCGATGAGATCTACCGAGTGCGCATCCTCAAAGACGCAGAGCGTCGGACTTTCGAAAAGAAAATCCTAAGAGCACGTCGACAAGCGCGCTGATCGTCCTGTTCTTTATTTGCTGCGGGGTAAGCTCGGATAGTTGGCGCTGATTCTCGGTGGAGATCGCTAACAGGTTGGCAATCAGCACGAGCGGCTCTACGGAACCACCGTTAAAGCGCGGAAGGTATGCCTGCAGCTTTGCAATCTTGTCCGCATCGGCCTCAAGGGCAAGTAGTTGAGCCGCTTGTTCGATCTGCTCGATCACCGGAAAGAATGGGCTTTGACTGTGATAAGGCGAACACTGATGGTGCAACAGGGTGTGCGGTTCTCCCTCAATATGTGATTTCAATTCGTGGAGAAGCCGCGATTTCCCAACTCCCGGAATACCGGAAAGCAGTATCACTTGGCCGTCCCCTTCTTTGACCTTCTCCCACCTATCGAGAAGCAAGCGCAGTTCGCTTGAACGTCCAACGAGCGGGGTGAGAGATCCCGCATGCGCAGCTTCGAACCGGCTACTGGCACTTTTGGCCGCAAGCACATGGTAGACATGGAGCGGTTCGATTATGCCTTTAAGCTCCTGTTGGCCAAGGCCGCGTAAATCGAAAGCCGCCGATACGAGACGTCTCGTCAAATTCCGAAATGAGGACAGTATTGACAGCGGCAAGAGTTTGTAGCCGCGCGGCAATATTGGGCGTTTCGCCCACCGCATCCATCGCCCACGAGGTAGCACTGTTTCCAGTTTCACCGACAATAACCGGTCCGGAGCAAACGCCTACCCGGGAAGCCAGGGTGACTGGCCCTGAAATTTTCGCAACTTCAGAAACAATCTCTAGCGCTGCGTGAACAGCGCGAATGGCGTCGTCCTCGTGTGCGAGGGGCCAACCGAAAAACGCCATGACGCCATCGCCGAAATAGCGGGCGACCTCACCTCCATAGCGCCTAATTGCCGTGCTGCACTCCCGTCGATACGCGTCGATCAGTCCGTGGAGAACTTCAGGGTCTAACTTCTCCGAGAGTTGCGTAGACCCCACCAAATCGCAGAACATCACGGTGATCTGACGAAATTCAGCGTCGCGATGTTGTGAAGGAGAGAGTGAACCCCCGCCAAATATCGAAACTTCGGCTTTTCCCGCCGCTTCACTCGCTTGCAATGCATCGATGGCCCTAAGCAATTTCTTGCGATAGCCTAATGAGACCCCAAGTTTCGAGATCGCTCTCGGTCAATTCCGGAAGCACAGCGTAATCGATATGATTTTCGGCAAACGCATGTGCGTACTGGCCTAGACCGTGTCCAGTCAGCCACTCGGCTAAGTCAGCGGTTGGCCCCGGCGTTGCCTGACCTAACTAAAGGAAGTCTGGCGATATCGCGACAAGTTACGCGGTCCTCGTCGTAAGTTAAAAAAGCGCATCCGAGACGCGCGCGCCCGGCGCCTCACAGCACCCCAGACGGCGACGACGAATGCGCTAACCGGTCACGCCACAGGTCGAGCCACGTGCTCTTCAATGTTCGAAGAAACTGAACCACGACCATACTGGAGCGTCTCTCCGATCGCCTCCCAAATCTCCTCGAGCATCTCCGCCTCGGATTTGAGGAGTTCGTGATTGTATCCCTCCGCCAGGATCAATGACAATTCATATGTCTCCTGAACGACCTTGATACGGTCATTCGCCGGAAGCGATGCGACGAACGCGATCGTTTCTGCGACGTGGTTCGCCTCGCTGCCGAGGGAGCTGTGACTTCGCAGGAAGCGGGTCGCATCGACGCCATCCGGGCACAGCGCCCGAACCCTCGCGATATCGGTCTCCTGCTTAAGTGCGGCAATGCGCTCCAGACAATACGAATAGCCGATACATCTTATCGGATAGTCCTCGGCGCAGACGTCATCGAAGCGCTCGCAGAGCGGCTTGATACCCTCCGGGATGAAATTGGCAACGAGCCGTTCGCCGGGCACGCCCAGTGCACGTAGATCCTTGAGTGCGAGCCGGTCGTGACCGGTCTCCTCGCGCGCACGCTCTTCAAGGTATGCCGCGACCTCGGGCCTCCCCAGCTCGTTGAAACGGCTGGCGGCACGGCGGAGATTTCGAGGCGTGTCGACAGACGTGTGATACGCACCGACCAGGGCGACGATATAACCGGCGACAGTCGGCTCCGGGCGCGCGAGGCGCTTTTCAATCCCAGCGAACCCGAGATTTATCGCGCCGTCGAGCAGCCCAACCGTACTTCCCGCCGCACCCACGCCCGTCATCGGCGTCGCGAATGGATCTACGTTTTCTTCGTGCCGCTCTTAAACCAAACCTCCCCCAGACTCGCGAGCGATGATCGAAATATCTCTCGTGACGCTGACCCACTCCGTGACCAACTGTGCCATTCAAAACCTCCCACTTGCGAGTGCTCGTCGCCAATCGTTTCTTGCAGGCTCCTTTTCACCTCAGACCAAGTCGCAGCTAGATTCCGTTTGGCGTAACGGCCATCAGCAACTTGGCCGTCTCGAGAAGAGGTCCCGCAGTCGTGATACGTGAAGAGTCGGGTATCACAAACACGACTGCATCGGCGGGTGCGTGAATTCCAGCTACATAAGTGCTTTCGTCGACCACGATAGGGTTCTTCAGACGGAAGCCCCGTGCCTCGAGCTAGTTTTGGCGCCGGCCGGCGTCGATATATGCTGGCTTTAGGAAGGCCGCATCGGTCCATGCTCGGGCGACCATTTCTGCGAGAGCATCACTTTCGTACGAAAAGTCGGCCACCTTATCTGTTAATCCAGCGTCCGCATAAACACCACGTCGGTTTTGGCACGGTCAGCCTCCCGTTAAGAAGCAGGGTCCGGCAGAATTGCCGTCGCTACAGCCGCTCGGTTCAGAGTTCCATTGTGGCAAGCAAGAATGGCAGAACGTATGAGTGCTCGCATAGGAGGTAACGGAATGCCGCGGCAAATGGCGTAGGGTCGGGCTTCATCGCGCGGCGTCGTAGACCAAGAACTCCTGTGGAGACACCCACATACACGAGTTGGCGTCATTCTCATCGTGATCGTCTACTGCGTGTCATCGTGATCGTCTACTGCGTGATGATATCCCCGCTTCCGCGCGTTCTATGTCGGTGCGCTTGCGAAAATTTCCCATGGACGTGCTTGCGCGTCAGCGCGATTGCAATGAGGAGACGAGGGCCTCGTTGGCGCGGTCAAGACGGTGCGCTAAGGTCGCCGCTACATAAAAGAGTGCGGCCACGCTAACACCAAGCAGAGCGGCATCAGCGACATAAAACTGCGAGGGTCTTAAGTATACACGTTCGCAGTGTGTGGCCGATCCAGTAAAGCGGAGATTTCGCCAAACACAGCGCCCGGCTCATCCACTATGGCGAGCTGAGTGCCTGCCTGACAACTGCGACAGTCCCCTCCTTGAGAAACAGAAGTCGGCCTGTTCTTGACCCAGCAGGGAGGACAGCGAGCCTCGCCGGCGCGATAGGTTGCAAGTGGCAGGTCGGCGTAATTGAAAAGGCTGCGTGGGGGGAGTTATTAGACATTTTTGATTCTGCCACACTGGATATTGTAGCATTATTTTCATTTCCCTATGTGATGTTGTTTACATTGGCTTTGCCCTAAAGGAAACTTATTCCCACTAACAGTGAATATATCGAAGGCGCGACATTTTGCTGCTTAGGTAAAAATTCAAATGGCAGTCACTAGACCATTTGCGCACGAGTAATCGTTCCACCGCAACAAGAAATAAACTAGTGGGCTTTCTCGCCTGGAAATTGCCCACTTTGCGCCATTTTTCGGTTTCACAGTGCCCGTGAAATTATTTGGATTTTTAGAACGGGTTTGGCGTTTTGTGTACTCGGCTTGTGTACTCGTATCAAGATGCTGATGGCCGCTGAATGATGTCTGCTCGACCGTCAACGTAGCCGGCTTCGGCCAGAGCCCGGCGAAGTGCCACCAATGTTTGTCCGGGTGCGGCCGCACTAATGCCCGCACTGAGATATGCAACAACGGGCAACCCTACTGGCTGCGCCTGCGTGGCGAGAGGCCATGCGGCCGTGCCGCAGCCGAGAAGTGTAATGAAATCGCGCCGTCTCATTGCCTCCCCGGCTCAGGACGAAGCAATCGTAGCGGTTCAAACGAACGCCGTTAAGGCAGGGCTCTATGTCTGCTTCTCTAATCGGCCGGTTTGGGTCAAGCGCCTTCAGACTAGCCACCGCTCTGGTGTCAATGTCACTCACGGGCTCGTGCTTCTCTTCGGAATCGGCGCTACGGCCCTTCCATCATGGGGTTCGAGAACGAGGCGGAACAATCTTTGGGTCGGCCTTGCCGCAATAAGCGGCAGGTCCAAGCAGACATACGATCTCACCTCATTCGTCGTCCCGCGAGGGACATCATACCACCGCACGGTGGAGCTCGCGTCTTCTCCTATCGCGTTTGATTTTGCATTGTCATGCTGCTGCAGCCTCTTGGCGGGTCCAGCGGAATTCAGTGCCGTCACTCCAGATGCGATGCATGATCACAGCCAAGCGACGAGCCAGCGCTACGATTGCCTTTTTCATGCCGCGGCGCTTGGCGATCTGCATCGCCCAGGCCTTGAGCCAGGACCACCGTGTTGAGCGTACCAGCAGGATCTGGGCCGCCTCATAGAGCATGACCCGCATCATCTCGTCGCCGCACTTTGAGATTGCGCCGGTGTGATCGCTTTCGCCGGATTGATACTTGCAGGGCGTCAGTCCGAGAACTGCCCCGACCGCCCTGGAGTTGCGGAAGCGTGCCGGCACATCGACGGTGGCGCGATAGGTCAACGCCACCACCGGACCGACGCCGGGGATCGTCATCAGGCGGCGGCATACGACATCGTCCTTGACGATCGCTAGCAGGCGACGGTGCAGGACGGCGATCTGCTCGCGCAGTACCCGCCGGACAATGAGCAGCGGTTCGACCAAGCCGGCCAGGTCGGGGATATCTGCGACCAGCTCCTTGATGCGGGCCTCGAACTTGATCGCGCCAGCCACACCTACCTTGAGGCCGAAGTTACGCAAGGTTCCGCGCAGGTCGTTCTCAATGGCGATGGCCTTCGACTGCAGCAACTTGCGATGGGTCAGCAACATGCGCAACTTCTGGCTGCGTAGCGTCTTCACATGCACCGGACGATAAAGTCCCGCCCGCATCATCTGCGCGATGCCGCGGGCATCATTGCGGTCGGTCTTGTTGATCTGCGCCTCCAACACCGCCCGCATGTGCCGGGTCTCGACACAAATGACCGGCAAGTTTGCTTCGCCGAGAGCGCTGTAAAGCCACTGCGACAGTGGCCCGGCTTCCAGTCCAATGCGCCTGAAGCGGTAGGTACTATTCTTCAGCACCTGTAAGAGAGCGTCAGGTTCGCTCGCCACCTTTACTTCCCGAACGATCCTGCCCGTCTCATCCACAATGCAGACGCTCGTCTCATTGACTGACACGTCCAGTCCGGCAAAATGCTCCATGCTGCGCTTCTCCATCTGATGCTTGAGGCCGTTCACACGGACCTCGTTTCACCATCAGCCTGAAGCGCAGCACCCAAAAATCTTCAGCTATCCACAAAGATCGCCCGGCCGATTACCCCATCTTTGGGTGCAGTGCACAAGCTCATGTCTGCTAAGGACCAATAGAACCGCGCCGCCTTTCACATGTGGGAGAGCACGGTGACTGCAATCGCAGCGCCGACAAAAAGTAGGCCAGATACAAGCAGAATTGCGAGGCCGTCCAACACCCATCTGACCAAAGGAAATGTGTACTGCTCAGATTCGGGCGATAACTGGCGTGAGTAGAAAATCCGCAACATAATTAAAATTTATGAGGCCAATCGCGATTGACGCCTTTGAGCTAAATCAAAAGACGCACGCGACCCTCATAGCCCGTACCAATTTTATTTTTTGGATTACGTAATCACCGCGAGCAATTTGTTCCGGCTATTCGCGAATTTTCTTTCCGACATAGAAATAGTGTCGCACCAGAAAATTGTACCGCTATGGGCGCATAAGCTTACCGTCGCGACATAATATTCGCGTCTGCTATTCCAAAGTGGACCACCGCATCCAATAAAAAACCTTCTTTTTTTGCGCCACATCAATAAGCGGTTTGAAATCGCTTCTAAAAGTTTTTCACTAATGGAGGCGAACATGAAAACCGTGACAACACTATTTGCCCTGCTTGCAATCCTAACTCTTATGGCGGCGGCAAATACACATACCGCGAGTGCCGCGGTCGTGTACTGTCAGTATATTGACTATCCCGTCGGCTGTGTCGCGAGGCCTGGCGTCGTTCTTAGGCCGCGTGTCGTGGCACCAGTGCGAAATCAGGCGATCCGCGAACACCGCGAAACTACTGGCACCGGTTCCGTCAATCGCGGCGGCCCAGTCGATCGGCCAGGCCGGCGCTGACGCGCGCGTTGCGATTGCTAAAATTGGCGAATGCGTCATGTCCGCTTCTTTGGGTCAGAAGCGGACATGTGCAGAGCAAATTGGCATGTCCACCTTACCGCCGACGTTGTGGATGCGATCTGCATTGATCTGCATCAATCCGGAGTGGCGGTACTTAGTGCAATTAGATGTTCAGTTTTGGTCGTTAGAGGACATTTGTTGGCGCGCGTCCAAAGCAAAGTACCCTAGGTTGATCGCGCGGAGCTTTGGGCAGCATCTAAATATGTCTGAGCTGTCAAAAATGGCCGAGCGTCTCTTAACCCACGCAAAAAAGTGCCGGGAAGTGGCCACTTAATGCTCTAACAAAGAGCTGGCGGCTGAATTCAACAAGCTTGCACTGGAGTGTATTCAAGCGGCTGTCGCGTGCGAGCAGCAACCGAACGTCCGCAGTGGTGCTGACCTTGCGTTGATGTGATGCCCCAGCGCAAATGCGGACCGGCACCTCTATTGGCAACCTATTGGTCGGGGTGTCAGGATTTGCGATTTTGATGTTGTGCCATTGAAATTGTTTGATTTTTTTGAACCAGTTTTTGCTTTTGTGTACTCACGTTGTGTACTCGATCAGGCTATCAGAAAGCCTCGCCCAGGCTATTTGTTTCCACCCGCCCGTTTTGCGATGGCCATTATCGTACCGCATCGGCCGCATCGATAGATCACCTGGTCGTCAGTTTCGGTGGCTTCCATTTCCGCCACCTGACAAACGAGACAGGATTTCCGAGGGACTGACTTGCTAGGCAGGTTGCCCACATCTCCACTCCACCCTTCAGCTATGCTCGGCGAGACGCTTGTAGAGGTAAGGAAAAGAGGCCGCCTCTGGGGACGGGGCGGCCTCTTAGTGGACAAGGGCTGTATGGGACGGGGGCACTTGTCCGATGCTGATATTAACTTTGCTATGCCGCCGCGCTCTCCGTAAGCTGAGCAATAGCCTGCTGCTCTTCGTGAAGGCGCCGCTCAATGAAAGCCCGCTCATGATCGGTCAAACAGGTTTGCAGAAGCTTTTTATATCTTTCAATGTTCGCTCGATGAGCAAACAGAAATGAGGCTTCGACCTGCGACACTCTTTTGCTTCGCGCCATGTTCCAACCAGACCATCAATCAGCTAATCAATGTCATATACGATTAGGTGCAAACAATAGCCCAAAGCGACTATGCCCCGTGTACGACGATGCGCACGATCTCAAAGCAGGCGCGACAAACGACCATAAAAGCCGCCGCGGCGTTTGAACGACTGAGCTTGCTTCCCGCAAGCGTCGTAATTCTTGACGCTGCGGGAACAATTGTTGCCGTCAATGATGCATGGAAGGACTTCGCGCGCCAGAACGGACTGCGCGTTCCTCATTTTGCGGTCGGCTCGCGCTACCTGCAATATTGCCGATCCGACGAGCCGCGCTCACGTCGCTTTGCAAAAGAGCTAAGAGCACTGCTGGCGGGTAAGCTCGATCTTCTGACATTTATCTATCCATGCCACTCACCGAGCGAAAAGCGCTGGTTTTCCCTTATAGGGTTTCCACTCTCCCAAAATAAGCTAGCTGGCGTAGCTCTCTTACACGTAAACCTGACGGACATGCTGCCGTTTTCCATTGGCTCGCGGCAGACACGCGCCAGAAGACGACAGAAAATTCCCCCAGCGATCACATTGGACGCAATTAGCGGCAAGATTGAACGCTCGGTATCGGAAGCACTCTCTTCGCAACTGAACGCAATGTTCACAGGTCGTCGTCAGCGCTCCGTCCCAAGCAAGGATGAAACATCTAGTCAAATTGACCGGCTTACTTTTATTCGTACGCGGCTGAGCAAGAGACAGATGCAAGTGCTGCGTTTGCTTGGCGAAGGTAAAACAAATAAGGAGATGGCAAAGGCGCTCTTTCTCTCGCCCAACACTGTGAAGCTGCACGTGTCTGCGATATTGAACCGGCTGAGGCTCAGAAGCCGCACCCATGCAGCGCTGCTTGCTTCGGGTCTGAATAACGGGGGCTCGGTCCATAGCCCGCGTTCGGAACTGAGCGCCTAGAACGGTAGGGCGCGGCCTATTGGTCAACGTGGCAGGATTTGCGAGATTGACTGTCCGCCATTGAAATTATTTGCATTTTTAGAACGCGTTTGACGTTCTGTGTACTCGGCCTGTGTACTTGAAACAAGACGCTGATGGCCGCCGGATGATGTCTGCTTTACCCCCGAAAACGGACATGTACAGCGCATCTGTTCACGTCCGCTATGGGTCGGACATTTGCAGCGACTTTCGCATCGCCTCCACCCAAGTGAATAACCTAAAGCGGCGCAAGCGCATTGCGCAGTGGAGCCTCCGAAATCGTCATCAGGCCGTTGAATGGCTGGTTCAGCTCTAAAATTAGGTAGATTGCGCAAGATGCCGAAAAGCCACAAACGCAAAGAAATGCCAGCGCGGTCCCATTGAGGTCCGAAAACAAACTGAAGCTCAGAAATATAATGAAAAGCCAGAAAACAAGGATGGCGAGAAAAGGCATTGGCATCTGATTGTCTGTCTCTACAAACAATAAAAGACGAGTTTGCACGAGATCATTGGAGGCCTGTATCGCCCGACCTAGAATTGTCCGTTGAATTGCATTTTGCGGTGACAGCGATTAAATCGCAAAATAAAGCGTTTCGCCTTCGCTTCTCGCCGCAAACGGAGCTGCGGTTGCTTTCTCGTGCCACAGCCGGTCAATGACCGGATCGATCGCCTTCCTCAACAAACTGCGAACGGACGTAGCTTCTGGACCATATTGAGCCAACAAACCATCAAGTAATATAACGTTTGCCGTAAGTTGTTTAATCTGTGCGTTCCTTGTATCGAATGAGCTTTTTGCAGACCCAATTAATAAACCAACCACCAGCGCGGCTATGGTTGCGATTAAGCCGGTGCCCAGACGCACAACATCCTGCGTTTCTTTACTTACATGGCTGGTCGGTAATACGCGGCGACACGCGGCACCAGTAAAAATGCCACCAAGTACAACCAAGCATATTACAAAAGAAATCGCCAAAGGACTCATGACCGACGATGCTCATCAAACTTGGCACGAGGCCAAAAAAATACCCGAACAAGATTTCGTTCGCCGACTGCCTCGCCAAGAACACGAAATGCAAAGAATGGAATCAGAATTCAAAAACATCACAATGACCGTCGCAATCATTTGACTCGCCGTCCCGCCTCCCATTTCCGACAGAGATTCTGCTACTTTCTTGTTATGGATAAGACCGGCGACGACCTCTTCGAGGGAGCTCAGAACGAGCAGCAACAGAAGAAACACCAATGACCTGTATAAAGTGGGCACGATAAGCGGGAAGTTCTTGAATCGCTCGCCGAAATGCAGCGCATGCCCTATCGATGCAAATTTCGCCAAAATGAGAGCTTTGATGAGCGCAAAGGTGAATGGCGCGAAAGGTACGCCCTCTGCTTTCAAAATTGAAGCCTTCAGAAACAGGATCGCCGTAAAGCAAATATATAAGTACGCTGCGATGACGGCGAATTCGACCAATTCATCAGCTATTCTCCTACGCACGGGCACGCGCGTGGCTTCGTCACCATCCATTTATGCCTCCCAGACCGTTAGCAGATATGAACCTTAGTTGGTTTGAGCGATGTGGCAGGATTTGAACCTGCGACCCCCACGTCCCGAACGAGGGTCCCTGCGTGCGTTACTAATGTTTTCAGTGTGTTACAGTGCGTAGGGAGGCGCATAAATCACGCTTTGTTCGCTCGTATCGTTGCCATAGCATTGCCGTAGGTTTTTTGTTCAGCCTTCGTACGAACGCATCAATGGACGCTGTCGAATTTTTCCGCGAGGTGGTCGAACCCAACTTTCAGGAGTTTCGAAAGGCTCCTTCCAATTTTAGATTACTTTGGAATGCTCTCGTTTCGATGAACACGGTAGCGGAATTTGTTACGTTAGAGCGGATTGAATATGCCGACATCTCCAAACACGCACTTGCGACGGAAGCAAACTTACTACGCGATAAGTCTCTTGCCGACTTGAAGTTTTGCGCTGAGACGCTGAAGCACGTTCGAAAAATTGAAGACAATAAAAAATACGACCGTGGCTTTGAGCTTACAGCAAGTTCAACCGGCGTGGCGCCAAACGATCGCACAACATGGAAAGTCGGCGAGCTTGACCTCGTAGAAGTGGTTCATCGAGCCTTTGCGACCTTAAGCACATTTCGAGAATTCAACTAGCCTCGGCCCATGGGAGGTCGCCGTCCTTTACTCCTGGGTGCAGCCAAAAGTGCCCCGAGAGCCTTGTGAGCCGTTTCATTGCCGGAATTGTTGCCGCTAGGGTTCCAAAAATCTGCTAAGTGCTGGTCGGAGTGGCAGGATTTGAACCTGCGACCCCCACGTCCCGAACGTGGTGCGCTACCAGACTGCGCTACACTCCGACTGAAGGCCGGACTTATAACTCCGGCGTCCTTAAACGCAAGCTTGCGAGAAGCCGAGAAGCCAGGAAGCAATGAGTGCCGAGCCGGGAACACGCGTAATAAAGGCCGATGATGCGGCAATCGAAGCGGCTGCGCGCTGCCTTGCCTCCGGCGGGCTGGTCGCCTTTCCGACCGAGACGGTCTATGGGCTGGGCGCGGACGCCGGCAATGGCGCCGCCGTGGCCCGCCTCTATGCAGCCAAAGGCCGCCCGTCGTTCAATCCGCTGATCGCGCATGTCGTGGACGCGGCGGCGGCAAAGCGCGTCGGCATATTCACCATGGCGGCCGAAAAACTGGCGGGCGCATTCTGGCCGGGGCCGCTGACACTCGTCCTGCGAAAGCAACCCGATTGCGGCGTCGCCGATCTCGCGCTTGCAGGGCTCGACAGCGTGGCCGTCCGCATGCCGGCACATCCGGTCGCGCATGCGCTGCTCAAAGCCTTTCGCGGGCCGGTCGTTGCGCCCTCGGCCAATCGATCCGGCCACGTGTCGCCGACCAGTGCCGCCCACGTGCTTGGTGACCTGCGCGGGCGCATCGATCTCATTCTCGATGCCGGCCCGTGCACCGTGGGTGTGGAGTCGACGATCGTCTCCTGCATCGCGCAGCCTGCCCTGCTGCGCCCCGGCGGAATCGCGCGCGAGGCGATCGAACGCATCCTCGGCCACCCGCTGACGGTTTCGTCACCCGCCGATGGGCCGGTGGCGCCCGGAATGCTGGCGTCGCACTACGCGCCACAGGCGCTGTTGCGACTTGAGGCGGACATGGCGGAGCCGGGCGAGGCACTGCTTGCCTTCGGGCCGGCGCCGGATACGTCCGGCCCGATATTGAACCTCTCGCCGAGCGGCGACCTGATCGAGGCGGCGGCCAACCTTTTCTCGCATTTGCGCGCGCTCGATGCTTCCGGCAAAAAGCGCATCGCGGTGATGAAGGTACCGCGCCGCGGGCTGGGCGAGGCGATCAATGATCGGCTCAGGCGCGCCGCCGCGCCGAGACAGGAAACGGTTGAATGAACGAACAGCTTCGTCGCGCGCCCTCGCCTGACCTGCTGCCGCGCTTTGCGGCCATCGTCGGCGACAAATATGCAATCACCGATCAGCGCGCGCTGGAGCCGTTCCTGATCGAAGGCCGCGGCATCTATCATGGCCGCTCGTCGATGCTGCTGCGGCCGGGCTCGGTCAAGGAAGTCCAGGCGATCCTCAAGCTTGCCAACGAGACCAAGACGCCGCTGGTGCCGCAGGGCGGCAATACGGGGCTGGTCGGCGGGCAGATTCCCTTCGATGGGGAATTGATCCTGTCGCTCACGCGGCTCGACAAGATCCGCGAAGTCGATGCGGCGTCAAATTCCATGACCTGCGAGGCAGGCGTCGTATTGGCGAAAGCCCAGGATGCGGCGGCACTGGCCGACCGCCTTTTTCCGTTGTCACTCGGCGCGGAAGGCAGCTGCACGATCGGCGGCAATCTCTCCACGAATGCCGGCGGCACCGGCGCGGTGGCTTACGGCATTGCGCGCGATCTCGTCATGGGTCTCGAGGTTGTGCTGGCCGACGGCCGCATCATGAATCTTCTGTCGAAACTGAAAAAGAACAATACCGGCTACGACCTGCGGCACATTTTCGTCGGTGCCGAGGGCACACTCGGTGTCATCACGGCCGCCGTGGTCAAGCTGTTCCCAAGGCCCCGCGCGGTGGAAACGGCTTTTGTCGGCGTTCCCTCGCCGGCCGCCGCGGTCACGCTGCTCAACCAGGCACAGTCGCGTGTCGGCGGCACGGTGACCAGTTTCGAACTGATCGTGCGCGACGTGATCGAATTCGCGGTCAAGCACGGCCACGGCATCCGCAATCCGCTTGCAGGCAGGCACCCCTGGTACGTGTTGATGGAAGTATCGTCTCAGCACGCCGAGGGGCTGCGCGAGGGCGTCGAGGAGGTGCTTGCGGACGCAAGCGCGCAAGGACTGGTCGAGGACGCGGTCATTGCCGCCAGTCTCGATCAGGCCCGGGCGTTCTGGCATCTGCGTCATGTATTGCCGGAAGTACAGAAGCCCGAGGGCGGCTCGATCAAGGCCGATGTTTCAGTTCCAGTCGCATCGGTTCCGCAGTTTCTGGAGGAAGCGAGCGCCGCCGCCAGGGCCCTCATTCCCGGATGCCGGCCCGTTCCCTTCGGGCACCTCGGCGACGGCAATGTGCATTTCAATGTCAGCCAGCCGGTCGACGCCGACGCTGCGCAATTCCTCGCGCGCTGGGGAGAGGTCAACGACGCCGTCAACAAGATCGTGCTCAAATATGGCGGCTCGATCTCGGCCGAGCACGGCATCGGCAAGCTCAAGCGCGATTCCCTGCCCAAGGTGAAGGATCCGGTCGCGCTCGAGCTCATGCGCGGGCTCAAGCGCATGCTTGACCCCAATGGCATTCTCAATCCCGGCAAGGTGCTTTAGTCGTCCACCGGTTCAGGG
This sequence comes from uncultured Alphaproteobacteria bacterium, assembly GCA_963831475.1. Classification (GTDB taxonomy): domain Bacteria; phylum Pseudomonadota; class Alphaproteobacteria; order Rhizobiales; family Xanthobacteraceae; genus Pseudolabrys. The sequence continues at coordinate 13,597 of CAWHQF010000029.1, forward strand.
CGTTACGACCACGCGGCCCTTCATGTTGGGGTGGTATTTGCAGAAATAATCGGCGGCACCGGTTTTTTCAGCACCACGCGGCCGCTCTGCCGTGGTGCGATGACGACATTCCAATCGCCGTTTGTTGCGGTCGCGGTATGCGCGAGCGCGTCCTTGTTGATCCACTCGATCGTATCGCCGACCCTGGCATCCACCTCGGACGGCGAAAAGACGAGCTTGTCTATCGTCACCTGAATCGTCTCCGCCCGCACCGGGACGGACAGCAGCGCATACGCAACAAGCGCAGCGATGCTGACCCGCCCCGGCGTCACGGCGGGGGTCACCGATCTACTTGAGTTCGGCTGCGACATGCTCGGCATGCTGCTCGTGGCCCTGGAATATCTTCAGGCCGGTCTGGAGCAGGCTCTTGAGTTCGGCATTGCTGGCGGAAGGAATGAGCGTGCTCTCGAGCGCGCCGTCCACCGTCTTGTGGTAGGCGACCTCGTTGCCGACATAGGCCTTGTCAAAAGCGGCGCCATTGAGCTTCGACAGTTCGGCGCGCTTGGCGTCGGCCTGCTTGGTCAACGCGCGGCTGGTGTCGTTGTCCTCCGGCTTGACCTTGAGTTTCTTGACGAGCGCAAGCGCCTGCTTGTTCACCTCGCCATGGTCGCGCACCATATCGTCGGCGAATTCGCGAACTTCCTTGTTCTTGGATTTCTTGAGCGCTTGCTTGGCAGCCTCGATGTCGAGCTGGCCCGCCGTGTAGGCGATGTGCGCGATCTGCGGATCACTCGGCTTGGCGCCCTGCGCGAATGCGGGCGCGGATAGCAGGCAAAGCGTGATGACGCCCGCCGACAGTCTGGCAATCATGGAAACCTCCGTTTCGCGCGGCCGCTTGATCCTGACTGGATCGCGCATGGCCGTGCCGTGCATCAGTGCATTGTTTGATGCAGGAGCTCGCGAGAGGTTCCCGGCTATTGCTCCGCGCAGATGCGGCGGACAATCGTCTCCGTCATGCGTTCGCAGCGCCGGCCGCCGAAGGGAAAACTGCTCGTGAGCGCGGGACCAAGCTGTTTGTCGAGTTCCGCACGCAATTGCACACGCGCGCGATGCAGCCTGGTCTTCACCGTCTCGGGCAGCAGACCGAAAAGATCGGCCGTCTCCTCGACGCTCATGCCTTCGACAATTCGCGCGACGAACACCGAACGGAACGCGTCGGGAAGCTCATCGATTGCCCGCTCGAGCACAGCACGGATTTCGCCTTGCGCCATGGTTTTCTCCGGATCGATGCCGGCCGCGGAGGCCGGGAAGTGGATGATCTCCGCCTGATTGCGGTTGGCGCCGTAACTCTCCCACTCCACCGTCGGCCGCCTTCGCCGAAGCCGCCCCAAGGCTTCGTTCATCGCGATGCGCGTGATCCAGGTTCCGAAGGCGGCGTCGCCGCGGAACATGTCGAGGCCGGTAAATGCGCGCACATAGGTCTCCTGCACCACATCCTCGGCCTCCGCGTCATTGCGCAGGATGCTGCGCGCGATGCGGAACAGGCGGCGGTTGTAGCGTTTTGTGATTGCGCGCACGGCGGCCTCGTCGCGCTCGCGCGCCCTGAGCACCAGGTCCTCGTCACTCAAAGTCTCAGCGGCATTCTGCCGGGCCGGGCTTAATGACTTGCTCAACGACATGGGCGATATCCTGGGCAATATCCTCGGTTTCGACGCATTGGATGCGCCGGCACCGGAAAGGTTCCCGCGAAACCAGCGTTCAAAACAGCACTCCTTGCCCGTTATTTTTCTTGTTGTCTTTCTTGTCGTCTTTGTTGGCGCGGCCGACAGCGCGCCGCTTCCGCGGCGGATTCTCGCCAGGCTCGGGTTCGGACGGGGCGATCCAGCGCTCGAGCAGTTTTGGATTGTCGTTGGCGGTACGATTGACCGCCGTCGAGACCTCGTAGGCCTCAAGCGCGGCTTCCGGCGCCGGCGCGATCAGCGCGCACGCCGTCTCCGCATCGACATTTGCGCAATCGAGCCACAGGTTGAAAGCGTCCGGCGAAATAATAACCGGCATCCGTTCATGAATGCCCGCAAGCGCGCGATTGGCGCGCGTGGTCACGATTGCCGCCGTGTCGAGTTCTTCTCCATTGGGACCGGTCCAGGTTTCCCAGAGGCCGGCAAAAGCGAGCGGCTGGTCCCCTTTCGCGTGCACGAAATAGGGTTGCTTGCGTTGCCCAACCGCCTTCCACTCGTAGAATCCATCCGCCGGGATCAGACAACGGCGACGCTTCACGGCCGCGCGGAATGCCGGTTTCTCGGTTAACGATTCCCCGCGCGCATTGATGAGCAGAGTAAATTTTTTCGGATCCTTAACCCACGACGGCAGCAGTCCCCAGCGGACCAGGGTGAACTGACGCTTGCCCTCATGAAGGCGAACAATGCCGATGGGTTGTGTCGGCGCGATGTTATAGCGCGGCGGGAAATTGGGCTGCTCGGGATAGCCGAAAAGCGCCCGGATTGCCTCCGGCGCAGACGTCACGACATAGCGACCGCACATCCGACTGACCCTAAACGCCCGAAGTTTAAGCGCAATTTAACCCCGCATCGTAACACTGTATCCCGGCCCCGGGGGAATGCGCTCAATGGAATATCAGGATTGCGTCCGCGTTGCGCAAGCGCCGGATGACACGCGCGATATCGACCTCGATATTGATCTGGACATTGATCTGGGCTTGCGGCTTTCCGATGCCAACATCAACCCGGCGACGGGGCTGGCAACCGACTATCTCAATCGTTTCAACGAAGCGGTCATGCTGCTCGAAATGCTGTCGAGTTGCCCGGAATTTCGCGCCGATTTTCTCGCGTGGAAACCCCTGAGCTACCGTGAGCATTTTCGCGCGTCGCACTCCAAGACCCGGGATTTCGCGATTGCAGCCTACGACACCGCGGATCCGAATATACGCGGCAGCCTCGACACGCTGGCGGTCACCATGACCGTCGTGCTAGAGGCAACCCGCGCCGCGTTGAAAGGCGATCTGCGACCCGACACGGTCACGGCACTCGCCGAAAACGCCGTCGGATGGCTCAAGCCGCTGATTGCGCGCGCAGGCGCAATCATCAACGGCGAGGCCGAACTCATGGATGCACCGTCCCCGCAGGCAGTCGTCGACAAATTGATGAACGATAGATCGCGTGTCTGACGAGCGAACTTATCCGCAGCGGCCCTATCTCGCCGTCAGCGCCGCCATCCTGCGCGGCGGCCGGCTGCTGATCGTGCGGCGCGCGCGCAATCCCGCCCGCGATCTTTATACGTTCCCCGGAGGCGCCGTGGAATCCGGCGAGTCGCTCGCCGCCGCGGCAATCCGCGAGGTGCGCGAAGAAACGTCAATCTCGATCGAGCCGATCGCATTGGCGGGCCATCGCGAGGTGATCGCACGCGACGCACGCGGAATGGTCGAGAGGCATTTTGTCATTCTGTGTTTCGCAGCGCGCTGGCTCAAAGGCGAACCAATATTGAACGCCGAACTCAATGACGCGCGCTGGGTCGAACCCGCGGAGCTTTCGGGCTATCAAACGACAGAGGGCCTGGCGGAAATTGCCGCCGCGGCGGCCAGCCTTGTTACACAGGCGAGCTGATCTGTGCGGCTTGCGATTATAGCCAGGCCAGCGCATATGTTCGCCGAAAGGGCCCCGGCAAAACGCGTGAAGACACTCCTCGCAATTGGATCGATCCTGCTCTGCCTGGCGCTGCCCGCACGCGCCCAGACTGACGCGCCCGCGCCTTTCGACACCGACCTGCAACGGCTCGGCGAAATCCTCGGGGCCCTCCACTATCTGCGCGCCGTCTGCGGTGCCAATGAGGGTGCGAAATGGCGCAATGAAATGCAGGCCTTGATCGATGCCGAAGCCCCCAGCGGGGAGCGCCGCCGCAAGATCGTGGCCAGCTTCAATCGGGGCTACCGCGGCTTTCAGCAGACCTATCGCACCTGTACGCCCGCGGCCGACCTTGCAATCCGCCGCTATCTCGACGAGGGCGCCAAGATCGCCCGCGAGATTACGGCGCGGTACGCCAACTAGCAGACGCAGTTAACCTTTTCTTTAGTGTGACCTAGTGCCCCTCGATCCCCATTGCTAGCGTCCTCATTGCGACTTGATTGGGACTTGGGATAGGCGCCCGCCCGGACGCCTGGGGATAATTGTGAAAATGCCGGAAGTTGAGGGTTCAGTCGACTCGCGCGATTCCAATTCGGACCGCGAGCAGAAGATCGTGGCGCTGGGCTACCTCCAGGAAGCCTGGGCGGAAGCGCACCATGACGGCATTGACGGCGATTGCCTTGCGCAGGCCTGTCTTTTCATCGCGCTTGCCGAGTTCGTGACCACTTATGGCGAAGAAGCCGCGGCCTCGTTTACCGACGGCTTGAGCGCGCGCATCCGCAACGGCGAATTTTCGCTCGAGCAGCCGCGCCAGTAGCCACTTCGCGCGAGCTCAGCTCGCCAGCGTTTCCAAGAACCTGACCCGCTCACCCAGGTTCGGCGCTACGAGGTTTCCTTCCCACATCACCTTGCGTCCACGGACAAATGTTCCGACCGGCCAGCCAACGACGCTGACGCCGTCATAGGGTGTCCAGCCCGCGCGCGAAGCCACCCATTTGTCAGTGATTGTCTGCCGCCGCTTGAGATCGACCACCGTCAGGTCGGCGTCGTAGCCGGCGGCGATGCGACCCTTGGCGGCGATGCCGAAAAGGCGCGCCGGCCCCGCGCTGGTGAGATCAACAAATCGCAACAGTGACAGCCTGCCCGCGTTGACATGATCGAGCATGATGGGAACGAGTGTCTGCACGCCGGTCATGCCTGACGGACTTGCCGGATAGACCTTCGCCTTTTCGTCGCGCGTATGCGGCGCGTGATCGGACCCCAGCACATCGACGACAGCATTTGTCACGCCGCTCCAGATCGCGGCACGATGAGCAGCGTCACGGACCGGCGGATTCATCTGGGCGAGGCTGCCAAGCTTTTCGTAACAGCCAGGCGCCTCGAGCGTGAGATGGTGCGGCGTTGTCTCGACCGAAGCCACGTCCTTGTGGCCGGCGAGAAACTCGATTTCCTGCTTCGTCGACACGTGCAACACATGCACACGCGCGCCGGTCTCGTGCGCAATGGCGACAAGACGCTGTGTCGCCTTGAGCGCGGCCATCTCATCGCGCCAGAGCGGATGCGAGCGTGCATCACCTTCCACCCGCAAGTGCTTGCGCTCATTGAGCCGCGGCTCGTCTTCCGAATGAAACGAGGCGCGGCGCCGGATGACTTTGAGGACGGCGCGCAAACCGGCATCGTCGGCGACCAGAAGCGATCCGGTGGACGAGCCCATGAAGACCTTGATACCCGCACAACCCGGCAGGCGCTCCAGTTCCGCGAGTTGCCTCGTATTGTCCGCGGTCGCACCCACGAAGAATGCAAAGTCGCAATGCATGCGGTGGTGACCGCGCTTGACCTTGTCCGCCAATGCCTGCGCGCTCACGGTCAGCGGATCGGTATTCGGCATTTCGAATACGGCGGTGACCCCGCCCATCACCGCGGAAAGCGAACCGCTTTCGAGGTCTTCCTTGTGCGTGAGGCCCGGTTCGCGAAAGTGAACCTGGGTGTCGATGACGCCCGGCAAAACATGAAGGCCGCGGCAATCGACGACCTCGCCGGCTGATGCACGCGAAAGGTCGCCGATCGCCGCAAGGCGCCCGGCACGAATGGCAAGGTCGCGCACGGCCCCGCCGTCATGATTGACGACCGTGCCACCCTTGAGGATCAGATCGTAGTTTTCGGCCATCCTGGAATGCATCTAAATGGACTTGAGCCCGGCCCGACAGCGCTTACGTTCCGCCGCGAGTTCTGGCAAGAGATTATCGCAGGAGGCCCGAGGAAACGGATGCAGGCAGCACTTCTCCCCGATCGTAGCGTTGTCAAAGTTGCCGGCGACGATGCGCGGCGGTTTCTCAACGGTCTGGTGACGAACGACATGGCGAAAGTGGCCGTGGGCAAGCCGGGCTTTGGGGCACTCCTTACGCCCCAGGGCAAGATCATTGCCGATTTCATCGTCGCAGAGGCGCCTGCCGAAGATGGCGGCGGCTTTTTCCTCGATTGCCCGCGTGCGCTGGCAACCGCTCTCGTGGAAAAGCTGAATTTCTACAAGCTCCGCGCCAAGGTCATCTGCGAAGACCTGTCGGAGGTGCTTGGCGTCCTGGCACTTTGGAACGGCAACGCCGAGAGCGAATATGGCCTGAGCTACACCGACCCGCGGCTGCCGTCGCTGGGTTGGCGCATCATGCTTCCCCCGCACCTGGCCGAAGACGCCGCAACCGATCTCGGCACCACACTCGCCAATGCAGATGCCTATGAAGCGCATCGCATTGCACTGGGGGTGCCGCGCGGCGGCCTCGATTTCGCATATGGCGACACATTCCCGCACGAAGCGGATATGGATCAACTCAATGGCGTCGATTTCGACAAAGGCTGCTACGTCGGCCAGGAGGTTGTTTCCCGCGTTGAACATCGCGCCAGCGCGCGCAGCCGCGTCGTCCCGATCGCCTATGACGAATTCGCCCCGAGCTCGGGACTGCCGGTCATGGCCGGTGACAGGCAGGTCGGCATTCTCGGCTCGACGTCGAAAGGCAGGGGACTTGCGCTCCTTCGCCTCGATCGGGTCAACGACGCGCTCGCCGCGCATTCGCCGCTCGAGGCCGGCGGAATTACCGTTCGCGCCGTGAAGCCGTCATGGGCAAGGTTCGACTGGCCGGGCGAGACGAAGGTTGCGCCATGAGCAACATGACCAACATGAGCAAGTTGATTGCTTCTCCGGACGGCCTTGTCCGTTGTCCCTGGCCCAAGCAGGACCCCGTTTACATTGCCTATCACGACGAGGAATGGGGCGTTCCGGAGTTCGACGACCGGGCGCTCTTCGAAAAGCTTGTGCTCGACGGATTTCAGGCCGGCCTGTCGTGGATCACCATCCTGCGCAAACGTGACAATTTCCGCCGCGCGTTCGACGATTTCGATCCGGAAAAAATCGCGCGTTATCCCAGGCGCAAGATCGAGTCGCTCATGAATGACGCCGGCATCGTGCGCAACCGCGCCAAGATCGAAGGCGCGGTGTCCTCGGCGCGGGCGTGGCTCGCAATCATGGAGAGCGGTCCCGGGTTTTCAGAATTTCTGTGGGACTATCTCGACGGCAAACCCAAGCTCAACAAGTTTCGTACGCGCAAACAGGTTCCTGCGGAGACCGCATTGTCGAAGAAGATTTCAAAAGAGCTCGTCGCGCGCGGTTTCAAATTCGTAGGGCCGACGATCGTCTACGCTTTCATGCAGGCGGTTGGGATGGTCAATGACCATCTCGTCAAATGCCACCGGCATGCCGCCGTCGCCAAGCTTGCCGGAAAGCGATGACCATGCCGACCAAATCCGGCTCGGGCCGGAAAGCCGCGCCGCGCGCATGGCAGCGCATGCTGTCGGGCCGACGGCTCGACCTGCTGGACCCCTCCCCGCTCGATGTCGAGGTGGACGACATCGCGCACGGGCTCGCACGCGTCGCGCGTTGGAACGGTCAAACGCAGGGGCCGCACATATTTTCCGTCGCGCAGCATGCCTTGCTGGTGGAGGCGCTGGCGCGGGCAAAGGTTCCGCGGCTTGACCGCACAAGCCGCCTCGCGGTGCTGCTTCACGACGCGCCGGAATATGTCATCGGCGACATGATTTCACCGTTCAAGGCAGTCATCGGCGACAGCTACAAGGCTGTGGAAAAACGTCTGCTCACTGCCATTCACCTGCGGTTCGGGTTGCCCGCCAGACTGCCGGAGACCCTGCAAGTTCTGATCAAGGCCGCAGATCGCGGCGCAGCCTATCTCGAGGCGACGCGCCTGGCCGGCTTTGCCGACGATGAAGCACGGAAGTTCTTCGGCGCGCCGCCGAAATTCTCGGCCCCGCTCGAACGCGACTATCTCAGCCCCTGGCCGGCCAGCACCGCGCAGGCGCGTTTCCGGGAACGATTCGAAAAACTATTGCGGGACTGAGGCTTTTAATCGCAGCTTGCGCGTCATACATATGACGCAAGATTCGTGTTTCGGTTTTGCACATGATCCATGTCTGCTCACTCGCTCGCCTGCCGACCACGGTCGATGAGACCGGGGCCCGCCACATCGTCACCTTGCTGCGCCTCGTCGATCGGGTGCAGCGGCCACGTCATATTGCGCCGGAGAACCATCTCGTGCTTGCCGTTGACGATATCAGCATGCCGATGGACGGCTATACCGCGCCGGCAAGCGAGCACGTGGAACGGCTCATCAACTTCGTTGGCGCCTGGGACCGCAAGACGCCAATGGTGATGCACTGCTTTGCCGGGATCAGCCGTTCGACAGCCGCAGCTTATGTCGCGGCCTGCGCTCTCAATCCGCAGCGCAACGAAATGCAGATCGCCTGGGATATCAGGCGCGCTTCACCCACGGCGCAACCGAATTCCCGCATCGTTTCAGTCGCCGACCGCCTGCTGAATCGCGACGGGCGCATGATACGCGCAATCGATGCGATCGGGCTCGGCGAAGCGGCGCCCGAAGGCTATCCGTTCCGCCTCGACATCGAGTGACCGGGGCTCGGTTCGGCGCTTCAACAAAATGCAACTAGTTTCCGGAAATTTGCGAGGGCTCGGCGTGCGCTTGCCCAAGGCGCGTTCCGCCCGATGTGCTGAAAACCGGGACCGGAGGGTTGCGTCGCATCGCGCTGTCGGCCAAAAGGCGCGGCATGCTCATCATTGACGATCTCACGGTCCGCATTGCCGGCCGCGTTTTGCTGGAAGGCGCCTCCGCACGCATTCCCACGGGCGCGCGAGTAGGCCTCGTGGGCCGCAACGGCACCGGCAAGACCACGCTATTCGGCGTCATCGCCGGCGATATTTCGGCAGAGCAAGGCAATGTGGAGATCCCGCCGCGCTGGCGCATCGGGAGATTGGCGCAGGAAGCGCCGAACGGGCCGGAGAGCCTGCTCAATATCGTGCTCAAGGCCCACGGCGAGCGTGATGCGCTGCTGGCAGAGGCGGAAACGGCACAAGACCCCCATCGTATTGCTGAAATCCAGACTCGCCTTGCCGATATCGGCGCGCACGCGGCCCCTGCCCGCGCGGCATCCATCCTCGCCGGCCTCGGCTTCTCCGCTTCCGACCAGCTGCGGCCGTGCGCGGAGTTCTCAGGCGGCTGGCGCATGCGTGTGGCACTGGCCGCTACCCTGTTCGCAGAACCCGACTTGCTGCTGCTTGATGAGCCGACCAACTATCTCGATCTTGAAGGCACACTCTGGTTGCAGGATCATCTGGCTCGCTATCCGGCAACATTGATCGTCATCAGTCATGACCGGGATCTGCTCGACAGCGCTGTCGGGCATATCCTGTCGCTCGAAAGCCGCAAGCTGGAGCTTTATCGCGGCGGTTATTCCGCCTTCGAACGCCAGCGGCGCGAGCGCATGCTGCTCGACCAGAAAATGATCAAGAAACAGGAGGTCCAGCGCAAGCATCTGCAGGCGTTCGTCGACCGATTTCGTGCCAAGGCAAGCAAAGCGCGCCAGGCGCAATCGCGCCTGAAAATGCTGGCAAAGCTGGAACCGATCGCCGCGCTCGTCGCCGACGAAGTGCGGCCGATCCATATTCCCGCGCCGGAAAAACTGCTTTCGCCGCCGATCATTGCCACCGACGATGTCGATGTCGGCTACGAGCCCGGCCACCCGGTGCTATCGGGCCTGTCGCTGCGTATCGACAACGACGACCGCATCGCACTGCTCGGCGCCAACGGTAACGGCAAGTCCACGCTGGTCAAGCTGCTGGCCGGAAGGCTGCCGCCCGAGCACGGCAGCGTCACGCGCGCGGCCAATCTCAAGGTCGCGTATTTTGCTCAGCACCAGCTTGACGAGCTGGAGCCGAATGCAAGTCCCTACGATCATGTGCGCCGGCTCATGCCGGAGGCGCCGGAAGCGAAGGTGCGCGCGCGCGTTGGCGCCATCGGCTTTTCGGGCCTGGCAGGCAACACGAAGGTTGAGAAACTGTCCGGCGGCGAGAAAGCGCGGCTGCTGCTCGGGCTTGCAACCTTCAGCGCGCCACATCTCGTGATCCTCGACGAGCCGACCAACCATCTCGACATCGACAGCCGCGCGGCGCTGATCGAGGCGATCAACGATTTTCCAGGGGCGGTGATCCTGGTCTCGCATGACCGTTATCTGCTGGAAGCTTGCGCGGACCGGCTTTGGCTGGTGCAGGGTGGAACGGTGAAGCCGTTCGATGGCGATCTCGACGATTATCGGCGCCGCGTGCTCAGCGCTTCCGGAGCCGAGGCTCAGCCCGCGGTCAAGACCGCACCACGGCCCGACCCCGCCACTGCACGCCGCGCCGCAGCCGAGAAGCGCGCGGAGACTGCACCGTTGCGCAAGCGCGTTACGAAAGCCGAAGTGGAGATCGTCCAGCTCACGCGGCAATTGCGCAAGCTCGACACGACATTGACCGACGGTGAGCTATTCTCGCGCGATCCGGCGCGGGCCGCAGAACTGTCCAAGACGCGCGCAAAGGTCGTCGATGCGATTGCCAAGGCGGAAGAAGAGTGGCTTGCCGCCAGCCAGGCGCTGCAAACCGCATGAGCGATTGTGCAACGGAGTTGCGCAGGCACGTCGTGACGACGCTCGCGAACAACCCGACGGATGCGTGAGCCTCAGTTGTTGTCGGCCGTAAGCGACGGACGCAACCCGAGCGGATGAGTGCTGGCCGGACGGGCCGCGCTGTGAGCGACAGTGGCGCGGGGCGCATGCCGGGTGAATTCGCAATACGCAAAACCCAGTCCCGAGATGGAGCCGCGGAAACTGTTGTCGCTCGTGCGCTCCAGATAAAAACACGGCTGGATCGGCATCCCGCGCAGCGAAGCGCAAACGGACTCGCCTTTCACCTGCAGCGTGTTGGCCGGCAGATGCGCATAGCGAACTTGCCCGGCACCCTGGAATTGGACGGATCCGACGACCGAGCCGTCGGAATTGACGCGACCCTGGCCGCGCGTGCCCTCAAAACAGGTGTAGTTGAACATCTTGCCGATGACGAACCGGCGCGCATCCTCGGCGCTCATTTCGCCTGCTATCGCCGGCACCGCCGCCAACAGGCCGAACATCAATCCAAAACCACGCACCATCCCCGTACTCCAACTGACGCTACAGTTTACAGCACACCCGGCCCGTTTTTTAGGCCTAACAAATTATGCACGGCTTTCGTCGACAAATCCTGAACGCGTTTACCCGATTTTGACCACGATCCGGCCCCTTACGCTTCCGGACAGGATCTCCGGAGCCACCGTAATGACGTCCGAAAGAGCTATTTCCCGGGTCATCGTGGCGAGTTTTTGGCGGTCCAGGTCGGTTTCCAGCCTTTTCCATGCCTCCCGGCGGCGATCCACAGGACACATCACCGAGTCGATGCCGTAAAGACACACCCCGCGAAGAATAAACGGGGCAACAGAACCCGGCAGGTCCATGCCGCCGGCGAGACCGCATGCGGCTACCGCCCCGCCGTAGCGGGTCATCGACAGCAGGTTCGCGAGCGTGGTTGAGCCGACCACGTCGATAGCCCCGCCCCAACGCTCCTTGGCGAGCGGCTTGGCGGGCCCGGCAATTTCCTTGCGCTCGACAATCTCGGTCGCCCCCAGACCCTTGAGATAGTCCGCTTCCTGCGGGCGGCCGGTCACGGCATGAACGGCAAAACCGCGCTTTGACAGGATCGCGATGGCCACGGAACCGACGCCGCCCGCCGCCCCCGTAACGGCGATCGGCCCGCTGGCAGGAGTTAGCCCGTGACGTTCCAGCCCCATGACCGCAAGCATGGCCGTGTAGCCCGCGGTCCCCACCGCCATGGCGTCGCGCGCACTCATCGTCTTGGGCAGCGGCACCAGCCAATCGCCCTTCACTCTCGCCTTTTCGGCGTAGGCTCCGAGATGAGCCTCGCCGCATCCCCAGCCATTGAGGATGACCTTGTCGCCGGGCTTCCATGCGGCATGGGTGGATTTTTCCACCGTGCCGGCGAAATCAATGCCGGCAATCATCGGAAAGCGGCGAACCACCGGAGCTTTTCCGGTGACCGCAAGCCCGTCCTTGTAATTGATCGTCGAATATTCGACGCCGACGGTCACATCGCCGTCCATCAGATTGGCTTCGTCAAAATCGGCGAGCGCAGCCTTGGTGCCGCTCTCCGTCTTCTCGATCACGATTGCCTTGAACGCAGCCACAGCCCGTCACTCCCGTCATAACCGGATGCCTTGGGACGGGACTGTACAGTCCAAAAGACGACGATGCCAACGGAAGTCGCCCTCCGTTGGCATGGACGACCCGGCGCTGCGAACGCCGATCAGGCAGGAACAGGCGCGACGCGAACGACCGGCTTTTCGATGATCGGCAGATTAATGAGCGCCGACATCACACCGAAAAATACCGAAAGCCACCAGACCGGATTGTAGGAGCCATAGGCATCGAACACGTAGCCGCCGAGCAAGACACCGAGGAACCCGCCAACCTGATGGCTGAAGAAGGCAAAACCAAACAGCATGGCGAGCCACCGCGTGCCGAACATCACCGCGACAAGCGCGGATGTCGGCGGCACCGTCGATAGCCACAGCAGCCCTGTGACGCCTCCAAAAATCAGGGTCGCGGCCGGACTCGCAGGCAATGAAATAAAAGCAACAATTGAAAGCGCGCGTGCAAAATAAATGATCGACAATATGTAGCGCTTCGGCATGCGATTGCCGAGATAGCCGGATCCAATCGATCCAATGATGTTGAAGAGCCCAATCGTCGCGAGAGTCCAGCCCCCGATCTCCGCCGAAAGGCCGCGATCGATAAGATAGGACGGCAAGTGAACCGTGACGAAGGCGAGCTGGAAGCCGCACGTGAAAAAGCCGAGCACGAGCAGAACGTAACTGCGGTGGCCGAATGCTTCCGCAAAGGCCTGCCGCGCCGATTGCGTGGGCGCGGCAGCTATTTTTTGACCGGCGGGTACCGCGGGAGTCGCAAGCGCCATCGACAGCGGCAGGATCAGCATCGTCACACCGGCAAAGATCGTGATCGCCGTCTGCCACCCGAACCTATCCATCAATGCCACGCCGATCGGCGAATAGAGGAACTGACCGAACGAGCCGGCGGCGGTACCGCCACCGAATGCAAGCGAGCGCCATGACTCAGGCAGCAACTTGCCGAACGCGCCGATGACCAGATTGAATGAACAGCCGGACAGCCCAATGCCAATGAGTGCGCCGGCCGAAAGGTCGAGCATGCCCGGCGTGGTCGCGTGCGCCATAATCGCCAATCCGAGCGCATAGCAAATCGCGCCCGCGATCATCACGCGGGTGGCGCCGAACCGGTCCGCAATGCCGCCGGCGAATGGTTGGCCAAGACCCCACAGCAAATTCTGGATGGCAAGCGCCATCGAAAAGACTTCGCGACCCCAATGGTGCTCCTGCGACATCGGCGTAAGGAAAAATCCGAGCGCGGATCTCGGCCCGAAGGCAAGCATTGCGATAAGACAGCCGCATATGACTATGACCGTCGGCGTCCGCCAACCGCCTGCCGCCGCCTTGCCTGTCGCCTTGCCTGTCGCCTTGCCTGTCGCCGACTGCACCGACATTTAAAAACTCTCCGATCGCCCGCCGATGCATCACGCGTCGGCCGAGGGCGGACATATAAAGCCTCCCATTGCCCCGCCCAAACGAATATTGGTGATCCTAGCTATCTGCCTGGCGCATAGGCCGCGCGGCACGCCTATTTGCGCTCACTCCTGCGATCAAGACCCTGTGATTTCAGGTATTCGAGGCTGTAGCTGACCGGCCCGGCGGCCTCTTCCTTGGCGGTTTCGATCGCGGTCGTTTTGGCATCCCCCCATGTCGGTTCGTCCGAACCGTCACCCCAGGCGAGCGGCCGGTAGAAGGCGTGGACGCCGAGCTTGTAGACCTTCTTCATTTCGCCCACCCAATCGGGATGCACCCAAAAGGCATGATAGTGCGTCGACTTCGCCACCTCCGGCATCCATAGCTTGCCATCGAGCATGTCATGCGCGATTCGCTTCGCGCGCTCGTAGGCGTCGGGCTCCGTGACGATGTCGGGAATGCCGTCGCATGCGAAGGTGAATTGGCAGGCATTGTGCCGGTTCGCATTCTGATAGACCACACCGCACACGTCGTTGGGATAGAACGGCGAGAACACGCGGTTCATCACGACCTGCGCAACCGCGATCTGCCCTCGCACCGGTTCGCCGCGCGCCTCGAAATAGACCGCGTTGGCCAGGCATTTCTCGGCCCGGGCGCGTGTCGCACCGGTGAGCGCAAGCCGCTCGGCGGGCGAGTACGGCCGCTGGTTGATGCCGGTGACCTCGCCCTTGCTGGCTATGCTCTGTCCGGATTTATTGTCGTCATCGGATGATGGCGCCAGCGCAGACTGCTTGATGTCGGGGTCGCCGCGTGAGGCCAGCACGACGGGTGCCTCGCCGGGAGCCCAGGGCGCCATCTGCTCGCGCAGGCCTGTCAGTGTGTCGGCACCGAAGAAGAGGCGGACCGCCTCCTTGCCGTTCGGTTTCTGCGGCGCGGCCGGCGTGAGGTTGGTCGGCGGAATATCGGCATAGGGCAAGTCGACATCCGGCGCCAACGTGCCGTCTTTCGAAGCGGTCACGAATTCATATTGCGAGTACTGATCGAAGCGTTCGTCGGCTTCCTCTTTCTTGAGCGATGCATCGACTTCCGCCGGGGCCATTGGCTCGATGGTCAGCGCGGGCGGCAGCGGTGGCATGGGCTCGCGCGGGCGTGAAATCAGCGCGTCGTGTTTGGCCGCGCGATTCGGCTTTGGGAACTGCAGCGGCGCCGATGCGTCGCCGAGCGGTTGCTTGCCGATGGAGCCTGTGATGTCGGTCGGGTCGAAATTGGCGAGCGCATAAATCGGTGGATGCGGAATCGAAGTCCCGATCGGCCGCGGCAGGGCGAACATCGCGGCGTGGATTGTGCCAAACGGTGATGCAATCAGGTGCTGTTGCCAGCGTTTGGCGACGCCCGGCTGGCGGGCCAGCAACGCGCCGAGATCCTGGAATCCGATCCTGTTCGGGTAGAGCGCAAACAGAACAACCGCAATGCCGAAGGACGCAGCGCTCCGCCGCCGACGCACAAGCGAAATTGCTCCCCGCTCACTCAACGCAACACCGCAACGTCCTGCCATTGCCAGCCGCCGGGTGGCGACAATGCGACGGATTTTTTTATGAACCCATTAACCTTGCGAAGGCGTTAACTGCCGGGGAAACCGCGCTGCATTCGTAAACACCCGGTCAACGCCCGATTGCGCGGATCGCGCGAAATACCGGCGGGGCGGCGCACGCAACGGTCCGTGCGCGCGGGCGTTGTGGCGAGAGATAGTACACCGATTTGTACGCGCTTCCCGGCGGGAACCGGTAACAAACGTTAACTATATTGCAATCGCTGGCCACCAATATTGTGACAGCGAAACTCTCCACGGACCGGCATGCTCGCTTCAATCCTGCCATCGACTGTCGCGGGCCAAGCCCTGCTGCTCGCAAGCCTATGCATCGGCGCATTGGTGCTGTTGGGAATTCTGTATGGCCGTCTGCATACTCAGAACAGGCGGCTGCTCAATGCGATCGACAACATGTCACAGGGGCTATGCATGTTCGATGCGCAGGCGACGATCGTCGTGCGCAACAAGCGTTACGTGGACATGTACAAGCTGTCGCCGCAGATAGTGCGGCCAGGACGCACACTGCGCGAGCTGATCCAGCACCGCAAGGATACGGGACTGTTCTCCGGTGACGTGGACGCATACTGCAAGTTGATCATTGAAGGTGTGCACTCGGGCAAGAGCAGCGGCATCTACGTTCCCGCCAGCGACGGACGGATCGTGCTGGCCAAAAACGAACCGCTTCCGGGCGGCGGCTGGGTGTCGACGCACGAAGATGTCACCGAGCAGCGCCACGCCGAACAGGAGCGCGCAGCTATCCGCAGCCAGGAGCAACGCCGCGCAACCATCGATTCCGCCATTTCTTCGTTTCGGCCTGCAGCCGAGAGACTGTTGTCGGGCGTAAGCAACAGCGCCACAGCGATGCGTTCGACCGCACTCGCGCTTTTCGGCTCATCTGAACAGACGTCACAGCGCGCGGAGAGCGCCGTGCACGCCTTCAATGAAGCCTCAACGAATGTCGAAACAGCTGCGGTCGCCGCCGATGAGCTGTCCCGGTCCATCGGCGAGATCAGCCGTCAGCTTACCCAGACCAGCAATGTCGTCGGGTTTGCGACAAACGAAGCACGTGCGACCGATGGCGAAATCGCCAGTCTTGCCGACGGCGCGCAAAAGATCGGCGATGTGGTCAAGTTGATCCGCAACATCGCCGGGCAAACCAACCTGCTGGCGCTCAACGCCACCATCGAGGCTGCCCGTGCCGGCGAGGCCGGCAAGGGCTTCGCCGTTGTCGCCTCCGAAGTGAAATCGCTGGCCGTACAGACCGCGAAGGCCACGGAGGATATCGCCAATCATATTCTTGCGGTGCAGCAGTCCACTTCCGGCGCGGTCGAGGCGATCCGCCAGATCGCGGCGCGCATGCATGAGATCAATGGAAATACCACCGCGGTGGCGGCCGCGGTCGAGGAGCAGAATTCCGCGACGAGCGAAATCTCGAGAAACGTCGCCAGTGCGGCCCAAGGCACAGGCCATGTGGTCACCGTGCTTGAAGAGGTCGCGGGCGCGGCGACCCAGACGCGCGGCTCGGCTGAGGTTGTGCGCGACGCCTCCGAAGCGGTCGAGCACGCGGTCTCCAACCTGCGGCTTGAGGTCGAAGATTTTCTTGAAAAAGTCGCTGTGTAAATTCGCCTACGCCTGACTTGCGGCGGTTTTTCCGAGGGCGGCCTGAGCGGCCGCGAGGCGCGCGATCGGCACGCGGAATGGCGAGCACGACACATAATCAAGCTTGGCTTCGTGAAAGAAGGCGACCGATGCCGGATCACCGCCATGCTCACCGCAAATTCCGACCTTGAGTTTCGGACGTACCTTTCGCCCGCGCTCGACGCCAATTCTGACCAATTCGCCTACGCCTTGCTGATCGATCGAAACAAACGGGTCGGCGGGCAGAATTCCTCGCGCGGTATAGATGCTGAGGAAGCTTGCCGCATCGTCTCGCGAGATGCCAAACGTGGTCTGTGTCAGGTCGTTGGTGCCGAAGGAAAAGAATTCGGCGCTTTCGGCGATTTCGCCGGCCATCAGGGAGGCGCGCGGCAATTCGATCATGGTGCCGACCTGATAATCGACCTTGGTGTTCTTCTCCTTCGCGACGGCCTGCGCCATGGCATCAATGCGCGCCTTCACCAGATCAAGTTCGGCCTTGGTGGCGATAAGCGGGACCATCACCTCGGGGACAACGGGCTTGCCGGTTCGTTTGGCGGCCTCCACCGCCGCCTCGAAAATCGCCCGGGCCTGCATTTCCGCGATTTCCGGATAGGCAATTGCGATACGGCAGCCGCGGAAACCGAGCATGGGGTTGAATTCGGACAGTTCGTTGGCGCGGCCCACGAGTTTTTTCGGATCGGCGCCCATGGCAGCTGCGACTTCCGCGATTTCTTCCTCGCCATGCGGCAGGAATTCATGCAGCGGCGGATCAAGCAGGCGGATGGTGACCGGCCGGCCACCCATGATCTCGAACAATTCGACGAAGTCCGCACGCTGCATGGGCAGTAATTTTGCGATTGCCGCGCGGCGCGTTTTCTCGTCATCGGCGAGAATCATCTCACGCACCGCCTGGATTCGCCCTTCCTCGAAGAACATGTGCTCTGTGCGGCAAAGTCCGATGCCTTCGGCGCCGAAACGGACCGCGGCCTTTGCGTCGGTCGGCGTGTCGGCGTTGGCGCGCACGCCAAGCCGGCGCACCTTGTCGGCCCACCCAATCAAAGTCGCAAATTCCCCGGACAGCTGTGGCTCGATCATGTCGACCTTCCCGGCCAGCACCTGTCCGGTCGAACCATCGACGGTAATAAAATCGCCTTTCTTGAAGGTCTGCCCGCCCGCCGTCATCGTCCCCCCGCGATAGTCGACGCGCAGCGAACCGGCACCGGAGACGCAGGGCTTGCCCATCCCGCGCGCCACCACCGCGGCATGCGATGTCATGCCTCCGCGCGTGGTGAGAATCCCTTCGGCTGCATGCATGCCGTGGATATCCTCCGGTGAGGTTTCCACGCGCACCAGAACGACTTTTCTTCCATCGGACTTGAGCTGCGCAGCCTCGTCGGGCGAAAACACGATCTCGCCGCCCGCCGCACCCGGCGACGCCGGCAGGCCGGTCGCAATGACGCGCCGGTGCGCGCGCGGGTCGATGGTGGGATGCAGCAGCTGGTCAAGTGTCAACGGGTCGACGCGCAGCACCGCGTCGTTTTTTGAAATCAGCCCTTCGTTGGCGAGTTCGACCGCGATGCGCAAGGCGGCTTTGGCGGTCCGTTTACCGGACCGTGTCTGCAGCATCCACAACTTGCCCTGCTCGACCGTGAATTCGAGATCTTGCATGTCGCGGTAGTGACGTTCGAGCACATTGTAGATGCGTTTCAATTCGCTGTAGGCCTTTGGCAGCGTGTATTCCATCGACGGCTTGTCGGAGCCGGCTTCCTTCCGCGCCGCCTCGCTGATTTCCTGCGGCGTTCGGATCCCGGCGACCACGTCTTCACCCTGCGCGTTGATCAGAAACTCGCCATAGAGCTTCTTTTCACCGGTCGAGGGATTGCGCGTGAAGGCCACGCCGGTCGCCGAGTTGTCGCCCATATTTCCGAAAACCATGGCCTGCACATTCACGGCCGTGCCCCAGCTTTCAGGAATGTTGTGCAGCTTCCGGTATGTGATTGCGCGCTGGTTCATCCATGAGCCGAACACCGCGCCGATGGCGCCCCAAAGCTGCTGGTGTGGATCCTGCGGAAAATCTTGGCCGAGCTCGTCCTTGACGCGCTTCTTGTAGCGCACCACGAGCTCCGCCCAGTCATCGGCCGACAGGTCGGTATCGAGACTGTATCCCTGACGCTCCTTGTGATGGTCGAGCAATTCCTCGAAATGCTCGTGGCCGACGCCCAGAACGACGTCGGAATACATGGTGATGAAACGCCGATAGCTGTCGAAGGCAAAGCGACGATCGCCGGATTTCCTTGCAAGCGCCTCCACGGTCTCATCGTTGAGGCCGAGATTGAGCACCGTGTCCATCATTCCGGGCATCGAGGCACGCGCGCCCGAGCGGACGGAAACCAGCAGCGGGTTGGTTTTGTCGCCAAATGACTTGCCTGCAATACGGCCGACCTGCGCGAGCGCTCTCTCGACCTGTGCACGCAGATCCTTCGGATATTCCTTGTCGTGCGCGTAATAATAGGTGCAGACGTCGGTGGTAATCGTAAACCCGGGCGGGACGGAAAGACCCAGATTTGCCATTTCGGCAAGCCCGGCGCCCTTCCCGCCGAGCAGGTTGCGCATCGACGCCTTACCCTCGGCGCGGCCACCGCCGAAGCCGTAGACCCATTTTCCCTTGGCGGCCGCCGGTTTCGGCTTACGCCGCGAGGCCTTCCGTACCGCCCGTTTCCTGCTTTTTACGCTGACACGCGAACGTTTTCGTTTGGCCATAGATCAATCGATTTTGGAGGAACGTGGAGCCTTAAAAGCATTGCTCAGCGGCCGAACGCAAGCGCGGATTTTTCGCCTAGCGGAAGAGCCCCAGGCCAAGCAGGCCGCTCAAGATCAGATAAACGGCGACAATTATGTTGAGCAACCGAGGGATGACAAGAATAAGAATACCGGCGACGAGCGCAACGACAGGCTGCAAATGCGCAATACCAATGGTCATGACCTTTAATCCTTTCTGCTGACTTTCAACAAACCGCAAGATGGCGGCAGGTTCCGGATCCCACGAGCGGCCCTCTGCATGTCATGAGTCGACCGGCCCGCACCAGCCGGGCAAATACCGGGCATCCAGAACTCTTGGCCAATTTCATTGCCTTTTTGGCAGCAGCAGGAAAATCTTTTTCCACGGATTTGCGGCTCATGCGCCGGCGCAGGAAGTCCGCCCACAAAAATTCGCTGAAAGGGGTCGTATCCTTGGCAAAGCCGCCGGCCCGGCGCAGCTCGCCGGCAAGGCTGCGAAATGGATCGTCCTTGAGCCCGTCAATCGATTTGGGGATTTTCGAAAAATCGCGGCGGCGGCCATTCTCATCGTAGGGATGCACCCAGCTGTGGTGGTCGAGAACCAGCCAGAAGTCGTCCGGATCGAGTTCACTCAGATCGGCAACGACGGTGACGAGCACATTTTTTATGCCCTCTTCTTGTAACGAGAGCGCAAGATGATGATGGTCGATGACGTAGTGCCGTTTCTTCGGTCCCAGGATGACGGGAATCATGTGATCGCCCAGGAAATTTCCGATTTTCTTTGCGCCGCGCTTGCGCAGTCGTCGGCGCTTTTCCTGGACTTCGTGCATCCCGACCGAAATCTGCGTCGGACGGAGGTCAACAACGGAAACGGGTGTAAGGATGGGGTCGCGCGCGTAGGCTGACATGGATGCACCTATTGGCTTTGCCAAATGGCGGGGCTGTCAGCTTAGCCTTCTATTTTCGAAAAATCCGCCACCGCACGGGTCGCGTCGCGGATCTCGTTGAGGAGCTTGAGGCGGTTTTCGCGTAAAGTTTTATCGTCGACATTGACGGTAACCTTGTCGAAGAAGGCATCGACCCGCGGTCGCAACTTCGCCATTGCGGCCATTGCGCCGGCGAAGTCTTCCTTTGCCGCCGCGGTCGAAGCTTCTTTCTTGGCGACACCGATGGCGTCAGCAAGCGCCTTCTCCTCAGGCAACTGGTGCCGCTTTGCATCGGGCACGCCAGTGTATGTTTTATTGTCCTTCTTCTCCTCTATACGCAGGATATTTGAGGCGCGCTTGATGCCTGCGAGCAAGTTCTTGCCGTCGTCAGTATCGAGAAATTTTCCAAGCGCGTCGACGCGCCGGGCGATCATCAACAAATCGTCCTGGCCTTCGAGGGCAAAGACGGCATCCACGAGATCATGCCGCGCGCCCTGCTCGCGCAGCTGGACTTTGAGACGATCGGCGAAAAAGGACAGCAAGTTACCGCCGGCCGAAAAGTTCTTGAGCGCCTGCTGGAATGCTTTCGTGAGCGAGAGCCGCAAATTGTTATCGATCACAATCCTGATGATACCGAGCGCCGCCCGGCGCAGCGCATAGGGATCCTTGCTTCCGGTCGGTTTTTCGTCGATCGCCCAAAAGCCGACCAGCATGTCGATCTTGTCCGCCAGCGCGACTGCGATCGAAACCGGATCGGCTGGCACCAGGTCATCGGGCCCCTTCGGCTTGTAGTGGTCCTCGCACGCATGCGCGACAGCTTCGTCCTCGTTCTGCGCCTCGGCGTAGTAACGGCCCATCAGTCCTTGCAGTTCGGGAAATTCGCCGACAACTTCGGTCAACAGGTCGGCCTTGCACAGGTACGCCGCACGCTCGGCCTTTGCGACGTCGGCGCCGACAATCCGCGCAAGCTGTCCCGCAAGGGCAACAATGCGTGCGATGCGCTCGGCCTGTGATCCGAGTTTTTCGTGGAACACGATCTGTTCGAATTTCGGCAGCCGCATTTCCAGCCGCGTCTTCAGGTCGGTTTCGTAAAAGAACTTGGCGTCCGACAGGCGCGCGCGGATCACGCGCTCATTGCCTGAAACTATCGCTTTGCCTCCGTCGGCCGCCTCCTCATTGGCGACCAGGATGAACCTGTTGACGAGCTTCGCGGACTGCGGATCGCGCAGCACAAAGCATTTCTGGTTGTTGCGGATGGTCGCGCGGATGACCTCCTCGGGAATCGAGAGAAAGCCGTGATCGAAGCTTCCCATCAGCGTTACCGGCCACTCGACGAGGCCGGCAACCTCCGCAAGCAAGCCTTCATCTTCCACCAGTTCGAAGCCCTGGGCGAAGGCGAGGTTTTTCGAATCGGCAAGAATGATGTCGGCGCGGCGCGCCGGGTCGAGCACCACCTTGGCCTTTTCCAGCTTAGCGACGTAGTCGTCGAAGCGCTTCACCGTGATCGGCGCCGGCGCCATGAACCGATGGCCGCGCGTTACATTGCCGGCGGTGAGACCATCGACGTTAAAATGAACAATGTCCGGCTCTTCGGTTTCCGGACCGAATGTGGCGACGATTGAATGGAGAGGCCTCACCCAGGTCAGCCGTCCGCTGCCCCAGCGCATCGACTTCGGCCACGGAAACCCGTACACGACGTCAGGAATTATTTCGGCGATGACATCAATCGCGGACCGACCCGGCCTTTCGATCAATGCCACATAGAAGTCGCCCTTTTTATCGGGCTGCACCTTGGCTTCGGCGACGGATTTAAGGCCTGCAGCTTTCAGAAATCCGACGATCGCGCCCTCGGGAGCGCCAACGCGCGGGCCTTTCTTCTCCTCCCTGGTGTCGGGCTGACGCGGGGGCACGCCGTGAACGCATAACGCCAGACGTCGCGGCGTCGCAAAAGCCTTCGCACCCTCGTATACGAGCCCGGCGGCGACGAGCCGATCGGTCACGAGCTTGCACAGATCGTCGGCCGCCCGCGCCTGCATGCGCGCGGGGATTTCCTCAGACAGGAATTCGAGCAGCAGATCTGGCATTGCGGCCGGGCTTGAAGGTGGTCGGTGGCGCGCGTCTGCCTAGCAAGGCGGCCAGCCGCTGTCACCTTCGTGGTGAGGCTTTACCAGCCCCCTCCTCCGCCGCCGCCCCCACCCCCGCCGGAACCGCCTCCGCCCGAGAATCCCGAGGAGCCCGACGAGACCGGCACCGCGCTTGCAAGCGCGCCGCTGATGCCGGCAACCGACGACGAAATTGCATTTCCAAAGTTGCCACCCGACCAGCCGCCTCCAGAGCCCCAGCTCGGTTGGTAGCTGCTCATCGGATCCGCTTCGTTCGGATGGGCGCGCCGCAGCGCTGCCGCGAATGAATCGGACCAGGGTTTTTCTACGTCGAGCGCGACTGCATAAGGCAACAGCGATTCGAAACGATCAGCCGTGATTTCGGGTGCATTCATGTTGAGCCGATCGGATTCCGCCGTTTCGAGGTAAAGCCGAAACCCGGCGAGCTGATCCATGACCGGCCTGCCCAGCGAGGTCGGGGCGCGCAGCAGAAAGACGAAAAGGCCGTTGATGGTGGTAAAGGCGGTCACGATTACAAAGGCAAATGGGTAGCTCTCGATATACGACCAAAGCTGCGGCAGTGTTCCGCCAAAGCCATTCGGAAACATGCCGCGCAAGATCGAGGCGGTTGTCGAGATAAAGATGGCGAAGAAGGCCAGCGAAAAAACGATACGAAAGAGGCTGCCGAAATTCAGGCCGCCGAAGATCAAAGGGAGGATCTGCATCGCGGCGATACCGAAAATGAAACCGCCAAAACCAAACGCGGTCAGTATCGCGACGTCATTCTCCTGCAGACCGCCGAACCTGGCGACACCGACAATGACCAGAAAGGTCATCGCGATTCCGGCAATTGCATAACCGAGATTGCGCCGAAAGAACCGATTCTTGTTTTCGGACTCGATGCTGCTCGTGAATTTGTCGCCGACCTTCGCGACGGATTCGCCATTGTCCTTGTTGATGATGGCGA
>CAWHQF010000030.1:0-165677 GCA_963831475.1 uncultured Alphaproteobacteria bacterium
CCTTCCGCCATCGCCATCGATACGGCATCGAATCAGCGCCTCGGCAATCTCGACGTAACCATCACCGGCTTCGACAACACCTATTCCGCGGGAGCAATGTCGTTCAGCTTTTTCGATGCCAAGGGCGCGGCCGTGGGACCATCTCGATCTCCGCCGATTTCACCTCGGCTTTCAAGACCTACTTCGCCGCGCAGCAGGCGGGCAGCGCCTTTCTAATGCGCGTGTCGTTTCCACTGGTAATCAACACCAGATCTCCACCGTCGAGGCGACTCTGACCAACGCCGCCGGAGCAACCCACACAGTTCGCCTTCGTTGCCAGTAACGTGAAGAGATGGTTCCCATCGCGCTCACCATCGCCGGGTCCGACCCGAGCGGCGGCGCCGGATCGCCCATCGGAATGGTCTCGCCTTTTATCTCCGTGACCAGGCCAGCAAAAAAATCGATTTGTGCGGCCGCAACCATCACGTCGCCGCGCATTTCCTTCACGGGATTGCCGCAATTGCGCGCGTCTAGAAAAGCTAGCTGATCGGCGTGTTCGCGCAGAATTTGTCGCGGCCCGCTTCAGGAGAACCGCGCGATCCAGGGGTTTTGTCGAACGCCAGGATTTGTACGCGTCAAATGCCGCCCGTATAGCGAGATCGGCATCGGCGGAATTCGCTTCAGCGCAAGGACCGAGGTGGGTTCCCGTGCCGGATCGATAGTATCTCTATATCCGCCTTTGGGCACCCGCCATTCGCCGCCGTAATAAAGGTCGCGTTTTTCCGGAAGCGGACCGCTGGACTGCCGGACAGGAGCGACGGCGGAAGTCATGCGGGCGTCGCTGCGTTTAGTTGCTTGTCGGATGTCGGCCGCACATCCAGGAATAGGTCTAGTCACGATCGGCTCGCGCGCGATAATGCCCTGATCGCGGAGTGGCGGAAAAAGGTGGTGATCGCGGTCTTGTTGCTCTCGATTCCAAACGGCCAGTAGTCGAGGCCCATTAGCTTCCGCGTTCGCTCGAGATCGTGAACGATGAACGGCGCCATTACGGCGAGCGCATTCGTTTCGTACAAGGTCTCCATCGCGCGCCACTTTGCGGCGTCGAAAGCGTCGAACAAAGTCTGCGCAATCCATGGATCGCGATCGTAAGTGGCGCGCTTAATCACGATCGTGTGCATCATTGGGAAAATACCGGTCCGTCTGAAATAATCTTCCTCGACGGCTCGACAGTTCTCAAAAAGATATCGCACCGTTCCCTCACCGCGCGCCATCGCCCGAGGCGTGTGCACCGAAATAAGTGCGTCAATTTCACCCGCTTCAAGCATGACCTCGAGTTTCGGCTTTGATTTTTTGGTGCCCTCGACCATATCCGCAAGCTGATTGACCTGATCAGCGCCAGCGGAGGCGTTTGTCTCCATTCCGGAGACCCAGACCATCTCATCCGGCTTGATGCCATAGTCGTCCATGAGCGCGCCTCTGAGCCAGACCGCGCCGCTCATTTGGTAAAAGCCAATTCCAACCTTTTTGCCCCGCAGCTGACGCGGGTCAGAAATTCCGAAGTCGGTGCGCACGTAGAGCGCGGAATGGCGGAACACACGCGAGGGGAAAACCGGCAATGCAATGAAGTCGTCATTGCCTTTCACGCGCATCTGCGTGTAGGCCGACATCGACATTTCGGATACGTCGTATCGGCGGTCTTTCAGCTGCTGTAGAAATGTGAGCTCAGGCGCCTGCGGCGTGTATTCGAGGTCAATGCCTTCAGGCTTGATATCGCCGGTCCTGAACGGAATGGTCCGATCATACTCCCCGCACGCGAACTTGAGCATCAACGCCATTACATTCCCCCGCAGCGACCGGACCGCTTTTTCAACGGCGCGATGAGATTTCACTCTGTCGGTCAAAAACGATATTATCGATAAAATTGCCTTATGCAAGCCAAAGCGACTTATTCTCTTGGAGGCAGCAGTTGCGGAGGATCAATTTAAACGTGTCATGACGGCAACGGGCTAATGAGGAGGTGGCTGAGGCAATGCTTGAACAAGTCACTACTACGAATTTCGAGGGCGCTCGCGACTTAGAAATCTGACGCCTCCGCGCCTTTGGCGCAGGTCGCTCTTCGCAAGCTCCGAGACGACATCATTTGCGGCAAGCTCAGACCCGAAATGCGTCTACGGGTTGGGAAGCTTCGCGAGCTTTACGGAATTGGCGCGAGCCCGCTACGCGAGGCGCTGTCCCGACTGGTGCCTTCAGGTTTTGTCGTCAGCCTCGATCGCCGCGGCTTTATGGTGGCGCCGATCTCATTGCGTGAGTTTCGGGAACTCACCGACGTTCGCAAGCTTCTTGAAAGAGAAGCTGTACGGCTGTCTCTGGCCGATGGAGATGATGTTTGGGAAGGGCAAGTGGTCGCAGCGCTTCACCGCGTGATGAAACTTCGCGCGAAATCAGCCGCCAAAATGTCTCCGGCCATGAAGGAGTGGGAGGACGTTAACGAGGCCTTCCATGAAAGCCTCGTTTCCGGATGCTCGTCGGTTTGGCTGCTCAATTTCAGACGATCCGCCTTTTACTACGCGAAGCGCTATCTCCGCGTCTGTTTGACGGCCAATACTATTCGAGATCTGCAGAAGGATCAGCGAGCCATGGCAGATG
This sequence comes from uncultured Alphaproteobacteria bacterium, assembly GCA_963831475.1. Lineage (GTDB taxonomy): Bacteria > Pseudomonadota > Alphaproteobacteria > Rhizobiales > Xanthobacteraceae > Pseudolabrys. Next base: position 2,626 of record CAWHQF010000030.1, read on the forward strand.
CGGCAATCGCGCGCGAGACCGGAAAGTTGCAGACTCTTATCGAAAACCAACTCGAACGTACATACAGAAAAATCGAAGCCAGCGGAAAACTGCGATAGGTACCATGCCTCAAGTGACGGCCAATAATTGCGACTTCTATTATGAATTGGAAGGTTCAGGCGAGCCAATCGTATTCATTCACGGTGAAACACATGGCACCCTTTTGTTCGAAGACCAGTTTCCTCACTTCGCCCGCTCATATAGGTGCCTGACTTATGACCGCCGCGGACACGGCAAGAGCAGCGTTCCGCTTTACGGCTATTCGCTCTGGAACCAAACCCACGATCTAAAATGTCTGCTCGACCATTTCGGTTTTGAGCGGGTCATCGTCGTTGCTGTTGCGATGAGCACGACCATCGGTGCAAGCTTCACGCTTCAATATCCGGAACGGGTACGAGCGTTAGCATTGTGCTCATGGTACGAATTGGAAGGCTTTCCTCTGCTTGAGCGCCGGCGCAAAGCCCACCAGATGTCCTTTGCTGATTTACATCTCAAAATGCGGGACATTCTGCTGGAGACAAGGACGCCGGGGCCTCGAAGATTACATCGAGGCAAATTATTCGTGGCTTTTGCCTATATTCCCGCCGGACAAGCCCGAGGTACGTCGTAAGCTCGTCGAACTATTCGCCAGCCATCAGCCGGCACACTACATCCAAAGCGGCGAATTCTATACCTCCATGCCAAATCAGGTAGCACAGATGCACCGCGTGACTTGCCCCGTACTCGGGATTTGCGGCAGTGACGACCCCTCGCCGGACCGACCAGACCTTATGCAAGGTGTCGCGAATTTTCGGCAGGTTTGGATCAAGGGTGCGCGCCGGTTCACGATGATGGAGTATCCGCAGGAGTTCAACGCCGTTCTCGACGAATTCTTGAAATCACTGAACTGATGGCTATTCCATTCCGCTCAGGCGTTTGGCCAAGAGATAACCTGACCCTCCATTGATGCCGCCTCCGGGCCAAGTCGACGCACCAATCATATAAAGATCGCGGATTGGTGTTTTATAATTTGACCAACCCGCGAATGGACGGAACATGAAATTCTGCGAAATATGATGACTACCCGACACGCAATCGCCGCCAACGAAATTTGGATTTTGATGTTCTATATCTGGAGGGCTTTCCACTGCCTGACCGATGATACTTGCACGTAAGCCAGGTGCATGGTCTTCGACCAAATCCAATACTCGTTGCGTGAACGGCTCTTGAGCATCTCGCCAGTTAAGGGACGTCATTGCACCTGCTTGATCGCCTGCAATCTGCCCCGGAACACTGCGGACGTGGATCCGAGCAACATGTTGTCCCGCAGGAGCGCGCGAAGGATCGATCGGGGTCGTCTGACTGACGACCAATAGAGGCCGTACCGGCAGCAAGCCTCTCAACGAAGCCCGATATGTTTCGTCGATATCGCTTTCAGTGGCATTTAGATGTACGTAATTGAATTGTGCTAGTTCATCCGCCACTCGCCAGTTGAGCGGCCGATCCAGTGCAAGATGGATGATGAACGTCCCCGGACAGTAGCGAAATCGCTGCGTCTGCTTAAAAAATCGCGAATCGAGATTCTCAGGTGCAATCGATCCTCCAAAAAGATTCTTTGTGGTGACGTTGGCGATTATAGCCCCGCCACGCCACGAACTGCTCGCCGCCAATCGTCTGGACGGCGGTGGCCTGCCCGCTTTTGACGATGATGCGATTTCACCTCGGCATTGGTGCGAACCTCTCCCCCAGCGCGTTCGATCAGCGTGCGCAGCGCTTCGCTGATGCGACCTGCCCCGCCTTCCACAATTGGCATCCCATTCAGGTGTGCCGACATCGTCACTACAAACGCGAAAATTCCGCCGCCGGCGACATGGGGCCCAAAATCGAGGTGGTAGCCCCAGGCCTCAAGCACAGCTTTCATTTCCGGCGTTCAAAGAAACTGGACGCAAAGCCGGCGCTCGTCTGTCGTTACGGAATTGGCCAGCCGCAATGCATCGCCGGGTGAGCCGATAGCGAGCCTTAAAATACGCTGCCACATCTCGGGTGAGGGACATTCGACATAAAAGAGCGGCAGAAATTTCGGCGAGACGCGACGATAAAACTGAACAAGCTTACGCCAACCTTCACGTTCTGAAGCTGAATGACGCCGATATCCTGCAAGGTGCGGTCGACGTCGGTGTGACCCAAATCGCTCGATTGCCGTGGATGCTGGCGTAGGTCCTCTCCGAACGAAGCAATCGGATGCCGAATGCGTCGATTCTGCCTTCAACTCTTTATCGATCGGCGACCCCGCGAAGAAGCCGAGATTGGTAGCGTAGCGATCGTGATGAAATCCCGGGGCTGTCAGCTGCGGCAGAACGTAATCCGCCACCGACCTCTGTCCCTCGTTCCAAAACGAGGACCCGCCAACCGTGCCGCGCCAAATATAAGGCGCAGATCAGACCATTATGTCCCGCACCGATGATGATGGCGTCGTAATCGCCCATTCAATCGCTGCTCTACGACGCCGAGATTTGCGTCATCGGACCGACAGTTTAACGTCGATGGCATCTTCGCGTAGCGGCCTGTTTTCTATTTTTTCTAAGTGACGGATAAATTTGAATTTGCCTTCGACCTCGTTGAGTTTCGAGTAGGATGTGTTTGCGTCCTCGCCGGACGGCTCAACGATCGCAACAATGAAGTGTGGTCCGTCTGTCTCAGATGCGTTCTTCACGGCCGCCTTGAACTCGTCGAGTGCGCTGACTTCGCGTACACTCGGAATACCAGCTGCACGACCGAAGTTGGCGATATTGAGATTATATGCGCTTGCGGTCGGTAGACAGCCGGACAATTCGTAAATCTTGTTATCGAATACGATGTAAATCAGGTTTTCGGCCGCACCCGGCCCACAGTGATCAACCCGTTCACATTCATTATGACCGCGCCGTCTCCATCGAGAACAGCGACTTTGCGATCAGGCAATGCCAAGGCAAGACCGAGACCCGCGGATGAGCCACTGCCCAAAGTCTTCAGGTGAAAATTCCCATCACTCGGCCGCGTCTGGTTCCAATCGAGCCAGCGAGTCCGACGGTGACGAAGCAGGGTGTCTCCTTGAAGAGAGGGCTTACAGCAGCCAATGCTTCCTTGCGTTTCATCGGCTAGAGCACCGCTTTTGTGATAAGGATCGCAACCGGACGCTGCGCGTTATAAGCCTGCACTAAGGCGCCAGCTAGCAGAGAAGGCGCATCGTCGAGATTGTCGAGCGTGTAGTGCGGGATTTCAAGCGCGTCGAGCACCGGCTCTGTGACAATGCCGAGCATCGGAAATGCCATATCGTTCAGCGTTCCGGCATAGAGCACGAGCATCAGCATCGGAACTTCGATTTGCCGCGCCGTGGTCGTCAATGCGTTGCAGGTATTTAACAGTCCGGCATTCTGCATCATCAACGCACAACGCTTACCACCGAAGGTCGCGCCCATGCAGACGCCCACACCTTCTTCCTCACGGCTCAAGGGCACATGAATAATATCGTTGTCCTTCTCGAAGCCCTGGACCAACGGAGCGAGGCTCGCATCCGGCAGTGAGGCGACAAAATTGACGCCCGCACGTTTGAGCGCGCGGATGATCTTGTCCGCATTTTCGGCAGAAGCCATTGTGGTGCGCTTTCGAGAGAAAAAATGCTGTGGACCGTAGGTTAAGTTAAGCGCGCTCAAAATAAAATGTCAAATTCAATTCTATCGGCAAATTTCATTTTGTCGATAATTCCACACTACCCATCGATCGCTGCCATATGCTATTCCACGCTTTACCTCACACTGCACGCCCATCGGGGACACCATGAGCCGCACGGCGCGATTTATCGAACGGCATGGTTTGTGGTCCGCCGATCAACGACGGCTGGCCGCGTCTATTAGGGCACGTGTCAAACGAGACGACCTCAAGCTGTTCCGTTTGGCATGGGCCGATCCGCACGGAGCGTCGCGAGCGAAGACTGTTACCGCCCGCTTTCTTCGCAGCTCTCGAAAGTGGACACAACATCAACGTCGCCACCACGACGCTCGACGCGTCTGGTGCACGGACATTTTCGTCTTTCACGCGTGGCGGTGGCATGGGCCTCGAAGAAATGACAGGCTCGCCAAATCTAATCATCGTGCCGGCTCCCGAAACGTTTCGCGTCCTTCCTTGGGAGCCGAACGTCGGTTGGGTTCTCTGCGATGAATATTTTGTTTCCGGCGTCCCCTTCCATTTCTCGCCGCGCCGCTTACTGCGTAATCAAATCGAGCGCCTCGAAAAACGCGGAATGCGAAGCGTGGTCGGCCTTGAGATCGAATGGTACCTCTTCCGCCTAGCGGAAGATCACCTAACTGATGAGCATATCGGCGCGCCCGGTCTCAAAGGCCGTGCAGTAAAGACCTATCCGGTCGAGCCAGGATATTCGTTCCACTCCGAAACGAATATGGATCTGATGCATCCAATGCTTTCGGCGTTGGCGGGAACACTTGAGAAGCTCAATCTGCCGCTCCGTTCGATCGAGAACGAATGGGGCCCTGGACAGGTAGAATGTACCTTTGCTCCGCGTCAGGCGCTCGAAGCAGCCGATAACGTCGTGCTCTTTCGCACGGCAACCCGGCAGCTGTGTCGCCGCATGGGTTATTTTGCTACCTTCATGTCGCGTCCCGGCCTGAAAGGCTTCTACTCAAGCGGCTGGCATTTACATCAGTCGATCGTTGACAAAAAAACTGAGCGGAACCTCTTCGTCCCGAAAGCAGGCGCACCACTCTCTCCGCTTGGCATGAAATATCTTGGTGGTCTCTCGCAACACGCTCTGGCCAGCGCCGTTTTGGCTAATCCTACAATCAACGGCTACCGTCGCTTCCGCGTAAATTCGCTTGCACCCGATCGCGTATCCTGGGGGACGGATCACCGCGGGGTGATGTTTCGCGTGCTTGGGGCGCCAGGCGACGCGGCAAGCCGGATTGAAAATCGTGTCGGCGAGCCGTCGGCCAATCCATACCTTTACATTGCATCGCAATTGATTACCGGCCTGGATGGCGTCGATAATGGCCATGAACCGGGGCCTCCCGATACGGACCCGTACACGACTGATCATAAAATGCTGCCAAAGACGCTGGGCGCTGCGCTCGAATTGTTTGAACGAGAGCCTCTATTTACAACCGAGTTTGGCAAAATCTTTGTAGACTACTACGTGAAAATCAAACGCACCGAGCTACAACGTTACGAAAACTATGCCAAGGATCACAAAATCGATCCGAAGAGTGAAAGCACGACAGAGTGGGAGCAAAACGAATATTTCGACTTTTTCTGATGGCGATCTGAATATTGAGCTGTAGAGGGTCCCTGCGATGACAAGTCTGGAACGAACGCGAGTGCACTCACGAATGAGCAACGCGCCTTTGTACGACTGGGATGAGCTCGTTCAGGAGGACCGCGTACACCGGCTGATCTATACCGATCCCGCCGATCTTCGACGCCGAGATGACCCATATCTTTGGCGGCACCTGGGTTTATCTCGCGCACGAGAGCCAGATCCCGAACAACAACGATTTCATCACGCGGCAACCTCGGACTAAGGCCGCTGATCATTGTGCGCGACTCCGAAGGGCCATATTCGCGCGCTCTACAATCGCTGCACACATCGCGGCACGACGCTGTGCCGGTGGGACAAAGGCAATACGCCGCTCGTTCCAGTGCCCCTATCACGGCTGGAATTTTCTCAATACCGGCAAGCTGCGCGGCGTGCCGTGGCCGGAAGGCTACGCCGAAAAGCTCGTGCGCGATCCGAAATACAATCTCGCGCAGGTGCCGCGCGTCGAATCCTATCGCGGCTTCATCTTCGGCACGCTCAATCTCGAGCGCCGCCCATCGCGGAACATCTCGGGCCGATCAAAAAGCCCATCGACGAATGGCTCGACCGCAATCCGGGCGGCAAGGTCATGGTCTGCGAGGCCAATCGGTTCAAGTACAAAGGCAACTGGAAGCTCGCCTACGACAATTCAGGCGACGGCTATCACGTCATCTATTCGCACCGCTCGCTGCTCGAAACCGAGAACCGCTTCAAGGACGAGGACAACGCCAAGGGCATGTCCTATTACAAGCGCGATCCGGACGAGCAGCCGATGTACATCCGGTACATGGGCAACGGCCATCACTTCAAGGACAAGCGGCCAAATCTGGAGAAGCGGCCCGGCGGCTTATGGGCGCTGGAGTCGCTCCATCCCGGCATGGAGCATGACGCCGAGAAGCTTCGCGCGCAGTTCGGCGATCGGCTGAGAGCGATTCTCGATCTTGCGGGCTCCGAACCGGTCAACATCAACGTGTTTCCGAATCTCTCGCTGCTCGGCAACCACATCCAGGTGTTCCAGCCGGTCTCGTTCGACGAGACCAACGCGATCTGGTACGGCACGAAGATCGACGACGTCGACGGCACGCTCGGCGATGACGTCGTCGAACGACATCAATGCGCTGCGCATGCGCACGCAGGAAGGCTTCCCGAATTTCGGCGAGGTCGACGACATCGCGAATTTCGAGCAGATCCAGCGCGGGCTTGCGCTGCACGGAGGACGAGTGGGTCTACATGAACCGCGGGCTCGGCATTCCGGGTCGCATCGAAGACGCACGACGACGGCACGATCACCGGGCCCGCCACCGACGAGGCGTTCATGCGCGAATACATCCGCGAATGGAAGCGGCTGATGAAAACGCAACCTGATATCGCGATCCAGCGGGAGCCGTGACAATGAACGCACCCAGCCAATCACGATCCGTCGCGTTTCTCCTATTACGTCACCGATGCGTTTTATCGCGAGCTCGTCGAGGATTTTTCCGACTGGCAGACGGACGAGCGCGCAATCGAGGACGCGCGAACGCGACCTGTTCCGGCGACTGCTCGAGCGGGAGGCGCGCCTCCTGGACCAGCTTCTCTTTGAGGATTGGCTGACGCTCTTTGCCCCGGAGTGCGCCTATTGGGTGCCTTCGACACCGGATCGTGGCGATCCGCGGCGGGAGATCGCCGTCATGTTCGACGACCGGCGCCGGCTCGAGGATCGCGTTTTTCGCCTGCGTACCGGCTATGCCTGGTCGCAGGCGCCCTCCTCGCGCACCTCGCGCCTGGTTTCGAATGTCGAGGTCTTCGCCAGGCAGGACCCCCCGAGCACCGCATGGTGCGCTCAAATTTCGTCATCAGCGAATTCTGGGACGACGAAATCCGCATGCTTGCCGGCTGGATGGCGCATCGGTTCCAGACAATCGACGGTGCGTGGAAAATCTCCGCCAAGCAGGTGAATTTGCTCGATTGCGACCAATGCATCCGCAATCCGAGCATCATCCTCTAAGTCTACGCAGATCGGCCACGTTCCATAAGTCGTTCATTGTGCGAATTGAATCGCCTGTCCTGCCATAGCCTTCGGCGGTTGAATTTCAATCGTAGCAAGATTAAATCAAACCGAATGCAGTGCTCGTACCCCAAATTCGGGAATAGCCTTGCCAACATTCATTGACGCAGTTGCGGATTGTTTTGCGACCCAACCCGCATCGTTGTCGCCGCAAGGATGTGAAACCCTAACAGCATTCGCGCGGCTCTTGACGGCGATTGGGACGGTGATGGTGCAAGTTGCGCAAGTCCCTCCTCACCCGGCTATGAGCCATGGTTTGTAGAGAGAGGCGGCGGACGCCTTGGCGCCCGTGGTCTTGCCCACCTGCTGGTGCATGCGGAACGCGCCGGGCGCGCGACAATCGGTGGCGCGGCAAGGTAATCAAAGCGCTGCGCGATCTTGCAAAACCGCTCTGCCGTAAATCCGCGGTGACGCGCAGAGCCATGCTCCTAATCAATGCATGGGACGAGAGCACCGTCCTCGAGACGATATTTAACGAGGCAGGCCTTGACGTGTTCGAGTTCGTCCGCCTGCTGGATGCTGCCTGCGCCGGAGACAGCAACGTTTTTAATCGGGTGACCGAAATCGCCGCTGCGCTTGCACCAACACTAACGGTCGCAAATAGAGGCCCGAAAAAGGCGGGCGGATACAGAAGCCCACGCGCTTCTTTAAAGCTGCGCGACCGTTCGGCTCGCGAGGCTATACATGGAGCGATCTGCACGACGATTTTCGCGATCCACAGACGCAAGCGACACGGTTAGAATTTCATGACCCGACTTTTAATCCAATCCGGGCATATCAGCTGGCAAAGCGGAGATTGAGCGCTTGTTCCTAGGAGGCCAGCTTAGCGTGCTCCGTTCAAAACGGCCCTAATTAGTATCTTCGACTTCCACCGGCCGATCGGTGATCCTCCTGCGTATCAGAACAAGGAGATCACCATGCCTACCACCTTATCCACTTCTGCGCGTTTGCAGCCCATAAATTGGCCGAATGTGGTAATGGGTGACCCGATTGGGGTCGACGAGAACACCGTCATGCTGGCCGAGCACGGACGCGCGGAAGCCCCGCGACAGGAGGGATATTCGCATCTGCCGGTGTTGCGCTACAGCCATCTTACCGATGCGCAGAGGTTTTTTGGCGGACCGGGTCATCTGCTTCATTCCGCATTGATCTTTAGCGCCGCGCACTTACGCGTCGGCCACCGAAAAAAATAATGCGGAGCGGGCTCATGCACAGAAGCGGCATTGGCAGCAACGGTTGCCCAGTCCGACCGATGGTCGTTGTCGTTCGCTCAATTGGCTCACTGAAGTTCAACCCTAAAAATCCGCGCCAGCACAGCCCACGACAAATCCGCCAGACCGCGCGCAGTATTCAAGCGTTCGGCTTTAACGTTCCGATCCTGATCAATTCTGACCTCACCATCATCGCCGGGCACGGGCGGGTGCTGGCAGCGCAACACCTTGGCTTGAGTGACGTACCTACCATATGCCTCGACCATCTGAGCGAGGCACAAACGCGAGCCTTTCTCATCGCCGATAATCGGCTGACCGAAAATTCGACATGGGACGATAAGTTGCTGGCCGAACAGCTCAAAGACTTGTCAGAGGTTGCTCTCGACTTCAGCCTTGAAACCACCGGTTTTGAGATGGGTGAGATTGATCTTCGTATCGAAAGCCTGGCCGCCGCAAACGGCGATGACGCTAGTGAACCAGCACCAATGCTTCCGGCAGGGCCGCCCGTCTCGCAGCCAGGCGATCTTTGGCTGCTTGGTTCTCATAAGGTCTACTGCGCAAATGCTCTGAACGCGGACGCCTTTGCTGAGTTGATGGCCAGCGACCGAGCGGCAATGGTGTTCACTGATCCACCTTACAATGTGCCCATTAACGGCCATGTATCCGGATTGGGTGCTACACAACACCGCGAATTCGCCATGGCCTCCGGCGAAATGGATCCGCGCCAGTTCACTGAGTTCTTGGCACAATCTTTCGCATTGCTGACACGTCATAGCGCCGACGGGGCAATCCATTTTGTGTGCATGGACTGGCGGCATTGCAATGAAATCTTAGCGGCTGCAATGAACATTTATGCGAACCTTGAAAATATTTGCGTTTGGGTGAAGTCGAATGCCGGCATGGGGTCGTTTTATCGCAGCCAACACGAATTTGTCTTTGTGTTCAAAGCCGGCCAAGGCGCCCATCAAAATAATATTCAACTCGGACGGCACGGGCGCCATCGCAGTAATGTGTGGTCCTACCCTGGCATCAACGTTTTTGGTCGCGCAAGCGACGAAGGTCCGTTGTTTACACTACACCCAACCGTAAAGCCGGTACGGCTGATCGCTGATTGCATAATGGATTGCACGGGGCGCGGCGATTTGGTGCTCGACGGCTATCTCGGCAGCGGCTCGACTATCATCGCCGCCGAAAGAACGGGACGGCGCTGCTACGGATTGGAAATCGACCCGATTTATGTCGATACCATCGTGCGACGCTGGCAAGTCTACACCGGCGGCAGTGCACGGCATGGCCGGACCGGCGAACCTTTCGATTTACGGCGGGCGGAGACCGGCCATGAGAACCGATGATCGCGACGATCGCAATACTGTTGGCTGACGGTCGGCCGCCAAAGCATTCACAATTCCAAAAGGGCACTTCGGGAAATAAAAATGGCCGACCCAAAGGCTCAAAGAGCGTAGCCACGGTATTACACAATGAGCTTAATCGGAGGGTTACCGTCAACGAGAGCGGCAATCATCGAACTATCACAAAGCTCGAGGTCGCAATAAAACAGTTGGTCAACAAGGCCGCCGCTGGCGACCCAAAATGGATGCGAACCCTGATCCAAATATCAAGGGAACTTGGTGATCTAAAAATTCCTGACCGTCGGAGACCTATTGTGATTAGAATGAATTTGCCTAAGCCATCCTATTTAAAGGATCAATAAGACAATTAGCGATCAGAGCGTTTATTCGCATGTAAAGCGATTGGCCGTGCGCGTACTTTTCTTATCCCTGTGTCACGACCAATCGTTTTCGGTGCACTTGTTAGCACCCTGAAAAATCGCCGGACGCCTGGCCTATTCGGCGTTAGGATGCATCTGGAAGAGCAAGCATCCTCCCGCAACCCCGCCCGGGATTTGAGTGTAACCATGGGACTGAATTGGAAATCAGTAACAGCTGTCCACGTGACCCAAGCGTGCGAAGCGCTTTTGAAGTCAGCAGGTCCGGGGGCAAAGCCGCGAGGCTTAGTCGTAACCTACAAGGGCAAACAACTCTCGGCGAAAGATGTCCTGCGGATGGCCTATCGTTTCGCCAACAACATGCCTTCTGACACCAAGCTCAAGTTTTCGAGCGGCGAAGCTAGTCTGCAATTGTTGCGGTCGCTTGGATTTCGAGCTGAACGATTGCCAAATGCAGAGCGTTAAGATTAGGGGCTCCCAAGGACGTTGGAAGACGCATATTCGACGCGCACCGGCCGGCATCACGTCGCGCCCCAACCGGCTGTGACAACCGAACGAGTGCATCGAGGAGGCCCGAGCGATTTTCCAGAAGCTCCAATGCTCGAAGCACGTCGAGATCGCCAATTTCCAATGGGTTAAAAGTAGCCTGCAAGAGTACCGCGAGTTTTCTTGCGACGGGGCGACAATTCGGGAAGGTCGCGCCATATCATTTGTTGCCGGCCGCTACGTTTAGGCCCCGACCCGATTGGCCCAATCCGTTTTTTAGTCCGCAGAAGGGGTGTTGTGGCGAAGCGTCAGCTATATGCCATGCCTAGCGTGCAAGCTTGACGCGTAGCCGGCGCGCGCGCTCTTGGAAAGCTCGTTCGCCACCTTCGAGGATGTCGCAGACTGACTTCCGGATATGGGCCGTCTCTAGACCACCCGAGACATAGCTTATCGGCGGCAACTGGCCGGGCACATGCGGGCCGACCTGCGCAACAATCACCTGATCGGCATCAGTATTCACGACAAGGTTCGCATTGTGGGTCACCATAATTACCTGGCGCTTGCTCTTTGCGTCGCGGAACAGACCGACAAGTTCGTCAAAGATCGATTTGGGATCCAAATTCTCTTCCGGCTGATCGATAATGAGTGGGCGATCATCTGAATCGTCCAAGGCGAGGTACAATAAGAGCAGAACGATACCGCGCGTTCCCGGTGATAGTTTTCTGATATCGAGACCGTCGTAGTTAATACTGTATTGGATTCTGATGTGCTCAGTACCATAAAGCCACTTTGCGAAGCGCTTGGCCCATTCACGGTAGTTCGCTTGATCCGTCTTCGGCACCGGCGACCGGTCGAGGAGCGTATCGCGATTGTCGGCAAGAAACCTGGCCATAGCGGCGGTAGCAGTCTTAGGATCACCGCCTTCCCAAGCTTCTCTCAGAGCGGCTTCGGCCAACTGGTGCAGCGTGCCGCGACCTTTGAAGGTGCCTTGACGCCGCAAATCTAGAAGCTCCTCACCGTCAGCAGCCCACTGACCGACGTTGGCCTCGCGACTGACAGAAAACGAGAGCTTCTTCAGCGTTCCAGTCGCTTCGGCAAGCCGCACCATCAAAGGGCTGTACAGGTCAACCAGAATCGATTGCTCTGCATTGATCGCTTCAAATACCCGAACGTAGGCAGCTTCGCGTTCTTGCACTAGGACTTTGACGCGGTCCTTGGCTTCTTCGCAATCCACTAACCTTTCTTTTAGGCGCTCAAGCGCCGCAGATTCCTCAGTGATCTTCTTCGACAGAGCCGCAAACTTGTTCGCCGTATCGCGATCCACGTTCACGAGTTTTTCTAAACGCCTGATTTCTGCTTCCAAGATTGCAAGTGGCAATTTATCTAGCGCCGTACCGTCGGCTATGAATGCGGCAGTCAGGTCAGTAGTCGGCGGTGGCGCAATTCCTTTCCATTCCTTTGCTTGTTTGCGTGAACTGTCGAGATGTGCCTTCAAGGCCTCGTCAACGTCTCCCTTGTAGTCGAGCAAAAACTTCTTCCACTCAGTCGCGTTGAGATCGCTCGCCTTATGACGTTCCTTGGCCTTCCTCAAAGCTTCCGGAGCACCAAGGGTTCGAAGGTTGGTAACCTCGTCTTGAAGAGCGAGCAGAGCCTGCTCCTGAGCCGCGTAGTAGCGCAAATAACTGCGGACTTTTTCAGCGGCAGCCATCAACCCACCCAGCCGTTCCACGCGGGCCTCGCTGCCCTTGGCAACGAGTTTGTCGCGGTCCCGGTTGTAGGCAGCAATCAACTTTGTCTTTTCGGCGGTCTGCTTCTTTAGTTCGGCAACAAGCTTTCCCTTTTCCAGATCGACCCCAATGCGTTCGGACAGGTCGCTCAGCGCTTCTTCTTCACGTTCTCTCGCCTGCCGGAAACGAGAGGCGCGCATTTCGAGGAGCTCTTCGAAGTTGATTGCGCCGTCTCGCTCGGACATCGGATGTGATTCGAAAATGACGCGCTCGATTTCTCGCATCAATTCATCGGTCACACCTTGTGCCGAACAGAGATCTTCGACAAATTGCTGCGAAAGATAGCGTGCACGAGGGTACTCCGCAGCATCCTGCTCATCCGAGCCGTCAAGACTTCTCCCAGTCTTGTCGCCGTCTTGCCATTGCAGTGATACTGACGCCCCAATGAGGAGGTCCTTCGCACGGTTCAAGAAAGAACCTTGGTTGAGATGCTCCGATATGGCATCGCAGCCAGCTGCTATAATGTCTGCCAGCGCGGTTTTTCCTGATCCGCGCGCACCAATGATCGCGACAAGTCCGGGGTTAAGTTCTAGGGTCGGCGTCAGGGCCCAAGGTGCATCGTTGATATTGATGGCGGTTATGACTTGTGAAGGCGTGGCGCTGACAGGCGGTTGATCGCCGACGAATGCCCGTCCCGCCGGGTCTATACAGGCTTGGCGAAGTGTATCAAATGCAGGTTCGCCCTTTATCCATGAATAGCGATCGCCATCCGGTGCGCCAACGGTTTTATGCTCATGCGCGTCGCTGCCATGCATGCACGGCTTGAGCCCCCCGTAACGCTCACGGATGACGTCTTCAGTAAGAGCACGACGACCGAGCCAAAAGTCGCGCTGCGCCGAACTGCTCGCAAAAATCACCTGAGAAAACTTTTCAACCTCCTGCCGAAGCGTGGCGTCAGCTGCTTCCCGGACGCCGGATGTACCATCGGTTTCACTCCCGGCGACGGCAATTAGCACGTTCTCCTGAACCCACGCATTGTCCTTGTAGGCACTACGTAGCTCATCGAACGAAACCTTGAATTGCTCGGCCCCGTGCGACAGCGCGGCGTCAGGATCCTTCAAATCAGGATTAGAGCGTTGGCCGATTCGAATAAGGTCTTCCTTAGTGCAAGCGTAGATGTCGTCGTGCGCACTGAAGGTCAGCCGCCCGAGAAACCGCTTGATCTCAACGATATGGTTGGGGTCGTCAGGGCTAACGAGAAGGTGAACGTTGACCCACTTGCCTTTAACTGTTCCAACGCTGAGCCGCATTTCGATATTGGGAAATATCAACTCACAGTTCGCGAGGCGGCCACTCCTCTTTGCGGCCACGACGCGTTCGTACGTCTCGACACTGTAGTAATCGGTGATGCCAATAGCGCGAATAACGGGTTTAGCGGCCTCCAAGGCGGCCAGGTATTCCGCCCACTCCGTCTTTGCCCTTGAACTGATCATTGAGCACCGTGCCGGGTGCGTGCACGTGCGGGTCCCATCGGTGCCACCGGGAACCAGGGTTTGGCTTTCGGGATAATGCGTCCGCCATGGGGATCCAGGTACCGCATTAGGCTCAGTCCCGGCAACTCGGCCAACCGAGTGCAATTCAAATTTGTGGTGCGTAGCAGCTCGTAAACGGGCTGAAAATATTGGCCCCAAAAAACCGTACTCTTCGACTGAAGTACAGAGCTCCAGAGAAAAAGCGACCTCAGAGAGCAATCCGGCCAGGCTGCCCCGGCCGCTAAGTACAGAGATCTGTGGCCACGCCTCGCTAATTCAGCGCATTTACCGACCGGCTTGGGCGCCGAGAGAACGGGGTCCCAGGGAAGGTGGCGGAGGGAGTGGGATTCGAACCCTCGATACGCTTCGGATTTCTGTCTTTCTTGCGCAATTTGACGCTGCAGCTAATAGGTGTTCGCGGCCAGACTCGCACCTTTCCGACGGTGGCGTTGAGGCTCTATTGGAGCGTGGATGGTGGAGTAGAACGACCGGGGGCAAAACCGTGCCCAAGCATCATGCAGCTTTGACTATTCGCAATCTGAAAGCGCCACCAGTTGCCAAATTGGCCCGTCGGACTTGAGGACTTAAAGAACTGGAACCGCGAGGCCCTTTGCGAAGAGTGGCAAAGGCTTTTCCGTAAAAGGTTTCCGTTAAATCTGCCACAATACATATTGCTGCGTATGATTGCGTACCAAATCCAAGCTAATGCTTTTGGGGACTTGGATCCAAACTGCATCAAGTATCTGAAATCAGGTCGTAACTCAACGTGCAATAAGATTGGCGTTAAAAAAGAAGCGTCCGCGCAAGTCCCCGCCGCCAATTCCACCAGTTCCAGCTGAACATTCGCTCAAGGCCGGTTCAATTTTAGTCCGAGAACACAATGGTAACCTCCACAAAGTGATAGCGGTCGCGCCGAGCAGTTTCAGATGGAACGATAAGACTTTTAAGAGTTTTTCGGAGGTTGCCTACGCTATCACCGGCACCAAATGGAACGGTCCGCGCTTCTTCGGCTTACGTTCCGACTTTATTATTCGGAACTCGATGACAAAGTAGCAATCCCTATGACGTCCGAGATACGCAAGGAATTTCGGTGCGCGATTTATACCCGCGTTTCTACCGAACATGGGCTCGAGCAAGAGTTTAACTCGATCGACGCACAACGTGAGGCCGCGAGAAGCTTATATTACGAGCCAAAGGCACGAGGGATGGCAATTAGTCCGGACTGCATACGACGACGGCGGTTATTCGGGCGGCACAACGAACCGCCCATCGCTACAGAAACTATTGGCGGATATTCGAGAGCGTAAGATCGACACCGTCGTTGTCTATAAAGTCGATCGGTTGACTCGTTCGTTAGCTGATTTTGCGAAGCTTATCGAATTATTCGATGCTCATGGCGTTTCGTTTGTATCCGTCACGCAGGCATTCAATACGACAACTAGTATGGGCCGCCTCACCCTGAACGTCTTGTTGTCGTTCGCTCAATTTGAGCGAGAAGTCACAGGAGAACGCATTCGCGACAAGATTGCAGCCTCGAAGCGCAGAGGCATGCGAATGGGAGGCCCAGTTCCGTTGGGTTACGACGTCAAAGATAAGAAGCTGCAGGCGAATGCTATTGAAGCCACGCAGGTTCGACTGATTTTCCAGCGCTATCTTGACCTAGGCTGCCTAACGAAATTGGCGAAAGACTTGCGAGACCGGGGCATTCGGACAAAGCGATCAGTTCGACCAGGCGGCAAGATTCGCGGCGGCATACCCTTTACCAAAGGCCCCCTCGCGCACCTGCTCAAAAATCGAGTTTACATCGGTGAGATTGTCCACAAGATGGATCATTTTCCCGGAGAGCACGCGCCAATTTTAGACAAATCTTTATTTGAAAAAGTCCAAGCTGCGCTTTCCTCACGCCGACATACGAAGGCCAATGTCCGTATTAATAGCGGGTCACTGCTTCTGGGCAAGAATCTTTGACGACCGCGGCAATCGCATGTCACCAAGCAGCACAAAACGGCGCGCAATCAGGTATCGCTATTACATCTCGTCTGTACTGGCTGAAGGTCGCAAGGAAGAGGCCGGCTCTGTATGCCGTGTCCCTGCTGCAGAAATTGAGGCTTTAGTCATTGGCGCAATCAGATCGCATGTGAACAGTTGCCCGACCAACGCCACCGACCGAGCTGTTTTGGGACTCTACTGCGAGAAGGTTGTTATCAAGGAAGGATCGGTCGAGTTATTTTTAATGCATGCAACTGATTGCCAAATGTCTTCAATCTCCCTGCCTTGGGTACCGCAACCATTGAAGCGCAAACGTGAGATCATTTTGCCATCAACCAAATCTGATCGGCCCACTCGTCCGATTCGTGCGGAATCACGCGCGCGATTGATCGAAGGTATTGCGAAGGGACGCTTATGGCTCAATGAGCTTGTGTCTGGACACTTCTGCTAGCACTCAAAAAATTGCTACTCGGGAGCGCTGCAGTGAGCGATCAGTGCGCATGACCTTGAGTCTCGGCATTTCTTAGCCCCACTCTCGTGAAATCGGCGATTGAGGGGACCCTTCCATACGGGGTCGGGATCACGCAGTTTATCGAGCCAGCCCTAAACTGGAACGACCAGTTGGCAAGGTTGCGATAGCGGCCAGGTTTTAACCTCGTCAATCGCACATGGGCGTATAGCCGCGCATACATTGCAAAAGGCCAATTAGTCTCCGCACAGTCGCGAGAATTACCCAGGAAACAGACTTTTCTAGCCAGAGACTTTCGCTGGATTTTCGCCGACGTCCCGTAATTCGCCTCTCCAGAGACTCTCTGATCTCGCTACGGGGATCGATATAAGCCGGATAAATCCGCACTATTCCCGAGACCCTGGGAAAGTCTCTAGTTGTCAGGGACTGCGTGGTGGGCCCGGGAGGACTCGAACCTCCAACCAGACCGTTATGAGCGGTCGGCTCTAACCAGTTGAGCTACGGGCCCTGGACGTCCTTCTATCAACGGACGCTGGCGGTGCCAACGTCGATCCTTCCGGCGATGCTCCGAAGGAAACATAGGGGACGAGCGCCCTCTTTCACCGCCTCATTACAAAAGCACGAGGCCGAATTTCGCGTGCATTGTTCCCGGTCCTGACCGGAACGCAGTTGCACACCGTTCCGCCGGCCGAAGGTGCTCAGATTTTGGACGCAGCGACGGACTGCAGTCACGAAGTCAAGGGGCGTGGGCCAGCTGCTGCCGTATCTCACCAGAATGTGAATCTGCCCAACCAGCTTCTTTGCAACCTCCGCCGACAGCACCCGCAGAACGATGGCTCACGCTTCGCCGCGAATGGCGCGCAGTTCCGGAAATTGCTCTGAGCCTGCCGTTCAGATGATGGACGGCGAAAAGCGCAGCTGTCCTCCGAACACATGACGCGCAGCGAATCGGAGTGTGGCCAAGTCGTTGCAAGCGATTCGCTGTTTGACACGGTGAAAACGAATGCAAAGACTTTTACTCACGACAGTGTCGATCGTAGCGTTGACAACAGTAACTCTCGCAGCAGGTCCTCCAAATGTTGGAGAACCGCTACTTCTCGTTCCAGTGGCCGACTGGAACAGAAATGGCGCGATCATCCAAGGTGGCAGCGCGCACAAAGAATTCTTTTTCCAAAGAAAGTATCGGGCCCGCGAACGATATCATCCGCAAACACGGCACGAAGGCGTTCTTGATCAATGATGCGATTTCGCAGGCCGTTCTGACAAATCCCGGCGTCGGCGAGGCCTCGGCCAACCGCCGCGCGACCGAAACCGAACGTAATGGTTCCCGAAGTGATCGCCGGGAACGACGGATCCCCGGTGTGCGAACCGGCCGGCTCGGTGCCGCGCGATGCAAGCCCCGCCTCGAACACTTCCGTGCCGGCGGCCGGATTACCCGCCGGCGGGACCACAATGCCGCCAGGCGAAGAGTCCGCGACGGTGATGCTCAAGGTCGCGTGCGATAGCGAGCCGTCAGCATCCCGGATCGTGTAGGTGAACACATCAGTGGCGCCGCCCGGCGCCCCCGTATGCGCATAGCTATAGGACCCATCCGCATTCAGCGTCAGCGTGCCAAATGCGCCGACGATGGCCGCACCGACAGTGCCTGGGTTGGCACCGCCCGGTCCGGCGCCCACCGCAACCCCGACGATCGACAGGCCCCCGTCGGCGCCCTGAACATCGGCGCTCGCCAATCCCGACGTCGTATTCACGCCCGTCAGAACATTGCCGATCTCTGCCGCCGTCTGGCCCGCGGCAACTGCATCCGTATCGGCGATTGCAACCGGCGCATCATCCGCGATGTTGATCACGAGATTGCCGCCAGCGGTGCGGTCGCCGTCGAGGTCCGTCACTGCCACGGCAAAGCTTGCGCTCGGGATTCCGAGCGTATTGTCGAGTAATATATAGCTGTAATTGATCGTGCCCTGACCCGTCGCGGCGTCATAGCTAAACGATGCCGTCAACGAACCGGTTGCATCCGTCAATGTCTGCGGCGTGCCGCCAACATTGAGCACGAGGCTGCCAAGCTCGATCTTCTGGACCCCATCAGGCGAAGTGAAAGTGACGATCCCCGAGGTGGTTGATGGGAATGACGGATCTCCAGTGTGTGAGCCCGCCGGCTCGGCACCGCGCGGCCCGCGCCCCGCTTCGAATACTTCCGTGCCCGCCGCCGGATTTCCTGCCGGCGGAATCACGATATTGCCCGGTGAAGAGTCAGCAACCGCAATCGTCAGGGTTGCGTGCGACAGGTCGCCGTCGCCGTCCCTGATTGTATAGGTAAACACGTCGGTACCGCCGCCGGGAGCGCCCACGTGCGCGTAACTATAAGAACCGTTGGCGTTGAGCGTCAGCGTGCCGAACGCGCCCGCGACGCTCAGCGTACCAACCGAGTTTGTGCCGGTATTGCCCGCGGCAACGCCCACCACCACCGCGCCATCCGCGCCCTGCGCATCCGCAGCGCCCGACGTCGTACCCACGCCCGTGATCACGTTGCCGGTTTCTGTCACAAGCTGACCGGCGGCCACGCTGTCGGTATCGGAAATCGCGACAGGCGCGTCGTCGACAATCGTGATGACGAGATTGCCGCCTTGTGTGCGGTCGCCGTCCAGATCGGTCACCGCCACCGCAAAGGTCTTACTCGACGGATCAGCCAGCGTGTTGTCGGTGGGCGTATAGCTATAGTTGATCGTGCCCTGGCCGGTCGCTGCATTAAATGTAAATGACGCCGTCAGGGTGCCGGTCGCATCAGTGACGGTCTGCGGCACACCGCTGACGCTGAGCACGAGGCTGCCCAGCTCGATTTTCTGCACGCCATCCGGCGATGTAAATGTAATCGTGCCGGCGGTTGCCGCCGGAAAGGCAGGATTTCCCGTGTGCGAACCTGCAGGCTCCGCGATGCCGCCGATATTCCGTTGCGCCAGGCCCGCCTCAAACACCTCGGTGCCTGCGGCAGGATTGCCTGCCGGTGGAATCACGATATTGCCCGGCGCCGAATCTCCGACATTGAACGTCAGCGTCGCGTGCGACAGCGAGCCGTCAGCATCCCTGATTGTATAGGTGAATGCATCCGAGCCACCGCCCGCGTTGCGGGCGTAACTGTAGGACCCATCCGCATTCAGTGTCAGCGCGCCAAATGCGCCGACGATGGCCGCACCGACAGTGCCCGGGTTGGCACCGCCCGGTCCGTTGCCGACCGCAACTCCGACGATCGACAGGCCGCCGTCCGCGCCCTGAACGTCCGCACCTGACGCCCCGGACGTCGTACCGGCACCCGTGATGACGTTGCCCGTCTCGGCACTCAACTGACTCGCCGTGACAGCGTCGGTGTCCGAACGCGCTATCGGCGTGTCATCGGCGATAGCGATGACGAGGTTACCCGGCGCGTTGCTGTGGCCGTCGCTATCGGTGACCACGACCGCGAAGCTGGCACTCGGAACGCCGACCGTATTGTCGAGCAGCGTGTAGGTGTAACTGATTGTGCCTTTGTGTGTCGTCGCGTCGAAAGTGTACGAGGCCGTCAGCGATCCGGTCGCGTCCGTGAATGTCTTTGGCGAGGTGGTCAGGAGATGGCCGCCCAAGGATACGGACTGAAGACCGTCCGGCGACGTAAAACTGATTACGCCCGGCTTCGTCGTGACCGGGAATGCAGGGCTTCCCGCGTGTGAGCCCGCCGATTCTCCGGGGCCGCGCGAAGCAAGAAGTCCACCCTCGAAGACCAGCGTCGCCGCGCCGCCCGGGGCGGGGATATTGAGGACGGGCAAAATATTCAGCTGGAGCGCGTGCGGGTTTGCCCCGCTGTCGTCACCGGCGAATGCGGATTTGTGGCTTTCCGGTCCCAGCAGCGCCAAAGGCAGTGCGCCGTCCGGCAATGCGTCGATAGAGGGATCGACAAAGTCAGGCGCGCTGGGAGGAGCCCTGTCTGCATCGGCCTGAGCAGACTGCCCCACAGTCTCGGAAAGGAGCGCCGAAAATTGCTCGCCATTGAGTTCACGGCCGGCGCCGAACTCGACATCGATGTATGGAAATGGCTTGCCCGACCAATCAAAAAACGGCTCGGCGGTGACCGTGGACTGATTGTCGAATTCGACGACCAGTTTCTCGCCCACCTGCACGAGTTTGATCGTTTCGTGCGCCAGGCCCGAAAAGTCGAGTGTCGTGCTGTGGCGGTCGCGAAGTTCAACGGTGATGGCCTGACCACGCTCAGGCTTTGTTACTTCGACGATGTGCGGTGGAGCAAGACTGGAAAGCTGAATCCCGGTCGACGGGACGACAACACGTTCGTTCATGACACACTGCCTCGATACTCTGAAACGTCGCGAGGCAGCCTCGCGCGCCACGACGCTCAGGCAGGATGTGTTTACCGGGCCCTTGCGGAAAGCGCGTCGACTAAACGAATGATTTCGCGATATAAAAGTATGGTGATCAAGCACCCGGGCCGAATGGAGGATGGCGTCACATTACGCTAGGCTGCGGTTCTATTGCCGCGGAGCGCCATAGTCATGCACGCCTTCAGCCTGGATCGCGAACAGCAGTGGGACCCCCAACATCACGTCGAAAAAATCCTCGGGAAAATCGCCGACGGTGACGTTACCGTTGCCTGCTGGGAGCCGGGCCAGATCAGCCCCTATCATTGCCACCCGCATGCGACCGAAATCTACTTCTGTTTTTCCGGCGGCGGGACGATGCGAACCCCCGCACAAAGCATTCCCGTGACGCCAGGTGGCTTTGTCGTTCATCCGCCCGGCGAAGTACATGAATATGAGAATGGTCCCGCACGCACGCTGCTTTTCCGCGTGCGCTACGGCTCCGACATGCGCGCGCACCACTGCGACTGGCGCGGCAACAAGGAGTGGAAGCAGTCAGCTGCCGATGCGGAGTATTACCGGCTGCATCCGGCCATTGATGCGACGTGACGGCCGCGGCCGCGCCACTACATCTTCAGCAGACGCTTGGCGTTGCCGCTCAGGATCTTGACCTTGTCGGAGTCGGAGATCGACACATTTTTCATCCAATCGACCGCCGGCGGGTTCATCACGAACGGCCAGTCGACCGCGAACAAGATGTGATCGACACCCATTTCCAGCATGCAACAGATCAGGGCCGGGTCGGAGAAAAAGCCGCTGGTGGTGACGTAGAAGTTCTTGCAGAAAATGTCGCGGAAGCTCATCGCCTTCTGGCCCGGCCGCTTGAGCGATGAGTCGATGCGCCAGAGCAGGAACGGCAGCGTTTCGCCGAAGTGACCGAGGATG
This sequence comes from uncultured Alphaproteobacteria bacterium, assembly GCA_963831475.1. GTDB lineage: Bacteria > Pseudomonadota > Alphaproteobacteria > Rhizobiales > Xanthobacteraceae > Pseudolabrys. The sequence goes on from CAWHQF010000030.1 coordinate 24,463, forward strand.
ACCTTCAGATTGGGATGTGCATCGAATAAGCCCGACAGCACGAGACGTATCGCCTGCGTTGCCGTCTCGACCGTGTAGCCCCAAGCCGGCCGTACCACCAAGGGAAAATCCTTCGCGTAGTCCTCGTAGTAGATCTCCGTCACCTTGGCGTTCGGCAGTGAGGGGTGAAAATAGATCGGCACATCAAGCTTCTCGGCGCGTTCATAGATCGGCCAGAACTTCTTGAGATCGAGAAACTCGCCATTCGACATGCCGTGCAGCATCGCCCCTTTGAATCCGAGCTTGGTGACTGCACGTTCAAGCTCGTCAGCAGCTGCTTTCGGGTCGACGGTCGGAAGCGCGGCAAAAGCGGCAAAACGTTTGGGATTGGCCGCGCAGACCTTGGCAAGGCGATCATTGACCTGACGGGTGAGGTCGGCGGCGATGTCCGCGCCGAGCTTCTGGGTGGAGGGCGCACCGTGCGAAAGCACCTGGATGTCAATGCCCGCCGCATCCATCTCCTTGAGCCGCAGGCTGCCGAGATCAAAGAGCCGCTCGTCCGTTTCGTTGCCCCGGCCGGCTTCCGGGCCCGTGAAATGCTTGGCCAGTTCCGGATCCCAGTAGTGTTCCTCGAGGGCAATAATCGGACAATTCGGCTTCTTCATCATGGCATTTCCCCGCGTCTTTATTGTTTCGAGCCGTTTCCTAGCAATGGCGGCGGGGACTGTCACGACCCGGGGTGGCTATCCCCGGATCGCCGCGTGATAAAAATGCCTCACACCCATGGTTGCCAGGCAACCCGCGTGTAGCCGGGGCTTTGGTATTGGGGCCAACTCAGTTATGCACAGGCTATGCTGCCGATTCTCCGTATTTTACCAGTGGGCGGCGTACTTCTCGCCATTTTCATCCTGGTCCTGGCGCTCAGCCCGCCGGACGGGTCACGCGCGCCATTAAACAGTGCGATGGCTCCGGCGCGCGGCGCTCTTGTCGACCGCGATCGGCATCCCGAGGTGAGACAATTCCTCATGCTCGCTGCGCTCAAGCGCGCCGATGAACTCAATCGTCTGCGCGAATTGCCGGATACGCCGACCCGCACCGAACCGGCTATGCCAATCCGCACCGAGCCTGCACGCACTGAGATCCCGCCGGAAGAAGCCAAGGTTGCGACCCTTCCCGCCGATCAGAATGAGGCCAGTCCCGACGCAGGCACTGTCGCGACAGAAACCCCGAGTGTCAGTATTCCGATCGAGATCGGCGAACCTTCGTCAACTGAATTGCCCGCCGCCACGCAGGAAAGGGCTTCGCTGGTCGAAACGCCTGAGCCAGCCAAGGCACGCCGCGAAACCCGCCGTCACGCCCATCATCAGCGCCACCCGCGCCCCACGATCGCGGCTAAGCAGCGCCAATTCAACCTGTTCGAAATCCTCTTCGGCGGGCAGCAATATCAATACCAACAGCCCGCCTACAGCAGCCTCCCGCCGGGACAGCAGCGGCCTGCCTACGGCTCCCCGCCAATTCCGCCGCAACAGCAGCCGATGCCTTACAACCCGCCGCCGGCGTCCGCCCCCCAACTGTCGGCACCGCAGCAGCCGCCCACACAAAATCAGCCAACGTTTGGGGAACAACCGGCGCCTCAGGCGCAAAAACCAGCGCGCCCTGTTCAACGCCCAAGCACGCGGCGGCCTCGCGCCCCAACCGGACGCCAGTCAGCCCAGTCGACGGTTGGGGATCCAAACCCAATTCCGGGGTACTGATATCGCACATCACCTTCGGTGCGATGCGCGCGGGATCAATGATAATCGAGGCGGCCGCTATAGAGGCTCGATGAGGACGCAACACTTTCGCCCAGCGAACGCGCGATATGCACCTTCTGTTCAGAGCCAAACTTGATCGCACTCATTGGCGCAGTTGACGCGAACGAGCCGTACCCCTGATCACCCGACGACGCCGTCAAGCTCATACCTCTTCGCTTCGCAACATAATAATAGCCGGCCGCGTAGTAGTGCACCGCCCGGTCAATATTGCCGTCCGCGGCCTTGTACGCACCGGCGAGGTATTTAACCGCGTAGGTCATATTGGTATCGGCGTCGAGCAACCCCGCCGCGCTGCCGGTGTAACCCATGGCGCGTGCGGTCGGCAGCTTGATCTGCATCAGCCCGTAGTTGCCCGCGCTAACGACACGCGGATTGCCGCGGCTTTCGCGCTTGATGACGCGTCGCACAAGCGCTTCGGGCACATTGTTCGCAGCCGCGTGACGCGCGATTAGCCCATCCAAATTTCCGTTGCCATCGAAACTCGCAAAGCGCTGCTTCTGCGCTGATGCCGGCGCCATTGCGGCGGCGAGCGCAACCAGAATCGTTGTGAGGCTGAGAGTGCAAATCATGTCGGCTCCGGGTTTGCGGTGGTGGGGGAAGTGCAGCTTTTTATGTGAAACTCCGGCAACTTTGTGACGCAACTGGCCTTACCTTGGGCTGGTTCCATCACGAATTGATTCGTGCAGTTGCTGAATACCACCGCGGCGGCTTCTCCACAGAGAAATCGTCTTCGTCCGCGTTAACCCGCATCAATGTCGCTGAAAAGCGCCTGCGCTAACCTTTTCGACTAACGCTGGGGGGCGAAATTACTTCCGGGGGGAAATTCCGTCGAGGCACCGCAGCCGGCACAAAATTTCCTACCACTCGGCGAACGGGTAGCGCTTGTGCGCGGCATTCGCCTGCTGCTGGGCGACGGCAAATACATCAATCAAGGCCTTACAAAAAGAAATCACCCGCGCGAACCCGGCGAAGGGCAGCTCGATTGGGGCGCGGATCGGTAACGCAGTCATTGCTCTCATTCTCCTTTGAACAGTCTTAAAAGCGCGGTGGTGTCGACAGAAAGCGGCGCTCGATTTCGCGCTCCGCCTCGTCGGTGAACTTGCCGTTGCTCAGGTAGCGGGCGATTTCGCGATCGGCCTGACGCTGACGCGAATGCATCAGGGCGTCAGCAAGCCACCGGAAAAATCCGGAGCGCGTGCGCACGGGCTTTTCGGTAACGAAGTCGCGGGGGGCGACGGCAGAGGGGGCGTAAGCCATGGGTCATCTCCCTTTGTTGGGCTTGACGACTCCACAGGCGTTTCCCGTTTCTTATTGTTGTTGACGCCAACATAAGCGTCATTCGTCGCTTCCAGTAGGGGTATTGGAACATGGGTTCCATGCGCGTAACTCATGCAATTCGTCGCGCGCCTGTCGTAAATCCATGCATCTGATTGCGAGTGCATCGCGCATTGCCTGCGCACGCGTCAAATAGGCAGCCGCGCCACATCTCCGCCGCAAAGCGGCAAGCTTTCGTTAAGCATCATGAAGACTGCAATGAAACCGGTGACGGCGGCGCTATGGTTGCGTCGCCGCTGGCCTAACCGCTGGCGCGTGCCCTCGCGGCGTTCTCGATCAAGGTTTTCCCGAGAGACCAAATCGCGCCCGGTACGCGATGCGCATCGGCAATGACCGCTTCAAATGATTGTTCGATCCAATCGCAGTCGTCATCGGTGATAACGAGCGGCGACAGGAGCTTGATAGTGTGGTTTCCGTGCCCCGCCACTTGCGTGAGGATCCTGTGCTCCTTCAGCAGCGGGATGACGATCAACTGACAGAACAACCCGCTGTTTGCTGTCTCCAGCAGAATTCCACGAGGCCTTGAGCTTGAGCGAACGCGGCGCGCCGAACTCAATTCCAATCATGAGGCCCTTCCCCCGCACCTCTTTGACGAGTTCGTGGCGCCCGGTCATTTGGCCAAAGGCGGCGAGCAGGCGCGCGCCCAGTCGTTCCGCATTCTTCATGAGGCCTTCGGATTCGATCACTTCAAGCGTGGCCAGCCCGGCCGCCATCGCCAGATCGTTCTTCGCAAAAGTCGATCCGTGGACCACCGCGCGATCCATACGGTCGAAAACCTTGTCGAATATCCATTTGCGCGTCAGCAACGCGCCGACAGGAACATGGCCGCCGGACAACGACTTCGAGAGTAGGACAATATCCGGTTCAATGCCCCAGTGCTCGGACGCCAGAAAGCGGCCGGTCCGGCCGAGACCGGTCTGGATTTCATCGGCGATAAACAAGGTTCCGTATTTGCGGCACAGTTCCACAGCGCTGCGCAGATAATCGTCCGAGGGCATAGTGACGCCCTTGCCCTGGATAGGTTCGACAATGAAACCGGCAATCGTCCGCGACGCGAGCGCGCGCTCCAGTGCAACAAGATCGTTGAAGGGCACGTCGATACAGCCGGGCAACAAGGAGCCGAAGCCTGCCCGGAAAATCTGATCGCCATTGAGCGACAGGGACCCATAGGTCAGGCCGTGAAACGCATGGCTGCAATATAAAATCCCGTCGCGTCCCGTCGCGGCACGGGCGAATTTCAGACTGCTCTCGACCGTTTCGGTACCCGAATTTGTGAAGAAGACCTTCTCCAGGTGAGGCACGTAACGCAGCAGACGTTCGGCCAATACTCCGGCCAGCGCCGATACATCCATCTGGACAAGATTAGGAAAATCGCTGTCGAGAACTTTTTTCAGCGTATCGCGTACGACCGGATGATTGCGGCCGAGCGCGAATACGCCCCACCCGCTCAACAGATCGAGATATTTCCGGCCATCACGGCCGTAAAGATACTGGCCCTTGCCGCGCTGGTAGGCCTGATCAAACCCGATCGTCCTGAGGACGCGAACCATCTGCTCGTTAAGATAGCGCGCGTGCAGCGCATATCGCTCGGCCTCTCGCTGCGCGAACAGGCTTTCGATATCAAGGCTCATTCAGCCTCCAAAATGCCCTGCAACGGCGGCCGGAAAAGGCAAGCAGGCAATGGTAAACCCGCAAAGTCCACGAGTCATGCTATGCCGCGGCGTCTGAGGCAAGTTCCAGCGCTCGATTTCCCTGGGGCGCGAATATCAAACATTAAGCAAGAGCATTGACGCTCGCAGCGACCTGAGGAACATTAACGCCGGGAAAAGGGGATAGGAATGTCGGGGCAAGGCGGCGTTGTTGCGGTTACGTGTCTCGCGCTTGAAGCATCCATCGCCCGCGGGCCCGGCGTTTCCGTCCTTTGCAACCCCTCGATAGGGCTTAAGGCGGCATTGGGTGCGGCGATTGCGCGCGGCGCCAAAGGCATTATCAGCTTTGGTATTGCCGGGGGTCTGGCGCCAGAACTCGTTGCCGGCGATTGGGTCGTGGCGTCCGCGGTCAGGACGAGCAATAGCCTGATCGCGACCGATCGCACATGGACACGAACCCTGCTCAATTCGCTGCCGGGTGCCGTCTACGCGGAGGTCGCAGGCGCAAATGCTGTCGTGGCCAGCCCCGGGGACAAATTCGACCTCCATCGCGCGACCGGCGCGGCCGCCGTCGACATGGAGTCGCACATTGCGGCGCAGGTTGCAGCCGAACATCGAATCCCGTTTGTCGCGTGCCGGGTCATCATCGATGCGGCACACCGCGTGCTCCCGCCGGCCGCGACACTCGGATTGCGACCCGACGGAAAACCGAACGTCCCGGCGATCGTCCGGTCGGTGTGCCGAAACCCCGGCCAGCTTCCCGATCTCGTCCGCACCGCAATTGACGCGCGCGTGGCCGAGCGAGCCCTGCGACATGGACGCAGACGGCTGGGCGTCGGCATGGGATTTCCGGGCCATAAAAGCTTTGCGTTCGAACTTGCCTATGCGTGATGGCGCGCAGCTTTCACGGCTCCCGGTGCATGAATGGATCGGCCGACTGATCGCACAAGCGTGACGCCGTATTCGCACCCTAACGGCACAATCAGAATTGCGACGCGGACCGAACTGGCAAATTCGACACACTGGCCGTCGGTGTTCGCGCAGGAGCGCAAGGACCGCCGCTATTACGAACTGCTCGAAGACACATTGAAGGATGGATTTATCTACGGCTATCTGGTCATCGAACCGCGTGATGCACCGATCGCGATCCAGCCGTATTTTCTGCTCGACCAGGATCTCCTTGCCGGGCTCGGTGCATACCTCAAGCGGTTAATTGCCGGCGTGCGCCAACTCTGGCCGCGTTTCATGTTTGCGCGCACGCTCATGTTGGGATGTGTCGCCGGCGAAGGGCATCTGGACGGTGACGAAGCATCGCAATCCGCAACCGCCGGGCTGCTGGGCCATCTGCTGCCGCAAGTGGCGCGCGACCTGAACTGCGCGCTGATTGTCCTCAAGGAATTTCCAGCTAAATACCGTGAGCCGCTACGGGCTCTCCTCACTGCCGGCTTCGCGCGCGTGCCCAGTATGCCGATGACCACGCTCGCCATCACTTACTCGGATTTCGACGACTACCTGTCTAAAAATCTCAGCCCGGGCACGCGCGCCAAGACCCGCCGAAAACTACGCGCGGCCGAGCGGGCGGATCCGCCAATCACCATGAGCATCGAGGCGGACGCGACCCCGATTATCGACGACATCTATCCGCTTTATGAAAAGGTGTTCGAACGCTCGCCGCTTCAGTTCGAGAAGCTGACCCGGCAGTTCCTCTGCGAGATCGGACGACGGATGCCTGACAAGGTGCGGTTTTTTGTCTGGCGCCAGGATCGCCGTATCATTGCCTTCGGGCTTTGCATGGTGCAAGGCGACAGCATCTCGCACGACTATGTGGGGTTTGATTACGCCGTCGCTTTCGATCTCAATCTCTATTATCGGGTGTTCCACGATATCATCAGCTGGGCCATTGCGAACGGCTACACACGCTTTTACAGCGGCAGCCTCAACTACGATCCCAAGTGGCATCTGCGCCAGTCGCTCTATCCGATCGATCTTTACGTGCGGCACACGTCCGGACCGATCAACGCGTTGCTCAGGCGGCTGCTGCCGCTGCTCGAGCCGACGCGTTCGGACCCGATCCTTCCGAACTTCGAAAATTACCGCGATCTTTGGCAATGACGAATTGCGCAGTAGTTCTGCGCGATAGACACCGCATGCGGCGTCGGTGACAGCGCCAATTCACGCAAATGCGAAACAGGCACGCGAGGCGAGATACCCCGCGTGCCCGGTTATCATCGACTACTGACGCTTCTGTTCGCCCTGATCGCTCCCGGCATTGCCGCCACGGTCGCCGCCGCCGCGCACATTGGTGCTGCCGGTGGTGCCGCCCTGGCCTCTCTCGCCGCCCTGGATTTTGGCACCGCCGTGCGACTCGACGTCGGCACCAGGACCACGGCCGGTGGTGCTCCGGTTCACGCGCGTATTGCTCTCGACACCGGCTCCGGTGGTCGACCGCGTGCGACTGCGCGTCTCCATGCTGTCCCTGGTGCGGGTCGAACCGGATTCGACGCCAACGCGCCCGCGGCGCTGGTGCTCCTCGCCGTATCCGAACCGCTCGCCGCGATGGACACTCCCGTGGAACCGCCGCTCATAGGGGCCGTAGCTCCAGTCGTTCCAGCCATAAACGCCGCCCCAGCCGAACCCGCGCCGCAATGCAAAACCGCAGCGGTACCAGCCCGGACCATGCCAGCCGTTGAAATAGAAGCAGTAACGATGGCCTTCGTGCACGTAGACGCGCACGGCGACCTTATCGACCAGACCGGTTCCCGCGCCGGTCAAATTATTGACGGGAAAGTTTCCTGCATTCGCCTGAGTTGCCGCCAGCAGCGCGCCCGCGGCAACCGCAAGTGCGATCGTCCTCATGGGGGTTTCCTCCAGTTGCCCACCCGACGCAATGCAACGTGCTGAGATTGGCTTGGTTCCCACGCGAAATTGCGCGCCCCCGCTCACGTCGGAACGCGTGCACGCGCGCCCTGCCCGCGGAAACTCCATGCGAGCCCGCGATTGCGCAGCCGCAATCCGAATTTCGAAAGCAGAAGCAGGCAGCCATAGGCCAGTTGCAGCCGGCGCAGCGGCGAAAGCAGCGAGCGCCGGCCATAGAAATCGCCCGCCAGCACCGTGATCAATGCGTGGCGCGTATTAAAGAGATCGAAGGACGAAACGAACAGGTCGCGCAGGATCGGCGAATTGATCCGGTAGATCAGCCAGGAAAGCGATGACAGGCTCAGGCTGATCTTGCGTTCGTAGTCGCGCGCCAGCCGTCGGCGCGAACGGCTGCCTTCGAGCATGGCGTCGACCACTTCGGCCCCGAATGTCGCGCTGCTCATCGCCATCATCACGCCGCTCGAGAACAGCGGATCTACAAAAGCTCCGGCATCGCCAACGAGGATATGGTTCTCGCCCACATATGAATGACAGTCATACGAGTAGTCCGCGCATGCGCTGAGCGGCCCGATCGGTTCGGCCTTCGCCATGTGCGCGGCAAGGCTTGGCGTTGCCGCTACCGCTCCTGCAAACAGCGCATCGAGGTCCGAACCTTTCGCCTTGAAAAACGCACGCGTGCCTACGACACCGACGCTCATGATGTCGTCCGGCAGGGGGATCATCCAGAACCATCCGTGCTCGAACAGATAGACCGTGATCATTCCCGCTTTTTCGCCGGGCCGGCGGGGCACGTTGCGAAAATGCCCGAACACCGCGGCGGTGTTGTTGTGCTTGTTGATGCGCTTGAGACCGAGCTTTCCGGCGAGCAGCGTGTCGCGCCCGGTCGCATCGACGAGAAACCGCGGCCACCATTCGACGGCCTTACCGTCGGCGCCCGTCGCGGTGACGCGCGGCCTTTCTCCGGCATCAAGCGCGGCGTCCGTCACCCGCGTTTCTTCCAGGACCTCGGCGCCCAGCCGCCGGCTATTGTCGAGCAGGAGCTTGTCGAAATCCGCGCGCCTGACCTGGTAGCTGTAGCCGACGCTCAGATAGGGGTTGTCGGAAAAACGAAAAGTCCCGGCCGCGTCGTGCTCGTCGGAAACCAGCTCGGCGCCCGGCTTGTACACGCCGATGCGCCGGACATCGTCGGCCACGCCCAGCCGGTCGAACAGGGGCAAATTGAGCGGCAGCAGCGACTCGCCGATGTGGAAGCGCGGAAAGCGTTCCTTTTCCAGGACAACGACATGCTTTCCCTGCTGCGCGAGCAGTGCCGCAATAGTCGAACCGGCAGGCCCGCCGCCGACCACCAGCACATCACATTCTCGTTGGTTGCTCATCTCAGCCGCGCATCCGTCACGTCGCCGCTCCGGCGGCAAATTCAAGCGACGCGAATGCTGGCACGCGGTCGCGCCTGCATTATGGCAAAGCTCGACGCATGCACATTTTGCTAAATTTCGCTGATCTGGCCGTCGCGTCGGCGGCGCGAGCGCTTTTTCGGATCGACCGTGCGTTTTTGTGTATCTGCAATGGGATCGTAAGTCGTTCCGGCCGGGCCATTCTGCTCAGCCTGCGCGGCAAGACATGAATAGGTCTTCGCCAGGTTTTCCCATTCGGCCTTGAGAACCAGGCTTTTTTCGCGCGCGATGCGGCCGCGAACTTCCTTGGCCAGATTCCTGTATTGTTCGGCTCGGGTCATTCTCGACCTCCGCTGCACGAATGTAATACAGAACCAACAGAAGTGCGGCACATCCGTTCCGATGAAACTCTCATCGAATCCGGATTACATATTGCGCTGCGGAATAATTTAGACGAATTTCTTCATCCGCTATTGCATTCTCCGCGACTTGCGATGGCGAACCGCGTCAGCGGCTCGCCGTCACCGCGTGCGGATTCACGAACACATAGCCGCGCACGTCGCGCGTATGCACGCGCGACATCCCGCCGCCGGAATTGTAGTCGCGCACAATCCACTGACCGTTGCCGGCCGAAGACTCGATGTACATCACGTGATGATTGCGCACCGCGGCGAGCCCGGCACGCGGGCCGGATTCGTGCGGGAAGTAGCGGGCCCAGTTGGATGCCAGATTGAGCCGCACATCCGACAGGCCGAGATATTTGCGCAGGCCGCAGCCGCAATAGGCATGCGGACAACCGCTCGGCCGCGAACCGATGATGCTGCCCTCGTCCGTCAGCGCAAGCCGGTGATGGCGATAGACCCTGCTCTCGTCGGCCATCGCAAATGTGCGATTGCCGTCGGCATCGACAACCGGTGCGTTTGCAACGGGTCCGCGGCAGACACGGTGGCCGTTATTGGTCAGCGTGCATTCGCCAATTTGCCGGTAACCGACGTAGCGGGCATCGTGGCGCGCATTGTGGCGGGCGCGACGAACGGCGGTGAATGGATTGCCGACGGGGCGTTCATCGGTCGCGCGGGCGGAAAGATCACGATCGTGATGACGATAATGATGATGATGTCGGGAGTGATAGGCTTCGGCCGGAGTTAAAACAACGGCACCGAGGAGCAATGCAACTGGCGCTCCCATGATACGCATACAATTCATGGTGTCCCTCTTCATGAGCTGTTGAGAATTTCCGGATACGCCGCCTCCTCCGACGCAAATTTTGCAAAAACCGGGACGCGACGGCGCCCCGCACGAGCACACAACATCGCCGCAGGACACGGCGCCCCGGATCAACCGGCAGCGCAGACCGCGGCAGCTTGAATTCCAGGCTTCACTGCCAACGAAAAGTGACCGTCTAGAATGCGGATGTAGAGAACCGCCTCCCGAAAAGACCTGTCCCCCTAACGGAGGAGATCGATTAAAGTTCCCGAATGGACCTGCTCCGGATCGCCCTGTATCAGGCACAAACCACGGCATTGTTGGCCGGCCCTGCGGCAAATCGCCTTCGAACGCTCGCAAGCGGCCGCTGACGCAGGCGAAGAGACGCGAAGGAGCACGCGGCGGATGGACCTTTCCTACACGCAGAACATGGAGGACTACCATCTGTGGCTTGCCTTCGGCGGCAAACGCAGCGGCAGTTATATCGATATCGGCGCCGGTCACCCCATCGCCGACAACGTGTCGTTCTTTTTCTACGAACGCGGCTGGCAGGGCATCGTGGTGGAGCCGCAGCGCAGCCTGATCGATCGCTATGCGCGGCTGCGGCCGCGCGATACGGCCGTCGCCGCGCTGATCGGCACGCAAAGCGGAACGGCCGATTTTCACGTCTTCGATGCCTTTCACGGCCTCTCGACCACCAGCGCGAAATTTGCCGATGCGGGCGCCGCGCTTGGCGCCGGCTACCGCACGATCAAGATGCCGATGATGACACTCGCCGCGCTGTGCAAGGAGCACGCGCCGGGCGCGATCGACTTCCTCAAGATCGACGTCGAAGGCGCGGAGGCCGACGTGCTCAAAAGCGGCGACTGGAAGCACTACCGGCCGAAGGCGATCGTGATCGAGGCCATCGCCCCGGGCTCGAACGAGCCGTCCTGGCAGGACTGGGAGCCGTATCTGCTGGCGCAGGGCTATCGCTTCATGCTGTTCGACACGCTCAACCGCTTTTATGTCGCGGAGGAAGCGCAGGACATCGCCGCGGCGTTTCCGCGCGAGCGCGCATCGTGGGACAGCGTCCGGCACATGTACGAGATTGGCCGCGCGCCGGAAAATGCCGGCCATCCCGAGCATGCGCTCGCGAAAATCCTTGCGCGGGGCTTCTGGTCGACGCTGCCCGCGCTCGACCGTGATTTTCTGGCCGATATTCTCAAGCAGGCCCGCACGCCGGCCAATGCGGCGAGCGTCGATGCCGCACTCGCCGCGCTCGACTCGGAGGCGTTCCGCGCGCGCCTCGGCCGCATCGCCTGCGGTTACGACGGCGGCCAGATCTACAAGGAAGACACGGACGAAGAACGGCGCTGACGGATGGCGCCGCAATCCGCCGAGTTCTACGCCGCCGGCGTCCGCGCGCGGCCGAGATGCGACAGCGTGATGATGGTGCCGATTAGCATGCACAGCATGATGAGCTTCGGGTTGTCGGCAATGAGGGCGAGCATCGACATTGGCGCGCTCCTGTCTGTCCCTCTCCCCGCCGTTACAAGAACTGCTTGCAGCAGCGGCCGACATTAACCCGGGGGCGGGGATGGCCAATGTGAAGCCGCTCACAGACGCGCCGCGGCGTTTGGTCCAGTTTCCGCCGCGCGAAGCCGAACCTCCCTTCTTCGCCCCGCCGGAAACGGCGGGTTTTTTTCAGGGCGGGGAGGCCGGCACGGGCCAATATGCGGGCAGGCGCCTACTCGCGCAGCTTCTCTGAAAACAGCACCAGCGTCTTGCGGTAGGTTTCCGAGCGATTCCACTCGCGCATCACCTGGAAATTCTCCGTGCCCTCGCCAAACGGCGCGCCGGAGTGCCAGCCATTGACCTTGAGCAGGTTGGCGGTGGAGGCGAGCACATCCGGCACGCTGTGCCGGAGATCGACGTGCCCGTTGCCGTCGAAATCGACGCCGTATTTCACGTAGGACGACGGCAGGAATTGCGTCTGCCCGATTTCGCCGGCATAGGCGCCGATGAGGTCGCGCAGCGGCAGGTCGCCGCGCTGGAGAATTTTCAGCGCCGCGATGAGCTCGGCCTGGAACAGCTCGCTGCGTCGGCAGTCGTGCGCGAGCGTCGCAAGCGTGCGGATCACCGGCAGCTTGCCCATGTCGCCGGTGCCATTGTCGGTTTCCATGGTCCAGATCGCCATGATCAGCTCGCGCGGCACGCCGAATTTCTGCTCGACGCGCGAGAGCAGCGCCGCGTGGGTCTGCATCAGCCGCTTGGCGCGGTTGATGCGGGGGGAATGACACGCGTGCGGGCATATTCCTCGAAGCTCTTGCTGTGGAACATGCCGCGCTGGCGCCGGTCGAAGGCCAGCACCGACTGGTCGATGCCGACGCCGGCAAAGGCCTGGTCGATGACATTGCGCGGGATGCCGGCCGCCTGCGCGTCGCGCGCCATGCCGGATAGGAATGTCGAAAAATCGCCGCCGCATTGCGCGGCCGAAGCCGGCGCGGCGGCAAGAACAAAAAGAGCAAAAAGAGCAAAAAGAATGAGAGCGATTGTTCTCGTCATGAACGGACCTGCGTTGCCCCCGCCCGGTCTTTACACTGTCGCGGCCGGGTTTGTCCCCGTCTTCGTTGCTATTCGGCCCGCAAAACGTGGATGCGCGGTACAAGGCCGGGCATGACCGGGAGACCTTTCGCGCCCGATCATGCAAAGGGTAGGATCGAGCCATCAGTAAGGGAGAAAACGAATGCCCAAGGCCTACTGGATCACGACCTATCGCGAGATCAAGGACCCCGCCAAACTCGCCGCCTATGCCAAGCTGGCGCCGCCCGCGCTTGCCCCCTTCGGCGTGCGCTATCTCTGCCGCGGCACGCCAAACGCCACCTTCGAGCACGGCATGAAGGAGCGGCTTGTCGTCTCGGAATTCCCCAGCCTCGAAAAGGCGATCGCCGGCCACGACAGCCCGGGCTACCAGGATGCGCTGCGCGCGCTCGGCGACGGCGCCGTACGTGATATCCGCATCATCGAAGGGCTGGAGTGAGCGGCGGCAAAACCACGCCTTACAAGAGCGCGCCCTCACCCGTTCATTGCCGCGACGCATGAATTGCGGGCGTCTCCTTAATAAACCGCCTCTCACACAGACGTGTAACATTGTGTAATGCGGCCGGGCGGTTTCGCCCGTATATGAAATGCAACGCCATTCACCGGGATACCCACCATGATGCACCACTCCACGTTGCTGCTGGCCGCCGCCTTCGCCTTTACGCCGCTTGCCGCGGGCGCCGAATTTGCCGTCACCATTCCGCCGCCCCAGGCCGCTGCTCCCACGGAAGGCGCGGGACCGGAAACGGCGGTTCTCGCCGGCGGATGCTTCTGGGGCATTCAGGCCGTCTACCAGCACGTGAAGGGCGTCACGCTCGCGGTGTCCGGCTATGCCGGCGGCGATCGCAAGGACGCCAACTATGAAACCGTGAGTTCGGGCCGCACCGGCCACGCCGAAAGCGTGAAGGTGACCTTCGACCCGCATCAGGTGTCCTACGGCAAGATCCTGCAGATCTATTTCTCGGTCGCGCACGACCCGACGCAGCTCAACCGCCAGGGCCCGGACAGCGGCACGCAATATCGCTCGGAGATTTTTCCGCAGAGCGCAGAACAGGCGAAGATCGCAAAGGACTACATCGCGCAACTCGATGCGGCGCATGTGTTCAGGCGTCCCATCGTCACCAAGGTCGATACGATGAAGGTGCCGTTCTTCTCCGCCGAGGCCTATCACCAGGATTACGCGACCAACCACCCCAATCAGCCCTACATCGCCTTCAACGACGCGCCGAAGGTCGAGAACCTCAAGAAGTTTTTTGCAGATAATTGGCGCGATAAGCCGGTGCTGGTGCGCGAGGCCGAAAAGAGCAACTAGCGCGGCACGGCGGACGCCGTCCATCGACAGAACATACCGGGCCGGCTGCGCAAGCGCCGGCCCGCGCCGATTGCGTTCCGGCCGATTTTCGGGCAAACCCCGCCGCGACACGGGGCGCAGCCCGGAATCAAGGAACGGCACCATGGCTCGCAAACCCGGTACCAAAATCGTCGGCGAATTCGTCCTGTTCGACGTGGTGTACGAGGACGGCACGCAACGCTCCAACCGCCGGGTGCCGCAATCGGCGCTTGACGGCCTCGAAGGCGATGAACCCGCCAAGGCGATCATCGAGGCGCAGGACGCCGAGATCGCCGCCAAGTCCGGCATTCCGCGCGGCCCGATCAAGAGCATCCGCCGCGCCGGTACGAAAGAGACCCAGGCCGAGCTCTACAAGTCGCAGCGCGGAGAGCGCTGACACGCGATTGCAGTGGAAGGGCGGCCGGGACCCGGAAGTCAGTATTCTGGAATGATCTCGCGCTAGAATTCGCTGAAGAAACCAAGCAGCATGGCGCGCCGCGCCGCCTCGCGCGCCCTGCAGGCTGCCATCATATGGTTGGCCATGGTGCCGTGGATTTTGTCCCAATAGAACTTGCAGGTCGTGTCGCGATAGGAAATCCACGCGCGCTGCATGGCGCGCGCCTTGTCCTTCTGTTCGTCGTCGAGCGTGTCGAGCAGGCGCTTGTAGTTCCGGTTGAGCAGATCCTCCCAGATCGATCCCTCGATCTCGTAGCAATCGGTCATCTTGCGGTCGGGAGCCGCGCCTATGTCGCCGATGCACCGGTCCGCGACACTGAACAGGCACTTCTGTTCGCCCTGGTCGATATTGTCCTTGGTCTTGTCGACGCAGGCATGGATTGCGGCGACTTCCTGCGGCGTTGCCTTGCGGCTTTGCGCATGAGCCGGTTCGGCGAACGTGCCCGAGACCAGAGTCACGGCCAAAGCCAGAATGCAGGCCCAAGCGGCCCCGCAAACCTGACCCGGCCCGATTACGCTACGACGACAGTCCATATCGCGCTCCTCAGGATATGAGTGTCGCGGAAAACGAGAACGGTTCAATGGGCGCGGGACGAAATGGGGCCTGGGCGCGGACTGGCCGGAGGCGGATGCTATTTACGCGACCCAATTTTCTCAATGTCACCAAGACCAACAGGATAGTCCCAAAAGCCATGGCGATAAAGATCGTGATTTGCGAACCTCTCTCCTGAAGACGCTTTTTGAACTCAATCACCGACGGAAGCGCTAATGCTTTCCTCACATTCTCTGCCTGACCTTCAGATTGGGCGCGCAGTAAAAATCTCGGAGTACCTTGAAGCCAAACTACGCTCCAGGGCTTCCAAGGCAATTCGCCATTGAACTTTTCATTTGCCAGCAGCCCTCGAAGATAAAGAAAAAAATCGGCATCAACAAATTCCTCAAACGGTAAAATGGCAGTTAATTCACCCTTTGAATGCCGTTCATTCAGAACATCGCCGTGGAATGAAAGACGCCCGCGTTTCTGCAATTCACCGCCAAGAATTCTGATATGCCGACTGACATCCGACCATTCACAATTGCCAGGTCCGTGTTCTCGTTGAAGATACCGGACCGGAATTGGTTCATTTAGAAGACGCGAGATGATTTCCCATTGCTGCTCCCGCAGGAGAAAAGCAAATAACGTGACAAATAGTTCGTGACCGACAAATCTAAAAAAATCAAAATCGGCCTCGTTGTAACTGCCACTAAATCCTCGTGGCAACGAGTAACGCTCTAAAATTTGGCCGAACCAATTGTACAGTTCTACCGCAATCCCGATATCGCCCATCACCGCGACCAAGATTCCGCGAGCTTTGAAAATCGCGCGACAATCGGTTGCGTTTTGGAGATCGCCTGAAGCAAATCCTCCGCGGTACCGCCATCGATAATCTTTTTAGGTTGAACGTTGTCCAACCCTTTGAGGATATCTGCCAGTTCCGCGCGAACAGCAATGCGACGATTTGGACGCTGGTTCTCGACTGCTTCAATAACAGGGCTTGCCGGTGAAAATGTCCCCCGCGATGGAACAAGCGGCAAAGTGGACCGCAAAGCGGCCTCTAATTTGCCCGCCAGCTCTTTCCTCGGAGTTGATCTATCTTTTTCGTCGGCAGCAGCGTTGTAAACGACCAGCCGGCGCATACGCAGATCGAAGGGCAAATTTTCGATTTTTCCGAACGCGCCATTAAACACCAAGATTACGCGCTCAAAATTAAGAGCCTTAAGCGCATAGCCAACCTCGATCATCACATTTGGGTTTGGTGTCTCCCTTTTTGCAGTGGATTCGCTGACGATTGATACGTCTGCCACTACAACATCAGCAGCATCGATCTTTGCAAAAATTGTTGATGCAATATCCGGTGAGCCGGCAACACCTTCGGTACCACGGTCGATAACTGGCTCGACTGCGACCGTGTCATCACCGGCGGTAGCCTCGGCCGCAAGCTCAAGTGCCGCCTGAACTAGTCCACGATTTGTTGCGTTCGGCAAATCGGACTGCCAAGAATAAAAAACGATGCGGCGCATCGCAAATCTCGAATAATCCTGTAGTCGCCTAAAGCGAAACGGCGGGTTTTAGCCGGCAATCATATATGGAAATTAGTTGTTCAAAAAGCTCCTGAGCTTCCGGCGCCTGCTCAGATGCTTCACCCCGGATCAGCGATGCGCGCTGCCGGGGGCTAACGGCTCTAGAATGTGCTAGATCGCCGGCTTCGCGGGATGACCGCCTCGACATTCCGGGTCGCGAGCAATGCGAGCGAACCCGGAATCCAGAACCAGATGCCGTGCTTGTATCTGGATTCCAGGTCCGATCCATGCGCGTCAAAGACCCGCGTGAACGCGCTTACGGGCGCGCCCCGGAATGACAGAAATCAGGGCGCTAAGTTATTCCAGCGCTGTTCGGCGCGCGATGGCCGTCAACCCCGTCATGGCCGGGCTTGTCCCGGCCATCCCAATTCACAGGGCACAGCCCTGCCCGCCTAAACGAGATCGCCGGCACAAGGCCGGCGATGACGATTGAGCGTTTGGCGATGACGCCTGAATTTTTTGGATCCGCCTGCGATCAGTTGTCCAGGAAGCTCCGCAGCTTCCGTGACCGGCTCGGATGCTTCAGCTTCCGCAGCGCCTTGGCCTCGATCTGGCGGATGCGCTCGCGGGTGACCGAGAACTGCTGGCCGACTTCCTCCAGCGTGTGGTCGGTGTTCATGCCGATGCCGAAGCGCATGCGCAGCACGCGCTCCTCGCGCGGGGTGAGCGAGGCGAGCACGCGCGTGGTGGTCTCGCGCAGGTTCGACTGGATCGCCGCGTCGATCGGCAGGATCGCGTTCTTGTCCTCGATGAAATCGCCGAGGTGTGAATCCTCCTCGTCGCCGATGGGCGTTTCCAGCGACAACGGCTCCTTGGCGATCTTGAGGACCTTGCGCACCTTCTCCAGCGGCATGCCCAGCTTCTCGGCGAGCTCTTCCGGGGTCGGCTCGCGGCCGATCTCGTTGAGCATCTGCCGGCTGGTGCGCACGATCTTGTTGATCGTCTCGATCATGTGCACCGGGATGCGGATGGTGCGGGCCTGGTCGGCGATCGAGCGCGTGATCGCCTGCCGGATCCACCAGGTGGCGTAGGTCGAGAACTTGTAGCCGCGGCGGTATTCGAACTTGTCGACCGCCTTCATCAGGCCGATGTTGCCTTCCTGGATCAGGTCGAGGAATTGCAGGCCGCGGTTGGTGTATTTCTTGGCGATGGAAATGACGAGGCGCAGGTTGGCCTCCACCATCTCCTTCTTGGCCTGGCGCGCCTCGCGCTCGCCCTTCTGCACCATGTGCACGATCTTGCGGAATTCGGAGATTTCCACGCCGGTCTGCGCGGCCAGGTCGTGCACCATGCGAGCGGATCTCCTTGATGCGATCCTTTTCCTTGGCGACGAAATTCTTCCAGCCCTTGGCGGACAGCTTGGACACGCGGTTGAGCCAGCGCGGGTCGAGCTCGCCGCCCATGTACTGCTTGAGGAAGTCCTCGCGGATGACGCCGTAGCTTTCGGCCAGCCGCATCAGGCGGCCTTCGTTCGAACACGAGGCGCTTGTTGATGTCGTAGAGCTGCTCGACGAGGAAATCGATGCGCGCCTGGTTGAGCCGCAGCGACTTCACCTCGGAGATGATTTCTTCCTTGAGCTTCTTGTATTTGCGCTCCTGCGCCGGCGACAGCGAGGAGTTCTTCAGGCGGAATTCGATGTCCTGCTCCTGCAGGCGGCGCAGGCGCTTGAAGCTGTCGGCAATCGTGTCGAAGGTCTCGACGACTTTCGGCTTGAGCTCGGCCTCGATGGCGGCGAGCGAAAGCGAATTCTCCATGTCGTCTTCGTCGTAGTCGCTCTCGGCCGCGGCCTCGCCCGGATCCTTCGGCTCTTCGCCGTCGCCGGCTTCGCCCGGCGCCTTGAACGGCGTCGCGCCGGGAGGCGCCGCGGGCGGCGCGGCCGGCGGCTGCACGACCTGGAGATGCGGCGCGCCGGGAACGGGCGTGCCGACAGCCTGCGGCACCGGCTTGCCGTCGGGGCCGATGATCACCGGCACCTGCATCTGTTTTGCGTCGGGGCCGGCATAGGTTGCTTCGAGATCGATGATGTCGCGGAGGAAGACCTTTCCCTCGTTGAGCTCGTCGCGCCAGATGATGATGGCCTGGAAGGTGAGCGGGCTTTCGCACAGGCCCGCGATCATCGCCTCGCGGCCGGCCTCGATGCGCTTGGCGATGGCGATTTCGCCCTCGCGCGACAGCAGCTCGACCGAGCCCATCTCGCGCAGATACATGCGGACGGGATCGTCGGTGCGCTCGGACGGTTCCTTCTTCTCGGTGGTGGCGAGCGACTTGGCCTTGGTCTCGACGACTTCGGTGCCGGTATCCTCGTCGTCGTCGTCCGCCTCGTCGGCGGCTTCTCGGTCTCGTCGTCGTCGGCCTCTTCCGTCTCGACGACATTGATGCCCATCTCGTTGAGCATCGCGTAGATGTCCTCGATCTGGTCGGAGGAGACCTCGCCGGACGGCATGACTTCGTTGATCTGGTCGATGGTGACATAGCCGCGCTTCTTGGCGGCCTTGATCATCTTCTTGACGCCGGCATCGGAGAGATCGAGAAGCGGCAGCGGCGAATCGGGCGCGCCTTCTTCCTTCTCCGGAGCTGGTTCTTTTTCTTTTGCCTGCGTCGCCTTCGCCTTGCTCGCCATCCGCCTCTCCTGGACCACTCTGGCCGTCTCTATACCGGCGCGCCGCTTCCAGGGCACGGCCAAAAAGGGCCGCGCCGGCAAGGCGTAGCCCCACGAATCAGGTCTCCCAGTGTCTTCGGAACCCGCTAAGCTCCGATTAACCTAAAAGAATACCGCTGGAACACGACCCTTATTCCACGCTGGCCTCGACAGCCGCCCACCGCCAGATCCTTTTCGGGCGGCGGCGGCCAGCTCATAAGCTACGGGCGCCCCGACCGGAAGAGGCTCCAAAGCCCTCAATCAAGGCCTCGGTGCCTTCCATCCGCGACAGGCGGGCTTTGACGTCGCGCAACCGCAGATAATTGGCTTCGCTCGCGTCCTGGCCCAGGGCCTGCTCGGCGTCCTTGAGCTCCTTAGTTAGTGAATGCCACTGCCGATGCAAGGCGACAAGCTGCGACCAGGTCACCAAAACATCGTCGGGCGCGGCCTCCGGCCGGGCGCCCCAGACCGAGGGGGTGGTGATCGCGGCCGCGATCCGCTGCATCACCTCGGCAAGGTCGCGGGCGGCGAGCTCGGCTTTGAGCGCTGTCGGCATCGAGGCGTCTGCCGCATGCGCCGCGATATCGATCAGCGCGCTCTTGCAGCTTCTCGGCATCGCCGTGGCGGAACTCGAGCGAGGCCAGGTCTTCCAGGTGGTCGTGCAGCAGCCAGGGATAGTTGAGCGCGGCCTGCAGGATCAGCGCCTCGCGCCGCGGCACCGCCGTGCGATGGCCGCGATGCACCGGGCTCGATGCAAGCTGCTGGCTCACCACCACATAGGGCGTCGGCGCGGCCGCCGGTGCGCGGCGCATCGCGACGCGGCCATTCGGCATTGCGCCGCTCGCGCCAGGTTCCGGCCGCGCGCGGCTCGCGCCAGTTCTGCGGTGAACGCGCCTCGCCGCGCGCCGGCGCAAAGAACTGCGACAGCCGCGCGCTGAAATCCTGCCGGTAATATTTGCGCACGGCATCGTCGCCGATCGCGGCGGTCACTTCGTTCACGCGCGCTTCCAGCGCCGCGCGCCGTTCCGGCGTGTCGAAGGAATGGCCTTCCGTCTCGCGCGCCCACAGCATGGCTGCGAGCGGGCGCGCCGCGCCGATGACTTCGGCGATGGCATCGCGGCCGCCCGAGCGCACCAGATCGTCCGGGTCCTGTCCCTGCGGCAGCAGCGCGAATTTCAGGCTCTTGCCGGGCTTGAGCCGCGGCATCGCCAGGTCGACCGCCCGGTAGGCCGCGCGCACGCCGGCATTGTCGCCGTCGAAACAGAGAATCGGCTCGTCCGCCATTTTCCAGAGCAGCGTGAGCTGGTCTTCGGTCAACGCCGTGCCGAGCGGCGCGACGGTGGCGGGAAATCCCGCACCGACCATGGCGATGACATCGACATAGCCCTCGACCACGATCAGCGGCGCGCCGGTATATTCCTGCGCACCTTGCGTGGACTTGGCGGCGTATGTGACCTGCCGCGCGGCGGCGAGATTGTAGAGCGTCGCGCCTTTATGAAAGAGCGGGGTCTCCGGCGAATTGAGATATTTCGCCGGCACGTCCTTGTCGAGCGCGCGGCCGCCGAACGCGATCACGCGGCCGCGCACATCGCCGATCGGGAACATCACGCGATCGCGGAAGCGATCGAACGGCACCGGGATATCGTCGCCGGACACCAGCAGGCCCGCCTCGACCATGTCCTCCGGCGGAATGCCGTGCGAACCGAGATGCTCCTTTAGGGCGAAGCGTTCGACCGGCGCATAGCCGAGCCGGAACTTGAGCTGCGTCGCGCCGTCGATGCCGCGGTCGGCGAGATAGCCGCGCGCTTTGGCGCCGGCGCGCGCGGCAAGCGTGTCCTGGAAAAACTTGGCGGCAAGCTCCATCACGTCGTGCAGTGTCTTGCGCCGCGCATCGCGCTGCTCGTCCTCACGCGAGACTTTCGGCAGCGGCATGCCGGCCATCTGCGCAAGGCGCTCGACGGCTTCCGGAAAGCTGACGCCTTCCGTTTCCATGACGAAGTCGAAGATGCTGCCATTCTTGTGCGAGGAGAAATCGAACCAGGCCTGCTTCTGGTCGTTCACGAAAAAGGACGGCGTCTTCTCCTTGTTGAAGGGCGAGAGGCCCTTGAACTCGCGGCCCGCGCGCACAAGCTTGACGCGCCGGCCCACGACTTCCGAAACCGGAAGCCGGGCTTTCAGCTCGTCGAGGAACTGTGGCGTGAAGCGCATGGTTTTGGGGGCCGATTCGTTTGCGCCATCATAGGCTCCCAAATTGAGACTTTCCGGAGCCGCGCCCGAAACCCGCCTCATCAGCCGGCCTTTCGAGCCCTTTCCTAGTTTTCCACAGGCGTGCCCCCAGCTGTGGAAGGGGAACCATTAGGGGCCCGCCCCCGACACGTCATGGCCCGGCCTTTGCATCTGTCTATGGCCAGGCTTGTCCCCACAGCGTGTCATGGGGACGGGTCTGTAGCATCTTTCATGGCCCGATGTCTCGCAGTGCGCTCATGGCCGGGCATAGCCGTTCGCAGAACGGCGTCGCTTCGCCGGCTATGTCCCGGCCGATCTCGCTTAGGAAGGCAGTGCCTGCGCGATCGAGATCACCGGGACAAGCCCGGTGATGACGAATGAGAGGCAAGACCTGTGATGACAGAGGAGAGACAGGCCACCACGTCGAGGCGAGTGCGGCGGTGACTGTGAAGGGACACATGTGACACCATGCTCGCGGGAGGCCGCCGGCATGGCTGCAAAAACCTTCGTTCTCGTTCACGGCGCCTGGCACGGCGGCTGGAGCTGGGTGCGCGTGGCCGACCGGCTGCGGGCACGCGGACACGTCGTGTTTGCGCCCACGCTCACCGGTCTCGGCGAACGGGCGCACCTGCTTCGTCCCGGTATCGACCTTTCGCTGCACATCGCCGACGTCGTCGGCGTCATCAAATACGAGCGGCTCAACGACGTCGTGCTGGTCGGACATTCCTACGGAGGCTGCGTGATTTCCGGCATCGCCGAAGCAATGCCGGACGCGATCGCCTCCATCGTTTTTCTCGACGCGTTCATCCCTGACAACGGCGATGCCACGGTCGATCTGGTCCCGCCGGCGGTACAGGAAGTGATCCGGGCGGCACTCGCGCGCGGCGACACCACGGTGCCCGTGCGTGACGCCGCCGCATTCAAGGTGAACGAGAAAGACCGCGCGTGGGTCGACGCGCTCGCCACGCCGCAGCCAATCGGCACAATGATTGAAAAGATCAAACTGAGTGGCGCGCGCGAACGGATAGCGAAGAAGACCTATATCCGCGCGTCGGGCTATCCGAACGTGTCATTCGAAAAGGCACATGCACGCGCAAAGGCCGACCGCACCTGGCGTACCTATGAAGTGCCGTGCGGCCACGACGTGATGATCGACGATCCCGACCGGCTGACTGAAATCCTGCTCGAAGTGGCGTAGCACGTCCCCCGTGATGACTGAGGACGTCATGGCCGGGCATAGCCGTTCGCAGAACGGCGTCGCTTCGCTCGCCTATGTCCCGGCCATCTCGCTTAGGAAGGCAGTGCCCACGGAATCGAGATCACCGGGACAAGCCCGGTGATGACAGAGGAGAGGCAAACCCCGTGACAACAAGCAGAAGAAGGACGTCATGGCCGGGCTTGTCCCGGCCATCTCGCTTAGGAAGGCAGTGCCCGCGCAATCGAGATCACCGGGACAAGCCCGGTGATGACAGAGGAGAGGCAAACCCCGTGACAACAAGCAGAAGAAGGACGTCATGGCCGGGCTTGTCCCGGCCATCTCGCTTAGGAAGGCAGTGCCCGCGCAATCGAGATCACCGGGACAAGCCCGATGATGACAACGGAGAGGCAAGCCCGGTTATGACCAGCCCGGTGCTGACGGGGGAGAGACAAGCCCGGCCACGACACGTAGGCTTGAACCCGCAAACACCGACGCGAGACATTCATGCTGTTGTCCCTGACTGCCCTGCCGCTGTGGCTTTCTTTCCTCCTGGTCGTCATCCTGCCCACTGCCATCGCCATGAGCGGCCCGTTTGTCGTCCGGCGGCTGGTCCGGCTCGATCGCCTGCGCACCAATAACGAGGTCGCGGGCTTCAAGTTCGCGACGGTCGGCGTCATCTACGCGGTTCTGCTCGCCTTCGTGATTATCGTCGTGTGGGAAAAATTCAATGCCGCGGAGAACGACGTTGCCAGGCAAGCCGGCGCCGCGGAGACAATCCTTCGTCTGACGGACGGATTGAACACCGAGCGCCGCGCCGCACTGCGCACCGCAATGAGCGCCTATCTGCGCACCTCGATCACCAAGGAGTGGCCGGCGATGGAACGCGGCACCGGCGACGCAGACGTCACCCGCGCGCTCACCGATGTTTACACGGTCGTGCTGAATTCCCGTGCCGCCGACGGATCGAATGCGTTTCTGGTAACGGAAATTCTGCGCCAACTTGACAGTATCAGCACGACACATCGCAGCCTGCTCGTCTCCGCCGACGGCAACGTGCCGGGCATTCTCTGGTTCGTGCTGTTCAGCGGCGCCATCATCACCGTGGTTTATACGTTCTTTTTCGGAACCCCGAACCTGCGCGCGCAAAGCCTGATGACGGGAGCCTTGTCCGTGCTGGTCTTTTCCGGACTGCTGACGGCTATTGTTATTGACCACCCGTTTGCCGGCACTGTGAAAGTTTCGCCGGAGGCGCTCGTTCACGTGTTCGAAGATTTCGGCCGCGCATCAGGGCGCTGAGGGCTCCCTATACTTTCAGCCTGTCATCGCCGCGCTCGGCGCCACGGACCATCAGAAGGTGTACCGTTTGCCCACAGCGGTCGGCGCCAGCACCTTGTCGCCGAATGCGGCCGAGAGCGCCGCCATTGCACGCCACCCGGTGCAATGCCCGGCAGCGATTTGTGCGAGGCCGAATTCACCCATCGCCGCGGTGGTCTGCGGAATGATTGCCTCGTTCGCACCTGCCAGATGGAGGCCGCCCATGACGGCATGCAGTGGCATGTCTGAAAACGTTGCGCGCGCGTGCTTGAGCACATTGACGATGCCTGCATGCGAGCAGGCACTCAAAACCAGCAGGCCCTTGCCCTTCACGGTCACCGCCAGCCAGCGCTCATCCATCAGCAGTTCGTCCGGCTCCCAACCGCTGCCATCCTCGGTCTTGCGCACCTGGCCGGGCAGACCGCGCTCGAAGGGCGTAACCCGCGGGACTTCGCCGCTGACATAAAACATATCGTCGAGCAGCGACTGCGGTTCGGTGGTGCAAACCACTTCGGCACCATGTGCCGTCAGATCCGCGATGCCGGGCACGTCGTCCATGAAACGCAGACCGCCCCCGGGCAACCGCATCGCACGCGAGCGAAACATGCCCGGATGCGCGTAATAAGGAACGGGGCGATTGCCGTTGCGGGCGCGGATGGCGCCGAGCGCCGTAAACATCGCGCCGGAGTGGTCCCAGTGTCCGTGCGAGAGCACGATACTCTCGACCTGACCGAGGTCGGCCCCGAGCCGGGCGGTATTGCGTTCAAATGCAAAGTCTTCGGGGCCGCTGTCGAACAGCACGGCGTGCCGCGTCGATCCGCGGTACGCTGTGATCAGGCACGAAAAGCCGTGCACCGCGCAGCACAAGCAGCGGCCGGACGAAGCGCGCAAGCCGCGCCGCGTCGCAAACGCAAATTCGTTTTCCACGTTGGGCGGCGTAGATGACAATCCATCTGTCGAATTATCGACCAGGATCTGGATTTCGACCTTATCGACCGGGATGAGGTTGGCCATGGGAGCAGCGCGGTCCTATTGCGGCTCCAGCCCCGACGCCTTCACAACGTCTTTCGCCGCCACCCGGTCGGCCTTGATCTCGGCGGCAAACTGCTCAGGCGTGTTGATCGCCGGCACCTGGCCGCGGCTGATCACATATTTCTCGACGAAATCCTTGTCCTTGAACACGCGCGTCACCTCGCCCGCGATCTTGTCGATGACCGGCTTCGGCGTGCCCGGAGGCG
This sequence comes from uncultured Alphaproteobacteria bacterium, assembly GCA_963831475.1. Classification (GTDB taxonomy): domain Bacteria; phylum Pseudomonadota; class Alphaproteobacteria; order Rhizobiales; family Xanthobacteraceae; genus Pseudolabrys. The sequence continues at coordinate 49,822 of CAWHQF010000030.1, forward strand.
CGAACAGCCCGTACCATGTCTGCGAGGGCGCGCCCTTGTAGCCGAGATCCTCGAGCGTCGGCACGTTGGGCAACAGCGGCGTGCGGATGTTGTTGACGAGCACCAGCGCCTTCATCTTGCCTGCGCGGATCTGCCCCATCACGTTGCCGATGCCGAGCAGCCCGATCGGCGTCGAGCCGCCGAGAATGGCGTTGGTCGCCTCGCCACCGCCCTTGAACGGCACGCGCACCCAGTCGGCGCCCTTGTCCTTCTTGAGACTGTCCATGTAGACGACGCACGGGATCGACGCCGTGAGATAGGACAGCGTGCCGGCCTTCTGTTTCGACACCGCCACCAGATCGTCCACCGACTTGGCGCCGAGATCGGAATTGATGACCAGCGCCTGCACCAGATGGAAGAGGTTGATGATCGGCGTGAGCTTATCGGGGTCGAACGAGATGTTCTTGAACAGGTACTGATTGTAGATCATCGGATCGGCATTGATGATGCAGATCGTGTAGCCATCGGGCTGCGCATCCTGGCAGGCGCGCGAGGCGATATTGCCAGCGCCGCCGGGACGGTTCTCGATGATGACCGGCTGGCCGAGACTCTTGTGAAGTTCCTCGCCGAGCACGCGCATGAAGATGTCGCTGATGCCGCCGGCGCTCGATGTCGTGAGCACGTGGATCGGACGGCTCGGATAATCGTCGGCGAAGGCCGGCGCTATCAGCACGCTGACCAACGTGATTACTAAAAAAAACAAACGCGTCATGCCCACCTCCCAAAAGGACCTTTTATTTAGCAGTCATCACCGGGCTTGTCCCGGTGATCCCGCTTAGGAAGGCAAGGCCGTGCGTGCCTAAGTGAGATGGCCGGGACATAGGCGAGCGAAGCGACGCCGTTCTGCGAACGGCTATGCCCGGCCATGACGCCTTTGCTCTTTGGTCATCACCGGGTTTGCCTCTCCGTTGTCATCACCGGGCTTGTCCCGGTGATCCCGCTTAGGAGGGCAAGGCCGTGCGTAACTAAGCGAGATGGCCGGGACATAGGCAAGCGAAGCGACGCCGTTCTGCGAACGGCTATGCCCGGCCATGACGGACGCAAAAGCCCGGCCATGACGCGCTGAGGGGACGAGCCCGACCATGACAAATGCCGCTGCATCAATAAAACGGAGGGCCAATCAACCCGCGAGTCTCGTCTTCACCATTCCGCTTGCCTTCGCCATGTCCATCTGCCCGGCATATTTGCCGCGCAGCACGCCGATGACCTTGCCCATGTCCTTCATTCCCGCCGCGCCCGTTTCCTTCACGGCCGCCTCGATCGCCGCCGTCATCTCGGCGTCCGACATCTGCTTCGGCAGATAGCCGGAAATGATCGCGATCTCCTCCTGCTCCTGCTTGACCAGGTCGGCGCGGCCACCCTTCTGGTAAAGCTCCACCGATTCCTGGCGCTGCTTGATCATCTTCTGCAGCAGCGGCAGCACGTCGGCGTCGGTCAGCGGCGGCTTGCCGGCACCGCGCGCCTCGATGTCGGCATTCTTGAGCGTGGAATTGACCATGCGCAGCGTGGAAACCGTCCGCTCGTTCTTGGCCTTCATCGCCTCGGTCAGAGCCTTGTTAATGTCGTCGCGGAGCACGGGAACCCCTTTTCCATGTGTAGGAACACGCCTTATGACACGCCTTAATGACGCACCATACGACGTGCTTGGGGGCGGCATCCGGCGGCCCCTTGCCTCTCACACTATAATACGCAACTAAGTGCCCATGACCCAGACGAAAGCCGCTGCAGCCGGGACTTCTGGCGGGGCTTGGGCTGAGCCCAGGCCGACAGCGCTTTTGGTGCTGGCCGACGGGACCGTCCTGGAAGGTTTCGGGCTGGGCGCAACCGGCCACGCGGTCGGCGAGGTCTGCTTCAACACCGCCATGACAGGCTATGAGGAAATCCTCACCGACCCGTCCTATGCCGGGCAGATCATCACCTTCACCTTCCCGCATATCGGCAATGTCGGCACCAACGAGGAAGACATCGAGACCGTCAACATGGCGGCGGCGACCGGCGCGCGCGGCATCATCTTGCATAGCGCGATCACCGCGGCGTCGAACTACCGCGCCACCCGCAACCTCAATGACTGGCTCAAGGCGCGCGGCGTCATCGGGCTTGCCGGCATCGACACGCGCGCGCTCACGGCGCTGATCCGTGTCAACGGCATGCCGAACGCCGTCATCGCGCACGCACCGGATGGCAAGTTCGATCTTCCCGCGCTCAAGAAGCAAGCCAGGGATTGGCCGGGCCTCGTCGGCATGGACCTGGTGCCGATGGTGACGAGCGGCCAGCGCTTCACCTGGGACGAGACGCCATGGTCCTGGGGCACCGGTTACGCGCGACAGACCAATCCGGAATTTCACGTGGTCGCGGTCGACTACGGCATCAAGCGCAACATCCTGCGCCTGCTCGCGGGCTCCGGCTGCAAGGTGACCGTGGTGCCGGCAAAGACTTCCGCCGAAGACATCATGGCGCTCAAGCCGGATGGCGTCTTTCTTTCAAACGGCCCCGGCGACCCGGCGGCAACCGGCGAATATGCGGTGCCGGTGATCAAGAAGCTGATCGACTCAGGCACGCCGACTTTCGGCATTTGTCTCGGCCACCAGATGCTCGGCATCGCGGTCGGCGGCAAAACGATGAAGATGCATCAGGGCCACCACGGCGCCAATCACCCGGTGAAGGATCTCACGACCGGCAAGGTCGAGATCACCTCGATGAACCACGGCTTCGCGGTGGACAAGGACACGCTGCCGAAGAATGTCGAGCAGACGCATGTGTCGCTGTTCGACGGTTCCAACTGCGGCATCGCGCTCAAGGACAGGCCGGTGTTCTCGGTGCAATACCACCCCGAGGCTTCGCCCGGACCGCGCGACAGTCATTATCTCTTCACGCGTTTCGTCGAGATGATGCGGCAGGCCAGACGCAAGATTGCCTAGCGGATGGTCGACGTCATGGCCGGGCTCGTCCCGGCCATCCCGCTTAGGAGCGTAGTGTCCTCCTGATCGGGATCGCCGGGACACGCCCGGCGATGACAGGGACTGTGACAGGCCCGGCCACAACTGCCGCGAGGAACGATCCGGGCGCATGCTGGTTTCATCCGCAATGCCAAACGCGCCCCTCACCTTCACCTTCAAGGACGACGGCAAGGTGCCGAACAATCCGGCCTTGCCGGCGCTGGTCTACAAAGGCGCCCTCGAGTTGCGGGGGGAAGCAGACCCGGCCCGCGCCGTCGAGAAGATTTTCGCGGCCAATGGCTGGGGCCACGGCCAGTGGCGCGACGGCATCTATCCCTTCATCCATTATCACTCCATGATTCATGAGGCGCTCGGCATCGCGCGCGGCCACGCGAAGGTGCAGCTCGGCGGAGCGGGCGGCGAAGTCGTGGCGTTTGCGGCGGGCGACGCCGTCGTGCTCCCCGCCGGCACCGGACATCAGCGGCTTTCGGGCAGCGACGATCTTCTCGTTATCGGCGCCTATCCGCCGGATGGCACATATAACCTCTGCCGCGGCGACAACCCGGCCGACCGTGACAAGGCGCTGGCGACCATTGCCAAGGTGCCCCTACCCGCAAGCGATCCTGTTCTCGGCAGGGACGGTCCACTGCCGAAACTCTGGCGGGGCTAGCTTGTCCCATCACTCTGCTCATGCCCCCCGCAAGCAGGAATCCAGGGACCCGATCGCAGTGTCGTAAATGTCATGGCCGGCCTTGTGCCGGCCATCGCGCTTAGGCATGCACTAGAATGCAACTCGATCGGCTATAAGCAACGACGAAAAGAAATTGCGGCCAACATGTCCGACTGGATCAAGTTCTACGATTTCAAGCATTCGGTGATCTACGTGAACGCGCGTCATCGCGACGTGCACTATCGCACCATCGCCGAAGACATCCGCGCCTATGTGCCCTCGCCGCAGGCGCAGGTGCTCGACTATGGCTGCGGCGAAGCAACCTCCGCAAATCTTGTGGCCGATGCCTGCGCGCGGCTGGTGCTGGTCGAGGCCGCGCCCAATGTGCGCGCCTCTCTGACCATGCGTTACGCCGGGAATCCCAGGATTGCCGTCATCGCCGCTGAACAGGTGGCGGGCCTTCCCAAGGCGTCATTCGATCTCATCGTCATGCACTCGGTCGCGCAGTATCTCACGCAGGCCGAACTCGACCGGCTGCTCGCGATTTTCCGTTCGCTGCTCAAGCCGGGCGGCGCCTTCCTGCTCGGCGACATTGTGCCGCCGCAGCTCGCCGCACCCGCGGCCGCGTTTTCCCTGCTGCGCTTCGGCGCGGGCAATGGATTCTTCTGGGCTGCCGCATGGGGTCTGGTGCGGATTTTCACGTCCGACTATCTGCGCCTGAAAAAGACCGCCGGCCTGTCGCACTACAGCGAGGCTGCCGCGCTCGAGCGGCTGAGGGCTGCCGGCTTCGCGGCCGAACGCGCCCCGCGCAATATCGGCCACAACCAGTACCGCATGACTTTTGTGTGCCGCTGAGTCAGTGCGGGACTGCGGCACTTGCGCCACTTGCCCCACTTGCCTCGCTCAGGTGCGGCTGGAGCTAACACGCCATTAACCGCAACTCGGATCGGCGGCCGTCCTACACTTTACATCAAGGCCGGCGGCCGTATTGCTGCGGGCGGCCCGGTGGCGGAGTGGCGACGCAGAAGCCATGCATGGTCTTCCAAGCCTGGTTCGATTCCAGGCCGGGCCTCCACTACCAAGATACAGAAGCGCTCCCCCAGGTCTTATATGAAGTCATACGGTCAGCAGCTCGGCGCCGTGCCTTAGATCCAACCATCGTTGCAATCGAATCAGCCTGTTGCCGCTGCGCGCGACGCCGCCGAACTTCATTCGAACACCTCGTCCGCACGACCGGACAAAGGTAGGGGCACCGTGATGCCCAACGCTTTCGTGGTCTTGAGATTCAAAAATAGTTCAATTTTTGTGGATAGCTGAACTGGTAACTCGCCGGCTTTTTCACCCTTGAGAATACGGGCTGTATAGTTCCCAGCCAAACGGTAGGCATCAGCATAGCTGCTTCCGTAGCTCATCAAGCCCCCGGCGACGACAAACTCGCGGCTCGTGAAAGCTGCTGGCACTCGGTAGTGGACGGCCAATTCCGCAAGTCGTTTGCTTCGCATGAAGAAGAACGTCTCGGGAGAGATCATGAGTGCGCCCGCGCGCAGTTGGGTAAGTTTTGTGAAGGCTTCATCGATCTCGCGTTCGCTCTTAGCACTCAGCGTATAAAGCTCTATGCCAAGACTGCGAGCCGCCGGCTGCAGCTCCTTCGCGTTAACTTCAGCAATAACGGAGTTTCTGGGATTGGCGAGAAAGACTACACGGTTCGCAGTTGGAACCAGCTCGTGCAGCAATTCCAACCGCTTTGGCGCGATATCTACATTCTGCTGCGCGATACCGGTTACGTTGCCCCCCGGTCTATTGAGGCTGCTGACGAGCCCAAGTTTGACGGGGTCCCCTCCTGATTCGAAAACGATCGGAATTCTCTTGGTTGCCGACTTTGCCGCAAGCGCGGCCGGAGCGCTCGTCGCTGCAATTACCGCGACTTCGCGACGGACGAGATCGCCGGCCATCGTCGACAATCGATCAAGTTGGCCCTCGGCCCAGCGATACTCGATCGCAACATTCCGCCCCTCAACGTAGCCGGCGTCCGCCAGACCTTTGAGAAAAGCCGCCAATTCCCGTGCGTAACTGTCGGGAGAGGCGCCATTCATAAACCCGATTACAGGCAATTTCGATTGTTGCGCACGTGCGGCGAACGGGAACGTGCCTATCGAGCCAGCAATTGCCTTGATGAAATCTCGTCGGCGCACGCAGTCGCCCCCTATGCCAATTTCCGGCCAAAGCCTAGCAGATTGGGATGCAGCGACAGAGCCCATATGTCCGCTTTGGGCCGAAAGGCGGACATGTGCAGTGCACTAGTGGATGTCCGCTAAGGGTCAGAAGCGGACGTCGATCACACGACGTCAAAAAGCTTCATAAATCCGTAGCTCATGTGAAGCTCCTGATGGCAATGGAATAGCGTCAATCCTGGCTGATCAGCGGTGAAGTCGACGTTAATTCGGCCGAAGCCCTTTATCAAAACGACATCCTTCATGACGCCGCTCGTCGATTTTCCGTCGACGCTTGTCAGTTCAAAGATGTTGCGATGCAAGTGGAGCGGATGCGGGTCATCGCTGCGATTCTCAAATGCGAGTCGGTATCGAGCTCCTTTTTGAAGCTTGGCCGGCTCGCCTTGGTCCTCGAACACCTTTCCGTTGATCGTCCACCTGTTGAAGCCGCCTTTGCCACCGTTGATCTTGCCGATGACCAGTGGGATCACATGATCCGGTTTTCTCGCCGGCTCGCTTCCACCGAAAATGGCGTAGTCCCATTCCGACTTCGGCGGTGCGATCCACCGTGGTTCGCCTTTGCCGCCCGCGTACTCGACGACAATACCCATGCCGTCCTTGCGATCGTCATCCTTCGGCGTACCAAAAACCCAAATTCCCGGATTGTTCATTTCGACAACCGCATCGATGCGCTCGGCTGTGCCAAGTTCGAGCACGTCTACAGGCTTCGGCTTCGGTACTGGATTTCCGTCAAGCGCAACGATGAGAAAGCGATGTCCTGGCAGGGCGAGCTTGATGTTTTCAGTCGCGCTGCCATTGAGGACGTGAAACAAAACGCGCTGTCCCTGACGAACGCGTACGGGCTCACCGTGGCCGAGGGCACGTCCATTGATGGAAAATAAGCGATAACCAATCTCCCACCCGTTTGGCTTCTGCTCGCCGTTCCCGGATGCTTTGACGCTTTCCTCTACTTCCTTTTGTGTCGCGTCTTTTTCTTCTTCCTCTTCCATTTCTTCAGTCGTAAAAAACGGCTCCCATTCGTGCGTGGTCAGAAAGACTTCCTGATCGTACCGGCCCGGATTGTTCGCTGGCTCGATGTAAACGGGCGCATGTTGGCCAGTGTACGTGCCCCGATGCAGGTCCGATTCCGCCATGACGTGGGTGTGCACGAATCGAAAACCGCTTGGTGCTGGCGTCATTCGATAGCGAAGCGTCCCCCGAGCCGGAACAACAAGGCTTTGTTCTTCCGCCGCGCCATCGATGGCTGCAGGGATCAACTGGCCGTGCCAGTGGACAAACTCTGGCGTGTCCGTTTCGTTGACGATTTCAACAGAAACTGACTTGCCTTCCTTTAATCGAATTAACGGTCCCGGCGAACTGCCGTTATAGCCGATCGTACTTATGGTGCGATCTTCAGCGACATCGACGAGCACCGGTCCGATTCTCAATGTAACGTCCGCTGGCGTATTAGTCGCGCCCTGCATTTGATGATCAGAGGCCGCGAGACCGGGTGCATCTAACAGTACGGTTGCGCTTCCAGCGACAGCGGTCTGAAGAAGTGTTCGGCGGCTGATGGGGTAAATCACGGCGGCAATTCCCGATTGAGTGGAAAACCGATTGTCGCCCCAACGACTGGCTCTATTATCGGTTCCCAGATCGGAAAGTCGAGACACATAGAAGCGACGAAAGTGCCGGTATCACCGTCCGTAAAGCCGTCGAGTGGGTCACGATGGCTCGAAGTTTTCGGAGCCTCGCTGAAGCTGGGACTCACTTCATTCGGTGGGCCCGTCGCCCACCTGGGCTACTTTCGGTTGGAATATGTCGTGCGTCGTCGCTGGCTCGACGAGAGCACCTACGCCGATCTGGTGGCGCTTTGCCAATTTCTGCCGGGGCCTGCTAGCAGCCAAGTCGGTATAGCGGTCGGCTTATTACGCGCCGGCTATGTCGGAGCCTTGGCGGCGTGGACCGGCTTTACTCTGCCATCCGCAATCGCGCTGGTGCTTTTTGCTTACGGCGTTGAGGCTCTTGGCGGCAGGCTCGGTGACGGCTGGCTTCATGGGTTGAAGGTTGTAGCCGTCGCTGTCGTGGCGCAAGCCGTGCTGGGAATGATGCGCTCCCTCGCCCCCGATCGTGAACGCGCCACCCTTGCTGTCGCCGCAGCCGTTATCGTCGTCGTTGTGCCGGGTGCATTGGGTCAGATCAGCGCCATTATTCTCGGTGGCGTAATCGGTCTTGCACTTTTGAGAAGCAACACTCCAACTGATCACATTGCTTTGCCACTTGCAGTCGGTCGCTGGACCGGTGCCGGTCTACTGACTCTTTTCTTTGTACTTCTAATCGCTCTTCCATTCCTTGCAGCAAGCGTACCTGGCCAAGCCATCAAATTGTTCGATGCATTCTATCGGGCAGGGTCACTCGTGTTCGGCGGGGGCCATGTGGTCCTACCGCTGCTCCAGGCATCAGTCGTCGGATCGGGCTGGGTAAGCAACGATGCCTTTCTCGCGGGCTACGGCGCGGCACAGGCTGTGCCAGGTCCGCTTTTCACATTCTCCGCCTATCTCGGTGCGGTTATGACCCAGCCACCAAACGGATGGATTGGGGCAGCGCTATGTTTAGGCGCGGTCTTCTTGCCGTCATTTCTGCTGGTCATCGGCACATTGCCTTTTTGGGATCAACTACGGCGAGTGCCGGCCGCACAAGCGGCGCTGCGCGGCGTGAATGCCAGTGTGGTCGGGCTGCTGCTCGCTGCGCTTTACAATCCGGTCTGGACCGCGGGCATCACCAGCCCTTACGACTTTGCCCTCGCTGTCGTCGCATTTTTGCTGATTTTCATGTGGCAAACACCGCCGTGGCTGGTTGTTGTGCTCAGCGCAATGGGTGGAGCATTGATAGCGCTGATTTGAAGGGGATGTCCGCTTGGGGTCATTAGCGTTATCTCCGCAATCACATTCGTGCGACATTGGCCGAGCGTCCGATTGACAAGACACGGCAACAGGCGCTCGCTTCACCTGAGCCCGTTGAATTGCGGCGTTGCGTTCGCACGTCGTGCGGCGCCCTTTTGGAATTTCGGTCGAGCACCGGGTCAGCGGACTCGCGAACAACAAGCCGATGCTGCGCACGGATGCGCGCAGGCGGCCTGGTGCTTCGCCGCCATCGTTCCTCAAACTTCGGGAGAGCATGATGACACTTCACGCCTCGAGTTCTCCAGCAAGCCAGATACGCGCGCCCGCGCCATGGGCGCGCAGCCTGCTGGGTGTTGTCCTGATCGTTGCCGGGATCCTCGTCCTCGGCGATGCGGTCGCCGCCACGATCATCAGCGCCATTTTCATCGGCGCGATGGCGATCATTGCCGGCGGCTTCGAAGTCGTTCACGCCTTCTGGACGAAGGGATGGGGCGGCTTCGCGTGGCAGATCATCCTCGGCCTGCTCTACATTGCATTCGGCATAACGCTCGTGACGCAACCGGTCGCCGGGGCGCTGGCGCTCACTTATGTTTTCGGCCTGCTGCTCATCGTCTCCGGTGCACTACGCATCGGGGTTGGCTTCAGGCACGGGGTCGACTGGATCATGGTGCTGTCCGGCGCCTTCGGAATTCTGGCGGGGCTCATCATTCTCAGCGGCTGGCCGCTGACCGGGCTGTGGTTCCTTGGCTTCCTGCTCGGCCTCGATCTCATCTTTCACGGCGTGGCCTGGCTCCTTCAGGCCTGGCAACCGGCGGCGAGAACGACCTGAGGGCAGCGCCACAATGAAAGCTCGGCCAGGCGGCCGGTCCGCGGCCGCCGGGCGGGCCATCATGATTTCGTAAAATTGCGTCTGAATATTTTTTGGCCGTCCACCGCTTAGTCGGTGAGCGCCCGTTTCCGGCCCTTCCATAGCCACCAATTCTGGTCTAAAGCACCCCCGCGCGCGAGGCCCGACCTCGGCGCGGTCCGAGGGACGCGCACCAAGCGCGCCCTTTTTTGTGCGCTCTTCTACCTCTCTCCCCCGCGGGGAGAAGGTCCGGGTAAAGGGGATCAGTCGGCGAGGTGAAGCCCATAAGATGCCGAAGCGAACCGACATCAAATCGATCCTGATCATCGGCGCGGGCCCGATCGTCATCGGCCAGGCCTGCGAGTTCGATTATTCCGGCACACAGGCCTGCAAGGCCCTCAAGGAAGAGGGCTACCGGATCGTTCTGGTGAATTCCAATCCGGCGACGATCATGACCGATCCCGATCTCGCCGACGCAACCTATGTCGAGCCGATCACACCGGAGATCGTCGCCAAGATCATCGAGCGTGAGCGCCCCGATGCGCTGCTCCCCACGATGGGCGGGCAGACCGCGCTCAATTGCGCGCTCAGCCTGCGCAAGATGGGCGTGCTGGAGAAGTACAACGTCAAGATGATCGGCGCGACGGCGGACGCGATCGACAAGGCGGAAGACCGCGAGCTGTTCCGCGAAGCCATGACGAGGATCGGACTGCCGACGCCGCGGTCGCACCAGATCAAGACGCTGGCGCAGGCGCTCGAAGCGCTTGAGGACATCGGCCTGCCCGCGATCATCCGCCCGTCGTTCACGCTCGGCGGCACCGGCGGCGGCATCGCCTACAACAAGGCGGAGTTCATCGACATCGTCGAGGGCGGCATCGATGCCTCCCCCACCAACGAAGTGCTGATCGAGGAGTCGGTGCTGGGCTGGAAAGAGTTCGAGATGGAGGTGGTGCGCGACAAGAAGGACAACTGCATCATCATCTGCTCGATCGAAAATCTCGACCCGATGGGCGTTCATACCGGCAACTCGATCACCATCGCGCCGGCGCTGACGCTCACCGACAAGGAATACCAGATCCTGCGCGATGCATCGATCGCGGTGCTGCGCGAGATCGGTGTCGAAACCGGCGGCTCCAACGTGCAATTCGCCATCAATCCGGCCGACGGACGGCTGGTGGTGATCGAAATGAACCCGCGCGTGTCGCGATCGTCGGCGCTTGCATCAAAGGCGACCGGCTTCCCGATTGCGAAGGTCGCGGCCAAGCTCGCCGTCGGCTACACGCTCGATGAGATCGCCAACGATATCACCGGCGGCGCGACGCCGGCCTCGTTCGAGCCGACCATCGACTACGTCGTCACCAAAATCCCGCGCTTCGCCTTCGAGAAATTTCCCGGTGCCTCGAACGTGCTGACCACCTCGATGAAGTCGGTGGGCGAAGCCATGGCGATCGGCCGCACCTTCCAGGAAAGCCTGCAGAAAGCGCTGCGTTCGCTGGAGACCGGCCTCACCGGCCTCGATGAAATCACCATCGAAGGCTTCGACCCGGCCAAGGGCATCGAGGATACCGACAACAAGGCCGCGATCCGCGCCGCGCTCGGCACGCCGACGCCGGACCGGCTGCTCAAGCTCGCGCAGGCGATCCGCTTCGGCGCGAGCGACGAACTCATCCACGGCGCCTGCCGCATCGATCCCTGGTTCCTCTCCGAAATCCGCGGGGTGGTCGAGGCCGAAGCTGAAATCGCGGCGAAAGGTCTGCCGGCAACGGCCGGCGCATTCCGGCGGCTCAAGGCCATGGGGTTTTCGGACAAGCGCCTCGCCAAACTCACCGGCAGCGATGCCGACACCGTGATGGCCAAACGTCGCAAGCTCGGCGTGCGGCCCGTCTTCAAGCGGATCGACACCTGCGCCGCCGAATTCGCCTCGCCCACGGCCTATATGTATTCGACCTACGAGACGCCGTTCGCCGGCAAGCTTGCGAACGAGGCCGAGCCGTCCGACAAGAAGAAGATCATCATCCTCGGCGGCGGACCCAATCGCATCGGACAGGGCATCGAATTCGATTACTGCTGCTGCCATGCCGCCTTCGCACTGAAGGAAGTCGGCTACGAGACCATCATGATCAACTGCAATCCGGAGACGGTGTCGACCGACTATGACACGTCCGACCGGCTCTATTTCGAACCGCTCACGCCCGAAGACGTGCTCGAGATCATCGACATCGAGCGCTCGAACGGCACGCTGCATGGCGTGATCGTGCAATTCGGCGGCCAGACGCCGCTCAAGCTCGCCGAGCCCCTGGAAAAAGCCAAAGTGCCGATCCTCGGAACGTCGCCTGATGCCATCGACCTCGCCGAAGACCGCGACCGTTTCAAGAAGCTGCTCGACAAGCTCAAGCTGCGTCAGCCGCAGAACGGCATCGCCAACTCGCCCAATGCCGCACGCGCCATCGCCGACGAGATCGGTTATCCGGTGGTGATCCGTCCATCCTATGTGCTGGGCGGACGCGCGATGGAGATCGTGCGCGACGGCGCGCAGCTCGACCGCTACGTGGCGCGGCTCGCGGGCGATCTCGACCGCCCGAGCGAGCTCGTGGTTTCAAAAAAGTCCGCTGCTGATCGACCGTTATCTGTCCGACGCGACCGAGGTCGATGTCGACTGTCTCTGCGACGGCGAGGATACGTTCATCGCCGGGATCATGGAACACATCGAGGAAGCCGGTATCCATTCGGGCGACAGCGCCTGCGCGCTGCCGCCGCACTCGCTGACCGAGGCGATGATCGCCGAGCTGGAGCGGCAGACGCGCGCGCTCGCGCTCGCGCTCAATGTCGGCGGCCTGATGAACGTGCAATATGCCATCAAGGATGGCGAGATCTACGTACTCGAGGTCAACCCGCGCGCCTCGCGCACGGTGCCGTTCGTCGCCAAGGTCATCGGCCTGCCATTTGCGAAAATCGCGGCGCGTATCATGGCCGGCGAAAAGCTCAAGGCCTTCGGTCTCAAACGCGTCAGGCCCCGGCACCGCGCGGTGAAGGAAGCCGTATTCCCGTTCGCGCGTTTCCCCGGCGTCGACACGGTGCTCGGCCCCGAGATGAAATCGACCGGCGAGGTGATGGGGATCGACGGCTCGTTCGAGATTGCCTTCGCGAAAAGCCAGATCGGCGGCGGCACAAACCTGCCGCGCAGCGGAACCGTCTTTGTATCGGTGCGGGACGCCGACAAGTCGCGCATCCTTCCGGCGGTCAAGCTGCTGGCCTCGCTGGGCTTCAAGACCATCGCGACCTCGGGAACCCAGCGGTATCTGGCGGAACAGGGGGTCGAAACCGCCAAGATCAACAAGGTCCTGGAAGGACGGCCCCACATCGTGGATGCCATCAAAAACGGCGGCGTTCAGCTGGTTTTCAATACCACCGAGGGCGCGGCGGCGCTGGCGGACAGCCGTTCGCTCCGCCATGCGGCCCTCTTGCATAAAGTGCCATACTACACCACTCTTTCAGGGGCCGTTGCCGCGGCGCAAGGTATCAAAGCCTATCTCGAGGGCGACCTCGAGGTTCACGCGCTGCAAAGCTACTTCGGCGGCCGGGACTGAGGACTGTTTCGTCCGGCCAGACCCGGGTGACGGCGCGAGTGAGGCCGGGAATTGTTCGGTCGCGGCATCAGGTGAGGCTGGCCGCGACGGGTCTTTTTGACCGGCCCTCGTCACATGACTCCGGTTTCGCGGGAAGACCGTGGCCGGAGTCGTATTACGAGTTGATTGGATTGGTATTGAGGCTGAAAGGGGCTTGGCGGCGTTGGAAGTCGCTCAGGTTGTATCGGGCGCCCGCCAGGAGGAGATTAAGACGATGGACAAAATTCCGATGACGGCCGCCGGCTATGCCGCGCTCGAGTTCGAGCTCAAGCACTGCCAGCAGGTTGAGCGGCCACGCATCATTCAGCAGATCACCGACGCACGCACGCACGGCGATTTGTCGGAAAACGCCGAGTATCACGCCGCGAAGGAGTTGCAATCGCTCAACGAGGGCCGCATTGCGGAACTCGAGGACAAGCTCGCGCGCGCCGACGTGATCGACGTTTCAAAGCTGTCAGGCGATACCATTACCTTTGGCGCGACCGTCACGCTGATCGACGAAGACACCGACGAGAAGAAAGTCTGGCAGATCGTCGGCGAGCCGGAAGCGGATGCCAAGAAGGGCCGGATCTCGGTCACCTCGCCGCTCGCGAAGGCGCTGATCGGCAAGACCAAGGGCGCCTCGGTCGAGGTCAACACGCCGGGCGGCGCCAAGGCCTACGAGATCAAGAAGATCGACTGGAAATAGCCGGCGCGTGGTCACCTGAAGAAAAACACCGCCGTCAAAGTGGCGCCGACCGCGACCACGATTCCGCGCACGATCGATTCCGGCACGCGGCGCGCCGCCACCACGCCGAGATAGCCGCCGGCGACGCCCGCCGCGGTGATGACCGCCGCCTCGTGCCAGAACACCAGCCCGTTGGCGATGAACAGCACCACCGCAATCGCCTGCGCGATTGTGGCGACAATATTCTTGAGCGCGTTGGCGGCGTGGAATTCGGTGATGCCGATGACCGACAGTGTCGCCAGCAGCATAATGCCCATGCCGGCGCCGAAAAATCCGCCATAGATGCCGACCAATCCCATCAGCACGTAGGCGAAGGCGCGCATGGCCGTGCTGTGAAGGCCTTCAAGGCCCGCGCTCAGCGCGCGAATGCGGCCGCTGAATGCAAATGTCAGCGTCGCGATCCCGAGCAGCCACGGCACCAGAGGGCGGAAACCTTCGTCGCCGATGCGAATGAGCAGGTATCCGCCTGCGATGCCGCCGAACAATCCAAGCACCACGAAAGGCACGGCGAGCCGCCAGTTCTTTCGTGTCTCCTTGGCATAGGCGATGGTCGAAGCGAGGCTGCCCGGCACGAGCGCCACCGCGCTGGTCGCGTTGGCGTTGAGCGTCGGCATGCCGAACGCGACCATTGCGGCAAATGTGAAAAACGTGCCGCCGCCGGCGACCGCGTTGGCGAGGCCAGCGGCGAAGCCGGTTGCAGCAAGCAGCGTGATTTCCAGGAGAGACATGCGACGATGGAGAGTGGGAGAATAGAGATTACGGACGCAACACTAGTTGGCGCCATCCATCGGCACCATGGCCGCGTCCTTCGAATTGCGCAGCGTGAGCGAGGTCTTCACGTTGCGCACGTTCGGCGCGGCGGTCAGCTTCTCGACGAAGGCCTGGAACGTCTTGAGGTCGGGCGCGACGCATTTGAGCACGAAGTCGATTTCGCCGGACAGCATCCAGCACTCGCGCACCAGCGGCTGGGCGCGCACGAAATCCTCAAAGGCAATGAGATCGACTTCGGCCTGGCTCGACAGATGCACCATGGCGAATACCGTCACCTCGTAGCCGAGCTTCTTTTCGTCGAGCAGCGCGCGGTAGCCCTTGATGTAGCCCGCCTCCTCGAGTGCACGGACGCGGCGAAGACAAGGCGGCGCCGAAATTCCGACGCGGCTCGCAAGCTCCACATTGGTGATGCGGCCGTCGTCCTGGAGTTCCTTCAGGATCTTGCGGTCGATGGCGTCAAGACGGGCGGGCACGCAGTCACTCCGCGATAAGAGGCCGGGCAAAGCGGGGAATGTTCATACCGCGAAATAATATTTCGCGAAACAATATTGCGTGCTGTGCCCAGGCATCGAATGGCGCCGCCATGCCTGTGGGCGCCCCGGGTTGCGTATCTTGCATAGCTCGCCGGGAAGCCATACATCGAGGCGAGCAAAAGAGCCGGTCAGTGTCCGGCCGCGCGGGCGAAAATCGCCCTTAGCGCCCGTCCAGGGGGGCGTAGAAAACATGGCAAAGACTACCCACGCCAAAGTCGTGATCATCGGCTCGGGACCCGCCGGCTACACCGCCGCCGTTTACGCGGCGCGCGCGATGCTGGAGCCGATCCTGATCCAGGGCATCCAGCCCGGCGGCCAGCTGACCATCACCACCGACGTCGAGAACTATCCCGGCTTTGCGGATGTCATCCAGGGCCCGTGGTTGATGGAGCAGATGCAGGCCCAGGCCGAGCATGTCGGCACGCGGATCGTGACCGATCACGTCAACAAGGTCGAGCTCGCGCAGCGGCCGTTCAAGCTGATCTGCGATTCCGGTGATGTCTATCTCGCCGATGCGCTGATCATTGCGACGGGCGCGCAGGCACGCTGGCTCGATCTGCCGTCTGAACAGAAATTCAAAGGTTACGGCGTGTCGGCATGCGCCACGTGCGACGGCTTCTTTTACCGCAACAAGGAAGTGATCGTCGTCGGCGGCGGCAATACCGCGGTCGAGGAGGCGCTGTTTCTCACCAATTTCGCATCCAAAGTGACCGTGGTGCACCGGCGTGACGCGTTCCGTGCCGAGAAGATTCTGCAGGACCGTCTCTTCAAGAATCCCAAGATCGATGTGGTCTGGGACAGCGCGCTGGACGACGTCATCGGTGCCGACAATCCGCTGAAGGTCAGCGGCGTGAAGCTCAAGAACGTGAAGACAGGCGCCGTCAGCGAGCGCCGTATCGACGGGGTATTCATTGCCATCGGCCATCAGCCGGCCTCCGAGCTTTTCGCAGGTCAGCTGCAGATGAAACCGTCAGGCTACATCGTTACCACCGGCCACTCGACGGCGACGTCGGTCGCCGGCGTTTTCGCCGCCGGTGACGTCACCGACGACATTTATCGTCAGGCGGTCACCGCTGCCGGACAAGGCTGCATGGCGGCGCTCGAGGCGGAAAAATTCCTGGCCGCGCACGAGCATCGCCGCGCGGCGGCGGAGTAGATCATGGTTTCCCCCAACGCCTCGATGGACTGGGACAAGCTCAAAGTGTTCCACGCCGCAGCGGAGGCGGGTTCATTCACGCATGCCGGCGAACGGCTCGGCCTGTCGCAATCAGCCGTTTCGCGGCAGGTTTCGGCGCTTGAATCGGAGCTCTCGGTATCGCTGTTTCATCGCCACGCGCGCGGCCTGATCCTCACCGAGCAAGGTGAACTGCTCTACCGCACGGCCCATGAAGTGTTCATGAAGCTCGAGGCCGCCCGCACCAAGCTCACCGACAGCCGCGAACGCCCGAACGGCGAGCTCAAAGTGTCGACCACGCCGGGCATTGGCGTGCATTGGTTGACGCCGCGGCTCGGCGAGTTCGTCGATCTGTATCCGGACATCCACATCACCCTCATCACGACCGACGAGGAACTGGACCTGGCCATGCGTGAGGCCGACGTCGCCATCCGCCTGCGTCAGCCGACCCAACCCGACCTCATTCAACGCAAGCTTTTTTCCGTTCATTCTCATGCTTACGCGTCGCCGGATTATCTCAAGCGCTTCGGGACGCCGCGTTCGCATGACGATCTCGACAAGCATCGCGTCGTTCTTCTCGGCGGCGGCGTGGTGCCGGCGCATTTGCAAAACCGGCGCTGGCTCCTGGAAATCGGCCGCGACGGAAAAAATCCGCGCGCACCTCAGTTCACTGTCAACAACGTGCTCGGTGTCCTGCGCGCGTGCCAGCGCGGACTCGGCATCGCGATGCTGCCCGACTATCTGGTGGAAGAGAATGGCGGGCTGGTGCAACTGTTCGGCGAGGACGATACGCTCGCGCTCGATGCTTATTTCGTCTATCCGGAAGAGCTCAAATCGGTCGCGCGGATTCAGGTCTTTCGCGATTTCCTGGTGGCGAACGCGCAGCGCTGGCATTTTTGATTTTCACACGCCGGGAATCGCGCCGTCCGCGACATCGGAACTGTCGGAATCTCATTCGAGAACAAACGATTTGCTATTGCGCATGGCTGGCATGCGAGGGTCGGCGTTGTCGGCGGCAGACACCGTTCGCATACTGAGCCTGCACTGTCGTGTCGGCTATATCCTCCCAGAATCGCCGACACGTCAGCATTGTTCCCCTCTGGAAGATGTTGTCGGCCCCCACGCCGGCAATCACTGAAACCGGGCCCCTCGCGGGGCTCGGTTTTTTCGTCGCGCAGCGTGGTCGCAATGGCGCACAGCCATCGGCAAGTGACGCAAACATAAGGAGGCGTCGGTGTTTCACGGGGACGCGCCGCTTGCCGTGGACTGCATCATCGCAGCATCATCGCGGTGTTGGCCAAAATCGCGGCGTTGGGCAAAATCGCATCGCCTGTAGGAATACAGTCAGGTGCGGTGCGCGAATCGCCAGGCCGCATCGCGGGACCCCCGATGCGTTCAGGCGCCTCCCGGCCCTGCCTCACCGGTGGCCGCCAGCCTTCGCCGGTGTGTTGCGATCCTGTCATGACGCGGCACCATAGTCGCGCGCCGCCTTGAAGGCGCCTCACGCAAAAGTCATGGGTATAACCGGTGAAAAGACAGTAGGAACTGCCCGCCCGCAACGCCGTTGCCTTAGGTTCGGTCCGTCGTAAAACGCCCCAATTGGGCGGTATGAGGGGTGCCTTCGGCTCGCCGTGCAAAATAGCCACAGTACGGGACTGATTGGCTGAGGCTATTGGGAAAAACGTAACTGCCTATGGACTATGAGTTAAAATGGCCAGGACTTATAAAGGGCTTAGCCTGCCCTGCGACCCTTGGGAGATAATGTGGTGAAAAGTGCTCGATTTAACCGCCTGCTGGCCTCGACTGCCATCGCGCTCGTGTTGGCTCTCTCCAGCCATGCCGGCATGGCGCAACAAACTGCCAAGCCGGTCGAGGCATCGGTACCGATGCCGGACACCAGTCTCCCGCCACCGCTGACGATCAAGGATATCCAGACGCCGGCCCAACGGGCCGAGGCGCCCGCCGCTATCATGAAGGACGAGGCGAAGAAGGACGTTGCCACACCCGCCGCTGCTCCCACTGCTGAGCCGGTCAAAGCCGCAGCCGCGCCGGCCGCGGCCGTGGAAGCCGGACTTCCGGACAAGCTGCGCGAATTGATCACCGGACGCCAATTCGACCGCCTTGTTCCGCACAAGGCCGATCGCGCCGGCATCGAGGCTTATTACAGCGCGCATAATTATGCGCCGCTCTGGATCAGCAACGACTCCGCCAACGACCGTGCGAAGTCGGCGATCGCCTATCTCGCGCAGGCCGACGCCGTTGGCCTCGACCCCAGCGATTATCCGGCGCCGGATTTCAAGTCGGCGACGAATGTCGATGCACAGGCCGAAGACGAACTCAGGCTGACGGTTTCAGCGCTGACCTTCGCGCGCCAGGCGCAGATCGGGCGGATCCATTACACCCGCGTCAGCGCCGACATCCAATATGATCTGGTTGCGCCGGAAGCCGCTTCGGTTTTGGCCAAGCTTGCCGACACCAACGATGCCGGCGCGGTGCTCGACAGCTACAACCCGCCGCAGGAGGGCTTCAAGGCGCTGCGGGCGAAGCTCGCCGAATTGCGCAAGGGCCCGGCCGATTCCGGCAAGAAGGCCGAGGACAAGCCGGCACAGCCGCGTGTCCATATCGCCGAGGGCAAGATCCTCCGCCCGGGCATGAAGGACGTGCGCGTCACCGCGCTGCGCAAACGCCTCGCCATTGCAGGTGACAAGGACAATCAGCTCTACGACGACGCGGTGAGTGATGCGGTGAAGACTTTCCAGACGGAAAGCGACATTGGGGTCGACGGCAATCTTGGCCCCAATACCGTGCGCGCACTCAACGGCGAGCAGAAAGAAACGCACCGGGCGTCCGCCAACCCCATCGACACGATCGTCGTGAACATGGAGCGCTGGCGCTGGTTGCCGCGCGATCTCGGCAATCCGTATGTGATGGTCAACGTTCCCGATTACACGCTCACTCTGTATAACGACGGCAAGGTCTACTGGCACACCAAGATCGTGGCCGGCAAACCGGGTACGACGGCCACGCCGATGGTCAGCGCGGAGATGAAGTTCATCACCGTCAATCCGACCTGGAACGTGCCGCCCTCGATCATCGAGAAAGAGTATCTTCCCGCGCTCCAGGAAGATCCTCAGGCGCTCGAGCGCATCGGGCTTAAGCTTACGCAGGATGCTGACGGCACCGTCCACATCTCGCAGCCGCCGGGCGCCGGCAACGCACTTGGCCGCATCCGCTTCAACTTCCCGAACAAATTCCTCGTCTATCAACACGATACGCCCGACAAGTACCTGTTCGCGCGTGACAAGCGCGCCTACAGCCACGGCTGCATGCGCGTGCAGAACCCGCTGACCTATGGCGAAAAGATTTTATCCCTGGTGCTGCCGAAAGAGCACTACACCGAGGCGCGCCTGCAAAGCATGTTCGGCGACAGTGAAATCAACATCAATTTCCCCAAATTCATCCCGGTGCACCTGACCTACCAGACTGCATTCGTGGATGATGACGGCAAGCTTCAGCTGCGCGAAGATGTCTATGGCCGCGATGCCAAGATGATCGCCATCCTCAAGAGCAGCGAGCGCAAGGTCGCCGATATAGCGGTCGAGCGAGCGCCGAACACGTCATCCAAGCCGGTCCGCATGCCGGTCGGCGCGTATGGAGGCCCCAGTGGCGGTTACAGCTATGGTGGCGGTCGGCTCGAATTTCTTTGGTTGGCTGTTCGGCGGACCGCAGGGTCCGCGAGTCTGTACCCACCGCGCCCGATCCCGACTTATCCGCGCGGCAATGGGAATGGTCGCTACACCTCGCGCTAAGGCGCGCAAAGCCCGCTAACGGGAACGCCGGCGAATAAATCGCCGGCGTTTTCTTTTGCAAAAAAGAAAAATGGTACAGGCGGGTGGACTTGAACCACCGACCTCTGGTTCCACAGACCAGCGCTCTAACCAACTGAGCTACGCCTGCATGTGACCGGCTTCGATGGCCTGATCCAAGCGGGCGGAAACTAGGTGCCGCCCGCCTTTTTGGCAAGCGGCCCGTCCCCGGACGTTGTCCCCGGTTACAAGAAAAGCCCGGACTTTTCGGTCCGGGCTTAGGTCGTGCGGCTCGGAAAAGGAGCCAGCGTTCTCGGGTTTACGGCGTCAGGCCGCCTTGGTGAAGCCGGTGCTGATGCTTTCCTTGATCGGCTCGGCAGTGTCGGCCGCAACCTTCTGGGCGTGCTCCGAAAGTTCCTTGGCTTGCGTCACCAGAACATCGAACTGCTTTCGCAAATAGGCGCTGTAGAGCTCGACTATTTCGGAGTAGGATTTCGCGCTCATCAACTCGCCCATCAGGTCAAACGCGGCGTCGCTGTTCGCACGCGTCGTTTCAATCACTTTGAGGCCGTAGCTGGCGCAACCCTTCGAAGCAGTCGAGTAGGTATCCTCCATCACGTCGGTCGCCTCTTCGGCTACGCTCTTGACCTTCTCATAGTTCTCTTTCGCCTGCGCAATGCCTTTTTCAGCAAACTCGCGGAATGCAGCCGGTACCTCGAACTTTGGCATCTCGAATTTCGGCATTTCGAACCTTGGCATTTCAAATTTCAGCGTCTCGAACCCAGACGCGCCAACGGCAACCGGTTTCGACTTGGCTTTGGCAGTGGCAGTGGCAATCGTTTCGGCCATGACAGTCATCCTTGACTAGGGAGGGCGTCGTCGCTGTTCGGGTCGTCCGCCCTCCGCAAACCGGCCCGCGGGTTTCAGGATCGCCGCCCCGATACACTGAAAGCGAGTTGTTTGGGCGACCCTCTGGAGCTTTTTATACACCCTGATTTGATGCATTGCAATAAAAAATATTGCACTGCACAAAAAGACAGCAGCTGCCGCGCGCCCCGTTTCCAGGTCGGGCGATTCAACAGAACCAGATCGCAAGACCGCGTACTCTGCTCGAAGTGTCGGCCGCGATGTCGCGTTCGACAAAGCCCATCGCGACTACGCCATGACGTCCGTGGCCACACCCGTCCCGAGCAGTCCAATCGGATATCTGGGTCGCGACAACGCCGCCGCCACCCGTGGAACCGCATTAACTTTGTGGGCGCTTCCCGGTGGTTGGATAGCGCCCGCTCATGGACGACACCCACCCGCAGCCCTATTAAGGTTTTATTAATTCTTGCGACAGGGCGATGACGGGACCCAAATTGCAACTCGCAAATCTCGATGATCCGCGCCTCGCGGCGCATGCCCTCAGCCCGATGCCGGTGTGGCTGTGGAGCGCGGGCGCAGACCGTGTCCTGTGGGCCAATCCTGTCGCCGCGGCGGTTTTCGCCGCAGCATCGCCGGCCGAAGTCACTGCCCTGAGGTTCGACGCGCGACACGCATACGCCGTTCAAATTGGACAACTCGCCGGCACGTTGGCGGAAGGCGAAGCGCCACGCCTTGAACGCCTCCGGGGTTTCGGAGCGAGCATTGGTGGCACACTGATCTGTCTGTGTTCGCGCATCGTGTTGGCTGACGGCAATTCGGCAATCCTGCTGGTGTCGACTGAGCGCGCCGGTAAGGAGCTTGCGCTGCCAGATCGCGCGCGCCGACTGCTCCATGACCTGCAACGACCCTCGGCAATTTTCACCGCTGATGGCGAGCTGATAGAGGCGCAGGCTGTTGCGCGCGAACGCATGGGCGCCGGTCGCGGTCTGTTGCAGCTCGGTGCGGAGGAAATCGCGCGCGAAGCAACCGCCAAAGGTGCGGCCGAAGGGCGGATCGAAGCGGGGCATATCTCGATTATCAAGCTTGGGGCGGGCCCCACATTCGCGTTGCTTGTTGCCTTCGTAGACCCTTCACCGAACACCGGCGTCAAGCGGGTCGATCAAGAGACCGCTGCACCTTCAAGTACGGTGGCTCTGGAAGCCAGCCCACGCCGCATTCCTTTCCGCTTCGTCTGGGAAACAGATGCGGAAACGCGGTTCAGGCTCGTCGACCAGGAGTTTACCAGTCTGATCGGGCCGAAGGCCGCCGCCGTTTCTGGCAGCAATTGGGATGAAGTCGCCCGGGCCATTGGTCTGGATCCCGACGCGCAGATCGCAAATGCGCTTAAGGCAAGGGAGACCTTCAGCGGAATCCATATTCTTTGGCCAATCGAAGGGAGCGATCAACGCCTGACAGTCGAAATGTCAGGCCTGCCGGTTTTCGACCGCGAACGCCGCTTCAAAGGATTTCGCGGTTTTGAAATCTGCCGCAACATCGACAAGATCAACGAGGTGAGAGACATCCGGTCTCGTCAGAAATCAGTGCCGCCCGCGGCAAACGACACCTGCGCCGAAGGTACTGACGTTCCCAGCACCGTCCCCACCGCCGGTCGCAGGGCCCACGTTGAATGCGCGTGAGCACAGCGCCTTTCAGGAGCTCGCGCGTGAACTGAGCCAGCGTCTGAAGAGGCCGCAAATCAAAACCGACCAGACCGCACCCAAAGAAGCGGTCGTCGAGCCTGTTGCCCCGCCGCCCCAACCGACGCGGCCAGCATCGAAGCCGGGCCGCGATGCACTGGAAAATCGGACAATTCTCGACCGGTTGCCTGTCGGCATCCTGGTCTACCGCCTCAACAGCCTGATATATGCCAATCGCGTCTTCCTCGACTGGACGGGGTACGCGACGTTGGATGAACTGGCAGAAGCGGGTGGCCTCGACAGTCTCTTCATCGAGAGCAAGGACGAGCCGAGTTCAAAAGGCAACAGAAACGGGACCAAGTCGCTCACGATCTCGGCCGTGAATGGCAAACAGAAACCGGTCGAAGGTCGTCTGTTTAGCGTGACATGGAACGGGGAAACGCGCTGGCGCTCGTGGTCGAAACCAGAATCGGGGCTGACACGGAAACAGTCAGCGCCCCTCCCGGTGGCCTCAGAGGAAAATCGCGAGCTCAAGGCAATTCTCGACACAGCCACTGACGGCGTGCTGGTGCTCGACCGCGCCGGCCGCGTGTTATCCGCCAACCGAAGCGCCCAGGCGCTCTTCGGCTACGAGGCCGACGAATTCGCTCAGCTTTCGATGACCGACCTGCTGGTTCCGGAAAGCCATCGCTCCGTTTTGGACCATCTCGATCAGCTCTCGCATCGCGACGGTGCCGGTGCGCTGCATGCCGGCTACGAGGCGATCGGCCGCGTCCGTCAAGGCGGTTTTGTTCCCCTGCACATCACGATTGGCCGCATAGGAGATGGTGAAAAGCTTTGCGCAGTGTTGCGCGACGTCACCGCCTGGAAACGCACTGAGGAGGAACTCGTCAACGCCGAACAAGCGGCTGAAAAAGCCTCAATGGCCAAATCAGAATTCCTTGCCAAGATCAGCCACGAAATCCGAACGCCTCTCAATGCCATCATCGGCTTCTCTGAAGTCATGATGGACGAACGTTTCGGGCCGATCGGCAGCGACCGTTATCGGCAATGTACTCGAGACATTCATGCTTCGGGCGACCACCTGATTTCGTTGCTCAACGATCTCCTCGACCTGTCGAAAATCGAGGCCGGAAGGCTTGAACTCACTTTCGTGAGCGTCAATCTCAATGACCTGGTGCAACAGTGCGTGGCGATCATGCAACGACAAGCGAACCGCGAGCGCGTTATTGTCCGCACATCTTTGCCGGAAAATCTTCCGCAGGTCATTGCTGATGCTCGCTCTGTCCGTCAGATAGCCCTTAATTTGCTCTCAAATTCCATCAAATTCACCGGTGCTGGCGGGCAGATAATTATCTCGACGACACAGACCGATGCTCAAGAGGTCGTGCTCCGGGTTCGCGATACAGGCACCGGCATGAGCGAAATTGAACTACAGGCGGCGCTTGAACCTTTTCGCCAAGTTGCCACGGCCACCCGTTGGGGTTCGAGCGGAACGGGCCTCGGTCTTCCGATAACCAAGGCGCTGGCGGAGGCCAATCATGCCCGTTTCCGCATCAGCAGCCAGGTTGACGACGGCACATTGGTCGAGGTGGTATTTCCGGCCAGCCGGGTGCTGGCGCAATAATTCAAAAATCGGCTAGTGTTATCGAATGTACCGATTGGTACGCTCGTTGGCATTCACATTGGCGATTGCGTCCGCGGTAGCCGCGCCGCCGGTTCGCGCAGCCGAGCCTGTCGACCTCCTTCTGGTGCTCGCGTCCGATGTTTCGCGAAGCGTCGACAGCAGGAAATTCCAGCTGCAGCGCGAGGGCTATGCCGCAGCAGTCGGCAACCCGCAAGTGCTTGATACGATCCGGTCAGGCCGCAACGGCCGCATCGGTGTTTTGTTTCTGGAATGGTCGGGGTTTGGCAATCAGAAGGTCGTTGTCGACTGGACGATTATCGATGGCGCGAAGGCAGCGCAGACGTTCGGCGACCGGCTGCTGGAATCACCGCGCTCATTCGCCGACAGGACATCGATCAGCGGAGGAATAGATGCCGCCGTCGAACAGCTGTCGCGCGCGCCGTTTAGCAGTGATCGGCGTACAATCGATGTGTCCGGAGATGGAACCAACAATGCGGGACGAGACAGCGGCCAAGCGCGCGATGAAGCGCTGGCGCGGGGCATTACCATCAATGGACTGGTGATCCTGAGCGATACACCGCTGCCTTGGAATCCCGAGCACACAAATCCCGCTGGCGGGCTTACGAAATACTACCGCGACAATGTAACTGGTGGTCCTGGAAGCTTTGTGCTGGAGGCCAAGGACTTCAACTCGTTTGGTCAGGCGATCATCAAGAAGCTGGTCGCCGAGATCGCCGATGCAGGTGGGCAAAGCGTGCCGGCCGCGCAGTAAACCTGACCGGGGGGCCAGCCTTGAAAGGGTCACAGAGCCTGTCCAAGGTTGGACGCAGCGGTACCAATGCTATAGTCCGCCGGCGTTTGACGCTGAAGCAATCGGAAACCTCCATTTGACAGCCGCAACCGGCCTAAAACGCCTGGGATTTATACTGCTCGCAATCGTCGGGGGCGGTCTGCTGGTGCTCACGACCGCCGGCTACCTGATATCTGCCGACTCGGTGCGCCAGCAGGTCATTGGCGAAATCCGGGCCGTCACCGGGCTCAATCCGGTTCTGCGTGGCAAGGCAAGCGTCTCACTATTTCCCACGGGAAGTGTCAGTTTCGCTGATGTTACCCTCGGGGATGCGCAGCAACCCGCACTCGTCGCAGAACGGCTGACTGCCCGTCTGCGCTTTTTTCCCCTTCTCATCGGACGCGTAGAAATCGCCGACGTGTCGCTCGATCACCCGCGGATATCGGTCGAGTTGCAACAAAATGGCCGCTCCAACTGGTCCGGTTTGATGGAAGCGCTCACCCGCAGCCAGACGACCGTGCAGCGCCTCACCGCATTTTCCGAAATGCGCATCGACGATGGCACGATCGTTATCGAAGACAAGGCACGTAAGATCAACGAAACGCTTTCCGGGGTGGAATTCTCGTTGGCGTGGCCCTCGATATCCAAGAGTTTTGGCGCGACCGGACGCTTCATCTGGCGTGACGCGCGAATGGACGCCAGTATGACGTTGGTGGACTTTCCATCAGCTCTCGCCGGCAATCGCAGCGGATTGAAGCTGCGCATCTCCGGCGCGCCGATGAAGGCAGCATTTGAAGGCGCGATCAGTCTCAAGCCAACCCTCAAGATTGAAGGCACCCTTGCCGGGGACGCGACATCTCTGCGCGATGCATTGGCCTGGGCCGGACAAAAGCCGCTGCCCGGTGGCGGCTTTGGCCGTTTTGCCATCAAGGCGCGGACAAATGTAATCGGCGGGACCATCAGCCTATCGAGCGTGAATGTCGAACTTGACGGCAATACTGCCGAAGGCGTTCTGACATTCGCCGCCGATGGGCGGCAAACATTGCAAGGAACGCTTGCCGCAGACACGCTCGACTTGACGCCTTACGTTTCGACCGTGCGCCTCCTGACGGCCAATGAAAGATCGTGGAGCAATGGTCGCATTACACTTGACGGTCTAGCAGGTCTCGATCTTGATCTGCGATTGTCGGCCGCAAATGTTGTCGTCTCGAATGCCAAACTCGGCCGCACCGCGATAGCCGCTAATCTGCGCGGCGGTCATCTGGTCGTCACCGTCGGCGAGGCGCAAGCGTATGGCGGCGTGATTAAAGGCTCGATGGCTCTTGCCGAATTCGATCAGGGCGTTGATGTCAAGTCGCAGCTGCAATTCACGGACGTCGATCTCGAGAGTTGCCTCGGCCAGTTGTTCGGCTTGCGTCGCCTCGAGGGCAAAGGAAATATCACACTCGCGGTTGAAGGCAGTGGCGACAGCGTCCTCGCGGTGACACGGACTCTGAATGGCACCGCCAATTTGATAGGAACAGATGGGGCGCTCGCGGGCCTCAACGTCGAGCAGTTGCTGCGACGCCTCGAACGTCGGCCGCTTTCGGGCGGCGGCGAATTTCGCAGCGGGCGTACGCCGTACGACAAAATCACGCTTGCGCTGAAGATTGCGCAGGGCACCGTCACCGTCGACGACGTGACGATCGATGGCGCGGCGGTGAAACTTGCGCTTGCGGGAACGGCCTCGATTCCGGCACGCGAACTCGATCTCAAGGGT
This sequence comes from uncultured Alphaproteobacteria bacterium, assembly GCA_963831475.1. Taxonomy (GTDB): domain Bacteria; phylum Pseudomonadota; class Alphaproteobacteria; order Rhizobiales; family Xanthobacteraceae; genus Pseudolabrys. The sequence continues at coordinate 76,783 of CAWHQF010000030.1, forward strand.
ACGGCCGCCCTCGTGGCTCCGGCCAAGCCTGGTGCCGCTCCTTTCGAGCTTCCGTTTATTGTCCAGGGCTCGTGGGATGACCCGATTATGCTTCCCGACCCCGAGGCACTGATACGCCGTTCCGGCGCGGCCGCTCCGCTCCTCAATGCCGTCCGCGAACGCCGCAACCGCGATTCTGTGCGTTCTGCGATCGAACGGTTGACAGGCAGCACGCCAGCCGCCGGTGCCATACCCGCGACGGACCAATCAGCCACGCCGGACGGGGCAAAAAAGCCGGAATAAGCGCAACTTCGCGTGCGTGCCGGCAAGCCGGGCTTCGACTATCATCCCGCAGGTGACGAATCATTCCAATCTGGTTTGTGGCCTTCCTGTTCAGGCCGCCGGGCAAGAGCAGCAGCGACTAGCAAATATCCGCGGAAGCGCGGGCGCGCAGCTGACTATCGCATGGCGGCAAATTCAGAGGGTCACGCGCCCAAAGCCGCGCGTTCGCGTCGGCTCGCGCCTCGCTTTGCAATCAGTGAGGACGCTATGGTGCCGAGCGCAACAACCGCAATCATGATCGTACATATCGCGTTGATTTCCGGTTTCACTCCAAGTCGCACTTCCGAATAGATCCGGATTGGGAGCGTCGTTGCGCCCGGACCCGTGGTGAAGCTCGCAATCACGAGGTCATCAAGCGACAGCGAGAAAGCGAGCATCCAGCCAGCTGCGATTGCAGGTGCGATCAGCGGCAGAGTGATCGTCAGGAACGTCTTGAACGGGGGGCAACCGAGATCCATGGCCGCCTCTTCAAGGCTTTGATCGAACCCAATCAAGCGCGCCTGCACGATCACGGTGACAAAGCACATTGTAAGTGTCGTGTGGGCGGCGGTGATGGTCCAGAAACCACGGTCCACGTCCAGCGCGACGAACAGTAAAAGCAACGAGAGCCCGGTTATTACCTCCGGCATTACCAAAGGCGCGTAGACCATTCCCGAGAACAACAGCCGACCACGAAAATCGCCGATGCGCACCAGCACAACTGCGGCAAGCGTGCCAAGTACGGTAGCCGCACTTGCCGAAACAACGGCAACGCGCAGGCTGACCCAGGCTGCCTGGAGGATTACGTGGTCATGCAGGAGTTCCCTATACCAAGCGAGCGACCACCCACCCCAGACCGTCACAAGACGTGAGCCGTTGAAGGAATACGTCACCAGCACAACGATCGGCAGATAAAGGAATGCAAGGCCAATCGTGACAGTGAGTGCATTGAATGCGGATGCTCCACGTTTCACTGCAGCCCACCTTCGATAGCCCGCCGTTGAATGCGCTCATAAATCACGATGGGAATCAGCAGCAGCGCGAGCAGTGCCATGGCGATTGCCGAGGCAACAGGCCAGTCGCGGTTTGAAAAGAATTCGGTCCACAGCGTCTGCCCAATCATCTGGGATTCTGAACCGCCGAGCAGGTCGGGGATAACGTATTCGCCGACGATCGGGATGAAGCAAAGCAATGCACCCGCAGCTACACCCGGAAGCGACAACGGAAACGTGATCAGCCAGAATGCTTTCCAGCGTGGGCAACCAAGATCGGCTGCCGCTTCCAGCAATGTTTCGTCCATTTTTTCCAGCGTGGCGTAGAGCGGCAGCACCATGAACGGGAGATATGAATAGACGACACCGATATAGATCGCCGTATCGGACGAGAGCCATGCGACGGGTAAATCGACAATATGGAGCCGCAGCAGGATGTCATTGAGCAGTCCGTCGTGTTGCAGGATATTTATCCATGCGTAGACGCGGATCAGAAACGACGTCCAAAATGGCAATATGACAGCCATGACGAGAAGAGGTTGCAAGGTCCGTGGCGAACGCGCGATGCCGTAGGCGATCGGGTAGCCGAGCGCGAAAAGAACCGCCGTCGAGATCGCGCCGACTTCCAGGCTCTTGAGATAGGAGAAGAGATAGATCAAATCGGTCGACAGCAAGCGGTACGAATCGAAAGATAGCTTGCCGAAAAACATCGCCAGCCCAGTCCAGCCACCCGTAATGTCGAATATCGGAGAATAAGGTGGCTGGGAGATCGCCGTCTGCGACAGACTGATCTTCAGGACGATCACAAACGGCGCGAGAAAAAAAACGACCAGCCAAAGATAGGGCGTCACTATGACGGCCCAGGTGCGCCAGCCTCGATTTTGTCGATACGGATGCATCAGCTATCTCGTCAGCACCACGCCGGCCTCGGCGGGCCAGGAAAGCCACACCAAATCGTTCACCGCATAGCGAGGCTTTTTTCGCACGCTCGCATTTTGGACCGCGACTTTCATGAGCGACCTGTCCGCGAGCTGGATTTTGTAGATCGACACATCGCCGCGGTAGCCAATCTCGTGGATTGTACCGGCCAATTCGTTGGTTTCGTCTTTCGGCCGATCACTACTCATTCTGATTTTTTCCGGGCGCAAGGCGAGCCACACGCTTTCGTTGATCCTCGGACTTGAGCCGCTGGGTATATTCAGCCGACCTAAGGCGCATTCCATCGCGCCGTCCGCCGCAATTAGGCCCTCGATTAAGGTCACCTCGCCGATGAAATCGGCGACCCAGCGTGAGTTGGGTTTTTCGTAAATTTCCGATGGACTCGCCACCTGCATCAGTTGCCCCTGGTGCATGAGGCCCATGCGGTCGGCAACGATCATCGCCTCTTCCTGGTCGTGGGTAACGATAACGAAAGTCGTGCTGAGTTTTCGCTGCAATTCCATCAGCTCGAACTGGGTTTCCGCTCGCAATTTTTTATCGAGGGCGGCGAGCGGCTCATCGAGCAGAAGCACACGCGGTCGCTTGATGAGCGCCCTCGCCAGTGCCACGCGCTGCCGCTGGCCGCCTGAGAGCTGCTCGATTTTCCGCGCGCCGAAGCCCTGCAGCCGCGTCAGCGCCAGCATTTCCGCCACCCGATCCGCGGTCTCCGCGCGGCCCGCATGTTCTTGCCGCAGTCCAAACGCGATATTCCCCGCGACCGTGAGGTGCGGAAACAATGCGTAGCTTTGAAACATCATGTTGATGGGTCGCCGATGCGGCGGCATATCGGCGATGTCTTCGCCGTCGAGAAGGATACGGCCTTCGCCTGGTGTCTCAAAACCCGCGAGCATCCGAAGTAGTGTCGTCTTGCCGCACCCGGACGGTCCAAGCAACGCAAAGAATTCGCCCTGCCTGATGTCGAGCGTGAGTGCGTCGACGGCATTGATCTGACCGAAACGCTTGCTCACCGCCTCGAAGCGAACGACCGTCCGCTTCTCGTCCGTTCTGTTTTGCAGTTGTCCGTCAGCGTCCGTCATCGATTCCCCATCGGGGACGACGCTAGCGGGGCGCGCGGACACACTCAACCCGGCACCGCGAATCGCCGCGCATACGAGGTGTCATTAACTCGCCAGCGTTCGCTGCACGGCACGCCTCCAGCCGGAATACTTGCTGTCCCGCGTTTTGGAATCCATTCGCGGTTCGAAGCGGCGATCGAGCTGCCATTGCGCGGCAAACCCATCGAGATCGGGACAGATCCCTGCGGTGCGCCCCGCCAGGTAAGCGGCCCCGACCGCAGTCGACTCCAGTTGCGCGGGGCGATCGACCGGACACCCGAGCATGTCGGCAAGAAACTGCATGGTGGCATCGCTGGCGGCCATGCCGCCGTCGACGCGTAGTACCGTGCTGGACGAGTGCGGTGCCGGCCAATCGGCGTGCATCGCCTCCAGCAGGTCGCGGGTCTGATAGCCGACTGCCTCGAGGGCCGCGCGTGCGATTTCCGGCCCCCCGGAATTGCGCGTGAGCCCGTAGATGGCGCCACGTGCCTCGGTGTCCCAATACGGCGCGCCTAGCCCGACAAATGCCGGGACAAAATAGACCGCCTCGGCAGGATCGGCCCGCCGCGCCAATGCTTCGACTTCGGACGATGCGGCAATAAGTTTCAGTCCGTCTCGCAACCACTGGACGGCGGCGCCGGCGATGAAAATCGCTCCTTCCAGCGCATACGTCCGCTTGCCGTCGAGTTGATAGGCGACAGTCGTCAGGAGCCGACTGCGCGAGTGGACACGTTCGCCGCCAGTATTGAGCAGCGCAAAACAGCCGGTTCCGTATGTCGATTTCATCATCCCGGGGGCGAAACAGCCCTGTCCCACCGTGGCTGCTTGCTGATCACCCGCAATACCGAGGATGCCGACAACGCCACCGAACAGATCCCGCGCGGTTTCGCCAAATCGACATGCACAGTCTCGCACCTGCGGAAGCAATCGCACAGGTACACGAAACAGGCGGCAGAGATCTTCGTCCCACGCGCCTTTTTCTATATCGAACAAGAGCGTACGCGCGGCATTCGTTGCGTCGGTCAGGTGCGTCGTTCCGCCGGTCAACCGCCAAAGCAAAAAGCAATCGATCGTCCCGAATGCGAGTTTTCCCGCTTCGGCAGCCGCACGAGCACCCTCAACGTGGTCGAGTAGCCAGGCAATTTTGGTGGCGGAGAAATATGGGTCGAGCAGAAGTCCGGTTCTTCGCGTGATCTCTGCTTCGTGCCCTGCGCGCCGCAGCGTTTCGCAATCGCCGGCTGTACGCCGATCTTGCCAGACGATTGCATTGTGGATCGGCTTTCCTGTTTCGCGGTCCCAGATCACGGTGGTTTCGCGCTGATTGGTAATTCCGATCCCCGCAATATTATTTATGCCGATGCCCGCCTGCGCCATGACCCTGCGCACCGTGTCAACGACCGCGCTCCAGATTTCCTCAGGGTCATGCTCGACCTCGCCTGACGCCGGATACATTTGGCGCAACTCCAGCTGAGCAGTCGCAAGCGGTCGCAACGCCGCATCGAACGCGATGGCGCGCGTCGACGTCGTTCCCTGATCAATTGCGATGAGAGCAGCCGGCAAAGGAAGTCTCCATAGCGCTATCCGCGCCAGCGTGGAAAGTTTGGTTACAATATGTAACGTTGACTGTACGATCGAGTCATTGACGGTGACCTGCTGCACTCAATGACCCAATCAGGCGATCCAGTGCTGCCGTCTCGTCCGCCGTCGCCTTCAGGCCCAATTTACTTCGTCGCCAGAGCACATCGTCGGCGCTTTGTGCCCACTCGTTCCTGATGAGGTAGCGCACCTCGGCTTCCGTGAGGTCGCCGGCAAAGCGCTGACCCAAGTCGTCCATGCTTTGTGCATCAGCGAGAACCCGTTCGGCGCGAAGCCCGTAAGCCTGCAACAGCCGCCGTGCGTGCGTTGGCGCAAGAAACGGCCACCGCCGCATCATTTCGGCCACCTGCATCTCGAATTCTCCTGGCTGAAACTCGCCACCCGGGAGCCGCGATCCCGAGGTCCAAGGGGGGCGTGCGCCGAAATAGTGGCCTATCCGGGCCATCACGGCTTCCGCCAACTTTCGGTGCGTCGTAATTTTTCCGCCATAGATGGTGAGCAACGGGGCTTCGCCCGTGCGCTGATCAAGGACGAGTTCATAGTCGCGGGTCACGTCTTCCGGTTTACCGGCACCGTCATCGTAGAGCGCGCGGACGCCGGAAAACGACCACACCAATTCATCAGGCGTCACGACATCGCGGAAATAGCGATTAACGACCTCGCAGAGATAGGTGATTTCGCGCGGTTCGGGTGCGGGCGAGTTGAGATCGCCAACGAAATTTTCGTCGGTGGTTCCGATCAGGGTGAATTCCTCGGCAAACGGCAAAACGAATACTACCCGCCGGTCCGGCGCCTCCAGGATATATCCGTAATCATGCTCGAAGTGCCGCCGGATCACGATATGGCTACCCTTGATGAGCCTGACCGGACGCGGCAACGGTAATCGAATGATCGTGTCTGCCACCTCTCCAATCCAGGGACCCGCAGCATTGACGAGCACACGCGCCGTTTTCACCTCGCGACGCCCTCTGGCATTGAGCACCAGTTCCCAGTCGTCACGCCGCTCCGCGCGCGTGCAGCGCGTGCGGGTTCGAATGTCAGCGCCATGTTCGGCGGCATCGACCGCATTTAGCACGACCATCCGCAAATCATCGACGCGGCAGTCTGAATACTCGAACCCGTAGCGGAATTCCCGCTTGAGCGGATGACCAGCCACATAATGTGTCAGATCGACCGTCCGGGACGCCGGCAACAATTTGCGCGCACCGAGCAGGTCATAGAGGATCAATCCGAAACGCAACAACAGGGGCGATCGCAACCCCGGCAGCGGCGGCAACAGAAAGCGCATGGGCCGGACCAGATGCGGTGCCATCCGTAGAAGTACTTCGCGCTCATTCAGCGCCTCGCGAACGAGTCGAAAGGCGTAATGTTCGAGATAGCGCAATCCGCCATGGACCATTTTGCTCGAGGCCGATGATGTGCCTGAGCCGAGGTCGTTCATCTCGACAATCAGCACACGGACACCGCGGCCGGCGGCATCCCGGGCGAGACCCGTTCCGTTGATGCCGCCGCCGATGATGGCGAGATCGAAGTCAGCCATTGCGCGTTGATTCGCTTTGCTTTGAAGAATGGGCGGCTTATGCAACACACTCAAGAAAAAGGAACGTATTAGCTTCGAATTTGAGAGCCAAAACCCGATACGATTGCAAAATGGCTGCAGTGCAGCCATATCCAATGATCTGGCGCTCATCGTCGCGTCCCGGCCCGCGCCCGGAACAACAAGTCTGACCCAAGATGCCCTCGCCCCGCCTGCTCGTCATCGAAGGCAATTCACCGCAGACCATGGCCGATCACGTGGCAGTCGGCGGCACTGTGGCAAGCAAAGGCTATTCCGACCTGTTGCGGGAACTTCTGCCGGGTGCGGAGGTCGACATTTGCTACCCCGGCGATCCGGCTGCGCTGTTGCCAGAGGGCGCCTCACTCGAAGGGTATGACGGCATCGCCATCACCGGCTCGGGCCTGCACGTCTATAACGCCGGCTCCGAAGTGATGCGCCAAGTCGAACTGGTCCGGGCAGTGCTCAAAACCGGCACGCCACTCTTTGGGTCATGCTGGGGTCTCCAGATCATCACAGCCGCGGCCGGCGGCAGCGTCCGGAAAAACCCGAAGGGCCGCGAAATCGGTTTCGGGCGGGGCATCCGTTTGACGGAGGCCGGCCGCAAGCACCCCATGTATGTCGGCAAGCTCGACGTGTTCAATGCGCCGACGGTACATCTCGACGAGGTCGAAGCGCTTGCTCCGGGGACGACTGTGCTCGCAACAAATGCCGTATCTGATGTGCAGAGCGCGGAAATCCGTACCAATGGCTCGGTCGCATGGGCCGTACAATATCATCCTGAATATCCGCTGCGCGAGGTTGCCGCTATCGTGCGGCGCATCGGCGCTCGGTTGATCGAGGAAGGCTTTTTCGCCGACACGGTGGACATCGGCACCTTTGCACACGACCTCGACACGCTTGATCGCGATCCAGGCTGCAAGCGGTTGGCATGGCGGCATGGCGTGAGCAAAAATGTGCTCGAAAAGAAACTGCGCGTCAGCGAGGTAGCAAACTGGATCGAGTTTCAGGTGTTGCCGACACGCGTAAAACGCGGGCGGGGTTGAGTGGTGCGGGTTCCTGAGGCGAGGTCCGGATCTCGAGCCGCATCATCCGGAAGGACAGCATGATTGATTTTTCGGGAAAGCATGCGGTTATCACGGGCGGCACGGGCGCTCTTGGAACAGCCGTCGTGAGCGCATTGTTGCAAGCCGGCGCGAGCTGCACCGTCCCCTATGTTCATGACGGTGAGACGGAGCGATTTCCGTACCGCAACCAACCGCAGGTGACCCTGGTCAAAGTTTCTGACCTCGCCGACGAGGGCGAGGTGACAAAGGTGTATTCGAGCGCCGGCGCACCGCCACTCTGGGCCTCGATCCACATCGCAGGCGGTTTCGCGGCGGGACGCATCTCGGACATCGACAAAAATGCTTTCATGGCGCAGATCAACGGCAATCTGACATCTTGCTTCCTTTGCTCCCGTGCTGCGGTGAAATCCATGCTGGTGGCGGGCGGTGGGCGAATCGTCAACGTCGCCGCGCGGCCTGCACTGGAATGGCGGAGCGGCGCCGGAATGACTGCCTATACCGCCGCCAAGGCCGGTGTCGGAGCGCTGACTGCTGCGCTCGCCGAAGAGGTCGCAAAAGACGGAATTCTCGTAAACGCCGTCGCCCCATCGATCATGGATACGGCCGCCAATCGGAAAGCAATGCCGAAGGCTGACTATGCTGCCTGGCCAAAAATTGAGGAAGTCGCAGCGACGATCTTGTTTCTGGCTTCGCCCGACAACCGCGTAACTCGCGGCGCGATCGTACCCGTGTACGGCAAGTCTTAGCTCGCGTCTTAGCCCGAGTCCTGGCCCGCGTCCTAGCCTGCGATCGGCACCAGTTCGAGCGGCGGCCGCAGCAGACGCTGCACCGCGCCCGACGCGACGACGGTGCGGCCTTCGGCATAGGTCTCGTGGTTTTTCTCGATTTCGTCGAGATCGTAGAGAAAATTCACCATGAGGCCATGCGCCTGCGCCATTGCCCGATCCGAAGTGTCAGCGAGCCAGTTAATACGCTCAAGACGCGCGCCGTTACCGAGATGAAAACGGGCGACTGCATCAACCGGCAAACCACGCTGGTTGCGCGCCCTCAGGTAGTACCAGCCCGCCGCTCGCATGAGCGTATCCTTGAGCGCTTTCGCAACCTCATCGTCACGCCACCACCCGGGCTGATCCAGCGCGGCCAACGTGACCTTGTCGGCATCAGAGAGTGCTCCGGATTTATCGTCTTCGCGTTCACGCTTGAGCCAGCGAGCGAAGCTGGTCACCGGCGATAGGGTGACGAATGTCGAAAGCCTTGGCATTTCGCGCCTGATTTCCTCGACAACCTGCTTGATCAGGAAGTTGCCGAATGACACTCCGGCGAGCCCACGCTGACAATTTGAAATCGAATAGAAGGTCGCGGTGCGGGCTTTGTCCGCGTCTACGATTTCGCGTTCCTTGCCGAGGATCGGCGCGATGGCGTCTGGAATTTCGCGTGTGAGCGCGACCTCAACAAAAATCAGAGGCTCGTCGATAAGCGCAGGGTGAAAAAACGCGTAACAACGCCGATCTGGCGGGTCGATACGGCGGCGCAGATCTTCCCAATCGTGAATTTCATGCACGGCTTCGTATCGAATAATTTTCTCGAGAATAATCGCCGGGGTCGACCAATCGATCCGGCGCAGGACCAGAAATCCGCGGTTGAACCAGGACGAGAACAAATGGATAAAGTCATCATCGACAGCACGCAGGTCTTCACGATGGTCAAGAGAGTCCATCAATTGCTCGCGCATGCGCACGAGCGCCGCGGTGCCTCCAGGCGCGAGATTGAGGCGGCGGAACAGTTCCTGTCTGCGAGGTTCGGAGGCGGAATGAACCTCGGCAGCCGCCGCGTCTGAAGGGCCTTCGCGCCATGCCGCGATCGCCTGTTCCAGGTGCTCGGAATCAATGCTGAAGCGCCGCGCCAGTGCCTCAAAAAACGCGATACGCGGGCCGGTTGTTAAGGTTCCATAGTGGGCGAGGATTTCGCGCGCAAGCGCAACACCGGAGGCCTCGCCGCGTCCCGACAGAAGGTCTTCGCAGAGTTCGACAAGACTCTCGGACCGTGCGGACGCGTCACCGCGGCGGTCGCGAGCAAGCAGCGCACGGCCGCGCTCCGAAATCGTCTGCAGCAGTTCCCCGAAGAACGACGTGTTCATTTAGTCCCTAAGGCGGCACCCATCAGATGATCAGGCAACCATGTGGCAATTTCAGGAAAGATGCACAAGATGACGATCGCCAACATCATGCACAATACATAAGGCATTGTACCCCACATGACCTTGGCGAGCGGGACGTCCGGCGCGATGGCGTTAACAATATATATATTTAGGCCGACGGGCGGGTGGATCAGCCCGATTTCCATATTGATGGTCAGAACCACCCCGAACCAGACCGGATCGAATCCTGCCGCCGTAATGATGGGCAACAAAATCGGGCTGGTCATCAGGATGATGGCTGCCGGTGGGATGAAGAAACCGCATACCAGCAGAAATAGATTGATCATGAGCATCAGCACCCAGCGATTGAAGTGCGCATCCGCAATCGCCTGCGCCAATGTCTGGGTGAGATAGAGTGACGTGAGCATGTAGCCGAACAAGACGGCGGTCGCGATGATAGTAAGGATCATCACCGATTCCCGCATGGTATCCCGAAGGATCAGCCAGACCTGTTCACGCTTCCACAAGCGATAAATAATGATTGCCATGAACAGGCAAAGCGCGGCCCCAACGCCCGCTGCCTCCGATGGAGTCGCTACACCACCGTAGAGCGAATACATGACGCCGAAAATAATGGCGATGAACGGCGCAATCTTGGGAATCGACTGGAATTTTTCTTTCCAGGAATAGCGGAAGTCGATTGCGTGTGAGCGGAAGCCACGCTTCCAGATTATGAATACCGTCCACACCATGAAGAGACCGGTCAGCAGCAACCCGGGCAGCACACCGGCGATAAAAAGACGCCCGATCGATGTTTCAGTCGCGATGCCGTAGAGAATGAATGTAATGGACGGCGGGATCAGGATGCCAAGCGTTCCGCCGGCGCAAATCGAGCCGGTGGCGACGTCGTCGGGATAACCGCGCCGACGCATTTCCGGAATGCCCATCTTGCCGATGGCTGCGCAGCAGGCCGGCGACGATCCCGTGAGTGCGGCGAAGATTGCGCAGGCGCCGAGATTTGAAATGACGAGCCCACCGGGCAACCGATAAAGCCAGCGATCAAGCGCCTCATAGAGATCCTTGCCGGCCGGCGAGGAGCCGATGGCAGCGCCCATCATCACGAACATCGGAATAGCAACGAGCGTGAACTCGTCGAGTCCCGACCAGAACGTTTCGGCGACGACATGAAGGGCATCCACGCCCTGGAAAAGCACCAGAAATGCAATAGCGATGGCGCCGAGCCCGAACGCAACGGGGATGCCGGATACCAGCATCAGAAGCGTCACAATGAGGACAACCGACCCTTGCGTTGTCGGACTCATGGCGCGCTCCCAAGCACTTCGCGTGCCTGAGCCCTGGCTACATCCTCAGCTGCTTCCTGATCCTTAATACCGAATGGCGGCGTGCGCCCCGTGATCAGACAGAGCAAGTCTGCCAGATATTGGAGAATGAGAAGGCCGAGGCCCACCGGCATGGAGAGATACGGAATCCAGAGCCGCGCCCGCCATACCGTGTTGGAGAGCCAGCGTTCCGAAAAGGCTTGATACCAATATGCGGTGCAAAGGATGAAAATGACGACGCAAAACGCCAGCGCCAGCAGGCTGGTGAATAGTGCGAGCCAATATCTGGGCCGCGGCCTTAAATGCAGGGGCAGGATGTCGACATTGACGTGCCCACGCGTCATCAGCACGTAAGCACTCCCGACAAAGGTCGCGCCAACGATGCAATACGTCACCACGTCGATTTGCCAGATCGTGGTCAAATTCAAAATATAGCGCTCGACCACGATGTCGCAGATCACCAGCACGGCGACGGCGATCAGAAGCGCTGCAATGACGCCGGCCACGCGCGAGAGGGAGGTCACCGCCCGAATGTAGGTGTCCATGGGCTCGTCTTTACATTTTGTCCTGGAGTTTGAATCAAGCGCAGCGTCGCCACGCTAAGCGCCGGCCGGCGCGCACGATGCACGCCGGCCGGCGTCACGCTTATTTCACCGATAGCGCCTCGTCGATCAATTTCTGACCGTTTGGCACGTTTTTGGCGAATTCTGCGTAGGAGCTCTTCTTCGCCACATCAAGCCATGCCTGATAGTCGGCATCGCTCAACGTCACCACCTTAACTTTGTGGTCTTCGAAGGCTTTGATGGATGCCTGATTGACCGCATCAGCCTTGCCTTCGTAATAGGTCTGCGCCTTTTTTCCGGCACTGATGATGGCATCCTGCTGCTGCTTATTGAGCTTGTCGAAATTCTTTTTCGACATCAGCACAGGCTCGTACATGAACCAGAGTGCATTGTTCCCAGGAGCCGTGAGACAATCGGTGACCTCATAAAGGCGCATCGATTGGAATGTGCCCAGGCTCGTGTCAGTCGCATTTACAACGCCGCTCTGGAACGCATTGTAAATTTCGTTTGACGGTGGGCTGACGATACTGGCACCGGCGGTTTCCCACATACCGGCGAATGTCGGGCCGGCTGCGCGGAATTTACGCCCTTTCAGATCGCTTGGATGCACGACACAGCCATCCTTTGCGGCAACGCCACCGGCGAACCATGCGTCGGACAATACGATGACACCCCGCTTCTCGATTTCTGCGCGTACGTCCTTCATGAACTGCGAATTGTTGATGCGCTTGGCCCGGTCCTGGCTGCGGATCAGGCCCGGCATCAAAGTCGCGCTGAACACCGGCGCTTTGCCGCTGGCGTAGTCGAGCGGGAACAGGGAAATGTCGAGCTGGCCATTGACCATGGCGTTCCATTGATCGTTCGGCTTGAACAACGAGGCCCCGGGATAAACCTGCATGTCGATGCCGACATTGGCCGCCTTCACGTCTTTCGCGATCATCTGCACCATGTCATCGCGGACATCACCTTTTCCGCCCGGAAACTGGTGCGACGCCTTCATGATTATTTGCGCGTGCGCCGAGGCCGACAGCAAAAGCGCCGCGGCAGCGGTGGCAAATAATGTCGTAATCCTTTTCATCGTGTGTTCCTCCATGGGGTCTTTTTTTGCGGCGGAAACACCGCCGCGTTTGGCCGGTGCCCGAACAATAGCCAAATTCCCCTCGCCGCCCCAATTTCACATTAGCCGCCGGTGCGGCATAGCGCCATAGGCACATGGCTAAATTTGCCCGTAACCACAAGCGTCCAATAGATAATTCCCGCTATAGTCAGCCTGCATCGATGACTTTATAACCACGAATTCGAAGCGTCCTTCCGGGAGTTTCCACAAATGCCGAAGCCGTTAGCGGGCCTCCGCGTTCTCGAACTTGCCCGCATCTTGGCTGGCCCCTGGGCCGGCCAGATGCTGGCCGATCTGGGCGCGGATGTGATCAAGGTCGAACGCAAAGGGACGGGTGACGACACCCGTGGCTGGGGTCCGCCATTCGTGGAAGGAACCGACGACAAACATATTGGTTCGGCTTACTTTCACGCGGCAAACCGGGGCAAGCGCTCGATTGAAATGGATTTTGAGAGCGAAGACGGCCGGCGGATCGTGCGGAAACTCGCGGCGCGTTCCGATGTGCTGATCGAGAACTTTAAAGTTGGCGGCTTGGCCAAGTTCGGTCTCGACTACAAAAGCCTGGCGCCCGATTGTCCGCGGTTGATCTATTGCTCGGTCACCGGCTTCGGCCAGGACGGCCCCTATGCCAAACGCGCCGGCTACGACCTTATGGCGCAAGGCATGGGCGGCATGATGGACCTGACCGGAATGGCTGACGGACCTCCAACGCGCGTCGGCGTTGCCATCTCCGACATCTTTACAGGTTGCTATTCAGTGATCGGCATACTTTCCGCTTTGGCCCAGCGCGAAAAAACCGGCAAAGGTTGCTATGTCGACACTGCGCTCGTGGATTCGACCGTCGGAGTGCTTGCCAATCAGGCGCTCAACTATCTTGTCTCCGGTGAATTACCCAAGCGTATTGGCAACGCGCATCCGAACATCGTGCCATACCAGGAATTCCCCGTTGCCGATGGCCATGTCATCGTCGCAACCGGAAACGACAATCAGTACGTCAAATTCTGCAATGCGATTGGCGGCGCCGAACTTGCGCAGAATCCGGCCTACAAGGACAATATCGGACGCTTGAAGCACCGTAACGAGCTGGTCCCAAAGCTGGCGGCGCTGACGTCGAAGATGAAGCGCGACGATCTTCTGGCGAAGCTCGAGACACAGGGCGTTCCGGCCGGTCCGATCAACAATCTCGAGCAGGTGTTCAATGACGCGCAGGTCAAGCATCGCGGCATGAAGCTCGATCTGCCGAGCAAGGCCGCGAAAAAGGGAACAATACCCGGCGTGCGCACGCCGATTGTGATCGACGGCTGGCGTGCCGCCTCCGACCGTCCCTCCCCGCGACTCGGCGAGCATTCAGCGGAAATTCTTCGCGAGATCGGCGAAGTCTAGTTCTCGCACGGGCCATACCTCACACCCCCCTTGATTGACTCCGGTCGGGGGCAGAGCATTGGGCCGGTGCCAGCGTTGATCGGTGCCGGCTGCCGGGGGAGACACTCATGAAAATCGGTCCATATCTTTTTGCGTGGTTGCTGACGATTGCGCCGGCATTTGCCGGCGACGCGCCGAAGTTCCAGGTCGACGCCTCATGGCCCAAACCGCTTCCCCAACAACTGGATCATGGGCCAGGCCGCAGGCGTCGCGGTCGATGCGCAGGACCATATCTGGGTCATCCAGCGCCCGCGCACGCTCACCGATGATGAGAAGGCAGCTTCCTTCAGCCCACCACGCACCAAATGCTGCGTGGCGGCGCCGCCGGTGATCGAATTCGACCAGGAAGGAAACGTGCTGCGCGCCTGGGGTGGCCCGGGCCAAGGCTATGACTGGTTCGAAAACGAGCACGGCATCAATATCGATTACAAAGGTTTTGTCTGGCTCGGCGGCAACGGCAACAACGACGGCCACGTGCTGAAATTCACCCAGGACGGGAAATTCGTGTTGCAGATCGGCAAGCCCGGAGCGCCGACCGGCAGCGCCGATACCACACGACTCGGCCGGCCTGCCGATACGGAAGTCGATCCCGCAACCAATGAGGTCTATATCGCCGACGGATACGGCAATCACCGTGTGATCGTATTCGATGCCGACACCGGCGCCTACAAGCGGCATTGGGGCGCTTACGGAAAACCGCCAAGCGACGCCAAGGCGCCGCCCTACAACCCTGCCGGACCGGCACCGCAGCAGTTTGCCAACCCCGTGCACTGCGTGAAGATCGCAAAAGACGGCTTCGTCTATATCTGCGACCGCACGAACGACCGTATTCAGGTGTTCCGCAAGGACGGAACATTTGTGAAGGAGTTTTTCGTTGCCAAGGAAACCTTGCAGCAAGGGTCGGTATGGGACCTCGATTTCTGGCCGGACGCAATGCAGACATTTCTCATGAATGCCGACGGCGCCAACAATGAAGTGCGGACACTCCTGCGCGATAATGGCGAGGTCGTCGGCTCCTTCGGCCGCAATGGGCGAAATGCCGGCGAATTTCACTGGGTCCACAATCTGGCGGTGGACAGCAAGGGCAATGTCTACACGACCGAAGTCGACACCGGAAAACGCGCGCAGAAATTCCGTTATATCGGGCCGCCGCTGAAATAGTGCACTACGACACCGCTGTCGGCGCCAGCGCTTCGATATCGGTTACGATATCGATGACGGCAGGACGTTTAGCGGCGAGTGCGCGCGCAAGCGCCGGCGCAATATCATCCGCATTTTCAACGCGAATGCCCAGGGCCCCCATGTCTTCCGCCAGCTTGGCGAAGTTCATCTTGTTGTAGGTCCACAGTTCGCGCGCCTGCGCGGTTTGTTCGCCGCCATAGGCACGATCGAAACCGCGCTTGGATTGGTTGCCGCCGCCATTGTTGTTGACGATCGTGACCGACGCGATGTTCCAGCGCACGGCCGTCTCGACCTCGGCAATGTGATACCAGAAGCCGGCATCGCCGGTAAAAACGACCACCGGACGGTCCGGGCATGCCGCCTTTGCGCCGATGCCAGCCGGAAAGGCCCAGCCGAGATGGCCGGCGCTGCGCATGTAGCTCTGCGCCGGCGTGCGGACGTCGTACATGCCGCCCATCCACATTCCGGCGTGCCCGGTATCGACGACGACTATGGCGTCGTCGGGCATGTGCTTCGACAGTTCGCCGCAGATGCGCGCGGGGTGGATCGGCACAGCGTCTGATTCCAGCAGCGGCTTGTATTTTGCGTACCACCCGGCCCCCAGCGCTCCGATTTCCTTGATCCAAGCCGCCCGCCTTGCGGCAGTCGATTTGTCGATCTGGCCCAGCATGCGCACGAGCACGCTCTTGGCATCGCCGAGCACGCTCGCCTGCAGCGGATAGTTGCGGCCCAGCGCTTCCGGCTCGATATCGATCTGGATCGCCGGCGTTCCGATTTTTGGTACAGCCCAGAAGTGGGTGGTCATGCCGCCGGTTTCAGTGCCGATAAAGCAGATCAGATCCGCGGCATTCACCGCGCGATTGGCGCTTTCGCGCGAATAGCTGCCGACGACGCCGACCGACAATGCGTGCGTTCCCGGAATTACGTCCTTGCCATTAAGCGAAGTGGCGACCGGGATTTGCAACGCTTCGGCAAGGGCGACAAGCTCTTTAGCGGCGCCCGACGTGCGCACACCGCCGCCGGCTATGATGATCGGTCGCTCGGCCTTTTGCAGAAGCTCGAGCGCCGCCTTCACATGCGCCGATTCCGGTTCGGGGCGGAACGGCGGAACCCGTGAAAACTGCGTTTCGACAAGCCCGTCCAATTCTGCTTCCTCGACGTCGAGCTGCCCTTCGTTGCCGCGAAACTGCAGGTGCACGGGGCCAGGCGTGCCGGTAGTCGCGGTACGAAAGGCCTGGCGCAGCATGTCCGGAATGCGCGCCACGTCGTCGACGGTAACATTCATTTTGGTCACCGGCTCGAAGGCCGGCATATCGTCGATCTCCTGATAGACCTTGCGGAATTTCGTTTTAGGGTCGCGTCCGCCTGTCATTGCGATAACCGGCGAATGCGCAAGATGAGCGTCGCGCAGGCCGGCCGCAAGATTGAGTGCGCCGATCACCTGGGCCATGCAGATGCCGGGCTTGCCCGAAGCCCGCGCATAGCCGTCTGCCATGTAGGCGGCGGATTTTTCGCCATGACAATGAATGCGCGCAATCTTGGTTCGCCGCTCCATCTCGGCGAAAGTGCGGCGCAGGACGGCGGGCACCATGAAGACATGCGTGACACCATAGCCGGCGAGCATGTCGGCAAGAACTTCCGCGCCGATACGTTTGGTATTGTGTCCGACGGTCGCCATGCTGCACTCAAGCCGGTTCGAACTTAAGCGCAACACCGTTGATGCAGTAGCGCAGATGCGTCGGTGGCGGGCCATCATTGAATACGTGGCCAAGATGACTGCCGCAGCGGCTGCAATGCACCTCGTCGCGAACCATGCCGTGACTGTGATCAGTATCGCCTTCGACCGCTCCGGGCAACGGATCGTTGAAGCTTGGCCAGCCGGTTCCGCTCTCGAATTTCATTTTCGAGACGAATAAAGGCTGGTCGCATGCGACGCATCGAAAGGTGCCGGCTCGCTTTTCATGGAGCAAAGCGCAGCTGCCAGGCATTTCAGTGCCGTGCGCACGCATGATCTCGTATTGCTCGGGCGTGAGCAGCTTGCGCCATTCGGCTTCAGTGTGGGTGATCGGATATTGCTTCGTCATGATAAACGCTCCCGCGTCTTCAACTATTTGATTGCCAGCGGATTGACGGGAGAACCGACCGCACCGGTGATTGGAATCGCCGGGGCGACGAACAGGAATTCATAGATTTTATCCTGTTCGCAATCGTCGGCGAGTTCTTTTAGCTGAAAGATCTCGCCCATCGTCATGCCCATGATCGGAATCGTGATCCAGTGCCAAGGCTGATTGATGCCTTCCTCGCTCTCATTGGGCCGCACTTCGCATCCCCACGTGTCGCTTGCAAGGGCGGCGAGCTGCGTATCCTTCACGAAATCGAGAGTCTCAAATGAAAATCCAGGCGCGTCGCCGCCGGGATATCCATCCCAGCTCCCTGCTTTCTGACAGCGTTCCATCATTCCCGTACGCACGATGACATAGTCGCCGCGCTTGAGGTCGACCTTCTGCTTCTTGGCGGCGCCTTGGAGATCGTCGTTCGTGATGCCGTATCCGTCGTCAAGCGAGTCGACGCCTTTGAAACGGGCCACATCCAGCAGCACGCCCCTGCCGACCATTTTGCTTTTCGTTTTTTCGATCCCGCATTTCTGTGCGCCGGCGCTCGTCACCTCCCGGCAGTCATAGCCGTTCCACATATAATTCTCATAGAACACGTGACCCAGGCCGTCCCACTGCGTTCCGCACTGCAAAGGCATCGTCACCATGTCATCAGCTGCCCGAATGCCCCGCTTGTCCAACACGCCCGAATAGGCGTCGGTCCCGGTGCGCAGCATGGTGTGAATCGGATTCGTCCGGCCCATGGATGGGTACTTGCTTTTTGCACCCTGCGGGCCGGTGTGATCAAAGTTGAGCGCGAGCGAGATTACTTTCCCTTTTTTTACGAGCCGGCGTCGCGGCGACGATGTCTTCCGCTGTCGTGTAGTTGAGCGTGCCTATCTCGTCATTGGGACCCCATTTGCCCCAATTTTTGTATTTCTCCGCGGCGGCGCGCATGTCCTGGCGGGTGATCTTTCGAGCCGGCATTGAATTTCCTCTGAAGAAATGGAACGGCGAAGACCGCCGGAATACACCCTGTGAGCGCGGCTGATGCAAGCCCCACTAGCCACGCGCTGATGCAATGCTACGATGTAAAAAAAGGGAGGACTGTATGCGTTCCACGACAAGACCGTTCGCAATCGGCGCCGCGTTGATCGCGCTCATATTTGGTGTTTCGCCGAGTGGCGCAGCCGGTTACCCCGATCACCCCGTCAAAATTATTGTGCCGTTCGCTCCGGCAGGGCCAACCGATGTGATGGCGCGCCTGATTGCCCAGAAATTGTCGGAAAGCCTGAAACAGCAGTTCTTCGTCGAAAACCATCCCGGCGCCGGCGGAAATATCGGCATGACGCAAGTCGCAAAGTCGCCCCCGGACGGTTACACGATATTGGTCGCAAGCTCGAGTTATGTGGTCAACCCAAGCCTGTATGCAAAAAATCCGTTTGATCCATTCAAGGATTTCGCACCTGTCACGCTCGCCGCTGCTTCGCCGAATATCTTGGTCGTAAACTCCGACTTCCCAGTCAAATCGGTCAAGGAACTTGTCGACCTCATCAAGAAGGAACCCGGCAAATATAACTATGCGATGCCTGGCACCGGCACGACCCCGCACCTCGCCGGCGAACTGTTCAAGCTGACCTTCAAGCTCGATCTCACGACCGTGCCTTTCAATGGTGCGGGCCCGGCGATCCAATCCGCGGTGGCTGGCCACACGCCGATCGCATTTACAGCGCTGCCACCGACCGCCCCCCAGGTGCAGGGGGGGAGATTGCGCGGCCTGGCCGTAACCTCCGCCAAGCGTTCGTCGGCGCTGCCAGACGTGCCGACGATGGCGGAAGCCGGCGTCACCGGCCAGGAATCAGAAACAATGCAAGGGATACTTGTGCCGGCCGGCACACCGAAGGAAGTCGTTACCTTGCTCAACCGCGAAATCGTCAAGGTGATGGCGCTACCTGATGTGAAAGAGAAATGCGGGCAGCTTGGCTTCGACCCGGTTGCGGATAAGCCCGACGAATTTGCCGCCTACATCAAAAAAGAAGTCGACAAATGGGCCAAGGTGATCAAGGACGCCAAAATCCCGCAGATTCAGTAAGCCGGAACTGACGTGAAGTAATGCGTATAGTCGATATCCGCGAAACGGCGGTACCGCTCCGGTCGACGCTCGCAAATTCGAGCTTTGATTTCACCGAAATGACGACATCCGTGGTCGCCGTGATCACCGATGTAATCCGCAACGCCAAACCGGTCTGTGGGTTTGCGTTCAACTCCACTGGCCGATACGCCTGCGGCGCGCAAATGCGCGCCCGCTTTATCCCCCGTATACTCGCCGCCGACCCCGCATTGCTGCTGGACAGCAGTGGCAACAATTTCGATCCGAGCAAGATTTTTGCCTGCATGATGAGGCGGGAAAAAGCCGGCGGGCACTCGGAGCGCTCGATTGCGATCGGCACGATCGAGGTTGCTATGTGGGACGCGATCGCCAAGATCGCGGACAAGCCGCTGCATGTCGTCCTCGCGGAGCGGTTCAATGGCGGCAATATCGCACGCAAGGTGTTCTGTTATGTCGGCGGCGGCTGGTATTGGCCGGGGCAGACGATCAAGGATCTGCAGAACGAAATGCGCCGGCATCTCGATGCAGGTTACGCGATGGTAAAGATGAAGGTCGGCGGCCTGCCGCTAGATGAGGACCTTCGCCGCCTCGAGGCCGTGCTCAATGTCGTCGGCTCCGGCGAACGGCTTGCGGTCGATGCAAACTGCAAGTTCGATCGCGAGGAAGCCTTACGCTACGCAAAGGCCCTCGCGCGGTTCAAGCTGCGTTGGTTCGAAGAGCCTTGTGATCCGCTCGATTTTGCGTTGTTCGCCGAACTTGCGAGCGTCTACGCGTCGCCACTCGCGACAGGCGAGAACCTGTATTCAACTCAGGACGTGGAAAATCTGGTCCAATTCGGCGGATTCCGCGCCGGGCAAGATATTATTCAAATCGATCCGCCGCAGGCCTACGGCATCGGTCAATATGCCAGGACTCTCGATATGTTGGCCAACCACCGATGGCGGCGGAGCTCCATGTTTCCGCACGGCGGAAATCAGATGTCGCTGGCGATCGCGGCCGGCTTCGGCCTGGGTGGCGCTGAGTCCTATCCCGGCGTGTTCGGGGAATTCGGCGGCTTTGCCGACGATGCACGCATTGAGGGCGGCGCGATCTCGTTGTCCGACCGCCCCGGCATCGGCTTTGAGGGTCAGGCGCGACTTTTCAGGATCATGCGGGAACTCGCGGGCATCTGAATCCGTGCGCGCACTATTCCGCACTCTCGAGGGCAGTCGGTGCCGGGATTACAGTTTTGGGGCCACGAAGGCGAACGTAGATCTGCAACACGATCAGCAGTACGCACAACCCGATGAACACAGCGCTGATCGGCCGTTCGATGAAAACCAGGATGTCACCGCGAGAAATCAACATCGCACGGCGGAAGTTTTCCTCAAAACGCGGGCCCAGGACGAAGCCGAGCAGGATCGGCGCCGGGTGGAAACCAAGGCGCAGCAGCACATAGCCGAGGATGCCGATCACAATGGTCTCGCCAACCTGGAACATATCGTTGTTGGCGGCGTAGACGCCAATGCAGACAAAAAACAGCGCGCTCGGATAGAGGTATTTATACGGAATTGTCAGCAGCTTCACCCAGATTCCGATGAGCGGCACGTTCAGCAGGACGAGCATGATATTGCCGATCCAGAAGCTGGCGACCAGGCCCCAGAAAATATCCGGATGCTCCTTGATCAACTGCGGACCAGGAACGATTCCCTGAATCATCAATGCCCCAAGCAACAGAGCCATTACAGCATCGCCCGGAATGCCCAGACTCATCGTCGGAATGAAGTCGCCCTGGACCGAGGAATGGGTCGAGGCCTCCGGCGCGATCACACCTTCAATCAGGCCGGTTCCGAATTTCTCGGGATGCCGTGAAATTTTCTTTTCCGTCGCGTAGGCGACGAATGACGCGATCGTTGGGCCGGTGCCCGGAATAAGTGCGCAAAGGCTGCCGACCAGCGTGCCGCGGAACATCGGTGCGATCGCCTGTTTGATGTCGGCTTTGGAAGGGCGCATGTCGCGCAGGCGCACATTTGTGTATTTCGTATTGACCTGTGAGACCTGGTTGACGCTGTTCATGAACTCGGCAAGACCGAACAGACCGAGGGCGAGCGCGACAAGCTCGATGCCGTCGTCGAGATGCGTCATTCCAAAGGTGAAACGTTCCGCGCCGGTCTCAAGGTCGGTACCGACGATGCCGAGCATGAGCCCAAGGACCGTCATCGCGACGCCCTTGATCGGCGACCCGCGCGCGAGCGTCGACCCGGCCAGCAGGCCAAGCAGCATGAGCGAACAGATCTCCGCGGGACCGAACTCCAGCGCTATGACCACAAGCACGGGCGAAAGAAAGATCATTTCCGTGATGCCCCAGGAGGCACCGACGAAGGAGCCCATCACAGTCAGGCCGAGGGCAACGCCACCCCTGCCCTGCTTGGTCATGGGAAACCCGTCCAGGCACGTGACCGCATGGGGCGGGTGACACGGCAAATTGAGGAGGATCGAGCAAATGGCGCCGCCATATTGCGCGCCATACATAACGCCAGCGAGCATCAAGATTGCGCCGACCGGTTTGATGCCGAACGTGAGCGGCAGCAAAATCGAAATCGTCGCGAGCGGACCCAGACCCGGCAACACGCCGACCATGTTGCCGACCAGCACACCGATGAAGCACCACATAATATTGTGTGGCTGCACAGCGACGCCGAAACCGTACCAGAGATCCGTCAGTGCGGTTTCAATCACAGGCCTCTCCATGCCAGTAACGGCATCGGAATTTGCAGCAAGTACGAAAACAGCGCGACGCCGAAAACCGTAACGACCGTTGCCAGTATAGCCGCACCCCGCAGCGTTGCGGTGCGATCACCAAGGGCGGAAATAAATACGCATGCAAATGTACCAGGGATCATCCCGAAGTAACTTCCGAACAAAATGAACCCAAGCGGTCCGGCAAGAATACAGGCCCAGCCCCACCATTCGGGATGCTCGGGCAGCAGGTCTTCATCCTCGCCCTCCGGCACGCCAAGAGCACTTCCAGCAATCAACATGCCCAGAAAAATCAGAACGATGCCGAGTGCCGTCGGCAGAAACCCCGGCCCCATATGCATCAGGGTGCCGAGATGGTAGCCGGGCCCTTTTAGGGCCATCACCAAACCAAACAAGATGACCAGCCCGCCAGCATAGAAATCGCGCTTACGCACGAAATTCCGGACAAGCTGCCCGACAGAGCCACGCGCAGGGCGCAAGGTTTCCTCCACCATATATCGCTTTAACCCCACCCTTTCCGTGGCTTAGGACGGCAGGGGGCCGCAATCAATCCCCATGCACCGCAACATGGAGCGGGCCTGGTTCCGGTATTTTTAGGACAATGCAGCCGCAAATAAAAGCTTTGTAAACGCTGTAGGGGGCATACTCCCGGTTAACGTGGTTATGCGACATGAGTTCGCAATTCCGGAACTTCCGGTTGTGTAAACAACCTTGTCGGATTGAACACGCGGCCACGACAGATAATCCATCATGACGACTGTCAAACCCCCAATTATTGCGTTTGTCATTCCCTGCTACAACGAACAGGCGGGGATCCAGCACACGCTGTCGTGCCTCCTGACCGATATCATTAAGCTTGAAAAATCGAAGACAATCTCGTCGAAAAGCTACGTCCTCCTGATTGACGACGGCAGCACCGACCGGACATGGCCCCTTATTGAAAAAATATCGCGTTCGCATGCCAAGCGCGTTCGCGGCCTCAAATTATCGCGCAATGTTGGGCATCAAAACGCGCTGTTGGCCGGATTGCTCACCCAAATTGGCAAAGCCGATGCCGTGATCTCGCTCGACGCCGACCTGCAAGACGACATGTCGGTGGCGGGAAAGATGATCAGTCAATTTAACGACGGTGCCGAGATCGTGTTCGCCGTTCGCAAAAAGCGCGCGAGCGACAGCCGATTTAAACGCGGTTCGGCCGACATCTTCTACCGCATGATCAATTGGCTCGGCGCGGATATCATTCCGCACCACGCCGATTTTCGGCTCATGAGTGACAGGGCGCTGCGCGCGCTTTCACTCTTCAGCGAGACCCACGTATTCCTCCGCGGACTTGCCGTCCAGCTCGGCTTCAAAACCGCGACCGTCGCCTATGATCGTCTTCCGCGCCTCCATGGCGAGACCAAATATACGCTGGCCAAAATGGTGGCGCTTGCAATCAACGGCATCACTTCGCTATCGGTGCGGCCGATCCGCATGATCGCCTTGATGGGAATTATTCTGTTTGTCGTTTTCCTTGGCATGAGCGTCTGGGTCTTTGCGACATGGCTTGCCGGACAAACGGTCCAGGGCTGGACCTCGGTAATGCTGCTGTTCCTGCTCATCGCCTCGTTCCAGACCTTCGCCATTGCGGTGATCGGCGAGTATGTTGGAAAGATCTATTTTGAAGCCAAATCCCGCCCCCGTTTCATCGTCGAGCAGGAACTTGGCGCCGCCGCGACAGGACTTGAAGCTCCCACACCCCGCAACCGGGCCGACGTGATGCAGCTTTCCAAAAATGGCTATTCGCGCGCCGCGGTTTGATCGGTTATTGTGTCCGGACTACTCGCCCCTGAGACCCCTTCGGACAACCACCGATGGATACCGACGCTCTCCGCCGTCTGCACTATGCTGCCGCTGTCGCGTGCGGCATGTTCGCGGCACTGGTTGCGCATATCCTGCTGATGGTATTCGGGATTGGCCTTGACGCTGTCCTTCGCGACGCGAGCACGGGCAACAAGCAGCAATTCATATCGGCAATCGCATGGTGGGCGATCGGCGGCGCGGGCTTTGTCGGAGGCTGGGCTGCGGCCGCCTATCTCATAGCGGCCGCCCGTGAGCGCGAATTGATCTACCGCCTCGCACAACGCTTCCTGATCGCGCTCGTCTTCGTAGCTGCTACGGCCGGCGGAATCATGAGCAAGACCGGCAATCTTGGGGGGACTATTGACGTGATTGCAGGCCTTACCGCGCTTGGCCTGGGACTTCTCTGCGCTTTCTGCGGCGCACGCCTCGCCTATCTCAACGCCGAACAGGTCTAGTCCGGAACACATTCAGGCGGCGAATTGCACCGCAGCAGGTGGGCTTTAGGCGGCCGGGCGCGCTTCTGTTGCGTCATTCTATTCGTTGTCCCATCGAATATTCCCGCTATACTTCGCATTACTAAGGTCTGGAACCAACCAGCCGGGGGAGACATGCAGTTCGTGGGAGGAACACACAATGCTCAACAGCGCAAGATTTGCGACCGTGTTGGCAACGGCCGCGTTCGCCTATGCGCCGGTATCCGCTCAGGCGCAATCATGTGAGGACCTGACTCTGGGGGCCGCTCTTTCGGCCACAGGAATCTATGCCGCCAATGGCACGAATACCAAGAACGGCTACGAATTCGCCGCTAAAAAAATCAACGACGCCGGCGGCGTCAAAATCGGCAACAAGTGCTACCACATCAAGATCAAATATTATGACGACGAGTTCAACGCCTGCGCGCGCCGCGCAGCTGGTCGAGCGCCTGATCGACCAGGACAATATCAAGTTCATGCTCGGGCCATACGGCTCGCCGCTGACCAAGGCCATTCTACCGGTGGTCGAAAAATACAAAGTGCCGCTGGTTCAGGGCGAAGCCGCATCTCGCTCACTTTTCACGCAAGGCTACAAATATCAATTCGGAATCGTCGCGACGTCGGAAAAATATCTGACGCCGGTCATCGACATGGCCGCCGACCTGGCCAAGAAATCGGGAAAAAATCCGTCGTCCGTCAAAATTGCAATGATCTATCAGGACGACGCTTTCTCCCTGGACGTCCGTCAGGGCGTCGTCGAGCAGATCAAGAAGTACAATATGCATACGGTCATCGACGACCGCATGCCGAAAGACCTGAACGACATCACCACGTTCTTTACCAAGGTGAAGGCTTTGCAGCCTGATGTGCTGCTGATCTCGGGACACGAAAAAGGCGCGGCGACGGCCGCACGGCAAATGGGTGAGTTCAAGACCTCGGTGCCGTTGGTCGGCGTCACTCACTGCGAGTCGGCGAAGGTCGCCAGCGACTTCCCAAAAGTCGCAGAGGGCTTCGTCTGCCCGACGCAGTGGGATGAAACCATGAAGGCAAGCGACCCGATGTTCGGGTCGGCGGCGGAATACAACAAGGCAATGCTGGCGGCCCATCCAGAGTACAAGGTGGTGCCGTACCAGACAGCGCAGGCGACCGCCGCCGTTTATGTCTGGTCTGACGCGTTCAAGCGCGCGCAGTCGCTCGATCCCGAAAAAGTGCGCGACGCATTGGCAAAGACGAACCTTTCCACCTTCTATGGCGGGGTCAAATTTGCCGACGACGGAAGCAACCCGGGCAAAGAGATCGTGATGCGGCAAATTCAGGGTGGCAAATACATCGTTGTTTCTCCAGCCGAGGTCGCCGCCGCTCCGCTGGTCTATCCGCGCGACGCCCACTACTGAGCCGTAATAGGAAGCGGGCGCCACGCTGCCCGCTTCCCGACCGCACCCGAGCGCCGCCCAATCGCCATGCGATCGGCCCGCCCGACTCGCCCATTTCCGTTACCGGTCAGGGATGCCCGCGATGGAACAGGTCATCGGCAATATTTCAGTCTTGGCTGCAATGCCGATCTTCAATCTCGGCTTGCTGATCGATGGCTTGATGGTTGGGTCGATCTTCGCCCTTGCGGCCTACGGGCTCGCGCTCGTCTGGGGCGTGATGAACGTCAAGAACCTCGCGCAGGGCGACTTCATCATGATCGGCGGCTATCTCACCTGGAACCTCGATCGCTTCGGATTTAACCCGCTGCTCGGCGTGCCGCTTGCCATAGTCGTGCTGTGGGGCATCGGCTGGGTGCTTTACCGGACGGTCGTCAGCAAGGTGATTACTCGCGATCTCTTCACCTCGCTGCTTGCGACCTTCGGCATCGCCATCGTGATCCAGCAGGGACTCAATCTCGCCTTTGGCCCTGACACGCAATCGGCTCAGGCCGATCTGCCAACGCTGAGCTTCGCAAACGGGCTCATTACGGTCGCCACAACACGCATCATCGGCTTCGCGCTCGCAATCATGCTTGCGGTGGCGGTCATTCTGTTCATGAAGAAGAGCCGCATGGGACAGGCCATCCGCGCGACGGCGCAGGATGCGCGGGCAGCGCGCGTGCTCGGGATCGATACGGAAAAGGTCTACTCGTTCACATTCTGCCTGAACGCCGCGATTTGCGGGGCAACAGGCGCGCTTGTTGCACTCGTCTGGAATGTTCAGCCCTTTCTCGGCACGACATATTCGATTCGCCTGTTCGTGATCGTGACCGCCGCCGGCTTCGGCAACTTGCCGGGGGTGATCGCTGCCGGCTTCGGCATGGGCGATCTTCGAGCAGTTCGGCGGCTTTGTACTGGGCGCCGAATTTCAGCAGGCACTCATCGTACTGCTGTTGCTTGCGGTACTTGCGGTCCGCCAATTGCAGCAACTCCGCGTGCGGCAGGCCGTGCAATGAGCCGCAGGTCCCTCCATCCACTGACAATCGGAGTGCTGCTGTTGGCGGGCGTGGCCGCGCCGCTGCTGTTTCCGGCCTACACCAACCAGATCGCCGTGCTCTGGCTGATGATCGTGTTTGCCTCGACCTGGGACATCCTCGGCGGCCAGATGGGGTACAATTCGCTCGGCAACATCTTCTTCTTCGGCGCCGGCATGTACATCTCGGCCGTGGTGCAGATCGGCCTGTTCTACGACGTCGGCATGTATACGTCGGGCGCGCGCACGACACACATCGTCTTCACGACGGCGCAGTATTTCACCGGCTTCGCGCTGGGAGTCATCGCAGCCGGCGTCGCCGCGTGCATGCTAGCGCTTGCGACTTCCTGGATCGTGTTCGGATTGCGCGGACCCTATTTCGCGATCGGGACGCTCGGTGTTGCGGTCGCAGGCGCGGAATTGATGGCCTCCTGGGAATGGGTCGGCGCGGCGGGCGGAATCTCGATGCCGGTTTTTCCGGGCGGGCCGGAAACGCAAAAGCTGTTCTTCTATTTCCTGCTGTTCGGACTTGCCTTCGTGGTCCTGGTCTTCCTGCGCTGGCTTTACTCGACGAATTTCGGGCTCGCGATCAACGCGATCCGCGACGACGAGGAAAAGGCCGAGGCGATGGGCCTTTACACGCGCCGCTACAAGCGCACGGCCTGGGCCATCTCTGCGTTCTTCCTCGGCATCGCGGGCGCGATTTTCGGCAACATGACCGGCTTCATCGAGCCGCGCGATATCGCGTTCCCCACGACGACATTCAACATTTTCATGATCCTGATGGTGCTGCTTGGCGGCAAAGGGACATTCTGGGGTCCGGTGGTCGGCGCGGTCATCTTCCACGTCATCAAGGAAGTCACCTGGACCTATTTCCTCGGCTGGCAATTCGTCGCGCTCGGCCTGCTGATCGTCATCATCGTCGTCTACTTCCAGCAGGGCATCGTCGGCTGGCTGATGGAAAAATATCCCGACCGGTTTGGAACTCGGGTCGCGCCAAGGGAAAAGGAAGTCCGTCCGCATGCGATTGAGTTCGCGCCCAACGCGGAGGGCGCCGAATGACCGACGCCATCATCGAACTCCGGAATGTATCGAAATCATTCGGCGGCGTTGTCGCCAACCACAACGTTTCGCTCACAGTACCCCGTGGCGGAATCACGGGACTGATCGGGCCCAATGGTTCCGGCAAGACGACGTTGTTCAACTCCATTGTCGGATATCACCCGATCGATTCAGGCTCGATCCGTTTCGAGGGCCACGAAATATCGCAACTGCGGGTGCAGGAAATCGCGCGCCTCGGACTGCTTCGCACATTCCAGACGACGCGCATCTACGGAAAGATGAGCTGCCTGCAGAACATGCAGATATCAATTCCCCACCGCAAGGCGGGTTTCTTCGACATGTTTGCTTACGAACGGACCGGCGTCATCGAGCGGGCCGAACAGTTGCTGTCTTTTGTCGGGCTCTACGAAAAGCGATATCTACGCGCCGGCAGTCTCTCATTCGGCCAGCAGAAGCTTCTCGAATTCGCGATGGCCCTGATGAATGAACCGACCGTACTTCTGCTCGATGAGCCGACGGCAGGCATCAATCCGACGTTGATCAACGGCCTGATCGATCGGCTCAAGCGCGCGAATTCCGAATTCGGCATCACCATGCTCATCATCGAGCACAACATGCGCGTGATCATGAACATGGCTACGAAGATCTATTGCCTAGCCCACGGTGAGATGCTCGCGGCGGGCGCACCCGCCGAGATCCAGGGCAATCAAGACGTGATCGATGCCTACCTGGGAGCGCACTGATGTCAGAACCAGGGCGCTCAGACCTGGTGGACGGCGGCTATCATGGGGGCGTCGGTGCCGTCATTTCTGTCGATGAAGTGGCGCGCCAGGCCCTCACGATCGCACAGGATGTGAGTGTCGAGCAGCTTGACGATTTGGCAAAGCGGTCACCGCACGTGCGAATCGATTCGCTCAGCGCCGGCTACGGGCAAATGGAAATCCTGCATTCCTTCAATCTCCGCGTGGGCCGCGGCCAATCGCTGTGCTTGATCGGGCCCAACGGAGCCGGAAAGTCGACGGTGCTGCATTCGATCTTCGGCTTCACAAATATCTATTCCGGCAGCATTGCGACCGTCGACGACGGGAAGATCGTCGACGTGACATCCCTGTCGTCAAACGAGAAACTTCAATCGGCGGGGATTGCGTACATCCTGCAGGACAAATCGGTTTTCCCCGGCATGACGGTCGAGGAAAACTTGTGGCTGGGCGCCTATCTGATGGACCGCAAGGCCGCAAAGCAGGCTGCCGACAGGATATTCGATAAATATCCGCGCCTCGCCGCGCGCCGGAAGCATCCGGCCCGTGTTCTGTCGGGCGGCGAACGCCGGCTTTTGGAAATTTGCCGTGCGCTGGTGATGGACCCGAAGGTCCTGCTGGTCGATGAGCCTTCGATAGGGCTCGAACCACGTTTCATTGACGCGGTATTCGATATTCTCGGCGAACTTCAGTACAACGAAGGCAAGACCATCATCATGGTCGAGCAGAATGCGAAAAAGGGCCTCGAATGCTCCGACATCGGCTACGTGCTGGTTTCGGGCAAGCTCGCATTGGCCGGCAAGGCAAAGGACCTGCTTGCGGATCCCGATGTCGGCCGTCTCTTCCTCGGCGGCTAATCAGTCGACCACACTCAACAGAGCCCGCTTAACTTCGGTGGCAATGGCGACAGCCGCAGGGGTATCGGAATGCACACAGACCGTCGCGGCCTTCACCGGGATGTCGCGTCCGCTTGTCGTGGCGACCACATGTTCGCGCATGACACGCAACACCCGCGCTGCGGCTTTCGCGGGCTCGACGGCATCGTGCACGCGGCTGAGTATCAGGTTGCCGTCGCCGTCATAGTCGAGATCGGCATAGAATTCCGGAATGAGCTCGATTCCCTTTTTCCCGTAAGCAGTTTCGTGTGCCGTGAACGCCATGCCGAGTATCGGCACCCCGAATGGACGGACAGCGTCCGCGATTGCCGCCGCGATTTTTTCATCCCGCGCCGCCATTCCGTAAAGCGCGCCATGCGGTTTGACGTGATTGAGAGGCACGTTCTCGGCATCGAGAAATCCCTTGAGCGCACCGATCTGGTAAGTGACAAAATCGGTGACTTCCGCCGGCGCAAGCGCCATGGGCCGGCGGCCAAACCCCTGCATATCCGGCAGCGACGGATGCGCGCCAACCTTGACGCCATGCCGTTTCGCAAGGCGCACCGTTTCCCGCATGATCGTCGGGTCGGATGCGTGAAAGCCGCAGGCAATGTTCGCAAGATCGATGTGCGGCATCAGCCCGGCATCGTCGCCCAGCCGATACATCCCGTAGCCCTCGCCCATGTCGCAGTTGATCGTCAGCCGCATTCGCAGGATCCACCATCGACTAGTCACGGGAAGCAACACGTACTCAGCATGCCAGCTTGTCCGCAGTCCGACGGTCAAGGCAATAGGCTGCAGATGCGCCCTGCCAAATTTTGCGTCGCCGCAAGCGATGCCATAGTGTACCTCTCGCACGGGGCCGCAGTAGGAGTGATGAATGCTCGACGCGTCCGACAAGGCGAAAAAGCCTGATCGCGCAGCGTCCGGCGGGCCGCCGCTCGACTTTCAGGAGCATTTGCGCATGCTTGAAAGCCGCGGTTTGCTCACGCGCGTCGACCGCGCAATTGATAAAGACCGCGAATTGCACCCCTTGGTCCGCTGGCAGTTTCAAGGCGGGCTCGCCGAAGACCAGCGCCGCGCCTTTCTGTTCACGAATGTCGTCGATAGTTCCGGACGGCGCTATGACATTCCAGTCGCGGTCGGCGCCCTCGGCGCCTCGCCTGCTATCTACGCCGTCGGGATGGGCAAGCCGGTTGCAGCTATCGGTGAGGCCTGGACGCAGGCCATTGCGAAGCCGATCCCGCCCGTCATTGTTACCTCCGGCGCGTGCCAGGAAGTTGTCATGAAGGGCGCCGATCTTTTACGGCCCGGCGAAGGTCTCGCGAAGCTCCCCGTGCCGATCTCGACTCCGGGATTTGACTCCGCCCCCTATCTCACCGCCACGCTTTGCATTACGCGCGATCCTGAAACCGGCGTGCAGAACATGGGCACCTACCGCGCTGCCCTGAAGGCGCAGGATCGCCTTGGCGTGCGCATGTCATCGCGCCCCGGCGGCGCCGGCGGCTATCTCCATTGGCGAAAGTATCAAAAGCGAAAAGAGCCGATGCCCTGCGCCATTGTCATCGGCTGTGCGCCGGTGATCCTGTTCACCGGCCCGCAGAAGCTCGCGATCGATGAGGACGAGATGGCGGTCGCCGGCGCACTTGCCGGATCTTCGATCCGCACCGTCAAGGCGACAAGCGTCGATCTCCACGTGCCCGCTGACGCTGAAATCGTAATCGAAGGGTTGATCGACAGCGAACTACTCGAGCCGGAAGGTCCGTTCGGCGAAAGCCACGGTCACGTGGCGCTGGAAGACTTCAATATGTCGATGAAGGTGACCGCGATCACCCATAAGCGTTCGCCGGTTTTTGTGTCGATTGTCAGCCAGGTGACACCCAGCGAATCAAGCGTGATAAAGAAAGTGGCGTTTGAGCCCATGTTTCTCTCGCATCTGCGCGATCAGCTCGGCGTGCGCGGGATCAAGCGGATCACAATGCACGAGCCATTCACCAATCTCCGTAAAGTCATCTTCCTGCAATTCGCGCGCGGAACGGCGCGAACGGAAATATGGCGCGGTCTTCAGGGCGCGGCGACGTTGCGCGCGGACTGTGGCAAGATCTGCATTGCCGTGAGCGACGACATCGATCCGGCCAACACCGACGCCATTTTCTGGTCGCTCGCCTACCGGTCGAACCCCGGCGTGGATGTTCATATCGTGCCTTACCGCTCTGCCGGCCACGGTCCCAAATCGGGCGCGCGTGAAGATTCCACGATCCTCATCGACGCCACGCTCAAGCACGACATGCCGCCGCTGGCGCTGCCCAGCCGTGAATACATGGAGCACGCGCGCGGCATCTGGGACGAACTGGGTTTGCCGGCGATCTTGCCGCAGGCGCCGTGGCACGGCTACTCGCTTGGCGACTGGGACGAGCACTATGACGTCTACGCGCGGCGGGCAGTCGAGGGGCGATGGGCCGAAAGTGGCGAGGAAACCCTGAAACGACGGCGTGGCGGTCTCATTCCCGAAACGCCGGCGCGCGATGTCGCGAGCACAAAAAAATCCTGAAGGCATAGTAACAAATGTTACGTTTGAAATCCGCTGCCCTTCTCGTAACCGTCCTTTTTCTCGGTGCTCCTGCGCCGTCTTCCGCGGCCGACGAGTTTCCTACACATCCCATCCGTCTGATTGTCGGGTTCGCCGCGGGATCGAGCGGCGACGTCGCCGCGCGTATTGTCAGCCACAAACTGGGGGGTCTGCTCGGGCAGACGGTCATCGTCGAGAACCGCCCGGGCGCCAGCAGCATGGTCGCAAGCGATTACGTCGCGCGCAGCACCAAGGATGGCTACACGCTGTTGTTCGGCACCATCGCCTTGACGATCAACCCGACATTGATGCCGAACAAAGGGCCGAACGTCGAAAAAGATCTGGCGCCGGTCGTGCTCGTCGGGTCGATCCCCAATATCCTGGTGGTCACCCCGGGCCTCGATGTCAAAGACGTGAAGGGGCTCATCGCGCTCGCAAAGCAGAAGCCGGATGAACTTCTCTATGGCGCGGCCGGTCTCGGCAGCGGACCGCACATGGCAACCGAACTGTTCAAGCAGATGGCCGGAATAAAAATGACCGGCGTGCTGTATCCCGGCAGCGCGCAGACCGCCATCGATCTGATTTCGGGCCGAATCCAGGTCATGTTTGCGCCGGCGTCGACAGTCCTCGGCTTTATCAAGGATGGCCGCGTGAAAGCACTGGCGACGACCGAAGCCAAACGCGCGAGCGTCGCCCCGGATCTGCCGACGATCGCCGAAGCGGCTTTGCCCGGCTACGCCGCCGGTGTCTGGTTCGGCATTCTCGGGCCGGCCGGCACGCCGAAGCCCGTCATCGACAGTATATCCGAAGCGACCAATAAGGCCCTGAAGGACCCCGAGGTTCTCAAGGAGCTCGAGCAACAGGGCTTGAATGCACTGGGTGGCAGCCCGGATGACTTTGCGAATTTCATCAAGAGCGAAACGCAGCGTTGGGCACAGGTCATTCACGGCATGGACGCCGCCAAAAACATGAAAGCCGGCAACGCCCGGCCCTGACGGAGAAATTGTCAGAGGGTCCGACGTTATTCGAAGCCTTGCAAATTATTCGCTGATGACCGAGCAGCCCGCAAAATTCCGATTCATTGGCCAACCGCTGCCGCGCACCGAGGACGCGCGGCTGATCGCCGGCCGCGGCCAGTTCAGCGACGATTTCTGTTTTCCCGGCCAAACCTATGCGGCGATGGTCCGCTCGCCGCACGCCCACGCGCGCATCTTGCGCATTGACGCATCGGCGGCGCGCAAAATGCCGGGCGTGCTGGGAGTTTTTACCAGCGCGGATTGCCAGGCCGACAATCTCAGGCCTATCCCGCACGACCCGCTCCCAAAAACAAAATATGACATGAAATTGCACGGACCCGGCGGCCGCGAGGTCTTCATCGGCCCGCATCTGTTGCTGCCGCCCGACAAGGCGCGCCACGCCGGCGAGGCCGTCGCCATGGTGGTCGCGGAAACTCAGAGCCAGGCACTCGATGCCGTCGAGGCGGTGGAGGTCGCCTACGAGCCGTTACCGTGCGTGACCCGATCCGAAGAAGCCATGCAACCGGGGGCGCCGGCCGTCTGGGATGAAGTGCCGGGCAACATTCTGGTCGACACGCAGTTCGGAAACCCGGCGGAGACCGAACGGATTTTCGCCGGCGCAGCCCATGTCGTCGCCAGGGATTTCCATGTAGGCCGGGTTACCGGGGCGCCGATGGAACCGCGGAGCGCGGTGGCGCTCTATGACCAGACGGACGGCCGTTACACGATCTATGCCGGCAGCGGAGGGGCCGTCCGGCAGAAACGCGAGCTGGCGGCGGTCCTCGGCGTGGATCCCGATCGCGTTCGCGCGCTGTCATTTGATGTCGGCGGCAATTTCGGAACACGAAATCGCGTCTACGTCGAATTTGGACTTGTGCTGTGGGCGGCCCGGAAACTTGCCCGCCCCGTGAAATACACCGCGACGCGGTCGGAGTGTTTCGTCAGCGACTATCAGGGCCGCGATCTTGTCGCGAAATTCGAGCTCGCACTCGACGCGAAGGGACGGTTTCTGGCGCTGCGCGCAACCAATATCAGCAATGCCGGAGCGCGCTGCGTCTCCCTGTCGCCACTGAGCAAGGGAGCGGGACTGATCACCGGCAACTACGCCATCCCGGTGGCGAGCCTGCGCGCGATTTCGGTCTTCACCAACACACCCTCGACCCAGGCCTATCGCAGCTCCGGCCGCCCGGAGATCACTTTTGCAATCGAGCGGCTGATCGACATTGCGGCCGGGCGGCTCGGCATCGACCGCGTCACCCTGCGACGTCGCAATCTGGTTCGGCCGCAGGCGATGCCCTACCGCAATGCGGTCGGCATGCTTTACGACAGCGGGCGATACGCCGAGAACATGGATTTCGCCATGCAGCTGGCAGACTGGGAGGGCTTCAAGGCGCGACGGCGCGAGGCGAAAAAACGCGGCAAGCTGCTCGGCCTCGGCCTTGCCAACTACGTCGAATCCTCCATCGGGTCGCCCAAAGAACAGACGCGCATCACCGTGACCACCGGGCGTAAGGTCGAGGTTGTCATCGGCACACAGCCGGCGGGACAGGGGCACGAAACGAGCTTTGCGCAGGTGGTCGCTGACCTGATCGCGGTGCCGGTGGAGAGCGTGCGCATCATCCTCGGCGACACCGACATCGTGAAAGCGGGCGGAGGCACCCATTCCGGCCGCTCCATGCGCCACGCCGCCACCGTATTTTCGCTGGCGGCCGCGGAACTGATCGCGAAGGGCAAGCGCGCGGCAGCGGTCGTTCTCGGCATGCCGGCCGACAGCATTGATTTCGACGACGGCCGTTTCTCCGCGCGCGGCAGCAACCGAAGCTTCGATTTCATCGAGCTCGCGCAGGAAATGCCTCGGCATGCGATGCCCGACGATTTGTCCGGTGGTCTTGCCGTGGTCACCGACAACGAGATGCACGATCCGGTATTTCCCAATGGCTGCGCGATTTGCGAAATCGAGGTCGATCCGGACAGTTGCGATCTGCGGCTGACCCGCTATGCGTCAGTCGACGATGTGGGCCGCTGCATCAACCCGCTCATCGTCGATGGACAGACGCATGGCGCGATCGTACAGGGCATCGGACAGGCCTTGTGGGAACAATGCGTCGTGGAAGCCGCATCCGGCCAACCGATATGCGGTTCGTTCATGGACTACGGCATGCCGCGCTCCGATCGCCTGCCCTCGTTTGCGACAAAAATCATCGAGGTGCTGTCGCCGACGAACCCGCTCGGCATCAAGGCCGGCGGCGAAGGCGGCACGACCGCGGCGCCGGCGGTGATTGTCAGCGCGATTGTCGATGCGCTGAAACCCTATGGCATCGATGACATGACCATGCCCGTGACTCCTTTACGCATCTGGCAGGCGATCTACGCTCCCTAGGCACCGACGCATGAAACAGTGCGCCTTGCAACGGGAAGGGGATCGTTTCAGTCTAGCCAAGCAAAATCGGGGGGAACAACATGACCGGTCTCAGACATCTCGGAATTGCCTTTATCCTTGCGCTCGTTGCCCAGCCGGCGGCGGCGCAGGGCCTGGCGGGCAAGCCGATAAAGATCGTCGTTCCCTATGCGGCCGGCGGCACCGGCGACGTCGTCACGCGGGTTCTCGGACAGGCCATCACGCAAAAGTCCGGTCAGACGGTCGTCGTGGAAGATCGTCCCGGCGCTAGTTCGATCGTCGGTACTGAATTTGTTTCCCGCGCAACGCCGGACGGCACGACCATCCTGCTCGTCGAAAACCCGTTCATCCTGAGTGCGATCCTGTTCCCGGGCCACTACGACGCGCTGACCAGTTTCGAGCCGCTGTGCTACGTCGCTGCAACGCCGGCGGTGCTGGCCGTGAGCAGCAAATCCGAAATTCACGGGCTGGCTGATTTCATCAAATTCGCGAAATCCAAGGTAGGGGCAGCATCATACGGCAGCACCGGGCCGGCCTCGATCGCCCATATCGCGGGCGAGATTCTCAGGCGCGACGCCAAGATCGATATGACATACGTGCCCTATCCGGGTTCGCCGCCGGCGATGAACGCGACACTCGCCGGAACCATCACAGCGGTGATGGCGAATTATTCCGACCTCAAAGGACAAATTGACTCAGGCGCGCTGCGGCCAATCGCGGTTCCGGCGAAAAACCGCTCACCGGCCCTGCCGAATGTTCCGACGCTCGCGGAGAGCGGTTTTAGCGATCTCGATGCGGCGGTGTGGTTCGGTTTTGTGGCACCGGCGAAGACGCCTAAAGACGTGGTGACGCAACTTTCGCAATCCATCTCGGATGCCGTCCAATCGCCGGCCGTCGTCGACCGCCTCAAGGGCCAGGGACTGTTCATCAATCTTTATTGCGGAGCGCAATTCGGCAGCTTCCTCGCCGACCAGCACAACACCTATGCACAGTTCACGCGCGAATTCGATATCAAACCGTAACGGACAGCCGCGCGCAGTCGCTCAGGAACCCAGTCGATGATGCCCGTTGGAATCGGCTACGGCGATGGTCGGGTCCTGACCTGGTTGAAGATGGCCAACGCTCGTTCAAATTTACTGTTGAAGAGCCACATCGCATCCATGATTTCGCGGAAGCTTGCGGATGTTTTTGCGCGGTCAGCCTTTCCGAAGGTGAAGATGCTGTTGTTGCGCAGGTATCGCATAACGACCGGATCGGTAATTCTATAGTTGGCCAGGTCGGCCGACCTGAGAGCAGTTTTGGTCGGACTGGGTATTATCTGGATGAGTTCGAAAAGCTTCATTTGGTCTATCGGATCCGGCAGCGTCTTCACGATCGCGGGTATTTGCGGGAAAAGCTCTGCGTGGGCGCTCATGAGGGCGTCTCTTACGGCGGTCCAGTGATTAAACCGATGATCCAGATTGCCTACCCTCGCCTCTTCCGCTTCGTCGCGAGCGCTCAATGCCGGGTCGATGGCCTTTATCGTATGCTTGATCGCGGCCCATTTCTTCTGACCTCTTCGATCTTCGGACGGACCTGCCTGCAAACTCCCTTTGTAGGTATTTGAACGCGCGTTCCCTATGTTTTGATTGCCATTTGTCTCGGCGAAGAAGAGTCCCAAGCTGATGCGGCCTGCCGCTTCGGCATTTGCCGCGTCGAGGCCCTTTGCGCGCGCAATGACGACGCCGAGATCGACAACATCCTTGAATGGAGTTTTCGAGCTTTGCGCATTGGACGGCGGCGCCTCCATGATCCTGAAGAGGTTCACATACTCATCGCTGAGCGCCTCGTTATCGGCGTCGAAATACGCCGGAGGAATTCCGAACTTATTGGGCCTTCCGATTTTCGACGGCAGCGCATCGGTGAGATCTTTGTATGCGCTCATCATGTTGATACGCGCGAGGTAGAGCGCCTGTCCCGGCAAGTTCGGCAGCCTCTCTTTTGAATCGATCTGCCCTCGACGCTGGCGCAAGATCAGCCTGAAGTCATTGAGCGCATTGTTATAGGTATCGAGCGCATCCGCCTGTGGCTTTGTGAGCGCGACTGGCTGGGCGTGGGCCGGCGGGATGAACATAAGCGCGCCATCGATCATATCGATGGCGTTGGAAACTGCTGTCGCAAGGACGAGAGCAAGCAGTGCGATCCGGATATTCAAGCGCTGATCCTCTGTTTTTTCAGGTGCAAACTTGACCACGGTTCGCGCGACCTTAAAGATATAGTCCGCATTCGTCGCACGCTTGCGCCCGTTCCGGCGCACTTTGGCATAGCAGATGAGTGTAGCCTCCCACACTTTCATGTGGACCAAGAAGCACCGGCGGAATTATTGGCCGGCGAGGCCTGCGTCCGGTGAGACCCTTGTCGCAGTTGGAGCTGACTGCGCGGCGATTGCCGGGTCAGTCGGACCCCGCTTTGGTACCGCTGACGTTGGAGCGGCCTTCTGTCTTCGTGAAGCGCGTTGATGGGCGACGCCATGCATCCCGGGATGTTTTGTTGCGGCATTCGGTGGCAATTCAGGTGGCTGCAAGCGCACCTCGCGGTCCGGCGGCGCAACGACTGTGTCAATCGGCGACGCGGCGAATGGTCTGCCGGCAGGGGCGGGCTCCTGCACAACTATTGCCTTCCCGTTGATGGTGCTCGTCGTTAGGCCAGTGAGCGCCGACGCGTTTTGCTCCAGCTTTTCCTGCCGCTGCTTCAGCGCGGTGAGTGCGAGCGCCTCTTCGGCCCGCTTCTGGTCCGTCAACTGAACGACCAGGTCGACCTGCCTACGCAATTCTTCATAGGTAACTTGCTTACGTCCGATCAGGTACGCCAGATAGTCGCTGGTCGCGATTACCGACACCGCCGCAACGACCAGCAGGATTGACCTGACAACGAAAACGATAGCTTCACTCCGCGGCGACCGATTGCTCTCCGCTTGGGGCGAGCGTGACGGACGGCGTGGTTGTCGAGTGCGTACCGGGGAAGAAGGCGACATGCATGCGCTCCGTGCCGGTTCGACATATGCGGAGCCAGATTCGCTGTGAAATGTCAAAGCAAAGATCGCCGAGGACTGCGTGCCGCTGCGTTGTGGTAGCATAGCACGCATGGCAACCGGTCGTTGTTCTTCTGCCCCTGTCAGCCAGCAGCCCCGAAACGGCGGGATACGACGGGAACTTAATAAGTTCGCGCCGCGCCGCTGCCATGCATTCGGAACGGTCAACATCCGTCTATGGAACGGTCTATTGTCGATCTGAGTTATCAGGTGACTCGGGAATTTTTGATGATGTTCGCGCATTTGAATCTAGTGTTTCGCGGGGCGATTTTGCCCGCGATGCTTTTGTTTTTTGTGGCCAGCGACGGGCATAGCCAGCGCGCCCTTGCCCAGCGCGCCACTGTGGGCGCAGTTTCGAGCGAGAGTCCATTCAGCCAATTGGCAGGGAGTTGGTCCGGCTCCGGGACCGTCGACCTATCCAATAACAGGCACGAGCCACTCAAGTGCCGGGCTTCCTATGACGTGCTGGAGGAGCAAAACAAGCTTCAGCTCAACATTCGTTGCGCCAGCGACAGCTATAATTTTGATCTCCGCGGCAGCGCGACCTACAGCGCCGGCGCGATCTCAGGCAACTGGAGTGAGGCGACCCGCAATGCCGCCGGCACCCTGTCTGGCACGGTTGAGGGCGCCGGCTTCCAGGTCGTAGCCCGGGGACCGACATTCACTGCCAATCTGAATCTGGTCACGCGTGGCGACAAACAGTCGGTCACCATCAAGTCCCAAGACGGACAGGCCGAGGTGCAGGGAGCGACAATCAACCTGCAACGGGGATAGCGTCTCTAATTTGTGAATTCGCCGGATAACTTTTTGGCGGGGCAGCAGGCAACCTCGGGCGTATGGTGGGACGACGTCCACTTTGTCCCCAAAATTGCCCGAGGCTCAAGAGAGGTCTTCGTATCGGCTCAAACTAACATAATGGAAAGTAGCCGAACATGAGCTCGCA
This sequence comes from uncultured Alphaproteobacteria bacterium, assembly GCA_963831475.1. Classification (GTDB taxonomy): domain Bacteria; phylum Pseudomonadota; class Alphaproteobacteria; order Rhizobiales; family Xanthobacteraceae; genus Pseudolabrys. The sequence continues at coordinate 116,480 of CAWHQF010000030.1, forward strand.
CCGGGCACTCCGGATATCTGCTCTGGGCCAGAAGCGGACACTAAACCCGAGATCGCAACGGCTTTGACTTAGATCAATGTCTAGCGGTCGCGTCGCATCATTTTAAGATATTCAGATGTGACCCGCGGCAAGCACCGATGAGCGTGGATCGGGAGTGGCAATCTACTAAGGTCGCGCCATTCGACCGCGATCTTGAACTCGCTGTCATTAATTACGACGGCACCCACGCTCTCGTATTTCCGTGCCGTCGTGTTCTTGACGGATGGATCAAGGCGGAAACCCGAGCGCGAATTGACGTGCAGCCTACACATTGGCGCGAATGGGCGCAGAAGGCCTAGCGATCTGTTTTTCGTTTCCGGGTCGGATTTTCCAACCCAGCCAACTTGGCTTCTTCCTCCGCCAACAAGCGCGCAAGCATTTGCCGTCGTGTCTCATCCGCCTCGATTGCAAGCAGCTTGCGATAATGTTCGATGTTGAGACGTGCCACAGTTTTGTCCATGGCTAGTTCCTTACGACACCCCAACCCTAAATATATACCGATTGGGGGCGGCTGGAAATTGCCTGCTGCGGTTTGATTGGAACGTGCACAAAAAGAGGCAAAGTCCGCTTTTGGGTCATTAGCCGACATTGGCGCCCGTCTGCACTATCCGCTTACCCCCAATTAGCGGAAACTGGATTTCTGCCTGTTCGATTGATTACTGCACTCTTTCACCGTCGACCCACCAAGTCTTTCCGCGGCGCGTCACAATGGCATAGCCGTCGTCGAAATCATTGATAACGTCGACTTTCGTACCTTTTGGCAGGCGGATGGGACAAAACTTGTTGATCTGGCCACCTTTTGCCGTCAGTGACTGCAGCGTGTACTCGTGCGCCGCACCCCAGCTCGTACAGACAGTTGCCATTGCTCGTTTGTGGCCATGCCACCGCCTCAACAGCCGACAAACATGGTAGCCACGTACATTCGTATTTGAAACACGCTAAGTGCACCTTCGCATGTCCGCGTTGGGTCAGAAGTGGATATTCGGCTCAACTCTTCAGGGCGCGGCGTACCTCATTGTTGGATCGATCTCAGATAATCGCGAACGGCATTTGCATCATCACTGCTGAATTTGAATTCGGGCATGTCGGGGTGAGGAGCCGAAAGGCCGCGTTCAAGCTGCCGGGGAAACTGATCGAGATCAATGCTTCGGCCGAGCGTGCGGAACGGTGGCGCGCTTTGGTGCGGACTCTTTCCTGACTTCCCGATTGCATGGCAGGGGGAGCAAAATTCGATGACGAGATCGTGTCCGCGACTTGCCGGATTATATTGCGCCTGAGACATGAAAGTGCTGACGGCAAATACAGCGAGAAACGAAAGCGAATTCATCACACGGGGTCCTCAGGACATCAGGTCAATGGAAGCGGGCAGTCGCCTCTTTGCCCAATCTGCTGGCATTCGGACGCCATTTTTCCAAATTCAATCGCAAATATCACATTCGAAGTCAGGCACGCCACCGCCTTAAGGATCACAAAATGTCCCACTCGCCGTAGAGCGCGGGTGGGACAAAAACTGGCGGAAAGTGATTGGTCGATCAAGGGCGAGGCGTGAAGGTGGTGCCCAGGGGCGGAATCGAACCACCGACACTGCGATTTTCAATCGCATGCTCTACCAACTGAGCTACCTGGGCGCCGGGCCGGCCCGGACGGGCCGCTCAGCAAAGCGCGGGCGTTATAGACGCGCGGCTGCGCACTGTCCAGAACGCCTCCCCGACGGTCATGCCTTGATGCCGACGGCCGCGCGGAACCGGTCCTTGATCGCGACACCGTCGCGCAGCGGCAACACACGGGGCGGCTCTTCGGCACTGATCAGCACCCGTGCAAAAAGGGTCTCGCGCAGATCTTTCAATTGGAGCGCAAGGGTGGTTAAGGCGTCCGCGGCGCGCACATCGAAACAGGCGCAAATGCCGCACGCGCGCGCAACGCCGAGGAGATCGACCCCGCTTTGCGTGTGGCTTGGCTGCATGCCGGTTTCGCCGTAAACGCCGTTGTCGAAAACAATGATCGCGAGATTGGGCGGCCGCCGGCTGCCGATGGTGGCGAGCGAACCAAGCCCCATCAGCATTTCGCCGTCACCCGTGATGACGGCGACGCGGCGCGCGGGCTGCGCGAGCGCCAGTCCGAGACCGATCATGGCGGCGCCACCCATCGCGCCCCACAAATAGAAATTGCGCGGATCGTCGCCAGCCGCGGCAAGATCCCAGGTGGTCGAGCCCAGGCCCGGCACGACAAGCAGGTCGTCGGCGCGATCCTTCATCAAGGCCGCCATGGCGGCGCGGCGCTCGAGCCTCATTTGGTCCACACCTTCTTGCCGATGAGTTGCTGCGACAGGATCAAGGCAACGATTCTTTCATCCCCGAAGGCCTGCTGGATGGCTCGTTCGGCCAGGCCGGCGACCTCCCCCGGCATCCGTGCCCGATACACCTGCGCTTCGCATAATTTGAGCACTGGATCGACGATCGATCCCATCGGCTCCTGCCAGGGATTGAACTCCTCCCATTCGCCCCGCATCGTGATCAACATCAGCAGCGGAAAACGGCAGGTCCGCGCCAGCGAAAGCATGTTGATGCAGTTGCCCAGCCCGCTTGATTGCATGAGCAGCGCCGCGCGCTGGCCGCCGAGCCATGCGCCCGCCGCCATCGCGACGCCCTCTTCCTCGGTGGTCAGCGACACATCGTGGATGTCAGGGTCGGCACGGCAGCGGTCGATCAGGCGCGCGTGGCCGGCGTCGGGGACATAGCCGATCTGACGTATGTCGCCGCGCTTGATCGACTCGAACAGACGATCCGGCCATTGATCGGCTTGCGCAATCATTCTTCGCCCGCGCCGGATTCCGCCGGGCGCTCGCCGTCTTCATCCTCGTCGTCGTTGGCGGGGACCGCATAGACGCCGGAGAGCCACCGGTTGAGATCGATATCGGAGCAGCGTTTGGAGCAGAAAGGCTTGAAGTCCGGCTCGACCGGCTTCCCGCAGATCGGGCAAGCCGGCGCGGCGGATATCTTGCGGTCAATCTCGTTCATCGCGGACCGGACCCTCCGGCTGGACCATCAAGACTTTACGGCGATCAAACGGCGTTGAGCCATCCAAAGCGGATCGGATAGCCCTCACCGCCCAGCAGCGTCATTGCTTCGTATAGCGGCAAGCCGACGACATTGGTGTAGGAACCGACGATCTTCACCATGAAAGTTCCGGCAATTCCCTGCGCCGCGTAGCCGCCGGCCTTGCCGCGCCATTCGCCCGAAGCAAGATAGGCTTCGATATCCTCCGCCGACAATCGCTTGAAGCGCACGCGGGTTTCCACCAGTCGCTGGCGAAATGCTTCCTTCGGCGTCACCAGACAGATTGCGGTATAGACCCGGTGGTTTCGGCCCGAAAGCAGGCGCAGGCACTGGGCTGCCTCATCCAGCAGTTCCGCCTTGGGAAGAATGCGCCGGCCGACCGCCACCACCGTGTCGGCGGCAAGGATATAGGCGCCGCGCAATGCATCATCGAGCTTGACGTTGTCCAGTGCCGCGGTCGCTTTGGCGTGCGCGAGGCGGGTGGCGTAGGCGCGCGGAATCTCGCCGCGATGCGGGGTCTCGTCGAGATCGGCGGGCTTGAGCGCGTCGGGCTCGATGCCGGCTTGATTGATCAATGCGAGTCGGCGCGGCGAACCGGAAGCGAGGACGAATTTGGGACGGCCGATCATTAGCCCGCCGGTAAATGATGTGTGTTGAGAAAAAGACGAACGGGCGCGGAACCTAGCGGAATAGGCCCCTTTTCACAACCGCAATGCAGCCGGGCATTCATTCGTTGCCGCTTCCGGCGCCGCCAAAGCGCCCGCGGATCTGCGCCGTTAGCTGATCGCGCAATTCGCGGTAGGCACTGAGACGTTGCTCGCGGTTTCCTTCAGCAGCGGTAGGGTCAACCGTCGGCCAGTACTCGACTGCGACGGGCGCCGAGCGGGTCAATTCCAATGCCCGGTGATGGGCCGGCGGCGACAGCGTCACGATCAGATCGAAATTGAGCCCTTCCAGATCTTCCAGTTCCTCGAACGTGACAGGCTTGTGCCGGGAAATATCGATGCCGATCTCGTCCATGACGGCAACCGCGAAGGAATCGAGTTCACCCTTCTGCACGCCGGCGGATTCGACATGGACCGACGTACCGAACAACTGCCGCAGCAAGCCGGCGGCCATCGGCGAGCGCACCGCATTGTAGCCGCAGGCGAACAGCACAGCGTGCGGACGCGATGAGCGCTCAGGCGCGGTCAATTCCTGTTCCCCGTTCGGCCGGGACGAGGCATGGCTAGGGCGCGATCCGACTGGATCGAGTCACCACAATTTTCGGGCCCGAAAACCGGCTCCCACTTTTCGGGATCATGCGTTGCCCGCGCATGATCTTTTCCGAAAACCGGCTCCCACTTTTCGGGATCATGCGCTAGCCCTTCCAGTGCAGCACGCAGATCAGCGTGAACAGCCTGCGCGCCGTGTCGATGTCGAGCGTCACTTTGCCCTTGAGACGATCCATCAGGATGCGCGAGCCGTCGTTATGGATCGCGCGCCGGCCCATATCGATGGCCTCGATCTTGTCGGGTGTCGCCGTGCGGATCGCCTGATAGTAGCTGTCACAGATCATGTAGTAGTCCTTCACGATCCGGCGCAACGGCGTGAGCGAAAACAAATGGGCAACGACCGGCGCTCCGGTTTCCATACGAATGTCGAAGACCAGCCGGTTGCCGTTGATGCTCAGATGAAGCGCATAGGGCCCGCCTTCGTGCCCGACCGGCGCAAACGAATTCTGCTCGAGCAGGTCGTAGATCGCGACCTGCCTTTCATGCTCGACGTCGGGATTGGATCGCCCGATCGACTCCTCATCGAGAACGACGGCGACCAGGCGCCGTTTCATGGCAGCGGGCGTTGATTTTGCCGCGTTCATCTCTGATTGAGACGGATCGCCACCGAGCGCGCATGCGCGCTCAATCCTTCCGCCTCGCCGAGCGTGATCGCCGCGGGCCCAAGCGCGCGCAATTGCTCGACCCCGCATTTGAGGAGCGACGTCCGTTTCATGAAATCGAGAACGCCAAGTCCGGACGAAAAGCGCGCCGAACGCGCGGTCGGCAAAACGTGGTTGGACCCGCCGACATAGTCGCCGATCGCCTCGGGCGTGTACGCCCCGATGAAGATCGCACCGGCATTGCGGATGCGGGCGGCGAGCCGCTCGGCGTCGGCAGCCATGATTTCCAGATGTTCTGGCGCGAGCCGGTCAACCAGAGCGACGGCTTCGTCAAGTTTGCGCACCACAATAATGGCGCCGAAACTGCTCCAGGAGGCGCCGGCGACTTTCGCCCGCGCGAGCGTCTTGAGCTGGGCTTCGACCGCCTTTTCGACCTGGACGCCCAGCGCCGCATCGTCGGTGATCAGAATCGATTGCGCGGTCTCATCGTGTTCGGCCTGCGCCAGGAGATCGGCGGCGACCCAATCGGCATTGGCCGTCCTGTCGGCAAGAATCAACACTTCGGACGGCCCGGCGATCATGTCGATACCGACCTTGCCGAAGACGCAGCGCTTCGCGGCCGCCACATAGGCATTCCCCGGCCCGACGATCTTGGCCACCGGCGCAATGGTTTCGGTGCCGTAAGCAAGCGCGGCGACGGCCTGCGCGCCGCCGACACGATAAATTTCGTCGACGCCCGCAAGGCGCGCAGCCGCCAGCACCAGAGGGTTGAGCTTGCCGTCAGGCGCCGGCACGACCATCGCCAGGCGGGGAACGCCGGCGACCTTGGCCGGTACCGCATTCATGAGAACCGACGACGGGTAGGACGCCGTGCCCCCGGGCACGTAGAGCCCGACCGCCTCGACTGCCGTCCATTTCGCGCCAAGCTCGACACCCAGGGCATCGGTGAAACGGTCCCCGGCCGGCATCTGCCGGCGGTGGTAGGCCTCGATCCGGTCGCGGGCGAGCTCGAGTGCCGCGAGCGCCGTACCGTCGCAGGCCTTTTCGGCCGCGTCGATCTCGACGACCGTCACGCGCAAGCCGGGTTTTGCGAGATCGATACGGTCGAACTTGGCAGTCAACTCGAAGAGCGCGCGGTCGCCGCGTGCGGCCACGTCGGCGATGATCGCGCGGACGGCCTGCTCGACGTCCTGCGCGGTCTCGCGCTTCTGCGCGAGAAGATCGCGGAAACGCTCGGAAAAATCGGCGTTTTGGCTATCCAGGCGAAGGGGCATGACCTGATCCTGCCGGGTCTTTCACCCGGATGTTTAGGTCAATGGGTGATGCGCGCCTTGACGTCAACCCTGCCGCAACCGCCGAAAAGAAAAGGCTCCGCCGTGGGGCGGAGCCTTTTCGCGAATCGATGAATTGATTTCAGGTCGCCTTCATTTTCTTCTTGTGCATCTTGGCCTTCTTCGGCGGCGTGTAGTCACATGGCAATACACAGGCGCCGCCATTCTTGATTGTGCATTCGTCCGGTCCGGACGAGCATACGGCAGGCGAGCCAAGTTTGACGCAGGTACAGCCGACCCAGGCCTTCGCCGGTGATCCGCCCAAAAGCGCCACTCCAGCGAGCAGCCCTGCCAAAATTACGATCTTGCGCATGGTGCACCCCCATTTAGCTGACGGTATCACTACGCCACCGGAGTTCCCGAATAGCAAGTCGTGTCCCGCATCGGGCGCGCCCGGAAGCGTAGTTCTGAACTGAAATCTGCGAGCGCCCGCCGGCTTTCAGCCGCGCCGGACTTTTCCCGCCGGCTCGTCGCTATCGGCGTGGTCGGGGCGACGAGCCGTGGGCCACGCCGGACCCAGGTCGGCCAGCTCGCCTTCGAGACATTCGACTTCGAGCCGCAATGTTGCGCCGCCAGAAAACGTCAGCATGACCACGCCGGACGGTGCCTCGGTCTCGCTAAATCCAATGGCCAGGAGATTGAGTACGGCGTCCTTGCGGGCCGGGTCGACCTGCCGGCATTTGCACGACAAGACACGCTCGAAGCGCAAGGCCGAGCGTCGGCGGCGATATTCGGGATTCGCCCCCTGTGTCCCCTCCCAATCGAAACGATTGAGCGCGACGACAACGCGTTTATCCCGTGGCTGCCACAGGATGTCCGCGATCCTGACCACCGCATCCTGCAGATGGGTTGAAGCAATCTCGAGATCTTCCTCGTCGAGGACTACGAATTTCAGCGAGCCCATGTGGTCAATCTCCCTCCGCGGCGTAATTGGGGAAGGCCGCCGGGCCGTGCAAGGTGGTCAGCGATCGGCGAAGGCGGGCTCCAGGCCGGCCGCGGCCCAGCGCCCACGCGTTGCCGGATCAGTCAGTTTTCGCAGGAAGGCGGCGGCGCCCGCAGGCGAGACGGCGCCGGAATGAATGGCCGCCGTATAGGTATTCGCGCTGTAGAGGTCCCCGGGCAAGGGACCGACCACCTTGGCGCCGCGTACCGGCAGCACTTCGCTGATGAATGTGGTGCCGATTTCGGCCCGGCCCTCCGCGATCGATGTCGCGACGTCGTGGCCGCCCTTGCCGAGCACGGCTTTGCTGTTGATTTTGTCGGCGATGCCGAGCTTCTGCAATAGCGCGGAAAACATGATGCCGCCGGAGCCGCCCGCCTTCGGATCGGTATAGGCGACCGAGCCTGCCGCGAGCAAAGTCCGCTTGAAAGCGTCGGGTGTTGAAATATCGGGCATCGGCGCCCCCTCGCGCACCACGACCCCGGTGACGGTGCGGCCGAGATCGGTGCGCGTATCGGGCAGAACGAGGCCTGATTTGGCAAGTTCGGCAATCGCGGATTCCGACAGGATGACCAGGTCGGCCGCTTCTCCGTTCTTGATCCGCTCGCGCAGTGAGCCGGCGGTGCCGAAATTCAGATTGAGCTTGCTGCCGCTCTCGCCCTCGAACTCCGCTCCCAGCGCCGCCACCATCGATTTCACGGCGCCCGCGCTCATTACCTTGGTCTCGGTCAAGCGGATTTCTCCCTGATTGCCGGCAGGATCGTGACCGAGGAAGGAGGTTTCGTCTAGAAGCTTTCCAGGTGACTTGCATCGAGCTCTCCGCCGTCATGTCCGGCCATAGCCGTGCGCTTAGCAGGGCACGGCATTGCCCTTCCTAAGCGAGATGGCCGGGACAAGCCCGGCCATGACAACATTTGATTCGATCCTCGCGGAAAAGGCGCTAGGCGCTGATGCGCTCGATCGCGGCGCCGCAGCGGGCGAGCTTGTCCTCGAGCCGCTCGAAGCCGCGGTCGAGGTGGTAGACGCGGTTGACCATGGTCTCTCCCTCGGCTGCGAGGGCGGCGATCACCAGCGATACCGAGGCACGCAAATCGGTCGCCATCACCGGCGCGCCATTGAGGCGGTCGACGCCTTCGATGGTTGCGGTCTCGCCGTCGAGCTGGATGCGGGCGCCAAACCGAACCAGCTCCTGCACATGCATGAACCGGTTCTCGAAGATGGTTTCGGTAATGCGTGACGTCCCCTCGGCGCGTGTCATCAATGCCATGAGTTGGGCCTGGAGATCGGTCGGAAATCCGGGAAACGGGGCGGTTGTGACCTCGACCGGCGCGAGGCCGGCCCCATTTCGGGCAATGCGGATACCCTCATTGGTCGGTGTCACCGTTGTGCCGGTCTGCACCAGCACATCGAGCGCCGCCTGCAATAATTCGGGGCGCGCGTTCTGCAGCAAGACCTCGCCACCGGTCATCGCCACCGCCATGGCATAGGTACCGGTCTCAATCCGGTCAGGCAGCACCGCGTGGCGCGCGCCGTGCAGTGCCGATACGCCTTCGATCACGATCCGCGGCGTGCCGGCGCCCGAAATCCTTGCGCCCATTTTGTTGAGGCAGTCCGCGACGTCCGTGACTTCAGGCTCCTGGGCGGCATTGTCGATCACCGTGGTGCCCCTTGCCAGCGAGGCGGCCATCATCGCGGTGTGCGTGCCGCCCACCGTTACTTTCGGGAATTCAATTTCGGCGCCGCGCAGGCCTTTCTTGGCGCGCGCGATGACATAGCCGCCTTCGATGTCGATTTCGGCTCCGAGTTTCTCGAGCGCCATGATCAGCAGGTCCACCGGCCGCGTGCCGATGGCACAGCCGCCCGGCATCGAGACTTTGGCTTCACCCATGCGTGCCAGCAGCGGCGCCACCACCCAGAAGCTTGCCCGCATTCGCGAGACCAGTTCATAGGGCGCCGTCGTGTCGACGATGTGTTTTGCGGAAATGTGGATGGTCCGGCCCTGATTGGGATCATCGCCGGACCGCTTGCCGGCGATCATGACATCGACGCCGTGGTTTCCGAGGATGCGCTGGAGCTGGATGACATCGACCAGGCGCGGGACGTTTTCGAGGATCAGCGTTTCGTCGGTGAGGAGGCTCGCGATCATCAACGGGAGCGTCGCGTTCTTGGCCCCGGAGATGGGAATGGTGCCGTTCAGCCGCTGACCACCGACTATGCGTATCCGATCCATATTCGCCCCGCCCGCCTCGCCGAACTCAAACTCGCTCGCGGGTCCGATCTGGAACCGCTGCCTTCCCGCAAGTCCTGCGTGGAACACTAGCACCTTCGCTGTGAAATTGCGGCGAAAGTCCGGTCCGGAAAAGCCGCATAATATCGGGCAATTTAGGCGTCACCCCGGTGCGGGTCGGGCTTGACGGCTGGACGGCCGGCCGTTTGCGGGTCAACCCGTCCGCGTTCCTGGGCCTTGCGCCTGCGCAGGTTTTCCCGCAATTCCGCGGCCAGCCGCCCGGTGCGGCTGCTGACATTCCTTGTCTTGCCGTCTTTCTTGTCGCGCATCGCGGCGTCATTATCCCTTTGCTGATGAGGGTTCAACTGCCGCCATTGCCTTGCGCCACGGGAGGTCGTGTGGCAGTTTCCGCCGCGTTTCGCGCAAGTTGGTGGACGTGTGATTGGCCTAGTTATTGGGCATGTTGTTCGGGTCGTGCGCGCTTTTGCTGCCGTAGCTCAGTGGTAGAGCACCCCCTTGGTAAGGGGGAGGTCGAGTGTTCAATCCACTCCGGCAGCACCATGCTAACCTCGATAAAATAAGCGTTTTCCGCATTAATGCATGCCACTAAAGACGCCTCTAATCTGATGCCAGAAAAGCGTCGAGGCGCGCGTCACATCTAAAATCGGCTTCAAAGTATCTGGCCTACTCGTTGATCTACGGCACCCTTGGCGACGCGGTCACCGACATCCGCGCGGTTCCAAGTCCAAAGGCCTCAGCCAATACGTTCTTCTCGGGCTGCGAAACCTGCACGCTGACCGGTCGAACTAGCAGTGTCCATGCGCCGCCGCCCGCAACAAGCAGCACAAATATAGCGGCGAGCAGATAGAGGCGTTTACTGCCGAAGTGCATACAAATCCCCAGTTCAGGCTGGGAAAATAATGCCGTGTCCTGCGACGGCCTTGATGCATCTCAAAATTACATTTGGAGCAGATCAACGGGAGTTTGTGCGAGCGGGGAATATTTGCCCGCTACTGCCTACTTCCTGCCCACAAAATCAACTAGTGCCGACATTCCCAAGTGGTGGGTTCCCTCCGTGAGATCGCGATCTTCTTCGGTGATCTGGATCGAAGAAAAATCGGCAAATGTCTGTTCAAGCAGCTCACGTGCCCAGAGGTTCCCGACATTGCAGGGACCGCCGGTACCATATTTCAGCTGACGAACGTGATAGCCTTCCATCAGGAGCAAGCCTCCTGGTTTGAGCGCGTTTTTGATTTTGGCAAATACGTCATCGCGTTTATCGGGCCCGACGAACTGAAAGAAGATTGCAGCGATTACGTCGAATTCAGCTGTCGGCCAGTCCCAGGTAAAAATATCGGCGACCTCCATTTCAAGAGTTACGCCACGTTGCTTTGCGAGCTCACACGCCTTGGCGACTGCTTTTGGCGAAAAATCAAAACTCCGCACGTCGAGACCCTGCTGCGCCAGCCAGACGCCGTTACGACCTTCGCCATCAGCGACCGACAGGGCCTTCCAGCCGCGCTTCAAAGCACGTGCCTGACTTTTCAAAAATGCATTTGGTTCGGTGCCGAACAGGTAGCCGGGCGCAGCGAAGCGCGTCTCCCACCGCTCAAATTCTGACATTGCTATTTTCCTGGCTGGAGGCGTTAGCTTCCAGCTTTGCGAGGTCGCTCGTTGCTCTCATTGGACGACCACCAGCTCACGCGCACAGGGTTGACATGTCCGGACAGGCGCCGAGCAATCATTTCCGGCTGCCGGCAAATTTGGCGTTCTCGTCAAGCGAGGCTCGGCCTCTGGCGAACAGGCAACCGCGGTCCCGTCAGCGCGTCGGGACAGCAGGACAGTTGAAGGCCGGGCCGCTCTTGAGACCCAGCTTGCGAAACACGACTGCGGCCGGGCAGAAGCCGGTGAAGGAGGCTTGCAGCAGGTTCGCTCCGACGAAGGCCGTAAGCAGCAACCAGTAAGGGCTGATCAGCCAGGCAAGCGCGAGGCTCATGAGGATCATACTGCCAGCGAGGGTCATCACCGCGCGATCGACGTTCATGGACATACTCCTGTTGCTGGCCCTTTAAACCTACTTTCCTGGCACTCCGGCCTGCATTGGGCGCCTGGGTATCCGGCATTTCATGCCGCATTGACAATATATTCTATTATTCGTATATACGCAAGTATGAAAATAAAAGGCAACGACATGCTTGCTGCTGCCGATCAAGCAAGCGCGCTGCTGAAGGCGCTGGCCAACCGCCATCGGCTTCTGATCGTATGTCAGCTCAGCGAAAAGGAGCGGTCGGTTGGGGAACTCGCCGAGCTCCTCGACGTGCGCGACTCGACTGTGTCGCAGCACCTCGCCTTGCTGCGCAAGGATGGCCTCGTCGCCGCGCGACGCGACGGGCAGACGATCTGGTACTCGATCGGCAGCGCACCGGCGCGCGAACTCGTGCGCACGCTCTATCAGGTCTATTGCAACCCGTCGCCGGTCTGTGCGCCAAAAATGCGCCATAAGCCAGCGCCTGCCCGGCGCCGCCCAGCCATTGCGCCAAATCAATGACAAACCTCGCGACCTGCGAGAAGTGACAACGTGAGACTTTTGAAACTGCAGAGAGAAGTAGATGCGTAACGGTCTCGTAATAGCGGTGATGCTCGCGATTTTGATGCAGCAAGCACGCGCTGCCGATACCTTCACCGTTGAACAGAAAGCGGTTGCCGACGAAAAGGCAGTCTTTGCAACAGTCGAAAGCACCAACGTGGTGCCGGCGCGGGCACGTATTGGCGGCACGGTCGTGGCGCTTGCCGTCAAGTACGGCGATGCGGTCAGGCAAGGCGAGGTGGTTGCAACGGTTGGCGACGAGAAACTCGCACTTCAGCTGAAATCGTTGGACGCGCAAATCGCCGGATTGGAAGCTCAATTTTCGCAGACGCAGGCCGATCTGACGCGCGCTCAGGACCTGTTCACGCGCGGTACCGTTCCCAGGACGCGCCTTGATGAAGCGCAAACTGCTTTCAATGTTGCTTCGAATGCACTGAAAGCGCGCACGGCCGAACGCTCGGTGCTCGAGCAGCAGGTCGCGGAAGGTAATGTGCTTGCACCGACGTCGGGCCGCGTCCTGAAGGTGCCGGTGACGACCGGTACGGTCATCCTCCCGGGCGAGTCTGTGGCCAACATCGCGGTTCAGGATTTTATTTTGCGGCTTCGCGTACCCGAACGGCACGCCCGTTTTCTGAAGGTGGGCGATACCGTTCGCGTCGATGGCGAAGAGCTCGGGGCGGGCAAAGCGCAATTCGGGACAATTCGTCTTGTCTATCCGCAAATCGAGGATGGGCGTGTCATCGCTGATGCAGTTGTCGCAAACCTGGGTGATTATTTTGTCGGTGAGCGTATTCGGGTATGGGTATCGAGTGGTGAGCGCAGCAGCATTACGGTCCCTGCCTCATACATCATGACCCGCTTTGGCATCGATTATGCCCGTGTACGCAAGGACGGCGAAGCCACAATCGATGTGCCAGTACAGCGGGGACGCGAGCTGCCGCGGCCAGATATGCCGGACGCATTGGAAATCCTTTCCGGATTGAAGGCCGGCGACGTGTTGGTGAAACCGTGAATCTCGGTCTTTCGGGACGTCTTACCCAGCTCACGATTCGTTCGCCGCTGACGCCGCTGTTTCTGCTTGCGGCACTGGCGATCGGTCTGCTTGCGCTGCTCACGATCGCGCGGGAAGAAGAGCCGCAGATCAGCGTTCCGATGGTCGATATCAGGGTGAACGCCGACGGCTTGAAGGCACCGGACGCAGTCGAACTCGTCACCAAGCCGCTCGAAGCGATCATCAAGGGCATCGACGGCGTCGAGCATGTTTACAGCCAGACTGTCGATGATCGCGTCATGGTTACGGCGCGCTTTCTAGTCGGTACCAAGGCCGACGATGCAATCCTCCGCGTTCACGAGAAGATTCGCGCAAACATCGATCGCATCCCGGTCGGGATACCCGAGCCGTTGATCGTCGGGCGCGGCATCAACGACGTCGCTGTCGTGGTCCTCAGCCTCTCACCCAAACCCGAAGCCGCAGCGCGCTGGACCGACAAGGACCTCTATCAACTTGCCAATGAGTTGCGGGCCGAGCTGATAAAGACCGAAGATGTCGGACTGACCTACATAACCGGTGGCAATCCGCAGCAAATCCGTGTCGAGCCGGATCCGGAAAAACTCGCCCTCTTCGGGGTTACGCTGCAGCAGCTGGTCGCCAAGGTTCGCGATGCCAACCGTTCTTTCCAGGCGGGCGCGGTACGCGACAACGACACCATGCGCGATATTGCCGCCGGACAGACGCTGTCCGGCGTTCCCGATATTGGCCTGTTGCTCGTGACGACCCGGGACAATCGTCCGGTTTACGTCCGCGACGTGGCATCGGTCGTCATCGGGCCGAGTCCGGTAGAGCACCGGGTCTGGATGGACGCGCCCGCGGCGGACGGCAAATGGGATCGGGTTCCGGCAGTCAGCGTCGCCTTTGCCAAGCGTGCCGGCGCCAATGCCGTTGTTGTCGCCGAGCAGCTGCTGGCCCGGCTGCAAAGTGTGAGAGGCCGGCTGATCCCCGGAGACGTCAACGCAACGGTGACTCGGGACTACGGTGAAACCGCCAACGACAAGGCGAATGAACTTCTGTTTCATCTCGGCCTTGCAACTGTATCGATTGTCGTACTGATCGCGTTCGCCATCGGCTGGCGTGAGGCCCTGGTGACTCTCGTCGTTATTCCGACAACGATCCTGCTCACGCTCTTTGCTTCCAAGCTGATGGGCTACACCATCAATCGCGTCAGCCTGTTTGCGCTTATCTTTGCGATCGGCATTCTGGTCGATGACGCTATCGTAGTTGTCGAGAACATTGCCCGACATTGGGCGATGAAAGATGGCCGTTCACGTCTGCAAGGCGCTGTCGAGGCGGTGGCGGAAGTCGGTAATCCGACCATCGTCGCGACACTGACCGTGGTAGCAGCACTTCTTCCGATGCTGTTTGTTTCCGGCCTAATGGGACCTTACATGGCGCCCATTCCGGCGAATGCCTCAGCGGCGATGCTGTTCTCTTTCTTTGTCGCCATGGTGATCGCGCCCTGGCTCATGCTGCGGCTGCATCCCGAGGGACAATCGCTGCATGAGCAGGAGGCTGCGCATGGCGAAGGGCTCCTCGGGCGCCTCTACCGTCGTTTTGCCGCTCCGGTCGTGCGCTCGCGCAAGAATGCATGGCGATTCCTGATCGCGGTCGGGTTGGCGACGATGGCAGTCTGCCTGCTGTTTGTGACCAGGACAGTCACCGTCAAGCTTCTGCCCTTCGACAACAAGTCGGAAATGGCCGTGGTGGTCGATCTGCCGGAAGGAGCAACGCTCGAAGATACCGAGCGGACGCTGTTCTCGATCGCCGGTGTGGCGCGTGGGCTGCCTGAGATCCGTTCGATCGAGACCTACGCAGGGACGCCGGCGCCCTTCAATTTCAACGGGCTGGTCCGTCACTATTACATCCGTGAACTGCCGGAATTGGGCGAGTTGCATCTGAACCTGGCCCCGCGCAATGAACGAAGCCGCACGAGCCACGCCATCGCGCTGGATCTGCGCGAGCGACTGAAGAAGCTGACCTTGCCGTCGGGCACGGTCGCCCGCGTGGTCGAGGTACCACCAGGTCCACCAGTCCTCGCCACGCTGCTTGCTGAAGTCTATGGTCCGGACTCGCAAAGCCGGCGCGCCATCGTTGCCGAGCTCAAGAAAATATTTGCGTCGGTGCCCTATATCGTCGACATCGACGATTCAATCGGCGAGCCCCGCCCACGCCTGCGAATCTCGATTGATCAGGACCGCTTGGAGTTTTTCGGCGTCGAGCAGCGCGACGTCTACGACACCATTCAGGCGTTGTTCGGCGGCACGACTGTAGGCTATTCGCACCGCGGCGAGGGCCGCAATCCGATCGAGATTGTCGTTCGCCTGCCAAAACGCGAGTTGTCGTGGAACGAATTGCTGGCATCAACGCCGGTGCCAGCCAACAGCGTTCCTGGAAACAAGACTGTTGTCGAACTCGGCGACGTCGTGCGTGTGAGCAAGGAGTTGGGGTCGCCTGCAATTTTTCGCCGCGACGGGCGCTTCGCCGACATGGTGATGGCAGAACTGGCGGGCACTTATGAAGCCCCGATCTACGGCATTCTTGACGTCAATAACAAGATTGAAGCCCGTAATTGGGGCGCACTGTCTAAGCCAGCCATCCGTTTCCATGGACAGCCTGAAGACGAAAGCAAACCTGCGCTGTTGTGGGACGGTGAGTGGGAAATTACCTACGTCACGTTCCGCGATATGGGCGCCGCCTTTATGGTCGCGATCGTCGGAATCTACATCCTGGTGGTCGCGCAATTCGGCAGTTTCAAACTGCCGCTGGTGATCCTCACGCCGATCCCGCTTACGCTCATCGGCATTGTGCTTGGACATTGGCTGTTCGGCGCGCCGTTCACTGCGACGTCGATGATCGGATTTATTGCGCTGGCCGGCATTATCGTGCGCAATTCGATTCTCCTGGTCGATTTTATCCGTCATGGCGCGGGACGGGGGAAAACCTTGCGCGAGGTGTTGTTGGAAGCCGGTGCGGTCCGTTTCAAACCGATCTTGTTGACCGCGCTGGCCGCGATGATCGGAGCTGCGACAATTCTGGTCGATCCGATTTTCCAGGGCCTGGCAATCTCGTTGCTTTTCGGTCTCGCCTCTTCGACCATGCTGACAGTGCTTGTGATACCCGCGATTTACGTTGTGCTGCGCGATGCAGATCGGGTCATCCGCTGACGCAGGACTAGCAGCGGGGTCTAGTGATGTCTGCTTTGGGTCAGAAGCGGACATGTGCAGTGCGCTAGTCGATTTCCGCTAAGGGCCAACGGCGCGCTACGGACTGTGCGCGCTATACGTGACGGACTGGAAAGCCCGTGGTAGGCCGCGAAAAAATGTCCGGCCAATAGGGTAGACTCTTTGCTGGCCGGATAATTTCGGCGCGGCTGTGTTCCGTGGCCTGCGGCCACGGCGCGCCCCTAAAGGGGCGCGCGCCGTGTTCCGGAAGCATTAAACATCTGGCGCGGCCCGATACGCATCGCTAACTTCCCTTGCGTGATTTGCAGTATCCGGTTCAACTTCCGAAATAAATTGCGCGACGAAAACGGAGGACGCTAGCGATAATTCATCGGCGCATTCTTGCTGGTGGCACCAGTAGGTCCACGGGTGGAGTCTTCCGCCACATTCTTTGGCAATGCCAGTCCAGTGCGCGGCCATCGCTGAAAACGCCTGCCGATCAGCCGGACTGATATTTAGGTTGGCTAATCTCAGGCACGCATCTACCTGACGAAAACAATATCCGCTGCATGGTCGGTCGAGTTGCGGCATTCAATAAGCTTCGCACTCTCCCGCATAGGCGCATTGACCCTGATCATTGGAGATAATTTTAATTAAACCCCGGCCATTTGCGGCCGGGGCAGTCGCACGGGATCAACAAGGCCATAAAGCGCATCGTTCGATGGTTTTGACGTAAAGCAACGACCTCGCCGCGGTTCCACATTAATCCTGCGCAATATTTCCGCTTATAGATCGCTACGCGCGAATGGCGCGACAATTCGCGATCGTGGGGGTGACGAGCCGGGAAGCGCGTCATGCACGAGTCTGCGCTATTGATTCACCGATCGGGTCGCGTCGTGCCGCGCGTCGCGGTGCCCCAATGACAACGCATATCGATCACTACACGCTACCGGCAGGCGAACGGATAAACTTCATCCTCTTCGCAACGATGGGCGCCTGCCTTCTGCTGGTCATGATCGCAGGGACAGCCGGACTCGTCTGGAACGGAAAGGCGCCCGGCAATATTGCCGCGACAGTGGCCGATGTTTTTGCCTGGCTCTTCGCCGCCGCCTTTCTGACGGCATTTCTGCTCGCGCTGATCGAGCAACGCCGGAATGCGAACCATAACGCAAACCGCGGGCGCCCTGCCCGCGATTCAGTATCCCGCCACCTGCACGGCTGATCACCCGACCGCGGCGAACTTCCGTCCGCGCGGACGGCGCGGCGCCTGTGCGCGCCCGACGACCTCGGCATAATCCTGGATCGGCTTCGGCCGCCCGACCAGGTAACCCTGAATCTCGTTGCAGTTCTCGGCGGCGAGGAATTCGAGCTGCTCCTCGGTTTCCACGCCTTCCGCCACGACAGGAAGATCGAGCCCGCGACCGAGCGCGATCACGGCGCGAATGATAGTGGCCGCCTGCTGGCTGTGGCCGACATTGGCGATGAAGGTCTGGTCGATCTTCATCTTGTCGAACGGGAACGACTGAAGGTAGGACAGCGATGAATAGCCCGTGCCGAAATCATCCATCGCGATCCGCACGCCAAAGCCCTTCAGACGCCGCAGGACCGCGACGGCACGCGTGAAATCGCCGATCAGGACGCCTTCGGTGATTTCAAGCTCCAGACGCGATGACGCCAGGCCGGTCTCGAGCAGAATTTGATGGACGAGGCGCGGCAGGTCACCATGCCGGAACTGCACCGGCGATAGATTGATGGCGATATGCAGCGGCCGCGGCCACGATGCGGCCTCGCGGCATGCCGTTCGCAAGATCCACTCGCCAAGCGTGATGATCAGCCCGCTTTCCTCGGCGAGCGGTATGAAGGTGCTGGGCGGCACAAGCCCGTGACGCGGATGATGCCAGCGCACAAGCGCTTCAAAGCCGGTGATCTCGCCATTGATGTGGGCTTGCGGCTGATAGTGAAGTTCGAGCTCCTCGCGCGCGATCGCGGAGCGCAGGTCCTGCTGCAGCGCGCGCTTCTCGCGCAGCTGCTTGTCCATCGACTTCTCGAAAAACCGGATCGAGCCGCGCATCTCGGACTTGGCGCGGAAAAGGGCCGCGTCGGTGTTTGCCACCAATGTCGCCGCATCGACGCCATCCTGCGGAAAAATGCCGACGCCGATGGTAAGCCCCACACGCAGCGCGTTGCCGTTGATCTCGATATCGGAATCAAACGCATTCGCCAGCCGTTCGGCGAGCGCTTCCGATGCCGCCGGCTGCGCCCCGGTGGGTGTGATGACGGAAAATTCGTCGCCGCCGAGACGGGCAAGAAAGGCGCCCTGGCATGCGGTTTCGAGGCGGCGCGCCACCTCGCGCAGCAGCGCATCGCCGATATCATGGCCGAACACATCGTTGACCGATTTAAAACGGTCGAGATCCATGCTGAGCAGGCCAAAACTTTCGCCGGAGACCGACGCGAGCCCGATCGTGGAAGCAATGCAGTCATTGAACGCGGCACGATTCGGCAAATCCGTGAGCGTATCGTGACGCGCCATGTGCTCGATACGCTGCTCATGATGCTTGCGTTCGGTGAGATCGTTGATGACGCTGATCAGATATTGAGGCTGTCCGCCAGGTCCGCGCACCGGCAGGCGTGTCACCGTGACGACCCTCGTCCCGTTGCCGGGCGTGACAACCGCGTGTTCGTCGACAAATCCGATCTTTCCCGAGGCGAGCAGCTTGCGGTCTTCAACCTCGATGGCCGCAGCGGTCGCCTCCGGCATCACGTCCGCGGCAGTCTTGCCGAGCAGAACGGCACGGTCAATTCCGAGATATCTTTCGGCCGCCCGGTTGATGAGCAGGTAACGCAGATCGGGAATGTCCTTGACCACGATCGGCGACGGCACGTTTTCGATGATCGTGTCGAGAAACGAGCGCGTGCGCTCGAGTTCGCGGTCGGCACGATTGCGCTCCGTCATATCTTCATGCGTCGCCACCCAGCCGCCGCCTTTCATCGGCTGGTTCACGACGGCAATGGTGCGGCCGTCCTCCAATTCGATGTTGAGGGTAAAGGCCTTGCCCTGCTTGAGTGAATCGCGCAGGTCCGCATCGTAGCGGCCAGGATCGAGAGGGAACGTTCCGGCCGCTATGCGCGCGTCAAGAAGATCGCGAATCGTGCAACCCCGCCAGATGTTGCGCGGGTCGATATCGTACATTTCGCGATAGCGCTCATTCCAGACCAGAAGTCGGTTCTGTGCATCGAACATGCACAGCCCCTGGTTCATATTGTTGAGCGCGCCGTCGAGGCGGAAATTCTGCTCGCTCAGCTTTCCGCGAATTCGCCAGGCCGGTATCGACGCAATGAGGCAAAGGGCGAAGGCTGCGGCAACCAGCGCCAGCGCGGACAGATATGCCACTGACGATTCGCTGTAGGCGGCGATCAGCCCTGCGATCGCAAGCGCAACCGCAACGCTACCTGCGCCGGCGAAGGCAACGCGCCGCCAGTGACGAGACGATCCGAAATTCCTCGATGCCCGAAACACAGTTGTCACACCCTGCCGTTCGAGGCGCGATGGCTGCCAGCTACCTGTGGTTGGGCAATTCTGGACGATCAACTCTGTCGCCCTGTTAAATTCAGAGACAGGTCAGGGTTAACCGGTATTAAGCCTACGCATGAGTGAAGAACATGCTGCGGTTAGCCTGGATAGTTCCGACTTTGGCGCTCAATTCGGCTTCAGGAACGCGAAATCGCAGCCTTGGTCAGCGCCGAGAATTTCCTGAGCGTAAAGACGCGCATAACCCCGTGCGGGAAGCGGCGCGGACTGCTTCGACTGGGCCGCCCGCTGCTTGAGCTCGGCCTCCTCCACGAGAAGTTCGATACGCCGCTGCTTGACCGAGAGCCGGATACGGTCGCCGTTGCGCACCAGCCCCAGAACGCCACCGGATGCGCTATCCGGTGTCACATGCAATACGATCGTGCCAAATGCCGTGCCGCTCATGCGCGCATCCGATATGCGCACCATGTCCTTGACGCCCTGCGTGGCAAGTTTCTTCGGGATCGGCAGATAGCCTGCTTCCGGCATCGCCGACGTCGAGTGAGGGCCGGCATTCTGCAGCACAAGGATATCCTTCGCATCGACATCCAGTTTCGGATCGTCGATGCGGGCGGCAAGATCCTCGAGCGAGGCAAACACGACCGCCCTGCCCTCATGTTCAAACAGGCCGGCGTCGGCGGCCGAGCGTTTGAGGATCGCGCCCTGCGGCGCCAGGTTTCCGAACAGCGCCACGAGCCCGCCTTGCGGCTCCAGCGGCTTCTTGCGCTCGGCAATGATCGTGCGATCGATCCATCCGTCGTCGTCATGCGCGAGGCGCTCGCCGAGCGTCTCCCCGTCACCGTCATGCAATCGAGTTGAAGCAGGTCCTTGAGTTCGCGCATCAGTGCGCCCATCCCGCCGCCGGCGAAGAAGTCTTCCATGTAACCATTGCCCACCGGCTTCAGGTTCACCAGAACCGGCGTGGTGTCCGACAATTCATTGAGGCGCTGGAGCGATACCGGAATTCCGGCACGACCGGCGATCGCGGTCAGGTGGATGATCGCGTTGGTGGAACCACCGATGGCAAGCAAAACGCGAAGTGCATTCTCGATCGACGCCCTGGTGATGATGCGATCGGGCGTCAATTTTGAGCCGATGAGCTTGACCGCTACCGCGCCGGTTGCCTCCGCCGCGCGCAAACGATCGGCGTGCACGGCGGGTATCGCCGCGGTACCGGGAAGGATCATGCCGAGCGCCTCGGCAATGCAGGCCATGGTCGATGCGGTTCCCATCACGGCGCATGTTCCGGCGGTGGTGGCGAGCTTGCCCTCGATTTCGGAAATCTCGTCATCATCGATCTTGCCGGCACGGTATTGCGCCCAGAAGCGGCGGCAGTCCGTGCAGGCGCCCAGCCGTTCGCCGCGATGACGGCCGGTCATCATAGGCCCGGCCACCAGCATGATCGAAGGCTTCCCAGCCGACACCGCGCCCATCAGTTGCGCCGGGACTGTCTTGTCGCAACCGCCCATGAGAACCACCGCGTCCATGGGCTGCGCGCGCACCATTTCCTCGGTGTCCATCGACATGAGGTTGCGGAATTTCATGCTGGTCGGATTGAGAAAAACCTCGCCGAGCGAAATTGTGGGAAACGCAATCGGCAGTGCGCCGGCCGCCAGGACGCCGCGCTTTACGGCGTCGAGCAATTCAGGGAAGTGCCGGTGGCAATTGTTGAAGCCCGACGGCGTATAAGCAATGCCGACGACCGGCTTCTGGAGCATGGGGAGCGAATAGCCCATCGACTGCGCAAAGGACCGGCGCAAGTAGAGGGAAAAATCGCGATCACCGTAGTTGGTGAGGCCGTTCGCGATGCCGGCGGATTTTTCGTTCATGCCGATACTCTTTGCAGCCGGTCGAGCCCGGATGCAAGCCGTCGGACCCAGCGGTAACCGATGAAGCTTTCGGAAAGGCCCGGGTACCGACGCTTCAGCCATTCGATGCCGTCCCTTTCGAACCAGACGGCAACCAGCAGCATTGTCAAAAACCAGCTCAGGAAATGGTAGCGCGCGATCGCGGCCGTATAAAATAAAGCGATCGAATGTTGGGCCAGCGCCGAGGCACCAATCAGCCGCAGCCATGGGTCAAAATGGCGACCGCGGAAAACGACGTAGACGAGCACAGCAACGCCGGCAGCATTGAGCGGGATCGTGGCGTAAGACTCCGCCGGCCCACCCAGCCAGTCCGCGACCTGACGATAAAGCCGTATCAGGTGCTCCCCCCGGAGATTTAGTGTCAGCAGTTCATGGGCAGCCCCCGCATAGGCGGAAGGCGGCATCACGAACAGGCTCGAGACCTGCGCATTCGCGCTGAACAGGACAAACGCGTGGCCGAAAACCCAGTTGTGCAGTGCCATGGAAAAAACCGGCAGAAACCCGAGGCACAGGCCGGCAAGCCTCCTCCACTGCTGCATGTACATGGCGGCAAGCCCCGCGCCGCCGAGCAGAACTGCAGCCGCAGGAGCAACGATTGGCTTCATGAAGATTGCCAGCGCCAGCAGCAGGGCGCCGAAAAAGGCCGGCGCGAAACGATAAGGGCCCGGCTTGCTCCCGCCTATGATTGGCAAAATACCGGCGATGAAGAATATGTACGCGGCCGGATCGGCGAAGCCGCGAGAGGCAAGCTCCTCGTACTGCACGTAGCTCGTCCCGAACAATATGCCGGCAGGGATTGCGACAAAGACAAGAATCAGCGCGAGCGACCATTCCTGCGGCAGGAATCGCCGGAAGAGTCCGTAAACCAGCAGCGGAAACAGGAGCACGAGCGAAAGGTAGCCGAGGTAGCTCTCGCCGAAAAAGATGTGCTCGATTGCGCGGAAATATCTCAGGCCAGGGCCGCCATAGTAAAAAATGCTCTCGCCGCCCTCGAGGAACCCGCGCACATCGCCGTGCAACAGTTTCTGCAGGATCACGCGTCCGACGCCATCGTAAAACAATCCGTCATCGCCACCGTCGAACGGCCGGACACCGCCGAGGAAACTCGCATCGCCGATCACGACAACAAGAACTGAAAGACCGATGAGGATAGACGGCAGGATCATCCGCCGCGGCCGCAGTTCGACCAGCGTCGCAATCAGGCCGATGAGGCCTGCCAGCACCAGGCCGCCCGCGAAGAACTGCCGCAGCCATGTGCCCCAGGGCGGCGAGAGGCGCATTGCGAGACTATCGGGGACGACCGCGATGCCGAAGATGCGCCTGCCGATATCGCCTGCTTCGATGGCGCGGCACCCTTCACTCGGCCAGCGAGAGAAGCGCCCTTTTTGTCCTTCCCACATGACCGTTCCGCGCCAGCATAACTCGCCACCGGCATAGCCCGACGGCACGCGGATCATTTCGAACCAGGGCATGGTGAGATGCCAGCGATCCCATCCCATCCAGAACCGCCGGTCGCGGGTCGCGCGCTTCACGTCGTTGTCGGTGGTCCAGTTGTAACGGAGCTCATTGACGAAGCCGAGCCGCAGCCACACCGGGTCGCTGAAATCGAGCACGTTCACCTTCCGCGAATAATCAGTCGGGCGCCAAATACTGTCGGCCGAGAAAGCGAATGCCGTTTCCGGCATGCCGCCATTGCGCCAGCATCCGAATTTATTCGGATCGCAGCGTTGCGCCGGCGGATATTGTGCATCAAACGCAGCGAGCAGCTCACGATGGACATCGGCAGGCAAGGTCCGTTCGAGCGCCGGCCCCGGCAGAAACACATTATGCCCCTCCTCGATCGGAGACGGCGCTATCAGCACCCGGCCCAACACGACGACGCACACGATGGCCGCGGCGGCGGCCCAGGCGCGCGGGCGGGAACTGACAGCGCCGCAAAAAACGGCCACCGTGAAGACGAGCAACGCAAAATAATCGGCAAAATTATTGATCGGCAGACCGAGCGCCGCGGCGCCCAGCAACACCGCGCCCAACTTGCGCAATGTGGCGCCGCCAGCGTTCGCGCGCGTTGCAGTCATGGAGTGCCGTCTCGCCCCGGGCCAATTCGCCCTTGCGTAGCATGTCGATTTAGCTCAAATCCATGCCGCGCATTGCAAAATCCGTGTTTTGCGGGGCCTTAACGCCGTGATCCGTTTGGGGATAGTCGGTAGCAACTACGGACGCACCGTCCAATTGCCGGCATTTCGTGCGGACCCCCGCTGCGAGGTGATCGCGCTTGCCGGCAGCAATTCCGCGCGCACCGTCGAACTTGCCCGCGCGGCAAATATACCGAAGGCCTATGGCGATTGGCGCGCGCTGGTCGAAGACCGCGACGTGCAGGCGGTCGCGATCGCGACATTGCCGAGCCTGCAGGCGCAGATCGCCATTCGCGCCCTGGAGCTCGGCAAACCCGTATTCGCGGAAAAGCCGCTCGCGAGCGATCTTGGTGCCGCACGCGCCATGCTGGAACGAGCGAAGCTCAGCCGCCGGCCGACCATGATCGATTTCAATTTCCACCAGATCATGAGTTGGCAGCGCGCCAAGGCCATGCTTACCGAAGGTGCGATCGGCACGTTGCGGCATGTCACCGTCCACTGGCACGTCGAAAGCCGCGCCATCCAAACACGCATGCGCAGCTGGAAGACGGTCGGCGATGACGGAGGCGGCGTGCTCGGCAATTTCATTTCGCATTGTTTCCATTATATCGAATGGTTTTGCGGACCGATCGCAGGCCTCTCGGCACGAGTATCGGGCCTGCCGGACGACCCGGAACTGGAAACAACAGTCGCGATGGCGCTCCAGCTCGCCGCCGGCCCGGTGGTCAGCCTGTCGATGAGCTGCGCCTCCTATCTCGGCGGCGGCCACAAAATCGAATTCTTCGGCAACGGCGGCACGCTGGTGCTGCATAACCCGGGCGCGGACTATATGCGCGGCTTCGAGCTCCTCTGCGCCAGGCGGCCTGCCACCGCGTTTGAGCGGATTCCCGTGCCGGATCCCCTCGACGCGAATTATCCAGATGGCCGTATTGCTCCGGTGTCGCGGCTGGCAACGGCGTTTTTCGACGCGATCACAAACGAAACGACGCCTCACCCCGGATTCGCGGAAGGCTACCGTGTCCAGGTGCTCATCGACGCAGCAAGACGCGCGCACAAGCAGGGCCGGTGGATCGACATTCCTGGCGACGGCATTAAAGAGGGGTTGCGCGCGTGAGCCGTATCCTCGTCACCGGCGGCAGCGGTTTTATCGGCGCCGCGCTGGTAAAGGCGTTGGTGAAGGCAGGCCACGACGTGCGCGTATTCGACGACAATTCGCGCGGCAGTCCGCGGCGCCTTGCAAGCGTCGCTTCCGTTATTGAATTCATTGCCGGCGACATCCGCGATGGCGCGGCCGTCGGGAAGGCGGCGCAAGGCATGGAGGAAGTGCACCACTTGGCCTTCGTCAATGGCACCGAGTTTTTCTACTCGCAGCCCGACCTGGTGCTTGACGTCGGCGTGCGCGGCATTGTCAACGTCATCGACGCCTGCCGAACGCAACACATCGGCAAATTGGTTCTTGCCTCGAGCTCCGAGGTCTACCAGACGCCGCCGCAAATACCGACGGACGAGACCGCACCGCTCACGATTCCCGACCCGCTTAATCCGCGCTATTCCTACGGCGGCGGAAAGCTGATCAGCGAGCTGATGGCGATCAATTTCGGACGAAAATATTTCGACCGTGTGCTGATCTTCCGGCCTCACAATATTTATGGGCCGGACATGGGGTGGGAACACGTGATCCCGCAAATGGCCTTGCGCCTCAACGCTGCCGCCAAGGCGCAGCCTTCAGGCAAAATTCGGCTCGAACTGCAGGGGACCGGCAATGAGACGCGCAGCTTCTGCTTTATTGATGATCTCGTCGCCGGCGTCATGGTGATGCGCGAAAAGGGCGAGCACCTCGGGATCTATCACGTGGGCACCAGCGAGGAAGTCGCGATTGCGGACCTGGCGCGCCGGATCGCGGCCATTTCCGGCCGTGAGGTCGAGCTGGTTGCCGGAAAACCGGCACCCGGCGGGACCGCCCGCCGCTGCCCCGACATTTCGAAGCTGGCGCGGCTCGGCTATAAGCCCCGTGTGCCCTTGAGCGAAGGCCTAAAACCGACGCTCGACTGGTACCGGCAGAATGCCGCGCTCGCCCCCAACATATGACATCGCATGAGTTCGAAAACCTCGCGTCCCAGTAAAATTGCACGCGCCGCCGGCACCGGCGCAAGCGCGCCGGTCGAATGTTGTCAGATCTGCGGTCACGCCCCGCTCAACGCCGCACTTTCGTTGGGTTACATGCCGCCGGTGAACCAGATGGTGCCGGTCGGCCAGGCGCCCCGGCAGCAACCGTGGTTTCCGACGACGCTTCTGCATTGCCGCAAATGCGAACTTATCCAGCTCGGCATCGCCGTCGACCCGGTCATCATCTTTCCGCCGGAATACCCCTACACGAGCGGCACGACGAAATTATTGCGGGACAATTTCGCCGAGTTGCAGCGCGAAAGCGCTGCCATGCTGGGTCTGGGCACCCAGGACCTGGTCGTCGACATAGGTTCGAACGACGGCACGTTGCTGTCGAACTTCATGAGCGGCGGCCAGCGCGTGCTCGGCATCGAGCCGACTGATGTCGGCGACATCGCCAACCAGCGCGGCATCCCAACGATGAAGCGCTACTTCGGCATCGAGGTCGCACGCGAGGTGAAACGCGAACACGGCCCTGCGGCCGTCGTCACCGCCGCCAACTGCTTTGCTCACATCGAAGACGTCCACGCGATCGTCGACGGCATTGTCGAGATGCTCGGGCCGGACGGCGTATTCATTTCCGAGTCGCACTATCTCATCTCGCTGCTCGACGCGCTGCAGTACGACACCGTGTATCATGAACACCTGCGCTACTATTCGCTGACAAGCCTGAAACATCTGCTCGAGATGCATGATCTCGAGGTTTTCCATGCACGGCCGATCCCGACGCATGGCGGATCGATCCGCGTCTATGCCGCACGCCAGGGAACCCGCCCCGTGCAGGACAGTGTTGCCCGGATGCTGGCGGCCGAACCGCGCGGCGAAGCCATGACCAAACGGCTCGATGCCTTTCGCCATGACGTGGTCCTGTCGAAACTGCGACTGCTGGCAATGCTGAGAGACTTGAAGGAAAAGGGAGCCCGCATCGCAGGCATCAGCGCGCCATCGCGCGCAAGCACGCTCGTGAATTATGTCGGGCTCGACGAGGGATTGATCGACTACGTCTGCGAGATCGCCGGCTCGCTGAAGCTTGGAAAATATATGCCCGGCACGCAGATACCCGTTGTCGAGGAATCGCGGTTGTTTTCCGACCAGCCCGATTGCGCCATCATTTTCTCCTGGCACATTGCCGATGAACTGGCGCCGAAACTGAAAGCCAAGGGATTTCGCGGGCAACTCATCACGCCGTTGCCTGTACCGCGGCTGCTCTAGGTGCCTGCTGCAATGCACGCCCACAGCACGCAGGATAAAAGCAAGGAAATCGCGTTCTTCGATGCGCACGCCGACAGCGACGAATATGACGTGTTCGCGCCCGAAACCAATGAAAAGCTCATCGCGGCATTCATCAGCCTGAGCGGTTTGCCGCGTGGCGCACGCGTTGCCGATCTTGGTTGCGGGTCGGGCGTTTTCACCGCGTTGCTCAGGCGTTATGGTTTTGACAGCGTCGGTGTCGATATCAGCCCGAAACTGCTGGCCGTCGGCCGCCGCAAACACCCCGATCTCGAGCTGATTGAAGGCGATGTCGAAAACCTGCCGTTCGAAAGCGAAAGCTTTGATGGCGTGCTGCTGAGCGGCCTCGTTCATCATTTTCCGGATCCGCGGCGGCTTGCCCGCGAGGTCATGCGGATACTCAAGTCTGATGGACGTTTTGTCGCCTTCGATCCGAACCGAATGAACCCGTTCATGTGGCTCTACCGAGAGCGTACTTCACCCTTTTACAGTCGCTCGGGTGTTACCGAAAACGAACGGCCAGTCCTGGCGTGGCAGGTCGCCGGCATCTTCCGCAATGAGGGCTTTCGCGTGCAAAGCGATTTTCTGGGCGGGCTCGCCTATCGCTATGTTGCTTCGCGGCGCACGCGCGTGCTTTTACCGCTGTACAATTTCATCGACAACGTGGTCTTCAACCTTGCAACCATGAAAGCGTTTCGGCCTTTTGTGCTCACCCACGGCGTCAAACCGTGACCGCCCGGAGCGATCCCGCGCGCCTCGACATCGTCATCCCCGTCTACAACGAGGGCGCTAATATCATGGCAACGCTGCGCGCCATCGTCCGCGGCGTGAAAACGCCGTCGCGTGTGTTGATTTGCTACGATAAGGATGATGACGATACCTTGCCCGCAATTACCAACAATCGCGGTGCGCTCGGAATACTTCCGGTCGAATTCGTGCGCAACCACGGGCGCGGAGCGCACGGCGCGGTTCTCACCGGATTTGCCGCAAGTGATGCACCGTTCGTGCTGGTCTATCCCGCTGACGACGACTACAACGCCGAGATTCTCAACTCGATGGTTGAGAAGGCGGCGACAGGCTGCGACATTGTTTGCGCCAGCCGCTTCATGGCCGGCGGGAGCATGCACGGGTGCCCCTGGCTGAAGGCACTACTCGTTCGCGCCGCCAATTTCACGCTCTATTATGTCGCCCGCCTGCCAACGCATGATGCGAGTAACGGCTTCCGGCTGTTCTCACGCCGCGCAATCGAGGAAATTCCGATCGAATCGGAGCGCGGCTTTTGTTACAGCATCGAACTGCTGGTGAAGTGCCATCGCCTGGGCTGGCGCATCGGCGAAGTACCCGCGCGCTGGTTCCAGCGTGCGCACGGCGCAAGCCGTTTCCAGGTCATTAAATGGCTTCCGGACTATCTGCGCTGGTATAATTACGCTTTTGCGACGACTTATCTCCGGCGGCGCGAAGAAAGTGTCGGTCGCCATCATCTTAAGATGTCAAAGGACGACGCCCATGGCTTGGCCAAAAATCGTAAGCCGTCGCGCTGAACGCATATCGCCATGGTTTGAGCTCATCGAACTCGGCGTCGAGTTCAATCAGGGCGGCGCGCGCGAGCTGTACCACTCGGTCGGCCAGCCGGATTATATCGCTATCGTCGCTCGCACTCCGGAAGGAACGATTCCAATCGTGCGGCAATTCCGACCCGCGGTGGGGGCCTTCACCTGGGAATTGCCCGCCGGCACGATCGATGAGGGTGAGACGGCGGAGCAATCGTGCCGGCGCGAACTGCTGGAGGAAACCGGATTCCCGGCGCGCACCGTGCACGCGCTGGGAAGCTATGCGCCATGCACGGCGCGCTTGTCCAACAAGGTCCATTCCTTCTTCGTCGAGACCGGCCCGCGTGACGGACAATTCTCCGGTGAAGCCGGCATCGAGGTCAGGCTTGTGACGCACAAGGAACTGGTTGCGCTCATCCGGTCGGGCGAATTCGTCCTGCAACTGCATATCGGTGCGTTGATGCTTGCGGGCATGGATGGCCACCTCGAGCTGTCATCCTTTCGGTAGAGGCGGCTTGCCGCTTCCGGCCGCTTCTGAGCTGCGACGAATCTCGCCTCGACAAATACCCTGGAACCCTTCTAAAACATGGCAGCGAGGGGGCGGGAAAGAGTTAGCCATGGACTACAAGGGGTTTTTTGTATCGGCCCTGACTCAATTGCGGAACGAGCGGCGTTACAGGGTTTTTGCCGATCTTGAGCGCGTCGCCGGCCGTTTTCCGCACGCCACGTGGCATTCTCCGCTTGGACCCCGCGACGTCGTGATCTGGTGCTCCAACGACTATCTCGGCATGGCGCAGCATCCGAAAGTCATCGGTGCCATGGTCGAGGCGGCGACCCGCATGGGTACCGGCGCGGGCGGGACCCGCAATATTGCGGGCACAAATCATCCGCTCGTTGAACTCGAGCGCGAGCTCGCCGATCTCCACGGCAAACCGGCCGCGCTGGTATTTACCTCAGGCTACGTTTCGAACGAGACCGGCATCGCGACAATCGCGAAACTATTGCCTGACTGTCTTCTCCTGTCCGATTCGCTCAACCACAATTCCATGATTGAAGGCGTGCGCCAGTCGGGCTGCGAGAAGCAGATCTGGCGGCACAACGACCTGCGCCATCTCGAGGAACTGCTGAAAGCCGCCGACCCCGCGCGGCCGAAACTTATCGTATTCGAAAGTCTCTATTCCATGGATGGCGACGTCGCGCCGGTGCATGGGATTTGCGACCTCGCCGAGCGCTACGGGGCAATGACCTACTGCGATGAGGTGCACGCGGTCGGCATGTATGGCCCGCGCGGCGGCGGCATCTGCGAACGCGAAAACGCCATGGGCCGTGTGGACGTCATCGAGGGCACCCTCGCCAAGGCTTTCGGATGCCTCGGCGGTTATATCGCCGCGAGCGAGGAATTGGTCGACGCCGTGCGCTCCTATGCTCCGGGCTTTATCTTCACAACGGCCCTGCCGCCGGCGATCTGTGCCGCGGCCACCTCCGCAATCCGTCACCTCAAGACATCAAGCTGGGAGCGCGTGCGGCATCAAGAGCGCGCCGCGCGGGTAAAAGCCGTCCTCGAGGCAGCCGGCTTGCCGGTGATGCCAAGCACGACGCATATCGTCCCCGTTCTTGTCGGCGATCCGGAGAAATGCAAGGGGGCAAGCGACCTGCTGCTTTCGGAACATCGCATCTACATCCAGCCGATCAACTATCCGACCGTCCCGCGCGGAATGGAACGGCTGCGCATCACGCCGTCGCCCTATCACGACGATGCCTTGGTCGATGCGCTTGCCGAAGCGCTGGTGGATGTATG
The DNA here is from genome assembly GCA_963831475.1 of uncultured Alphaproteobacteria bacterium. Taxonomy (GTDB): domain Bacteria; phylum Pseudomonadota; class Alphaproteobacteria; order Rhizobiales; family Xanthobacteraceae; genus Pseudolabrys. The sequence continues at coordinate 147,069 of CAWHQF010000030.1, forward strand.
GGAGCGCCTCGGCCTGACGCGCGGCCAGAAAGCCGCAGCAGCCGAATAAGGCTGCGCCGACCGCGCTCAATCCTGAAATGTCGGCCGCTTGACCGTCCGCTTCGCTGGCTCGGCGGGAATTTTAAGCGCACGCGCGCTCCGCCGCGCCATCAACGGCATCGTCAGCGATACAAAGAAAATTCGCATGAGGTGGTGGGCACCGACGTAAACGGGATCGAGATTGAGCGCCAATGCCAGCAGCATCATGGCGTCGACCGATCCCGGCGCAAAGGCAATCATCACTTCAGCCGCGCGCAGCGACAAGATGCTTATCAAGCCGGCTGCAAAAATCGCGGCGATGGCCACAGCGACCGCAAATGAGCCGAACGCGGCGGCGACGAAATTCAGCAACACCCGGGGCGACGTATTCGCAAAACGCGAACCCGTAATCGCCCCCATCGCGATCATTGCCGTATTTGCGACCCACCAGGGCATGACGGCATGAATGAGCCCACTGCCATGCAGAATGGCGGACGTGAGCATGGCGCCGAAGAGCAATCCGCCCGGAAAACGCACGCGGTAAGCGATGATCGCAACAATGGTGGAGGCGGCGACCAGTATGGCCAATTCGTCGAGAACCTGCGGACTCAGCGGGCCGGTCACTCTCGGCGCCGCATGACCGACAAGGCCGAACAAGGACAATCCGGCCGGCAGGCCAACGGCGATCACCACGACGCGGATACTCTGCACGATGGCGATCGCGCGGAGGTCTCCGCCGAGTTCGGCGCCAAGTGCCAGCACCTGCGACATGCCGCCGGGCGCGGCGGCGAGGTATGCGTCGACATTGTCCCATTGATGGATAAGGCGAAGATATCCGGCGCCACTGACGGAAATGACGGCCATGGCCACAAGCAGCACCGCAATGCTGAGCGGATAAGTTGCCATGCCGTGCAAGGTTTCCGGGGTGACCACGGCGCCGAGCGATGTCCCGATCAAAACGAAGATTGCGCGCATCAGCTGGGTCGGAATCAGAAGCGGCCGTCCCGCCAATGACGAGCCGGCGACCGCCAGGATCGAACCCGACAGCCACCCGGCAGGAACGCCAACCAGACCAAGCGCTGCACCTCCGGCGGCCGCGGTCACCATCGTTTCGGCGAGATGGCGCGCAATTGCGAAACGAATGTCGGGGGACGGCGCAGACAAGATGGGAACTTTCACCGCGGGCCGGGCGCATGCATGCGCCGCAACTCATCCGGCGCGATCAATGCCGCGCGGCGACGCCCGCGTCAAATCATCGCTTAGGCATGAAAAACAGAGCGTTTACAATGCCTTATTTGACATGTGTGGATACGGCATGCCAGCGAGGCGGCTGGCGCTGCGCGGCGCTAAGGGTGTTCGGGGGCGGCCGGGAACGGTAGAGTCGCAGTCGAGCCGCGCTGGATATGTTGCGGAGAGTGCATGCTTCAAGGCTGGGTCGTCATCGCCGTCGCGCTTGCGTATATCGGGCTCTTGTTCCTGGTCGCGAGCTACGGGGACCGTACGCGCGGCCTTGGCCGGGACGGCCGCGCGCGATGGCTGATCTACCCATTATCGCTCGCGATCTACTGCACCTCGTGGACCTTTTTCGGTTCCGTCGGCTTTGCCTCGCGCACGGGTTTTGACTTTCTGACAATCTATATCGGCCCGGCGCTCATGATCGGCTTGTGCAGCCCGCTGCTCCTGCGAGTCATCCGGCTCGCCAAGACGCACAACATCACGTCGATCGCCGACTTTATCGCGGCGCGCTATGGCAAGAGCCAGGCGGTCGCGGCGACTGTCGCGCTGATCGCGATCGTCGGCACGATCCCCTACATCGCGCTGCAGCTCAAAGCCGTTTCCGGCTCACTCGAAACGATCCTCGCCCAGATCACTTCCGCAGCCGATGTTACCCGTCCGCTGCTCGGCGACATTGCCCTTTTCGTGGCGCTGTCGATGGCGACTTTCGCCGTGCTGTTCGGCACGCGACACATCGATGCCACCGAGCACCAGGACGGGCTGATGCTCGCCGTTGCCGCCGAATCCATCGTCAAGCTGGTGACATTTCTCGCCGTCGGAATCTTCGTGACGTTCTGGATGTTCGATGGCCCTATCGCACTCTTCAACGAAGCGATGCAGCGGCCAATGACGGCCGCCATCTTCAACCATGAACCGCGCGTCGATACCCTCGTCGCGATGACGCTGCTATCGTTCGTAGCGTTCATTATGCTGCCGAGGCAATTCCACGTCGCAGTCGTCGAGAACAACAACGAGCGCGAGGTCAAACGCGCAGTCTGGCTCTATCCGGCCTATCTTGTACTCATCAACCTGTTCGTTGTGCCGATTGCCCTTGCCGGCCTGTTGACATTTACGGCCGGAAAAGTCGACAGCGACATGTTCGTCCTTGCACTGCCGCTGCAGAGCGGCTCCAGCCTGTTCACGATCATCGCATTCATCGGTGGCCTTTCGGCGGCGACCGCCATGGTCATCGTTGAATCAGTTGCGCTTTCGATCATGGTGTCGAACGACCTCGTTATCCCGTTCGTTCTCCAGAGGCGTGAGGGGCTGATCAGCGGTCGTGAAAATATAGGTTCATTGCTGTTGACGGTACGGCGGATTGCGATCTTCGCGATCCTTCTGTTGGCTTATTTTTACTACCGTTCGGCCGGGGAAGCGCAACTTGCCTCGATCGGTTTGCTTTCTTTCGCCGCCATTGCCCAGCTGGCACCGGCTTTCTTCGGAGGCCTGCTGTGGCGACGCGGCACCGCCGCCGGGGCTATCGCCGGCATGACCGCCGGGTTCCTCGTTTGGGGCTACACGCTGCTGCTTCCGACGCTGTCCGACATCGGCGTGATCGGCGAACGCATCCTGACCGATGGGCCGTGGGGGCTGAGCCTGTTGCGGCCGCAGCATCTTTTCGGACTTGAGACGCCGCCATTGGTGCATGGCGTCATCTGGAGCCTGTTGATCAACGTCCTTGGCTATATCGGCTTTTCGTTTCGTCGGCCGCCGTCACCGATCGAGCGACTGCAAGCCAATGTGTTCGTGCCATCGGATCTGACGCCCATGGCGCCGAGTTTCCGCCTGTGGCGCGCGTCAGTGACTGTGGAAGAACTTACAACGACCATCGCGCGTTATCTCGGCGAGGAACGAACCCGCTCCGCCTTTGACAATTTTGCCGTCGCACAACGAATCAGCCTTGAGCCGAAGGACGACGCCGATTTTCGGCTGGTCCGCTATGCCGAGCATATTCTGGCATCGGCAATCGGTGGGGCCTCATCGCGTCTGGTCCTCTCGTTGTTGCTGCGCAAGCGCACGGTATCGACCAAGGCAGCGCTGAAGCTGCTCGATGATGCCAATACCGCAATCCAGTACAATCGAGAGATCCTGCAAACCGCGCTCGATCACGTACGTCAGGGCATTGCCGTCTTCGACAAGGAGCGTCAGCTGATCTGCTGGAACCGGCAGTTCGGCGAAATTCTAGACCTGCCGCCGAGCCTGATCCGCGTCGGTGTCGAACTCGCGGACATCCTGCGCTTCAACGCAAGCCGGGGCCCGGTCTCCGATGGCCAGAGCGATGAACGAATCGAAGCGCAGATTGAGCGCTATGTCTCCAGTAATGAGCCGTTTCTGGAACGGTCCGCGGAAGGTGTCGTCATCGAGGTGCGGGCAAACCGGATGCCCGACGGCGGCATCGTCACCACCTTCACCGACATCACCCCCAGTGTCGAAGCTGCCGAGGCCCTTGAGCGGTCTAATGAAACGCTCGAACGGCGCGTGCGCGAGCGCACCGAGGAACTGACGCGGCTCAATGCGGCCCTCGCGCGGGCGAAAGGCGATGCGGAAGCTGCGAATATTTCCAAAACCAAATTTCTTGCAGCGGCGAGCCACGACATTCTTCAGCCGCTAAACGCGGCGAGACTCTATGTCACGAGCCTGATTGAGCGCGGCGGGCGCGAGGACCGCCGCCTGGTCGACAATATCGATGCCTCGCTCGAAGCCGTGGAGGAAATCCTGGGTGCGCTGCTCGACATGTCGCGGCTCGACACCGGCGTCATGCGACCGGAATTCAGCAGTTTCCGCATTCACGAATTGATGCACCAGATCGAGCTGGAGTTCGCGCCGCTGGCGAGCGCCAAAGGCCTCAAGCTCACGTTTGTCCCATGTACCGCCGTTGTTCGCAGCGATCGGCGGCTACTGCGCCGCCTGCTTCAGAACCTCGTTTCAAATGCCATCAAGTATACGCCCGAGGGGCGGGTCCTGGTCGGTTGCCGGCTTCGCGGCGACAATGTGCGCATCGATGTGTACGACACGGGCGTCGGCATCCCGCAGTCCAAGTGGCGCGACATATTTGTCGAATTTCATCGGCTCGATCAGGGCGCCAAGATCGCGCGTGGTCTGGGATTGGGCCTTTCAATTGTCGAGCGCGTGGCACGGGTGCTTGGTTCGTCCATCGAGCTGCAATCGGAAGCCGGGCGTGGCTCGCACTTCGCGATCTCCGTGCCGTGCTCGAGCGATCCGCCGACAGAGATGGCGGCACGCGAGAGTGCCCGCGCGAATTCCGGCCAGCTCGCTGGCATTACCGCGCTCTGCATCGACAACGAGCCCTCCGTCCTCGATGGCATGGAGGTATTGCTTCGAGGCTGGGGCTGCGATGTGGTCACGGCGCCCGATCTCGCGTTTGCGGTCGAGGCTGTCGTCGGGAATCCGGCGATGCCCAACGGGCTGCTGGTCGACTATCATCTCAATGAAAGCAATGGCCTTGAGGCCATCGCCGCACTCCGCCTGCATTACGGTGAATTGCCGGCCATACTGATCACCGCGGACCGTTCGCCGTTGGTCCGCGACGAGGCCCGGGCGGAGAGGCATTCAGGTATTGTACAAACCGATCAAGCCCGCGGCTCTTCGCGCCATGCTGGCCCAATGGCGCGTTCTGCGCATGGCAGCTGCGGAGTAGAGCGGCTTAGGTTTCCGCCGCGACGTTCTGCGGCCACTGGCCGGCTTCAATCTTGGCGGCCGCAATCACAGCCTGTGTTCTGCTTTCGACCCGCAGTTTCTGAAGTATTGCGGGAACATGGGCCTTCACCGTCGCTTCCGATACGCCGAGCTGGTAGGCAATCTGCTTATTCAGCAGACCTTCCGAAAGCATCATGAGGACACGCACCTGCTGCGGCGTCAGCGTCGCCATGCGGGTCAGCCCTCAGCCCTATCGCGGCCACCGGCCACGCCCCAGAACTGCCCGCCCAGCGCTGCCTCGTTCATCCCGACCTGCTCGAAGCGGGCCGCCACCATGCAACCGGCGATCGGATCCGCCGCGAGCACGCGGGACACCGCGGCAGTGTGCGACGGACCGAGCACCCGGGCGAAGCTGGTGGTCAGCACGCCGCAGCCCCCACGCAGGGGTGCACCCGAGGCGGGGCAAGCGGCGCGGTGCAGGACATTCAGGGCCTTCACGGACTCGAGCGGTTATGGGCACACACTGCCAGGCATTGCCCGGCCGTCGCGGGCCGGCGGACGGGACTGGCAGACACGGGACAGGCAGGAGCCCGGTGACCCGCCGACCTTTCCTGGTACGCCTCCTTCTATCACGGCCACCGACCTCAGCCGAGCGGCATATTCCCTGGCGAGCCAACTGGCACCGCGGTGAGCGCGGACCGCGGGCGGGCCGGCGATCACCCTGACGCGGAACGGGCGGTGTCCATGCCAGCGGGAATGATGGCCTGTTGATGGGTCTTCACCGTAGACGGCACCCACTGCCGCTTCTACAGTCGAGGAAACCCGAGCTATGCGGTCTGCCCGAGATCCTCGACCCGGTAAGGGACGTGCGCGCGATCATGACTGTTTCCGCGCTTCTTCCCCCGCTTCGACAATTTGTCCCGGTTTCCGCCCGGGAAGTTGACTCCGGCGTGAGGATTGCTCCATGGCCGATTTCCGCGTCTCCGTGGAGGCGGTGACAACCGAGATCGCCGAGTATCCGCGCGAACGACCGGCCCTGGCACACCCCGGGGTGTTTTTCGACTATTACGCCAACGACACCGTCGCGCTGGCCTCGCGGGCGTGGTTCGGGCCGAACTACCAGGTGACGTGGGCGCTCAACGCGGATATTCCTGGCAGAGAAGACCGTCAAGAATGGTCAACTTCGGCGGGCAGGCGCAGTCCGCGCACCGCGACTATCACCTGGGTTTCATGCCGCTGGAGACCGCGGCGGACTATCCGGAGCACGTGCACCGCTTGTCCCCGTTGCTCACCCTGCACGGTGCCCTGGCGCACTGCGACATGCCGGTGGAAACCGGGCCTACGATGTATCTTCCGCACTCGCAGAAGTACGTACCCGGCTACGTGGCGGCCGACGTGCCGGAATTCGTCGAGTATTTCGCCGAAATTACGTGCAATTGCCCTTGGCCACGCGCGCGATGGCCAACCTGTTGCAGGTGTCGTCGCCTTCGGGCGGGCGATGGAGACCGTCGACCGGACCGCGGCGATCATCGCGCTCTACCCAACGCTGTTGGCCCGCAGCGACTCCGGTGCGTCGATGACCGAGATCGCCAATGTGATAGCCGCTTCGGCGGAAGGATACCCGTTTCCGACCAACCTGGATCTGGACCAGCCGATCGGCAGCCTGAACCCGGAAACTCAGGCCGAACTCGACCCGGCGCGCGCTGGATTCCGGTTGGGACACCGACCGTTTCGCTGCCGAGGCGGCAGTCGCCGATCGTCGCCGGCGGGCGGGCTGAGCCGACCGCACCGCGCTCCTTGCCGTCTCCGGTTAGCAGCGGTGCCGACCAGACCAGATGGGTCCCGCCGGCCGCCAGATCGCTCGACGACGCAGGTCCCGCCGGAGACCGCCGCCCGGGAGGCAAGGTTGTGCAGGCCGCTGCGCGCCACGGTGTCCGGGATCCCGATGCCGTTGTCGGTGACGTCGAGCACCAGGTCTGCTCCGACGGTGATGGTGACGCCCAGTTCGGTGGCCGCTGCGTGCCGGACCGTGTTGCTGACCGCTTCGCGGAGCACCGCCTGCGCCTGCTGCGCCAGATCCGCCGAGACGATGTCGACCCGACCGGAGAAGCCCGACAGACGTGTGTAGCTCGGTGTCGGCGGTGATCTCGTCGACGATGTCGGTCAGGATGCCGCCCAGCCGTGGGGTTTCGGCGTGACGATCGTGTGCAAATCGAAGACCGCGGTGCGGATCTCGGTGATGACGGCGTTCAGTTGCTCGATGTGCTCGGCGATGCGCGCGGCTCAGGACCGGGGACTTCGCCCGGCGTTGGGTGCCATGCAGTCCCAGGCCGATGGCGAACAATTGCGCGATGACGTGATCGTGCAGCTCGCGGGCGATCCGGTCCCGGTCGGCGAGCACCTCCAGCTCGCGCGAGCGCACTCGAGCGGCGCGGCGCGCTGCAACGCCAACGCGGCCTGATCGGCGAAGGTGGCGACCAGCTGCAGTTCGTTCTCACCGAAATCGGGCGAGCCCGGCTTCCGGACGGCGAGCAGCACACCGGCCATCGCGTCGTCCGCGCCGAGCGGCATCACCAGGGCCGGCCCGAACTCGACAGTGAGGCCGGCCGCCAGGTCGAACCCGAGGTGACTGACGTTGCGGCGGCACGTGGTCGGTGAACACGGCGCCCGCGGTCGAGCCCGTCGATCGGGATCCGCAGTCCGTTGCATCAGGTCCGTCGTCCGCGCCGACGCTGACCACGACGGTCAGGTCGGTGGCCTCGCCGTCGGGCGCTTCCTGATCCTCGGGCAGCGCGATCGAGCGTGTAGTCGGCTCCGGTCAGTTCCCGGGCCCGGCTCGGCGATCAGCTGCAGCGCGGCGTCGGTGTCGGTGCCGACCAGCAGCTCGGTGGTGACCTCGCTGGTGGCCTCCAGCCACTGCTGCCGGCGCCGTGATTGCTCGTACAGGCGGGCGTTGTCGATCGCCACGCCCGCGGCCGCGGCCAGTGCATGCACCACGATCTCGTCGTCGTCGGTGAAGCGGGGCTCCGGCTGCGCTTCTCGGTCAGGTAGAGCCGGCCGAACACCTCGCCGCGGGCCCGGACCGCCGCACCCAGGAACGAATGCATCGGCGGATGGTCGGGCGGGAACCCGGCGGACATCGGATGCTGCGAAAGGTCTTCCAGCCGCAGCGGTTTCACGTCCTCGATGACCACGCCGAGCAGCCCGTGGCCGGTCGGCAGCGGCCCGATCAACGCGCGCTCCTCGTCGTCGATTCCGGCGTGCGACGAACTGGCTGAGCATGCCGCCCTTGCCGAGGACGCCGAGCGCGCCGTACCGGGCGTCGACGAGTTCCCTTGCGGCCTCGACGATCTGCCGCAGCGTCGCGGCCAGATCCAGCCCGGAGGACACCGCCATGACCGCGTTGAGCAGGGCGTCCATCCGTTCCCGGGTGGTGCCGACGATCTCCTCGGTGCGCTCCTCGACCTCGACCAACAATTCCCGCATCCGGGTGCGGGACAGGGTGCTGGCGACCGCCGGGAACGATGTGCCGGTGGGCTCCGTCCGCCGTGCGTTGCTGCGGGGATGGCGCCGAGCCTGGCGTCGTCGACGCCCGCCGATGTCATCACGGTCGGCTCCTGGCCGCGCTCCATCGCGCTTGGCTGCTGCACGAGGACGCATTCACTGGCACCGTGCAGTGCCCCCGGTTTCGCCGCAGAAGGGAAGGAAAATGGCCGTCGCCAAGGTCTGGGGCGGACGTGTCTCACCCCACACTAGCTGGATTTGTCGGGTTTTCCCGATTCGCCGGAAATTGGCCCGCGGAGGCACGTGCTGCTCTCCCGGATCGGCCCGTCAGGACAGCGAGACCGACGGTTCGCCGGACGGCGATCCGGCGTCCCGCATCGCGTCGGCCAGCCGCATGGCCTCGTCGATCAGCGTCTCGACGATCTGGCTCTCCGGGACGGTGCGGATGACCTCGCCCTTGACGAAGATCTGCCCCTTGCCGTTGCCGGAGGCGACACCCAGGTCGGCCTCGCGCGCCTCGCCGGGCCCGTTCACCACGCAGCCCATCACCGCGACCCGCAGCGGGACGTCCAGCCCCTCCAGACCTGCGCGTCACCTGCTCGGCAAGGGTGTAGACGTCCACCTGCGCGCGACCGCAGGACGGGCAGGACACGATCTCCAGGCCGCGTTCGCGCAGGTTCAGCGACTCCAGGATCTGCAGCCCGACCTTCACCTCCTCGACCGGCGGCGCGGACAGCGACACCCGGATGGTGTCGCCGATCCCCCTGGACAGCAGCGCGCCGAACGCGACGGCGGACTTGATGGTGCCCTGGAACGTCGGCCCGGCCTCCGTCACGCCGAGGTGCAGCGGGTAGTCGCACTGCTCGGCCAGCAGCTCGTACGCCCGCACCATGATCACCGGGTCGTTGTGCTTCACCGAGATCTTGATGTCGCGGAAGTCGTGCTCCTCGAACAGCGAGCACTCCCACAGCGCGGATTCGACCAGCGCCTCCGGGGTGGCCTTGCCGTACTTGGCCAGCAGGCGCTTGTCCAGCGAGCCGGCGTTGACGCCGATCCGGATCGGGGTGCCGGCGTCCTTGGCGGCGCGGGCGATCTCGCCGACCTTGTCGTCGAACGCCTTGATGTTGCCCGGGTTCACCCGCACCGCGGCGCAGCCGGCGTCGATGGCGGCGAACACGTACTTCGGCTGGAAATGGATGTCGGCGATCACCGGCAGCTGCGACTTCTTCGCGATGACGGCCAGCGCCTCGGCGTCGTCGTTGGTCGGCACGGCGACCCGGACGATCTGGCAGCCGGACGCGGTCAGCTCGGCGATCTGCTGCAGGGTGGCGTTGATGTCCGCGGTCACCGTGGTGGTCATCGACTGCACGGACACCGGCGAATCGCTGCCGACCCCGACGCCGCCGACGTTCAGCTGCCGCGTCACCCGGCGCGGTGCCAGCACCGGCACCACCCGGTCGGCGGGCATGCTCGGCAGGCCCAGACCGATGGCGATGCTGATCCGGCGCGGTGCTGATCCGGATGATGCGGTGACGGACATGTCGTGTCGGCTTCTTTCTCGGTGTCTGGTTCAGGGGTGCTGCCGGCGTCAGCCGAAGATCTTGACCGGGTTGACGATGTCGGCCACCAGGGTCAGCGCGGTCAGCCCGATGAACAACAGTGCCACGACGTAGGCCACCGGCATCAGCTTGGCCACGTCGAACGGGCCGGGGTCGGCCTTGTGCCGGAATTTCGCCCAGCCCTTGCGGACCCATTCGATCATCGCGCCGAGGATGTGCCCGCCGTCCAGCGGCAGCAACGGCAGCATGTTCAGCAGGAACAGCGCCATGTTGAACCCGGCGACCAGGTTCAGGAACAGCACCAGCTTGTCCTTGGCGGTGGTGTCCGATTCCAGGATCTCGCCGCCGATCCGGCCGGCTCCGACGATGCCGACGGGGGTGTTGATGTCCCGCGGCGCGCTGTCGACGATGGAGTTCCACAGCGCCGGGATCCGGGCCGGGATGGTGACGACGGCCTTGGCCGCCGCGCCGATGTAGTCGCCGGTCCGACCGATGGCCGCGCCGAAACTCTGCGCGGTGTACGGGCTGGTGGGCGACACGCCGAGGAAGCCGGCCGGTTCGACGCCGGTCTGGTTGCCGCTGTCGTCCACGACCGGGCGCAGGTTCTCCACCAGCGCGACGTTCGCTGGTGACCTGCTCACCGTTCCGGACGTAGGTCAAGCGCGACGGTGGTGTTCGGGGCGGCGCGGATCAGACCGGTCAGCTGCGCCCAGTCGGTGACGGGCGTGCCGTCGAAGGCGACGATCTCGTCGCCCGGCTGCAGGCCGGCCTGCGCCGCCGGGGTGGGCGCGTCACCGGGCTGGCAGTCGGTCTGCTGCTGCTGGCCCGCGGCCGCGGCCGGGATGACGCAGGCGTTGACCTGACTGATGGTGGTGCTCGGGGTGGGCACACCGATGCCGACCAGCAGGATCGCGAAGATGCCGACGGCCAGGATCAGGTTCATCACCGGACCGGCCATCATCACCACGATCCGCTTCGCGGGATGCAGCTGGTAGAACTGTCGGCCATCGTCCTCGGGACTGACCTGGGACCGGTCCCCGGCGCGGGTTTCCTCGACGATGTTGCGGAACATCCCGGTCACACCCATGGCCGTGGTGGTGACCTTCTGCCGGCCGTCCTTGCCGGGCGGGACCATGCCGACCATCCGGATGTAGCCGCCGAGCGGTACCGCCTTGAAGCCGTACTCGGTCTCCCCGACCTGCTTGGACCACAGCGTCTTGCCGAACCCGACCATGTACTGCGTGGTCCGGACGTTGTACAGCTTGGCGAAGCTCAGATGGCCCAGCTCGTGCCAGGCGATGGAGAACAGCAAAGCGAGCAGGAAGAGTACGAAACCGATCACGGTCCACATCAGCGCGCGCGCCCCTACCTTCTCTGCTGCTACTTCTCCTGCCCGCGACTGCGGACCGGATTCGCCGCAATGATCTCGCGGGCCCGGCTGCGGGCCCACTCTTCCGTGGCCCAGACGTCGTTGATGTCCCTGGGGTTGCTCCGGACGTGGTCGGCCTCTTCCAGGATGCGGGCCAGCACGTCCGAGATGCCTGTGAATTGCAGGTGGCCGCGGCGGAACGCGTCCACGGCCTCTTCGTTGGCGGCGTTGAAGGCCGCCGGGACCGTGCCGCCTGCCCGGCCGGCGGCGAACGCCAGACCCAGCGCAGGAAAGGCCTCGTTGTCGACCGGCTCGAACGTCCACTCGCTCGCCCGGCTGAAGTCGCAGGCCGTCGCGACGTGGTCGAGCCGGGAGGGCCAGGCCAGCGCCAGCGCGATCGGCAGCATCATGTCCGGCGGGCTGGCCTGGGCGATCGTCGCGCCGTCCACGAAGGTCACCATCGAGTGGATCACCGACTGCGGGTGCACCACGACGTCGATCCGGTCGTACGGGACGCCGAACAGCAGGTGCGCCTCGATCACTTCCAGGCCCTTGTTCACCAGGGTGGCGGAGTTGATGGTGACGACCGGCCCCATCGCCCAGGTCGGGTGCGCCAGCGCGTCCGCGGCGGTGACGTCCACCATCTGCGCCGCGCTCCGGCCGCGGAACGGGCCACCGGACGCGGTGACGACCAGTCGCGATACCTCGGCGGCGGTACCGCTGCGCAGGCACTGGGCGAGTGCGCTGTGCTCGGAATCCACCGGGATGATCTGGCCGGGAGCGGCCGCCGCCAGCACCAGCGAACCACCCGCGACCAGCGATTCCTTGTTGGCCAGGGCCAGGGTGCGGCCGGTCCGCAGGGTGGCCAGCGTCGGTTCCAGGCCGATCGACCCGGTGATCCCGTTGAGCACCAGGTCGGCGTCGATGGACTCGACCAGCTCGGTGGCGGCCCGCGGACCGGTCAGCAGGGTGCGCGCCGACTCGGTCCGGAAAGCGGTTCTGGAGTCCGACGGACCGTCGGCGGACGCGGAGTCCACGGCGATGGCCACCCGCGCGGAAGGGTGCGCGGCGGCCTGGGCCGCCAACAGGTCGATCCGTGCGCCGCCGGCGGCGAGCCCGACGACCTCGAACTCCTCGGGGTGCCGGGCGATCACGCTCAGCGCCTGGGTGCCGATCGACCCGGTCGATCCGAGGATGATCACGCGTCGGGGTCGGTGTGCCGACGGCACGGCTGTCGGAGCGGTCGTCGCGGCGGCGGTCACGCGGCCCATTGTCCTCCCTGGCTGCCCGGCTGCTGCCCGGCTGGGCTGCCCGGCTGGGCTGTGCTGCTTGGGCTGTCTGCTGGGTCGGGGGCATCCTTGTCCTGGTTCGTCTCCGGATGCTCCGGTCGGGCTCGGCCAGGTTTCCGCCCGCGCTCTCATCTGTTGCTCACCGACGCCATCACCGGGCCGCGACATACTGGCCGGGTGCCCCCACGCAACACCATCAGCGCGCGATGGCTGACGGTGATCCTGGTGGTCGCCCTGCTCTGCTCCGCGGCCGTGGTGTACGGCCTGATCCAGATCACCGGCGGCAGCACGGCCGCGTCGACCCCGGGCTCCGCGGGCGCGAGGCTGCGCCCGGCCTCCGAACGCCCGATGAGCGCCAACCCGGATCACGAGCCCTGCCACCACGACATCGGCCCGTCCGGACGCCTCGTCCGGTGCGGCACGCCGGCCGGGTCGGCGGTCCGGAGCACCGAAACAGCAGTGCTGGAACAACCACTTCCGCGCCGGTACTGCCCGGATCGCTGGTCCAGTTGCCGGCGGCCTGGACCGGGAAGGCGGACGTCACCGTCACCGTGCTGGGCCGGTGCGCCGCGACGGGCGGCACCTCGTCGCTATTCGCTGACCGCGGACCTGGCACTGCAGCGTCCGGTGGTCGGCTCGGCCGGGCCGGTGAACGCTGGTGGAACCGGGACTGAGGATCGGACTGGACCGGCCTGCATCCGGCGATCGAACTCGGTGATGCGAATCCGTTGTCCATGACGCCTCGGCATCAGCCCGGCGGGAATCCCCGGGCTGACCGTGTATTCGGCGTCGGTGGGCGCCGACGGCGCGGTGCACCGCTCCTGGTGGCTGACGACCGGCACCGGGCCGAACGGGCACCACGCTGATCAGCGGAGTGCTCATCGCCGACCAGCCGATCGACGGTGCATTGCCGCCGAACCTGCTCAGCGACGGGGAAACCGACCTGCAGCCGTGCGAGGCCGGGACGGACCGTGGGCGTGCCGCGCACGCTGGCGGCCGGATCGCGGATCACCGGATGGGTCAGCGCGACCCGCGCGGAGCTGGAGCTGACCGGCACCACCACCGACGGGGAGCGCTCGGTGACGGCACGGGTGGTCGCCACCCGGTTGCCCTGACTTCATGACAAGATGACAGCCAAGATCAGCAGCACGATCAAGATCAGCTCACTCCCCGGGAGGGCACGTGGCCGGCACGTCACTCGAACAGCACTCGGCGTCCGGAGACGACCAGGGCCACGGCGGCGCACTCGAACGGCCGCAGGTCGGTCCGGTGGTGTCGTACAACCCGGACGCACCGAGCGAGGAGTGGGGCTGGCACGGGTCCTGGCGCGAGTTCGCGCCACGTGGCTCACGGGCGCTGCTCTGGCTGGGCGTTGTCGGGCCTGCTGCTGTTCCTGTTCGGCAATCACGAGTCGATGGTCGAGGACTGGTGGCTGGTCGCCATCGCCGGACTGCATGGCCGCCTGGCTGATCTGGGGTGAGATCAAGATCCGCAAGGAGCGCGCCCGCCGGCCGTGAAGCGCCTGCCGGCTCGCCACCCCCGCGGAGCCGGACCCGGTGTCGGGGTCGTCTTGTAGCGTCCGGTACGGGCGTGGCGGAGCGCCTGTCGGCTGGGCTGGAACGAGTCGGCCGAACGAGGTGGGAGCCGCACGCACCGGCGGCCGCGTGATGGCCGAGGTACCGGACGGCGCTGTCGGCCGGTGCTCGGCACCGAAGACGCCACCCCGCTGAAGTTCCAGGTCGCCCTGCACGAGGACGCCTACCTGCAGCTGGACGACGTGGTCGTCACCGTCCGCGCGGTGCCCGGGGTCGGCCAGGTGATGATCGCCGGCGTGGTCACCGAGGTGATGGCCCGGCACGAGGGGGCCAGCTTCGGCTCCGACGTGTTCCTGATCAGCGACGGCGTGCTGCCGGCCCGGGTGCAGGAGATCGCCGAGGTCACCACCACCCGCGTCGAACCGGAGTGCTACGTGCCGCCCCGGCCCGGGTGCGCCGGCCCGCCGCGCCGACCGGGAACGAGCGAGCCCAGGCGCTGTACTTCGACCAGATGGACCGCAAGCTGCCCGTCGGGCTGGGCCGCGACGGCTCCCCGATCTACCTGAACCTCGAGTTCCTGGACGGCACCCGCGGCGCGCACGTCTCGGTCAGCGGCATCTCCGGCGTCGCCACCAAGACCAGCTACGCGCTGTTCCTGCTGCACTCGATCTTCACGCTCCGGAGTGCTGGGCGGGCGCGCGCTGAACGCCAAGGCGCTGGTCTTCTCCGTCAAGGGCGAGGACCTGCTGTTCCTGGACTACGCCAACATCCGGCTGGACGACGACCTGCGAGACCTGTACGCCCGGCTCGGACTGCCCGCCGCGCCCTTCGCCTCGGTCGGCTTCTACTGCCCCGCCGACCCCGGACGACATCACCGGCCGGCCGTACGTCACCGGCCGGACCAGCGGGGTCGCGGCGTTCTGGTGGACGCTCGCGGAGTTCTGCGCCGGCGAGCTGCTGCCGTACGTCTTCGCCGACGCCGAGGACGAGCGCAACCAGTACACGATGGTCGTGCACCAGGTCGCCGCCCGGCTGCGGGCCGACGCCGCCCCGGCCGGGTCCGACGGCGCCGTCGTCATCGACGGCGACACCTGCCGCACCTACGACGATCTGGTCGACGTCATCGTCGCCCGGCTGACCGACGACAACACCCGACCGCTGTGGGCCGGGCCGGTCACCGGGCTCGGCACGATCAACGCCTTCATCCGGCGGCTGCGGTCCTCGCTGGCGCCGCTGCGCGCGCTCATCCGCGCCGATCTGCCCGGCACGCGGCAACCGGCAGATCTCCACCGCCGACCAGCAGGTCACCGTCGTCGACCTGCACAACCTGCGGGAGCGGGCGCAGCGGTTCGTGGTCGGCGTGGTGCTCGCCGCGGAGACCGCCCGGAAGGAGGCGGCCGGGCCCGGCAGCCTGCTGTTCACCATGATCGACGAGCTGAACAAGTACGCGCCGCGGGAGGGCAACAGCCCGATCAAGGACGTGCTGCTGGACATCGCCGAACGCGGCCGGAGCCTCGGCATCATCCTGATCGGCGCCCAGCAGACGGCCAGCGAGGTCGAGCGGCGGATCGTGGCCAACTCCAGCATCAAGGTCGTCGGCCGGCTGGACGCGGCCGAGGCCGGCCGGCCCGAGTACGGCTTCCTGCCGCCCAGCCAGCGCACCCGCGCCACCCTCGCCAAGCCCGGGCACCATGTTCGTCAGCCAGCCGGAGATCCCGGTGCCGCTGGCCGTCGAGTTCCCGTTCCCGGCGTGGGCGACCCGGAAGTCCGAGTGCGGCACCCCGCCGGCCGCGCCGGCGAACAAGCCCGTCGGCTCTGCGTTCAGCAGACTGCCGAAGCCCGAGGACATCCCGCCGTTCTGACCCATCGACGCGCTCGCCGTTCTGACCACTGCTCCACCCGCACACCGACCGAGGAATCCGACGTGAAGCTGCTGCACACCTCCGACTGGCACATCGGCAAGACCCTCAAGGGCCGCAGCCGGTTGGACGAGCAGCGCGAGGTGCTCGCCGAGATCGTCGCCGTCGCCCGCCGAGAACCGCTCGATGCGGTGCTGATCGCCGGCGACCTGTACGACTCCGTCGGCACCGTCGGCCGCCGCGCAACAACTGGTGGTGCGGGCCCTGCTGGCGCTCCGCGCAGACCGGCGCCGAGGTCATCGCCATCGCCGGAAACCACGACCACCCGGCCACTTTCGACGCCTACCGACCGTTGATGGAGGTCGCCGGCATCACCCTGGTCGGCACCGTCCGCGAACCGGACCAACGGCGGCGTGGTCAGCTTCACCGCCCGGTCCACCGGCGAACGGGTCAACGTCGCGGTGCTGCCGTTCGTGTCCCAGCGTTACGCGGTGCGGGCCGCCCAACTGGTCGCGTCGACCCCGGCCGAGAAGTCCGGCGCCTACGACGAACTGGTCCGCGAGGTGCTCGCCAGCCTGACCGCCGGCTTCACCCCGGACGCCGTCAACGTGGTGATGGCGCACCTGACGGTCACCGGCGGCACGCTCGGCGGCGGCGAGCGGGCCGCGCAGTCGATCTTCGAGTACCACGTGCCGGCCTCCGCCTTCCCGCCCGAGGCGCACTACGTCGCACTGGGGCACCTGCACCGCAGGCAGCGGCTGCCGGCGTCCTGCCCCGTCGTCTACAGCGGGGCGCCGTTCGCGGTCGACTTCGGCGAGCAGGACAACACCCCGGTGGTGTGCCTGGTCGAGGCGACCCCGACCACGCCGGCGCGGATCACCGACATCCCGATCACCGCGGGCCGGCGGCTGCGCACGGTGTCCGGCACGGTCGCCGAGATCGTCGCCCGGGCGGACGAACTCGGCGAGGACTACCTGCGGGTGTACGTCCGCGAGCCCGCGCGCGCCGGGCTGCGGGAGGACATCACCGACGCGCTGCCGAATGCGCTGGAGGTCCGGATCGACCCGGAGTTCGCGGCCGCGGTGAACCCGGCGGGCCCGACGATCGACCGCGCCGACCACTCCCCCGCCGAGTTGTTCGCCGAGTACTGCTCGTTCGTCGGGTGTCGCCGACGACCGGGTTCGCTCGTTGTTCGACGAGTTGCACGACGCAGCTCGACCAGCCACCGCCGTGCACGGCTGAGGAGGATCACATGCGCCCAGTGCTGCTGGAGATGGACGGCTTCGCGTCGTTCCGCGAGCCGGCGTCGGTCGACTTCACCGACACCGACTACTTCGTGCTGGTCGGGCCGACCGGCTCGGGCAAGTCGACCGTCATCGACGCGATGACGTTCGCGCTGTACGGCACGGTGCCGCGCTGGAACGACAAGCGGATGGTGATGTACGCGCTCGCGCCGACCGCGGTGCGCGGCACCGTCCGGCTGGTGTTCGACGTCGACGGCGTGCGCTACGTCGCCGCCCGCGAGTTGCGCCGCACGCAAGCAGGGCGTGCAGGTGAAGAGCGCCCGGCTGGAGCGGCTGCTGGATCCGACCGCGACCGGCACCCTGTCCGACGAGACCGAGGTGCTGGCCGTCCGATTCCCAGGTGACCGCCGCCGTCGAAGAACTGCTCGGCCTGACGTTCGAGAACTTCTGCCAATGCGTGGTGCTGCCCCAGGGCGAGTTCGCAGAGTTCCTGCGCGCCAAGGGATCCGATCGTCGCACGATCCTGATGAAGCTGCTCGGCGCCGAGCTGTACCAGCAGATCGGGCGCGAGGCCAATTCCCGCGCCGCGCTGGCCGCCGAGCGGTCGAAGGTGCTCGCCGAGCAGATCGCCGGGCTGGGCGACGCGACGGCAGCAGGCCCAGGCCGCCGCCGCGGATCGCGCCGCCGCGCTGCAGGCCCTGGCGCGACCGGGTCGACGAGGTGTTGCCGCGGTTGACCGCCGCCGCGGCCGAACGGCAGCGGGCGCAGCAGCTGTGCGATCGGCTGACGGCGGAGCACCAGACTGCTCCGCGCCGTGCGCCAGCCGGACGGCGTCGCGGCAGTCGATGCGGCGCTGACCCGCGCGCAGCGTCGCACTCCAGCAGGCGCGCAGCCGAGGAAGCCGCGGCCGAGTCCGCCGACACCGCAGCGCGGGACCGACTCGCGGCGGCGCCGGACCGTGGGCCGCTCGAGCAGGCGCGCCGTCAGCACGCCGAGCACGCCGCGGGTGCTGGCCGAGATTCCGGCCGCGACCGCGATGGTCGACGCGGCCGTCCAGCGGCTGGACGAGGCGGCCCGCACCCGGGAGGCGCGCGAGTGCCGCGCTGCAGTCGGCTCGGGAGACAGCAGGAGGCCGCGATCGGCCAGTCGCGGGCAGCGGACGCCGAGGTCGAACGGCTGGAGAGCGAGCGCGCCGCGCTCGCCGCCGTCGTCGTCCCGGACCGGCTGGGCGATGTGGATCGGCGCGCCCGGGCGGCCGCCGAGGCACTGGCGGACGCCGCCGAGCAACTGGTCGTCGCCG
>CAWHQF010000031.1:0-18960 GCA_963831475.1 uncultured Alphaproteobacteria bacterium
TCGATAATGATCATGATGTTGGCGCGCGCTGTTGAGGTAACGGTCAGCGCGGCTAATGCGGCAACAAAAGTAAATGCAAGACGGTGGAGACGCATACAATTCCTCCAAGCCCGACCCTGATCGCTACAGCCTAGCACGTCTAAAGGCGTCGAATATGACGGATCACGCAATATTCAAGGAAGGAGCGTAGGGGAGTAAAGAATACCCATAAAGGCCGGACGCGATCCTCGCGCAGACCCGGGCGCACGCGATGCCGGGACCGAAAACGTAACGCTGCCAATGGATTCAGGTTCCCGCCAGAGGCCAGTTACGGTCGTGCCGGTTACTTTTTTGCTGATGTCTTGCTTCGCGATCCGGCGAAATCCTGTTGGCGCTCGGGCATTGCGATCGAGCGTTTCAGGACGCGTGACGCCCTGACGACGGCGTTGCAAACATGATTGACCTCTTCGCCTGGGTCGTTCCCGTCGACCTGATCGCGCGCGCTCTTGCGATGTTATTCATCGCCGGATCCCGGCCCGGAGGCATCGCCAGTCGGGCCGCCGCTGGTATCGAGGTGTAACAACCTGAGCTTGCGGAAATTATGCGCGATCAAATCGCAAATCTCGCAAAGGCTTCAATAATTTCGCTTGGTTTCGAAAGCAGCCGCGAGGCCAAATTGAATTGAATTACATCGGTTTTGTGGCCATTAGATCGACAAATGAATTGACGTTATGTCGTATAAGGACAAATATTAGCGATAGATTGTCGCTCTGGACCAGATTTTCGTCTTCCACCCGACGCCATTAAACGGAGGAAACTCATGAAGCGCATTATTCTTGCGGCCCTGATTACCTCTTTTACCGTTGGCTCCGCATTAGCCCAGTCCTGCGAAACGAAAGCCGTGAGCAAGGATGGCAAGCCGCTTTCGGGCGCTGCAAAGACCAGTTTCGTGAAGAAGTGCAAAATGGATGCCTGTGAAGGCAAAGCCATCGGCAAGGACGGCAAACCGCTCGCTGGTGCGGCCAAAAACAGCTTCATGACGAAGTGCGAAAAGGACGCCTGATCACTCAACGGCGTAACGCCAGGAGTTGAATATGCGTGCGATCGTGGCCATCGGCTGCGCCATTGTTGGCGTATCGCTGTTTTCGTTCCCTGCTCTCGCTCAGCAAAAAACGGTTAAGGCATGCCAGGAAGAATGGCGCGCCAACAAGGATGCCAATCAGGCCAAGGGTATTACTGAAAAAGCCTATGTGACCCAGTGCAGGGCAGGGACAAGCGCAGCTACCCCCAAGGCAGCCCCGGCAGCCTCATCATCATCCGACAAGAAAACGACGGCTGCGGCGCCGGCAGCAACGGCACAAAAAACCGTTAAAGCCTGCCAGGAAGAGTGGCGTGCCAATAAAGATGCAAATCAGGCAAAAGGCATAACGGAAAAGGCATATGTGACGCAGTGCCGAGCAGGCGGGACCGTTGCTGCACCGACACCTGCGGCGGCGCCACCGGCACGATCGACGGCTGCGCCAGCGCCTTCTTCTCCGCCGCCGGCCAGAACGACAAGCCAGCCGCCCGCCGCGACCATGGCGCCGACCGGTGCCAACCAATACACAACCGAAGGGCAGGCAAAGGGACGCTGCGGTTCGGGCACGGTGGTGTGGGCAAATCTCGAATTCAAAAATCTATCACTTCACCGGCTACAAAGATTACGGGCATACAAAAACCGGCGCGTATATGTGCGAGCGGGATGCCACCAGCCAGGGAATGCGGGCTGCGAAAAACGAGAAGCATCCCTGAATTTGTGACGTTCCGCCCATGGCACTCAAGGCTATGGAGGTTGTGAAATGGGACTTCTTGATCAACTCGGCGGATCTTTGAAAGGCGTTCTGGGTTCGGTTGCGGCAGCCGAAGGCCCCGCATTGCTTTCGGCGATGCTTGCCAAGACGGATCTCGGAAACTTGCAAGGCTTGGTGAACCAACTTCAGCAGGGCGGATTGGGCGATCAGGTCAAATCCTGGTTGAGCAACGGCGCCAACATGAACGTGACCCCGGAGCAGCTGCGCGCGGCGCTCAACAATGATCAGATCAAGCAAATCGCGCAGCATTTCGGCGTTCCGGTAGACGATGCGCTGAAAATGCTGGCAAGCCGCTTGCCCGGCATTGTCGATGAGGCAAGTCCGGGCGGAACGATCCAGAAATTGTGAGTGCGATACTTCACGCCGGCATGGCTCCCGCCGGGGCTCACGCGATAGGCTTGCCACGAATATCGATGGCCTTCTCGATTCGGACGAGCGCGCCGATACCCGCTTCCGCACCGGCGTGAGTTTGTTCGCGGGGCAATAGCTTTGCGAATATCGCCTCTCGCGTCGGTCCGCTTTCGTGCAACTCGACTGACCCGAAGAAACGCAGAAAGCCGGATTCCAGTATGCCATCTCGCTGCGCCTGGAAGTTGGCGTACATTACGCACACGCGTTTGTCGTGCCCAAGATTCTCGAGAACCGCTCGCTTAGAGCGTTCCCACCACGCGAGGTGCATATCATCGAAGACGATCATGCTTCCTTTTGGAGTAATGTTAGGTCCCTGTGGCCCGAGCGTGGCGACGAGACAAGGATAGCCGTCGTCCCAAGCATTGCGGATCAGGGTCTTGACGTTGTCGGAGAGAGGCATGGTGTCCTGCCGTTCGCGATCGCCGCGAAGCGGTGCGGCCGGTAACTCATAGCGCCTGTTTTTCGGTTCCGCTACGGCTTGGCCATCTCTTTCCGTAACCCTTCTCCTGTGTGGGCATCGTCCCCACATAACGGATAACGCCCTCGGAGATGCTGCCACAAATGTCAGAGCCGCTTGTCGTCGTTATTCCACATCGCCTCGGCAAGGATGAAGCCCTGCGCCGAATAAAAGATGGGCTCGGCCGCGCGAAAGCCGAATTCGCTTGGCTGCTGTCGCTGGACGAAGAGGTATGGACCGGTGACCGCCTGGCCTTTCGGGCTGCGGCGCTGGGCCAGCAGGCTTCGGGTTTTATCGATGTTTACGATGGAAGCGTCCGGCTCGAAATTACGTTGCCATGGCTGCTTGCGCGGTTTGCCCATGCTGTACAGCGCGTGATCGGGCAGAGGGGCCAGTTGATGCTGGAAAAAAAGTAACGGCTTTTTTAATTCCCGAGTTCGAGCACCCAATAGCGCAGGCCGTTGCCGCCATCCGCAGATGCGAGACCGTAGCTCGTCACGCTTCTGAGCAGCATATTGGCGCGGTGGCGGCCCGATCGTGCCCACATGCGGATAACGCAGTCTTCCGTCGCGCAGCCTAACGCGACGTTCTCGGCTGCCGTACCGGACATGAGCGATACGCGCTGGCGAAATCCGGCATGGTCGAGGTGTCGCCGTGACGCGAGACTGTGCGCGTGGCTATAGGCGGCACCCGCGAGCGCGCCACTCGTTGATAGGGGAGGCAGGCCATGCTGCGCGCGGAACGAATTGAGGTCGAGCGCGAGCACTGATCCGGTGGCGAGCGTGCAAGCTAGCCCTGCAAAGGCGGCTGTGAAAAGTTTGCGTCCCAGGACGGGAATGATTGAGATGATCCACTGTCCCCGGATGTCCATCGGTAACCGGCAAAAGTGAGCAACGAATTTCAGATCCGGTGGCGGCCTCGGCGAGGCGGCGGATCCCAGATGCATACGTAGCCAATATAGTCGCCATAGACGCGATGGACGCTGGTAATCGCCGCATATTTATTGAACCGGCCACAGTTATTTTGCGCGATGTTGAGGGCTTCACGTTCGTTGTCCGGCGACCACGGAATGATACCGCCAGTGTCGTTACCCGTTGGGCCATAAACGCCAACGCATGAGACAAGTGTCGAACTCAGCACCGCCAAGAGTAGTGCCTGCTTTCTCATGTTGTTCTCCCAGCCCCTGGAAATCATCCTGTCGACTCAATGCTAAAAGTTTGTGGCGCAATATGCCAGCCCTCCGCCCTATGTCACTCAGGTGCCGCACTGCCTGAAGACAGTTGCGGGACGTCGATCCGAAAACTGAACCGGCCACGTATCGGGCGGATCGACCGCCATCTTTCCGTTGCCCGGCAAGAAGGGTGAACGAAAGATCCCCTGACGCGTCGCTAATCTGGCTGTCCCGGGCCGCAGAATGCCATTGAACCAAGGGGCAGTATCGTGTGTCAAAAGCGACTTTTTGTGACGGCCAGCACAACAGCCACGGCCGCTCCTGACTATGGTGCAATCTGTTCGTGAGCCGACTGCGCTCGCAGGGGACGGATCAGGAGGAAATACAATGGCTGATATCACCTATCGGACCGGCGCACCCAGTATGACCGTCGACGCAAGCACCTACCTCGCGCGTTGGACCGCCTGGTGGGGCCAGGTTACCGATGGCGCCCGCGAAGGCCGCCAAATTTCCACGCGCTATCATGCGTTATCGCGGCTTTCTACCCCGGACCTTGCCAGGCGCGGTCTTACCCGCCGGACCATCGCCCGCGCGGCACTCACCGGTCATTAAGCTTTTCAAGGCGAATTCTGCTAGAACGGCCCGGCGCGTCATGGGTAATTCCGCGCCGGGTGTCCGATGGCTTCGTTGCGTCCAACCAGTCTGTTGTCCGATCTGCCGGAACGGTTGTCCGCGGCTCTTCTCGGCAATGCGAAACCGGTCAAACTGGCTGCCGACGAAATCCTCTTCCTTGCCGGCGATCCCGGAGACGGCTGTTACCGCCTTGAGGAGGGTTTGCTCAAGGTCAGCATGGTCGCGCCAACCGGTGCCGAACGCACTCTTGCAATTCTTGGTCCCGGTTCGATCGTCGGCGATATGGCGATGATCGACGGGCGCACGCGCTCGGCTTCGGTTTCGGCTTTGCGCGACTGCAAACTCAGTTTTATCAGTCGCACCGCTTTTGAAGCCATTGCCGCGAAAAATCCCGAAATCTACAAGCACCTTTTGAACCTGCTTGCGGCGCGCCTGCGCGATACCGACCAGATCATAGCGGCTGGAACGTTCCTACCGGTCAAGGGGCGCGTGGCCCGCGCGCTGCTCGATCTCGCTAAAGCCTTCGGAAATGAGGTCGGCGCCGGGCGGATCGTCATTCGACAGAAACTAAGCCAGAGTGACGTTGCGGCCATGGCGGGTATTGCACGGGAAAACGTCAGCCGAATTCTCAATGAGTGGATGCGCGACAAGCTCGTGACCCGGCTATCCGGTTATTACTGCATCGAAAACAAGGCGAAGCTCGAGAAAGAGCTGAAACTTTAGCCTTTTCCGCCCCGCCGCAGGGCCGAAAAAATGCGCTGTTCTGTGATGCAGGTCACAGCCGCTCTAAGCTCGCGGACCTAGTGTGTTGGCCATAGAGAGCCTGTTGCTCTCGCACCATTCAAGGCCAACGAACATGCGTAAGACCATCATCCTCGCCGCAGCCACTCTGTTCCTTGCCTGCGTGACGGTCGTCACGGGCGTGGCGCGCACGATCGAAGGCCCCATTGCAAATACGACCTTGGCTAGCCTGGTGGATCGTCCCCACACCATCGGCAGCCTGACGGCCAGGATATTGAATGCGATCTGACCGTCTACTGGCCTGCCCCTGCCCCGGGGGCAGGCCCCGAATTCAGTGAACCTCCAAACTTTCAAGCGGCCTGGACCAGGCCGCTTTTTTCTTTCCCGTCCTGCGTAAAATATCGGCGCGGCGGGCAGGGTTCCCTGCTGTCACCCGGTTTTATGAAAAGCGCCAGCAAAGTCCTCGCAACGCATATTTAAATGTAATTTCCCCTCAAATTCTGCAGCCGGCATCGGATGACCGAAAAAGTAACCTTGGCCCTGTTTGCAACCCATTCTTGCCAGCAAGTTGGCGGTGGCGCGATCCTCGATACCTTCCGCAATAACCGAAAGTCCGAGCAGTGTGCTCAAGCCGATCGTAGAACTGACGATCGCAGCATTATCGATTTCCACACGTAATTGGCACACGAACGATTTGTCGATTTTGAGCCCGTTGAGCGGGAATTTTTTCAGATAGCTCAGACTGGCATAACCGGTCCCGAAATCGTCCAAAAGAATTTGAACGCCGAGATTTTTCAGCTTTCGGAAGATTTCTACTGCATCCTCGTCATCGACCAGAATATCTTCGGTGACTTCAAGCTCGAGCCGAGTAGGCGGACAGCCGGTTTCCTTTAGAACGCCGTCAACCGTCGCGACGAGCTCCTTTGATCGAATCTGTGAAGGTGCAAGATTCACCGCCACGGAGATATCAAAACCGTTTGCGTGCCATTCGCGCACACGACGGCAGGCCGTCTGCAGCACCCATAGTGCGACTGGCTCTGACAACGCCGACATTTTTACGACGTGCATAAATTCTGCGGGGGCGAGGAGGCCGCGGTAGGGATGGTGCCAACGTATGAGCGCTTCTGCGCCAACGATCGCGTCATCTTCGAGACTGACTTTTGGCTGATAATATAATTCCAGTTCATTTCGTTCGAGTGCTCGAGCGAGTTCTGTTTCAAGCCGTGCCCGTGTTTCCAACTCGATTCTGATGCTGCGTTCAAAAACAACATGACCCCCGCATCGGCCCGACTTCGCGCGATAAAGGGCGAGATGCGAGTTTCCGAAAAGCTCCTCCGCTGTGCGGCAGTCTTTTGGAAATACCGAGAGGCCGACGCTGATTGTGATGGATTGCGACCTGCCATCGACAGAGAGCGGTTTCTCGCTGAACGCACGGAAAATCTGTGCCGACAGCCTCTCAGCGTTTGCCGCCGCATTTGGGCCCTTCACAACGATTGCAAATTCATCGCCCTCGAGCCTGGCCACCAGGCTGAGTTTGTCGAAAAATTCGGTAAGCCGCTCAGCGGCTGCGCAGATCAATTGATCGCCGTAGGCCCGCCCCATCATGTCGACAGTGAACTGAAATTTGTCGAGCCCGAGGATTAACAGCCCAATTTCGTCAGATTCAGAACCGGCCTTTGCAATGCTGTCACGCAGGTGAGCAATCAACGTATGACGATTGGCTAATCCGGTTAATTCATCATATTCCGCAAGGTAACGGATTCGTGCCGCTTCCTGTTGGCGAACGGAAATGTCACGAAATATCGCGCCAAAGTGGAATCCGTCAGTCCCTAACCAACCTGAAAAACAGGCCTCGAGCGGAAACAACTCGCCGTTTTTGCGGCGGCCGAAAATCTCAACCAACTTTCCACCGGGTGACTGCAGTTGGTCTAGCGGTAGGTCGCGCACCGAAAAACATGCGCTCGACGGTTCGTCATTGGCAACGCAAATCGTGTCGAGGGAGAGACCCAAAATTTCATCTGTTTGATATCCGAAGATTGCGGTGGCGGTCGGATTCCAAAGGGTGATCAGGCCGTTTTTGTCGGTACATACAAGCCCGTCGCCTAGCGACATTGCAATACGATGGAATCGCCTTTCTGCGATAATGCCGAGCAGTTTGCGAAAATCAATTTCATCGAGGGCGATTGCAGCAAGATAGGCGGCGATGGCGATATGAACGAGAGAGGTGTCAATCACCAGCGTGGTTCGTGATTGCAACAGCGTTGCGCCAAATTCAAGCGCTGCCGCGAGCACTACGAGCACCGCGACGCGGGTTGCCGCTGCGGTCTGGCGCCAAAGTATAAGCATGACAACCATGACAAGTAGCAGGGCGGCAAGATTTATGTATAGCGAGGATGGTATCAGAGTCCGATTTTGTAGGACGGATTCCGCAGCGAGAGCCTGAAGCAATACGCCGGACACAATCCGGCCATTGGGGACAGCGAATCGGTCTCCGAGTTCTAGAGCTGTTCCCCCAATGATGACCTTTTTGCTTTTTAACTTTGCGAGCGTTCCAGCCTGACCGTTCAACACGTCCTTGTATGACACGACAGGAATCGACGATGCCTGAATGCTAAAGTCGATGCCGAGCTGGGCCTTGCCTCGTTCGTAGCGGCCCGCCAGAATTGTTGCCATTGACGGGACAAAGGCTCCGTCGATTGTTTCTCCGAATGGGTAGTGGCGCACCACCCCATCTGGGTCAGTCGAAATGTTCACGACTGCGGGCCAAGCGCGGCTGGCAAAACTTGGTAAAGGGCGGTTGACGTGGATTATTTTTCGGTCGTTGGGATTTTCTGGTTGCTCAAAGCTAGGGAGAATGACCGACCCGCCGGAGCGTTGCAGCGCTGCGGCAAGTTCACGGTCGGATTCGGGTGTTGATGGTGTACTGAAGTCGATATCGAATGCGATTCCGCTAACGCCGGCGCTGACGAGTTTATCAATCAATTCCGCATGAAGCTTTCGCGGCCAGGGCCACACACCAATCGCATCGATCGACGGAGCGTCGATTGCTATAACAACAATATTGCCGCTGGCGTGGCGCTGAAAGGTCGCGAAGCGAAGATCGGCAAGCGTATTTCGCAATGCCGTAGGCATCCCGGTCAGCACAATCGCGGCCAGAGCGAAAATCACAAAAAGATGCGGTCGAACCCTTTCCACTCCCCCTCACCGCGCCACCGGGCCTCGATAGGCCCCTGATATGGCGTCCTAAAGTCTGCCCAAAGCTCTCGCCCTTCCGAGGGTGATGCCGAGCGCCTTTTCGTTGCCGACGGAAATACTATTTCCGGTCAGAGTGCCAACAGTGCCAAGTGTCCCAAGGGCAAGCCCATTGCTGTTTGCGCCGCCGCTGCCTGCCCCGTTGGTGATGCCGCCGACTGCGCCGCCGTTGTTTGCGGTCGTCCCGCCGCCACCCTCCTGATTTCCGGTCTTTGCGAAGCCATTACCCGTCGTCGCATCGCCGTCGACCGCGCCGCGCGCCGCGCTCGCCCGTTCTGCTTGTGATCGGTCGGCGCCGTGCGCAAGCCCGTCAGTAGCCTTCACAAAATTAAGATTGACCTCGCCGAGTGGGGCGGTAATGCGCAAACTGTGATCGTGGCTTGCATCCGCAGACGCGAAGCTATTGTTCGCGAGATCAATGGGTCCAAGCGCATGAACGGTTTTCCCGTTTGGCACATCCTTTGGCGTCGCCAGCCCGTTTTTTGGTACAGGGATCCGTTCAAAAGACGGAGCGCGCGGCGAGCCGCGCTCGATCCGGTTGAACTTTCCTGTGCCGCTCAGTGAAAGGCTGGAATTTCCGGATGCCGGCACCTTCGCCGACTGGCCGCCAAGGACGAGAGCGATCTCGCCGGTCTTGAAGTCGGCAACTTCGACTTTGCCTTCCAGCACCTCGACGTGGCTGCCGGCCTTGGTCACATCAACTCGAAAATGCGTTCCCTTTACAACAGCCGCGAGATAAGGCGTTTCGACTTGAAAGTGTTTGACGTTACGCTTTTCTGCCTGAATGAGTATCGAGCCTGCCTGCTCGATGATCGTGGTTGAGAGGCCGTCTTTTTGGCTTGTTGGTAGAGCAACCACCGAATTCGGCGAAATCAGGATTGTTTCCTGGCCGCGGGTGAGAAGCACGCGTCCGGTGGGCCCCGTGCGGATGCTGTCACCCGGCTGGAGAAGGGCCTCACTGCTGAGCGAGGCATTCTGAATATCTGAAGTGGTCGTCCAGACTTCACCGGACGACTTGCTGACACGCCACGGCGCACCATCTCCCGCCGCAGCCATTGAATGCGGTGCGAGGTACACGAGCCCTCCCAGCAGGAGTGGGGTTGCGATGAGCTTTAATTTTCCAAGCACCGACGCCTCCTGCGCAGAATACGTACCGATGGCGGAACGCGTTACCATCACCGTCGAGAGGCATTTCTGGCTGGAATTCTTCAATTTTTAGCTTCGTTGGCCCTAACCGGGCGGGTCTGTCCGGTAACACTCTGTTAACCGTAAAATTTTACCTTTTGACGCTCGGACCCGACCTCAGAGCGCGAGAACGCCCACGAATGCCGCGGATTCCCGCGCTATCTCAAAACGTTGTAGCCGGTCCGCACAACTTGCTTTCCATCGGGGTTCAAATCCTTGGGTTAACAGTCGTCGTGATGTGGGCGGGCAGTGCGTGGGCGCAGCAATCCGCCTCACCACCTCGGTATGACCCACGCCAGACCGAAAAGAGCATCGAGACACTTCAAAGCGGGCAGGAGCGAGGTAAACCACCCGTACGGCTCCCGAGCGTGTCAAAGCCCGAAGCCGCAGGTGCCGACACCAGACCGATGTTCAAGCTCCGTGGTGTTTCCATCACCGGTGCGCGCACGCTTTCATCCGCAGCGATCGCCGAAACGTATCAACGCTATCTCGGAAAGAAGGTGTCGCAGGCCGATCTCGCCGGCATAGCCATTGCTATTACCGACTTGTACAGGGCGAGCGGGTTTATGCTCAGCCGGGCAATCGTCCCGCCTCAGGATATCAAGAACGGACGCATCCAAATCAAGGTGATCGAAGGTCATATTACCGAGTTCGTATTGAGGGGCGATGACGTTGAGCGTTATGGCATCCGACCACTGCTCGCACCCATCGCCGAAGAGATTCCGACTCAGCTCAAGACGCTCGAACGCCGGTTGATGCTGGTCAATGAAACGCCGGGCATTCGGGTTGCCGATACCGCGCTTGAGGAAGTCGGGAAAACATCCGGTAACTTCCGCCTGATCGTTTGGATCCAGACGTGGCGCATTTTCGTCGGCCTCGGCTTCGATGATCTGGCCGCATCCGCGGTCGGCCCTTATCAGGCCTATGCGACGACGGCATTCAACTCCTATTTCCTTCATCGAGACAGTTTGAACCTGAGCGCCTCGTCAACCCCGAATTCGCCGCGAGAGTTTGAATTTGCCAGATTCTCCTACGATCTTCCCGTTGGCAACGATGGCGCGCGGCTTGGCGCCAACATGCTCTATAGCAATGTCGCGCCCGGTGACATCCGCCGGCTTACGAACACGCACACAATCACCGAAACCTACGAGGTGAAAGGCTCTATCGTCCCGTTGGAATCGCGCAAATCCTCGCTCGTGCTTACGGGTGCGTTCGACTACAGCGATAGCTGGGAGAAGGACCTGCTTGGGGTGATCTACCGAGATCACATACCAACCGTAAGCCTGGCGGCTGACTACAGATACCAGGATGCGTTTGCTGGCTTGAATTTTCTCAGCGTGATCGCTCGACAAGGTCTCAACATTTTCGGCGCAACGCGCAATGATGACCAGTTGAGCTCTCGTAACGGCGCGTCAGGGAAATTTTCGTTGATCGATTTTTCGTTCGCTCGGCTTCAGCAGCTCTCGAACGTATGGTCGGTGAAAGGTTCTGTGAATGGGCAATGGGCGTCGGGGCCACTCTTGATTTCGCAACAGTTCTATCTTGGCGACGCCGCGTATGGACCCGGATTTTACAGCGGGGACAGCGGAATTTTCGGCTATGGCGAACTGCGGTTTGATCGGCCTGTATCAAGCGATTTTCTAAAAGGCTACCAGCTCTACGGATTCTTCGACAAAGGTGCGGTCTGGAGTTTTAATAGCGGCGGCCAAGTTCTCTCGATTGCGGCTGCGGGGGCAGGTATTCGCTTCTTTTTCGCCGACGAATGGCGAGCAGGTCTGGGATTTGCTGTACCGGTCCATCCAGGCACAACCGCGAACGATATCCACGACGTTCGTTTTCTGTTTTCGTTAGCAAAATCTTTCAAATTGTGCCCGCAGAAAGACCAGCTGCGGTGCTCCTGAATTACCTCGACGCTGCCTTGCGCAGCTGCGTAACGCCGCGTCCGACAAGCGCCGCATAGGCTTCGATCGGCCGCGGCTTGCCGGTAAGATAGCCCTGCACCTCGTCGCAGCCTTCCTGCGCGAGAAACGAAAGCTGGCTATCGGTCTCCACGCCCTCGGCGAGGACCGGAATGTTGAGGCTGTGGCCCAAGGTAATAATGGCGCGTACGATCGCCATCGAATGATGATTGTTCTCCAGATCGCCGACGAAGACACGATCAATCTTGATTTTCTCGAAGGGAAACGCATGCAGGTAGGATAGCGATGAATAACCCGATCCGAAATCGTCAAGCGCGATGTGGACGCCGAGCAGTTTCAACTTGCGTAGGATCGACACGGCTCTTGAGAAATCATCAATCAGCACGCCCTCGGTGATTTCCAGCTCCAGGCGCTCGGGCTTGAGACCGGTTTCGAGCAGGATGGAATGAACGAGCTTCGGCAGATCGCCGTGATGGAACTGCACCGGCGAGATGTTTACCGCGACCTTGAGCGACGTCGGCCACGTGGCCGCTTCCCTACAGGCCTCACGCAATATCCACTCGCCAAGCGAAATGATGTGCGTGCTTTGCTCCGCGATTGAGATGAACGTTTCGGGCGACACCCAGCCGCGCTTCGGACAGTGCCAGCGCGCGAGAGCTTCGAACCCGACTACCTCGCCGAAGGCGATAGTCTTCTGCGGCTGGTAGTGCAGGAAAAGGTCGCCGCGATCGGTCGCGCTGCGCAAATCGGTCTGAAGTTCGCGGCGCTCGCGCAGGCGCGAACCAAGCTTTTCCTCAAAGAATCGCACCGAGCCGCGCACTTCTGATTTTGCCTGATAGAGTGCAGCGTCGGCATTGGCAATGAGCGTTTTTGCGTCGGTACCGTCGGCCGGGTAGATCGCGACACCAATACTCAGCCCGACCTGGATCTGATGGCCGTCGACGTCGAAATTCTCTTTGAAGGCCTCAACCATTCCCTCGCCAAGCGTCGCAGCCGTTTCTTCCGGCGCATTTCCGGTGAGGATTATGATGAACTCGTCGCCGCCGATGCGGGCCAGGAAAGCGTTTTCAGCCGCGCCTTTCAGGCGACGCGCCGCTTCGCGCAGAAGCGCGTCACCGACCAGGTGGCCATAGACGTCATTCGCTTCCTTGAAGCGATCGAGGTCGAGGCACATGATGGCAAACTGCTCGCCTGTTCTTGTGGACTTATCCAGCGTTGCCACGAGCTGTTCAACGAATGAAGCCCTGTTTGGCAGGCCAGTCAGGGAGTCATTGTGAGCAAGATAGGAGATGTGCTGCTCGTTGCGCCGGCGATCAGTGATATCGTCGAGAACCGTCAACAGATATCGCGGTTCGCCAACATCATCGCGGATGGCGATTTTGCTGGCTTTCACCAGACGAAGCCCGTTCGATGCGGTATTGATGAAATGCTCCGGCGTTGAGACAATCTCGTCGCCCTGCAAAGTCTCGTTGTCGGAGCGTACAATCATCTCAGCGCGCTCGGGCGGGAATAGTTCGTGGGCGGTCTTGCCGATCAGCCGGTCGCGCAAGTCGCCGGTGAGTTCCTCGTAGGCGCGATTGAAG
The DNA here is from genome assembly GCA_963831475.1 of uncultured Alphaproteobacteria bacterium. GTDB lineage: Bacteria > Pseudomonadota > Alphaproteobacteria > Rhizobiales > Xanthobacteraceae > Pseudolabrys. The sequence goes on from CAWHQF010000031.1 coordinate 13,182, forward strand.
AGCGCGAATTGGCTGCCTCGCGCGTCTTTGCCCAAACCCTCCACCTGTCGGACGACGATGGGCAACGGCACATGCTCGATGACGGCATCCAGGAAGATCTTGGTGCGGCGAAGCTCCGCCTCGGTCAATTTTGTTTTCGTAATGTCATGAACGGCGGTCAGGCGCGCGTTGTGACCGTTATAGGTCAACGCCCGGGAATAGACGGCGATGTCGATCTTGGTGCCGTCGGACTTGAGGTGCTGGCCGACATTCTCGACGAACTGGTCGTCGGACAGGCCGTGGATGAACTTCGCGAAGCGGGCGCGGTCGTCCTGCGGCCGCAACTCGGCGACCGACATTTCCATGAACTCCTCGCGGCTGTAGCCGTAATGGGCAACGGCGGCCTCGTTGACGGCAAGGAACCGGAGCGTGTCGCGGTCGATCACCCACATCGGCACCGGATTTCCTTCGAAGAGCAGCCTGAAGGATTCCTCGCGATGGCGCGCCTCGGTGACGTCCTGGTGGGTGGCGACCCATCCACCATTGCTCATCGGCTGGTGCACCACGGAGACGTAGCGGCCGTCGCGCAGCCGGTTGATGGTCTGGTAGGGCGCCTTGCCCGCGACGTCGTTGAGCCGATCCTTGATATAGGCCGCGGCATTCTTGTCTTTCGGGCCGTTTCCCCTGGCGATGGTGTGCTCGAGGATGGCCTGGAAAGGCGTCCCGGATTTGGTCAGCTCCTCGCTTAATTCGTAGATGTCGGCATATTGCTTGTTGCAGACCAGCAAGCGCTTCTGGGCGTCGAACATGCTGACGCCCTGGATGATGTTGCCGAGCGCGGCGTCGAGCTGTTCCTTCTGCTTCTTGATTTCGCCTTCGGCCTCGATTTTTTCGGTGATGTCCTCGTGCGTTGCAACCCAGCCGCCGTCCGGCATTGGCTGGTTGACGATCTGGATGATGCGGCCGGCCGGCGTCGGGACGTTCTGCTTGGTCAGTTTGCGTTTGGCGATCTGCTGGAGAAGCTTTTCGTGGTACTCGTCCGCGTCGCCGCTGAACGAGCCTCGCTCCTTGCGGTGCTTGAGCAAGTCGAGCAACGAAAGGCCCGGTTTTACAATGTTCGGAGACAAGCCGTAAATCTCGATAAAGCGCGTATTGCAGACCAGAAGCTTCGACGCGGCATCGAACATCACCAATCCTTGCGACATATTGTTGAGTGCCGTATCGAATCGTTGACTCTGCTGCCGCATTTCTTCAGCGCGGTTGCGTTCGGCCCGCGCCTGTTCGAGCGCCTGGTAATTACGAAACAGCCGCGTGAAAAGAAGCGCGAAGGCGGCAATGACGGCGATGATCAGCGCTACCGCCCCCGCAATATACGCCACCGTTTTCTGCCAGTGAGCGAGAATGGCGGTGGTGGTGCGCGTCGCACTGACGACGATCGGATACCTGTTGACCCGGTGCGCGGCAACGAGCCGAACCGAACCGTCGATCACACCCTCGATCGTGCCGACGCCGTGATCAGAAGTTGTCACGAGCTTCAGCGCCAGCGCATTCGGAAACAGCCGGCCGATATCGGAATCGGTGTCGGGATAGCGCGCGAGCAGCATTCCGTCGTCGCGGAATAATGCGAAGCTGCTGTTCGGATTGGGGCTGATGTCGCGGAAGTAATTCTGCAGGTAGTGCAGTTCCAGCGCTGCCGAGATAGCGCCCAGAAACTCACCGTGAGGTCCCGTGATTTTTTGCGCCAGATGGATGACCCAGGTGCCGGTCGCATAGTCGCGCACCGGCCCGCCAAGTTCGGACGTGGCAGCGGGGCCGTTCTTGAGCGCCTTGAAGTAGTCTTCGTCCGCGATATTGATGTCGGGAATTGGCCACTGCCGCGAAAAATTGATCAGCTGGCCGTTTGCATTGAAAATTGCGAGTGAGCCCAGATAGGGCATGCCACCGGCCTTGTCGCGCAGCTTGATATGCACGTCGTAGCGCCGGTATTCATTCGTGATTATTTCCCTGCTGACGGCCGGAAGGCCAGCGAGATCGTTTTGGAAGCTGTCTTGCACGGCCTGCACCGCGGTGAAGGTCTGCTCGATTTGCTTGGCAACGATAAGCGCGGAATTTGATAACGCCTGCTCGTTTTCTGAAACGGCGCGGTTGCGAAGATTGTAGACGATGAGACTTTGCGCTCGTGACCACGATGATAGATAGCGTCACCGCGCACGCAATAATCAGCCGCGTCGGGCTGAAAAGATTGAGCGCGGAGGCAGACCCGGAATTTTTTTCCCGCGCATAGTGTGCGGATGCAAGTCTAGACAGCCAGCGCACAGAAGAACCACCTCTCGCTTGCGAGAGACCCGTCGGACGAACGCATTCGGTCCTGTTAATGCAAATATTTTAATCTTTCGCCTTAGGCGTGCGGTTCCAGTGGTGGTTGTGACAACAAAGAAATCATTGGTTAATCCGGGCTTCCGGGCGCACGAAAACTTTAGCGATTTCGGCGGCAGCCGCGCCCCGGTTTCAACGGAAATATGTTGGCGCGCCCGGGCTGCGGCAAAAAAAACGGCGCCTCCGAACCGAGGCGCCGCGGCGTAAACCTTCTGTTGTCTATTTACGCAACGCACACATATTGCGAAGCCCGCATGCCAAGCCGCTGTGCGGCACCCCGCGCAAGGTCGAGCCGGGCGCCCATGCGGTAGGCGATTCCCCACGGACCGGTGTCGTTGATCCTGACCGTGACCGACCGCCCGTTTTGCGGATTGGTCACCGTCAGTGTCGTGCCGATCGGCCAGGTCCGCGCGGCGGCGGTGTTTCCGTTTGCGTCAAAGCGTTCGCCGTTCGCGGTACGCTTTCCGGACGAATACGAACTCGCAAGAATTTCCTGGCCTGCGCAATTACCGGAACGCTTCACATATTTATGAATCGAACTCCACCCGGCAGCATGCGCCGCAGTGGCGATGAGCACGCTGACAAGCAGTCCGATGCCAATATGCTTCATTGATTGTCCCCTTCAATGATCTGCAATTGGGACCGTAAGTACTGCGCAACGTGGCAGAAAAAAGGCGAAACAGCGGTGACGGTAAAATGGTCAGCGAGATTGACACAATGATCACCGAAATCGCGCGAATTTCCGCCCAATCCGGGCTTCAGCGGCATTAAAGTTACCGACATACGCGCGTTGCGATTCAAGATCGCGGCGGCGCGAGACTTATTTCCGGTCGTCGAAAGGCGACTTGATCGACAGGCCAATCGAAGGCGTCGTCGTGTCCCTTGTGGGCGGCGCATAACCGTTCATCTGTTCGCCGGAGTCGGGTGCGCGACCTGGCCGGAGATCGAGTGATGAACCGGGCGGAATGACGGGGACGGGGACAACAGGGACAGTGAACGCGTCGAGCGGCACCTTCCGGACGTAAGCATCTTCCGCATGAAGGTTTCCGGCTGCGACGAACGCGACCGCTGCCAGGATGACCAGGGCAACAAGGTGCTGAAATTTCATTGCCGCCTCCCGCTGCCGGCGATCATGCCGGCAAGGGAACTCTAGCATTTTGTACGCGCGCAGTTAAGGCGCCGGCGCCGAAAAACATGCCTCGATATGCGGTACGTCATCGCGACATGACTTCGGATTGCCGGGGACGCGCGCCGGCGCGCTGCGGAAGCAACAGGATGCATCCGACAATGAAAATTGCGATGACCACCGATGCAAGGGGACGGCTCAAGTTCAGGCCGCCCTCGTGCACCGGCTTGTCGAGCAAGTCGCCGACGGTCGCCCCGAGTGGTCGCGTGAGGATGAAGGCTGCCCAAAACAGAACCACGCGCGAGATGCCGGTCCAGTAATAGGCTGCTGCTAGCACCGCCAACCCTGCGCCGAAGATCAGCGCGGCGCCTCCGTACCCCGCACCGCCGGTGTCGGCGATCCAGTCGCCGAGCGCGGTCCCCAGCGTCTGCGACAAAGTGATGGCGGCCCAGTAGAAAGCCTCCGCCTTTGGTGTGCTGACGGTATCGACCGAAATTGAGCCGAGTGACCAGTACCAAAAACTGAGAACGGCCATCAGGGCGATACAAAGATCGTGGCGCCACCGGTGTACCCGACGCCAAGCGACCGGTCCGCGAAGTCGGCCATGGTCGTGCCGGCGGTCGTCGAGGCCACGATCGTTGCCCAGTAGAGAAACGGCTGAAACTTTCCGGCAGTGATCTGTGCCGCGACCAACAGTATCAGCAGCGAAAGGAAGATCGCCGTTCCGACCGCATAGCCCCAGTTGAGAGTCATGCTCACGGTGTCGCCGCCGGTTTCACCGAGCGTCGTGGCCGCGATTTTGATAATCCAGAAAATCAGAGTGACTTCAGGGACTTTCACCAACGCGTCATCATCCATGCAATCGCGTTCCCGCGTTTGATGTGAATGCGCCCCCGCAGCAATATTGTTCCGGATCAGGCGAATTTGTGGCGCCGTGTGGCCGACTGCAGTCGGACGAGAATGCGAGGAGCGGCGCAAAAGTTCCTTTTTCGTATTTTCGGACAACTCTTCGCTTGAAGAATCTTGTGGGAATTCCGCGAATCAAAATCAATACGCTTGACGAGGACTCGGCTGCGGTTCCGATTCCCCAACCAGAATTCGAGGGCACTCATGTCGATCGACACAACAACGCGCGTGCGCCCGGTCCAGGTCATCGTCGTTGGAAATGAAAAAGGCGGTTCGGGCAAATCTACCGTGGCCATGCACATCGCAGTGGCGCTGCTCAAGGCGGGCCACCGGCTTGCCACGATCGATCTCGACGCACGCCAGAAGTCGTTCACGACCTATATCCAGAACAGACAGGCGTGGGCGAGCCAAACCGGACGGGACTTCGAAATCCCCGCGCATTACTGCTTCGATGAGACGGAGAATTTCCCCAATGCGGAAAGCCGCGCCGCCGCTTCAAGGGCGCTCAGCGACCTCATCGATACTCTGGCCGCGGCGAATGATTTTATAGTCATCGACACGCCGGGGCACGACAGCCATTTCAACCGCCTTGCACATTCCATCGCCGACGTACTGATCACGCCGATCAACGATAGTTTTGTTGATTTCGACGTGCTCGGCACGGTCGACCGTGAGACTTTCGCGGTGACAGGTACCGGCCACTACGCCCGCATGGTGGACGAAGCGCGCTGCCAGCGCCGGATCCTTGGCCAGGGCCCGATCGACTGGATCGTGCTGCGTAACCGGCTTTCGACGCTTGGCTCGCGCAACAAGCGGCTCGTCGGCGAGGGGCTTGAGGAACTTTCGCGGCGGCTTGAGCTGCGTTGTGTCGAAGGCCTTGCCGAGCGGGTCATTTTCCGTGAATTTTTTCCACGCGGTCTCACCGCGCTCGATGACCTCGATGAAGGCACGCTTGGCACGCGGCCGACCATGTCCCATATGACCGCGCGCATGGAGATTGAAAGCCTGCTCGCTGCGATGGGACTGGGCGCGCCGGCGGAAGCCGCCGAGACCTCCGATCAGGCTCGCGACGCGGCATAACAGTCGACGTCGAACGAAGTCGGCAAGCAAACCCGGCCGCGATTGGCGCACGTCACTCGTCGGTCGCGTCGCCTTCTCGCCGTCGCCTTTCGGCCAGTTCGGTAGAGGCCTGGGCCATTTGTACGACTCGGTTTGTGGACGGATCATTCATGGTTCCGCCGGCCATGCATTCCCCAGGCGTAGCGTCGATAGTCTTTCGCGGATGACATTCCGTCCGCGACCTCCCGAAGATTTGACGTAAAATGCAATTCGTCGACAATCGGTTCCGCACGACGAGAGCAAGAACTGAACGAAGGTATACAGGCATAAACA
>CAWHQF010000032.1:0-84357 GCA_963831475.1 uncultured Alphaproteobacteria bacterium
AGGTCGTGCTCTACCCCTGAGCTACACCCGCAAAATCAAGCACTTAGCCTGATTTTTCGCTTCCAATTTTTGCCCGAGGCAGCACCGGATACCGGCCAGAAGCCGAAACCTTGCGTGCCATCCCGGAATAACGCCCGGGGTAACAGGACCCTGGGCGGCCGGGCCGTGATCTAGCCCAAGCAGGGGGCCCGATCAACGGAAAAGGCCATGAAAGGCCATGGCGGCCGGCGGCATAGATAATACACTCACGGCACGCTAGCTCAGCCCGCCAAAAAAGGGGAGGACGCGATGCGCCTCGCCGGATGTGCATTTCTATTGGCTCTCGGCGTTGCGTTGCCTGCCTACGCACAGCAAGCCGCGCCCGCAACAGTTCCCGTCGGCACCGTTGTTGCCGAAAAAAAATCAATCACGCCGTCGCTTGAATTCGTGGGCCGGGTCGAGGCGATCAATCGCGTCGAGGTCAAGGCGCGGGTGACCGGATATCTCGATGCGGTCAATTTCAAGGAAGGCGATGCGGTCAAGGAGGGCGCGCCGCTTTACCAAATTGAAAGGGGGTTGTTCGAGGCCGCGGTCAAGCAGGCGCAAGGCGCCCTGGAGCGGGCCAAGTCGGCGAAAGTTCTGACCGAAGTCCAGCTGCAACGCGCCGAGGAACTGCTCGCGAAAAATACGGGCACGGTGGTCGCGCGCGATCAGGCGCTGGCGGCAGACCAGCAGGCCAAAGGGTCCATTCTGGAAGCCGAGGCCAATCTGCAATCGGCGCAGATCAACCTTGGATACACCGACATCACTTCGCCGATCGCCGGAAAGATCGGCCGCACCAGCGTCACCAAGGGCAATGTCGTAGGCCCCAGCTCTGGCACACTCACCACAATCGTAAGTCAGGATCCGATGTATGTGACATTTCCCATCAGCCAGCGCGATTTCCTGCGCGCTCAGCAGACCGGCAAAGGTCCCGATGTCAAAAGCCTGAAAGTCAAACTCCGTTACTCGGACGGCACGCTTTATGACCAGATCGGCGAAATGAACTTCATCGACGTAACGGTCGATCGTTCGACCGACACGATTACAGCGCGCGCCACTATTCCCAATCCCAAGGCCGGCCTCACCGACGGCCAGCTGATGACGGTCGTGATCGAATCCGGGAGCCCCGAGGAAAGAATCGTCATTCCTCAATCTGCGCTGATTGCGGATCAGGGCGGCGTCTATGTGTTCGTGGTGGAAGACGGGAAGGCCGCGACAAGACGAGTCAAACCCGGAGGCACACACGGTACCGGCGTCGTCATCGATTCCGGCCTCAGTGGAGGCGAGCTGGTTATCGTTGAAGGCATACAGCGCATCCGGCCGGGAACGCCGGTGCGCGCCAACCCGATCACTCCGGCCGGCTGAACGGAGCTGACCGGTGTTGTCATCGATATTTGTGGACCGGCCCAGGCTTGCGATCGTCATCGCCATCGTGACCACGATTGCGGGCGCGCTCGCCCTGCTCTCGATCCCGATTGCACAATACCCGGATATCGTTCCGCCGCAGGTTTCCGTTACAGCGGTCTATCCCGGTGCGTCCGGGGCCATTGTGGACGCGACGGTCGCCCAGCCCATCGAGGCGCAGGTCGTCGGCGTCGACAAAATGATCTACATGAAGAGCATCAGCGGCGATGACGGAAGCTATTCGCTCGTCATTTCTTTTGAGCTCGGCACCAATCCGGACATCAATGCGGTCAACGTCAATAATCGGGTGCAGGTCGCTCTTTCGAGCCTGCCGCCGGAAGTGCAACGCCAGGGTGTCACGGTCAAGAAAAAATCATCGGCGCTGCTCGGTGTTATCGCAGTCTATTCGCCCAAGCACACCCATGATCCGCTGTTCCTTTCAAATTACGTCACGATCAATCTTCTCGACCAGATCAAAAGCACTCCCGGCGTCGGTGACGCAACGCTCTGGGGGCCGCAAGATTACTCGATGCGCGCATGGGTGCGGACCGACCGGCTGACCGGCCTCAATCTGACCACAGCCGACATCATCAACGCGATCCAGTCGCAGAACATTCAGGCTGCTGTCGGGCGTATCGGCGCGCGCCCGATATCGAACGAACAGCAGCTCCAGCTCAACATCCAGACCAAAGGGCGGCTCGCCTCGGTTGCGGACTTCGAGAATATCGTCATTCGCACCAATCCGGACGGCTCTATTTTGCGGCTTCGGGACGTCGCAAGAGTTGATCTCGGTGCCGCTAACCTCGACCGCGAGACTCGCCTCAATGGGGGCCCCGCGGCCGCGGTTGCGATCTATCAAACGCCCGGCGCCAATGCCATCGACACGCTGAAAGCGGTTCGCGCGCGCATCGAGGAGCTGCAGAAAAACTTCCCCGACGATCTGGCCTGGAAAATCACATATGACCCAACGGTCTTCGTCAAAGACACCATCCATGAGGTGCAAAAGACACTCGTTGAAGCCTTCATTCTTGTCGTGATCGTTGTCTTTCTTTTCCTCGGAAACGTGCGCGCCACGCTCATTCCAACATTGGCGGTACCCGTCAGCCTCATCGGCACATTCATCGTCCTGCTGGCGGTCGGCTATTCGGCCAACTCCGTTTCGCTGTTGGCCATCGTTCTCGCGATCGGAATTGTTGTCGACGACGCGATTGTTGTTGTCGAGAACGTCGAGCGGGTGATGGAAGAGCATCCCGAGCTTTCGCCGGCCGATGCGACCAAGCGTGCGATGACGGAAATCACCGCGCCCATTATCGCTATCACCCTGGTACTGCTTTCGGTGTTCGTGCCGGTCGCGTTCATCCCCGGCATTTCCGGCGAATTATTCCGTCAGTTTGCGGTGACGGTTGCGGTCTCGATGTTTTTGTCCGCAATCAATGCGCTCACACTGTCGCCTGCGCTCTGCGGCGTGCTGCTGCGGCCTCATCATGGGCCGCGCCGCGGCATCATGGGCCGCATCATGGGTTCGATCGATTACGTGCGCGATCTTTACGGCACGGTTGTCGCGCGGCTCGTGCGTATTTCGATTATCGGGCTCGTGCTGGTCGTCGTCAGCGGGTTTGGCATCGTCGGATTGTCGAAAATTGCGCCAACCGGTTTTTTGCCTGAGGACGACCAGGGCGCATTTTTCGTCGTGGTTCAAATGCCGGGCGGCGCCGCCGTTGCCCGGACGACGGATGTCATCAAGCAGGCTGAAGAGATCTTGCGTGACGAAAAGACCGTGGAGGATATCACGGCCGTTATCGGCCTGAATTTCATCGACAACTTCTCCCAGCCGAATGCCGGCTTTTTCGTTGTCACACTCAAGCCGTTCGAGGATCGCAGGGCCGCCGGAATGGGCGTACGGGATGTCATTGGCAGGCTCAACGCGAAGTTTAGCCAAATACAGGGCGGCATGGTGACGCCGCTTGCACCACCACCGATCCTCGGTCTCGGAACCGGCGGCGGTTTTACCTATGTGCTGCAGGATCTTCGCGGCGGCGACCCGAATGAACTGGCGCAGGTATTGCGCGGCCTTGTCGTGGCCGCAAACCAAAATCCGCAATTGAGCCGCGTATTCTCCACCTACTCGGCGACGAACCCATCAATCTTTCTGGATATCGACCGCGACAAGGCACAGATTCTCGGCGTCCCGTTGAACTCCGTGTTTCAGGCGCTGCAGGCCTCGCTCGGCGGCTACTTCGTCAACAACATGAATTTGTTCGGCCGAACCTGGCAGGTCCAGGTGCAGGCGGAGGCAAGCGATCGGGCAAGCATCAACGACATCTATCGAATCAATGTACGGAGCGCGGAGGGAAAAATGATCCCGATGCGAAGCCTGGTGGAAGCGCGCGTCGTCGTCGGTCCGCCGGGGCTGATCCGCTACAACAATCGCCGCGCCGTGACCGTCCAGGGAGGCCCGGCGCCGGGCGTTTCTTCGGGCCAGGCACTCAAGGCAATGGAAGAGGTGGCCGCGCGCACATTGCCGCAGGGTTACGCCGGCGAATGGACCGACACCGCGTTTCAGGAAAAGCGCGCGGAAGGCAAGACGACAATCATCCTCGGATTTGCGGTTCTATTCGCCTATCTCTTTCTCGTCGCGCTTTACGAAAGCTGGACGATACCGGTGCCCGTCCTGCTGTCGGTCTCGGTTGGCATTCTCGGCTCATTCGCCGCGATGGTTCTCGGCGGTCTCACCCTCGATCTTTATGGGCAGATCGGCATGGTCGTGCTCATTGGCCTTGCCGCCAAGAACGGAATTCTGATCGTCGAATTTGCAAAAGAACAAAGGGAAAAAGGCGTCCCCTTGCTCGAGGCCGCAACCGAGGGCGCGCGGCTGCGATTCCGGCCGGTCATGATGACCTCGTTCGCGTTTATCCTTGGCCTGTTACCACTCGTGATCGCGACTGGCGCATCGGAACTCGCGCGCCGCAATGTCGGTACGCCGGTGTTCGGCGGCATGATATTCGCCTCCTTCATCGGCATCTTCGCGATTCCACCGCTCTACGTCTCGTTCCAGGCCATTCGCGAAAGGCTGCGGCCTAGCACGCGGCCGCCGGCCGAACGCAAATAAGGCGCCCTGCGGCCCTGCCTATTGGTGCCGGGCCGCGCGTTTGCGATGCAAGCGCGGTTGCTCATCCGGGCCCTGCCAGCGCGGATTGTGATTGCAAAATCCGCGAAAGCCCGAAGTGACGGCGGGCAGGCATTCTTCGAGCGTGCGGTACTGGCAATCTTCCGAAACGTCACTGCCAAAATTCAGCAGCGCGCACCACGGACCTTCAGCCGCCCGCGCGGTGCTTGCGTTGACGGCAAAAACCGCGGCGAGGACTGCCGCAAAAACAGTCGCAGCGAGAATGTTGCGCATCATGTTCAAACCTCTCGATCTTCCGGAAACGAAGGGGGTGCCGTCAGTCGCGACGAACATGCTGCCGGTGGCGGACGTGCGGTTTTACCGGCGGTCCGGCCCAGCGAGGATTGAGGTTACAGAAACCGCGATTACCGGCGAGAACATGAGGCCGGCATGCTTCGAATGAGTAGTATTGACAGTCGTCATAGACGGCGCCGGTACCGACGGAAATGGACGCGCACCAGGGACCTTCGTTGGCTTGCGCGGGCCGCGGCTCAAGCCACATGGCGAGGACGGCTGCGCCCGCAATCATTAAAATGCGGAACATATTGTACCTCTTCGGTTGTTCGTCAGATACTAACACGGCGCCAGGCCGGAAATTGCACGCCATGCCAAAAACCCCGGACCAGCTTTTCGCTGCGCTTGACGCGCTCGGGATCAAACATTCGACGGTGCAGCACCCACCGCTGTTTACCGTCGAACAATCACGCGGCTTGCGCGGACAAATCCCTGGCGGGCACACCAAGAACCTGTTTTTGCGGGATAAAAAGCACGAGATTTATCTGGTCGTGGCGCTTGAGGATGCCGACATCGACCTCAAGGGCCTGCACCGGCGGCTTGGCGCAACCGGACGATTTTCATTCGGTTCGGCGGATTTGCTGCGCGAGTTGCTGGGCGTCGAGCCCGGCGCGGTGACCCCGTTCGGCGCAATCAACGATAGCCACGCGCGCGTAACCGTCGTGCTCGACGCCGCCATGATGGAGCACGAGACCCTCAATTATCATCCGTTGGTCAACACCATGACCACGTCGATAACGCGGAGCGACCTGGTGAAATTCCTCGAATCCACCGGTCATATGCCCAGAATCGAACGTGTTTCGGACCACGCCTCGACCATGCCTTGATGGTTGCGTTAGCTTTCCCGATAGCCCATCTAAGCGGGACGAACCTTGGGTGAGGCCACGCGTGGCCGGATGAGGCAAATCATATGCTGCAAAATGGCGGGGCAACCATGACGGACGACGTGGTCAAGGACACGACCACGCAGAGCTTCATGAAGGACGTGATCGAGGAGTCAAAACGCCAGCCGGTACTCGTCGATTTCTGGGCGCCCTGGTGCGGCCCCTGCAAACAGCTGACCCCGGTTCTCGAAAAGGCGGTGAAGTCGGCCAAGGGCAAGGTCAAGCTCACCAAGATGAATATCGACGAGCATCCGGCCATTCCGGGCCAGATGGGCATCCAGTCCATCCCGGCGGTGATCGCATTTTCCAACGGGCAGCCGGTCGATGGGTTCATGGGCGCATTGCCGGAAAGCCAGGTGATTGCGTTCCTCGAACGGCTCACCAAGGGCGCCGTCGGCGCCGAGGAAAAGGACCTGCTGAAAGCGGCCGACACCGCGCTTGCCGAGGGCAATGCGGCCGGTGCCGCTGATCTCTATGCTCAGCTGCTCGCCGAAGACAGCGCCAACGTGAATGCACTCGCCGGACTCGTGCGTTGCTATGTCGGAACCGGTGCACTTGAACAGGCGAAGCAGACGCTCGCTCTGGTTCCCGAAGCCAAGCGCAACGAGGCCGCGGTCGCCGCCGCGCGCGCCGCGCTCGAAGTTGCGGAGCAGGCCAAATCCGTTGGGCCGCTCAGCGACCTTGAACAAAAAATTTCGGCCAACCCGCTCGATCACCAGGCGCGCTTCGATCTCGCCGTTGCGCTCAACGCCAAAGGCCAGCGCGAAGATGCCGTCAAGCATCTGATCGAAATCGTCAAGCGCGATCGCAAGTGGAACGATGACGGCGCCCGCAAGCAACTCGTCCAGTTTTTCGAGGCATGGGGCCCGACCGATGCCGCGACGCTGGACGGCCGCAAACGCTTGTCATCGGTCTTGTTTTCGTAAGCCTGTGAATTTGCCGAACGCAAGCATTGCTCCCGCCATCCATCGCTCCGAGTCGGGCATGGAACGTGAGGGCCGATAGATGCCGATGAACGCGCAATATCGCGGACCGATCGAATTGCCCGGCACCATTCCAGTATTCCCGCTGCCGGGCGCGCTGCTGTTGCCGCGCGGACAGATGCCGCTCAATATTTTCGAGCCGCGCTACCTCGCCATGGTCGACGACGCGTTGCGCGACGGCCATCGGCTTATCGGCATGATTCAGCCCGACGTCGCTCATGGCGGCACCGACAACAAACCGCATCTTTACAAGATCGGCTGCGTTGGCCGCATCACCCAGCTCGCCGAAAGCGGCGACGGCCGTTACCTGCTGGAACTCACCGGCGTCGCCCGCTTCCGCGTCGAGGAAGAGCTCAAAGTCGCCACGTCATATCGGCAATGCCGCGTGACCTACGCGCCGTTTGCCGACGATTTCGTCGCGCGCAAAGGGGAAAATGCCGTCGATCGCACGGCGCTGCTTGCTGCGCTGACGCAATTCCTCAAGGCGAACGATCTCAAGGCCGACTGGGACGGTATCGAGAAGGCGCCCAACGAAGCGCTGGTCAACGCGCTCTCGATGATGTCGCCTTATGGCGCCGCGGAAAAGCAGGCCCTGTTGGAAGCGCCTGACTTGAAGACCCGTGCCGAGATCCTGATCGCCATCACCGAAATTGAGCTTGCAAAGAAGAACACCGAGGGCGAGCCGAAACTGCAATGACGCTTGCCGCCGTTGCCGCGCAAAAGGGCACCCCTGCCCGCCGCCTGCCGATTGTCTGCTGAATATGTGTCCCGGGCGTTCCGTCCGGGTGCCGGGCACGAGGGGCAGTGAAAGTTGCGGCGCCATGCTATAAAGACCGTCAAAATAGCGGAGCCAGCATGCCCACTGTCCCCCCCACTGAACGTCCCCCCGGCAGCGTCGATCCGAAGCTGCTGGAAATACTCGTCTGTCCGCTCACCAAGGGGCCGCTGGAATACGACGCTGCAAAGCAGGAGCTGATCTCGCGCAAGGCGAAGCTCGCCTATCCGATCCGCGATGGCATACCGATCATGTTGCCGGAGGAAGCGCGCAGCCTGGAGTGATTAATCCATATACGTTATTGATCTGTCGTCGCCGCGCCCGTCCCGGCGATCGCGCTTAGACGGCCGCGGTTGCATGTCCCCGATAAAATGCGCCGCCGAGACGATAAAGAATATCCAAGCTCATAGGGAGACGCTTTCATGATCAAAATCTGGGGCCGCAAGACATCGTCCAATGTGCAGAAGGCGATGTGGGCCGTGGGCGAACTCAAGCTCGAGCATGAGCGCATCGATGTCGGCGGCTCCTTCGGCAAAAACAGGGAAGCCCCCTATCTCGCCATGAATCCGAACGGCCTGGTGCCGACGCTTGAGGAAGAGGACGGTTTCCTGTTGTGGGAATCGAACTCGATCGTGCGCTATCTTGCCGGCAAACACGACAAGGCCGGCGTGCTCGAGCCGAAAGATCCCAAGCAGCGCGCGCTCGCGAGCCAGTGGATGGATTGGCAATTGTCGGTGGCGGGACCCGCGATCGGCCCGGCATTCTGGGGCCTGATCCGCACGCCGGCCGAGAAACGCGACTTGGCTGCCATCAAGGCCTCGCAGGACAAGATCACCGACGCCATGAAAATGCTCGACGCGCGTCTCGGCAAGGCCGACTACGTCGCCGGGGCCGCATTCTCCTACGGCGATATTCCTGTCGCGATTATATGCTACCGCTTCGTCCAGCTGGTGCCGCAACGGCCTTCGCTGCCGAATCTTGACCGCTGGTACGGCGCAATTTCCAAACGCAAAGCGTTCCACGACCACGTCGGCAGCATTCCGCTTTCATGACGATCCAGTCGCACGGCTTCATCGTCGCGGAATAGCCGCCACTCCACCGATCTGTGGCGGCTTGCTTTCGCTGGACTAAAGCGTCTCGCCCTTCAGCAGCTTCGGCACGTCGCCCGTGAAACCTGCCGCCTCGCGGATGAACATGCGCTTGAGCACGGGCATACGCTCGACCAGGCCAAGACCGATGTCACGCGTGAGCCGCAGGACATCGGAGTTGTTTGAGAACAGCCGGTTCAAGCCATCGGTCGCAACGCCCATGCTCATGGTGTCGAAACGCCGCCAGCGCTGATAGCGCTCAAGCACATCGGCCCCGCCGGGATCGAGTCCAAGTCGCACGGCATCGGCGATTGCCTCGGCGAGAGCCGCCACATCGCGCAGGCCCATATTGAGTCCCTGCCCGGCGATCGGATGGATGATGTGCGCGGCGTCGCCGACCAGCGCCAGTCGCTCGCCAATGAAACTGCGCGCGGTAAACAGCCCAAGCGGAAACGCGCGACGTGGCCCGATCACCGCAATGTCGCCGAGCTGCAGGCCGAAGCGTTTCTCCAGCTCTGCGTGGAATTCTTCGTCAGGCAGCGCGATGATCCGCGCCGCCTCGCGCGCGGTTTCGGTCCAGACGATCGACGATCGTTTGCCGGTCAACGGCAGGATCGCAAATGGCCCAGCCGGCAGGAAATGTTCCTCGGCGCGGCCCTCGTGTTCGCGCTCATGTCCGACGGTGGTGACGATCGCCGATTGATCGTAGTTCCAGCCATGCGTGGCGATGCCGGCCTGCTCGCGGATTTTCGAGCGCGCGCCGTCGGCGCCGACCAGAAGCCGCGCGGAAATGGTCTCGCCGTCGGCGAGCGCAACTTCGATCGCATGCGGCGCGTGCTCGAAACCGGCGACCGCCCCGGCCCGCAAATCGACGCCGAGCGCCTTTGCCGCCGCCACCAGCGCATCGACCAGATGCCGGTTCTCGATCATGTGCGCGAACGGCTCGCCCTTCTTCGACCTCGCCGCCGAAGGTGAGGAATGTCGGCCGCACCGCGTCATCGAGCTTGGAATCGGTTACCACCATGTCGAGGATCGGCTGCGCATCGGCGGCGACCGCGTCCCACACGCCGATCGCCTCAAAGAGCCGCCGCGCCGCGGCTGCGATCGCGGAAGCGCGCGGATCCTTCGAACGGACATTCGCCAGCGCCGGATCGACGACCGTGACCGTGAACGGATCGCCAAGCCCCTGACGCAGCGCGATCGCGAGCGCCAGCCCGGCAAAGCCGGCCGCCGCCGATTACGATCTCGGTGCGCCGGCGTTCGGAACCGCCCTTATTCATTGAGACTTCCTTGTAAATCCTGCCGGAGCATAGCAGGTTGAGGGCGAGCTTTGACCATTCCCAGGTCCCGCATGTCATCAGCCGTCCAAGACCTGCTCGATATTCTCGATCTCGAACCTCTTGAAATGAACCTGTTCCGCGGCCGTTCGCCCCAGGTCGGCTGGCAGCGGGTGTTCGGTGGCCAGGTCATCGGCCAGGCCCTGGTCGCCGCCGTGCGCACGGTCGAAGCCGCGCGGCCGCCGCATTCGATGCACGCCTATTTCCTGCTGCCCGGCGACCCCAAGGTTCCGATCATCTATGACGTCGATCGCATCCGCGACGGCAAGAGCTTCACTACACGACGGGTCACCGCGCGGCAGCACGGCCACCCGATCTTTTCGATGCTGGTGTCGTTTCATACCGACGAACCCGGTCTCGACCACCAGGCCAGCATGCCGGAGGTACCGCCGCCGGAAAAACTGCCGAGCGACGCCGACATGCGCGAGAAGCTGCTCCCGATGATGCCGGACCCGGTCCGGCGCTATTACGAGCGCGAGCGGCCCATTGAATTGCGGCCGGTCGAATTCGAGCGCTATCTCGGCAAAAAAATTCCCGGCGGGCAGTTCAATGTCTGGATCCGGACCACCGGCAAGCTTCCGGACCTGCCGGCCATCCACCAATGCGTCCTGGCCTACGCGTCCGACATGATGCTGCTCGATACGGCGCTGGCGCCGCATGGGCGCACATTGTTCGAGAAGGAATTCATGGCGGCAAGCCTTGATCATGCATTGTGGCTGCACCGACCTTTCCGCGCCGACGACTGGCTGCTCTATGCGCAGGATTCGCCAAATCTGCACGGCTCGCGCGGATACGCGCGCGGACTTATATTCCAACGCGACGGGACGCTGGTTGCTTCGGTAGCGCAGGAAGGGCTGATCCGTCAGCGGCGCTGATAATTTGGTGAGTCATGAAAAGTCGCGCAAAGGCGGCGACAATCTTTTCCTTCTTCTTGCAAGAGGGAGGAATAAAGCGCGCCGGATGGATCGTTGTTTCTCTTGTTGCTTTCCTTGCCGTCGCATCTGGCAGGGTGGCGTTGGCGGCATCGGACAAGCAACCGGCGCCGCCCGACGCGCCGGAAAACGCGCCTCCGCAATACACCCGTTTCACCGCCGCTGAACTCGAGCGCGGTTTCCTCGCGCTCGCTTTCGGTTCCGATCTGCGCATTGGCGCGCGGCCGCTCGGCATCCGGCGTTTCGATCACCCGATCCGGGTAGGTATCATCGGCGGCGGCAGCATCAATCGCAGCACGGCAATGTTTCGGGTCATCGACGACTACGCGCGTCAAGTTCCGGCGCTTCATTTGACCCAAACTACGGCACCCGACGCTGATATCGAGTTGAGATTGATCGACGAGAAGGATTTTAAATCGGCGCTGCAATCCGCGTTCGGGGCAAAAATCGCCGGAACCTTTGTCGCGCGTACCGATCCGCAGTGCATGACGAGCGTCAAGTCGACCGCGGGCGGGGACATCGTTCACTCGGTCTCATTTATCATCGTCGACAAGGGCGACGATGTCTTCCTCGATTGCGCGTATCACGAACTGCTGCACGCATTCGGGCTGTCGAACCACGACCAGCGCAATCCTTGGACCACGCTCAATCAGAAACGCATGGTCGGCTATCTTACCGTCTACGACCGGTCGCTCCTGACCGTCCTTTATGATGAAGGCGTCCGGCCGGGCATGACCGTCCGGCAGGCGCGCGCCGTGCTGCCGCAGGTGATCTCATCGCTGGGCCTGGCCGTCCCCACCCGCAGCAGATGAGACAGCATTGCTGCCCTTGTTTGCCCTAAAACGCGGCGACTGCCTGTGGGTACAGCAGCTTCTCCGCTTAATCTTTGGGCCGCCTGTCGCTAGCTTACGCAAACAACCCGAGCCGGCCCCAGCCGGAGCGGGTTTTCGTACGCATGGTCCGCGGACAAAGCCAACCGGACGAGAAAGGAAGCCATGAAACTCGTCATTGCCGTCATCAAGCCATTCAAGCTCGAAGAGGTGCGCGATGCGCTCACCCGCATGGGCATACATGGCATGACCGTGTCCGAGGTCAAAGGCTATGGACGGCAGAAGGGCCACACCGAGATCTACCGGGGCGCCGAATACGCCATAAACTTTCTTCCGAAATTACGGCTCGAAATTGCAGTCGCGAGCGAGCAGGTCGATCAGGTTATGGAGCAGCTCGCGGCCGCCGCCCGCACCGGCCAGATCGGTGACGGAAAGATCTTCATTACGCCGATCGAGCAGGCGGTGCGCATCCGCACGGGCGAAACCGACGTCGACGCTCTGTAAGAGCGTGGCGTGCCATTCTTGGCACGCGCGGTCCTTCTCACATCAGCTTTTCCCTAAAAAAACAACTCGAGCGGAAACTTGCCGGAGAAAACGAGATGACTCAGTCGCCACGCCGCCTCGCCGCGACCTCACTTGCATTGGCTGCAACCTTCGTCGCCTCGCCGGCATTTTCACAAACGTCCAATGTCGCCGCCAAGATCGACGCGGGCGATACAGCCTGGATGATCGGCGCGACCGGCCTCGTTCTAATGATGACGATCCCAGGCCTCGCGTTGTTTTATGCCGGCATGGTTCGCAAGAAAAACGTTCTCGCCACCATGGCGCAGAGTCTCGCCGCAACATTTCTGGTTTCGATTCTCTGGGCGCTCGTCGGCTACAGTCTCGCCTTCACCGGCGATGGAGCATTCATCGGAACGCTCGAGCGCGCGTTCCTCAACGGCGTTACGCTCGACGCGATTTCACCGCTTGCCAAGACGATTCCCGAAAGCCTCTTCATGATCTATCAGATGACTTTCGCGGTAATCACCGTCGCATTGGTTGCCGGCTCGGTTGCCGATCGCCTGCGGTTCTCGGCATTCCTGTTATTTTGCGTGTTCTGGCTGCTGCTGGTCTATGTGCCGATCGCGCATTGGGTCTGGGGCGGCGGATTCCTCGGGACCTATGGCGTGATCGATTTTGCCGGTGGCACCGTCGTCCATCTCAACGCCGGTGTCGCCGGACTGGTCGCCGCCTACGTGCTCGGCCCGCGCCGCGGTTACGGCAGCGAGAACCTCGCGCCGTATGATCTCACTTTGGCGGTCATCGGTACCGGTCTTCTGTGGGTCGGATGGTTCGGTTTCAATGGCGGGTCCGCACTCGGCGCCAATTCGCGCGCAGCGATGGCAATCGTCTCCACGCATCTGGCCGCAAGCGCGGGAGCTTTTACCTGGATGGCATTGGAATGGTGGGAGCGCGGCAAACCATCGGTGCTCGGAATGATATCGGGTGCGGTCGCCGGCCTCGGCACAATTACGCCGGCGTCCGGTTTCGTGTTGCCGATGCAAGGCATTCTCATTGGAATTATCGCCGGCGCGATCTGCTATTGGGCATGCACCCGCCTCAAACTCAAGATCGGTTATGACGATTCACTCGACGTGTTCGGCGTGCATGGCATCGGTGGCTTCACCGGAACCTTGCTCGCCGGCGTGTTCGCGGTCGGCGCGCTTTCGGTCAGCCCGGAAACGCCCGGCGGAATCCACGGCCTGCTCGAAGGCAATCCGCATCAGCTGGTCGCTCAGATCTATGGCATTGCGGTTACCTTGGTCTGGTCGGGCGGGCTGACCTTCATCATCCTCAAGGTCCTCGGCGCGATATCGCCGTTGCGCGTCAAACATGAAGAAGAGGTGATGGGCCTCGATGTCAGCCTGCATGGCGAGGCGATCCAATAGACGATCCCGGCCACATCTTCCCGTGCCGATCCTTGCGTCGGGCACGGAATTTATCGATCGAAAAACGCTGACTATTTTTTGAGCAGGCCGCCCGGGCGATGGCGCGTCTTTAAGCGGCAGGTCCAAGGCCGCAATGCGCCGGTTCGGCGGCTCCTGAATTTCATGTGTTGGATCAAGATTATAGCGCTGTGCCGGGCAACTGGCACGGCGTTTGAATCTATCTCCCTGGCTGTGCCTGCGAAGCGAGCTTTCGCAGGTGAGGGCTCAGTGAAACCGCCCGCACTGCGTGACGTAACAAACGGGCTCAAGCGGGGATCGAATCCATGAAAATCGTCATGGCCATTATCAAACCTTTCAAGCTCGACGAGGTCCGTGACGCTCTGACCTCCATCGGCGTGCAGGGGCTGACCGTTACCGAGGTCAAGGGATACGGGCGTCAAAAGGGCCACACGGAAATCTACCGTGGAGCCGAGTATGCGGTGAGCTTCCTGCCCAAGATCAAGATCGAAGTGGCAGTGGACACAAAGCAGGTCGACAAGGTCATCGCCGCCATTACCGGAGCTGCGAAGACCGGACAGATCGGCGACGGAAAAATCTTCGTCTTCAATCTGGAAAGCGCCGTGCGCATCCGCACCGGCGAGACCGATGCTGCGGCTCTCTAGTAACCCGCACCGCAATCAATACGGACAGGAGTTAAGACCATGACGTTGAAGAAATCCTCCCGTGCGGGGCTCTTGGCTCTCGCCTTCGGGATTCTGCTCGGCCTCTTCCTGAGCGTGGCGTCGTATGACGTCTCCTACGCTCAGACACAGGCTCCCGCCGCTGCGGCCGCACCGCCCGCACCCGCGGCTCCGCCGCCGGCTTGCGCCAACGATCCGGACCCGAAAAAGGCGGTCCTTGAAAAGTGCACGCCGAATTCCGGCGACACTGCATGGATGCTCACTTCGGTGGCCTTGGTACTCATGATGACGGTACCCGGCCTCGGCCTGTTCTACGGCGGCATGGTGCGCAAGAAGAATGTGGGCGACACGGTGATGACGAGTTTTGCCGTCACGTGCCTTGTCACAATTCTTTATGCGGTCGTCACTTACAGTCTGGCCTTCACGCCCGGCTCACCGTTCATCGGCGGAATGAGTCGCGCGTTCCTGCAAGGCATATTGAGCGATATATCGACGGGCATCGGCACGCCGAATGGATTGGCCCCGACCATCCCCGAAACCGTGTATCTCTGCTTCCAGATGACATTCGCCATCATCACGCCGGCCCTGATTGCCGGCGCTTTTGCCGAGCGGATGAAGTTCTCCGCCATGCTCTGGTTCATCGGCTTGTGGGCCATTCTGGTCTATGCGCCGATCGCGCATTGGGTTTGGGGAGCCGACGGATTCATGTCGAACGGCAATTCGGACGCCTGGTTCAAGGTGCTCGACTTCGCCGGCGGCACTGTCGTGCACATCAACGCGGGTGTCGCCGGCCTGATGTGCGCAATCTGTCTTGGCAGGCGCAAGGACATGGGCCCGCCGCACAACATGGTGCTCACCTTCATCGGCGCCTCGCTGCTGTGGGTCGGTTGGTTCGGCTTCAATGCCGGCTCAGCCGTCACTGCCGGCATGCAGGCGGGCATGGCGATGACCGTGACGCAAATCGCCACGGCAGTCGCAGGTTTCACCTGGATGCTGGTCGAGTGGATTTGCCGCGGCAAGCCGACGGTCATTGGCCTCTGCTCGGGCGCAGTCGCCGGCCTCGTCGCCATCACTCCCGCCTCGGGC
The DNA here is from genome assembly GCA_963831475.1 of uncultured Alphaproteobacteria bacterium. Taxonomy (GTDB): domain Bacteria; phylum Pseudomonadota; class Alphaproteobacteria; order Rhizobiales; family Xanthobacteraceae; genus Pseudolabrys. The sequence continues at coordinate 15,412 of CAWHQF010000032.1, forward strand.
TTTGTCGGCCCGGCAGGTTCGATGGCGATCGGCGTTGCTGCCGGCGTGCTCTGCTACTGGGGCGTGACGGGGCTCAAGCGCATCCTGGGTCAGGATGACGCGCTTGATTGCTTCGGCGTGCACGGCGTCGGTGGAATTGTCGGCGCGCTGCTCACGGGCGTATTCGCGATCAACGAATACGGCGGCACCGCGGGTCTCATCGAAGGCAACGCCGCCCAGATGATCAATCAGATCGAGGGTATATGCGTGGTTATCGTCTATGACGCGATCGTCTCGCTGGTCCTGCTCAAGGTGATCGATGCCATGATCGGCCTGCGCGTCTCCGACGAAGTGGAGCGCGAGGGCCTCGATCTCGCGCTGCACGGCGAGGTCGTTCAGTAAACTACCGGCAGGGGCGGAAACCCGGCACTGTCCCTTCCGCCGAGGCCTCGGTCCAGCAATGGACCGGGGCCTCTCTTTTTTGGCCGTTTTCCCCTGTTTCGGGGGTTAAAACTGCCGCAATTTCCGATGGTTAATCGGGTCTTAACCTCGCCCTCTTTATTGTATCGAGACCCCTGTGCGGCGGGCCGTCCCCGCCTTGTAAACGCATGTCCATGATGACCGCCAAGCGCGAGCCTGCCTCTCCCACTGCACCGGCGGTCGACTCGCGGTCGCCCTTCGTGCGGCTGACCGAGCTGATTGCCGGCATCGAGCCGGGCAAGCCTGTCATCAACCTGTCAGTCGGCGAGCCGCAGTACCCGATCCCACCCTTTGTCGGGCCGATGCTCGCCGCGCATCTTGCCGACTTCGGCCGCTATCCGGCGAACAAGGGCATCGAGCCGTTCCGGCGCGCCGTCGCCGCCTGGCTCGCCCGCCGCTACAAACTCGCGCGCGCTGTCGATCCCGAAAGCGAAGTCCTCGTCCTCAATGGCACGCGCGAAGGGTTGTTTCTCGCGGCCATTGCCGCCAAGCGGTGGGTGCCGCGCCGCGCCGGAAAACCGGCAGTGCTTATTCCAAATCCTTTTTACGCGGCCTACGCCGCTGGCGCGCTCGCTGCGGACTGCGAACCGGTTTATCTGCCGGCAACGCGCGAGAGCGGCTTCCTGCCGGATCTTGAAGTTCTCGACGACGCACTGCTCGCGCGCACAGTCGCCTGCTATCTCGCGTCGCCTTCAAATCCGCAGGGCGCGGTCGCCGGCCGCGCTTATCTCGACAGGCTTGCGACGCTCGCCCGCCGTTTCGGTTTCCTGATCTTTGCCGACGAGTGTTATTGCGAGATCTACAGCGAACACGCGCCGCCCGGGATGCTCGAAGCCTCCGGACCCGATTTCGCGAATGTCGTGGTTTTTCACTCGCTCTCGAAGCGCTCCAATCTGCCGGGATTGCGCGTCGGCTTCGCGGCCGGCGACCGCCGCTTTATCGGCCCCTATCTCGAATTACGCAATGTCGCCGCGCCGCAGGTGCCGACGCCAGCGCAGTATGTCGCGATCGCCGCTTACGAAGATGAAGCCCATGTCGAGAAAAACCGCGAACTCTATTCGGCGAAATTCGATCTCGCCGATCAGATTGTCGGCGGCCGCTACGGCTACGAGCGTCCTGCCGGCGGATTTTTTCTTTGGCTTGACGTGTCGAAGCAGGGCGGCAGTGAAATCGTGACAAAACGACTCTGGTCCGAAGCGGGCGTGCGCGTGGTGCCGGGACGCTATCTCGCGCGCGAACAGAAAGACGGCAGCAATCCAGGCGCGGACTATATCCGCGTCGCCATGGTGCAGGACAAGACCGCCACGGCCGAGGCGTTGCATCGCATCGTCGCCGTGCTGGGCTAGCGCATGATCCCGAAAAGCAGGAACCGGTTTTCGGACAAGATCATGCGCAAACAAAAGGACTCGTAACGCATGCGAGCAGCGGACCGCAGCCTCGACGTCATCGCTTTCGTCTCGGAGCATTTCCGTGAGATCATTCGCCGGCGCCTGAGCGAACTCGCCGGTCTGGCGCTGATCGTGCTGGCCGTGCTTGGCGCCCTCGCGCTGGCCACATGGTCGGTGCAGGATCCTTCGCTCAGTCATGCGACGCAGAAGCCGATCCACAATCTGCTTGGTTTTCCCGGCGCGATCTTTTCCGACCTGGCGATGCAGTTGCTCGGCCTTGCCGCGATCCTGATTCTTGTGCCTGAGGCATTGCTCGGCTGGCGCCTCCTTTCCCACAAGACCATGGGCGACAAATGGCGCAGCCTGTTGTGGATTCTCGCCACATTCCTTGCGGCCGGGTTTGCATCGACGCTTCCGCATATCGGCTCCTGGCCGCTTCCGACGGGGCTGGGCGGTGTTGCCGGTGATGCGGTTCTGCGCCTGCCATCGGTGGTTCTTGGCGCACCGGTCGGATTGACGCGCTTCGTGCTGTGCCTCGTGTTCGGATTTGCCACTGCGGTCTCGCTCGTGCTCGCCATCGGACGCAGCCCGCAGGCCGGGAAAGCTGCCGCCCGCAATCTGGATGAGGACGAAGAAATCGACGACGAGGAGATTGAGGAAGACCGCGGCTCTGCCTGGCTCGGCATGATCGTCCATGCCCTGCTGAGCTGGAAGGCCCGCATCGGCCGCATGATCCGGCGCGATGCGCGTCCTCGCACTCCGCTCCCCACAGTGCGCGGACCCAGGCTGGAACCCCGCTTCGATGGTTCGGACAACGACGATGCCTACGAGGACGACTACGAGGATGAGGAGGATGAGGCGCCGCCTCGCCGCCGCGTCGCCGCTCAACGCGCCCCGGCACGCCGCTCCGGCAACGGCTATGTGTTGCCTTCATTGAACTTGCTGGCAGCGGCCCGCGCCAGCGAACGCACGACACTGTCGCGCGACCTCATCGACGGCAATGCGGCGGCGCTCGAAAGCGTATTGCAGGATTTTGGCGTGCGCGGCGAAATCATCAATGCCCGGCCCGGCCCGGTGGTCACGCTCTACGAGCTTGAGCCTGCACCTGGGATCAAGTCATCCCGCGTTATCGGGCTCGCGGACGACATTGCCCGCTCGATGAGTGCGGTATCCGCGCGCGTTGCCGTCGTGTCCGGCCGCAATGCAATCGGCATCGAATTGCCAAACCCGACGCGCGAGAAGGTCTACTTACGCGAATTGCTCACCGGCCTGGACTACAACGAGAGCGCGGCGAAATTGCCGCTCTGTCTGGGCAAGACGATCGGCGGTGAATCAGTCATCGTCGATCTTTCCCGCATGCCGCATCTGCTGATCGCCGGCACCACCGGCTCCGGCAAGTCGGTCGCAATCAACACCATGATCTTGTCTCTGGTCTATCGGCTGCGGCCCGATCAATGCCGCCTCATCATGGTCGATCCGAAAATGCTCGAACTGTCGGTCTATGACGGCATCCCGCATCTGCTCACGCCCGTCGTCACCGATCCGAAAAAAGCGGTCGTCGCCCTCAAATGGGCGGTGCGCGAGATGGAAGGCCGATACAAGAAAATGTCGAAGCTCGGCGTTCGCAACATCGACGGCTATAACGCGCGCGTCGCTGAGGCGAAAGCCAAGGGCGAAAGACTCACACGCACCGTCCATACCGGTTACGACAAGGAGACGGGCGCGGCCATCTACGAGAAGGAAGACCTCGAACTCGAGCCCCTGCCTTTTCTGGTCGTGATCGTCGACGAAATGGCCGACCTGATGATGGTCGCCGGCAAGGACATCGAAGGCGCCATCCAGCGTCTTGCTCAAATGGCCCGTGCAGCCGGCATCCACGTCATCCTGGCCACACAGCGGCCGTCGGTCGACGTCATCACCGGCACCATCAAGGCAAATTTCCCCACCCGCATCTCGTTTCAGGTGACGTCAAAGATCGACAGCCGCACCATTCTCGGCGAGCAGGGTGCCGAACAGCTGCTCGGCCAAGGCGACATGCTCTACATGGCGGGGGGCGGCCGTATCAGCCGCGTGCATGGACCTTTCGTCTCGGACGAGGAAGTCGAGAAGGTGGTGCGCCATCTCAAGTCGCAGGGCACGCCCGAATATCTCGAGGAAGTCACGGCGGGTGGTGACGAGGATGAGGACGGAAATCCTGTGTTCGATGCCACCGGCATGGGAATGGCCGAAGGCGGTGACCTTTTTCAACAGGCGGTCGCAATCGTGAAACGCGATCGCAAGGCCTCGACGTCGTATATCCAGCGGCGGCTGCAGATCGGCTATAACCGCGCCGCCACAATCATGGAACGCATGGAAGAAGAGGGCATCGTGGGCCAGCCCAACCATGCGGGTAAACGCGAAATCCTGATCCCTGAAAATCCCGCCGACGACCGCTATTGAGAATCGGCCGGTTCACGATTAAGCCGAACGGGAATGCGGCCTTTGGGTCGCGAAATCGCCACAGCCGACCCATATAGGGCGGATCGAGTTACCCGCGGGGGCGCAAGGCGGAGAACGTGATGGCGGCAGAGAACAAGGCGCGGACCGGTCAAACTCTGGGTTTTGCCGCACTTCTGGCCTGCCTCTCGATTCCTGCGTTCGCGCAGACTGTTCCACTTCCAATGCCGCGGCCTTCAGGGTTGCAGAGCCAGCCGGCCACGGGCTCGGCCGCTCGCCCGGTGGCCACGCCGGCGGTTCCAAGCCAGGCGCTGGGAGCCCGCGCGCAGGCGCCCCAGGCCACGCAGGCGCCACCGAGCGTGCAAGCGCCAAACCCGGTTTCCAATCCGTTCGCGGCCCTACTCGGCAAGGCGGGCTCTGCCGGCACGCTCAAACCCGAGCAGCGCGCGATCGTCGAGCGCGTGAACACCTATCTCTCGGGTGTGCAGACTTTGACCGGTAACTTCATCCAGGTCGGTCCCGACGGCAGCCGCACACAGGGCGAATTCTACATTTTCAAACCGGGCCGCGTCCGCTTCGAATATGACGACCCCAGTCCGATTGAACTGATTGCGGACGGCTCCTCTGTTGTCGTGCGCGACCGGCGCCTCGCGACGCAAGACGTTTATCCGCTGTCGCAGACCCCGCTTCGATTTCTGCTCGCCGACCACGTAGACCTCACCAAGGATACCCATCTGATTTCCGTCTACGCCGACGACGTCTTCGTGACTGTCGTCGTGGAGGAAAAAAACGGCATCGTCGGCACGAGCCGTTTGATGATCATGTTCAGTGCGAAGGACATGCAGCTCAAGCAGTGGACGGTGACCGATCCGCAGGGCTACGACACGACTGTCGCGGTCTATAATCTCGACACCAGCAAGCGGCCCGACCCGTCCATGTTCAAAATCGATTATACGCGGTATCATAATTAGCTCTCCTCATCTCTTCGGGCTTCATCGCGGCCGGGCTTGTGACCGTTTGAAAAACGGGACCTTGCCCCACGTGGACGAGATACGTTGGACATAGGCCCACGAATGCACGCTGTCCTTTGGACAAACGCCCCCGCAGACAGTGACAAAGGGCGCACGAGGCTTTAGTTATTTCGCATGCCCTTCAAGGTCACGACCTGGAACGTCAATTCGGTCCGCTTGCGGATCGATCTCGTTGCGCGATTTTTGAAGCGCGCGCAGCCCGATGTCCTCTGCCTGCAAGAAACCAAGTGTCCCGATGATGCTTTCCCGCTCAAGCGTTTCAAGCGTCTCGGCTACGATCATGCCGCCCTTAATGGTCAGAAGGGATACCACGGTGTCGCGGTGCTATCGCGTGTGCCTTTCGACGGCGTCGACATCCAGAGCTTCTGCGGCAAGACCGATTGCCGGCATATTTCTGTCGTGTTGGGCGACCGTGCGAAACTGAAAGACCAGATTACCCTGCATAATTTTTATGTGCCTGCCGGCGGTGACGAGCCGGACCCCGACATCAATCCGAAATTCCAGCACAAGCTCGCATTTCTCGAGGAAATGCGCGCGCATGCCGGATTGCGGCCGGATCGGTCGGAACGCGCTATCCTTGTCGGCGATCTCAATGTGGCGCCTCTCGAACACGATGTCTGGAGCCACAAGCAGATGATCAAGGTCGTGTCGCACACGCCGGTAGAATGCGAGAAATTCACTGCCGCGCGACGCGCCGGAAATTGGATCGACACCATGCGCGTGCTCACGCCGGAGCCCGAAAAACTCTACACCTGGTGGAGCTATCGCGCGCAGGACTGGCGCGAAGCCGATCGCGGCCGCCGCCTCGATCATATCTGGACATCAGATGCGCTTGCCGATCGCGTATCGACGATCAAAATCGCCAAGAACTTCCGTGGCGCCAGTCGTCCCTCGGACCACGTACCGGTGACAGCAACGATAGAGCTGTAGGCTTGTTCGGGCGCATTTCAATCAGCGTTTGTCGGGCACTTCGAGTGCGCGTTTGACGCCGGCAAGTTCTTTGGTCCAGGTTTGCAGGCGTTCGGTCATGCTTTCGCGCAATTTCTCGGCCGCCGCCGGATAACCTTCCAGCATTTTTCTGAAAAGGTTGCGCGGGATGCGGACGACGGTGGTCGGCTCTTTTGCAATCGCTGTCGCCTGGCAGACCGTATTGGTCAGCAGCGCCAGCTCGCCGACAAGTGTGCCCGGCCCGACGGTGATTTCCTTGCCCTCGGCAAGCGTACCGGGCTCCAGCAGTAACGAGCCCTCCTGGATCACATAGCCACCGTCCGCGAGTTCGCCCGCATAAAAGAGCACGGCACCGCTCTGCAGATGGCGCGTTTCGGCGCCAATCGCGAGGATGCGCAGCGCTTGCTTGCCGAGCGCGGCCAAAGGCGGCACCTGTTCTAAAAACGCAATGTCGTCTTCAAGACCCATCAATTCATCCCGCCATTCCGGGACACGCGCGGAGCGCGTGGGCCCGGGGTCCAGACGTTGCGACGGCTTATCGAGATTCTGGATTCCGGGTTCGCCGATGCGCGAGGCCACGGAATAACTGTGAGAGTGCGCGTCACGGCACCAGCTTATAGCCGCCGGCTTCCGTTACAAGGATGGCCGGCGCCGCGGCATCTTTTTCGACTTTCTGGCGGAGACGATAAATATGCGTTTCCAGCGTATGTGTCGTGACCCCGGAATTGTAACCCCACACTTCCTGCAGCAATGTTTCACGCGACACCGGTTTTTCGCCGGCACGGTAGAGATAGCGCAGAATTGCGGTTTCCTTCTCCGTAAGCCGGACCTTGCTGCCTTTCGGGCTGAGCAGCAATTTCGAGCTTGGCCGGAATGTGTAGGGACCGATGGCGAAGACCGCGTCTTCGCTCGCTTCATGCTGGCGAAGCTGCGCCCGGATTCGGGCCAGCAGAACCGCGAAACGAAACGGTTTTGATATGTAGTCATTGGCGCCGGATTCGAGACCGAGAATAGTGTCGGAATCCGTGTCATGACCTGTCAGCATGATGATCGGCGCCTTGAAGCCGTTCTTGCGCAGGATGCGCACGGCCTCGCGTCCGTCCACATCCGGCAATCCGACATCCATGATGACGAGGTCGACCTGCCCGCCCTTGGCCGCCTGCACACCCTTGGTGCCGCTGTCGGCCGAAAGAGTGTCGAACTCCTCGTGCAACGCCAATTGCTCGATCAGCGCTTCGCGCAGCTCGGCATCGTCGTCGACGATCAGTATCGTGCGTTTATTGGCCATCGCCCCAAGGGGCCCCCTCAAATGGCGCCGACGCGCCAATTCCGACAGTCGCGAAATAGAACATTCAGGGCTAAAAGAGCAAGCGTGAACTGGTATTTAGGGCCGAAACGGCTCGAGCCAAGATGAAGCCAATCGCACGAAAACGATCTTTGTCCCGGATTACGATACGCCGCAAGCCGGGCGATCCCCGGCGTGGCTGGCTTACGGCCGGAACACTCATACTGCCGGTGGCGCTCGGACGCGGCGGAATTAAGGCCAACAAACGCGAAGGTGATGGCGGCACCCCGCGCGGCACGTTCCGCCTCCGCCGGCTCTGGTGGCGTGCGGACAGGCACGCACGTCCACTTACCTCTCTCCCGGCACAACGCATCGGACCGGCGGACGGCTGGTGTGAAGACCCCGCCGATCGCCATTACAATCAGCCCATCAAGGTCCGCGCCCATGCAGCTTCCGACCGCCTGGCGCGTAAGGATCATCTCTACGATTTCATTGTCGAGATTGATCATAACACGCGGCCCCGCATTGCCGGCCGCGGCAGCGCCGTGTTCATCCATGCAGCACGGACCGGTTTCGCACCGACGGCCGGATGTGTCGCACTCGAGCTCAATACGCTCCGCCGTCTCCTGCTGCGGCTTGGTCCGCGCACTAAAATCGTGGTCGAGTAACTGCGGCAGGTGGACTATTTTGATCTTTCGCCGAAAATAGCGGTCCCGACCCGCACATGCGTTGCACCGAGCGCAATCGCAGTCGTGAAATCTGCACTCATTCCCATTGACAGAAACTTCAGACCGTTGCGCCGGGCAATCTTGGCGGTCAGGGCAAAATGCGGCCCGGCGGATTCGGTAGCGGGCGGAATGCACATCAATCCTGAAATATTCAATTGGTACTTGTCCCGGCATGCCGCGAGAAATGCATCGACGTCCTGCGGCAGCACTCCGGCCTTCTGCGCTTCAGCGCCGGTATTGATCTCGGCGAACAGAATTGGGTGACGGCCCTGCCTGCTGATTTCCTTCGCAAGCGCTTCGCAGAGACTGACCCGATCGACGGAATGGATCGCATCAAACAGGACGACCGCGTCCTTGGCTTTGTTGGATTGAAGCGGGCCGATCAGATGCAATTCCAGGCCGGGATGCTTTTCGAGCAAGGGCGGCCATTTTGCCTTCGCTTCCTGCACCCGATTTTCGCCAAAAACGCGCTGACCTCCGGCAATGACAGGTTCGATCGCTTCTACGGGAAACGTTTTCGACACAGCGATCAATGTCACGCCGGCGGGATCGCGGCCGGCATCGCGACAAGCGCGGACGATTTTTTCCCTGACGCCTTCAAGACCGGTCGATTCAGCCGCTGCTGCCATGGGCCCGCTATATCGTACCTGCTCGGCCGCCGCCACTTCAAATGAAGGGCCGCTGGCGAAGCTGATTGATTCCGCTGCCGGCAATTGCAGCGAGTGCCGTGCGGTCGATCAATTCAAAGACGCGATCTTTCCAGCGGACAGCCTTGCTCAGGTACAGACGCTTGAGCGTCTTGTTGGTATGGACCAGCGACATTCCGAGCGTGTCGGCAACGTGCTGCTGCGTGAAAGGAAACTGGATCGACCCGTTCTTGGTGAGGCCGGCTTCTTCCGCGCGTAAAAAAAGATGCAGCAGCAGATAGGCGACCCGCTCGAGCGCCGTCCGGCGCCCGAGGCTCACCAGGTGCTCGTCGATGAGCTGTTCTTCCCGCGCGGCCAGCCAGGTGATGTCAAAGGCCAACGACGGCAGGCGGCTATAAAGATCCCAAAGTTTCGCGCGAGGAAATACGCACAGCACCAGTGGTGTCAACGCTTCCACTGAATGCTCCATTTCGTGCATCAAGGTGCCTTGCAGGCCAACCATATCGGCCGGCAACGCGTAATTGAGGATCTGGCGACGACCGTCGTCCAGCATCTTGTAGCGAAATGCCCAGCCGCTCAGCACCGTATACAACTGCTCGCTGCGCGCGCCTTCCTGCAGAAAACTCGCGCCCGCTTCCACCCGCAATTCGTCGACCTTGAATGTCTTCACAAAGGCCAGTTCGTCGGCGCTGAATTCGCGAAGAAACGACCGCCCGCGAAGCGGACATTGCTCGCAAGGCGTGAAATGATTATTCGATTTGGTGTTTCCAATAATCACGCCAGCCCCACCGCGCACGACCGAAATCTTCGCTAAATTTTGTCTGGAAGCGGCAGCACTTAAAAAATCGGCTGCCCTGTGTCTTTTTTAAATGCCGCCTAACTCAATTCATACGACAAGCAAAGGTTCCATCGACCGAGGGCAATGTCGTGCAGGTTCAATCGCCTATTGTCGGCAAGCGCTGCCTGGTGCTTGACGATGAATTTCTGATTGCGCTCGATATCCAGCAAATACTCGAACGCGCCGGCGCACTGCATGTTGCTTGTGTTGCCAGTGCAGCGGAAGCACTCAAATTGCTCGGCAGCGGCCCGAAGTTCGACGTAGCGATACTCGATGTGAAGCTCAACGGTTCAAACGAAAAGAGCCTCGGCGTCGCGTCGTTGCTCACCGCGTTGGGTATACCGTTCGTGTTCCTGACCGGAATGCGGGCCGACGACATGCACGCCCGACTATTTCCGCAGGCGCCCGTCGTCGAAAAGCCGTATGACGCGGTGGCGCTCCTGGAGGCCGCGGGCCGGGCGCTTTCACGCGTCTGAACAAACGCGGCGGTCCGGCCGTCGTCCTAGGCCGCCGTCTGCCATTGGGCCATGGCGTCCTTGGCCGATTTTTTCAGACGTATTTTGTCGTCGATCTTCTCCACCCAATCCAGCGGAATGACATGGTGCTGGCCACCCGATTTGGGATCGCTTTTTGTCAGCACAATCTTGTTGGCGTCCTTCGTGCAATCGACTGTGCCCACGTGAGCACCGTCCGAGCCGCAAACTTCCATGTGTTCTTTGATCTGTTGAGCCTCGACCATACTGCACCTCCTGTTTCGCGAGGCTAACCCCTTTGGACAAGGGCTGGTTCCGGCCGGATGTTTGCCAGGCGCGGCATGCGGCGGTTGACCCATCGGCTCGTTTCGTGTCTGTTCCGCGCGCCCCTGAAAAGACGCGCACATGACGGCCGATTCGAACAAGAACGAACGCTACAATGGCCGCGAGGCCGAGATCCGCTGGCAGAAAACCTGGGCCGAGCGCGGCATCTTCGCCACCAAAAACGACGACCCGCGGCCGAAATATTACGTCCTTGAGATGTTCCCCTATCCTTCGGGGCGCATCCATATGGGCCATGTCCGCAACTACACCATGGGCGACGTGGTCGCGCGCTACAAACGTGCGATGGGCAATGCCGTATTGCATCCGATGGGCTGGGATGCCTTTGGGATGCCGGCCGAGAACGCCGCCATCGACCGCAAGGTCCATCCGAAAGCCTGGACCTACGACAACATCGCCGCAATGAAGAGGCAGCTCCAGTCGATGGGGCTTTCGCTCGACTGGGCGCGCGAGATCGCGACCTGCGACCCGTCCTACTACAAACATCAGCAGAAGATGTTTCTCGATTTTCTCAAGGCCGGGCTGGTCGAGCGCAAGCAATCAAAGGTGAATTGGGATCCGGTCGATCATACCGTGCTCGCCAACGAACAGGTTATTGACGGGCGCGGCTGGCGCTCGGGCGCGGAGGTCGAACAACGCGAACTGACGCAGTGGTTCTTCAGGATCAGTGACTACTCGGAAGATCTGCTCGAGGCGCTCGATACGCTCGACCGCTGGCCCGACAAGGTCCGGCTGATGCAGAAGAACTGGATCGGCCGCTCCGAGGGCTTGCTGATCCGTTTCATGCTTGACCCGGTGACAACGCCGAACAAGGACCCTGAACTTGAAATTTTCACTACGCGGCCGGACACCTTGTTTGGCGCAAAGTTTATGGCGCTATCGCCCGATCATCCGCTTGCGCAAGCCGCGGCGGCAAAAAATCCCAAGCTCGCGGCGTTCATCGCCGAATGCAAAAAGATGGGCACTGCCCAGGCGGAAATCGACACCGCCGAAAAGCTCGGCTTCGATACCGGCATCAAGTCGATGCACCCGTTCGACGCAAGCTGGAAGCTTCCCGTTTACGTCGCCAATTTCATTTTGATGGACTACGGCACTGGCGCCATCTTCGGCTGCCCGGCGCATGACCAGCGCGATCTGGAGTTCGCCAATAAATACGGTCTCGGCAACACACCGGTGGTTTGCCCGCCGGGCCAGGACCCGAAGACTTTCGTCGTCACTAACGTGCCATATCTGGAAGACGGCAAGATGATCAATTCGCGCTTCCTTGATGGCATGACGATCGAGCAGGCAAAAGACGAGGTTGCCAAGCGACTCGAGCGTGAGACGCGCGGCAACCGTCCGGTGGCGCAGCGTCAGGTCAATTATCGCTTGCGCGACTGGGGCATCTCGCGCCAGCGCTACTGGGGCTGCCCGATCCCCGTCATTCACTGCGATAAATGCGGTGTGGTGCCGGTCCCGGAAAAAGATTTGCCCGTGACGCTTCCCGAAGATGTGTCATTCGACAAACCCGGCAATCCGCTCGACCGTCATCCAACCTGGAAGAACGTAAAGTGCCCGCAATGCGGCGGCCCGGCGCGGCGCGAAACCGACACCATGGACACCTTCGTCGACTCGTCGTGGTACTTCGCGCGTTTCACGGATCCATGGAATGACAAGGCGCCGACCACTCCCAAAGTCGCGGACGAGTGGTTGCCCGTCGATCAGTACATCGGCGGCATCGAGCATGCGATATTGCACCTGCTGTATTCGAGGTTTTTCACGCGCGCGATGCGCAAATGCGGAATGGTCGGGCTGGACGAGCCGTTCGCCGGGCTGTTCACGCAAGGCATGGTCGTGCACGAAACATACCGCGCCAAAAGTGGCGACTGGATCGAGCCCGCCGACGTCAAGATCGAAGGTACCGGCGACTCGCGCCGCGCAAGCCTTGCTTCGACGGGCGAGCCGGTTGAAATCGGCTCGATCGAGAAAATGTCGAAGTCGAAAAGGAACACCGTTGATCCCGACGAAATAATCAGCGCTTACGGCGCCGACACCGCGCGCTGGTTTGTCCTTTCTGATTCGCCGCCTGAGCGCGATGTCATCTGGACCGAGGAAGGCGTACAGGGCTCGTGGCGCTTCGTGCAGCGGCTTTGGCGGCTCGTCGGCGAGATTGCCGATATCAAAGCCCCTTCCGGCCGGCCATCGAATTTCAATGACGAAGCGGTAAAGATTCGCAAAGCCGCGCACCGCGCGCTCGCACGCGTTTCCGACGATATCGACAAACTGCGCTTTAACCGGTGCGTTGCCCATATCTACGAGTTGGCCAATGCGCTGGGCGACGCTATCGGTGGCGTCGAAACGGTGCCGGGCGAAGGGCTCGCCTGGGCTTTGCGCGAAGCAGGCGACATCCTGGTAAGGCTATTCCACCCGATGATGCCGCACCTTGCGGAAGAATGCTGGGCGGCGCTCGGGCATGAGACCCTGGTCGCAACCGAGGCATGGCCTCAGGTTGAGCCAGATCTTCTGGTCGAAGGCACCATCACCCTGCCCGTCCAGATCAACGGGAAAAAGCGTGCCGAGGTCACGGTCCGACGCGAAGCCACAATTGCAGAGATAGAGGCTGCCGTTTTGGCCCTTGATGAGGTAAAAAAGGCCTTGGAGGGCAAAAGCCTGAAAAAGGTCATTGTCGTCCCGCAGAGGATCGTCAATGTCGTGGTCTGACATCAAGCGCTCGGCCCGGATTCTATGCGCCTTGGCACTCGCCGGCTTAACCGCCGGGTGTTTCCAGCCGCTTTACGCCGAACACCCGACACCAACCGGCAGCACGGGCGTTGCTGACAAGCTCAGCGCGGTAGACGTTGCCTCAATCGACGCGCCAAGCGGCAGCCGCGTGGCGCGCGTAACCGTCGGCGTACGCAATGAACTGATCTACAATATGACGGGTGGCGCCGCCGCAGCACCACCGGCCTATCGATTGAACGTGAAACTCACCGCGACCCAGCTCCAGGTGATTGTCGACATCAACACCGCACGTCCGGACATCGACAATTACGGTATCGACGCAACCTATACATTGACCGAAATCGCATCGGGCAAGACCGTCGTCCGGGGCCAGACATTCTCTCGCGTGTCCTACAATATTCCGGGGCAAGAGCAGCGCTTCGCCGGTGACCGCGGCTTGCGTGATGCCGAGAATCGCGCCGCGAAAGTGATTGCTGACAATATTCGTTCGCGGCTCGCTTCTTATTTCGTGGCAGGGTCGTGATTCATTTGGCGCCATGACCGCCATCAAAGCCTCTGACGTCGACCGTTTTATCGCAAAGCCGGATCCTGCGCAGCCAATCGTGCTGGTGTTCGGGCCCGATGCCGGCCTGGTGCGTGAGCGGGTAGACGCACTGGTGCGTTCTTCGGTCGATGACCCGAACGATCCATTCATGCTCGCACGCATCGATGGCGACGAACTCGCCGGGAATCCATCACGGCTCATCGAGGAGGCACATACCGTTCCGCTGTTCGGTGGCCGACGAGCCGTTCTGGTGAAGGCGGGCACGCGCAATATTGCCGCCGCGGTCGAGGCCGTCATCGCAGCACCGTCGAGCGAATGTCGCATCGTGATCGAGGCTGCCAACCTCGGAAAAAGCGCGCCGTTGCGCGCGCTCTGCGAAAAGGCAAAAGTGGCCGCAGTGCTCCCGTGCTACGCGGACAACGAACGCGCACTGGTTCAGCTGATCGAGGAGGAAATGCGGGCCGCCAACTTGACGATCGCGGCGGACGCACGCGCTGCCTTGATCGCGCTGATTGGCGGCGACCGTCTGTCATCCCGCAATGAAATTCAAAAGCTCGCGCTTTATGCGCGCGGAAAACGCAGCGTTGATCTTGCCGACGTCACCGCGGTCGTGGCCGACGCGTCGGACATGGCGCTCGATGATGTAGTTGATGCGGCGTTCGCCGGCCGGACCGCCGAAACCGACGGTGAATTCTCAAAGGCGCGCGCCAGCGGATCTTCGCCGGCGGCCATAATCTCCGCAGCTATCCGCCATGTGGCCAATCTGCACAAGATGAAAATGGCAATAGAGAGTGGCGATTCAATCGAAGTTGCAATGAAGCGCGCCGCGCCACCTGTACATTTCACGCGCGAGCGCCGCGTAGGCGAGGCGCTGCGCGCCTGGACTCCGGCGCGCCTCCTGCGGGCGATGGAGCAATTGGCCGAAGCATCCCTCGAAATGCGTCGCAATGCTGCGTTGTCGGAAACGATTGCCCTGCGCACTCTTCTCTCGCTTGCGATGAGCGCGCGCAAACAGGCCTGATTTTCGCCTGTTGCTTAGATCGAATTACCAGCGAATCCCTAATCCGAATCAACCCCTTTAGGACTGGTCAATGCTTTTCCGCTAAATTTTTCAACATGAATACGCTTGGCGATCTGACCGACGACGTCGGGAATATTCGGCCTGCCGAAGCCCGGCGCGGACGGCGTCAATTGCGCGAAGCGCGAGCTGAATTCTGGGGTCTGGCTATCGTATCGTCATTTTTCGTTATCGTGCTGGGAACGAGTCTGTTTCTCGGCGCCGTGATGGTCGTTGGCACGCTGCGGGATAACGATAACTCGAACGCGCTGACGGAAAATGGGCGGACAGGCCGCATAGCGCGGACTTTGCCCAATGGCACCCTTTGCCACTATATGGTCTTTGACAATAAAACGGCGCAAACCGTCGAAGACCGCATCGGTCGTTGCGACGAGAGCAAGCCGAAGCCGAAAGAACAAAAGCCGGCGGCGTTCAGCTGGGGCGGCAAATGACCGCCGCAAGCTGAGTGTGCAGCACCCTATAAATTGAGTTGATAGCTATGCGGTGCCCAACGGTAGCCGCCGGAGCCCTTCTCGACATAACCGATACCGGGAAAGGGCATGTGAAAGCTCGCGAACAACAACCTGTCAGATGCTAGCGTATCGAGTATTCGCGTGCGGCTCGCCACCGCCTTGTCCTTGTCATCATCCATTTCGAAATGCCATTCGGGTCGCTGCACTGCCATGACATATTGCGTGAATGTGTCGGCGGTGATCATGAAGCGCTTGCCGGCATTTTCGATGTGGAATGCGAGCAGTCCTGGAGAATGACCGGCGGCATCAACCGCGGTGATGCCGCTCACAACCTGGTCGCCCGGCTTGACGAAAGTCGACCGATCGCCCAAGGGCACGCAAATCTTCATAAAGAGCTCCCGATTGAACTTGCGGGCCTCACGCACATTTTCTCCGCGCTTCCAGAAATCGAATTCGGCAGCACCGAATACGTAGCGCGCGTTGGGAAACACTGGCTTTCCGCCCTTGGTCAGGCCACCGATGTGATCGGGATGCCCATGCGTGATAACGATGACGTCGATATCCTCCGGCCTGTAGCCCGCGGCGGCGAGTCTCTCCGCGGTCTGCCCTGGGGGAAGCCTTTTGCTGAGCTGTTCATATTCATGGGGCAATGCGCCGTTGCCCGTGTCGAACAATATGAGTTGCTTGCCGGTGTTCACGAGCGTCGGAATATTCGGATGCTCGAAACGCTGGATATCGATGTTATTCGCGCGCGCGAGGGCGTGCACTTCTTCGGCCGAGGCATTGGCCCCGTAATTTGGATGCAAGCCGTCGCGGACGGCCTTGGCATCCAGAACGGTGGCAACCTCAAAGCCACCCAGCTTGAAACGGTATATTGTCGGCTGCAATTCGCCTTGAAGTGAAGCGGGCACGTTCGTCCTCTCGAATTTTGTCGCGTCTGCGCAAATGCTTAGCAGACTGGATGGCAGACAATCCAGCGGCAAAACATATGCGACGCATGCAGCCAATGATCTGCGAAGTCTTTCAGACGGCGCATATTGATCTTAGGTTTGCCGTGAAAAGTTCTGCGTACGGATGGGTATGACGATGGCCCGGAAATGCGGAAATTACTCGGTGGCAAGCGCAAAAATGCAGCAAGAAAGGTAGCAAGAAAAGCACCAGGAAGAACACCAACAAGAAGAAAACCAGGATGCACGCGTTGGCATCCGCCATGCGAAAATCGCCAGCCGCGGACACGAAGGCAACGCCTCGCGGGTCCGGCCCGCAAAGCATCGGCGACCAGATTTCAAACGCCTACCGCACCATGGTTGATACAATCAAAGAGACCGATCGCTCGCGGAATAAGCTGGAGTCCCCGGCAGTTTCGCAGACCGCAGCTAGCCGCCGGAAGTTCGATGCTTCTTTCTGGATTCGGCCCGACTAAATTCGCCCCAAGAGAACCAAAATCAGAAGAATGACCAGAACCAGCCCGAGTCCGCCCGAGGGGTAATAGCCCCAGCCCGCGCTGTAAGGCCAGGTCGGCAGTGCGCCGAGCACCAGCAAAATCACGATAATCAAAAGTATAAAACGCATCCTCGCCTCCTCGGGTGATGCCCGGGCTCCAACGCGGGATTTGCAAATTTAGTTCCGTCCTCGAAGCGGCGATATCGCATTTGGCCTGAAATTGCGGACCAAAACGCGTTTGATCTAGCGCAACGCGGGCGTTTGCCACTTGTGCGAGTAAATCTGTTGTCGTTTTTTGATGGAGGGCGCCATGCCCGAACACGACGCAAAGCACGCCGATTATCCGACGGTTGATTTCATAATGGGCGCTATTGCCGATTGGATCAATAAATACCGCTCGTTGACCGCCTTACGCAACGAATTCCGGCGCTGCAGCGCGGATGAAGTGATGCAGATCGCGAAAGATCTCCGCGTTCCTGTCGATGAATTGCGTTCGATCGCCGCCAAGGGTCCCGGCGCGGCCGCGCTACTCGAAAAAATGCTGATGGCGCTGAGCGTGGATCCTGAGGCCCTGGCCAACTTCCAGCCGGCCACAATGCGCGATCTGCAACGACTCTGCGTTAACTGCAGCCAGAAAAAGCGCTGTCAGCGGGAGCTTGCGGAGGGAACCGCGGCCGAAAATTTCCACTCTTACTGCCCGAACGCTTTCACGCTCGATGCACTCTTTACGAAGACGGAGAATGAGCCGTCGTCGCACCACTGACGTCGCTGGGTAAATATCCCGATTATTGGCCGGCCGCGCGTCCATCGAGGACCTGCCGGATTTTCCGCGCCAGGACACGCTCTATCAAGGGTTTCTGGATCAGTTCGGTGCCCCGGTCGAGGCGCCCCTGATGGACGATCGCGTTCCGCGAATAGCCGGTCATGAAGATCACTTTTGTCCCGGGACGCCGGCGCTCGACTTCGTCGGCGAGCTCCCGGCCGTTTTTTCCCGGCAATACGACATCGGTTAGCATCAGGTCGAATTCCTTCTTGGCATCGAGGAGACGAAGTGCAGCAGCCGAATCCTTTGCCTCGATGATCTGATAATTCAAATCGCGCAGAATTTCGGACGCATATTGGCGGACGCCATCATCATCTTCGACGATCAGGATTGTTTCACCGCGCCCGCGGTCCGATCCGGGCTGGTCATCCGCCGAAATGCCCACCTCATCGCCATCGCGTCGCGGCAGATAGAGCTTGATCGTCGTGCCTTCACCAGGCTCGCTGTAAATCTTCACGTGGCCGCCGGACTGTTTCATGAAGCCATAGACTTGGCTCAAACCCAAACCAGTGCCCTTCCCTGCTTCCTTGGTCGTGTAAAACGGCTCGAACGCGCGATCGATCGTCTCGGCCGACATCCCGGCGCCGTTGTCGGTGATCGCGACAAGAATATATTGGCCCGGCACAACATCTTCGTGTTGACGGCAATATTCGTCGTCAAGATAAGCGTTGCTGGTCTCGATCGTGAGCTTGCCGCCCTCATGCATGGCATCGCGGGCATTCAAGGCAAGATTGAGAAGTGTCGATTCCAGCTCGGACGCATCGACTTCAGCCTTCCACAGGCCGGCACCGCTGATCGTTTCGAGTTCGATGTTCTCGCCCAGCGTTCTGGTCAGAAGATCGGAGATGCTGGTGATGAGCTTGTTGATGTCGATCACCCGCGGATTAAGAGGCTGCCGGCGCGAAAATGCGAGCAACCGTTGGGTCAATTGTGCCGCGCGCTCCGCGCCGACAAGCGCGTTGTCGAGGGCGCGTTCCGCTCGGGCTTCGACTACGCCGCGCTTCGCAATTCCGAGATTGCCGATGATGATGGTGAGAAGATTGTTGAAATCGTGCGCGACACCGCCGGTCAGTTGGCCGACTGCCTCCATCTTTTGCGACTGGCGCAGGGCCTGTTCGGCAAGCTCGCGGCGGTCTGCTTCGTCGTAAAAAGCCCGCGTGCGCCGCATCGTGAGTAAAACGAGTACGAACAGGAACACCGTGGCGGGGAGGCCGAAGATGAGATGAGTGGCCATTGCACGTAGCCACTCGGAATTGATTGCGTGCGTGGGCACACCGACCGAGACGTACAAGTCGGAATATCCCAACCGCCGGAAACCGATGCGTCTTTCAAAGCCATCGACAGACATTGACGTGACAATGGCGCCGTCAGGATGCGCTGCGACGCTACGAATAAATCCACTTCCCGGGCCGAACCGGCCGATGTCGCCCGGCGGTTCTGGGCGGCGTGCGAGGATCACTCCATCTTTTCGTACGATCGAATAATTGGCGCCCGTATCGCGAGCAAGCTGGGTGAAAAAATCCAGAAACACACTCGGCACCACGGAGACCATGATGATTCCGGAAAACTCACCATTGCGCAGCGTCCGGCGACGGCTCACGCCGAAAAAAGCATCTTTCCGGACGCGAGGCCGCAAAATAGCGCCAACGTAGGTACCGGCATCCCGCTCAACCTGCGCAACGAAATAGTCACGGTCGGAAACCCCCACATTCGCCGGTATCGGGTAGATCGCCGACGAAACAAGAGTGTGCCCGCTCTTATCGATAATCAGAATCCCATCAACAGCCACGAGCGACTTCTCGAGCTTGCTCAATTTCAGGTGGAGCGTCTGCTCCGACGCCCTGATCGCGTCGTCGGAAAGATCGCCCACAAGGGTGTCAACGCTGGTGAATGTGAGATCAACCGATTGAAATATTCGCGACGCATATTCGGCGATAATGTCGAGCCTTGACTCGAGTTGCTCGTCCGTGCGGACAAATGCGTCGTGATAGGCCACGCCACTGGCGTAGGTAAATATCGCTACAGGAATAGCGATTGACGCCACCAGCATTGTTTTGAGGAGGCGTAGAGCGGCATCGCGGCGCGCGCGCATTCGACAAAACTCTTCCAGCGGGCGTCCCTGAATGTATGCGCGACGCGTGAATCTGAAAAGGACAAAAACTCAACTTCGCGCGATGGTTGTAGCGGGTTGTAGGCGCGCGTGACCTCGTAAACCCTCGAAACCCCAACACAATTCTGCTGTCGACGACAGGCGGTCAATCGGGGATATGGGACGGCAATACCGGAAAAGCACAGGCACCGCATCTACCCTGCCCCGTGATTTTGGCCGTAGTGCGCGCGCCGCAAATCTGAGCGCAATGGTGCTGTTGGTCGCTTCAAGACAAGAACCAGCGCGACCGTCCAAGCCAAAATCATATCAGGGAATTTATCCAACGGTTATTCTCGCGCGCGCGACCACCTCAAATGAAGGTTCGATCTCGAAGAGGCGCACCGAAAAAAAGCGCGAAGTTCCGTGTCACGCAAATTTGCATCAAACTGTCGGAGTAATTTCACGATGCATTTTACGCGGGTTTTAGCTGCCCTCGCTACAGCATTACGTCGAAAGTAATTCAACTGCCGACGGTGTTGATGGGCCCGCCAGCGTCGTCTTCCCAATTAAATGTAGTTCGATCGTTTTCTCGCGCATCCAGCGTGAAAGCCGCGGTAACGTCTGCGCTCGCAATTGCACTTTTGTGCGGCATGACGTCGATCGATCCCGCGGAGACGCCCGAACCACGTTCCGATGTCGTGGTGCTGTCGTTTGCGAATGCCGGTTCTTCGGCCGCCGGCGATAGCGAGCTGGTGTTGCTCGTTAAAATCGATCCCGAACCTCGCGCGATCGAAACTTGCCAGCTGGACGACGCGACGACTTTTTCAGCACTTGAGCCGACAACTGGCGCCGGAGACCTGAAGGCATTTCCAATCGCGCTGCAGCCCGTTCATAATATATTGGATCCGATCGGCGCCGCACGGCACGAATCGAATGAGGTCAATCTCTTCCCTTTTTTTTCTAGATCCGCGCCGCCGAGATTCTCGGCAACCTATCGGGCGGTGCTCAGATTTGCCGCCGTGTTAGGGCTTTCACGCGTTCATGATGAAGGGGCTCTTGCGCGTGCAACGTATGTTGGCGCGGTTTCGACCTATAATCCCTATCGCGACGGCAACGAGGAGGGCGGTACGCAGACTGCCTCCGGCGAATTTTACGATCCGGCCGCATGGACCGCCGCAATTCAATCCGGTTTGCGCGATCAATTTGGCGGCGTTCGTTTTGGCAAGCTGTATCGGCCCGCTTTTGCGCTGGTCACAAGCGGCGAGAAACGGATGATCGTCAAAATCAACGATGTCGGACCGCTAAAAGCGGGTCGTGTGCTCGATCTCAACGAACGCAGCATGCGTTATTTCGATCCCTTTCTGACGCGCGGCCTACTTCAGGATGCCAAGGTTGTGCTTTTGCCGGGCGAAGACTGGACGACCGGTCCGGTTGGCGAGGCCTACCTGATCGATTTCGCGTCAGTGGAACACCAGAAACCGGCAGCTGCCCCGAATTGGCGGGCCGAAACCGAAATCGAGAATCTGCGCGCAAGGCTTGACCGCTTGCCCGCGACCAGTTTGCGGGAAGAGGTTCGAGCCGAAGCAAAGTCAGGTGACGGCAGCTAAGCTAGACGGAAAATGATCGGATGTTAACCGCCAAGCTTTTTTAAGATCGCGTCCAGCTGCTCCAAACTCCGATACTTGATGCGCAGCGTTCCGTTCTCGCCGCGGTGATCGACGCTAACTTCAAGTCCGAGCACATCAGACAGACGGCGTTCGAGTGCGCGTGTATCGGGATCTTTCGCGCCGGTGGGCAATCCTCTCGCCTCACGCTGCACCTCACGCGCCTGGGCCGCGCCGTCCTTGCGCATGTCGGCCTCAACCTGGCGTACGCTCAGACCCTTGTCGATGATTTCATGCGCGATCATCAAGGCATTCGGTTGCCCAACCAGCAGCCGGGCGTGGCCGGCGGAAATCTTGCCGGCCCGCACGAGCTGCTTCACGGGCTCGGAGAGCTTCAGCAGACGCATTGTGTTCGCAACATGCGGCCGGCTTTTGCCGACAATATGCGCGACCTCATCCTGCGTTCTGTTGAAATCGTCCATGAGCGCAAGATAGCCGCTTGCTTCTTCGATCGGATTAAGGTCCGCACGCTGCACATTTTCAATAATTGCGAATTCCAGGGACTGCGCGTCGTTGGCTTCAATAATAGCGATCGGCACGTCGTGCAGCCCGGCCCGCTGCGCAGCGCGCCACCGCCGTTCGCCCGCGATGATTTCGAACTTGTCGCCTTCCAGCACGCGCACCACGAT
Source organism: uncultured Alphaproteobacteria bacterium (assembly GCA_963831475.1). Lineage (GTDB taxonomy): Bacteria > Pseudomonadota > Alphaproteobacteria > Rhizobiales > Xanthobacteraceae > Pseudolabrys. The sequence continues at coordinate 37,430 of CAWHQF010000032.1, forward strand.
CGGTTGAATGATGCCGCGCTCCCGGATTGAGTCAGCGAGCTCGTCGAGCTCGGCATCGGTGAACAGGCGGCGTGGATTTCGCGGATTGGGGCGCAGATTTTCAATGGCCGCACGCCGAGGTTTGCGGCCGGAGTCGGCAACGGATGTTTCATCACCCACGTCGCCGATCAGCGCGGCGAGGCCACGTCCCAATCGCGAATGATCCGCCATTGCTGCTCCTGAACCTCTTGCCACGCGATGCCCTTCCGTATTCGCCTGTCGTTGAATTGAGCGTTTGCGCAAGATCGAAACGCGAAATTCCTATCCCGCTTTCAACGCCTTTTCACGCTGGATGATCTCGGTGGCGAGCCGCAGATAGGCTTCGCTGCCGACGCATTTGAGATCATAGACCAGCACAGGCTTGCCATAAGATGGCGCTTCGGAAATGCGCACGTTGCGCGGGATCATTGTCTCGTAGACTTTATTGCCCATGAACTGCCGCACGTCGGCGACCACCTGGTTTGAGAGATTGTTGCGCGAGTCGTACATCGTCAGCACGATGCCATGGATGGATAGTGTCGGATTGAGCGTCGTCTTGACCTGCTCGACAGTACGCAAAAGCTGCGACAGACCTTCGAGCGCGAAAAATTCACATTGCAGTGGAACGAGAATAGAATCCGCAGCTGCCATTGCATTGACCGTCAGCAAATTGAGCGATGGCGGACAATCGACTAGCACGTAACTGAAATCATAAGTGCGCGGTCCGCTATTGAGCTGACGAAGCGCATTGCGCAGGCGGAACGCGCGGTCGCGCTGCTGACCGATTTCGAGTTCTAGCCCCGAGAGATCAAGCGTCGATGGCGCGATGTGGAGCTGCGGTACGGCGGTCGGAAGCACCGCGTCGCGCATCGGCGCCGCGCCGGTCAACACGTCGTAGGTCGAGGTGCGGCGCGACTTGCGCTCGATTCCGAGCCCCGTTGACGCATTTCCCTGCGGATCGAGATCGACGATGAGAACGTGCTCACCGATAGCGGCAAGCGCAGTACCAAGATTGATCGCGGTCGTCGTTTTGCCGACGCCGCCCTTCTGATTGGCGATGCCCAGGACGCGCGGCCGAGCCGCATCGGGTTTTGCGGGGGCTTTGCCGAAAGGGACAACATCAGGCGCATTTGTGGTCGGCGTCTCGGTCATGGCTATTCCATCAATTAGAACCGCGGCACACGCGCTTGCCCCAACACCGGTACTGGGGGCATCGAATGCCCTAACGAGGTTCGAGGCCGCGAATGAGGACGACTGATCCTTCGGGACTGATCTTGCTGGGCACTTTCGAGGCTTGGAGTCTCCAATATTTAGCGGCATCGGTCAATTCAGCATCTACATCTTGACCCTTCGGGAACAGACCGACCGCACCACGTGCAATCAAAGGAAACGCCTGTTCACATAGGACTTTCAATGGGGCGAGTGCGCGTGCCGTGACGACGTCGACCGGTTCTGCACAGCTTTCCCCAAATTTTTCGGCCCGGACCTGATGAACGGTGGCTGGCGCGCCAGTCGCCCTCACCGCCTCGCGCAAGAAAGCTGCCTTTTTCCCATTGCTTTCAATGAGATGGACTTTTGCGCCGGGCACGCTCGCGATAACACAGGCAATCGGGATGCCCGGAAAGCCGCCGCCCGATCCGAAATCAACCCAAGCTTTGGCTTGCGGGACCAGCGGTGGAAGCTGAAGCAAATCAGCGACGTGACGCGTCCACAACTCACCAAGCGTCGACGAGGCAACAAGATTGATTCTGCTTTGCCAGCGCAAAAGGAGATCGATGAAAGTGTCGAGCTTCACTTCCGTTTCACGTGAAACCGGACATAGCTGCAACGCCCGCGCTTTGTCGGAAGAAAGATCGACAGTCCCCTGCCCGTTTTTTTTCACGCGATTTTCGCGGCAGCTTTTTTCCCGCGACGGACATGCGCGACCAGGAGCGTCAACGCGGCTGGTGTAACGCCATCAATCCGGCTTGCATGCCCGATTGTGCGTGGCCGGTGCACCTGCAATTTCTGTTTCATTTCATTCGACAAGCCCGGCAGCGCCGCATAATCAAAATCATCCGGCAGCGCGAAGCTTTCATCGCGCCGATAAGCCGCGATGTCGGCCGCCTGACGCGAAAGATAAACAGCATACTTCGCATCGACCTCGATCTGCTCGGCGATCTTCGGAGCAAACTCGCCGAAGCGTGGCCAGATCTTCGCGAGATCGGCGATCGTCACGGCCGGATATGACAGCAGCTCGAATCCCGTGCGTCGCTGTCCGTCCTTGTTAAGCGACAAGCCGTAACGCGCTGCCTCCTTCGGCGTCAGCGAAACGGATTTCGCGAATGCCAACGCTTCGTTCAATGACGAAGATTTTTCGCGATGCATGCGCGCGCGTTCCGCTTCAACGCAACCGATTGCAATTCCGATATCCGTCAAACGTTGATCGGCATTGTCGGCGCGCAATTGCAGACGATATTCGGCGCGTGACGTAAACATGCGATACGGCTCGGTGACGCCGCGCGTGACGAGATCGTCAATCATCACGCCCAGGTAAGCTTGCGCGCGATCAATGATGATCTCGCGGGCCTCGCCTGCCAGAGCCGCCGCGTTGAGGCCTGCCAGAAGTCCTTGTGCCGCAGCCTCTTCGTAGCCTGTCGTGCCGTTGATCTGTCCCGCCAAAAACAATCCGCGCAGGCGTTTCGTTTGCAAGGTCGGCGCGAGTTCGCGCGGATCGACATAATCGTATTCGATTGCGTAACCGGGACGAATGAAACGCGCGTTTTTCAATCCGGGAATTGTCGCCACCAATGCGTGCTGCACGTCTTCCGGAAGCGACGTTGAAATTCCATTCGGGTAAACGGTGTGATCGTCGAGTCCTTCCGGCTCCAGAAAAATCTGATGCCCGTCGCGTTCTCCGAATTTTACGATCTTGTCTTCGATCGACGGACAGTAACGCGGGCCGCGGCTCGCGATCTGTCCGGAGTACATCGGTGATCGATGAACATTGTCTCGGATGATATTATGCGTGGCGTTGGTCGTGCGCGTGATCGCGCACTGTATTTGCGGATTTTCAATTTGCGTGGTGAGAAGCGAAAACGGCTCGGGCGGATCGTCGCCGGATTGCATTTCAAGCGCCGACCAGTCGATTGTTCGTCCATCGAGCCGCGGCGGCGTGCCGGTTTTCAGACGGCCGAGTGCAAAATTCAGTTTTGCAAGCGTGCGCGATAATCCGACCGCCGGCGCTTCGTCGACACGGCCAGCGGGAATTTTCTTTTCGCCGATGTGGATTAGGCCACGCAGAAATGTGCCGGTCGTAAGCACCACAGCGCCCGTGGTTATCTTGCGGCCATCAGTAAAGCAGACACCCTGAACGCGCCCGTTTTCGATTATCAGATCATCGGCCTCCGCCTCGATTACTTCGAGATTAGCGACCCCCCAAATCGCGGCCTGCATCGCCGTCGCATACAGTTTTCGATCGGCCTGGGCCCGCGGTCCGCGCACGGCAGGTCCTTTGCTGCGGTTGAGGACGCGAAATTGGATGCCGCCGCGGTCGGCTACGCGACCCATGAGGCCGTCAAGCGCATCGATTTCCCGTACCAGATGGCCTTTGCCGAGCCCACCGATGGCCGGGTTGCATGACATCGCGCCAATGGTCGTGAATCGGTGCGTTATCAGCGCGGTTTTGGCCCCCATACGGGCAGAAGCGGCCGCGGCTTCGCAGCCGGCATGGCCGCCGCCAATCACTGCGACGTCGAATCGACTAGCCATTAAAACCTCGAATGCAGCGTTCTAGCTGAGGCGCGGAGAGGGGTCAAAAACATTGGATTTACCAAATTGTTTCACGTGGAACATTTGTTTAGGCCCATTGTGGCGCGTTGAATTGGGGCAGGGCGCGCAGCCGGTCCGGAGTTTGTTTTCGGCGCTAGCCGAACGCAGGCGTTACCGTCTGTGCAGTTCGAACGAATGCCAAAACGCGCTGGACTTGCGGACTGCCCAGCAATTCTGAAGCGTCCAGTCAACCTGCATGAAACATTCGCTTATTTCCTTCCGGCCGTGTGTTTGTTTTGCTGTGCGGACGTGCGTGGAAACTCACATCAAGGCCGCACCGAGCTGCTCGTGCGCAATCCGGGAAAACGCGGCAAGCGGTGGAGGGAAAGCCCTGCATTGCAAAGCCTGTCTTACCTGCCGATTATTTGCCGATGCAGAAATCCCGGAAAATCACTTCCAGGAGGTCCTCGACATCAACCCGGCCGGTGAGGCGGCCAAGGGCGTGTGCCGCGGCACGCAATTCCTCAGCAAAAAGATCTTCATGCGTAGAAACTTCAGGCTTCAAGGCGCGCCGCAAGGCCGCTTCCGCGTCCTCTAATGCACGGCGGTGGCGCTCGCGCGTGACGAGCGCAGGCTCAGTGCCAACCAAAAATTGCTCGGCCTTTTGAGCGAGTTTTTTCAGCAGACCGTCGAGACCGTCACCAGACGTAGCTGAAATGTCGAACATCAATTCATTTAATGTGAACTTATATTCATAACTTCGTGTTATGTTTTTGTTAGCCATATTTCGCAATTCTTTATTAAGCTGAAACACTAGTTCATTCATTCTATACAATTGTAATTGCGATTCATTTCTTCTATTAACCCCTTGAAGCAAATCGATTTTATTTCGGACCAGCCACACCGAGCGAAGAGACCACTCCTGCTCCGATCCGACAGACTTCTGACGAACTGGCCCCGCCCGAAGTCCTGATGTACCCACCCGCGAGCCTGAACTATCTGATCCGCCGACCGGGGTCCGCGCGTCATCGAAACCACGCAACCCCGCAGAATCGCTCGCATCAACCACCCACAGAATGAGGTCCGCCGCAGCAGCGCGTTCTCGCGCGCGCTTGACGCCCTCAAGTTCAACCGGATCCTCGGTGTCACGAATGCCCGCCGTGTCAAGCACTGTGACCGGCAGTCCATTCATATCGAGATACACCTCGATTACATCGCGCGTCGTACCGGCATGCGGCGAGACGATGGCCGCCTCCCTCCGTGCAATCCGATTGAGCAATGTTGATTTTCCGGCATTCGGCGGGCCGGCGATGGCAACAACAAGTCCTTCCCGCAGGCGTTCGCCGCGGCCCCCGTCTGCAAGCACACTCTTGATTTCATCTGCCAGCGTCTGAGCAATGCGCAATGCGGGTGCCAGCAAATCCTGCGGCACATCCGCCTCGTCGGAGAAATCGATGCGCGCCTCGACAAGCGCCAATGCCTGAATCAGACGCGTGCGCCACGAGTTCGGCACGATCACCGAGTGCGCCGGTCATCTGGCGAAACGCCTGACGTCGCTGGCCTTCCGTCTCGGCCATCACCAGGTCGGCAAGCCCTTCCACTTCGGTGAGGTCGAGCTTGCCATTTTCAAATGCGCGGCGTGTGAATTCTCCGGCCTCAGCCGGACGAAGACCTTCAATTTGCGAAAGCGCAGCGAACACGGCGGCAATGACCGCGCGGCCACCATGCAACTGGAGCTCCGCTACATCCTCGCCGGTTTCGCTGTGGGGCGCCGGAAACCACAGCGCAAGCGCCTGATCGATGAACTCGCCGCCACGTCCACGAATGCGAACAAGCGCCGCCTGACGCGGGGCAGGGGTCTTGCCCGTCAGAGCCTCAAGCGCCGCGCCGGCGCGCGCGCCGGATATGCGCACCACGCCTATCGCCGCCGGCACCCTGCCGGAGGACAGCGCGTATATGGTGTCGTTGACAGATCCAGTCATCGCGGCGCACGGAAGCGCTGAGCAGGGCAGGGGTCAAGCCCCACGACGATCCCTGCGATATGATTGCGTACTGCTCGATCGATCGAGGAGGCGTTATGCGGCCACAAGTCGGCCTTACCGTTCTGTTGTCACTCTTACTTGCCGGCTATTCCGCATCAACAGCGGAAGCGCAAAGCGATCTTGCCCGGGCCTACCGCGTGATTGCCTCAAAAACATTCGTCGATCTCACGCACGGCTTCGGCCCACAAACACCGGTGTGGTCGGGATTTGGCCAGGCAAAGATGACGCCCGCAGCCGATCCCAAGACGCACCGGCCGTACACCATCAAAGATGACGGCTTTCGCACCACCTTCTATGAGATCGTCGGCCAATACGGCACGCATGTCGATCCGCCCGCTCATTTCGACGAGAAAGGGATCACGATGGACGAGATCCCTCTCAAACAGATGATCCTCCCGCTCATCGTGCTCGACGATACGCCGTATCTCACGCACGATCCGAACCACGCATTTTCCGTCGCTGATCTCGGTGCCTGGGAAAAAACGCACGGACGCATTCCGCGCGGCGCTTTCGTCGCGCTGCGCACCGACATGTACAAGGATTGGGACAGCAACCCCGAACGCTTCAAGCGTGCTCCGTTCCCCGCCTGGTCTCCGGAAACCATCAAATTCCTCTACGAACATCGTGGCGTCATCGCAACCGGACATGAAGCGATGGACACCGACACAACCGACAAGATGGAATCGGAAACTTACATCCTCCGGCACGGGCACTATCAGATTGAAGTCATGGCCAATCTCGACAAGGTTCCACCGAAAGGGGCACTGATTGTGGTGACGTGGCCGAAAGTTCGCAAAGGTCTCGGATTCCCGGCGCGGGCGTTTGCGATATTGCCATGACGGCGGGTCGGTAATCGATTGCGCACATTTCCCGCAGGCATAAATTCAAGCTAGGCTTCGGTGATGTCGTCAACTCAAAATCCCGCCCATGTGAACCGCCTCAGCCAGGCGACATCCCCGTATCTCCTTCAACACAAGCACAATCCAGTCGACTGGTGGACGTGGGGGCCTGATGCGCTGGCGGAAGCCAGGCGCGCGAACAAGCCGATCCTGCTCTCGGTGGGATATGCCGCATGCCACTGGTGCCACGTCATGGCGCACGAATCCTTCGAGGACGAGGCCACCGCACAGGTCATGAACGAGCTGTTCGTGAATATCAAAGTCGACCGTGAAGAGCGTCCGGACATCGACCAGATATATATGAACGCGCTGCATCTCCTTGGCGAGCAGGGCGGCTGGCCGCTGACCATGTTTCTCACACCGAAGGCCGAGCCGGTCTGGGGCGGCACATATTTTCCCAAGGAGTCACGGTTTGGACGGCCCGCCTTTGTCGATGTCTTGCGCGAGATTGCGCGAATGTTCCGCGACGAACCCAACCGGATCGAGCAGAACCGCGCCGGCCTGTTGTCACGTCTGGCCGAAAAGGCCCGACCTGCGGGCCGCGTGACGATCGGATTGAAAGAGCTCGACGCAGCTGCAATGCAGGTCGGCAACATGTTCGACGGGATCAATGGCGGCATGCGCGGCGCGCCCAAGTTTCCGCAGCCGGCCATTCTTGAGATGCTGTGGCGCGCTGGGCTGCGAACAGGCGATACGCGCTTCTTCGCAACGGTTGAGTTTTCGCTGGAGCGGATGAGCGAAGGCGGCATCTACGACCATCTCGGCGGAGGCTTCTCGCGCTACTCGGTCGATGAAAGGTGGCTGGTCCCGCATTTCGAAAAGATGCTCTACGACAATGCGCAATTGCTGGAGGTGCTGGCACTTGCCTGGCAGCGGACCGGCACACGAGTGTTTGCGCAGCGGGCACGCGAGACGGTCGCGTGGCTCAAAAGTGAGATGACGACAGGCGAGGGCGCTTTTGCCGCTTCGCTTGACGCCGATTCGGAAGGCGAAGAAGGGAAGTTCTACGTCTGGTCCCATGAGGATATCGTCAAAGCGCTAGGCGCCGAAGACGGTGAGTTTTTCGCGCGCCACTATGACGTGACCCCCGACGGGAATTTCGAAGGCCACAACATTCTCAACCGGCTCGCAAGCCAGCCGCGCAGTGAGGAAGATGAAAACCGTCTGGCGCGGTTGCGGGCACGACTGCTCACCATACGCGATACGCGCGTCCGTCCCGGACTTGACGACAAGATCCTGGCCGACTGGAACGGGTTGATGATTGCGGCGCTGGTCAATGCCGGAATCGTCCTCGATGAACCGTCCTGGCTCGATTTGGGAAAACGCGCCTTCGATTTCATCGCCCGGCACATGACCCGGGGACATCGTCTCGGTCACTCCTGGCGCGACGGAAAATTATTGTTTCCGGGCCTTGCCTCGGATTTTGCCGCGATGGTACGCGCAGCACTGGCGCTCTTTGAAGCAACAGGCGATCTCACCTATCTGGAACAGGCGCTTGCCTGGCAATCCGAATTCGACACCCACTACGCCGATCCCGAGACCGGCATCTACTATCTTTCGGCCGACGATTCGAGCGATCTCCTGCTGCGGCCCCATTCGACACAAGATGACGCCACGCCGAACCCGAACGCTGTCGCCGCGCAAAATCTCATCAGGCTCGCGGTGCTCGCGGGCGACGATCAGTGGAGCCGCATGTCCGACCGGCTCATCGAAACGATACTCGCCGGCGCCGAGCGCAACCTGTTCGGACACGTGGCGCTCCTCAACGCACTCGACCTGCGGCTCCGTGCCGCCGAGATCGTGGTTACCGGCCCTCATGCTAAACGTTTTGCGCAGGCCGCGCTCAAATTGCCGTACCTCGATCGCATTGTACTACGTGCAGAAAAGGCATCCGACCTGGCAAGCACGCATCCCGCGCGCGAGAAACTCAAAACCTCATCGGAAAGCGCAGCCTTCGTTTGTGTCGGTCAACGTTGCTCACTTCCAATTAAATCCGCGGATGACATTTCGAGTGCGATTGCGGCGGTCCGCCAGGGGCCACAACCAAAACTTTAGGGATAAAGCTTTACCTGCCATTTACTTCGCAAGAGTAGTCCTTTTCTCGATTTTCTCAGACTCCGAAACAAAAATTGAGCGGGCAAGACAGCGGCGCGTGCGCGGGCCCCCCGCCAGAGGCTTTTCATGCCGATCAACCAGACCAGATTGATCTGGTTGCTCATCGCCGCGATGAGCACGTTGACCGTCGTCAGCTTCGCGCTGACGGGCCTCAGCATCGACCTCCGGAGCAATCCCTTTATTTTTCCGGCCCTTGCCGTCCCGTTTGCCATTGGCTGGTACTATTCCTCGATACGGCCAGACTTTCGGTTAAAGATCGTCGCCACATCGGCAGGCCAACTTTTTCTCATTCTGCTGTGTGGCATTCTTTTGACCTACGCCGCGATGGCCACCGATTTTCCGTATCGCGACGCCGAACTTTACGCGATCGATCGATTCCTGGGCTTCGACCGTCAGGCTTATCTGTCTATCTTTAGCAGCCGGCCCTGGCTCCAGTCCGCGGCGGGTTTTGCGTACCTTTCGTTCCTGCCGCAGTTCGCGCTGGTGCCACCGTTGCTACTTTTTTTCAGCGACCAGACTCAACGTTTGCAGATTTTGATTCTCGCATTTGGCGCAGCATTGATTCTCACAAGTGCAATTTCTGCGCTTGTCCCCGCGGTCGACGCGTTCGTCTACGTCGACATTACTCCTTCCGTGTTCGCCAAGATTTCAGCCCAGTTGAAAACACAGGTGCCGACGCTGGAAGCCTTGCGGTCGGGTGCGCTGCATTTCCTGCGACTCAACGACCTTGAAGGTTTAATCACATTTCCGAGCTTCCATACGACCGGCGGCCTGCTCTTTGCATGGGCGCTGCTGAAGACACCTTATTTGCGCTGGCCGGCTCTTGCCATAAACGGTGCCCTGATCGCGTCAACGCCGGTCGTGGGGGCGCATTACTTTATCGATCTCGTTGGCGGTGCCGCTGTTGCGGCGATTTCCCTTTTCGCAAGTCAACGGCTCTACCACGCATCGGCCCCACGGCGACCGGCAACCAGTCCAGAACTAGGCGCTTTGCAGCAGGCCGAAGAGAACGTGTCGCCCTAATCCGAATTCCCGTTCTCGGAAACCCTGGATGATCTTCAGGCTGCGAAACGGCTGCCCGCCGGCTTTCGTCCTGAATGCTTAACCCACCGGGATGCCAGTTCGCAGCGACCCGCCGGCTTTAGATACGCAGATGCAGCTCGACTGCGCGCGAAGCGCGTCGGCATCATCATCTCCTCCATTCGACCGATGGTTTTCAAACGCGACGCATCAAGCGTCACCAAGCGTCAGGTTGTAGCCCGTTCAGCGGACGCGGCACGATTGTGGTTTGGATATACCTCATTCCACTCATGAATTGAAATTCCGCCCAGCCACAGTCTTCCCGTCAATCGGGAAACTTCGGAGATAGTCGTCATGAAGCCACGTTCGACAGCCTGCCAGATGTCCACTGTGTTGAAGATATTCTTCTCTGCGATTGCGTTCGCATCATTTTGTATCGACGCATCGCACATCGCGATCGCGCAAAAGGCGCCGGATGCCGCACGCATGCCGGACTTCGCGCCTGCAATGATCGAGCACATGCGCAAGATGCGGCGCTACAAAGATTACGACCGGGGCGAACAGGAAACGCCGCGCGTCATTGATCGCTTCAGCGTCGACCGCGACCAGAGTGGGGCGATCGCATCATTCCAGCCCAATGGGGCTACAATCACGTCGGATAATGCTTTCTTCAGAAGCATGGGGACCAACGGCAGGACCTGCTTCACCTGCCATCAGCCGCAGAGCGGCTGGACCATCGTGCCAAGTGATGTTGCGGAGCGCTTCGAGAAGAGCCGTGGCGCCGATCCGATCTTCCGACTCGTCGACGGCGCAACGTGCCCGAGCGATGATGTCTCAACGCTTCGCGCGAAACGGCGTGCCTACAAATTACTGATCGATAAAGGCTTGATCCGCATCGGCCTGTCGATCCCGGCCACGGCGGAATTCATCGTCACCTCGGTCGATGACCCCTATGGCTGCAACACTAATCCAGCAACCGGCATTTCGAAGCAGACCCCAACTCAGACCGTCGGTATTCTTTCGATGTACCGACGACCGTTGCCATCCACGAATATCGCCTTCGATAGCGCCATCATGTGGGATGGCCGCGAGTTGCCGGCCAACGTGGATCTCGATACCGGCTTCAGAAATCAGGCGGTCGATGCAACTCTCGGCCACGCGCAGGCCGAGACGCCCCCGATGCCCGAGCAGGTCGACCAAATCGTCAAATTTCAGAAGGGCATATTCACCGCCCAAGTCTTCGACAACACGGCCAAATTCCTTACCGGAGACAATGCCGCCGGTGGCCCGGGCGCACTGTCGTCGCAGCAATTCTTCATCGGCATCAACGATCCGCTGGGCGGCAACCCGACTGAGATGCCCTTTACGTCGTCGATCTTCAATCTCTTCCGGTCATGGCTAAACGCCGGCACCAGGGAGGATCACGATCACGGCACCCCCATGGCCAGCGAAGATTTGCTCAAGCGCATCAACATCACCGACGTCTGGCGTTACAATGAACATGAACGCAATAATGTGAACGAGCGCCGCCGTTCGGTCGCGCGAGGGGAGGAGGTCTTCAATACAAAAGGATTCACGATCACCGGTGTGTCCGGCCTCAACGACAAGCCGGGCCTTGACCAAGTTGCTGGCTTCTGCGGCACCTGCCACGATGCGCCGAATGTCGGCAATCACTCGGTCAAGCTGCCCATCGATATTGGCGTACCCGATGCCGGCGACAAGAAGCCTCCGGTGCTCGACATTTCGGGCTTGCCGGTATTCACTTTGAAATGCACGCAAGGCCCGCTCGTCGACAAGGTCTACCAGGTTACCGATCTGGGCAAGGCCATGATCTCCGGAAAATGCGCGGATATTGGCCTGTTCAAAGGACCGATATTACGCGGGCTCGCGGCACGCGCGCCCTATTTCCACAATGGATCGGCCGCCAGCTTGCGCGACGTGGTCAACTTCTATGATCAGCGGTTCGCAATCGGCCTCACGCACCAGCAGAAAACCGATCTCGTAAACTTCTTGAACACGCTCTGACCTAAAACGGACGACGCAAACCGTTCCGTTCACACTTGAAAAAAAATGGCCGGGCAAATGCCCGGCCATTTCATTTCCGTGGATGCCTATCGTCAGGTGTTCATCGACTCGAAGAATTCCGCGTTGTTTTTCGTATTGCGGAGCTTGTCCAGCAGGAAGTCGATGGCATCCATTGTGCCCATCGGGTTCAGAATCCGCCGCAAAACATACATCTTTTTGAGTATGGCCGCATCGGTGAGCAGTTCTTCCTTGCGCGTGCCGGAACGCGTGATGTCGATCGCCGGGAAAGTGCGCTTGTCGGCAACTTTGCGATCGAGAATAAGTTCGGAGTTACCGGTGCCCTTGAACTCTTCGAAAATCACTTCGTCCATGCGGCTGCCGGTATCAATCAGCGCGGTGGCAATGATGGTGAGCGAGCCGCCTTCCTCGATGTTGCGCGCGGCACCGAAAAAGCGCTTCGGCCGCTGCAGCGCGTTCGCGTCGACACCACCGGTAAGCACTTTCCCCGAAGAAGGGACGACCGTGTTGTAGGCGCGTCCGAGACGCGTGATTGAGTCGAGCAGGATCACCACGTCGCGCTGATGTTCGACGAGCCGCTTAGCTTTTTCGATCACCATTTCGGCGACCTGCACGTGGCGCGAGGCCGGTTCATCAAACGTAGAGGAAATCACCTCGCCCTTCACGGAGCGCTGCATGTCTGTGACTTCCTCGGGCCGCTCATCGATAAGCAGCACGATCAGGTAGGTCTCCGGATGATTGGCCGTGATCGAGTGCGCGATGTTCTGCAGCAAGACGGTTTTGCCGGTGCGCGGCGGAGAAACGATCAGCGCACGCTGGCCCTTGCCGATCGGCGCGACGATATCGATGACGCGCGCCGAGAGATCCTTTTTGGTCGGATCTTCGTATTCCATCTTGAGCCGCTCATCGGGGTAGAGCGGCGTCAGGTTGTCGAAATTGACCTTATGACGCGCCTTCTCGGGGTCCTCGAAATTGATCGTGTTGACCTTGAGCAGCGCGAAATAACGCTCACCCTCCTTCGGGGAGCGGATATGACCTTCAACCGTGTCGCCGGTGCGCAATCCGAAACGGCGGATCTGGCTTGGCGAGACATAAATGTCATCGGGGCCGGAAAGATAATTCGATTCCGGCGAGCGCAAAAAACCGAATCCGTCGGAGAGTACTTCGACAACGCCTTCGCCGATGATGTCGACTTCCTGGGTCGCGAGCTGTTTGAGGATCGCGAACATCAGCTCCTGCTTTCGCATGGTGCTGGCGTTTTCGACCTGATGTTCTTCGGCGAAAGCAACGAGTTCGGCAGGCGTCTTGGACTTGAGGTCCTGGAGTTTCATTTCCCGCATTGGGGGTTTACGTCCTTGGGAGAGTTACCGGCGAAGCTCTGAAAATTGGAAAACTTGCGCCGTTTGACTTAGGAGAGAGATCGCAGGTCTGGGGTGACGAGGAGTTGGGAAAAGGCCCGGAACCCGATGCTGCGACCGGCCCAAACAGTTAGGGAGCCGGAACGCAACTGCATCCGCCTGCGTTCGGTGGGATGCCATCAAGATAATTTGTGCAGGCGTTTCGCGCAAGGGGCGAGGCAACATGTGCGCAACTTCGCGGGCAAACTAGAACGGCTTTACGACCGCCAGGACGACGATGATGACGAGCAAAATAGTCGGTATCTCGTTGATAATTCGATAGAATTTCTGAGAATGTCCGTTCCGGTCGAAACGAAATTCATTTACCCAATGCGCAAAAAGACCGTGGGCGACGGTCATGGCGATCACCGCGATAAATTTAGCGTGAAACCAGCCCGCTCCCAGCCATTGTCCCAGCAACACCAACACGATGCCGGCAAGCCACGTCACGATCATGGCCGGCATCATGATGAAGTTCAGCAGCCGGTGCTCCATGGTCTTGAAGGTTTCGGATTGTTCTGAGGCGGCTTTAGTTGCGGCATGATAGACGAACAGCCGAGGCAGATAGAGCATGCCGGCCATCCAGGAAATGACGGCAACGACATGCAAGGCCTTGAGCCATAAATATACGGCGCTCATGCGCGGACTCGTTTGAGCATACGCTCGACATTCGCGATCGGTGTATCGGGCAAGATGCCATGGCCGAGATTGAAGATCAGCGGTCCATCACCCAATTCCTTCAAGACGTCGTCCACTTCCCGGTCGAGCGCGGTGCCGCCAGCCAGGAGAGCAAGAGGATCGACATTGCCCTGTATGGGCACTCTTGACTGCAATGCATCACGCGCGATCGATCGTGCAAAAGTCCAGTCGATGCCGACGGCACTCACACCTGTCATTTCAACATAAGGCAGTGTCATAGCACCGGCCCCACGTGGAAAGCCGATGACCTTCGCCTGCGGAATCCTCCGCCGCACACCGTCGACGATCTTTTGCGTCGGCGCGATACACCATTTCTCGAATTGTTCGGGTCCCAATACTCCAGCCCAGGTATCAAAAATTTGGACGCAATCGGCTCCGGCTTTGAGCTGTCCGACCAGGTAATCGATTGAAGTCTCCACCAGACGGTCGATCAAACGTGAAAAATTCTCAGGATCCCGAAGGGCAAATAACCGTGCCGGCGCTTGATCGGAAGTAGCCTCACCGGCAACCATGTAGGTTGCAACGGTCCACGGTGCTCCGCAAAACCCTATCAGGGCTGTATTGTCGTCAAGTGCGGCCTTGGCCTCAGTTATTGTCTGATAAATCGAACCTAATAAATCTTGATCGGCCAGGTCATGCATTTCCGCAAGCGCGCCAGCATCACACATCGGTTCAAGTTTTGGGCCCTCGCCGACAAGAAACTCTACTTTCCGGCCCAAAGCCAAGGGAACCACCAGAATATCTGAAAATAAAATTGCAGCATCGAATCCGAAGCGCCGAACCGGCTGCAAGGTCACTTCCGCCGCAAGCTTGGGATTAAAGCAAAGATCGAGAAAGCCCCCGGCTTTCTCCCGGACGGCTCGATACTCCGGCAAATATCGTCCAGCCTGACGCATCAGCCAAACCGGCGGTATGATTTCGTGCCTGCCACCAAGCACCCGCAACAGCTTTTTCCCCATGGCACCCGTTTTTCCGGCTTCTTCCATAAAAACACTATTTAAGAATCTGTTGTTTTTATTAGAGCGTTGATTGGACTCATGCCTTTCGCTCAACAGTCTGTCCACTGGATAGCTCAGTCCAATCCAGAATCACGTCTAATACAGCGCCAGCCAATCCACAGCGCCAGGTACCTAATTTCAGGCTATTTAGAAGGCTATCCCCTGCTATCCCCAATCCGGTATCCACATTCCTGTGTGATAAACGAATCTGTCATCGAAGGCAGTCCCGTTGGCAGTCGTGTGGATGGATCGTGAGCACATTGCCGATGATGGCTTGCTTGTCAGTTCTAGCCGTGGCCTCCTCCCGTTCTGTCCACATGCTATCCGGCGGATATACAGATGCCTGAGACCGGTTATTTTCACCTCCATCTGGTGTCCGACGCGACGGGCGAGACCCTGATCACAGTGGCGCGCGCGGCAGCGGCACAGTATGCGAACGTGTCGCCGGTCGAACACCTCTATCCGATGGTGCGCACGAAAAAGCAGCTCGACAGTGCGCTGGCGGAAATCACTGAATCGCCCGGACTGGTTCTTTATACCCTGCTCGAAGAGGACCTCATCGAATCCCTCGAGAAAAAATGCCGTGAGCTCGGACTACCCTGTATGTCGATCCTGGGCCCGGTCCTGCGTGTGTTTCAATCCTATCTTGGTACCGAGACGATTCATCGGGTCGGCGCCCAGCATGTGCTCAATGCCGAGTATTTCCAGCGAATTGACGCGCTGAATTTCACGATGCTGCACGATGACGGCCAGCATGTGGAGGGCCTGGAAGGTGCCGATGTTGTATTGGTCGGCGTTTCACGCACCTCTAAGACGCCAACTTCGATTTATCTCGCCAACCGCGGCGTCAAAACCGGAAACGTGCCTCTGGTTCCAGGCGTACCGCTTGCACCGGCGGTCGAGAAACTTGCGCGCCCGCTTTTGGTCGGTCTTTATGCGAGCCCGGAGCGCATTGTGCAGATTCGCGAGAACCGATTGCTTGGTCTCAAAGCCCATCGTGACGATGACCAGTATATCGACAAGGCGGCGGTAGCCGAAGAAGTCTCGTTTTCGCGTCGTCTTTGTGCCAAACACAATTGGCCGACGATCGATGTAACGCGTCGATCAATCGAGGAGACCGCCGCTGCGGTGATGCGGCTCTTGAGCGAACGGCGCCGGCACCCGATGGCATAACTCATGGCGCTCTGGCTTTCTTCCCAACCTCTGGTGCTTGCGTCGAGAAGCGATATCCGCGGAAAGATTCTCGCGGCCGCAGGATTGCGGTTTGAAATAAGGCCGTCTCTGGTTGATGAACGCGCCATCGAGGCCGAAGCCAAGATCGACGACCCGGCTGCCGTTGCCCGGCATCTTGCGCGCGCCAAGGCCAGTGCCATCGCGTCATCGTTGCCCGGCCGTGCCGTGGTGGGTGCCGATCAGACATTGGCGCGCGGCCTCAAGCGCTTCAGCAAGCCGGCAGGTCGCGCCGCAGCGGCCGAACAACTGCGCGATTTGCGCGGGCGGACACATGAGCTGCATTCGGCGCTCGTCCTGGTGCGAGACGAAACAGTGCTGTTCTCCTGTGTCGATACTGCGCGACTGACGATGCGCGACTTCTCCGATCGTTTTCTCGAGGACTATCTCGATATGGCCGGAAATGCAGCTTTTAACAGTGTCGGCGCCTATCAGCTCGAGGGCATCGGCATCCATCTATTTGAGCGAATTGACGGCGATTATTTCACCATTCTCGGACTTCCGCTGCTTCCACTGCTGGCGTTTCTGCGACAAGCCAAGTTTATCGACAGCTGACCCATGTTTGTCCTCGGTCTCACCGGCTCGCTTGGCATGGGTAAGTCGACCACCGCGAAATTCTTTGCTGAAGAGGGAATCCCCGTTCACGACGCCGACGCGACCGTGCATCGACTTTATGAAGGCGAGGCGGTCGCGGCGATCGAAGCGGCCTTCCCGGGGACGACCGTCAACGGCAGAGTTGACCGCAAGAAGCTCGCAAAGTGCGCAATCGATGATCCCGTGGCAATGCGACGGCTGGAAGCCATCGTGCATCCAATGGTCCAGGCTGCGGAAGAACGGTTTCTGGCCGAAGCGGAGCAAAATCATGCCGCCGTAGTCGTGCTGGACATTCCATTGTTATTTGAGACAAGTGGTGAAAAGCGCTGCGATGCAGTGGTCGTTGCCTCGGCGCCGGCGGACGTGCAGCGCGCGCGTATCCTGGAGCGTCCAGACATGACGGACCAAAAGTTTGCGGCGATTCTGGCCAGGCAGATGCCCGACGCGGAAAAACGCCGCCGTGCCGATTTCGTGGTGGATACATCGATGGGTTTCGACCAGGCACGCGCGCAGGTACGTGATATTCTCACGCGCGTTGCTACAATGCCGACGCGGCGGCGCTGATTCCATCGCCGGGACAACACCATGCGCGAAATCGTTCTCGATACCGAAACTACCGGTCTTGATCCCGGCCAGGGCCACCGTCTGGTCGAACTCGGCTGTATCGAGCTGCTCAATCGAATTCCGACGGGAGCGGCCTTCCACGCATATCTCAATCCCGAGCGCGACGTGCCGGCCGAGGCCTTCGCAATTCACGGTCTATCCGGCGACTTCTTGAAAGACCACAAACGGTTCATCGAAATCGCCGACGAATTTTTGGCTTTCATCGGCGACGCGCCTCTGGTCATTCACAATGCGAGCTTCGACCACGCGTTCCTTTGCGCGGAGCTCAAACGCGCCGACCGCGTGCTGATCGCACGCGAACGTTTGGTCGATACTCTGCTGCTGGCGCGCCGGAAGCATCCCGCGGGTCCGAACCGGCTCGACGACCTGTGCGCGCGCTATGGCATCGACAATTCACGTCGCACAAAACATGGCGCGTTGCTCGACGCGGAAATCCTCGCGGAGGTTTATGTCGAGCTGATCGGCGCGCGGCAGGCTCAACTCGGCCTCACGGAGCTCGCTGCGCGACGGCCGAATAGTGGAGATGGCGCGATCGTCATACGTCAGCGCCCGGAGCAGCTGGCATCGCGGCTGAGCGAATCGGCACTTGCCGCGCATCGCGAATTTATTACGGAACTCGGCGAGAACGCGCTGTGGCGCAATTACATTCCCGAAGACCGGTGCTGACTTAGCTGCTCGCTGCGGGAGCCGCCGGCTGCACCTGTGCCATCTTCTGCCGATAGAGGCCGACGAAATCGACCGGATCGAGCAGAAGTGGCGGGAAGCCGCCATTGCGTACCGCGGTGGCAACGATCTCGCGGGCGAACGGAAATAGTAGCCGCGGGCACTCGATCATCACGACCGGATTCAGAACTCTCCTGCGGCACGTTGCGGATGCGAAATACGCCGGCAAATTCCAGATCGAATCGGAACAACAAGGTACTGCCGGTTTCAGCCTTGCCCTCGAGCGTGATGACGACTTCGATATCGGTTTCCGACAAAGGCGTCGCGCCGACATTTATTTGAATGCCGATTTGCGGCTGCTCCTGACGGGAGTTGAGCGATTGCGGCGCATTCGGATTCTCGAACGAGAAGTCCTTGATGTATTGCGCCACCACGGTGAGCTGCGGTTGGTCCGGTACGGCGCCTTGTGTTGCCGCCGGGCCTCCATTTGTTGTCGTCATGTCCTCTCCCTCGCACCATCCCACAGCGCGTGCGCCGGTTGGCTAACATAGGGTCGTCGATGGAACAAGGATGTGCGAATCACTGCTCGTGCTCATCCTTGCGCTGTTTGGGCAAAGAGGGATTGGGGATTCTCCGCCACTGTTCGGGCGCGAGATCGACCACGCCGTCGGCTTGTCCCTTCGACGCTGTGCTACCAAAGAGGTCGCCGATGCCGCGACGCAACGGGCCTATGAGCAGCAGCAAGGCGACGACGTCGCTAATAAACCCCGGAATCACCAGTAAAATTCCCGCGAGCAAAGTGACGCCGCCTTTACTGTCGGCCTGAAAAGCCGTGAAGGTGCCCTGGCCAAGGGCGACGCGAATGCGGGCAATATGAGCGCCGCCGGCGTGGCGCAGGATGAGCAAACCGGCGACCGATCCAGCGAATATCAAGCTTAACGCCCACCCAAACCCGATTGTCGCGGCTACGGCAATGAATGCCGCAAGTTCCAAAAGGGGCATTGCTAATACGGCCCACAGCACCCATTTTGCCATATTCATCGATGTTTCTCTGGTTGCGCGATGTTGGCCTGAGCGTTCTGATCGTCTAAGGTCCGGTCGAGATGTCTGAGTGCGTCGAGTTGATGGCGCGAGGCCCGGCCGAGGATTGATGTGGTCACCGGCGGATGCAATAGCGGTTGAGCCGACAATCCAGTCCGGGTGCCAGACTAGATAGTGATCCGGCCGATGTGCCGCCACGGTAGCCGAAAGCATGCGAGACGTGTTCGATATCTACACCATCATTTTCCTCGCGCTCGCAGTTTTCATTTTCCTGCGGCTTCGTAGCGTGTTGGGTCAACGGACCGGAAGAGAACGTCCTCCCTATGATCCATATTCGGCGCGCGAGCCGGTACGCCCGGCGGCGGAAAAAGTTGTCGCGCTCCCCAATCGTACGGCGGAGCCGACACCGGCCAAACCAGTTGAGCCTGTCGAATCTCCGTCGGAACGATGGAAGGGCGTCGCCGAGGCCGGCTCGGCCCTGGCGGCGAGCCTCGATGCAATCGCGGAGGCAGACGCCAATTTCGATGCCAAACATTTTCTGACTGGCGCGCGCGCCGCCTATGAAATGATCGTCAACGCCTATGCCGAAGGGGACCGACGCACGTTGAAAAATTTGCTTGGCCGTGACGTTTACGACGGCTTCGAAAACGCCATCAGCGCGCGGGAAAAACGAAGCGAAACCGTGGAAAGCCGCTTTGTTTCAATCGACAACGCGGATATCACCGCTGCCGAATTGCGCGGGCGCAACGCGCAGGTGACAGTGCGCTTCCAGTCCAAGCTCGTATCGGCGACCCGAGATAAGGACGGCAACGTCATTGACGGAAACGCCGAACGCGTGACCGACATTACCGATGTCTGGACATTTGCGCGTGATCTGGGTTCGCGTGATCCGAACTGGAAACTGGTCGCTACCGAAGCCGGACAATGAACGCAATGAGCTCGTTGCCGACGACAAGTCTCCGCAACATCGTTCGCTCTGGAGTTTTGTTCTGGCTTGCTGCCTTGACCGCAAGCTCGCAGGCGATTGCCGGCGGGGCCGTGCATCTGCACAACGCGCAGACCGAGGCATTGAGCTTTTCCGCGCTTGATGGGTGGAAAGACGATGACATGGGCGCCGCCTTTGGCACATTCCTGAAGAGCTGCGGTGCGATTCTCAATGGCACCGGCGCAATGCGTGCCGCACATCCGTTCTACGGAGCGTTATTCAAGGTCTGTGAACGTGCCGTGTCGACGGGCCCGCTCGATGGTGACCAGGCGCGCGCTTTTTTTGAGGACAATTTCAAGCCCATGCGCGTCATGCCGGCTGGACAAACCGAGGGCTTTTTCACCGGCTATTACGAGACCGAAGTTGATGGTTCACGCTTTCCAAGCGACGAATACAACGTGCCGATTTATGCGGCTCCGGCCGAAACGGTGAAGCGGCATGAGAGCAGGGTGTTTGGCGATCTCGACCGCACGCGGATCGAGGACGGCGCACTTGCCGGAAAGCAACTGGAAATCTGCTACGTCAAAAATCCGACAGACGCATTCTTCGCGCAAATTCAGGGTTCAACCCGCGTAAAGCTCGATAGCGGGAAACTGCTGCGGCTCAATTATGTCGCGAGCAACGGCATGCCCTATACCCCGGTCGGTAAGTTTCTGATCGATCGCGGTATCGTTTCCAAGGAAGAAATGTCGATGGACAAGATCCGCGACTTCATGGAAGCGAACCCGGAAGAGGGCAAGGAGCTGCGCCGCAAGAACCGCTCATTCGTGTTCTTTCAGGAAACGCCTTTGAATGCGCAGGACGAATGCATCGGCGCGCAAGGCGTGCCGCTCACGCCCGGGCGCTCGCTTGCGGTCGACAAGCACATGTACACCTATGGCACGCCGATCTGGATCGATGCCGAGTTTCCAATCGAGAGTGAAAAGCCGGAAACTAAATTCCGTCATCTTCTCTTCGCGCAGGATACGGGGTCGGCAATTGTGGGCCCGGCGCGCGCTGACATTTATTTCGGTCACGGCGAGGAAATCAGCCATATCGCAGGCCGAATTAAGCAGCATGGGCAATTCGTCATGCTCGTGCCGCAGAGCGTCAGTGTGAGTGGCACGGCGGTCGCTTCTCTATCGGAGATCCCGCTTCCAAAGCCGCGTCCACAAATGGTCGTCACCGCCGCCGCTCGTGCGGTAACGATTACGACCGGAAGCATATCCGCGCCTCGGCGGAAACGGCAACACTGACACATGGGCTCCGGCGACGGCAAACGGCGTCGGACATTGTCGACCGAAGAGCGCGTGCTGTGGACAACCGTCACGAAATCGATTGCGCCGCTGCGGGATGCCCCTGCAACGGATGAGACGGCCGAATTTGTAGCGCCCGTACGCCATCCTGCGCCTGTTGCCAAGGCGGCAACGATGCAATCGCCGCCAGCGAGTACGCCGCCGCCGCTGGCTGTCCTAGGCCGCCGTATGAAGGCGCGGGTCGCGCGGGGCAGGGAGGCGATCGATGGTCGGCTCGATCTGCACGGATTGACGCAAGGCGAAGCCCATGCGGCGCTGTTGCGGTTTCTGCGTGCTGCCGTATCGCGGGGCGCGCGCCTCGTCCTGGTCATCACGGGCAAGGGTGCGCGCGGCGACGGGGAACGCGGTGTACTCAAGCGTCAGGTGCCGCAGTGGCTTAGCCTTCCGGATTTTCGCGCATTGGTCGTGGGCTACGAGGATGCGCACGTTGCCCATGGCGGCGAAGGCGCGCTCTATGTGAGGGTCCGTCGCTCGCGCATCAAAGAATGAACCGGCTCAGATCGGTATTCTTTGCGAGGTCGCCGATGTGTTTTTGCACATAAGCGGCGTCGATTTTGACCGTCTCGCCTGAGCGGTCCGGCGCCGCGAACGAAACTTCGTCGAGCACCCGCTCCATCACCGTCTGCAGACGGCGCGCCCCGATGTTTTCCACGCTCGAGTTCACCGCCACCGCGATGTCGGCAATGGCATCGATGGCGTCCTCGGTGAATTCAAGGGTGACGCCTTCGGTCTTCATCAAGGCCACATATTGCTTGATCAATGACGCTTCCGGCTCGGTCAGTATGCGGCGGAAATCGTCGCGCGTGAGCGGCTTGAGCTCGACGCGTATGGGCAACCGACCTTGCAACTCGGGCAGCAAATCCGACGGCTTGGAGATGTGAAACGCGCCGGAAGCCACAAATAAAATGTGGTCGGTTTTCACCGAGCCGTGCTTGGTATTGACGGTCGTGCCCTCGATCAACGGCAGCAGATCGCGCTGTACACCTTCACGCGAGACGTCGGCGCCGCGCAGCCCTTCGCGGCCGGCGATTTTATCGATTTCGTCAAGGAACACGATGCCGTTCTGTTCCACGGCACGTATCGCTTCCTGGACAAGCTGCTCGTTATCGAGCAGCTTGTCCAACTCTTCATTGATCAGTATGTCATGCAATTCTTCGACGGTGACTCGTCGCGTCTTGGTGCGTCCTCCGCCCAGCTTGCCGAAAATATCGCCGATATTAATTGCGCCCATCTGCGCGCCCGGCATGCCCGGTATTTCGAACATCGGCATGCCGCCGCCAGCCTGCACTTCGATTTCGATTTCCTTGTCATTCAACTCGCCGGCTCGCAGCTTTTTTCGAAAACTTTCGCGTGTCGCGGGGCTTGCGCCCGGACCGACGAGCGCGTTGAGTACGCGCTCCTCCGCCGCCTGCTCGGAGCGGGCCTGCACGTCTTTTCGCTTGCGCTCCCGAACGAGGCTGATTCCTATCTCGACGAGATCGCGCACAATCTGTTCGACGTCGCGCCCGACATAACCGACCTCGGTGAACTTGGTGGCCTCAACTTTGAGGAACGGTGCGCCGGCGAGTTTGGCGAGGCGTCGGGAAATTTCCGTTTTGCCGACACCCGTTGGACCGATCATCAGAATATTTTTGGGCAAGACTTCCTCGCGAAGCCTTTCATCGAGCTGCAAACGCCGCCAGCGGTTGCGGAGTGCTATTGCGACGGCACGTTTTGCGTCGCCTTGACCGACGATATAGCGGTCAAGCTCGGATACGATTTCGCGGGGTGAGAAGTCGGTCATGACGCTCTTCTACTTAACGTTTCAGCCACCCGCATGCCAGACCCGGATGGCCTCGACCGGATAAGCACGAGGTACCATCGATCAGGCGCTCTTCAAAGTCTCAATCGTGACGTTGCGGTTGGTGAACACGCAAATGTCGGCCGCTATATCGAGAGACTTGCGTACGATTTGCTCGGCGTCGAGCGGTCCGTCGAGCAGCGCCCGCGCCGACGCCAGCGCGTAGTTGCCGCCGGAGCCGATCCCCATGACGCCGTTTTCCGGCTCCAGGACGTCGCCGGTGCCGGTCAGGACCAAAGACACATTCGCGTCGGCGACGATCATCATGGCTTCCAGGCGGCGAAGGTAACGGTCGGTGCGCCAGTCCTTGGCGAGCTCGACGGCGGCGCGAGTCAGCTGACCGGGGTACTGTTCCAGCTTGGACTCAAGCCGCTCGAACAAGGTGAAGGCATCCGCCGTGGCGCCGGCAAAGCCGCCGATGACATCGCCCTTGCCGAGCCCGCGCACTTTCTTGGCATTGGATTTGACGATTGTCTGGCCAATGGATACCTGACCGTCGCCACCGATAACCACGCTGCCGCCTTTTCGGACCGTCAGGATGGTCGTGCCGTGCCAGGAGGGAAGTTCGTTCGGTGACATATGGCTAAAGCCCCACGATTTGCGTCATCTAGGCACGGGGCGATGTATTTGCAAACCACCGCCGCGGCTGTGGCGAATCCAGCAAACCCCTGATAAAAGGCGCGCGAATAAAGGACATATGCATGCGCAAAGGTGCCGTGAAGCGCAAGACCAAGGAGACTGACGTCGAGGTCGAAATCGATCTCGACGGGGCAGGCCGCGCATCGGTTGCGACCGGCATCGGCTTCCTCGACCATATGCTTGACCTGCTCGCGCGCCATGCGCGCATTGACGTCATGGTCAAGGCCAAGGGCGATCTCCATATCGACCATCACCATACCACCGAGGACGTTGGCATCGCGCTCGGGCAGGCAGTGAAGCAGGCGCTCGGTGACATGAAGGGCATCACGCGTTACGCCGACGTGCACGTGCCGATGGACGAGGCGCTGACGCGGGTGGCGATCGACATTTCCGGTCGCCCGTTCCTGGTATTCAAGGCGGAGTTCGTGCGCGACAAGGTCGGGACCTTCGACACCGAGCTGGTGCAGGAATGGTTCCAGGCATTTACGACAAATGCGGGCATTACGCTGCATGCCGAGGTGTTGTATGGCACGAACGATCACCACATTGCGGAGTCGTGCTTCAAGGGTTTGGCACGCGCGTTACGGGCGGCAGTGACGATAGACCCGCGCGCCAAGGACGAGGTGCCATCCACGAAGGGTTCGCTCGGCGGGTGAAGACGCGGCGTGTGATACCGTCATCAACGGGCCTGGACCGTCGAGCCCGATGTGAAACGCAATGGCATCCTGAGCGGAATTGCGGCGACGAGTCTGAGTACGAGGAAGAACATGCCCACTTACACCGTTCACGCACCGCCGGCGCGCACGAGTGATTCATCGGGCGCGCCCGAGCAATTCCAATTTGTACGCGATGGATTCTATTTCTGGGCGTTCGTGCTGGCACCGTTGTGGCTGCTGCGGCACCGTCTGTGGCTGGCGCTGTTGATATATGTTGCCGGCTATGGAGTGAGCGGGGTCGGGATGGCGTTGCTGCGCGTGCCGCCCAATGTGCAGCTGCTTGCCGGAACTCTTGCCGCCGCGCTCATCGGCGTCGAAGCGTCAAGCATATGGCGCTGGACCTTGACGCGGCGCGGCTGGACGACGGTTGGTTTCGTGGTTGGCGAGGACGCGGAAACGGCGGAGCGCCGTTTTTACGGTGAATGGTGCAAGCGCAGCCCGGATACGCCGGCAAAACCCAATTCGGCGGAACCTATATATTCGACACCGGTACGAAGAGGTCCCCCGTCACCATCCGACGTGATCGGGCTGTTTCCCGAGCCGGGAGGCCGCGGGTGAGCGTTGCCATTGTGGATTACGGTTCGGGCAATCTCCACTCTGCCGCCAAAGCTTTTGAACGGGCCGCGCGTGAAAGTGGGCACAAGCAACCGATCCTTGTCACCGGCGATCCCGACGCCGTCGCGCGCGCGGAGCGGATCGTACTGCCGGGTGTGGGCGCATTTGCCGATTGCCGGCGCGGCCTTGATGCCATCCCAGGCATGATTGATGCACTCGAGCAGGGCGTGCGGAAAAAGGGAAAGCCGTTTTTCGGAATTTGCGTCGGTATGCAATTAATGGCCGAGCGGGGGCGCGAATACCAGACGACCCCGGGCTTCGGCTGGATTGCCGGCGAAGTCGACCGCATAACACCGACTGATCCGGAATTGAAAATTCCGCACATGGGCTGGAACACGCTGAATCTGGTGAAGGCGCATCCGCTGCTTGAGGATATCCCGCTTGGTCCGGATGGATTGCACGCCTATTTCGTCCATTCCTACCAGCTCAAAACCGCCAAGCGCGATGACCTGGTGGCGCAGGCAGACTACGGCGGTCCGCTGACCGCTGCTGTCGGACGTGAGAACATGGTCGGTACGCAATTCCATCCCGAGAAAAGCCAGCGTCTCGGGCTTGCGCTCATCGCCAACTTTCTGAAGTGGTCGCCGTGATCCTGTTTCCGGCCATCGATCTCAAGGAAGGCCTCGCGGTGCGGCTCGAGCAAGGCGACATGGCGCGCGCAACCGTATTTCATCACGATCCGGCCGCGCAGGCACTGGCCTTTGAGCAGCAGGGTTTCGAATGTCTCCACATTGTGGATCTCGACGGTGCGTTTGCCGGCAAGCCGGTGAATGCCGAAGCCGTCGACCGCATCCTCGAAGCGATCAGCATTCCCTTGCAACTCGGCGGTGGCGTGCGCGACACGGCGACAGTCGAAGCCTGGCTGGAGAAGGGAGTGAGTCGTGTCATCATTGGGACAGCCGCCGTGCGTGATCCGCCCTTCGTCAAGCAGGCGGCTCGTGACTTTCCAGGGCAAATTGCCGTTGGCCTTGATGCGCGCGACGGCAAAGTGGCGGTCGCAGGCTGGGCCCAGACTTCGGAATTGTCCGCGCTTGAAATTGCCCGGCGCTTCGAGGATGTCGGCGTTTCGGCAATTATCTACACTGAGATCGCGCGCGACGGGATGTTGAGCGGCCTCAATCTCGATGCCACCATTGCGCTGGCTGACGCAATATCGATACCGGTTATCGCATCGGGCGGCTTGGCCTCAATCGAGGACATCAGGGCGATATTGGCACCGCGCGCACGCAGACTTGCCGGCGCCATAGCGGGCCGTGCGCTCTATGACGGCCGGCTTGATGCGGCCGAGGCGCTTGCGCTAATTCGCGCCGGAAGGACAACCGGTTAATGTTCAAAGTCCGCATCATCCCTTGTCTCGACGTGAAGGACGGCCGGGTTGTCAAGGGCGTCAACTTTGTCGCCCTGCGCGACGCCGGCGATCCGGTCGAGGCAGCAATCGCCTACGACGCCGCTGGGGCCGATGAACTGTGTTTTCTCGACATAACGGCGAGCCATGAAAACCGCGACACGATCTACGACGTGGTGACGCGCACGGCCGAGGCCTGCTTCATGCCGCTCACCGTCGGGGGCGGCGTGCGCACGGTCGATGACATCCGCAAGCTCCTGACGTGTGGCGCGGACAAGGTGTCGATCAATACGGCGGCGGTGGCCCGTCGCATGTTCGTCAAGGAAGCGGCAGAAAAATTCGGCGATCAGTGTATCGTGGTGGCCATCGACGCCAAAAAAGTCGCTAAGCCGGGTGAAAAAGATCGTTGGGAGATCTACACCCATGGCGGACGCAATCCGACCGGCCTCGATGCAATCGAATATGCGAAAGAAGTCGTCGCACTGGGTGCCGGCGAAATCCTGCTCACGTCGATGGATCGCGATGGCACGAAAGCAGGCTACGATATCCCGCTTACTCGGGCGGTCGCAGATGCGATAAATGTGCCTGTCATTGCATCGGGTGGGGTCGGCACGCTCAATCACATGGTCGAGGGAATCCGGGAAGGTCACGCAACCGCCGTGCTTGCAGCCTCGATTTTCCATTTCGGCGAGCATACGGTACGCGAAGCCAAGGCTTACATGGCCAAGGCCGGTCTGCCGGTTCGCATGGATGCGTGACGCCTCTCCCCGCGACGGGGAAGAGGTGCTAAAGGACCCGCGCCGAAGGATTTTCCGATGAGCAAATTCACGCTGGCCGACCTGGAAAAACGCGTGCACGAGCGCGCCGGCGCAAGCGCCGCCAAATCATATACCCGCGCCTTGATCGAAAAGGGCGTTGCTCATTGCGCCAAGAAGCTCGGCGAAGAGGCTATCGAGACGGGTTTGGCCGCTGTGCAGGAAGACAAAAGCCGGCTGGTCGCCGAAGCGGCTGACCTTCTTTATCATCTGCTCGTGCTGTTGGAGGCGCGCGGCGTTTCGCTGGCCGAGGTCGAAGCCACGCTCGAAAAGCGTACCGCGCAGACGGGGCACGAGGAAAAGGCCGGGCGCTCACGCTGACTGGATGTCCTGATGGAACAGCGCATCGAAGAAAATCTCTCGCCCTACCGCTCATTCTCCCGGGCGGAGTGGGCGGCATTGCGCGAAGACACGCCAATGACGCTGACCTCGGAAGAGGTTACGCGCTTGCGCTCGCTGCACGACCGGCTGGATATCAAGGAAGTCGAAGATATTTATCTGCCGTTGTCGCGGCTGCTTTCACTTTACGTGGCGGCAACCCAGCGGCTGTTCCGCGCGCAAGAGCGATTCCTCGGTACCACCGACGTGAAGATGCCTTACATCATTGGTGTTGCCGGCTCCGTGGCGGTCGGCAAATCGACAACGGCACGCGTGCTGCAAGCCTTGCTGGCGCGCTGGACGAATGTGCCGAAGGTCGATCTCATCACGACCGACGGCTTTCTTTATCCCAATGTCGTGCTCGAGCGTGAAGGCCTGATGGAGAAGAAGGGATTTCCCGAAAGCTACGACCTGCCGTCGCTGTTGCGATTCCTGTCCGATGTGAAGGCCGGGCGGCGGCCGGTGCGGGCGCCGATCTATTCGCATTTAATTTACGACGTCATGCCGAACCAATGGATCGAGGTCGATCGGCCGGAAATTCTCATCGTTGAAGGCCTGAACGTGTTGCAGACCGGGCGGTTGCCGAAGGATGGGAAGGCTATTCCCTTTGTCTCCGACTTTTTCGATTTTTCGGTCTATCTCGATGCCGACGAGGACGTGCTCAAATCCTGGTATGTGGACCGGTTTTTGACCTTGCGCAGCACGGCGTTCCGCGATCCGAAATCCTATTTTCACCGCTACTCGAATTTATCGGACGCAGAGGCGACGAAAACCGCTTCTTCAATCTGGTCCCGCATCAACCTGGTCAATTTGCACGAAAACATACTGCCGACCCGGCAGCGCGCGGATTTGATCTTGAAGAAAAACGAAAGCCACCTCGTCCAGGAAGTCGCGCTGCGAAAACTGTAAGCCGCGATCGTCCCGGCCTGCGTGCTCAGGCGGCCCGGCGGTTGAGGTCGAAGTGGTGGAGATAGCGCCGTTTGATGGCTGCCACCGGCAAAACGATCAGCACATCGGTTGTGCCGAACTCGTAGTCGACCACCGCGCCCTCGCCGATATAGGCGCCTAGCCGCAGATATCCTTTGATCAGCGGAGGAAGCGCGCGCAGTGCATCCTTCGGATCAATCGCCTCTTTCGACATCCGATTCATCTCGACAAATCGCTCGGGCAATGCCTGCGCCCGCCAGGGCTCCGGGGCCCGCGCATAGTGATGAAGAAATGAAAGCGACAGAGCCAGTCTTTTCGGGTCGGTGCCTTCGAGGCTGGCGCAGCCGAACATTACGTCGCAGCGATTTTGCAGGATGTAGGCGTGAATGCCATGCCATAGCAACTCGACGGTACGCTTGTTGCGATATGGCGCCAGTACGCAGGATCGGCCAAGTTCAAGAAATTGCATGCCGGAATGGCGCGCGACGAGCAAATTGATGTCGAATTCACCCGCAGTATAGAAGCCGCCATATTCTTCGGCGAGTGGCTGCCGCAACAGCCGATAGGTGCCGACGACGGCAGGACAATTCAGCGCGCCGCGATCGCATGCGGCATGGTCGACCACCAGCAGGTGATCGCAGATTGCGTCATAGCCGTCGATGTCGCGCCGCGCCAACAGACGCGCCGGATTGGGTACCGCGGAGCCTTCCTGGTAGAAAATCCTGTAACGCAGCTTTTGGGCCTGCCGAACTTCGGCGGCGGTCTGAGCGAGTCGCACTTCCAGAGAACCAATTCGGCCCAAACTGCGCGAGGGCCGATGTGTGTGCGCTGCCCAGGCGCGGAGGCCCCCATAGGCCTGAAGCGACGAAATCAGACCGGGCACACCCGGACCCACGGGAGCCGGGCGAAAGCGTTCGAATAAACTCCGTGCGGGCTGGAGGCTGGCGCGGATGGCCATGGGGCGTGAGGTCCTATCGGGTCCTTATCAGCGCGAAATCATTGAGTTAAGGCGAGGATGGATACCGGTCAGCCGAATCATTATTTCGATTGGTGGTACCCCCTACACCACGGGCCGGACACGGAATTATGACAATGTGGGGAAGGTGTTGTCAGGCCGCAAGCGGGTTGGGGGCTGCGCCCGGTGCGGCATCAAGTACCTCGCGCAGCCGGTCCCGATCGAGCGGCTTTACCACCAGCCCATCCAGACCGGCGGCCAGCATCGCCTCGCGGTCTTCGGTTTGAGCATTGGCCGTAACTGCAAGTATGCGGGTTCGCGCATCGCCCGCCTCCAGCTCGGCGGCGCGGATCCGGCGCGTCGCTTCAAGGCCGTCTACGCCCGGCATTTGCAGATCCATCAGGACGAGATCGAAACTGCTACCGGCCGCGCGCGCGGCAAGCCAGGACTCGACTGCCGCGTCGCCGTCGCTCGCAATGATCGGGCGATGTCCAAGGCGGGTAAGCAGTGCGCGCGCCAACAGGGCGTTGATCTCATTATCCTCGGCTACAAGAATCGACATTCCTTTGCCGGCCGGAGACAACGCCGCTCCGGTCTCGGCTTCAGCTTCCGCCGCCGAATGCTCGAAAGCATCCACCGTCGTGAGCCGCGCGGCAAGCGACGCAACGCGTACGGGCTTTACCAGATAGCCTGTGAATCCCGCAGCCTTCAGCGACCGCAGCTCGTTCCTTTCGGCGGGACGGATGAGCACGATACGCTTGGGGACGGCGAGCCTGGCAAAATCGCCGTTCGCTATCATCGCCGACGCCAACGTGTAATCGACCAGGAGCGCATCCCAAGGCCGCTCGGGCAGCAACGCCGCCGCGACCCTTTCATCGATCACCGCGCAGGTCTTGGCGCCCCAGTGCCCAAGACGCCGCGCGAGCAGCGAAGATTCGATTTCCGCCGGCCCAACGATCATCACTGCGGTTTGGCTGAGATCTGGCGCGACAAAAGTTGTCGACTGCCCATCCAGCGCCCGCGGCAACGGGACGTCGACGCTGAAGGTGGAGCCCGCCCCCATTTCGCTCGCGACCGAGATGCGTCCATCCATGCGTTCGATGATGCGTTTGGAAATCGCAAGTCCCAGTCCGGTGCCGCCGAAACGGCGGGTCGATGATCCATCGCCCTGTTCGAAATCCATGAAGATGCGAGTCAGGTCTTCGCTCTTTACCCCGATACCGGTATCGCGGACTTCGAAATGGATTTCGGTCTCCCGCTCTCCCGGCTCGACGATCACCGATACGCCGCCCTTTTCGGTGAACTTGATGGCATTACTCGTCAGATTGAGAAGAACCTGACGTAACCGCGCCGCATCGCCGACGACTTCCGCCGGCACGCGCTCATCCACGAATGAAGCGATCTCGATCCCTTTTGCCTGCGCGCGCGGTGCCATCAGTTCGATCGCTTCCTCGACCATGGCGGCGAGTGTGAAGGGCCGCGCTTCGAGATCAAGCCTGCCGGCCTCAATCTTCGAAAAGTCGAGAATTTCCTCAATCAGCGAGAGCAGCGTTTCACCGGAGGTCTTCGCCGCCTTGGCATAGGTCAGCTGCTCGGCGGTGAGTGAAGTGTCGAGCAACAAATCAGCCATCCCAAGCATGCCGTTGAGCGGTGTGCGAATTTCATGACTGACCATTGCAAGAAAGCGCGACTTGGCGCGGTTCGCGGTTTCCGCCTGGTCGCGTGCATGGCTGAGAGCATGCTCGGCCTCGACGCGGTTCGTGACGTCACGGCCGACGCCCTGAATCTCGGTGCCAGTTTCGCCACGAACGGTAACCTCTCGCCAGGCGATCCAGCGCACAAAACTGCCGCTGGCGATCTTTTGGTCATAAACACGGGTGCCGTCGGGTTGAACGACGAGGACGCCACGCTCAAGGATGGGCAGCTCTTCGGTGGTTCCGATCAGCGCGTCGCGCGTCCTGTCTGCAAGCGCGCAGAAAGCGTCATTCGCATAAGTAATGCGGCCCGCGCTGTCCCGGCGCACGATGAGATCGCCTTGCGCTTCCAGCAAACTGCGCGCGCGTTCTTCTGCCTCGCGCAATTCCCAAAGCCGGTCCGATAGTTCTTCGTTGTGGGCCTCAGCGGAGCGTGCAGCCGCCACGGCGGCGCGTTGACGCAGCAGAGCGAAAGCCGAAAGTGCGGTTGCTGCTGACGCGGCGGCGATCATTGCGTAGCTTGCAAATCCATGATCGGCGTTTTGCAGATAGGCGCCGGCCAGAAAGGCTGTCGTTACGGCGATGAATGCGATGGCGACAGGAACGGCGCGCACAGACAGGATAAGGGCCGCGCGGCTGCGTGGCGGATATTCCGTCGGTTGATCGGTCGGGCGCGATGTGGCTTGCATGGCTCCGGCGTCGTCGGGCCCGAACCGCTGGACGCGCCGGCTACCCGCGAGATTGCCTCATTTGGCGCCACGAACCTTGCAAATTTATTCTCGATTAACTGAGATATTCGCTGCTCGCGCGACATGGTAAATGCGGCGTTAAACGACTGCGGCCATGCGTGGGCCTCAGGCCGCGCGTCGGACTTCATCGGCGAGCGCTCGGTAGGAGAGCGCTTCGGCAAGATGGATTCGGCCAACATTCTCGGCCGCATCGAGATCGGCAAGCGTGCGCGCAACGCGCAAGACGCGGTGATAGCCACGCGCGGACAGGCGCATTGAATCCGCAGCCTCGCGCAGCAGCGCGAGCCCGGCGGCATCGGCGCGCGCAACGTCTTCAAGCACCGGACCGCTGACCTGCGCGTTGGTGCGTATATTATTCAAACCGAGGGTGGCGTAACGCGCGGCCTGGATATCTCGCGCCCGCGCGACGCGAGCGGCGACATCGCGGCTGCCTTCGGCCGGAGCCGGCAGGATCAGGTCGGCTGCCGTAACCGCCGGTACCTCGATATGCAGGTCGATTCGGTCGAGCAGCGGACCCGACAGCCGGCCCTGATATTCCGCCGCGCAACGGTCGCTCGCGCCGCGCTTGCAGGTGAAACCCGGGTCGCTCGCGCGACCGCAACGGCAGGGATTCATCGCCGCAACCAGCATGAATCGCGCCGGATAGGTGGTGCGATGATTGGCTCTTGCGATGGAAACCTCGCCGGTTTCGAGCGGCTGGCGCAGTGAGTCGAGCACGTGGCCGGAAAATTCCGGCAGCTCGTCGAGAAACAGCACGCCGTTGTGCGCGAGCGAAATTTCGCCAGGCCGCGCCCGCAGCCCGCCGCCGACCAGCGCCGGCATCGAAGCGGAATGATGCGGCGATCGAAACGGCCGCCGGCTCGTGAGGGCGCCGCCTTCGATTTCGCCGGCGACCGAAGCGATCATCGAGATTTCCAGTAATTCGGCCGGCAAAAGCGGCGGCAGGATCGTCGGCAAGCGGGACGCCAACATCGATTTGCCGGCGCCCGGCGGACCGACCATGATCAGATTGTGTCCGCCGGCCGCTGCGACTTCGAGCGCACGCTTCGCGCTTTCCTGGCCTTTGATGTCGGAAAGATCGACCGGAGCGCCCGCCCTTTCGTGGATTTTCGGCTGCGGTCGCGCGAGTACCTGCGTGCCTTTGAAATGATTGGCGAGCTGGATCAGCGATTGAGCCGCGACAATCTCGAGTTCGGGGCTGGCCCAGGCCGCCTCGGCGCCGCACACGGCCGGACAGATCAAACCCTGCCCGCGTCCATTGGCCCCGATCGCGGCCGGCAACACACCGGCGACCGGTGCTATCGAACCGTCGAGCCCGAGCTCGCCCAGCACCGTGAAGCTGTTCAACACACCATGCGGCAGAGCGCCGATTGCGGCCATCAGGCCGAGGGCGATCGGAAGGTCGTAATGGCTGCCTTCCTTCGGCAAATCGGCTGGTGCGAGATTGACGGTGATGCGCCGGGCCGGAAGTGCAAGACCTGACGCGATCAAGGCCGCCCGCACCCGCTCTTTTGCTTCCGAGACCGCCTTATCGGGCAGGCCGACTATATTGAACGCGGGAAGACCCGGCGCTACCTGCACCTGAACGTCGACGGCCCGGGCCTCGATGCCCTCAAAAGCCACTGTGGCGACACGCTCGACCATACAACCGGACCTCTTCCGATACTCGTAAAAGTAGTAACGGAAGCCGGAGGCCCGCACAAGGAAGCGATTTGAACGCGTCAGGCCAACAGCATGATTGATCTCAGACATTTGGCCGATGATCATGCATCCCAAGAAAAAAGCGGAGGATCCACGATGACGCTTGCCAGAAATCTCATCGCGCTGCTGCTGATGATGACGGCTACACCCGCGCTCACGCAGGAGCTCAAGCCGTGGAA
The DNA here is from genome assembly GCA_963831475.1 of uncultured Alphaproteobacteria bacterium. Lineage (GTDB taxonomy): Bacteria > Pseudomonadota > Alphaproteobacteria > Rhizobiales > Xanthobacteraceae > Pseudolabrys. Next base: position 71,396 of record CAWHQF010000032.1, read on the forward strand.
ACATGTCGTCATTGAGCCGAAAGGGGACGCCGGTTTCATGCTCATGGTCGGTCAACGCGATTTCGCGGAGAGACATGGCCTCAAGGTGGAAATCGTGCCGATGAAAAATGGGGCGCTTGCACACAAGGCGCTGCTCGCCGGCGAATACATCGGTGACTTTCACCCGCGAAACGACGATCGCGTCTGCCCCGGCCCTGGCGAGGGTGGCCGTGGTATCACCGTCAATTTCGGCGAACATGGTATTGGTGCCCGCTACATTTCGCTGCAACGGTGAACGCGTCGGCTGCACGTCCAGCAAAACATACCGGTAATCGCCGAGTTTGCCGGTCGTATCAGTGACGAGCACGCCATGCTGGCCGCCCCACTTCACCCCGGTTTTGTTCGGGCGAGTATCCACATCAGCGATCTTGGTCCAGGAGGCGAGATTGGTCGGGTCGGGATTCCCGCGGCACTTCCATGAGTGTATACACCTGCGGTCCACGGGAACCCTGATCCACATCCCATTCGTGCCAGGAATAACTGCCCACGGCGGCCACTGGCTGAAGTTTGCCCAAATCAACGACGATGTGCCCGCCGTTGGCATTGGCGCCCGGCGTTGGTCAGGAGGGCCTCTTCCGACAAGTCGAGCGAGTCGTTCGGCAATCTGCCAGTTGACCAGCATGGAACCATCGCCGCCTCAGCCGCCCACTGGTTGCCGGCTACCGTGACCTTCGCATCGGAAGCGATGTCAGACCTGGAAGGCCCCGGAATGGTCTTGAACGACCACGTCGGGGAAGCCGGGTTGATTTGCTCGGTCTTGACCGTGACTTCAGCAAACCCCGTAGTCGCCGCCCTCAGCAAAATAAGTGAAACGAGCCATGATAATTTCCGAATCTTCATTTGTGATTTCTTTCAAGTTCAGGCATCGATGGCAATTGGACCATCCGGCAACTGCACGGCCAGCCGGTTGCCGGATCCGGCTTGACCACAGTCGGATTGTTGTGGGCTGCTAAATCTAACAGGCTCGCAGGCGGAGCCGTAATAGGACATTTCGTGCATTTGACCGGACACTTCAGGCGACGCCTTGATCCGGCAGAAACTGACACGCAAAACGTGAGCAACCGTCAGGCGGCATGTATCATCAGGCTTTCGGCGGAAGGGGCGTTGAGGCTACCGTGCCAAAGAGATCTGATGCATTTCGACTTGGCGTACGCGAGTCACTCACTCCCCGCATTTTCAATCCCCGGCGGGAGAGCTGGCCTTGGGTGCAGAACGAGCAGGGACGTTACTTTGTCTTCGCACTCAGTGTCGGGGTGTTCGCACTGGCCCTTGCCGCCTTGCTGACCTTGGTGGCACGCGCCAGCTTCCGGCGCACTCAGGTTGGGCGTAGCGGGCGGTCGAAGCCCTGGAAGATAAACAAAGCCTGCTGCGCACGCTGATCGACAACCTCCCGGCGTACATCTACGTCAAGGACACCGCGCATTCGTTTTGTCATCAACAATCTTGCCCACGTCCGCGTTCTGGGAGCACAAACGCAGGAAGAGGTGGTCGGCAAGTGCGACGACGAAATCTTCGCACCCGAGCTCGCCGCTCGCTATCGGGAGGCAAGAAGGCAGTCATACGGGACCGGAATTCCGTTGATCGATTGTGCAGGAGCCGGATCCTAACGCCTGCCGGCGAGTGGAGGTGGGCCTTGTCCACCAAGGTGCCCCTCCGCAACGCCCACGGCCGGATCGTCGGGCTGGTCGGCATTACCTACAACATCACGGCTCTCAAAAAGGCGAAGAACACCTGCAGGAACAAAACCAGCAGCTTGAGGCCGCCAACGCCGCCCTCGGGGCGGCAAACGCGATGCTGGAGACCACCAACGCGAAGCTGGCCGACACCAACCGGGAACTGCAGCGGGCCCAGGTGACGCTGGTGCAGTCGGAAAAACTCGCGGGCCTCGGGCAGATGGTCGCGGGGGTCGCCCCATGAGATCAACAATCCGCTCGCTTTCGTCATCAACAATGTGGCTGGTCCAGCACAACCTGCGGGGGATGGTCGAGGTCCTGGAGATTTACCGTCGCGCGGAGGCGACCGACGGCGAACAACGCCGTCAGTTGGTGGAGTCCGCACGCGAACTGACGGAGCTGATCGACCTGAATCACACCATCGCCAACTTCGAGGAGACTTTTTCCGCTCGTGCGACGGCCTGAAGCGGATCAAGCAGATCATTCAAGACCTTCGTGACTTTGCCCGGCTTGACCGTAGCGAGCGTCAGGAAGCGGACCTGAACGCGGGCATCGAATCCACGCTCAACATTGCCCGCGGCCATGCGAAAAAGAAGCGAGTGCGCATCGAGAACGAGGCCTCCGCCCCCTTGCCAACCCTGTTGTGCCACCCGGCCAAAATCAACCAGGCGGTGATGAACCTTGTGCTCAACGCAATCAATCTTCATCGCCGGAGACGGTGGTTACAGTTCACTCAGCAACGCCGACGGGCAGATGCGAATCGAAGTCGTAGACCGCGGAACCGGCATCGATCCGTCCATTGTGGAGCGAATCTTCGACCCGTTCTTCACCACAAAACCAATCGGCCAAGGCACGGGCCTGGGCCTGAGCATCAGCTATGGGATCGTTCATGAGCACGGCGGTTCCATTGAAGTGAAGAGCGAGCCTGGACAGGGCAGCACTTTCACCATTTTCCTGCCCGTGGCAGGACCAGCCGTCCGGCATGGTTGGGGACGTTCAAGCGCTTCCCGATCGACCGCCTGGATGTTCTCGTGACGCGGAAGAAAGCGACTTTCCCGATTATTCCGGCCGGAGGCCACTAGCGTGCGGTGGTTCTCGGGGGAACCGGGGAATCCTAGGTCCAGCTCCGGCATCCACCCGCCCGGCTCGATCGGCGAGCCACCCTGCCCGCTTACCATAAAGCTGCTGACGCTGCTGCCGAGCTGCACGCCACACTGCGGGGCGAACTGGGCGGGGATCCCCAGCGACGATGGCGGCACCACCAGGCTGCCGGCAATCGTCTGGTCGGGCGTGGTCAACTCCACATTGCCGGAGAGGCCAGGGCTCGCTGGCCGTAATGGGCGTGCTGCTCCGAAACAGGAACGTGGGATGGATGGAAATGTTCCCGCCGTCCTGGCCGCCGTTGGCGCTGATCCGGCTGTGATTCAAGCTGACGACGTCGGGATCGATGGAGATATTGCCGCCGTTGCCGCCCGCCTGCGTGGAGATCTCGGAGAAAAGACTATTGAACCGGCCGGCATTCACGGTGATATCCCCGCCGTTCGCGTTGGTGGCGGTGACGAGGAGCTGGCTGCGTTGAAGGGTCAGGGTGGCTGCGGTCACCGTGACGCCTCCGGCACGCCCGCGCGCACACATGGGAACGGGATGCCGCATCAATCGCGGCTGCATTGGTGCGGCTGGGCCGCCCAAGATGATCGTTGCGCTGCGACGATGACATCGCCACCGACCCCTTGCCCGCTTGTGCCGCAAGAGCTGATGCCCGCGTCGTTGCGAATGCGCAAGGTCTTCCGCCGTCGCCGTACGCATCGCCGGCATTGCCGCTCTGTCCGCTCGCATTGCTCGGCGTCGGATCCCGGTGACGACTGCCGCGAACGCTGGCGGTCCAGCGTGATGTCGCCGCTGATGTTGACATTGACGCTGCTGCCGTTGCCTGGCCAAACGTGCTGGAGCTGATCCGATCGCCGTTGAGCACCTGAAGCGAGCGAGCCGATCACGCTCACGGCCCCGCCCTTTCCGTCGCCATCTCCCCACTCTCGGCCGCGATGCCGCCGGGAAGGTCCGAACCCTCGGCGTTGAGCGTGATGCGGCGTTGACACTGACGCTGCCGCCGTTGCCCTCGCCGAAAGGTGCTTGAGCTGATGACCGCACCGCCGCCGAGGACTTGCACCGATCGGGCCTGAACGGTGACCGGCCCGGCATTCCCGGCTTGTCCGGTCGCAAACGTTTCGGCGGCAATGGTCGCGATCCCAGCCGATGTGGCGGTGCGGAAGTTCGAGGGTAAGGGCGCCGGTGGTGATGAAGATGCCGCCACCGCGCCGGGGCCAAAGGTGGTGGAACTGGCCCCCGCGGAGCCGAGCACCTGGAGCGAATCGGTCGCGTGAATCGTGATGTTACCGCAGATCCACCCCGAGGGACCCTGCGCCGATTCCGGTTCGGTCCGTTGATCCCTGGCTATCAAGCGTGACGGCGGGCACGGCAATGTTGACGCTCCCGCCCGCGCCAGCGAGCCGATGGTGCTGGAACTGATGAAGGCTCCGCCCAGTACCTGCAGCGACTGTGCTTGCAGGGTCACGTTGCCGGCCGGCCCGCCGCCCTCGCCGATGAGCTGGGTGTCGGCCACAACGGACGACCCGCTGCCGCTGAGGGTGACCGTGCCCGCGGTGATGTTGACGCTGCCGCCGCACTTGCCCCATGGTGCTTGAACTGACCCCGGCGCCGGCAAGCACTTGCAGGATGCATGCCTGGAGCGTGACGTTGCCCACCGCGCACTATCTACCGGAAAGTGGGCGGAGATGCCCGTTTGGCCCGTGGAGCTGCCGCGATCCAGAACAATGCTCGGCGCGGTGACCGCGACGTTCCCACCACCAGCCGGTCCAGCAGTTCGGCGAGGAGTTCAACGCACCGTTCAGCACCTGCAGCGAGTTGGCTTGCAGATTGACGTCGCCTGCCTTCCGCCCGCGGTGCTTGCAGAGAGAATGCCCGCGGCGGATGGCATACCCTGCGCATCGAGCATGACGCTTATTGCCGAGATGTTGACGTTGCCGCCGAGCACCGCCGCCAGCGTGGCGGTGCTGATGAACGCCCCGCGAGCACCGTGAGTGACGCCGGCGATTTGAGTGAGATGCTGCCCGCCGGCCCGGTTGCCACGGCCTCGGCAGAGATGCCCGTGCCGGTCGTGCTGCCGCGGCCGTCAAGGAGGATGCTGGACGCAGTGACCGCGATGCTTCCGCCGCTCCCGTGCCGAAGGTGGGCGAGCTGATCAAACTTCCGTTGAGCACCTGCAGCTCGCCTCGAGCGTGATGTAGATCCCCGACCGGCGGTGTCGCCCGTCGGTCGGGGGATCGACGCGTCACGGGCTCGAGGGTGAGCTGCAGGTGTTCAACGGAAGTTTGATCAGCTCGCCCACCTTCGGCACGGGAGCGGGCGGAAGACGTCGGTCACTGCGTCCAGCATCCTCCTTGACGGCCGCGGCAGCACAACCGGCACGGGCATCTCTGCGAGGCCGTGGCAACGGCCGCAGGCGTCGTCTCGCTCGAAATGCCGCAGCGTCACTGACGGTGCTGGGCGGGGGCGCTTCGTCGGCACCGCCACGCTGGCGGCGGGCACAGCGGCAACATCCAACATCTCGGCAGGAAGCGTCATGCTCGATGCCAAGGGTATCCCATCCGCCACGGGCATTCTGTGCAAGCGCCGCGGCGGGAGGGGCAACGTGGAATCTGCAAGCCAACTCGACTGTTGTGGCCGTACTGAACGGCATTTTTCCTTCTCGCCGGAACCGCCGGCACGGGCACGGCGGGAACGTCGCGGTCACCGCATAGAGCATTGTTCTGGATGGCGGACTGCCACGGGCCGAACGGGCATCTGCACCCAATCTTCCGGGACAGGCGCGGCGGGCAACGTCACGCCCAGCAGCGCAATCCCTCAAGATGTTGCCGGCACAGGGGTCACGTTCAAGCACCATGGGGCAAGGCGCCGGCGGGGCAGCGTCCGACATCACCGCGGGCACGGTCACCCTCAGCGGCCTGGGTCGTCCGTTGTGGCCGACACCCAGCTCATCGGCGAGGGCGGCGGGCCGGCCGGCAACGTGACCCTGCAAGCACAGTCGCTAGGTATTGGGCGGAGCCTTCATGAGTTCCAGCACCATCGGCGCCGCAGGCAGGAGCGCTACAGCGTCCGTGCCCGCCGTCACGCTTGATGGCGCCAGGATCAACAACAAACCGGGATCGCAGAATCTTTCGGGGGTGGGGGGGGGTCTCCGGCAACATCACGAGATTCACGCGACCGATTCGCTCCAGGTGCTCGGCTCGCGGGGGCCGGTTCCACCACCTTCGGCCCCCGCGCAGGGCGGCGGCGGTCTTTATCCGCCCCACCCCACCTCACCTTTGACTCTCGCACCGCCGCATCGGCTGGGATCACGACGTCCGCCGAAACGTTTGCGACCGGACGAGCGCCCAATGCCGGGCCGGTCACCGTTCAGGCCCGATCGGTGCAAGTCCTCGGCGGCGGTGCGGTCATCAGCTCAAGCACCTTCGGCCAGGGCAACGGCGGCAGCGTCAGTGTCAACGCGGATGACCGCATCACGCTCAACGCCGAGGGTTCGGACCTTCCCGGCGGCATCGCGGGCCGAGAGTGGGGAGATGGCGACGGGAAAGGGCGGGGCCGTGAGCGTGATCGGCCGCTCGCTCATCTGCAACAGCGGAATCGGATCAGCTCTGTCAGCGGCTTCACCAGGCAACGGCAGCAGCAGCGTGCAATCTCAACATCAGCGGCGACGTGGCGTTCGACGGACAGCGTTCGCAAGTCGTCACCGGGATCGGCGCCCTCGGCGATGCGCGAGACAGAAGCGGCAATGCCGGCGACGTGATGGTGACGGCGGGTAAGACCTTCGCATTCGCAACGACGCGGCGGTCCACTCGCGGCAAGCGGGCGAGGTAGGTGGCGATGTAGTCGTCACAGCGCGACCATTCGTCTTGGGCGGCCGCAGCCGCACCAATGCAGCCGCCGTTGATCCCTGTCCCCGATTCAGCGGCGGGTCCGCAAGAGTTCGACGCAGCCACTGTCCGTCACCGCCACCAACGCGAACGGCGGGGATATCGCCGTGGCCGGTTCAATAGTCTTTCTCCAATCTCCACGCAGGCGGGCGGCAACGGCGGCAATATCTCCATCGATCCCGACGTCGTCAGCTTGAATCACGGCCCGGAATCACGCAGACGGCGGCCACAGGGAACATTTCCATGCCGTCCACGTTCGGAGCAGCACCCCCATTACGGCCAGCGGCACCCTGGGCCTCTCCGGCAATGTGGAGTTGACCACGCCCGACCAGACGATTGCCGGCAGCCTGGTGGCACTGCCATCGTCGCTGGGGATCCCCGCCCAGTTCGCCCCGCAGTGTGGCGTGCAGCTCGGCAGCAGCGTCAGCAGCTTTATGGTAAGCGGGCAGGGTGGCTCGCCGATCGAGCCGGGCGGGTGGAGGTTGAGAACAGGGACCTGCCCCGTGCCCAGTTTGCCAAGCCCACCGCGGCGCCCTCCGGCGGAATAATAGGGAAAGTCGTTGCCGCGAGAACATCCAGGCGGTTGATTGGGAAGCGTCTTAACGTCCCCAACCATATGCCACGGGCAGGAAAATGGTGAAAAAGTTGTCGTGTCCAGGCTCGCTCTTCCTTTCAATGGAACCGCCGTGCTCATGAACGATATTGCGTGGGCCTTGCTCAGGCCCAGGCCCGTGCCTTGGCCGTTGGTTTTGTGGTAGAGAACGGGTCGAAGATTCGCTCCACAATGGACGGATCGATGCCGGTTCCGGTCTGGACTTCGATTCGGCCCATCTGCCCGTCGGCGTTCTCAGCGAACCGTAACCACGTACTCCGGCAATGAAGCATCGATTGCGTTGAGCACAAGGTTGATCGCCACCTGGTTGATTTTGGCCGGGTGGCGCAACAGGGTTGGCGGGGCGCAGGTCTGTCTCAATGCGCACCTCTTTCTTATCAGCCGCGGCAATGTTGAGCGTGGATTCGATGCCCGCGTTCGGTCCGCTTCCTGACGCTCGCTACGGTCAACCGCGAAGGTCTTGAATGATCTGCTGGATCCGCTTCAGGCCGTCGCACGAGCGGAAAAAGTCTCGAAGTTGGCGATGGTGTGATTCAGGTCGATCAGCTCCGTCAGTTCGCCGTCGGACTCCACCAACTGACGGCGTTGTTCGCCGTCGGCCTAGCGGCGGACGAGTGATCTCTACCAGGACCTCAACCATCCCCGCAGGTCGCGTAGGAACGGCCACATTGTTGATGACGAAAGCGAGCGGATTGTTGATCTCATGGGCGACCCCCGCGACCATCTGCCCCGCGAGGCCCCGACTTTTTCGACTGCCGCCAGGCCTCACCTGGGCCCGCTAGTTGCCGGTTGGTGTCGGCCAGCTTCGTCATCATGTCGGCATCGCGTTTGCCCGCCCCGAGGCGGCGTTGGCGGCCTCAAGCTGCTGGTTCTGTTCCTGGAGGCGCTTCTCGGCCTTTTTGAGAGCCGTCGTGATGTTGTAGGTAATGCCGAACCAGCCCGACGATCCGGCCGTGGGCGTTGCGGAGGGGCACCTTGGTGGACAAGGCCCACCTCCGCTCACCGGCGGCGTTAGGATCGGGTCCTCGCAATCGATCGACTGCCGTGACTGCCTCTTCTGCCTCCCGATAGCGAGCGGCGACTCGGCATGCGTCCGTCGTCGCACTTGCCGACCACCTCTTCCATGCGTTTGTGCTCCCAGAACGCGGACGTCTGTTGATGACAAAACAATGCATTGACGTAGATGTACGCCGGGAGGCTGTCGATCAGCGTGCGAAGCAGGCTTTGTTTATCTTCCAGGGCTTCGACCGCCCGCTGCCGCCCAACCTCAGCGCACGGAAACGCGGGGTCCACCAGGTCAGCAAGGCGGCAAGGGCCATGCGACCACCGACACTAGAAGCAAGTTGAGCGTACTCTCATGCTCTGCACCCAAGGCCAGCTCTCCGCACCAGATGAATGCGGGGAGTGAGTGACTCGCGTACGCCAAGTCGAAATCCCGTCAATTCCTCTGCATGGCGGCACCCCTCGACGCCTCCACCTAGAAGCCTGATGATACATGGTGTCCGGCCCGTAGAGTTCTCACGTTTTGCGTGTCAGTTTCTGTGAATATTCGGTGAATCACGAAATGTCCTATTACAGGCTCCGCCGAGCCTGTTAGATTTAGCAGCCCACAACAATGCAACTGTGGTCAAGCCGGATCCGGGCACCCGCCGGCCGTGCGTCAGATGGTCCATCGATGCCTGAACTTTGAAAGAAATCGCCGAAATAGAAGATTCGGAAATTATCATGGCTCGTTTCGCCTTTTTGAGCAGCAACTACGGGGTTTGCTGAAGTCACGGTCAAGACCGAGCAAATCGACCCGGCTTCCCGACGTGGTCGTTCAAGACCATTCCGGGGCCTTCCAGGTCTGACATCGCTTCCGATGCGAAGGTCACGGTCCTCGGCGAGTAGGGCGGCAATGGCTGCTCCATGCTGGTCAACGGCAGATTCACAACGACTGTGACTTGTCAGGCCCTCCTTGACCAACGCCAATGCCAACGGCGGGCACATCGTCACTAGTTGGGCAATCCGCGTGGCCGCCGTGGGCAGTTATTCCTGGCACGAATGGGATGTGAATCAGGGTTCCCGTGGACCGCAGGTGTATACACTCTATGGAAGTGCCGCGGGAGAATCCCGACCCGACCAATCTCGCCTCCTGGACGAAGATCGCTAGATCCGGATACTCGCCCGAACAAAACCGGGGTGGATGGAGCAGCCAGCATGGCGTGCTCGTCGCTTCGATCAACCGGCAAACTCGGCGATTGGGTATGTTTTGCTGGACGTGCAGCCGACGCGTTCACCATTACGGCGAAATGTAGCGGGGCACCAATACCATGTTCGAAAATGACGTGCATACCACGGCCACCCTCGCCAGGGCCGGGGACGCAATCGTGTTTTCGCGGGTGAAACCCAGCCGAATGTATTCGCCGGCCGAGCAGCGCCTTGTGCGCAAGCGCCATTTTTCATCGGCACGATTTCCACCTTGAGGCCATGTTTTCTCTCCGCCGAAATCGCGTTGACGATGAGCATGAAACCGGCGTCCCCTTCGGCTCAATGACGACATGTTTCCACGGCCTGAGCTCCTGCGTGAGCACGGTGTAGCCGTCATCACCAGCAGCAGCGCGATGAGATTCTCCCAGACGTCATCGTGGATCCTCCGCTTTTTCTTGGGATGCATGAAGTACATCGGCCAAATGTCCGAAATCAAGATGACTGTATTTGCAATTTCCTGACGCGTTCAAATCGCTTCCTTGTCGGGCCTCCCGCTTCCGTTTCTCTTTAACGAGTATCGGAAGAGGTCCGGTTGTATGGTCAAGCGTGTCGCCACAGTGGCTTTTGAGGGCATCAAGGGCCCGGGCATCGACGTTCAGGTGCAGGTGGCACGGGGTCTTCCCGCGTTCAATATAGTCGGCCTGCCCGACAAGGCGGTCTCGGAACAAAAGAGCGGTACAGGCGGCATTGATGGCGTCAGGTCTTGCACTTCCGGCCGGCGCCGTCACCGTCTAGAATCTCGCACCAGCCGATTGCGAGGACGACCATTGCCGACCTTCCGATCGCCCTCGGCCTGATGGCCGCAATCGGCGCTCTGCCGCATGGTGTGTTGAACAGCTTAGCGGCTGTGGGCGAGCTCGGGCTCGACGGTTCGATAGCACCGGTCGCCGGCGTGTTGCCGGCCGCGATAGGGGGCAAGGGTTTGATGTGTCCGGCCATATTGAGCACGAGCATGGGCCAGCCCCGAGCTCGAGATTGTCGCGGCTCGATCGCTGATCCAGCTCGCCAATCCGTTCAAGGGCACGCAGATCCTCGCGCGACCGCAGCCGAAAATCCACGAAGGGGCGGGCGCTTGTCCTCAAGATCTTTACATCAAAGGCCAGGAAAGCACGAGAAGCGTGCGCTCGAAGTCGCAGCGGCCGGCGGACAGCAATCTGATAGTGGTCGGCCCCGCCCCAGCGGCGCCGGCAAATCGATGTTGGCGTCCCGCTACCGACGATCCTGCCGCCGCTTTTGCCGGCCGAATTACTGCAAATCTCGATGATCGCTTCAGCGCCCGGCGAAGGCGGCGCCCTCACGAACCGGCGGCCGTTTCGATCGCCGCATCCATTTCGCTTGCGATCCAGGCGTCAGCGGCGCTGCGGGCGCGGCCTGGCGAAATTTCGCTCGCGCCAGGTGTTCTCGACGACTGCGCAGCATGCTCAACTCGCTGCGCCAGCCGCTCGAAACCGGCGGGTTTCCATCGCAAGAGCCTCAATCCATCCGCACCACCTATCCGGCGCAATTCATGCTGGTTGCGGCGATAAATCCCTGCCGTTGCGGGGCGCCGGACCCGCCTGCAAGCGCGGCGCGCGAGCCGACAGCGAACGAGGCCGGCTGTGGGTCCGCTGCTGGACCAATCGACCTGCATATGGAGTACCGGCAGTGACGGCAGCCGACCTGATCCCGCCGCTCCGCCCAAAGGCAGCCGCGATGTCGCCGCCCGTCGCGCCGGCGCGAGATATCCAGGCCGCGCGTTGCGCCGCCCCTCGGTTTGAATAATATACGCACCAACGCGCAGGTCAGCGGTCCGGTGCTTGAAGACGTTGCGCGCGCCGATGCCGCCGGGCTCGCGCTATGCTGCGCGAGGCTGCGGAGACCCAATGCGCTGCTCCGCGCGTGGCTATCACCGTCTTGCGCGTTGCGCGCGCGCTTGCCGGATCTCGGCCGAGAGTCCTTCGAGATCCTTGCCGAAGCACTGAGAGCGCTCGCCGATGAAGTCCGACGCGCGGCCTGAGCCGCACAGGCCGCTGCGTTTAACGCCGCGAGCGGCGAATATCTTCAGTTAATCGAGAATAAATTTGCAAGGTTCGTGGGCGCCCAAAAGCAATGAGCAATGTCACGGGGGTAGCCGGCGCGTCCAGCGGTTCGGCCCCACGCCGGAGCCATGCAAGCCAAATCGCGCCCGATACCAACCGAGTCCGCCCCGGCAAGCCGCGCGGCCCTTGTTCTGTCTGTTGCGCGCCGTTCCTGTCGCCATCGCATTGACAGCCTTTCTGGCCGGCGCCTATCTGCAAACGCGGATCTCATGGATTTGCAAGCTACGCAATGATCGCCGCCGCGTCAGCAGCAACCCCGCCGCTTTCGCTCTGCTGCGTCAACGCGCCGCCGTGGCGGCTGCACGCTCCGCTGAGGCCCACAAGACGAAGGAGCCGGCTTTGGGAATTGCGCGAGGCAGAGAACGCGCGCGCGGGTCTGCGAAACGCACAGCAGATGTCATCGTGCGCCGGGAGGGGCAGGCGCGGGCCCCGCATTACTTATGCGAATGACGCTTTCTGCGCGCTTGCAGACACGCGACGCGCTAAATAGGAACCACCGAAGAACTGCCCATGCTTGACGCTGTGGCGTCCTCATTGGACAGGCACCCGTGTTATAGACCAAAAGTTTCAGCGGCAGCTTTGTGCGCTGGATCGCCTGGCGGAAATTCTCCGTTCGTGGCGGAAGACTGGCACCGATTCAGGGCGTCGGCCGTGACGTCACGAACCGCGTCGAGGCCGAGCATGCTCTCAGCCATGCACGCGACCAGGCGGAAACCACAAACAGCCAAGTCCGCGGCTTCTTGCAATGGTCAGTCATGAAATTCGCACACCGCTCAACGGCATGCTTGGGATGGCTGATTTGTTGCTCGACACTTCACTCACCGCCGAGCAGCGGGGCCTGCCAAGGCGGCGAAGTGAAACGCTGTCTCGCTGATTGAGGAAATTCTCGACTTTCGAGGTTGAGGCCGGCGGGCTCGGTCTCGAAGCGCGGCCCTTCCACACTCGCCGCCATGGTCGAGGAAGCGATCGAACTCATGGCACCGCGCGCGCAGCCATCGCTTCATTGGTGCAGGAAGTCGTCGGCGATGCGGCGCGGTTCTTCTCAATCTGACGAGTAGATGCCATCAAGTTCACCGAAAGGGCGGCGTATCGGTGATATTCGAGCCGGGAGAACGGGAGACCGAAATCCATTTCGAACATGCCGCGATATGCATGGGGTAAAGAGCGAAGACCTAACTCGCATCTTCATGGATTTCGAACAGGGCGATGGATCATCGACCCGCCGTTTCGGCGGCACCGGACTGGGACTTGCGATTTCCAAACGTATCATCAAACACATGGATGGACGCATCTCGTCGCGGAGATAGAGCTCCGATGA
>CAWHQF010000033.1:0-13091 GCA_963831475.1 uncultured Alphaproteobacteria bacterium
CGGACGCCTTATCGCCATAAGCGACCGTTGTTTCCTCGCCGAGAAAGAGCGAGCCGTAGTTGCCGAGGTGATTGAGCCACCACGAAAGTTCGCCGCAATGCACCTCGAGATGTTCCGGCGCATAGCCGTCGGACACCGCGACCATCTCATCCCTCGTCTTGCACAGGACAACCTCGCCGTAGTCGGCCCAGGCAGCTTCGGCAGCCGCGCGGGCGCGATCCGGCAAGGTCCGGATGAGTTCGGGAATGCGCGTCATCACGGACCGCCCCAGCGTCTCCGACGAAGTGATCAGCCACACCGGACTCTCGTTGCCGTGCTCAGCTTGGCCGACGAGATCGGTCGCAACAATCTCGGCATCGGCGGTGTCGTCAGCGAGAATCGCAATCTCGGACGGCCCGGCAAACACATCGATGCCGACTTGCCCGTAGAGCAAGCGCTTGGCCTCGGCGACGAACTTATTTCCCGGCCCGACCAGGATATCGGCCGGGTGTCCCGTGAATAAGCCGTAGGCCATGCTCGCGATCGCCTGCACGCCGCCCAACGTCAGAATGACATCGGCGCCCGCCTGGTGCATGGCATAGAGAACGTAAGGGTGGATGCCGCCGCCGCGATAAGGCGTGGAGCACGCAACGACCTTGCCGACGCCCGCGGCCTTGGCGGTCACCACCGACATATAGGCGGAGGCGATGTGGGCATAACGGCCGGTCGGAACATAGCAACCGGCGACCTTACAGGGAACCAGCTTCTGGCCAAGCGTCACGCCTGGCGTAGATTCAATCTCGATATCGCGAATGGAGGCGCGCTGCGCTTCGGCAAAGCGGCGCACATTGGCGATGGCTTCGCGGATATCGGCTTTGGTTTGCACCGGGACCTCAGCACTTCGGCTTTCGATCTCTGCGGGGGTCACGAGAATGGGTCCGGTCCAGCCGTCAAGCTCGCGGGCGTAGTCGCGCACCGCCTCCTCGCGGCCTTCCGCGATTTTGGCAAGCATGCGCTCCGCGACTTCGCGCCCGCCGGCGCTTTCGCTCAGAGCGGTCTTCTTGGCTTTCTTCAGGTAGGTCGTAGCCATCAGCGCAGAACCTGCATCGTTAGCCTTTGGAATTCGGCGGGAGGGCTTTCTCCTCCCGCCGAGCGTTTCTGTTGATTGTGATCAGTTGCTGCTGTTGGCAAACGACTTCAGCTTCGGATCGGAGTCGACCAGTTTCATGTAGTCGTCGGAGATGTACGAGCTTGCATCCGGCGCCTTCGGAATTGTGCCGGATTTCACAAGGAAGGCGCTAATGTCGTTCATCCAGGTAGCGAATTTTGAAGCGCCATTGCTCGACTTCATCAACTCGAGCTCCTCGCTGAGCGAATAAGTCGGCCGCTTGAACTCCTCTTTCACGCCGAAATCACTCAACGGCACGCCACCTTCGACGTCGGCCGCCTGCAGCATCTTGGCGGCTTCATCAGGATGCGCTTTTGCCCATTGCCAAGTGTGCACGTAGACCGCAAGGAAGGCGGCAACCAGTTTCGGATTCTGCTTTGCATAGTCGCCACGCGCGATCAGCACGCCGGGAATCGTCACGCCAGCATCCTTGCCCGAGCAAAGGACCTTCGCTCCGGCTTTTTCTACCGCCGAGTATATATTCGGAGCCCACAACCCGCCAAGCTCCGCCTTTCCCGAAATCAAGGCGGTGACAATCGGGGCCTGCCCGAAATTGACGAGCTCTACCGATTTCGCGTCTAGCTTCATGTGGGCGAGGCAACTGCGCACCGCGTAATCGACGGTGGAATTGGTGGTCAGCAGGATATGTTGGCCGGCCATCTTCTGGGGGTCGGCCTTGAATGCGTCATAGTTCTTGCCGCTCACGATAAGCGCGTTGGTCGCCGACTCGTCGTTGTCGAGGCCGATCGTGATTATATTAAACCGAGCGGCGCCGATTACCGCCGGCACCGATCCCGTTGCACCGACGTCCCACGATCCGGCGGCGGCAGCGGCGACTTGCGGCACGCCGGCGGGGAACAACACGAATTTCGGGTCGAGACCGACTTCCTTCCACCAACCCTTCTTGCTCGCCACGTAGAACGGCAGCGCCCAATAGTTCGTTGGTTGATAGCTGATAGTGATTGGCGTCAGCGCTTGCGCGTCAGCCGGTTGCGGAAGTCCGGTTGTCCCTGCAAGCCACGCCAAACAACAGGCGCCCAGTATAGATGTCCTCGTCATGCTGCTTCCTCCTCCGTTATGGTTGCTTCGATTGCACTGTCTTCGGTTGCACCTTCTGCTCCTCGCGCAGCAGGCGCCATATTTCCGTGCGCAGTTGCACGAATGACGGCTCGTTCATGACTTCTTCGATGCGCTCCTTGCGGTCCCAGCCTTCGCTCTCGCGGATAGGTTTCACCGGAATGATGGTTTTGATCTTGCCGGGACCGCGAGTCATGACGACCACACGGTCGGCAAGATAAACAGCCTCCTCCACCGCATGGGTGATGAACAGAACGGTGCGCGGATTGATCCTGGCCAGGCGGACCAGCTCTTCCTGCATGACAACGCGGGTCTGCGCGTCGAGCGCGCCGAACGGCTCGTCCATGAGCAGCACCTCGGGATCGAGCACATAGGCGCGCGCGATCGCCACACGCTGCTGCATTCCGCCTGACAGCTGATGCGGAAAAGCACGTTCGTTGCCCTGCAAATTCATCAGGGCGAGGACTTCGGCGACGCGGCGTTCCGCCGCCGCCTTCGGCACGTTGGCATTTCGCAAGCCCAGCATGATATTGGCCGAAACCGTCATCCAGGGAAAAAGTGCGAAATGTTGGAAAACCACGGCGCGGTCCGGACCCGGTCCGCGCACGGCGCGATCGCCGACGCGGACCGAACCCGAGGACGGAAAATCGAAACCCGCGGCCATGCGCAGACACGTCGTCTTACCGCAACCGGACGGCCCGACGAGCGCAACAAATTCCTTGTCCGCAATCGTGAGTGAGACATCGTCGAGCGCGACGGTTTCGCGCGATGAGGCGTTGTAAACGCGGCGAACCTTATCGAATTCAATCTCGCTCATTTCGATTGCCCGATGATGCCATAGCGTCTCCGCACGGCGCCTTCACCGAGCCGCAGCAGAAAATCGATCGCGGTTCCGACGAGGCCGACGGCGATGATGCCAGCCATCACCGTTCTGGTGGAGACCGCGGCTTGCGCCTGCACCATCATGTAGCCAATCCCCGAAGAAACGACGATCAATTCGGCGCCGATGAGCGATTGCCAGCCAAGCCCGGCGGCTACGCGCAGGCCCGATACGATCGAGGGGACCGCGTCGGGCAACAGAATTTCAGTCAGCATGCGATAATGCGGCGTGCCCAGCATGCGCGCGGCCTCGATCAGATGCGGGTCGATGAGCCGGGCGCCCCGATAGGCGCCGATCAAAACCGGCGGGAAAGCGCCGGTGAAGATGATGAGCACCGGCCCTCCAAGGCCGGTCCCGAACCAGAGCGCGGCGAAAGGGACCCAGGCGAGCGGTGCGATGAAGCGCAACGCGTCGAAGATCGGCGTCACGATGTCGTCGATCAGGCGAAACCACCCCATTAAGAGGCCGAGCGGCAAGCCGACGCCGATCGCGAGCAACAGGCCGGAGCCATATCGGAAAAAGCTGGCGGCCAAATGCTCCGGAAGCGTGTAGCCGGCATAAGGGTTCGCGACCAGGTTCGCCAGGCGCCCAACCACTGACACTGGATCTGGCAAGAAGGTGGACGACACTAGTCCCGTCACCGAACATGCCGCCCAAATTCCAAAGAAGCCGGCGAGACCGAGAAGCCCAAGCCCGACACGCGCACTTGCACTGAGGCGTACGACACGGTTACGCACTGACAAGCTCCCGCACGCTCGGATGCCATGCCAACACTCGGCTTTCGATGAAAGCGAGCGCCACCGTCGTTAGCCACCCAAAAAGGCCGACGGCGGCCATGCCGACAAAGATCATGCCCGGATAGACGCTTTGCTGCGCTTCGTTGAGGATATGTCCCAGCCCGTAAAACGATCCGACCAGTTCGGCGGCGACGAGTGTCGTCCAGGATGCTTGCAGCGACAGCCGCAAGCCGGTGAAGATTGTCGGCAGGGTGGCTGGAATAACGATGCCCCAGAGCAATCGCCAGCGCGGCGTGCCGAGCATGTAAGCAGCTTCGATCAGATGTTCGGGAATGTCGCGGACGCCGGTTTGCGTGTTGATGAGCGCGGGCACGAAGGCCGCAAACCAGATCACCAAAATCTTCGCGGAGTTACCGAAGCCGAGCCAAAGGATAACGAGCGGAATCCAGGATAGCGGTGGGATCGGTCGGATCAGCTGAAAAACCGGATTGACTAACGCCGCGACTCGTCGATTCCAGCCCATCGCCAGGCCAAGCGCTGTGCCCGTCGTCGCCGCGACGAGAAATCCCTCGATCACCAGCGCAACGCTGCTGACAATGTGAACCGGCAACGTGGCGCCGCCGAAGCCGACCGTCCAGACTTGAACGAAGGCGTCCCAAACCAAAGGCGGCGAAGGAAAGCGAACCGGCGAGATGATCCCGCCAGGGCCGGTGGCCCAGGCCCATAGGGCAATCAACGCCGCCGAGGTGAGGACGACGACGACACCGCGGCGGCTGGGCATGCCGCGCTCCTTCCCTTCAGGTTATTTCTCTTTCTACGCAAACGCTTTCATAAAAGCGCTCTTGCGGTCAAGCGCCAATCCGACGCGCAGGATGCGGCCATTGATGATTGCAAAATTTTTTGCAGTCCGGCACGCTGCTGCGCAATGACGGCCCGACCTTTTCGCCCGACTTTGCATGATGTTGCGCGTGCGGCTCGCGTTTCCGTCGCGACCGTTTCCCGCGCGCTGTCGCGGCCGGAACTGGTCAACAACGAAACGCAGCAGCGCATTCAGAACCTTGCTCGGCACCTAGGCTATCTTCCCGATGGCGCGGGCCGCGCGTTGGCCTCAGGGCTGAGCCGGACGGTTGGTATCGTTGTTCCGACGCTCGATGCTGCTATTTTTTCCCGCGCGATCCAAAGTCTGCAGCAGGCTCTCGCCGACGAAAATTATCAGCTTCTGGTTGCCGCCCACGATTATTCTCTGGCAGCGGAAGCTTCGGCCGTGCGTTCAATGCTGGCACATCGAGTTGATGGATTGGTCCTGGTCGGCAGCGATCGAACTGAGGAGACCCGCAACCTGCTCCGTACGTCGAAGGTCGCGGTCGTCATCATTTGGTCTTTCGATACTGAATTCGACTGCATCGGTTTCGACAATGAGGCCGCTGGCCGCCTGGCTACAGAACATTTGCTTACGCTCGGCCACCGTCGCATCGCGATGCTTTCCGGTCTGACGGTCCAGAACGACCGCGCCCGGCTCCGGCTCCGCGGCGTGCGGCGGGCCATGCAGGCTGCGGGCTACGATCTGCCGGATTGGTATCTCGTGGAGCGCACTTACTCTCTCGACGGCGGGCGGGCCGGGCTTTCGCAATTGCTCGCGCTAAAGGACCCACCAACTGCAATTGTCTGCGGCAACGATCTCTTGGCTGCCGGCGTCGTCTTCGAGGCAGCCACGCGTGGAATATCGGTACCCGCCCAGCTGTCGGTGGTGGGCATCGATAACCTCGACATCTCGGCGCATCTCACCCCGCCTCTAACGACCGTCCATCTGCCGACTGCGCAACTCGGCATCGCCGCAGCTGAGCGCATTCTCGCGAAGATCGAAGGGAAGACCTTTATTAACCGGGAAGAGCTGCCAGTCGCGCTGATTGTACGAGGGTCGACGGCCGCAACGTCGATCGACCCGTCCTCGCGTCGTGGGGGATGATTCCAAAGCTTCTTGGCCGCAAAGACGATCGTCAGGCTCTTTCCGCTACCCTGTGTGTGCCAAATGAGCCCTCGCCGCCACTCTTGCTCACGATCAAGGTCCAAGGACCGGACTACAATTTCGTTCGCAGCAGCAAACTGCTGATATCGGTCGCAGGGGGGCGATTTAGGCGCGCGTCGCCATTCGCAATGACTTGCAATCAGTCGGCGGCGTGGGCCAAGGGTAACTTGGGTTTGCGCCTGGCGACATCAACGACGTCGTAGACCAGTCCTAGCTTCTCGAGGCCGAGGATAATCAGGCCATTGAGATCAAATTCATACCAGGCGTGCGACAGATAGGCATCCCGCGGATAACGATGATGGTTGTTATGCAGACCTTCGCCGAATGTCACAAGCATCATGAATAGTTCATTGGTTGAGGCATCTTTGGTCTCGTCGAAGCGGCGGTAACCAAGTCGATGGCAAACCGAACCGATGGTCCCGCTGGCCATAACGACCAGATAGGCGCGAACGAAACCCGAGAACAAGATTGTCCCCCACATTGCGTGCACACCACCGAAGCCATAACCCCATGCCGCCGGAATTCCGACTATTGAGAGAAAGTACCAGAACCACCGCGTCCGCGTGAACATCATCACCATCGGATCCGCAAGCATGTCCCTCGCATAGACGGTATTGTCCGTGATCGTCTCATCGAACAGGAATCCGTTGTTCGCATGCAACCAGCCTTTGAGTTTCGTGCTGAACGCAAAACCTTTTCCGTCGAGGTAAGGACTGTGTGGATCGCCGACGTGATCGGCATATAAATGATGCCGGCGATGGTTGCCGACCCATTTGAGAAGCGAGCCTTGGCATGCCATCTGACCGATAGCGCATAGGAAAAATTTTACGACGGCATTACATCTGAAGCTGCGATGCACGAGCATTCGATGCACCGTCACACCGATCCCGATCGTCGTAACCGAATACATGATCACAAACAGCGACCACTCGACGATTCCAAGACCTTGGGTAAATGCCCAGGTCAATCCGGCGATCGACCCGACAACGAAGATCCCGAAGAGAACGTAGCTCTCGGTGCGCTTTGCGCGCACCAACGGGCCGCCAATAATAATGCCGTGCGGCAAATCATGATGAACATCCGGATTCGCTGCGGCAGAGGTATTTTCGGAATAGTCGGCTACAGACATGATGTAGCTGCTCCCGAATTCAATTTTACCATACGATTTATAGGCATACAACTTCGAACGCGATGACCACTTTGTCCGCCATGCCGCAGCATGCGGCTAGTACCAGATGCGTGCCTGCCTTGCATCGGCGCGCCTCCTGCTGCGCAACCGAATAGTGAAAATGTACAAAGAAACTATTTTCGCGTGACCCGCCAATTTCCTCGAATGAGAACAAGAGTGGGGCGTAGGCCCATGTACAATGGGTGTAAACCTGCAATTCGAAAGGGCTCGTTAAGCAAGATTTTTTACGTGCACGAAACACCGCTCGTTCATTGTTGCAGCACTAAATCTCTTGCTTCATGTGTCAGATGCGTTGGTGGCATTTTTGAAAGATAGCGCAGGCACCATCCAAATCGACTATTTGTCGGCTGCCGTCGTTCTTTCGTTTGTCATTTTCATCGGCATCAACATCGTCACGCTCATTCTTAGTTTCTATTGAGCTTGGACCGCGTCAAAATTCTTTCATCTTCGCCCTGAGGCAGTCGCACTTCCACAGATCTGAGAGGCAGCGCAAGCGTGATCGTCTCCTCGCCCTTTTCGAACAAAACCTCCCGACTTCGAATCTCACGCAGCGTCCATCCTTTGTGCTTTTGCCCGGTCCTGAGTCTCAACACTACACTTGTGGTACGATCCAGAAAGATTCCGAAATCCTTCCTTATCTCCCGCAATGGTTCCGACAAGCGTAAGCTGTGGCCGGTCGGGAGCTGCGGTTTTTGCCGGCCGTGGAGGTACATAGGGAGTCGTCGCTGCCATAGCAGCACGTGGCCGGCGCGATGGAGAAAAAATCGGCCGCTCCCGCGTTGCAGACAGGCCCTTTAGAGGTATCGCCCAGAGCGGGTTGCCGCGCGGCGCATCATTCGCGGCCGGTGAGCTGATCTCATCGACGCTGATTGCTCCCGTAACGCCGTCGATCGCTTCGGGTTCGATGGGCGCACTCGGTACCGCCGCTCCGCCCACCCCCAGGCCGGCCGTCACGGCCGAAACAATGAGGGCTGTGATCACGCCCGGCCGGATGAAATATTGTGTCATTTTGCGCCCTGCCACTGGCCCGATACGGTCAGGAGTATGCGCAAGCGCGCCTCCGGACCGGTCTCAGATGCGGACGGCGCCTGCACCACCAACTGATCGACAAAGAGAAATGGCATTCCGGCCTCAAGATCGTAGAGCAACTTCTGAAGTGACGCCTGGTCGACCTCGCAGCTCGGCGATCACCCCGATAAATCCGGGCTTCGCGCGCAGCCCATCCAGCTCCACTTGTGACGAGAGGATATTCCCGCCGACCTTTGTCACCGCGCCGGCAACCCGTTGCAGAAGCGAGGCACCCGCGACCGTAATAGTTGGGCCCTCGAGCAATGGCGAGCCGGAAGGGATGTCCTCCCGCGCACCGGCGCTATCGCTGGACGCTTGTTTACGCGCTTGCAGATGATCGGAGAATCGCGCGGGCCGCGGCAACATCAGCCTGACGATGCAGAGTGTCTGCCGCCGCAAGCCAGCTCCCGGCCACGAAAAGACCTACGATCATTGCGTAAGCGGCTGTCGCGGCCCGGGGGGATCGCCGGATGACGCGTTGTATCGCATTCGCTCCGTTCATCACTGCACCGCAAATCCGGGCTTGATCCGGGCCTCTATGTGGAACCGTTCGCCCGGATCACTTGGAGAGCGAGTTGTCGGCGCAAAGAAGGTTGCGCGCGTGAATTGTCGCGTTTGTTCGATCAGCCGGATCAACGACGGCGCGTCGTGCGTGATACCAACGATCTGCAGCTTGTCCCCATCGATCCGAAGTTCGGACGCATATGTATGGTCAGGAAGGACTCGGGAGAGATCTTCGAGGATGACGACTGCCGATGGCGTCTCGCGCTTCCGGCGCTCAAGTGCGAGCTCGACCAATGGTGCGCCGGCGGTTCCAACCTCATACATGGCGTGACGGATGCCCGCAAGGCGGCGAAAGACTTCATCTCTCTGTGCATCAAGTGCCGGACCGACAACCTGATCGGCGATAGTTGCAGTACTCATCGACAATGCAACCGCTGCAAATATCCAAACAAGACTGCGTCGCACGTTAACAACATCGATGACGCCTGCACTCTTGTGCTGCAGGACTTCAATCAGAGCCGGATCGCTTGTGCTGACAGGCTGGCGTGTCGAAACAACAATCGATCGCGCCCCGAGATCCGAGAGTGCCAGCAGGTACGGCGCCAAAAATAGTTGAGCCGTTGCGGCAACCGTCACTGTGATGCGGTCCTTGCCCGAATCAGCCGACTGCGTCCAGCCGAACGCCGCATCGGCAGCACTCCACGGCGTCAGACGGTCGATCTGAGATCGTACGATACCATCGAGGAATTCCCCGGCGCGTTTCGGCAGATGAGTGGCCGGAACAAGAATCGGCCAGGTTGTAAGGCAAGTTCAATTTGGCTGCCCCGCAATGCCGTCGCAAGCTGGCTTGGAAACGATCCCACCACACGGCCATCGACGATGCGAATATGGTCCACGCTGGCGCCCGCGTCTTTACCGGCCGGATAATCCACCCTGAATTGATCCTGTTCCTCCTCCGTCAGCCGTACGCGGCGCGGGCTGCGGATTGACCCGAGTGCTTCACCAATTGTTGCGGCAACGCAATCCATCCACGCCCAGAATGCGTCCACAAGATCCCGGAATCTCATGGATATCCTCCTGCGACAGTTCCGGGAGCGGTGGGCGACCGAATCTCTATCGGTGTCAATTTCCCACGACAGCACGCGATAGGGCGCGGCACCGCCATCAATAAGAATGACTGCCTTCAGAAGTGATTGCACGGCCGCTATCGAACGCCATGCGAACCGTGACGCGGACAGCCTTACTGCTTTCCAGCGTCGCCTCCGCCGGCCCTGCTGTGAGACCCGCCGATGTCGATTTTTCGAACAGGAGATCGCGATTTCTCAGGACCGCATTGAGACGTTCCGGTGTCATTCCCGGCAAAGCTGCGATCACCTCGGGGGAGGCATCGTGAATGTTGATTTCCGATCGACCGCTGAAGATCGTCACATAAGGTAGTACACGCTCCACCACGGCGGCCGGCAGGCCGAGCACGAGGGCAAGTTCGCCGACATGTGCGAACGGTGCACCGCGCGGCCCGTAGTCAAGACCGGCCGCCTTATAGAGAGACCCTTCCTCGTCCTGCGAACGGGAGTTCGGAGCCGAGCGCCAGCCAACAATGCGGTCCGCGTATTGATCGGCATCGTCAGTAGATACGCCAAGCGATCGAAATAGCCCTGCAAGCAGCGCTTTCGAGGCCTTGTTGAGATCTACTCTGGCGGCTCGGAGCAAAACCAACGGCGACATTGGCCCGATTCATGCGAAATCCAAAGCGCCCCCGGGATGGCCTTTCCTGCGGCCGCGACGCCGTCAACTGATAGGCGGTGAGCTCGATTGCGGCGGTTGCGAGTGCTTCCGCGCGAATGTCGTCGTCGTTGATAGCCAAGGACGCCGCGACATTTGCGACGTAGACCGAATAGGTCGCGGCAAGCGCGAGCGAGCGCACCGAGAAATCAAAGCGCCGCAACGACAATGAAGCCGTTGGCGGCGCCTCGAAAATTGTGAATCGTTCGCCGGGACATTACTTGCTCTGCATATCGCTCCGGTTGCCGTCAGCTTGTGATTGCAGTTCCTTCTTTACCTTCGAGGTCGTCGCAATCGTTGCCGCTGGCACAATCCGCGGGCAGCTCGGCATGGACCAGGGCGACAGTGGATACTGGCAAGGTTTGGCCGGTGGCTGCATCGCGTATCGTCAAACGTACCGCTGACGGGAGGGTCGATGCATCGTGCCAGCTGGTTTTCCATACGCCATCCTTGCCCGCGTAGGAAAATGTGAGCCGGTAAGGCGCGCGTAGCAGGACCACTGGATTACCGAAGAAATATTGATCGATTGAACCTGAGCCCGGCGCGAAACGTGCCCGCGATCTGACCACGACCGGACCTTGCCGGTCTGCGGTTTCCGATTTCCGAACAACGTCGAGGCCGGCGTGGATCGGTCCGATGAATGGTCGAACAAAGACGACCGACAGTTCCGTGCCGTCGAAAAGGGGATCGTCGGTTTCGCGGTTCGGCGGGACAAATTCTGCCGCCGAGATATCGGCCACCATTGGTCGACGGCGATCGCCACAAGCTCGGTCCTCTGCACCCGCGCGAAGCGACGATTCCAGTTGGGCAGCCACTGCGCCGTTACCGTCGTGAGCGTACCGAGGATCATTGCCATCAGCAAAGTCGCGACCGAAAGCTTCGACCAGGGCGAAACCCGCCTGCGAGACTGCGTCCGCATCCGCAGTTGCTTGCAGATCATTCTTTCGCCTTCAGTCGCAGCCGTACTGCGGTTAACTGAAATGCGGGGCCGCCCGGCGAGTGCAGCGTGATGATTACCGTCTGTGGCGTCCAGGGCGACGCCAAGTCCGGATCGATTTCCGGCGCAGCGAAGGGCACGACATCAAGACGCCAACGATAGCCCGCATGTTCGCTGGTGGAACTTCCGACAAGCTCTTCGCGGGCTGGCAGCACCGATTCAACGGCGCGTGCCGTTTCGACTGAGTTCGACGTGCCGTGCAAGGACGCCGGCGCCTCGCGCCGATGTCGCGATCAGCCTCCCGATCGCGGCCAGCGCGGTGTGCGACAATTGCGAGCGCGACAAGCGCTTCTATGATCGTGAACCCGGCCTCGCAAGAAGGTCTGAGCGTGCCGATGCGGAGCAATTTCCACGTCTCCTGTGAGCCAATTGACGCGAACTTCGTATCCGATGCCCCGGCGCGTCAACACCATCGTACCGCCGCACGATCTGCCGGACGGGAGAAACTCGATTGCCGAAAATGCAACGTGGCGATTACAAAGCCGCGGAAGAACTGCATCGAAGATGAGCATCGCGCGGTATTCGCAACACACGTCCGTTCGACCCGGATCGTATTAATCGCGCCGGCGCGTCGACACCGGTGGAAACCCGAACGTGACGAAGCATGGAGGCGTGGCGGTCCAACTGAGCATCGATGCCGCTTCGATCGCATAGGCCTCTAGCTGGGAACGCGACGTGCCGCCCGGCATCCGTGGCAGGAGTATCGCTGCCAGAAGCGCCATCATGGCGAGAACGCACACGATTTCGAGTAGAGTCAAGCCCTCCTGCCCGCCTGCACCATCATGGCAACCAGCTTGTGATGTCGGCCGCGGTTCCACTTCCGCCCTCCTGACCATCGGAGCCAAGCGAAACAACATCGTACGCGCCATGCTCGCCAGGCGATCTATAGACATAGGCCTCGCCCCATGGGTCCAGGGCACGTTTCCACCTTTTAGATAGGCTCCGTTCCAGGCCGGCACGCCGCCATTGGGCTGAACGAGCGCACCGGTTCTTCTGCGCTCGAAGGATATCGGCCGGTGTCGAGATAGAAGAGATCGAGCGCGCCGGAAAAACTTTGGATCTGGATCCTGGCTGCCTTGACCTTGGATTCGCTAGATAATTGAGCACACGCGGGCCTACCAATGCCATGATCGAGTTCAATGATGGTGATCACCACAAGGATTTCGACCAGCGTGAACCCGCGCCGGCTTTCCTTGCGGTAGCTGCACATCTTCTTGTTCAAAGAAAATATCGCTTGCTGCAAGAAGTGCCTCCTCTCTCGTTACCCGACGGCCTGACTGACGGACAAAAGCGCTGTCATAACGGATACAATGAGACCGCCGACGACTACACTGATCACGATGATGGCCGCTGGGCCTGCAATCCCAACAAGCCGGTCAAGGGCCCGTTGCAGTTTGGCCTCGTAGAAATCCGCCACGCGCGCTGCGAGAGTTGCGAGTTGCCCGGTTTCCTCCCCCAACCGAAGCATGCGCACTGCCATCGGTGGCAATATTGACGTCGCCGCAAGCGCTTCCGACAGCTTTCCGCCATGGCGGACACGATCGGCCGTCGTCGTCCAGACGGTCGTACCGCCGGTCGTCGACATGATGTCGACCAAAATGCGAAGTGTCGCGGTCAGGTTGACGCCGTTGCCCAGAAGTATGCCGAGATTCCGGCAGAACAGGCCCGACCGGTAGAAGTTGAA
>CAWHQF010000034.1:0-39644 GCA_963831475.1 uncultured Alphaproteobacteria bacterium
CCGAGACATCCCGCGCATGTTCGCCGCATTGTTTTTGCTGTCGCTTGCGGGGGTTGTGATTTTCTTCGCGCTTTCGGCCATCTCATATCTGGCGCTGCGGCGCTGGCATGAAAGCGCGATTGATCGCGAGCGCTAGAGGCCAAAGATGAATTGCACGGCCACGCCCAACATGGCCATTGCGATGATGACCTCAATCAGGCTGCGGTGAAGGCCGAACGCAAGAGCGGCGGCAATCGCGGCGAGCGCAGTCGCGCGCAGGTCGAGCGCAAACGGATCGAAGGCATACCATCGCAGCGGGCCGGCGTGCATTTCGACGACCTTGCCGAAAAGCACATGCAACGCAAACCATACCGACAAATTGAGTATGACACCGACGACCGCGGCAGTGATGGCGGCGAGGGCGCCAGCCAGCCGTCTGTCGGCGCGTAGCACTTCGATAAATGGCGCGCCGGCGAAAATCCAGAGAATCGCCGGCACGAAAGTGACCCAGGTCGTCATTGCCGCGCCGAGAATGCCCGCGGCGAGAGGACTGAATGGTGCGGCCTCGCGGAACGTCGCCAGGAAGCCGACAAACTGCGTCACCAGGATCAGCGGCCCCGGCGTCGTTTCAGCAAGGCCGAGCGCATCTACCATCTCGGGTGCGCTCAGCCAGCCATGTGTCTCCACGGCCTGCTGAGCCATATAGGCGAGCACTGCATAGGCGCCGCCGAAGGTGACAATGGCGAGCTTCGAGAAGAACAAGCCTACGGCGACCAGCACGTGGCTGCCGCCAAGCAGGAGGGCCGCAACAGCGACGGGCGTCCACCACAAGGGTAGACCGATCGCAAGCGAAATGACGAACTGTCGCCAATGGGCGCTTCCATCGCCAGATGAAATTGCGACAGCCGGCGGCAATGCGAGCTGGGCGGGCGCGCGCTGCGCGATAAAGAATCCGGCCAGTGCGGCGGTCAACACAATCAGTGGAAATGGCAGTTCAAAAACGAAAATGCCGACAAAGCCAAGCGCTGCGAGACCGACAAGCAATGGACTTTTCAGGGAACGGCGCCCGATCCGCAGAAGAGCTTCGACGACGATCACCAGCACGGCGGCCTTGATCCCGAACAGTGCGCCGTCAATCGGGCCAAGGCCGCGGCCATAGGCGTAGAGCAGGCTCAGAATCAGCATCACCAGGGCGCCCGGGAGGACAAACAGGATCCCTGCGGCGAGGCCGCCACGCACGCCATGCAGAACCCACCCGACATAGGTGGCAAGCTGAGTCGCCTCGGGCCCGGGCAACAACATGGAAAAATTGAGTGCGTGCAGGAACCGTGCCTCGTCGAT
The DNA here is from genome assembly GCA_963831475.1 of uncultured Alphaproteobacteria bacterium. Taxonomy (GTDB): domain Bacteria; phylum Pseudomonadota; class Alphaproteobacteria; order Rhizobiales; family Xanthobacteraceae; genus Pseudolabrys. The sequence continues at coordinate 1,321 of CAWHQF010000034.1, forward strand.
CCACTTTTTTTCATCGACAAGGATGCGATGCATCGTCGCTATCTGTCCGGCCGGCCCACCAAAATTGATGCAGCCGATCTTGAGCCAAACCATGAAAGCTTCGCGAAAGCTCGGCCGGGCAGTCGAATCCAAAGTCGCCATTCCTTTTAGGCCGCCTTGACCTGCCGGGCTGCGCCGCGCTGGCGGCAAATGCAGCAAGGCAGCAGGCGCATCATAGATGAGAAGGCGGCATTCGCGCAGCCCATGACGCGTTATTGCCGGGGATATTGCCGCCTGCATTGCACACCCGCAATTTCTCCACTCGCCAGGGGAGCGTGCATTCGATAATTTTCATGCGGAGGCGGCCATGACGAACAAAATCGATCTTGCTCAGCGCATCGCAGTGATCACGGGCGGTGCTCAAGGTATCGGGCGCGCGATCGTGGAGCGTTTCCTCGAATTGGGCGCAACGGTAGCGATTTGGGATCGTGACTTCGATCTCGCAAAGAAAGCAGCCGCCGAAATGCAAAAACGCGGCCGCGTCGCGCCTTTTGCGGTCGATGTTACGCGTTATCCCGACGTGGAACGCGCCCGCGACGACACCATCAAAATGCTCGGTCGTGTCGATATCCTGGTCAACAATGCCGGAATTGCCGGGCCTAATGTGAAAACCTGGGAGTACCCGCTCGACGCCTGGCGCAGTGTTCTTTCGGTCAACCTTGACGGCCCGTTTCACTGCTGTCGTGCGCTGGCACCCGCGATGATCGCGCAGAATTACGGGCGTATAGTCAACATCGCCTCTATCGCTGGCAAGGAAGGTAATCCGAACGCGCCGGCCTACTCGTCATCAAAGGCAGGCCTCATCGCGCTGACGAAATCGCTCGGCAAGGAACTTGCTTCGTACGACATATCCGTCAACTGCATAACGCCGGCGGCCGCCAAGACGGCGATCTTCGATCAGATGACGCAGGAACATATCGACTTCATGCTTTCGAAGATTCCTCGTGGGCGCTTCGTGACGGTCGACGAGATCGCGGGTCTTGTCGCCTTTTGTGCGTCCAGCGAATGCTCGTTTACGACCGGCGCTGTCTTCGACATTTCAGGCGGCCGGGCCACGTATTGAGCGATTCAACCCAGCAACGCCGCCAGCGGCTTATCGGCATCGCGTTGATGTGCGGCGCGGTCGCATTATTTGCCTGCCTCGACGCAACCGCAAAATATCTCAACACCGAAATGGATTCGTTACAGATCGCGTGGGCGCGTTACACCAGCGCATTTGTTCTTACACTGATCGTATCAAATCCGCTCACTCAGGGCGGTCTGCTGCGCACGCGCAGTATAAAACTCCAAATCGTCCGGTCGGTGCTTCTGGTGGCTTCGACCATCCTGAATTTTCTGGCGCTGCGCTGGCTGCAGCTCAATGAAGCGCTCTCGATCATCTTCACGTTTCCTTTCATCGTCGCGATCATCTCCGGACCATTGTTGGATGAATGGATCGGCTGGCGACGCTGGTCGGCAATCTGCTTTGGCTTTGCAGGCGTGCTGCTGATTACGCGACCGGGATTTGGCGGCATACACCCGGCAGCATTGTTCACGCTGGCGGCTACGACCTGCTACGGGTTCTACGCGGTAATCACCCGCATCGTTTCGCGGGTCGACTCCAACCAGACGTCGCTTTTCTATGCGAACTTCATCGGCGCGCTGGTGATGTTGCCGGTTATCCCGTTCGTGTGGCAGCCGCCGCGCGACTGGATCATCGCGTTGATGCTGGCAATGACCGGTGTGCTCGGCAGCACCGGCCATTTTTTCCTCATCGCCGGCCACAAGCTCGCGCCGGCCTCGACTTTGTCGCCTTTCATTTATACGCAACTGATCTGGGTAGTCATCCTGGGCTACCTGGTGTTCGATCATGTGCCCAACGGCTGGACCTTGGCCGGCGCTGCCATGGTCATCGGTTCCGGCCTCTACCTGCTCTACCGCGAGCGTAAGGTGGGCAAGAGCACAACCAGTGAAGCGGCGATCGAAGGCCCGCTCGAATAGGAGAGTTGCGGGGCCTTCCATCTAGGCGCTAAGTTGCGGCCGCTTATCATGTATTAGACCCTTTGAGGATCATTTATGGCTACAGCAAAGGACCGTGCGCAGGCCAAGGCCGGCTCCGGACTCAATGACGATATCGGCGAGCAGAAGCGGCTCGAACTGTACCGGACCCAGGTTGTGATCCGCGAAGCGGAGCAGCGCGCCTACGATTTGTTTCTGCAAAACCTGGTTAAGGGCACCAGCCATCTATCTCTGGGTCAGGAAGCGGTGGCGGCGGGTTTTGCGGTGGCCATGAAGAAAGGCGACCTCTCGTTCTGCACTTATCGCGGGCACGCGCATACCTTGGCGCGCGGCGTGAGCGTGGAAAAGGTCCTCGGCGAACTGATGCAGCGCGACAACGGCTTGATGCGCGGCAAAGGCGGTTCGATGCACCTCACCTCAGCCGACCACGGTGTCATGGGTTCGTATGCCATCATTGGCGCTCATCTCCCCATCGCTTGCGGGGCGGCATGGCGTGCGCAGTACAAGGGCGACAAAGATGTGTCGGTCTGCTTCTTCGGCGATGGCACCACGAATATCGGCGCCTTCCATGAAGCGCTCAATTTCGCTGCGGTCTGGAAGCTGCCGGTCATCTTCGTCTGCGAAAACAATCTCTACATGGAATATACGCCGATCAGCGAGGTGACGGCGGTTCCGCAACCAGCTGCTGACCGCGCATCAGCTTATGGTCTTGAGCGGATCGTGATCGATGGTAACGACGCCGATGTTGTCTACCGTACGGCACAGACCGCATACGACAAGGCCCGCGCCGGTGATGGGCCTTCGTTGATCGAGTGTCTTACTTACCGCCATAGCGGCCATTCGCGTGCCGATCCGGCGAAGTACAGGCCAGAGGGCGAGCTCGATCGCTGGAAATTGCGCGACCCAATCAAGATCTATCGTGAGCGGTTGCTACAATTCGGTGTATCGGAAAAGGCAATCGCAGACATCGATACGGACGTGCGCAAAATTGTCGACGAGGCGACCGAAGCCTGCAAGGCCGCGCCGCCGCCGCCGCTCGACATTATCGCCACCGATGTCTACGCCGATGGAGGCTGGGCATGGCGGAACTGACCTACCGTGACGCAGTGATCCGCGGCATCGCACAGGAAATGAGCCGCGATCCCGACGTCGTCTTTCTCGGCGAGGATGTGGCCAAAGCCGGCGGCGTGTTCAAGGCGACTGTCGGCCTATATGAGCAGTTCGGCCCGTTGCGCGTGCGGGATACTCCGATTTCCGAGCAGGCGATCCTCGGTGCCGCCATGGGCGCCGCGATGACTGGCCTCAAGCCGATCGCCGAGATCATGTTCTCGGATTTTTTTGCGGTGTGCTTTGACTACATCGCCAATGAGTTTCCCAAAAGCCGCTATATGTCGAATGGCCAGCTCAAATGTCCGCTTGTCGTGCGCACCGGCAACGGGGCGGGATCCCGGTTTGGCGCTCAGCACAGCCAGAGCGTCGAAAACTGGTGCATGATGATTCCGGGCCTCAAGGTCGTAGCCCCATCGAGTCCGCGCGATGTCATCGGCCTGCTCGCCGCTTCGGTGCGCGATCCTGATCCGGTGATTTTCCTCGAGCATAAGTCGCTCTATGCCACAAAAGGCGAAGTACCGGATGGCGAGATCGTTGACTCTCTTGGCACCGCAAGGATCCTGCGACCCGGAAAGGACGCAACGATCTGTGCACTGGCGCTGATGGTGCCACGCGCTTTGGCCGCCGCAGAAAAACTCAAGGCGGAACACGGCATCGATTGCGAAGTCGTCGATGTGCGTTCGCTGGTCCCGCTCGATACCCAGACCATTCTCGGTTCGATCGCAAAGACCCACAGGTTGTTCACGGTCGAGGAAAATCCGCGGCTGTGCGGATGGGGTGCCGAGATCGTCTCGATAGTGGCCGACGAAGCATTCTACGACCTTGATGGCCCACCGGTCCGCATTACGACACCGCATATCCCCTTACCGGCAGCCGACATCCTGGAAGATGTGGTATTGCCGACACCGGATCGCATTGCGGAAACGGTGAGGCGGAGTTTAGAAAGCTGATTTTCCGTCGTCACCGGGCCTGTCCCGGCGACCTCGCTTATGGGACACCTGCGTCCCTGAGCGAGATGGCCGGGACAAACCCGGCCATGACAACCGAGAGTGAAGGGTCAACGTCATGTATGAAAATCTTCTCGCCAATGTTCCGACCGATCTCTGGATCGGTGGCAAGTGGCGCAAAGCTTCCGATGGCGGTCGTTTTGATGTGATTGACCCGGCGACCGAGCGCAAGATCGCGTCGGTCGCCAGCGCGACGGTGGAGGACGCCAAGGCCGCCCTCGACGCAGCCGAAGGTGCGTTCGCGGGATGGGCAGGCCGAAAACCGCGCGAGCGCGCCGAGATTTTGCGCAAGGCCTTTGAGTTGATTATGCGCGACGCCGAGCGCTTCGCGAAGCTGATTACGCTGGAAAACGGCAAGGCTCTGTCGGATTCGCGCGGCGAAATCGCCTATGCCGCCGAATTCTTCCGTTGGTATGCCGAAGAAGCGGTGCGCAACATCGGCCAGATATCGATGGCGCCGGCGACCGGCGCACGCATCGTCGCGCAGCACAAGCCGGCCGGCATTGCCGTGCTGGTGACGCCGTGGAATTTCCCGGCCGCGATGGCCACGCGCAAGATCGGCCCGGCATTGGCTGCCGGCTGCCCGGTCGTGCTCAAGCCGGCGTCTGACACGCCGCTCACCATGCTGGCGCTGATGCCGGCGCTGGAAGAAGCGGGCGTGCCGCCTGGCGTCGTCAACGTCGTGCCGTCGCGTCGCTCCGGGCCCGTCGTCAGCGCCATGCTGCACGATCCTCGGGTGCGTGTGCTGTCATTCACTGGCTCGACCGAAGTCGGCCGTAAGCTGCTGCACGAGGCCGCCGACAACATTATCAAGCCGTCGATGGAACTGGGCGGCAACGCGCCGTTCATCGTGTTTGATGACGCCGACATCGATGCTGCGATCGATGGCGCCATGATCGCTAAAATGCGCAACATGGGCGAGGCCTGCACCGCGGCCAACCGGTTCTACGTGCACGAGAAGGTGCACGACGAGTTCGCGAAAAAGCTCACCGCCAAGATGGGTTCGCTCAAAATGGGCAACGGCCTCGACGACGGGGTCAATCTCGGGCCGCTGGTCAACAAGGACGGCCGCGACAAGGTGATCGAACTGGTCGACGACGCGGTGGCCAAAGGCGCCAAGGTGCTGACCGGGGGCACAGCACCGGATGGTGCGGGCTACTTCTATCCGGCGACTGTCCTCACCAACGTGTCCGACGATGCCAAAATGCTGAACGAGGAAATCTTTGGGCCGGTTGCGTCGATCCAGACTTTCAAGACCGAGGACGAGGCGATCAAGCGCGCCAACGACACTGAATACGGTCTGGTTGCCTATCTCTACACCAAGGATCTTACCCGCGGCCTGCGCGTATCGGAAAAGCTCGATTTCGGCATGATCGGATTGAACCGCGGCCTGGTCTCGGATCCCGCGGCGCCGTTCGGCGGGACCAAGCAGTCCGGCCTCGGGCGCGAAGGCGCGCAAGAGGGCATGAAGGAATTCCAGGAAACGCAATACGTGTCGGTGATCTGGTAGGCATCTGTTCTGGGCGCAACGCAGCGCGGAGTGGTGTGCTGCCCGGGATCGTCGAAAACTAGAAGTTGGCAAAGGTGGGTGAATGGACGTTTTGATGCCGCAACTCGGCGAAACGGTCGCCGAGGGCAAGATCACGAAGTGGTTCAAGTCCGCCGGCGATGCGGTGAAGCCCGGCGACAATCTTTTCGAGATCGAGACCGACAAGACCTCGATGGAAGTGCCGTCGACGACCGCCGGCACGCTGACTGAAATCCACTTCAAGGTAGGCGAAGTTGCAAAGGTCGGTGCCGTGATTGCGGTGATATCGGGACCGGGCGCGCCGGCAAGCGCGAAGGCTTCTCCTTCGTTGCCTTTAGCGGGAGCGGGAGCGCCGAGCGGAAACCAAGCGGTGGTCGCGCATGCGCCGGCGGTCCATTCAACGCCCATGCCGCGTCCGGCGCCTCCGATGGACCCTTTTAATGCGGTTCGCACGCCGGAACGTAATTTTGGGCCTGCGAAAATTGCGAGCGGTACGTCCGTCACGCCATTGGCACGTCGGCTCGCCGGCGAGCGCGGGATTGACCTTTCACGAATTTCTGGCTCCGGCCCTCATGGCCGCATTGTCGCGCGCGACGTTGAGACGGCAGTGTCGCAATCCACGGCCGTTCCCGCGATGGGTCCGGGCGCAGCACAGGTGAAGGCCCTGTACGAAGGCGTCGACTATGAGGAAGTTCCGCTCAATTCGATGCGGCGGACAATCGCAACCAGGCTGGTCCAGGCGAAGCAAACCATCCCGCACTTCTATTTGACGGCTGATCTTGATGCAGGCCGTCTCATCGCGATGCGCGAGGAAGCAAACGCCGCCGCGCCGCAAGACAAGAACGGCCAGCCGACGTTTAAACTGTCGTTGAATGATTTCATTATCAAGGCGTGGGCGGCCGCGCTGCATCGCATTTCTTCCGCCAACGCAGTGTGGGCGGGAGATCGCATTCTGCGTTTCCGGCATTCGGATGTCGGCGTCGCGGTGGCCGTCGACGGAGGGTTGATAACACCCGTGATCCGGAAGGCGGAAGCAAAATCGCTGACTGCGATTTCGGCAGAAATGCGCGATCTGGCCGAGCGCGCTCGTCACAAGAAGCTCAAGCCCAGCGAGTATCAAGGCGGCTCAAGCGCCATCTCCAACCTCGGCATGTATGGTGTGCGCGAGTTTTCGGCCATCATCAATCCGCCGCATGCCACCATCCTTGCGGTCGGCGCGACGCGGCGTGCGCCGATCGAAGCGGATGACGGCAGTGTGAAGTTCGTCAGCCAGCTGACGGTCACCCTGTCGTGCGATCATCGGGTCGTCGACGGGGCCCTTGGCGCCGAACTTCTGGCGGCTTTTAAGGACTTCGTCGAAAAACCCGTCACTGCATTGGTGTAATAGGAGTAAGCGCGTATGGCTGGCGAAAAGCCGGATGTTTTGTTGGTTGGTGCCAGGAAGCCCGTGATGATCAAGGGCTTCGAGGGCAAGGTGACCCTTCACCACTGGCTCGACCTCAAGGACAAGGATGCCTTCGTCAAGGATGTCGGCAAAAAGATCAAGGCGATCGCCATTGCCTATACCGCCAACAAGGTCGACGAAAAATTTCTCAGGCAGTTTCCCAACCTCGAACAGGTGTCGAGCTTCGGCGTCGGCTACGATCACATCGACGCCGCCTGGGCCGGTGCCCACGGCATCATCGTCACCAATACGCCAGAGGTTCTGAACGAGGAAGTCGCCGATACGGCGATCGGTCTGTTGCTCTGCACAGTGCGCGAATTCCCTCAGTCGGATCGTTTCGTGCGCGCCAGAAAATGGCCGCAGGGTCAGTACCCACTGACAAAGGCAACGTTGCGCGATCGGACGGTCGGTATCGTGGGCATGGGCCGGATCGGAAAGGCAATCGCGCGCCGGCTTGACGCGTTCGGCGTTCCGGTCGTCTATCACAGCCGCAACCCGCAACCGGGTGTGAACTACAAATACTACCCGAAGCTTCTCGACATGGCCCGCGACGTGGACACCCTGATGGTGATCGTGCCGGGCGGTGCGTCGACCCAGAACATGATCAACGCCGAAGTGCTCAAAGCGCTGGGGCCAAGGGGCATCGTCATCAATATGGCGCGCGGTTCGGTCGTGGACGAGCCGGCATTGATCGAGGCTCTGAAAAGCCGCACGATTTATTCAGCCGGCCTCGATGTCTTCGCCAAGGAACCGGATGTGCCGCGGGAATTGATCGAGATGGACCATGTTGTGCTGTTCCCGCATCTCGGATCTTCGACCGAAGTGACCCGGGCGGCTATGGATCAGCTTGTGGTCGACAATATTCTGGCCTGGGCCGCCGGAAAGCCGCCACTGACGCCGGTTCCGGAGTCGCCTTGGCCCCCGAAGCGCTAGGCGCATCGCCTGAGCAACGAGCGTATTATGGTCGTGAGATGATGCGTATTGCTGTAGGAATCATCGCAATTTGTCTTTCGAGCGCTGCGTTCGGGCAGGCGCCCGGGCCACTTGGTGAATCCGCAAAGCGCGTCGTTGGCAGTTGGGAATTTTCCAATGCCGAGCGGGACAGGACATGCACCGTGACGCTCAAAAGCGACCCTGCGCCCGCCGGCCTCAAGATCGAATTTGATCCGAACTGTGCCAATCTTTTTCCGCTGGTGCGCGAAATCGCGGGTTGGAAATTCCCGGATAACGATCTGCTTTACTTGCTTGATGCGCGCGGTAAATCGGTCGTAGAATTCAGCGAGGTCGAAGACGGCATCTTCGAGGCGCCCACGCCCGGGGTCGGCGTGTTATTCCTGCAGAATGCCGCCGCTGCCGCTGCACCGCCAAAGCCGCCTGAACAGGTCGCGGGGGATTGGGCGATCGTACGCAAGTCAGGTGCTCCGGTTTGCCTGCTAACGCTGGCTATGACGCAGGCAAGCGATGGCTTCGCGGTGACGATAAAACCCGGCTGTGAGGCCGCACTTTCCCGGCTGAATTTCGTGCAGTGGCGCATCGATCGCGACGAGCTGATGCTGGTGCCGGCCCGCGGCAACCCTTGGCGTTTTGAGGAAGTCGACAATACGACTTGGCGCCGCGTGCCGGAAAGCGTCGATCAGATTACCCTGGTTCGCCAGTGACGCCGTCGTTCAAATGAGCCGCAAGCTTTTGAAGCTGGCGTGTCCCTCCTTGCCCACAACGATGTGGTCGTGGACGGCAATTCCTAGCGGCCGCGCGACGTCGATAATCGTCTGAGTCATCTGGATATCCGCGTGCGATGGCGTCGGATCGCCTGACGGGTGATTGTGAACCAGGATCAGCGCCGTCGCGGAGAGTTCGAGCGCACGTTTGACGACCTCCCGCGGATAGACAGGTGTATGGTCGACCGTGCCGACCTGTTGCAGTTCGTCGACAATGAGCTGATTGCGCTTGTCGAGGAACAGGATGCGAAACTGTTCCTTTTCCGCGAAGGCCATCGTGGCACGGCAATAGTCGATCACGCTTGACCATGAGGACAGGACGGGACGTTTCTGTACCTGCCCGCGCGCGAGCCGGCTTGCCGCGGCATGGACGACCTTGAACTCGGTGATGACCGCAGCGCCGACGCCTTTGAGCTCCGCGAGTCTGCCTGGCGGTGCCGCAATCACTTCAGGGAACGACCCGAACTTGGCGATCAGCTCTTTGGCGAGCGGTTTCACGTCACGCTGCGGAATCGCGCGAAATAACACGAGCTCCAGCAGTTCGTAGTCGCTGACGGCGTCCGGGCCAGCTTCACGAAAGCGCGCGCGCAGCCGATCGCGATGGCCGGAGTAATGCGGCATCGGGCCGGCGCCGGGTTTGCCGGCAGCTTTCCTGCGGTCTTCGGTCATTCAATGCGCTGCGCAATGTGTCTCGTTCGTTATACACGTAATAATTGTATTTTATAAAAGGACAATCTGCGAGCGCGGCCTGAAAAATAATCAAAAATGCCGAGTTTTCAGCGCTTGTATGGAGGTTTGTGCAACCCGGCCGGTGAAAATGTAAAAACCTCGACGCCGTCTTTGGTGACGCCGACGGTGTGCTCGAATTGCGCGGATAGCGAGCGATCACGCGTCACGGCCGTCCACCCGTCGGAGAGTACTTTCACGTGCGGCCGGCCAAGATTGATCATCGGCTCGACCGTGAAAAACATACCCGGTTTTAAAACGATGCCCTCACCGGGCCGCCCGACGTGGACAATATTAGGCTCGTCGTGGAACAGCCGGCCAAGTCCATGACCGCAGAAATCGCGCACCACGCTCATGTGCTGTGCTTCAACATAGGTTTGGATTGCATGTCCAATATCGCCGCTTGTCGCTCCCGGACGGATCGCGGCGATGCCGCGCATCATCGCCTCGTGCGTGACTTCGATCAGCCGCTCGGCGCGGCGCGGGATCTCGCCAATGGTGAACATGCGGCTGGAGTCGCCATGCCAACCATCGAGAATAAGTGTCACATCGATATTGACGATGTCGCCGTCCTTCAGAGGCTTGTCGCCAGGGATACCGTGGCAGACCACGTGATTGAGAGAGGTACACGTAGATTTCTGGTAGCCACGGTACATCAGGGTGGCCGGCAGCGCGCCATGATCCATGGCAAAGTCGAAAACCAAATTGTCGATTTTTTCCGTGGGCACGCCCGGACCCACGTGCTCGGTCAGCATGTCCAGGCAGCGAGCTACCAGCTGGCCGGCCTTGCGCATGGCCACAAAGGCAGCAGGGCCGTGAATCTTGATCTGGCCTGTTTTGCGTAGGGGAGCGACCGCTGCGTCGACGTAGGTCATAGGTCGCAATGTAAGGTTTGCTGCGCGCAGTGCAAGCGCAGTCTCAATTGATGCGAGGGATCAGCATTGCAACCCTGCATGAGCATTGTCCCCATCAATCGGCGATCTTCCCGCCAAGCTCGTCCTGGATATGGACGCGAATAATGTCGTCGAACGTGGATTCCGCCTGAAAACCAAGGTCGCGTGCGCGCTTGGCATCGAGGCGTTCCGCCCAGCCGGCGACAATCCGCTGAACAAGCTGATCGGGTTCGCAACGTATGCGTGCGGCCACTTTGTCTCCCGCGACGCGACGAAGTGCGTCGATTTGTTCGCCAACTGTGCAAGATACGCCCGGCATTGCCAGATTGATTCTGGATCCCAACTGCTCACGTGTCAGACCCGCGGCATGAATCAGAAATCCCACCGCGGCGCGTGGACTCGCATGGGTATGGCGCACGCTCTCGGCGACCGGCAGAAGGGCTTCCTGGCCGGCGAGTGGCTCGCGGATGATGCCTGAGAAAAAGCCTGATGCCGCCTTGTTCGGTTTGCCCGGCCGCACGCAAATAGTCGGAAGCCTGATGCCGACACCATCGAAAAATCCGCGCCGAGTGTAATCGGCAAGCAGCAATTCGCAGATAGCTTTTTGAGTCCCGTAGGAGGTGAGGGGGGTAAGATGGAAGTCATCCGAAATGGACGACGGAAACGGCGCCCCGTAGACCGCGATCGACGACGTGAACACGATTTTGGGTTTAAAGCCCGCGGATCGGACCGCCTCGAACAGTGCGCGTGTTCCGTCGAAATTGACGCGGTAGCCTTTTTCAAAATCGACTTCCGCTTCGCCCGAAACGACGCCGGCAAGATGAAAAATGACGTCCGGTCTGGAAGCAACGGCTTTGATCGCTGCGCCCGGCGCGGACAGGTCGATCGTTGAAGCTTCCACCGCACCGGTGAAATCACGCGGTGTTTCCGGTGCCACAACGTCGGTCAAGGTGAGACGGGCAATTGCCTGCCCGTGCAGTTTCCCGTCCTTGACCAGTCTTGCGACGAGCTTGCGCCCGATCATGCCGGCCGCGCCGGTTACGAGAATATGCATTACGCCCTCTTTTCCTCGCGGTCTGCCGGCTCGTAGCGGTCTATCCGGCGCAAATCGGGGAATAGCATCATCCACACGCCCGCGACCAGTAATGAGCCCAGCCCGCCGATCACCACCGACGGGATGGCGCCAAGCCACGCAGCGACCAGCCCGGATTCGAACTCCCCCAGAGTGTTGGACGATCCGACGAACAGGTAGTTGATTGCACTGACGCGGCCCCGTTTCTCGTCCGGAGTTTCGATCTGGACCAGTGAAAAGCGGATCACGATGCTGATGGCATCGGATGCCCCCAGCATGGCAAGTGCCAGCAGCGACAGCGGAAAGGAACTGGAGAGTCCGAAAGCGATCGTCGCCAGCCCGTATATTCCGACCACGGCGAACATTTTGCCGCCGATGTGCCTTTCTATCGGGTGCCGTGCGAGCACGATCGAGGTGATCAAGGCGCCGACCGCCGGTGCCGAGCGCAACAATCCGAGGCCGACGGGCCCAACGGCCAGAATGTCCCTGGCGTAAATCGGCAAGAGTGCTGTGGCACCGCCGAGGATGACAACGCACAGATCAAGTGTGATGACGCCGAGCAAGCGGCGCCGGCTTCGGATGTAGTGGAATCCGGCAAGGACCGACGCGAAAGTGGGCGGCTCGCGCGGAGCTGCCGGCCGTTGTGCCTGGACCAAGGTGACGAGCGTTATCGAACTGGCGAAGAACATCAGGCAGATGACGCCGATCATCACGGGGCTGAATGCATAGATAAGACCGCCGAGCGCCGGGCCGCATATTACTGCCGTTTGATTGGCGGATGTCCAAGCCGCGACTGCACGTGAAATCAACGGTGAAGGAACGAGTGTAGGTGCAAGTGCGTGCGCCGTCGGCATTTCGAACGCACGGGCGCAACCGATGATAAACACCGCTGCAAAGAGCAGATCGCGGCTGAGCGCGCCGGCGAGCAAGGCGATCGTGATCATCAGGGCGGCCAAAGCGTAGACGCCGTGGGTCGCGCGCACGATCAGCCGGCGGTCATAACGGTCCGCGGCGTGCCCGATCAATAATGTCAGTAGCACGGCCGGCACGAACTGAATTAGACCCACCAGTCCAAGATCGAATGCGCTGTTGGTTAGTTCATAGACCTGCCATCCGATCGTCAGGGCCAGCATCTGATAGCCCATCGTCGACGTGAGCCGTGCCAGCCAGAACAGAACGAAGGGTCGTTGCCGGATCAGGCTCGAAGATGATTCGGTCAAAGAGTCCATCCGGCTATGATTTTTGGCGCCGCGACAGATCGTCGTGAAAGAATTTGTTCAATTCCGCATTCGACATGACTCCCGAAAAGCTGTCGAACTTGCCTTCCTGCGCAATCTGACGCGCGGACTGCACGAATGCGTGCATGGCGACGCGGGCCAGCGTGCCGCCCACGCTGATACGGCGCACGCCTAACGCGGCCAGATCATCCACCGTGTAGCCGAAGGGAGCACTATTGAGAAAATTGATCGGCTTTGGCGCTACTGCCTTGATTGTTGCGACGATCTGCTCCCGGGTCTTGATGCCGGGGGAATAGAGGCAATCGGCTCCCGCATCGGCGAAGGCTTTCAACCGACGGATCGTTTCGTCCAGATCCGGCCGGTTTCTGATGAAGCCCTCCGTCCGCGCGGTAAATACGACTGCGCCACCGGCCTTGTCGATCGCGTCACGTGTCAACCGCACGCGTTTGACGGCGAGGTCGAAGTCATAAAGCGGATTGGCGTCATCACCAGTGGAATCTTCGATCGACAAGCCTGCCACGCCGGTGTCGACGCACAATCGAACATTGGCTGCGACTTCCTCGGGATCGTCGGCAAAGCCGTTCTCGAAATCGGCATTCACCGGGACATCCGCTGCGTTTGCAAGTTCCCTGCAATGCGCGAGCATCATGTCGCGGGTCACTTCGCCGTCCGAATAGCCCTGCGAATGCGCATAGCCGGAACTGGTCGTTGCCAGCGCCTTGAAACCTAGGCCTTGCAGGTAGCGCGCGCTCCCGACATTCCACGGATTGGGAATGACGAAACAGCCGCTTTGGTGCAACGCTCGGAATGCGCGGCACTTTTCAGTGGTACTCATGAGATGATCCTGTCAACGGCGGGGCAGAGACATTCCTCCAATCATGCCACGATTGCAATGCAGGACCTCGTTGTGAACCATGCGTGGCGGCCTTCGCCCGCTCTCGTTGAAGCGGTGCAACACCAGCGACGCTTGCATATTCCGACACCGACTTGTGATCGAGTTGACGCCGCATTTACTTTGCCCTGCGTCGCCGGATCTTTATGCGGATGGCACACGCGTCTTGAAAGGGAGTTCACATGTCATCGTTGCCACTCAAAACTCTTGCGGCCGGCCTGAGCGCCGCATTCGTCATCGCAGCGCCGGCTGATGCCGCGAATTCGCGCAAGCACAAGAAGGTTGCCGCCACAACCAGGCTTGTGCGCAACGATCCGCTGCACCGCGGCACCAATCTCGTTCCTGCCGGCCCACTCTATTTCGGGGATGTCTATCTTGGTGACGACCCCGATCCGAATATCCGGTTTCAGCTCCTGCGGGATATCAGCGGGCGGCTGGGCGGTGATCCCTGATCGCAATGCGCGCTGCCGAAGCTTCTGATGGCGTTTGATTTTTAGAGCCTGATCGGCTGAACTGCGTGCCTCATTGAGGAGGTGCTGCCCCGGCGATGCCGGGGCCACCTGCGCGGGAGGACTGCAGCCATGCTTCGTACCATCGCCTCTTTTGATCGGATCGGCGAGGAAAACGCCTTCGCGGTTCTGGCCCGCGCCAACGCGCTTGCGGCGCAGGGCCGTGACATCATCAGCCTCGGCATAGGCCAGCCTGACTTCCGCACACCCGATTTTATCGTCGAGGCGGCGATCAAGGCCCTGCGCGACGGTCACCACGGTTATACTGCTGCGAACGGCATCCCGCCGCTGCGTGAGGCAGTCGCCGCCGACCTGCACAAGCGCTTCAAGGTCGAGGTCTCGCCCGACAGTGTCATGATCATGCCCGGCGGCAAGCCGACCATGTTCATGTCGATCCTGATGTTCGGCGAGCCGGGTGCGGAAATCATGTATCCTGATCCCGGTTTTCCGATCTACCGTTCGATGATCGAGTTCACTGGCGCCATGCCGGTTCCGGTGCCGATCCGCGAGGAGAATGGCTTTGCATTTTCGGCGGAGGAGACGCTCAAGCTTATCACGTCAAAGACGCGGCTCTTGATACTCAACTCGCCGGCCAATCCGACCGGCGGCGTCACGCCGAAGTCGGAAGTCGACAAACTGGTCGCCGGGCTTGAGAAGTGGCCGGACGTCGCCATCATGTCGGACGAGATCTACGATCACATGGTCTACGACGGCGAGAAGCATGTCTGTCTGTTGACGTATCCGTCCATCCGCGATCGGCTGATCCTGCTCAATGGCTGGTCGAAAACCTACGCCATGACTGGCTGGCGACTCGGTTATGCGGTGTTCCCCGGCAAGCTCTACGACTACGCGCGCAAGCTGGCGGTCAACCTGCATTCCTGCGTTAACGCCTCGGCGCAATATGCCGGGCTCGCTGCACTCACCGGTCCGCAGGACGAAGTCGACAAGATGGTCGCCGAGTTCGACCGTCGTCGCAAAGTCGTGGTCGCGGGTCTCAATAAACTGCCCGGCGTATCCTGCGTGGTTCCGAAGGGTGCGTTCTACGCCTTCCCCAACATCAAGCGCACTGGCTGGAAGGCCAAGGACTTGGCCAACACGCTGCTCAACGAGACCGGCGTCGTCACGATCGGCGGGCCGGATTTCGGCATCCTCGGCGAAGGCTACATGCGCCTGTCCTATGCCAACTCGACCGAAAACATCTTGAAGGCGCTCGGGCGTATGGGCGAGTTTCTGGCGAACAGGAAGGCGGCTTAAGTCGCCGACCGCGCTGCCCTGAAGCGCGCGAGACTTCTCGGCCGGCCAGGTGTTGGCAGGATTATAGAACTCGGGCATGGCGGGCACGCCGTCCGGCAGGATCACCCAAGGCTGTTTGGTTGACGTATAGATGTGGATGTCGGGCGGAACGCGCGACGGCTCCTCGAGCGTGCCGGCGCGGACGAAATGGATGCGCGCGCCGGCCTGCGGATAATTGCTCCACACGGTGACGCCGCAATCGGCGCAGCGCCAGAACACCTGTCCGTTGCCGCTCGCGCTCGGCAGCGTCGTCTTGACTGGCCGGCCTTGCAGCAATTCGACCCGCGACGCCTCGATGACGGCGTTGACGGCGAAGGCCGAGCCGGACTCGCGCTGGCACCATGTGCAGTGACAGCAATGCACGATGAGCGGCTTAGCATTGAGGCGAAATCGCACGGCGCCGCAGGTGCAACGGCCCTCCAAGGTATTGCTCCGATCGGACATTACAAAACTCCTGAATGTCAGGCGTGAAATCCGCGCTCGGCCGTCAACTTGCCAGCTTTCGCCCTGTCGAAACAGTCGCCGAGGCTAGTACGCGCAGCCCTCGACACGTTGCCGCATCCGCGCGACACTTGGGACAACAATAATCAAGCGAGGAATGCCGATGCTGGACATGATGCGGAGCGACCGGGGGTTGTCCGAAGAACTGCGTATGATGCGGCAGAGCTGCCGCGAATTCGTCGACGACATGGTTCTGCCCTACATCAAGAAGAACTGGCAGAAAGAATGGTCGATGGTGCCGGAGGACCGGCTGCCCCTGAGCATTCTCGAAGGCGCGGAGAAAGTCGGCATCCGGGCGCTGGGCGTGCCCGAGGAATATGGCGGTGTCGAGCTGGAGAAAGGCACCGAGGTCCGCACCTTCGCTGTCGTCTCGGAGGAAATAGCGCGCGGCGATTCCGGCCTCGCCGACAAGCTGGTGCAGAACTGGAAAGTGTCGGTGTTGCTGCGGCAGTTCGCACCTAAGCATTTGCAGGAGAAATGGTTCAAGCGTCTGGTGGCGGAACCGAGCTTCCTGATGGCGCACTGCCTGACCGAGCCGCGCGGCGCCTCCGACCGCTGGTTGCCCTACAACGTGCCGGAAGCGGCGATGCAGACCAAGGCGGTGAAGACCAACGGCGGCTGGATGATCAACGGCCGCAAGCAGTTCATCTCCAACGGTTACGACGCCTCACTCTATGTGGTTTATGCCAATACAAATCCCAAGGTCGGCATGCTGCAGGGCACCTCATCGTTCCTGGTGCCGCGCGAGACCAAGGGCTTCACGGTGGCGCGCTGCAACGAGACGCTCGGCTGCCGCTTCATGAACAACGGTGAGATGGTGTTCGAGGAGATGTTCGTTCCCGACGATCACCTGCTCGTGCAGGACTCGGCGATGGGTTCCGCAGGCGTCTATTTCCGTCCCGGCAAGATCATCCAGGCGGCGAAGAACCTTGGCGTCGGCGTGCGCGCTTTCGAGGCGACGGCGGAGTACGTGCAGAACTACGTGCAGGGCGGCCGCATCCTGATCAAGCATCAGGCAGTGGCGCTGCGGCTCGCCGACATGGCGACCAAGATCGAGGCGGTACGCGCGTTGCTCGACCGGGCCGCCGCGGCAGTGGACGACGACGCGCCTGAGGCCGAGACGCTTGTCAACATGGCCAAAATGTTCGCCTCGGAAGAGATCATGAAGGTCGCCCAACATGCGGTGGAACTGCACGGCGGCAACGGAATCATGCTCGATTTCGGCATCGAGAAAGTGCTGCGCGACGCCGTGATCTTCATGCACATGGATGCGACGGTCGACATCTCGAAATTCAAGATCATCAAGAACATGTTCCCGCAGACGGCCGGGAAATATGCAGGGCCGGAGTGAGATTCATCTCAATGCGAAGCGGAATCCGACGACCACGATGACGAGACCGATCAGCTGCGCAATGCTCGGGACGACGCCAAGCGTGAAATAGCCGATGACCAGCGCAAATCCCGGCACCAGCGCCGGAAACGTTGCCGCGCGACCGGCCCCGAGCAGGATCACAGCGCGCGCAAAGAGGTAGATTGGCAGCGCACCGGCAAGCAGGCCTTGCACGACAATTTGCAGCAGGTTTTCGGCAAGGCCCATTCCCATAATGCCGGCGTAGCCCACGAACAGGGCATGCAGCGGCGCAAACAGCAGGATGGAAAGCGCACCGACGACCCCAACCGCACGCATTCCCGGCACTCGCCACAGTCGAAGCAGCGTCCCGAATGTTGCCCAGAATAATCCGGCGGTAGCGAACAACAGGTCGCCACCGACGCCTTGGCTCCCGATTGTCGCAAGCGACTCTGCACCGAAGACCATAAGGCCTGCGATGATTGTTGCGCCGCCAATGATCCGCTGGATGGTCGGTCTTTCGTGAAGGATCAGCGTCGCAAGAATCAGCCCGAACAACGCAGCGCAGGCCGGTTGAATCGTCGTGCCGTGACCGAGTGGCACGAGTATGAAGCCGGTATAGGCGATCATGGCCTGGGGCGGCCCGGAGAGCACGCTCATGATAAGGCCGCGGCCCCAGCCAATCCCGCCGAGGTCGGCAAGGCCCTCGCGCAATACGAGTGGTATCAGCAAAAGCCCAGTCCAGAAGAAGCGATGAAAGGCAAGATCGGCCGGTGAAAAGCCAACCGTGACCCCGTGCTTTGCCGCGACGAACCCGGCGGCCCAGCCGATGGATGCGGCGATGCCGCACAGCGCACCAATGAGGACGCCCGATGACTTTGCCGATGGCGTTTTTGCGTCCACGATCTTGCCAGGGGTTCCGTGCAGGTGACTTTGGTACGGCTGATACTCTAGGATTGCCCGCGAAGTCTATTTGCCAATCGAAAACTCTCACTTCATCGGGATGGAAAGCTCATGGCGAAGTCGCGCAAAGTCATCATTACCTGTGCTGTTACGGGATCGATCCACACGCCGTCGATGTCGCCGCATCTGCCGGTGACCGCCCAGGAGATCGCCGATGCCGCCATCGGCGCGGCTGAAGCGGGCGCCGCGATCGTCCATCTCCATGCGCGTAATCCGCAGGACGGCCGTCCCGACCAGACGCCGGAGGCCTTCGCACCATTTTTGAAGGTCATCAAGCAACGATCGAACGTCGTGGTGAACATCACCACCGGTGGCGCGCCGACAATGACCGCAGAAGAGCGCGTTCGTCCGGCGGCGACCTTCAAGCCGGAGGTTGCCTCGCTCAACATGGGAACGATGAACTTCGGCCTTTATCCGATGATCCCGCGCTATAAGGGGAAGTTCAAGCATGACTGGGAGGAGCCATATCTTGAGCGGTCAAGGGCGGGCATGTTCAAGAACACCTTCGCCGATATCGAATACATTCTGACGACCTGCGCCGGCAATAACACGCGTTTCGAAATTGAATGCTACGACATCGGCCATCTCTACACGCTGCGCCACTTCCTTGATCGCGGTCTGGTGAAGCCGCCGCTGTTTGTACAGTCCGTGTTCGGCATCCTCGGAGGCATCGGCCCGCATCCGGAAGATGTCATCATGATGAAACGCACTGCGGACCGGCTCCTTGGCGACAATTACCATTGGTCGGTGCTGGGCGCCGGGGCAAATCAGATGCGCGTCGCGGCCATGGCGGCATCAATGGGCGGTAATGTGCGCGTCGGCATGGAGGATTCACTCTGGATCGGAGCCGGAAAGCTTGCCGAGTCGAATGCCCAGCAAGTAACGCAGGTTCGCAAGATCCTCGAAGGGCTGGGGCTGGAAATTGCATCCTCCGACGAGGCGCGCGAAATTCTCTCGCTCAAGGGCGGCGACAAGGTGGCATTTTAGCGGCGCCGCGCCGGGTCGCTTCCCGGGACGGGCACTGCATATCAGGACCTAGCTGAAAGTGTGATGGCCGGGCGTGTCCCGGCCATCTCTCTTTATGTTTTATTGCGGCCTTTCCCGTTGCTCTTGGGCGCGTATGGCCGTCCTAATAACGGTGGGAGATTCGGATAGTGGCTTCGCTTGACGCGGTCAGCTTTACGATTTTGCTCGGCAGCCTGCTCGTCCTCGCGGGCATTCTCTCGAGCTTGATTGCAATGCGGTTCGGCGCCCCGCTGCTTCTGGTGTTCTTACTGGTCGGCATGCTGGCGGGCGAGGGCGGTCCGGGCGGAATCAAATTCGACGATGTCGGTATCGCCTACACCGTCGGCTCGATTGCGCTCGCGCTCATTCTCTTCGACGGCGGCCTGCGGACACGATTTGCCAGTTTCCGCAATGTGCTCGCCCCGGCACTGACATTGGCAACCGTTGGCGTGCTGATCACCGCGCTCGTCACGGCACCTGTGGCGAAGTTGGTCCTGGGCCTGAGCTGGATGCAGGCGCTGCTCATCGGGGCTGTCGTGGCATCGACCGACGCAGCGGCGGTGTTTTTCCTCATAAACGCGGGTGGGCTGAGATTGCGCCCACGCGTGCGCGCGGTACTGGAAGTCGAATCCGGCACCAATGACCCGTTCGCCGTATTCCTCACCTTGCTGCTGATCGAATTTCTGTTGATGGGCAATCAGAGCTGGTCGGTCGTCCTGGTGACGTTTCTGCGCGACGCCGTCCTCGGTTGCATCATAGGATTTGTGGGCGGGCAGATTATCGCCCTCGTGCTCAACCGCCTGACCCTCGCGCAAGGACTTCATGCGCCGTTTGTCGCGGTGAGCGCATTAGTCGTGTTTGCTTTTGCGAATGCGCTTCATACCTCTGGTTTTCTGGCGGTTTACCTCGCCGGGCTTGTCGTCGGCAACAAGCAGACGCGTGCACACAACTCGGTCGTCGTTTTTCTCGACGCCATCACATGGCTCGCGCAGATCGTAATGTTCGTTTTGCTCGGCCTGCTGGCCTGGCCGCATCGGCTCGCGGACAGCCTCATCGGGTCAGGATCGGTGGCATTAATGTTGATGCTGGTGGCGCGGCCGATTGCGGTGTTCCTGTGTCTTGCACCATTCAGGTTTCAGTGGCGTGAGATGGCTTTCGTCTCCTGGGTCGGCCTGCGAGGCGCCGTCGGAATCTTCCTTGCCTCGATTCCGCTGCTGGTCGGCCTGCCCGGGGCCAGTCTGTTTTTCGATGTCGCCTTTGTTGTCGTGCTGTCCTCCTTATTGGTCCAGGGCTGGACCGTGGCCCTGGCCGCGCGCAAACTGGACATATCGTTCGCGCGGGCGGACCCATTGCCGCGGCGCGTCGAACTCGATCTGCCCGGTCAGCTTGCGCGCGAGATTGTCGGATATCCGGTGCCCGCCAATAGCCCCTTCCTGCGGCGCGGATTGATTCCGAATTGGGCGCGGCCCACCTTGGTTGTGCGGAACCAAGAGATTCTCACGCCGGTCGAAGCGCATCCGGTGCGTGAGGGCGATTATGTTTATCTGCTTGCGCCGCCAGAAAAAGCACAGGCGCTTGACCGCTTTTTCGTCAAAATGCCGCCGCCGGCCGCGCCTGATCCCAGGCTGCTCGGCGATTTCTTTGTGTCCGGCACGGCAGCCCTCGGCGCGCTCGCCGACATCTACGGCCTCCAGGTTGCTGCCGATCATGTCGAGGTAACGCTTGCCGACTATTTCACCGAGCATCTACGACGCCGCGCAAAGACCGGTGATATCGTTGAACTGGGGCCGATCGCGCTCCTCGCGCACAACGTCGAGAAAGGACGCGTGATCACGGTAGGACTTCGATTAGCTGAACCCGAAGCGCCAGCCAATCTGACCGGCCGCGTCGAGACGATGTGGAATCGGCTCCGAAGATATTTCGGCTAGATGGCGCGGCGGGACAATGCCGGTACGTGCTGGATCAGCCAGGCTCCTCCGAACAGCACGGCCGTCCAGAACAGATCGCCGAACACGGTTTTGTCCAGGAATGGCAGAGCTGCGACGTAGCACTGGATCAGACCCTGCCAGGTCAGCGGATACATGCCACTGACGGCCCATACTGCGAAATTCGTGGCCAAGAAGTATATCAGCGAGCACGATACCATTGCCGCGACCACAGGAAGCGGGCCCCGCCAGCGGCGTATCAGGATTCCTGCGAAAGCGGGCAAGGTGACGGCCGCGCAGACGACGAGCGTGATCCGCCAGTCGTCGCCCGCGAATGCAGCATTGCTGACCAGCACAGCCACGAGCGGCACGGCGACGGCAAGCGCTGGTATGCGCATGACCCGGCCTGCGAAAAGCGCGCTCGCTGCAAATGGCCAGATGCCGGGCGCATGCGGCAGCAGCCGCGCGGCCACGTCGAAGGCGATCAGAAATACGGCCAGGAGCAAATCCATCGACAGGTCGGCGCGCGTCTTGTTCGGCTGCATTGCGGTGCGATCCTCTTTCGTCTGTTCATAGCACGGCGGCATCTCGGTGTCCCGCCGGTATTGAAGGATGCGGTATTCATGGACTCAACTTGGTCGTTTTTCAACCCAATCGGCGACGATCGCCGCCAGCAGATCAAGCCCATCGGTGAGTGCCGCAGGTCCGGGCTGGAGAATAAAGGTGGACTTGATCTCACGCAGCCAGCCGGTAGCGACCGCGGGAACTTCGGCAAAGCCGGGGCGGGCGGCAACTTTGGCCGGGACGAACTTCTTTCCGCACCAGGAGCCAACAATGATATCGGGCCTCGCCGCAATGATGTCGGAAGCCGAGACGATGCGGTCCGTGGCATTTTTTCGCGTAGCGAGTTGCGGAAATACGTCGACGCCGCCGGCTGCTTCAATGAGCTCCGAGACCCAGGCAATTCCGGAAATCATCGGCTCGTCCCATTCCTCGAAATAAATGCGCGGGCGCGCTGACACCCCAAGCGAGCGTGTGCGCGCAACGTCTACGCGCTTTGCCAGAGAATTGGCGAGGGCTTCGGCCTGTCTGGTGACCCCAACCAGTGCGCCGAGCGTACGGATCATATCGAGGATGCCGCCGATATCGCGTTGGTTGAACGCATGCACGGCAACATTATTGCGGATCAGTTCGGCGACGATCTCTGACTGGAGATCGGAGAAGGTCAAGACCAGATCCGGTGACAGCGAGAGGATCTTCGGTACGTCCGCTGAAATGAAGGCCGACACGCGGGGCTTTTCGCGCCGCACTTGCGGCGGCCGCACGGCATAGCCCGACACGCCGACAATTCGGCGGTCTTCTCCGAGGAGATAAAGCGTTTCAACGGTTTCCTCGGTCAGGCAGACGATTCGTTCGGGGGGAAACATGCTTCAAGCAAGCACATCCGCTTGTGTTTCGTCGAGCAGGTCGACCCCGCCTGTTGCCGTGACCGCGCCGTCCTCAATCCGCACGATGCGCCTGGCGATGCGTCTGACCTCGGCCGCATTGTGACTGACATAGATCATCGGTATCTGCGCTTCGTCACGCAGGCGCTCGAGATACGGCATAATGTCACGCTTGCGTGCGGTATCGAGCGAAGCAAGGGGCTCGTCGAGAAGGAGCAGGCGGGGGCGCATCAGCAGGGCGCGGCCGACGGCAACACGCTGACGCTCGCCACCCGAAAGCTTACCGGGTCTACGTTCGAGTAGATGACCAATATCGAGCATTTCAACCACGTGATTGAATTCGCGGCGATCGTCGGCAAGCCCGCCGACCCATCGGCCGTAGTCGAGATTGTGCGCGACTGAGAGATGGGGAAACAGCCGGCCTTCCTGGAATACGTAGCCGATGCGCCGCCGCCATGGGGGAATGTTGACGCCGGTTGCCGTATCATAAAGAACGGCATCGGCACGGGTATCGTCAAGCGTATCGCCAAGCGTGATGCGGCCACGGTCCGGCTTGAGCAATCCGGCAATCATGTTGATGATACTGGTCTTGCCGGCGCCCGAAGGGCCAAACAACGCGGTGGCGCCGGCTTCGCTCGTGAAGCGGACCCGCATCTGGAAATCGCCGAATGTCTTTTCGATTTCTACCGTCAACATGTTCATGATCCGTGCAACCGGGCGGCAGCGCGCCGCGCGAACCATTCCGAGGCAAGCAGCGCCACAAACGAGATCGCGATAGCGACAATGACCAGATTGAGCGCATCGGAATCGCCGCCCGGAACCTGGGTGAGCGAATAGATGGCAGCGGAAATCGTTTGCGTTTCGCCCGGAATGTTGGACACGAATGTAATCGTGGCGCCGAATTCGCCGAGCGCACGCGCGAATGCGAGTACCATACCTGCAATTATTCCCGGCAATGCCAGGGGCAACGTCACCGTCGCAAAAGTCCAAAGGCGGTTGGCCCCCAGTGTTGCGGCGGCATGTTCCAGCCGCTGGTCTATTGCTTCAATCGAAAGCCTGATAGCCCGCACCATCAGCGGAAATGCCATTACGCCGCAGGCAAGTGCGGCGCCGGTCCAGCGGAATGAAAATACGATGCCGAAATGGTCAGCGAGAAATGCACCGACGGGGGCTTTGCGGCCGAAGCTGATCAGCAGCAAATAGCCGGTCACGACTGGCGGCAGAACGAGTGGAAGATGAACTAGGGCATCTAGTGCTGATTTTCCCCAGAACGAGGCGCGCGCAAGCAGCGTCGCAATCGCGACGCCGAATGGCAACGCAACCAGCGTCGACACAATGGCAATGCGCAGCGACAGCTGGATTGCGGTCCAATCCTGGGGTGATAGTTCGAACACGCGTCTCGTTACCGTCTAAGACACGGGTTTTGTAAGGAAGCTGAAGCCATATTTTTCGAACACGGCTTTGGCCGCCGGCGTGCGCAGGAAATTCACATATTGCTGCGCGCCTTGATTTTTGCTGTCCGCGGTCGCGGCTACGGGATAGGTCACCGGAGGGTAGGACCCATCGGGGAAGATGCCGATGATTTTCACCTTGGGTTCGATCTTTGCATCGGTCTCGTAGACGATCCCGACCGGCGTTTCGCCCCGCGCCACGAAGGAAAGCGTTGCCCGTACGTTTTCCGCCTGCGCGAGCTTTGGTTCAGCCGCTGTCCAGGCACCGAGCTTCTCGAGCGCCGCCTTGGCATAACGGCCGGCAGGAACGGCCTTTACATCCGCAACCGCGATGCGGCCATCACCGGCAAGCCTGGCGATCTCGAAGCCCTGGCCGATCGTCAGATTGCCGAGCCTGGAATCCGCGGCCGCGATCAGCACCAGCTTGTTCCCGAGCAGATTGACGCGCGTCTCAGCCTTGATGAGTTTACGCTCAGCTAGATAGTCCATCCACTGCAAATCCGCCGAAATGAAAATGTCAGCGGGCGCACCCTGCTCGATCTGTTTGGCGAGCGCGGAGCTTGCAGCATAGCTCGCGACGACCCTGGTGCCTGTCGCCTTCGTGAAAGCGGTGTTTGTGTCGTCGAGCGCGTTTTTCAAAGACGCCGCCGCAAACACAGTGATCTGGTCCCGGGCGATCACCGGTTGGGTCGCGACTGCGAGGGAAAAAAAGAGAGCGAATAAGGCCGTCGGCCGTGCAGTCATGGCGGTTCTCCTGAAGGCCCCCAACGGGTGCCAACACGCGGGACAAAAGGTCACAATCAGGAACAGTGTCGGAACCGCCGTTCCGGCCTCGGCAACGCACGCACGGGGCGCTGCCACTTCTGCGAGCCTAGCAAGTACCGCCGACCGGGGTAAAGTCCATCCAGGGGAATAGAAAGGGGCTGATTTCGGACGTGACACCCATGGAAGGCGAGTTCGACTACATTATCATTGGTGCGGGCTCGGCGGGCTGCGTGCTGGCCAACCGGCTATCTGCCGATCCGGCAAATCGCGTGCTTCTGCTTGAGGCGGGTGGACGCGACAACTGGATCTGGTTTCACATACCGGTCGGCTATTTGTTTGCGATCGGCAATCCGCGCGCCGACTGGTTGCTCAAGACCGAACCGGAACCGGGCCTCAATGGGCGCAGCCTGAACTATCCGCGCGGCAAAGTGATCGGCGGTTCTTCGGCAATCAACGGCATGATCTACATGCTCGGTCAGTCCGGCGATTATGATCATTGGCGCCAGCTAGGGTTGCCCGGATGGTCGTGGGATGACGTGCGGCCCTTTTTTCGCAAGCATGTCGACCACTTCCTCGAGAGCGAGCACCACGCTGCCGGCGGCGAATGGCGCGTCGAATATCCGCGCATCAGCTGGGAAATTCTTGACGCGTTTCGAAAGGCCGCCAATCAATACGGCATTCCGACCGTCGAGGACTTCAACACCGGCGACAACGAAGGCATCTGCTACTTCCACGTCAACCAGAAGCATGGCCGACGCTGGTCGGCGGCGCGCGGATTCCTGAAGCCGGTCCTGCACCGGCAAAATCTGCATCTGGAGACTCGCTGTCTTGTCGAAAGTCTCGAATTGACCGGTCGGCGGGCGACCGGCGTACGCTGGCGGCAAAACGGCGAACAGCGCAACGCCCGGTGCC
This sequence comes from uncultured Alphaproteobacteria bacterium, assembly GCA_963831475.1. GTDB lineage: Bacteria > Pseudomonadota > Alphaproteobacteria > Rhizobiales > Xanthobacteraceae > Pseudolabrys. The sequence continues at coordinate 27,103 of CAWHQF010000034.1, forward strand.
GTGGCGAGGTGATCCTGTCCGCCGGTGCGATCGGCTCGCCGCACATTATGATGCTGTCAGGCATCGGGCCGGCGCCGCAACTTTCGCAATTCGGCATTCCGGTTGTGCTCGACAAGCCGGGTGTAGGCGCCAATCTGCATGACCATCTGCAGCTGCGCATGATCTTCAAGGTCACGGGCGTAAAGACCCTGAACGAAACCTATGCTTCGCCGTTCAATCGCATCGGGATGGGACTGGACTATTTGCTCCGCCGGCGCGGGCCGCTGACGATGGCGCCATCGCAACTCGGCGCGTTCACACGATCGGATCCTTCGCAGAGCACCGCGAATATCCAGTATCACGTACAGCCGCTTTCGCTCGACAAGTTCGGTGAACCGCTACACCCGTTTCCGGCGTTCACCGCGAGCGTGACAAACGTCCGGCCGACCAGCCGCGGCGCGCTTACGCTGAAATCCGGCGATCCTTCGCAGGCGCCGGCCATCAGCCCGAACTATCTGTCGACCCCGGAAGATCAGCGCATCGCCGCCGATTCGATCCGGGTCACGCGCCGGATCGTGGCCCAACCTGCGCTGCAAAAATATTCGCCCGTGGAGTTCCTGCCGGGGGCATCGGCCCGCGACGAGGACGAATTGGGACTGGTAAATGCGGCAGGCGATATCGGTACGACCATCTTTCATCCTGTGGGCACCGCCCGCATGGGTCGGGACGACGATGCCCGCGCCGTGGTTGATTCGCGGCTGCGCGTGATCGGCGTCGAATCACTTCGGGTCGTGGACGCGTCCGTCATGCCGTCGATTACGTCCGGCAACACAAATTCGCCGACCATGATGATTGCCGAAAAAGGCGCGGCGATGATTTTGGAAGACAGCAAACGCATGTAGTTGAACGGGGATCAATGGAGGGGTGACATGAATCTCGTCGACAGAATCAAGAATGTTTTGCTGCAGCCCAAGTCGGAATGGGCCGCGATTGAGCGGGAGCCGGGCGATGCCGGCTATCTGTTCTCGAACTACGTGGCAATTGTAGCTGCAATTCCCCCGGTCTGCACTTTCATCGGGACGACGATCGTCGGCTTCGGGCCGTACCGTATTGGTATTGTCGGAGGTCTTCTCCGCGCCATCGTGGTTTATATCCTGACGTTGGCCGGCGTGTTCGTCGTGGCCTATGTCATTGATTTCCTCGCCGGCACATTTGGTGCGCGCAAGAACCTCGACAATGCGATGAGGGTGTCGGCTTACGCGCCTACGGCCGCATGGGTCGCCAGCGTTTTCAACATCATCCCATTGCTTGGCATATTGTCGATCCTCGGCTTGTACAGCCTTTACCTACTGCACACCGGACTTGTCGCGCTGATGCGGCCGACGCCGGACCGTGCCTTGGTCTACACCATTGCGGTGATCGTGTGCGTCGTCATCGTCTGGGTCATCATCTTCGCTATCCCGGCGACGCTGTTCGGTGTCGGGATGATGATGTAGCCGCGCTACGGCAACGCCTTGAGGTGCCGGATCGGGCGGCCGGGCGCAATCGCCTGCGCCGCCGCGACGATTGCATTGGCATCGATGCCGTAGTGCCGATAGAGGTCGCCGATCGAACCCGTCTGGCCGAAATGCTCGACGCCGAGTGGCCGCACGCGGTGGCCGGCAACGGCGCCCAACCAGGCCAAAGTTGCCGGGTGGCCGTCGAGTACGCTGACAATTCCACAATGCGCGGGAACCTCCGCCAGCAGCCGCTCGATATGCGACCGTGCGTGCACGAGACCGCGTTCGCGCGCGCGCTGCGCGGCGGTCCAGCCGGCATTGAGGCGATCGGCTGAAGTCACTGCGAGAAGGCCGACATCACGGCGGTCCTCCGCCATCAAGCCGACGGCCTCCATGGCTTCGGGCGCCACCGCGCCGGTATAGGCGACGACCACCTGGCAATTGGGGCCGGGCTTTCGATGCCAATAGGCGCCGTCGACGACTTGTTGCTGCAGTTCGACGGTCATTTGCCGTCCGGTCTGCTCGATCGCTCGCGTCGACAGGCGCAAATAAACCGATCCGCCGGTCTCATCGCGCAACCAGTTTCGTTCCGATGGCGCGGAGTCACCATCTTTCTGAATATAGGCGAACGCCCAGCGCATGATCGCGGCAAGTTCGTCGACATAGGCGGGCTCGAAACTGGCGAGCCCGTCCTGCGCTAGTCCGATCAACGGCTCGGCGATCGATTGATGCGCGCCGCCTTCGCCTGCAAGCGTAATCCCCGACGGTGTCGCCACCACAATGAAGCGTGCATCCTGGTAGCACGCATAGTTGAGTGCATCGAGGCCGCGCGCGATGAATGGGTCATACAGCGTGCCGATCGGCAGCAGACGCTCGCCATTGATCGTGTGCGAAAGTCCGAGCGCGGACAGCAGAATAAAAAGATTCATTTCAGCGATGCCGAGCTCAATATGCTGACCCTGGGGCGAAAACTCCCAGTTGAACGTCGACGGGATATGCTCTCGCTTGAACGTATCGGCCATCGCCTGGCGGGCGAACAGGCCGCGTCGGTTCACCCATGGTCCAAGGTTGGTCGAGACGGTCACGTCGGGCGACGTCGTCACAATGCGCCGCGTGAATTCGTCGTCGCCGCGGCCGATCTCGTTGAGGATTGCGCCGAAACCCGTCTGCGTCGACATGACCGGCTGAATTGTGACGGCAAGGTTGGGCGGCACCGCGAGCGCCGGCGCGCTCAGACGTCGTGACCCCTGAGCGGCAATCGGCACGCGGTCGAGGAACGACTGCATTTGATCCGCCGCCGGCGAGAGACCTTCGAACTTGTCCCATTCGTGGCCCGGACGCACGCCCATCGAATTGCGAAAGGTTTCCATCTGCTGCGGCGTCATCAGTCCGGCGTGATTGTCCTTGTGGCCGGCGAATGGCAGTCCGAATCCTTTGACCGTGTAGCAGATGAAGCAGGTCGGCTTTTCAGGATCGGCGGTGTGAAATGCGTCGAGCACCGACGGCAGATCGTGGCCGCCGAGATTATTCATCAGCGCGGCGAGCTCATCGTCACTTCGTTTTTCGATCAGCCTGCTGGCGTCGCCTTGATCGCCGATCTCATCATTGAGGCGCTTGCGCCATGCCGCGCCACCGGCGAAGACCAGCGCCGAATAAAGTTGGTTTGGGCAGTTGTCGATCCACCGGCGCAGCGTTTCCCCGCCCGGCTCCTTGAACGCCGCCTGCTGAAGCGAGCCGTACTTCACAATCGCGACGTTCCAGCCGAAGTTCTTGAAGAGCTGCTCGTAGCGTTCCCACAGGCCTTCACGAACGACCGCATCGAGACTCTGGCGGTTGTAGTCGATGATCCACCAGCAATTGCGCAGACCTTGCTTCCAACCTTCGAGGAGCGCCTCGAAGATGTTTCCCTCGTCAAGCTCGGCGTCACCGACCAGGGCGACCATGCGTCCGTCGGGACGGTCCTTGGCCCAGCCATGTGCCCGCACGTAATCCTAAGTCAGCGAAGAAAATAAAGTCTGCGCCACACCGAGCCCGACCGACCCGGTGGAGAAATCGACGTCGTCGGCGTCTTTCGTGCGAGACGGGTAGCTCTGCGCACCCTTGTACCCGCGAAAAGCCTCAAGCCGCTCGCGCGTCTGCTGGCCGAGCAAATACTGGATGGCATGGAAGATCGGGCTGGCGTGGGGTTTCACTGCCACGCGGTCTTGCGGCCGCAAGACATCGAAGTAAAGCGCGGTCATGATCGTGGCGAGCGAGGCGCTCGATGCCTGATGGCCGCCAACCTTCAGGCCATCCGTGTTCTCGCGTAGATGATTGGCGTTGTGGATCATCCAGCTTGCCAGCCAGAGCACCTTGCGTTCAAGCGCGGAAAGGATTGGCAGCTTGCTGGAGATCGTGGACATCGGTGTTTAACGAAAACCGTTGCGCGGCGATTATTTGCGATTGTCAGTGGCGAGACTTGTTATTTTGTCGGGTGCTTCGAGGACGGATTTACATGTGGCCGGCAGATCGGCGAGCAATGTTTGCCGGCCAGGAGGCCCCGGCTTTCTTGGCGGCAGTACCTTGTCCGAGAACCAAAAAGCGAGCTCTTTTTCGCCGCAGCCGTCGCCGCCCGGCACCGGTGGTTGTTTGCGGCATTGCGGCGAATCTGCGGGGCATTTCAGCCGCACATGGATGTGGTCCTGGTGGCCATACCAGGGCCGCACCTTCGACATCCATGCGTGAGGTTGCTTTTCCTCGACGCGGCACAATTCTTTTTTGATTACGGCGTTCACCAGCACACGCTCGACTTCCGGTTGTTCCGCAGCGGCCTTGATGAAAGCGATGTGCTGGGGAGTCCAGGTCTGCGGATTGAGGTGTTTCCAGTCTTCTGAAACGAGATTGATGGCCGGTATGGTGTCGCGCTCTTCTTTGGTCAAGAGATGGTCCGGCATCGGCTTGAACCAGATGTCGACGTCGAGACCGGTCTGATGGCTTGCATGATCCGACACCGCGGGCCCGCCGCGTGGTTGCGCCATGTCGCCGACGAGGATGCCGTTCCAGCCGGTCGCCTTGGCGGCGAGCGGAGCAAATTTCTCAAGGAAGCGGACGAGGCTCGGATGGCCCCAATTGCGGTTGCGCGACAGCCGCATCACCTGCCAGGTGGGGCCGCTGGTCGGCAGTTCGACGGCGCCGGCTAGGCAGCCGCGCGGGTAATATCCGATTGCTGCGGATTTTCCGGCCGAAGGCAGGAGTTTGGCGCCGAAGAGCAGTTTTGCCGGCACCGACTTTTCTCTCGCCTGCTCCGTCATCGCCGGCTTTGGCGAGGGCAGAGGTGTGGATTTTGCGGTCGTCTGTGCAATGGCAGCGCCGCCGCCGGTCAGGCCGGCGGTGATGAACAAAATCCCTGAAAGGGCTGCGGTCCGGGCGAGCATGACGCTACCGATCTAGCGATTTCGATGCCGCCTGTCAGGTTAATTCATATTGATGAAGCGGCGCTCCTCGCGGATGCGCGCAAATGCAGCCGGAATTTGATGAAAACAAGGGCCCTTATCACTCCGGACAGGGCCGGCGAGTGCCCCGCACCGTTTGTGTTCCCTTGCGACTACACGTCCACCTTCAGCGCCGCGATGAACGCTTCCTGCGGAATGTCGACCTTGCCGAATTGCCGCATGCGCTTCTTGCCTTCCTTCTGCTTGTCCAACAGCTTGCGCTTGCGTGTAGCATCGCCGCCGTAGCACTTGGCGGTGACATCCTTGCGGAAGGCGCGCACCGTTTCACGGGCAATGATCTTGCCGCCGATCGCGGCCTGGATCGGTACCTGAAACATGTGTGGCGGGATCAATTCCTTGAGCTTTTCCGCCATCGCGCGTCCGCGCGATTCGGCACGGGTGTGATGAACGAGCATTGCCAGTGCGTCGACCGGCTCGCCGTTGACCAGCATCTGGAGTTTCACCAGGTCGGCCGGCCTATAGTCGGTCAGGTGATAGTCGAATGAGGCGTAGCCGCGGGATACCGACTTCAGCCGGTCATAGAAATCGAACACCACTTCGTTGAGTGGAAGGTTGTATTTCACCATCGCGCGGTTGCCGACATAAGTCAGCTCTTTCTGCTCGCCACGCCGGTCCTGGCAGAGCTTGAGCACAGAGCCGAGATATTCATCCGGAGTGAGGATTGTCGCTTCGATCCAGGGCTCCTGCATTTCCTCGATATGGTTTGGATCCGGCATGTCGACGGGATTGTGGATCTCCAGTTCCTTTCCGGTGGTCAGCTTAATCTTGTAGATGACCGATGGCGCTGTTGCGATCAGTTCGAGATTGAATTCGCGGGTCAGCCGCTCCTGGATAATCTCCAGATGCAGCAGTCCGAGAAAACCGCAACGGAAGCCGAAACCGAGCGCGGCACTCGTTTCCATCTCGTAGGAGAAGCTCGCATCATTGAGGCGCAACTTGCCCATCGCCGCGCGCAGATCCTCGAATTGCGCGGCGTCGACCGGGAACAGGCCGCAGAACACGACGGGGATGGCCGGGCGGAACCCTGGCAGCGGTTTGTCCACCGGCTTGCGATCGTCGGTAATGGTGTCGCCGACGCGGGTATCAGCGACCTCCTTGATCGAAGCCGTGAGCATGCCGATTTCGCCAGGGCCCAGTTCGTCGACGGGCTGCAGCTTCGGCGTATAGACGCCGGTGCGGTCGACGTCGTAGGCGGCGTTTGTACCCATCATGCGGATGCGCTGGCCTTTTTTCAGCACGCCGTCGACGATGCGCACCAGAACGACCACGCCGAGATAGACGTCGTACCAGCTGTCGACGAGCAGCGCCTTTAGAGTCGCCTCGCGGTCGCCTTTCGGCGCCGGCAGCCGCGTGACGATCGCTTCCAGAACTTCCGGCACGTTCAGACCGGTCTTGGCGGAAATCTCGATGGCGTTCGACGCGTCGAGCCCGATCACATCCTCGATCTGCTGCTTGACCTTCGCTGGTTCGGCCGCGGGCAAATCGACCTTGTTGAGCACCGGCACAATCTCGTGGCCGTTGTCGATGGCCTGGTACACATTCGCGAGCGTCTGTGCCTCAACACCCTGGCTTGCGTCGACGACCAGAAGCGAACCCTCACAGGCTGCGAGCGAGCGGTTGACCTCGTAGGCAAAGTCGACGTGGCCGGGCGTGTCGATCAGGTTGAGGATGTAGTCCTTTCCGTCGCGCGCCCTGTAATTGAGCCGCACGGTCTGTGCCTTAATTGTAATGCCGCGTTCGCGCTCGATATCCATCGAATCGAGCACTTGATCCTTCATTTCACGCGCCTCCAGCCCGCCCGTGAGCTGAATCAGCCGGTCGGCCAAGGTGGACTTGCCGTGGTCGATATGCGCAACAATGGAGAAATTGCGGATATTGTTGATTGATGACGCCGTCATGGCGCGGCAGATAACACCCGGACTCGAAAGCAGCAAGGCGCCGGTCGCGGCTCGTTTATCGCCTGTCCCCGCTGAGGCGGGGACTCAAGGCCTGCTTTCGTGAAGCAATTTGGCCGGACCCCTGCTTCCGCGGGATCCGGCGGGCAGCTGCCGTGCGCTTCTCCGCGATCAGTAGCGGTAATGGTCTGCCTTGAAGGGGCCTGCTTGCGGCACGCCGATATAGGCAGATTGCTTGTCGGAGAGCTTGGTCAGCTTCACCCCGATTTTGTCGAGGTGCAGACGCGCGACCTTCTCATCCAGGTGCTTGGGCAATGTGTAGACCTGGTTTTGGTATTTGCCCGGATTGGTCCAGAGCTCGATCTGGGCCAGCGTCTGGTTGGTGAAGGACGACGACATCACGAAGCTCGGATGCCCCATGGCATTGCCGAGATTCACCAGCCGCCCTTCCGAGAGAAGGATGATCCGCTTGCCGTCGGGGAATTCGACCTCGTCAACTTGCGGCTTGATGTTGTGCCATTTCATGTTGCGCAGCGTTGCGATCTGAATCTCGCTGTCGAAGTGGCCGATGTTGCAGACAATTGCCCGGTGCTTCATCTTGCGCATGTGATCGAGCGTGATCACATCCACATTGCCGGTCGCGGTCACGAAAATATCGGCACGCGGCGCGGCGTCCTCCATTGTGACGACTTCGTAGCCTTCCATCGCCGCCTGCAGCGCGCAGATGGGGTCGATCTCGGATACGAGCACGCGGCATCCGGCCTGGCGCAGTGACGCCGCCGAGCCTTTTCCGACATCGCCGAAGCCCGCCACCATTGCCACCTTGCCGGCCATCATGACGTCCGTGCCGCGGCGGATTCCATCCACGAGCGATTCACGGCAGCCATAAAGGTTGTCGAATTTAGACTTGGTGACCGAGTCATTGACGTTGATTGCCGGGAACATCAGCCGGCCTTCCTTGGCCATCTGATAAAGCCGGTGCACGCCGGTGGTGGTCTCTTCGGTGACGCCTTTGATAGCTGTGCAGGTTTTGGTGTACCAGCCGGGCTGTTCCTTCAGTCGCTTCTTGATGGCGGCGAACAATACTTCCTCTTCCTCGTTACCGGGATGCTTGAGCACGTCGGCATTGCTCTCTGCCTGCATGCCGAGGTGCAAGAGCAGCGTGGCGTCGCCGCCGTCGTCGAGAATCATGTTGGGCGTGCCGCCATCGTGCCATTCGAAGATCCGGTGGGTGTAGTCCCAGTAGTCCTTGAGGCCCTCGCCCTTGACGGCGAAGACGGGGACACCAGCATCAGCGACCGCGGCCGCGGCATGATCTTGCGTTGAATAGATGTTGCAAGATGCCCACCGGACGTCGGCGCCGAGATGCGTCAGCGTCTCGATCAGCACCGCCGTCTGGATGGTCATATGCAGCGAGCCGGCAATCCGGGCGCCACGCAGTGGCTGCTGCGGACCGTATTCTTCCCGGGTCGCCATCAGGCCGGGCATTTCGGTTTCGGCGATATTGATTTCGTTGCGGCCCCAAGCCGCGAGTGAAATGTCTTTGACGACATAGTCGCCGGTCTTGGCCTTCGGCTTGACGGCAGTCATGGCAATCCTTGTACAGATGCGAACGGGGTGTATGCGTTGGGCGTGCCTATATCAGGCCTCCGCCGACCCCGCAATGCATATATAAAGAATTCTTTATGTCGTGAAACCAAGCCGGAGGCGCTTGTTTTTGCGCTTCCGGCCGTCAGATTTAGCGGTAAAGCTCAACCTCCGGCCGCGGGTCGGGCTCAAATCCGTCCCGGTTCGGCATCGCTACTTTCGGCAGGGTCTTGGCATCCATGGTGTCGGTCGGCTTGATAACCTTCGCTTCCGACAGGATGTAGGCGACTACGCTATAGGCGTCATCGTTGCTGAGCGAACCCGGCGCGTTGAAGGGCATTGCGCGCTTGACGTAATCGAACAGCGTCGTGGCATAGGGCCAGTAGCTTTCTACCGTCTTCACCGGCGCTTTGCTCGCAAGCGAGCCGCGGCCGCCAATCAGTTTATCGCCGCCGATCCCTTTGGCCGGATTGCCCTCAAGCTTCTCGCCGTGGCAAGCCGCGCAGGTCCCGGCATAGATCTGGGCGCCCTTTGTGGCGTTGCCGCTTCCCGGCGGAAGTCCTTGGCCATCGGGCGGGATGGAGAAGAACTTCGCCAACTCATCCGGCGTTGCCGGCGTGCCGAAACCAAAGCGTGCCACCTGTGCGGAGGCGGCCTGCGTGATTGCAATCACCGCAGTGATCGCGACGGCGAGGGTCAGACTACGCGTGTACATTGGTAACGCTCCCGTCGGCTGCAACGCCCCAGCTCTGGATGGCATTGAGGTGATAGATGGAGCCGAACGGTCCGTTTGAGCCGCGGATGGCGACCAGCTGCTTGAGGGTCGGCTGAATGTAGCCTGTTTCGTCGGTGCATCGGCTTTGCAGGACCGCCGGCTGACCGTTCCACATCCAGGGCAGACTGAAGCGCACCGTGCAAATCGGTTCCGGCACCGACTCGATGCGCGCCGGCACCCAGGTCGAGCCGCCGTCGGTCGAGACATCGACCGATTGCACACGGCCGCGCCCCGACCAGGCAAGGCCACTGATGTTATAGAAGCCGGGCCCCGGCAGTTTCATTTCGCCCGACGGGAACGTGATCACCGATTTTGCTTCCATGTCGAAACTGAATTGGCGGGCTTTGCCGTTCGCCAGAAGGTCGGTGTATTTGGATGTTTCCTCGCGCGTCATGAATGGCTTGTCGCTGACCTCGAGCCGGCGCAGCCACTTTATGTGCGTGTTGCCCTCATAACCGGGCAGCAGCAGCCGCAGCGGATAGCCCTGCTCTGGGCGTATCGCTTCGCCGTTCTGCCCGTAAGCAAGAATTGCATCCTTAAGCATTTTCTCCATCGGGATGCTGCGCGTCATGACTGCGGCGTCTGAACCTTCGGCGAGCACCCAGGTGCCGCCATCCTTGAGTTCGACTTCGCGGGCGATTGTTGCGAACTGCACGCCCGTCCATTCCGATGTGCTGAGCAGACCGTGCGTACCCTGCACCGTTTTCAGGGTGGGCTTGTTCCATTCTGTCAGCCCGTTCCCGGAGCATTCGATGAAATGCTTGCGCGTCACCGACGGAAATCGCTTGAGGTCGGCCATCGTGAACTTACGCGGCCCATCCACCATGCCGTGCACATAAAGGATGTGTTTTGCCGGATCGATGGTCGGGATACCGCCGTGATGGCGTTCGAAGTGCAGACCGGAGGGCGTGAGGTTGCCCAGCGTTCGGTCCAGCGGAGTGAAGCTCCAAGATGTATATTCGTTCGCCGTCGGGAAGCGCATCCGCACTTCGGTCTCGAATTGCGAACGTGAACCGTAGCCCCCATCAGCGGCGACCGCGCGGCCCTGCTCCTTGGTTGGGTCCGATGGCACGTCGAAATGTTTGGCGCCGGCGGGCGCCTGTTGCGCGGCGGCGGGCCCAGCGAGAAATGCGGCCGCTGCCGCACCCGCGCCTGATCCGGCCGCAAACAGAAAATCGCGCCGGTTGGCCGGCGCGCGGGCGGGGAACATGCCGTCTTTGCAGTCGCAGTTCTCCTTTTCGTCGTCGCGTTGCGACAGGTGCCGGGCTTCTGCGGCGGCCATGCCCCCGATCATTTCCTGGGTATGTTCGTCGAAAGCGAGAGTGGGTGTCGTGCGCAAGGACGCCTCCTTGGGTCACGGGCAGCGGTCCGTCGTGCCCGTGCCGCAATTCTAGGCACGTGCGCGGTTCGTGGGAAAGCTATTTTCTGCGAAGGCGAAACGGGGAAGTTTTGCAATCCACCCGCGAATAATCGGGAATGTATCCTTCGAAATGGGGATTGCCGCCAGTGCGCCTAATCGTCCTCGCCAAACCCGCCGGCAACCAGTTCGCACAGTCTCTCCACGGCCTTTGCGGCATCCTTGCCGGTGGCCTTGATGATGATCGTAATCCCGGGGCCCGCGGCCAACATCATCAGACCCATGATCGATGTGCCGCCGACGGTTTCGTGGCCGCGCGTGACGGTTATGGCTGCGTCGAATTGTTCGGCGGTCTGCACGAATTTGGCTGACGCGCGGGCGTGCAGGCCTTTCTTATTGACGATCTCCACCTCGCGCACGACCGGGGTGTCGTCCGCTGAAGGGCGTGCGATCATTTACCGTTGAGCACCCGGCTTGCGATCGTGCAGTACTTGCGGCCGGCTTCCTGCGCGGCGGCGACCGCATCCTGCAACGGGCAGATCTCGCGTATTTTGGCGAGTTTGATCAGCATAGGTAGGTTGATGCCGGCCAGAACCTCGACCTTGGGCTCACTCATGACTGAAATGGCAAGGTTCGAGGGCGTGCCCCCGAACATGTCGGTGAGGATGGCGACACCCTCGCCACTGTCTACTCGTTTCACCGCCTCAAGAATATTTTTGCGGCATTGCTCAACATCGTCATCGGGACCGATCGTAATTGCCTCGATTTGGCGTTGAGGCCCAACCACATGCTCCAGCGCTGAGCGGAACTCGATGGCGGCCGCCCGTGGGTCACAAGTACGAGGCCGATCATCCCTAACTCCTCGCGGGCGCTTCGCTGCACCGCACGAAAGGGCGCGCATTCACGCTCATCTGAAGCCCCATTGCAAGGGCTCGGCTCGCTATATAGGCGTTCTGCTGCACTGCGGAAAGACGGGGCCAAAGCTGGGCTCGGAAATGCGTTTTCGGCGGCGAGATCCTAGGCCCGTTATAGTTAATATTCTCAGACGGTCGAGGCTGCCGGGGGTAACCCGACTATCGGCGGCAGGTCAATCACCCTGCAGGGGTTGTGCTTAAGGCCGCCAACACCAGGGGCAGGGGTGCCATTCCTGATGCGACAGCAAGCCGCGTCAGCCTGATACCGCCAATAACGGCCTGCGAGGCCGACGCGGCCGGATGCCCTGGCGGCGTCCGCCGCCGCCAGGTCGATGACCAGTCCCACGGCGGCTACCGCCTCGTAGGCGACCTGCCGGATGCCAAGCCCGTCGATCTCGATCAGTCCGGCAAGGGCAGGCGCTGGCCGCACCAGCAGCCGATCCGAACGCCATTCCAGGTGGGCACGGTCATCGGCGACGAGCCGGGCGAAGGGCAGGAGCCCTTGTGACGCGGCTTCAAGCAGGCTCCACGTCAGCTGCGACTTACCGGAGCCGGCCGGGCCCCGGATCAGCGCAGCCTTTGGGCCGACAAGAATTGCGCAAGCGTGGATCGTGGATCGGGCGCCATCACTTCGCCGGCAGGCGGACCACAAAACGTGCGCCCAAGATCGGCGGCGGTCCGCCACCAGGCGCGGCTCCGTGGCGATTTTCAACGCGGATCGTACCTCCGTGGGCTTCGACGATCTGCTTCGTAATCGACAATCCGAGCCCGGAGTTTTGACCGAAGCCCTGTTCCCGCCGATCGGTGTAGAATTGCTCGAAAATCTTATCGAGCGCTTCCGGCCTGATGCCCGGCCCATCGTCATCGACCATAATTTCGATTTCGTCCCTGAGGCGCCGGCACGTAATGCGCACGCTGCCTCCGGGTGGCGAGAACGAGCGCGCATTGTCGACCAGATTGCTGACGACCTGTCCGAGCCGCGAATCACGTCCGGGTATCCGAAATCCGTCAACGGATTTCCTTCAAAGCCAAGCGTCACTTTAAT
>CAWHQF010000035.1:0-19141 GCA_963831475.1 uncultured Alphaproteobacteria bacterium
ACCGATTGAATTTCCCAGCAGCGCCGTCGCAAGCCGGCTGGCGTCGACAAAATGCGTGCGTTCGCGGCCGGCGTGCCCGGTGATCGCGCGCTTGAGGCGCTCGGTTGGCAGCGAAAATTCGGTATTGCGCGTAAAATCGCCGGGCAGAAATTCCGCGGTATTGACGACGACACGCGTTGTCCCGCTCTTCATTGCCCCAAGCACTTTCTTGGCGCCGGCCACAACGATATCTCCGCCGAGCACCAGATCGGCACCGGCAGCCGCAATGCGGATGGCATGTATGTCGTCCGGGCTGTTGGCAATGCGAATATGGCTGTAGACCGCGCCGCCTTTCTGGGCGAGGCCCGCCATGTCGATCACGCCCGCGCCTTTGCCTTCCAGGTGCGCCGCCATGCCGACAATGGCACCGATCGTTACAATGCCTGTGCCGCCGATACCGGTGACGATGATTCCATAAGGATGGTTGATCAGCGGAACCGCCGGGGCGGGCAATGCAGGCCACTCGCGTGGCTCCGCTATGCCCTCGCCTTTCTTCAGCTTGGCGCCGTGTACCGTGACGAAGGAGGGGCAGAATCCCTTTACGCAGGAATAATCCTTGTTGCAGCTTGATTGATCGATGGTGCGCTTGCGGCCCCATTCCGTCTCGAGCGGCTGAACCGAAACACAGTTGGATTTCACGCCGCAATCGCCGCAACCTTCACAAACAAGATCGTTGATGACTACGCGCTTGTCCGGGTCGGGAAACGCGCCGCGCTTGCGGCGGCGGCGTTTTTCAGCGGCACAGGTCTGATCGTAAATGAGAACGCTGACCCCTGCCACCGTCGCCAGCTCGCGCTGGATCGTATCGAGTTCGTCGCGGTGGTGGATGGTCAATCCGCGCGGCCAAACGGTGCCTTTTGCGTACTTCCAGGGTTCGTCGGTGACCACAACCACGCGGCTTGCGCCTTCGGCCGCCACTTGCGCTGCGATCTGCGGCACGGTGAGTCCGCCATCATTGGCCTGCCCGCCCGTCATCGCGACCGCGTCGTTGAAAAGGATTTTGTAGGTCATCGTCACGCCCGAGGCGATCGCGGCGCGGATCGCCAGATAGCCCGAGTGATTGTACGTGCCGTCCCCGATGTTCTGGAACACGTGCTCACGGTTGGAGAATGGTGCTTCGCCGATCCAGTTGGCGCCCTCCCCGCCCATCTGCGTGAAGCCGAGCGTCTTGCGGTCCATCCACTGTGACATGTAGTGGCAGCCAATGCCTGCATAGGCTCGGCTGCCTTCCGGCACGCGGGTTGAGGTGTTGTGCGGACAGCCTGAGCAGAAATACGGAATGCGCTGCGCGACATCCGTCGTTTCGACCAGTGCCCGCTGCGCGGATTTCAGCCTCGTGACGTTTGCCGCGAGTTCGTCGTTTGCTCCGTAGCGGAGCAGCCGGTCGCCAATACAGATCGCCACGTCGTTCGGATCCAGGGCACCTTTGACGGGAAACAGCCAGTTACCCTGCTCGTCCTTCTTGCCGATGCACACCGGTTGATTGGCAGTGCCGTAGAGTTCCTCGCGTACCTGCACTTCGATCAGCGAGCGCTTCTCTTCAACGACGATGATCAGGTCGAGACCCTGCGCAAAATCGGCAAGCTCCTGCCGGCCGATCGGCCATACGCATGCAACTTTGAAGAGCCGCAGACCCAGGTCGTTGCATTTGACTTCGTCGATGCCCAGTTCATCCAGTGCCTGGCGCACATCGAGATAGGCTTTACCCGTCGTGACGATACCGATCTTGGGCGCGCGGCCTCCGGAGGTAATGATGCGGTTGAGCTTGTTGGCACGAACAAATGCCAGCATCGCATCGCGCTTGTAGTCGTGAAGGCGCGCCTCCTGCCCCAGTATCGTGTCTATAAGACGGATATTGAGGCCGCCGTCGGGCATTCGAAAGTCGGCCGGGGTAATGATATTCACGCGCTCGAGACTGCCATCGACGATCCCGGTCGACTCAACGGTCTCGTGCATGCACTTGAGCGCGGTCCAGGTTCCCGCGAAACGCGACATCGCCCAACCGTACAGCGCGTAATCGATAATTTCTTGCACGCCGGCCGGGTTGAGGATCGGCATCATGACGTCAACGAAATGGAATTCGGATTGGTGCGCGGTGGTCGACGATTTTGCCGTGTGATCGTCGCCCATCAAGGCGAGCACGCCTCCGGTCTTTGACGTGCCGGCAAAATTGGCATGACGAAATACGTCGCCAGAGCGATCGACGCCCGGCCCCTTGCCGTACCACATGCCGAATACGCCATCGAACTTGCCTTCGCCTCGCAACTCGGCCTGCTGCGATCCCCAGAGCGCGGTTGCGGCAAGTTCCTCATTGAGGCCGGGCTGGAACTTGATGTCGGCAGCCGCGATCTGCCGGGCAGCGCGCATGAATTGCTGGTCCAGCCCGCCGAGTGGCGAGCCGCGATAGCCCGTTACATAGCCTGCCGTATTGTGACCGGCGCGCCGGTCACGCTCCTTCTGCATGAGACATGCGCGGATCAACGCCTGATAACCGGTCACCAGGACATGCGACTGGCTAAGGTCGTATTTGTCGTCGAGGCTGACCGGACGAAGCGGCATGGAATGCCTTGTAAACGCGGCGGTTATTGCACCGCGCCCCACTCATATAGGCTTGGTTGGCGGGACGCAAAGCTCGGATAGCTCATTTGCAGGCTATATACCGGGCGACCACGGGGTCAATTTCGTTCTGCCGGCACCTTCTAGAAGGAAATTTCCGTAGTCGCCGCCCCGGCGCATTTTGGCGCAATGCAACAGGCAATGCAGGTCCACGGCTGCGTGGGTGGTCAAATTCCTGGCGACTTGCCAAAAGAACAGTCACCAGGACCCCTGCGCGATGCGATCACCCCTCACTTCAATTGAATCGAAACAATCATGGTCCGTCGCAACGGTGGCCCTGATCACCCTCCTGATGGCCTTCGGCGCCGCGTGGGTTTCCACCGTTGCGCTCAAGGACATTGCCGCGGAGGTCGGCGGCGAGCGATCGATTCCCGCGCTTGCCAATGCGCTTGCCTGGCTCGGTCTGGGTTTCGGCGGCATCGTGATGGGCCAGGTCGCCGACAAGATCGGCACCCGCTGGACGGTGATTGGCGGCGCCTTGATGATCGGGCTTGGCCTCGCAATATCTACACTCGGGCCGCCCTGGCCGCTATGGATCGGTCACGGTGTTTTTATCGGGGTGATCGGCCTCGGCGGCATCAGCGCACCAATGTACATCTATGTCAGCCGCTGGTTCGACCGCCGTCGCGGTTCCGCACTCGCACTGATCTCCAGCGGCAGTTACCTTGCGGGCGCGATGTGGCCACCCCTGTACGAGCGCGCCATCGCAATGTTCGGGTGGCGACAAACAATGTTGTGGTACGCGGTCCTCGAAATCGCCGTGATCGTTCCGCTGGCGGCAATTTATTTCAGCGATCCACCCGAAATGATTTTTCCGAAGGACGGATCAGGCGGCCAAGCTGCCAGGCCTCGCGTATTTGGCTGGCCGTCGAACCTGGTGTTCGGCATGATTTGTGGAGCGGCGGTGCTGTGCTGCATTCCGATGGCCATGCCGCAGGGGCACATGGTGGCCATTTGCAGCGATCTCGGCATTAGCCCGTCAACCGGTGCACTGATGTTGACTGTGCTGCTCGGCACTGCATTTCTCAGCCGGCAGATATGGGGCGCAATATCGGATCGCATTGGCGGGTTGGCGACCGTTTTGATCGGCTCGGGCTGGCAGGCCGCCTCGATGATCGCCCTGCTTTTAACGCAGAGCGAGGCAGGCCTCCTCGCCGTTTCGGCGGCCCTCGGTCTTGGTTTCTCCGGAATTATTCCGGCATACGTGCTCTCGCTACGCGAGTTGTTTCCGGCGTCGGAAGCATCGTGGCGAATCCCTACACTGCTTCTGTTCAGCGGTGGTGGCATGGCGGCGGGTGGCTGGATCGCCGGACTGCTCTATGATCAATACGGCTATTATGCGCCGGCCTTTGCCGCCGGCATCGGCGCGAACATCCTGAATTTGCTCGTCATCGGAATCCTGGTTCGACGCCAGCGCCTCCGACCGGCATTTTCATGATCCGGTCCGCGACGGGCTGAAGATCCAAACCCCGGCCAATATGCCGGCCGCTATCACGCCGGGACCGATTGCACCCCAGCTCCCGGCCGCGGCCAGCGCCGACGTTGCCGCCCAGGATATTGACGAAAAGGCCTCGGCAAATGTCGCGACACGCGACGAAGTCTGCCGGCGCCGAAATTGGCTGCGTCGCGCCTGCACGCGGAAGCAAAGCTGAATTGCCGTTGCCGAGGAAGTGGCGAGGAGAATACCGAGCGCGCAGACAATGGCAGGCGCCATCGCGTCGAGCGCCAGAACGCCGACAAGCGGTGCAAAGATGAACGAAATCATGCCGATGACCGCCTCAACCTTGGCGGATAAAATGCGGCGCGCAACAATCGGCGCGGTGGACACAAGATCCGGCGCGTCTTCGCCCGAGATCGTCAGCCACGCAAGTCCACCCGCCAGCTGTCCGGCCGCCATGACCATAACAGGGACGACCACGATAAATGCATCATTGCCGGTGCGGAAAGTAACCCATAGCATCATCGCTGACGGCACGAGATAAAGAATCTGCATCAGCGTCTGTGAAATCAGCCACGGATCGCGCCGCAGCAACGTCCATTCCTTTTGTCGCAATACATGGCTTACGGACCGCCAGCGAAATCCCGACGTCCAGCGGCGCTGGCGCACAGTAACGATGGAAACACCGGCCGCCGCGACCGCATGCTCGCCAAAGCGACGCGAAAACAGCGCTATCGAAAAGCCAAGCGTACCGAGTCCAAAGGCAATGACGACGGCGAGAGCCACATAATCGCCGAGGACCGCCCGTGCCGGCCACCAAAAGGCGCTGCTTATTTGGGGCGCGTGCCGCAGCATCCAATCGGACTGCAGCGCCGCGAAGCGCGACAGGCTCCCGGCAGAAAAAATTGCAATGATCTGCAGTCCGATGACGAATGCGGCACCGATGATCGCGGCCACGACCTGTGCGATCAGGCGGGTGCGTTTGGCGCCGACAAGTCGAAATAGCGCAATGGTCAGCGCAAGCGCCGCCGCGGTCGCCACGGCGCCCATCGCCACGACCATACCGTAGGCGGAGAACCATCGGACACCGCCAAGCAGAGTAAGAACATTGATGAAGGGCGCAGCCACCAGCATGGACAGCACGACCGCCGCAACAGCTATGCGCGCCATGCGCACGGCGAACACTTTGCGTGCCGATGCCGGCGAAGTGAGTATCAGGTCGAGGTCGGAGCGGGAATAGAAGGCGCGGGTGACCAATTCCATAGCCTGCGACAGCAATAGAGACGAGGAAAGAACCAGCAGGCCGGTGATCACGACAAGCGCCGGAATATCGGAGCCAAGATTCGCATCCGCGTAGGCTGCGACGGTCCAGTACGCGAAGAAATGCAAAATAACGGCAATAACGATCAGTGCAATGAGTGCATTGCGAGCGCGCGTACGGCCGCCCGCTGTCATCAGCGAAACCCAGTCGCGCCAGCCAAGCCGGAACTCGTGACCGGCAAGCCATGTCAGGGATGCGGGCTGGCTCACGCGGCCGCCACTTGCTCGGCGACGAGCGTAAGAAAAGCGTCTTCGAGGCTGGTGGCTGTCGCGCCGGTTTGTCGGCGCAGGTCGTCGAGTGTGCCTTCAGCAATCAACCGGCCGCCGGCGATCACGCCGATACGGTCTGCCATGCGTTCGGCCACTTCGAGAATATGCGTTGTCATGATGACGGTGCCGCCGGCGCGCACGCGCGCACGCAGTACGTCCTTCACCTGACGAGCGGTGCCGGCATCGAGTCCGGTCAGTGGCTCGTCAAGAATGATGAGCTTGGGGTCATGAACCAGCGCACCGGCCAAGGCCACTTTCTGCCGCATGCCGCGCGAAAAACCCTCGCAACGCTCGTGCGCGTGTGGCTCGAGCCCAAGCCAGCCGATGAGGTCGCGCGCCCGTTCTTCGGCGATTGCCGGTTCGATACGCCAAAGTCCCGCGACAAATTCAAGATATTCATAGGGGGTGAGCTTGTCGTAGATCATCGGTTCGTCCGAGAGCCATGCGGTCAACTGCTTTGCGGCGACGGGATCGTGGAGCGCATCAATTCCGTCGATGCAGATCGAACCGGCATCCGGACGCAGCAATCCCACGACCATGCGCAAGGTCGTGGTCTTCCCGGCTCCGTTGGGGCCGACGAGAGCATAGAACTCGCCACCGTATACGGTGAGGTCGAGAGCATCGACTGCGGGACGCTCGAAACGTTTGCTGACCCCGCGGAGAGCGAGCGCGACAGGCAAATTCAAATGGTCCATATGGAGCCGCCACACGGAAGAGTTACATGCGCTCTCTACAACGGAGTCGTTTCAGCGGTGTAAATCTTGCAATTGCGACGAGCGTGTTAAGGCTTTGGTGACCGTACGGTCGCGTCAGGCTTTCGGCACCATTTTGAACATGGCTTCGCCGTAGGTCGTGCGGGCTTCCTGCAACAACGGCTGCACCGCCGCGACAAAAGTATCGTGCTCTTTTGGCGTCAGCTTGTTGATTTCGCACTCCTTTGCTTCGATCGCCGTGCGTGCAGACTCGTCTTCTTCGATCGCCAGTTTGCGCTGATAGCCGACCGCATCCGCGACAGCCGCCCGCATCGCGCTCCTGAGTTCCTCCGGCCAGGACTCGAACGAGGTGCGATGCAGAAAGATCGGCCGTGAAATGTAGAAATGATAGCTCAGCGTATGGAACCTGTGGAACTTGTGAACGCCATAGGTCACGGTATTGGCCAGCGGATTTTCCTGGGCATCGAGGGTACCGGCCTTGATCATGGCTATTGCCTCGGTGAGGTCCATGCGCATCGCAATGGCGCCAAGCAATTCGAAAGTGCGCCTGTGAATTTCACTTGGCAGCACTCGAATTTTCATGTCCTTCATATCGGCGGGCACATGAATCGGATGCAGGCGGTTCGAGATGTGACGGAAACCGTTTTCGAACCAGCCGAGAATGCGATAGTTGATGCGTTCTTCCGTCTTGCGCGCCAGGAATTCCCCAAGTGCGCCGTCCATTGCGCCGCGCGCCTGCGCGTTGCTGGAAAAAAGAAACGGCAAATCAACAAAGCCCAATTCAGGAACGCGATCGGTCAGATAGCTCGATGACTGATAGCCGAGCGTGATCTCGCCCTTTTCCACCAAAGTGAGGATATCCTCGGCCTTGTGGCCGCGGTCCATGATATTGAAGATATATTCGACCTCCACGTCGTCGCCGAATTGCGCTTGGAGTCTGTCGCCTATGAATTTCAGCGATCTGCTGAATCCTGTGGTCGCAGGGCCGTAGCCTGCCATCCGGATGCGGATTGAATTGTTCATTGTCCTTCACTCGTTGCGGCCCTTTCTATACTGGCGGACGCAATCTGGCCAAGTAGATCCGGTGTGGTAGAGTCCGGCCCCATTGCAGGAGGCGCCGATGAACAAGCTCGCCAGCGTTCCCAAGATTTCACGTGATGGAATTTCACCGGCCGAATGGCAGGCCCGCGTCGACCTTGCAGCCGTCTATCGCCTGACTGCGCACTACGGTTGGGACGATGTCATCTACAATCATTCTTCGATGCGGGTGCCCGCCGAGCCACGCAAATTTCTGATGAAGAAACACGACCTCCTTTATACGGAGGTCACCGCGTCCAATCTCGTCAAAGTGTCGATGGACGAGGACCTCGACGAAAGGTCGGGCGTCAACCGGCCGGGCTTCACGTTGCATGGGGGCGTGCTCGGCGCGCGGGCTGACGTCAATTGCGCGGTCCACGTTCATACCAATGTCGGCATGGCGATCGCAGCGCTCAAAAGCGGACTGCGCATGGTGTCGCAGCAGGCGATCCGTTTCTATCAGCGCATCGGCTACCACGGGTATGAGGGCATTACGGAAGACTTCGAGGAGCGCGAGCGTCTCAACCGCGATCTCGGCCAGAATTGCGCGATGATCATGCATAACCACGGCCTGCTCACGGTTGGCAAGAGCGCACGCGATGCATTTGTCCTGATGAAGCACCTGATCGATGCCGCCGACATTCAGTTAAGACTGGAAGCGACAGGTGGCGACCTGGTTGAAATTCCACCAGCGGTTTGTGCACGAACGGCCGAGCAATTTGAGCACCATGATGCCGGCCGCGGCAGCCATGATTGGGCGGCGTATCTGCGCATGCTCGATCAGATCGACACGAGCTATCGCGATTGACGGTTGATCCGCCATGGCCGGCTTTTTGTCGGGCGGCCGCATCTTGTTTTGTTTGCAGACGCGGGTGGCCGGGCCAAGCTCGGCGACGATAAATGTGAGGCGATTCGGATGACCTTCAGCAACCGCATGCAGGAGCGACTTGCGCGCGGCGAGGTAGCGCTGTGCATGGCAACCCGCCTGGCCCGTACCGTCGAGATCGCGATGATCGCGGATTCGTGCGGCTTCGATGCCCTTTTCATCGACATGGAGCACTGCCCTATCTCGCTCGACGCGGCAGCCCAGATTTGCGTCGCCGCACTGCCGGTGGGCGTGACCCCCTTGGTGCGCATTGCCGGCCACCGGTTCGAGGACGCGACACGCCTGCTCGATATGGGTGCTCTCGGTATCATCTGTCCTGATGTCAGCACGCGAGCGGAGGCCGAATCCTTTGTGCGCGCCTGCCGATTTCCGCCACTGGGCGAACGCTCGGTGGGCGGCGCCGGACCGCTGCAATGTTACCGCACGACGCCGCTCGCCGAGGTCAACAAGCAGGGCAATGCCGCGACTGTTCTCATCGCCATGCTCGAAACGCCTGAAGGCATCGCCAATGCGGACGTGATCGCCGCCGTGCCCGGAATTGACGTGCTGCTGATCGGCTCGAACGATCTCTGCACCGCGATGGGCATTGCCGGAGAATTGAAGAGCCCGAAATTGCGCGCGGCCTATGAATCCGTTGCGAAAGCCTGCAAAGCGCACGACAAGCATCTCGGCATCGGTGGGATCCGCGCCGACGTCGAACATGTAGCGGAGCTCGTGAAACTCGGTGCCCGCTTCGTGATCACAGCGTCCGACGTGCAATATCTGACAAAAGCTGCACGCGACGAAACAGCCAGCCTCCGCAAGGCGTTCGGCTAGCCCCACGCCCAGAAATCGCGGCCTTCCTCGCGCATGAACCGCGCGAGCACCATCTTGTGCACTTCCGAGGCTCCGTCCACGAGACGGGCCGAGCGCGCATATCGGTATATCCACTCCAGTATCGTGTCCCTGGAATAGCCACGTGCACCGTTGAGTTGAATCGCCACATCAGCGGCATTGTGCAGAGCATCGGCGACCTGAATCTTGGCCATGGAGACTTCCTTCCGAGCGCGCGATCCCTGGTCGAGCTTCCAGGCCGCGTGCATGGTGAGCAACCGGCCGATCTGGATCTGGTGCGCGATGTCGCCAAGCTTGATCTGCACGCTCTCACGGTCGGCGAGCTTGATGCCGAAGCCTTCCCGGCGGCCCACATAGTCCTGCGCGATCTCCACGCAACGCTTGGCGAACCCGAGCCAGCGCATGCAGTGCGTCAACCGTGCCGGCCCGAGGCGGATTTGTGTGACACGGAGCCCGTCGCCTTCCTTGAGGAGGACATTTTCCGATGGAATTTCCAACCCGTCGTATTCAAGCTCGCAGTGGCCGCCGTGCTCCTCGGGTCCCATGATCGGAATACGACGTACGATTCGCCAACCCGGCTGATCCTTGTGATGGAGAAACGCGGTCAAGCCGCGGCGCGGATCGTCGGACGTTTTTGCAATCAGGATGAAGTGCGCGGCACCATCGGCGCCGGTAATGAACCATTTCCGCCCACGGACGATGTAGCGATCGCCTTTCTTCTCGGCGCGCGTAAGCATCATCGACGGATCGGACCCCGACCCCGGATGCGGTTCCGTCATCGCGAAGGCGGAGCGAACCCTGCCCTCAACAATGGGCCGAAGGAACTTTTCTTTTTGCGCGGGTGTGCCGGCTTTGGCGAGCAAGTTCATATTGCCGTCGTCGGGGGCCATGCAATTGATCGACAGCGGGCCGAATATGGAGCGCGCGGCCTCTTCGTAGACGGCCGCCCAGGCAACGATCGGCAGTTCCATGCCGCCGAATTCCTTCGGCGCTTGCGGCGCCCAAAGTCCGGCTTTCCTTGCCTTCTCGCGCACCTTGGCGAGACTGGCTTCCGGGATGTTTTCATGCTCGGCGAAATTTTTAGGATCGCTTTCCAGCGGCAACACGTGTTCATCGACAAATGAACGCACGCGCCGGCGCAAGTCATTGATTTCGGGCGAAAGAGCGAATTCCATTGTTACCCCCTGATCGCCACGACCTGTCCGCCGTCGACGACGATCGTAGCACCGGTGATATAGCTGCCGGCGTCCGATGCGAGCAGCAACAGTGCCCCATCAAGATCGCCTGGATTACCGAACCGACCCATCGGAATCTCGCGTTTGATGGCAGCCCCGGCTTCGCTTGACAGATAGTCGTCATTCATTTCCGTGACAAACCAGCCAGGCGCGATGGCGTTGACGCGCACGCCCTTGAAGGCAAGTTCGACGGCCAGGGCTTTGGTCACCTGCACCACGCCGGCCTTTGCCGCGGCATAGGCAACAGCACCCTTGGCGACGGCAAGCCCCAGCACAGACGCGATGTTAACGATCGCACCCTGTTTTTTCGCAGCCAGCATGCGGCGGGCGGCTTCCTGAGCCCAGAAAAAGACGGCGTCGAGATTTGTCGAAAGCACCTTGCGCCATTCCTCGGCCGGCATGTCGACCGCACGGCCGCCATGCGCGATGCCCGCGTTGTTGACCAGAATTGTCACGGTTCCGAAGGATTTTTCCGCGGCGTCGTAGGCGCGCAACATTGCGGCACGATCGGTGACATCCGCCTCGACCACGGCGGCACGCCCACCTTTTTTTTCAATCTCGTCCTTCAGGGCATCAAGGCGGTTGGCCCGCCGTGCCACCAGCACAACCGCGGCGCCGTTGTCGGCGAGCGCCTTGGCGAACTGGACACCCAGGCCGCTTGACGCGCCGGTGACCAGCGCCACGCGTCCGTTCAGGCTGAACATATCGGCGGCTTTCATGCGGGAGCCGTTATACACGGGGGCCGCAACGATATGGAATAGACACGCAAAAACCCGTAGCTATCCTGCAGGGTAATAAGGACGGGCGGGCGTGGAACGTATCTGGCGGGCGGCCATCAACAGCTGGAACGGCCTGGTCGCGGTAACGCGATCGGAGGCGGCGTTTCGCCAGGAATTGGTTTTGCTGGCTGTGGGGGTCCCAATCGCTTTTTTTCTGACAGACAGAATCGGCGAACGTCTGGCCCTAATTGGCATTATGGTCTTTGTGCTTATTGTCGAATTGCTCAATACCGCCATCGAAAAACTTGGCGACCGCATCACCCGCGACCATGATCCGGCGATTAAGCATATCAAGGATATGGGCTCCGCCGCCGTGGGGCTATCGCTACTTGCGGCCGGTGCCGTCTGGCTTTGGGTGCTCCTGGGAAAATTCTGGCACTAGATCACTGGCCATAAATGGCGTGCGGTAAGCCCGTCGCCAGCGCGGGCGCAAACCACAAGACCAGCAGCGCGAAAATCTGGATCAGCACAAACGGAATAATGCCGACATAGATGTGACGCGTGGTGATTTGCGGCGGGGCGACACTACGCAGGAAAAACAGCGTCGGCCCGAGCGGCGGATGCATATAGGACGTCTGCAAATTAACGGCCATGAGGACACCAAGCCATACCGGATCAACTCCGGGCATGGACAATAGCGTCGGCGCTACAATCGGAACTACGACAAAAATAATTTCAAAGGCATCCATCACGAAGCCGAGCAGAAACATCGCGAGCATCACCGCCAGCACGGCACCATTGGCACCCCCTGGCAGATTT
This sequence comes from uncultured Alphaproteobacteria bacterium, assembly GCA_963831475.1. Lineage (GTDB taxonomy): Bacteria > Pseudomonadota > Alphaproteobacteria > Rhizobiales > Xanthobacteraceae > Pseudolabrys. Next base: position 11,967 of record CAWHQF010000035.1, read on the forward strand.
GAAAGCGCACGATGCACCATGTCGTCGCCGCCGAGTGCGCGGAACACCAGGCTGAACATGGTCGCGCCGATCAGGATCAGGAAAATCATGCTCACGATTTGAGTGGCCGTCTCGCAAACCGGCCTCAGCAACGTCAAGAGTGGCGCTCTGCGCGCCGCAAGGAGCACGGCGCCGACCGCGCCAATCGATGCGGCTTCGGTGGGCGTTGCGATGCCTCCAAGAATCGATCCCAGCACCGCGGCGATAAGGGCCAGAGGCGCGACCAGCACTTCCGCAAGTCGACGAAGCAGTGCGACACCTTTCGGCGCCTTCGGGTCGTTCGGCAAGGCTGGGGATGCTTTCGGTCGCAGCACCGCAACCGCGACGAGGAACAATAGATAAAGCGTCACCAGCGCCAAGCCCGGCACCAGCGCGCCTGCGAACAAGTCGCTGACTGTGACCGAGCGGGGTGCGAAGATTCCCTTTGAAAGTTGCGCCGCCTGATAGGCGTTTCCGAGCTGGTCACCCAGCAAGACGAGCACCGTTGCAGGCGGAAAAATCTGCGCGAGCGTCGCCGTCGCGGCTACGGTGCCGGCGGCAAGCCGCGGATCGTAGCCAAAGCGCAGCATGGTGGGCAGCATGATGAGGCCCATGGTCACGGTGGTGGCACCGACCACGCCTTTAGCCGCGGCGAGCAGTGTGCCGACGATGACCGCAGAGATGCCGAGGCCGCCGCGCAGCGTGCCGAACAGGCGGCCCATCGTTTCGAGCAGGTCCTCGGCAATGCGGGAACGCTCCAGCATCACGCCCATGAAGACGAAGAGCGGGATCGCCAGCAGAACTTCATTTGTCATGACCCCGAAAATTCGCTGCGGCAGCGCGCCAAGGATTGCAAAGTGCATGACGCCTATTGCATCTCCCGAAAGCGCGAAGATGAGCGACACACCGGCCAGTGTAAGCGCAACCGGATAGCCGGCCATCAACGCGGCGATCACGGCGACAACCATAACGACAGCAAGAATTTCCGGGCCGGTCATCGGCGCGCTCTCGCGAGGGCCGACGCGGACCGGATCACCTGCGCGACACCCTGCAGCGCCATCAGGAACGCAAACAGCGGAATAAAGCTCTTGAGGACGAACACGAGCGGCAGCCCGCTTGCTTCCTGCGAATGCTCGAGGATTGCCCAGGACCGCGCCGCATATGGCACCGACAGCCAGAACAACACGGCCATAAAAGGCAACAGCAGGGCAATCGCGCCAGCAAGATCGATCAGCGCCTTAGTGCGCGCCGATGCCTCCGCATAAAAAATGTCGACTCGCACATGGCCGCCCATACGCAACGTCCAGGCCGCCGCGAGCATGAACACCGCGGCGTGGAGATAAAGCACCGTTTCGGTGACCCATATAGAGCCGGCGTCGAACAAATAACGTGCGATGACCAGCGCAAATTGCAGGCCAACGACTGCCGGCAGAAGCAGCGAAACGCCGCGCCCGACCGCGGTGATCAGGCGGTCAATGCGGTCCGCAAGCTCGGTCATATGCGCGGTCATATGCGTAAAAGTCATGGCTTCGATGATGGCACAAACCTGCAACCTTTGCTTATAGTGGGCGCATGTCCGGGCACGATCACGACCATGGCCACGAGCACTCCGAGCTTTCGGAGACCCAACTGCGGGTTCGCGCACTCGAAACGGTGCTCACCGAAAAAGGCTATGTCGATCCGGCCACGCTCGACATTCTCATCGAGACCTACGAAAAAAAGGTCGGCCCGCGCAACGGCGCGCGCGTCGTCGCCCGCGCGTGGGCGGATCCCGCCTATCGGGCGCGCCTGCTGAAGGATGCGACACCGGCCATCGGCGAAATCGGCTATGCCGGACGCCAGGGCGAGAACATCGTGGCGCTCGAGAATACGCCGAAGCTGCACAACATGGTCGTGTGCACGCTTTGCTCCTGTTACCCTTGGCCGGTGCTGGGCCTGCCGCCGGTCTGGTACAAATCGGCACCCTATCGCTCGCGTGCAGTGTCCGACCCGCGCAGCGTGTTGGCCGACTTTGGCGTCAAGCTGCCGGCCGATACCAAAATTAGAGTTTGGGATTCGACCGCCGAGATCCGCTATCTCGTGCTGCCGATGCGTCCTGCCGGCACAGAGGGCTGGAGCGAGGAAAAACTTGCTGACCTCGTTACAAGGGACTCGATGATCGGCACGGGGTTGCCGAAGTCACCAAAGGACCTTGCAAAGTGAAGGACCTGGCAAAGTGAATGGCGGTCAGGACCTCGGGGGGACGCACGGTCATGGGCCGGTCAAGCCGGAACCGAACGAGCCGGTATTTCATGATGAGTGGGAAAAACGTGCATTTGCGCTGACGCTGGCGATGGGCATGCCCGGCGGCTGGAATATCGATATGTCGCGTTTCGCGCGCGAGAACCGCTCGCCCGCCGACTATCTCACGATGAGCTACTACCAGATCTGGCTCGCCGGGCTGATTGACCTGTTGGAAGAGCGCGGCCTGGTCGGCGAAGATGAAATCGGGGCCGGTCATTCCCTGCACACGCCGAAACCGGTGAAGCGGATCCTGTCGCCGGCCGACGTTGCAAAGACATTGCACCGCGGCGGGCCGACGGAACGCGAGACAAACACCGCGCCGGTGTTTAAGCGGGGCGATCGGGTGCGCGCAAAGAACATCAATCCGCCGACCCATACGCGCCTGCCGCGCTACGTTCGCGGACACGCGGGTATTATCGAGCGGGTCATCGGATGCCATGTTTTTCCGGACAGCAACGCAACCGGTGCGGGTGAAAATCCGCAATGGCTCTACACGGTACGTTTTGACGGAGGCGAACTTTGGGGACCGGATGGCGATCCGGCCACCGAGGTATCCGTCGACGCGTGGGAACCCTACCTCGAACCCGCGTAATGACCTGACATCCAGCGTGTGACTATACTGCCGGCATGACGCACGATCACGACCATTCGCACGACCATTCGCACGACCACGGATCCGAACTGTCCGAGATGCAGCTGCGCGTGCGCGCACTCGAGTCGATCCTTCTCGAAAAAGAATATATCGACCCGTCCGCGCTCGATGAGCTGATCGAAACCTACGAAAAGAAGATCGGCCCACGGAACGGTGCGCGTGTCGTGGCAAAGGCGTGGGCCGATCCGGATTTTCGCCGTTGGCTGTTTGAAGATGGAACTGCGGCGATCGAATCGCTCGGCTATGGCGGGCGCTCGGGCAATCATCTGGTCGCGCTCGAGAACACGGCGTCAATCCACAACATGGTCGTCTGCACATTGTGCTCTTGCTACCCATGGGCCGTTCTTGGCCTGCCGCCGCTCTGGTACAAATCGGCGCCTTACCGCTCGCGCACCGTTGCCGATCCGCGCGGCGTATTGCGTGAGTTCGGGGTCGAATTACCGAAGGATACCGAAGTCAGGGTGTGGGATTCCACGGCGGAACTTCGCTATCTGGTGATCCCGATGCGCCCGCCCGAGACCGAGGGGTGGAGCGAGGAAAAGCTCGCAGAATTGGTGACGCGTGACAGCATGATCGGAACCGGACTCGCCAAAGATCCGCGGGAGAATGCGCGATGAATGGCGCCGCGGACATGGGTGGAATGCACGGCTTCGGACCGATCGGCATTGAACCAAATGAGCCAATATTTCACGCGGAATGGGAAAAGAAGGCATTCGCACTCAATATGGCAATCGGCGTCGCCAATATCTGGAATCTCGACGCGTTCCGGTTCGCCCGCGAGAGCTTGCCGCCGTCGCAATATCTCAACCTGAGTTATTACGCGCTTTGGGTGGTGACGCTCGAAAACATGATGCTCGACTATGGCGTCGCCACGAAAGGGGAGATCAAGGCGGGCCATGCACAAGCACCGGTGAAGAAATCGAAGCGAACGGTGGCCGCGGCAGATGTCGCCAACATGGTGCGTTGCGGTTCTCCTTATAATCGCCCGGCCGCAGGACCCGCGCTTTTCAAAATCGGCGACCGCGTGCGCGCCCGCAATATCCATCCGAAGACGCATACCCGCCTGCCCCGATATGTCCGCGGACACGCCGGTGAAATCACGCGCGTTGTCGGCTGCCACGTATTTCCCGATAGCAACGCCATCAATGCCGGAGAAGATCCGCATTGGCTTTACACGGTTCGCTTCAACGGTCGCGAATTGTGGGGGGAAGGATCAGACCCGACGGTGCGGGTCTCAATCGAAGCCTGGGAACCTTATCTGGAGCCGGCCTGACATGGGAGTAGACCCGCAAGCCGCCATGCGTGCCGCGATCGCCGTGCCTGGCGTACCCCGCGACAGCGACGGCCCAGTGTTCCGCGAGCCATGGGAGGCGCAGGCCTTTGCGATGGCCCTGGCGTTGCACGAGCGCGGCGTTTTCACCTGGGCTGAATGGGCCGCAGCGCTCGCCGCAGAAATCAAGCGCGCCCAGGCCGCCGGCGATCCGGACACCGGCGAGACCTACTACACGCACTGGCTCAACACGCTCGAAAAACTCGTGGCCGAAAAAGGGGTGACGACGCCGGAGACATTGCATCGCTATCGCGACGCCTGGGATCACGCATGTGACCGCACACCGCACGGCCAGCCGATCGAATTGCTGCCGGATGATTTTGAATAGCGCGTCTCGCGCCCGTTCGCGCACAAACGAGAAAGAGCAGCGCCCGCATCAGATCAGACGCTCGCTCACCATATAGCCAGATAGCAAAGCCAGTCCGAAGAACACAATGACGAGCGCGGCGGCGGCTTCCATCCCCCGCAGCACGATCATTCCGGCACCCGGTTTTGCTTTCGCCAGCCTGCCCGCAAGCCCGCGCGCGCCGACGGCAAGCGTGGCAATCAGGGCAACGGTGATGGCGGTGCCGAGACCCATCACGAATGTCGAGGCAATGCCGACCCAAAAGAGACCCTGCGCCAGCGCAAAAACGAGAACAATGATCGCGCCCGAGCACGGCCGCAATCCGACGGCAATGATCGCCGTCAGGCCGCGTTTAAACCAATGATCGCCGGCAAGTTCGCTTGGCTCCGGCGCGTGGGCATGTCCCCACGCAGATGATTCACAATCAGCGTCGTGATGATGCCCGTGACCGTGCGCGTGAACATGGTCGTGGCCGTGCCCGTGCGCATGACCGTGCGCATGGCCATGATGTTGGCTTGCACCGCCTCTCACCAACTGGAGGAAGGCGCGCCCTTTCACCCAAACTAGGCGCAATCCGATCGCCACAATCAGGGCATAGCCGGCAATCTCGATGATGCGAACCGTGTTGCCCATCGCCTTGGCCGTTGCCCCGAGGAGCGCGGCGGCTATCGCGACGACGGCAATCGCGGTGAAGGCCTGAAGTAAGGCCGATGCGAACGACAGCACAATGCCGCGCCGCCAGGTCTCGTCGTTGGCCACAAGATAGGACGAAATCACCGCCTTGCCGTGACCGGGACCGGCGGCGTGGAAAATGCCGTAAAGAAAGGAGATGCCGAGCAAGGTGTAGGCCGCACTGCCGTCAGCCTTGGCGGCCCGGATAAGCCCCGACAACATTCGATAGAACTCCGCCTGCTTGGCGAGAACCCACCCGGTAAAGCCTCCTGCCTCAGGCGGCATGGCACCCTGCGGCACTCCGAAAGGCTGCGCAAAGGCGGTGTCGAGCGTAAAGACGAGAACGAGGATACATGCCGCGAGCAGCGAGCAGCGCGCGACCTCTGATCGCGGAAGAACGCTCAAGGGCAGTGCACCAAGATTTTGTTGGCGAACTGGGCGCCCCAGGCCATCGTCGCATTCGGCTGGTCAGCCGGGATCTCGCTTAACGCCTTGCCTTCGGCAAATGTCATTTCGCGCGGCAGCACGACGTCGAGCTTGCATTTCGGTGCGTTCAAAAGCTGAACAGGCTTTTCCTTGGCAAACGAGAAATCCACGAAGATTGTCGGGTCATAAATTTCGATCTTGAGCTCCTTCGCCTTGACCGGTGTCTTGAACGGCAAGGTGAAGTTGAGCGTGAGCACCTGATCCCCGTAATCGAGAAAGTACCCGGGCGCAGGATCCGTGAGCTCCGTCTTCTTGCCGTCGGCGCTGGCATAGGTGAAATAGCCGTATTCCTTCAGCGACTCGACATTGACCTTTGCAAGCGGCGCCAGCTCCTCGCGGGTGAATTTGCCCTTTTCTTTGCTTTCAAGCCCCTGCGTGGCGAAGGTGGAAAACATGTCGTCGAACGACCAAGCATGACGAATTCCCGTGATGCTCCCGTCGGGCGCATAAACGAGCTCGCTGTGCATCGTCACCCAAACATGCGGATGTGCCTGCGCGAACCCCGCGAACGTCAGGAGCAACTGCATGGCCAGAATAATGCGGAGCAAAGCGAACATGCCGCGACCATATCACGGACTGCGGCGCAAAAGTGGCGTGTAACTATGTTGCATATAGCCTTTGCATAAACCGCAAAGGTCTAACGCCGGCAGCTCAGCACGCTTAAAAATTCGTAGCCGAGAAATGCGTAACCAGCGAAAAACCCAGCCTACACGACCTCATCCGGTTGCAAGACGCAGTGGCCGGCATCATTAAGTTCGATCTGCACGGTCGTGTGGCCGATCTTGAATTTATGATCGAGTTCATTTGCGATGCGGTGCAGGAAAGCATCGCCGGGGTGGCCGCGCGGCGTGACGAGATGGCAGGTGAGCGCGGTTTCAGTCGTGCTCCATCGCCCAAATGTGCAGATCGTGGTTCGACGGCCACCCACGGGTGAAATTGTCACATCGATTCTGGGACAGAACCGGGAAGCCAACCTGGCCCAGATTCGTATCCTGTTGAGCGACTCCGAGGCCGGGCTGCACCTGGCCGACTGGAATGGAAACCCGGCCCAGGACATTCAACTGGTGAGCATGCTGCCGAACGCGCTGAAGGCACTGCCGCAGGGCAATGCAGGTGCCGGAACGCAGCCACTGGCCGGAATCGTGGTCAATGGCAAAACATACTACTTTGGTGAGAGCTACTGCGCTGGAACGGCCGTTGTAGCTGCGTATTCCGCGACTCGCATTTGCCCGACCACCAATGGTGGCGATTCCAATTTTGTTATCCCGCTCACTTATGGGCCACTCTCCAACGGTCCCGGCGGCGCGGCACTGGTGCCAACGGCATTCCCGGCCGCAGCGAGCTTTACCACCGCGAATAACAGCACCAATGGCTTGGAGTGGCCCATC
>CAWHQF010000036.1:0-16659 GCA_963831475.1 uncultured Alphaproteobacteria bacterium
ACACACAATGACGTGGTGCAGAAGATTTTGCGGCAGGCGCGAAAGGGTGCGCGCGTCATCTACATTCCCGGCAACCATGATGAATTTCTGCGCGGCTATTACGGTACGCACTTCGGCGGAATCGAAGTCGTGGAGAGCATCATTCACGATGGCATCGACGGCCGCCGTTACCTGGTCGTTCACGGAGATATCTTCGATCTCGTGGTGATGCAGGCGCGATGGCTCGCACTGCTCGGCGACAAGGCCTACGAATTCGCGCTCACCGCCAACCGGTTCTTCAATGCGTTCCGCCGCGTGTTTGGCGCGCCGTACTGGTCGCTGTCGAAATGGGCAAAACTGAAAGTGAAGAATGCCGTCAACTACATCGGCGCATTCGAGAAGGCGCTGGCGACCGAAGCAAGGCACCACCAGGCCGACGGCGTGATCTGCGGGCATATCCATACGGCTGCGATGCACGACGATTACGGGTTGCGTTACATCAACTGCGGCGACTGGGTAGAGAGCTGCACCGCGGTCGCTGAGCGCGCCGATGGGCAGTTCGAGATTGTCACCTGGACGGACTCCGCCCGCAGCACAGATGCGACGGAAACACCTGCGCGCCCGACCCGGGCGAAGGCCGCTTGACCGCATGAAGATATTGATCGCGACGGACGCATGGCACCCGCAGGTCAACGGTGTCGTGCACACGCTGGGTCACGTCGCGCAGGAGGCGAAGGCGCTCGGCACCGAAGTCGAGTTTCTCAGCCCGGATCAATTCTGGACGCTTCCGATGCCGAGCTATCCGGAGATAAGGCTCGCGCTCGTTGCTCCCGGCGATGTCGAGCGGCGCCTCGAAAAGGCGCGTCCCGACGCAATCCATGTCGCGACCGAGGGACCGATCGGGCATGCCATGCGGCGGGTCTGCCTGCGGCGGCGGCTGCCATTTACGACGAGTTTTCACACCCGTTTTCCCGACTACCTTGCGGAAAGACTGCCGGTGCCGGAGCGCTGGACGAGCGAACTCACCTGGGCCTGGCTCCGGCGATTTCATTCGCCCGGTGCAGCGGTGCTGGCGGCAACGCCGGCGCTTGTGGGCGAGCTTGCGACGCGCGGGTTCAAGAACGTGAGACTGTGGCCGCGCGGCGTGGATGCGCAGCTGTTTTGCCCGCGCGCGGGTGCCACGCTCGATCTGCCGAAGCCAATTTTTCTGACGGTCGGGCGGCTCGCGGTGGAGAAGAACCTCGAGGCGTTTCTCGCGCTCGATCTGCCCGGCAGCAAGGTCGTTGTCGGCGATGGCCCCTCGCGCGCCGCGCTCGAGCGGAAATTTCCGGATGCGGTTTTTCTTGGCGCGCGCCGCGGCGAGGCGCTGGCCGAAATCTATGCCGCGGCCGACGTATTTGTGTTCCCGAGCCGCACCGACACATTCGGCCTCGTGCTGCTCGAGGCTTTGGCGAGCGGGTTGCCGGTCGCGGCATTTCCCGCAACTGCCCCGCGCGACGTGATCGGCGATGCTCCGGTCGGTTGTCTTGACGAAGATCTCCGCCGTGCCTGCCTGGGCGCACTCGAATATCGCCGCGAAGATTGCCGCGACTTCGCGCTGCGCATGACCTGGGCAGCCAGTGCGCGGATCTTCCTGGACCATGTCGCGGAGGCGGCGAAGGCAGGGCGCAGGGTCGCCGCGTAGCCGGGTTTTCTCCATGCCGGGATACCGGCAGACAGCCAACGATGACGGAGCGAACTCCGGGGGCGAGTGGTCGCCATTGCCGGATTGCGCTAACCTTTCTCCTATGGGTGTCGTCGACAAGACCATTCTGCCCACCGCAGCCGATATCGATGCTGCCGCCGCACGGCTTGCGGGTGTGGCGGTGCGGACACCGCTGATCAGCGCCCCCGTTCTCGATGAAACAGTCGGCGCACGCGTTTTTCTCAAAGCGGAAACGCTGCAGCGCACGGGCTCATTCAAATTTCGCGGCGCCTACAACAAAATTTCATCCATCCCGCCCGAACGCCGCGCAGCCGGCGTGGTGGCTTATTCGAGTGGCAATCACGCGCAAGGTGTCGCGGCCGCCGCCCGTCTGCTCGGCATGCGCGCCACCATCGTGATGCCTGCCGATGCGCCGAGGGCGAAACGCGAACGCACGATCGCGCTCGGGGCCGAAATAGTCCTTTATGATCGCAACAGCGAAGATCGCGCCGCGATCGCGAAGAAAATCGTGGTTGAACGCGACGCAACCCTGGTGCCGCCCTATGACGATCCGCTCATCATCGCGGGACAAGGCACAATCGGCGCCGAGATCGTCGATGATCTCGCGCGGCTCAATCTCAAGCCTGAAGTTGTGGTCGTGGGCGCGTCGGGGGGAGGGCTCGCCGCCGGTATTTCGCTCGGCGTGAAGGCAAATGTGCCGTCTGCTAGGTTCTACGTGGTCGAGCCGGAGGGTTTTGACGACACGCTGCGTTCGTTTGCAAGCGGAAAGCGCGAAGCCAATGCCCGGATGAGCGGCTCGATCTGCGACGCGCTGATGAGCAATACACCCGGCGAATTGACTTTTCCGATCACGCGCGAACTGATCGGGCAGGGCACGACGGTGAGCGATGCCGAGGTCGGCCGCGCCGTGCGTTACGCCTTCAATGAGCTGAAACTGGTCGTGGAACCCGGCGGCGCCATCGGCCTGGCGGCGCTGCTGGCCGGAAAGCTGCCGGTGGGCGGAAAAGTCGTGGTCGGCATCTTGTCGGGCGGCAATGTCGATGCCGACTTGTTTGCGCGGTTGATCGCGGACCAGAACCAGGCACCGCTCAGGTAAACAGCGCGAGACGCTCTTCTTCGCTCAGCGCCATGATCGAGGCAAACGGATTTGCATGCGGCGTCTCGGTCTCGGCCGGCTCAGGTGAGGCGTCGATGAAAGCGACCTCTGCCATGATTTCGTCCGTGCGCACCAGGGCTATTGAAGGCTGTTGAGCCGACGCCGGAGCAGGGATCGGCAGTTCGGGCTGATCAGGCACCGGCACCACCGCCAGATGGGCACGCGGCTCCTCCGCCCGCTCGTCGGGCGGGGCGGCCACTTCTATCTCTTCCGGTATTTCTTCTTGTATCTTTTCTTCCGGCGCTGTCGCCATTCTTGCCGGCGTCATGATGTCGGTGATGCGTCGTCCCACCAGCGCGACGAGCTCCGCAAGTTTTGCCGACCTGATGGCGTGAATATTCGCTTCGAGCTCGCCTTGCGCTGCGTCGATGTCATCGAGCAGCGCCCGCAATTGCAGTTTGATCAGAGCTTCACCGGGTGCCGCGGTATCGACGGCAAGTGAAGACTGCATTCTCTCGATTGCCGTCAGCAGCGGCCCGGTATCGGCATTGCGGTTTCGCCGCGCATATTCAGCCAGAAAGGCACGGCCGCGCGCGCTCGCCCCGAGTGCGGCACAAAACGCCTGATACTGGTCCTCGTCGGGCGTATCTTGCTGTTGCGCCTGCACCCGCGCGCTGGTCTCGGTCGGCATGTGCAATCCCACTGCGTTCCGTTTATCAATCATGCGGCATGATTCGGCCAGCACCGCGGTTGCCCGCGGCCTAGCGGCGGCTTTTGCGAAAAAGCCCGGTCGGGCAATGCCTTATTCGGGTAAGCACAACGCAATGCGGGCAAATTCATTTTTTGGCTTCGTGCCGCGTTTGGCGGTGTTCTATTCCGCCTTGTTCATTTTGCCCGGCATCCAGATGCCGTTCTTCCCGGTTTGGCTCAATGCCAAGAATGTGGACCCGAAGCTGATCGGCATTGTGCTGGCGGTGCCGATGGTGGCGCGCGTGCTGGCAATTCCCGTAGTCGCCCGCGAAGCCGACCGGCGGGATGCGGTTCGCGCCGCACTGATTCTCGGTGCGCTCGGCAGTGTCGTGGGCCTGACCCTGGTTGGGCTGTCGGCCGGCGCGACCCTCATCCTGGTTGCCTATACGCTGACCTCACTCGCCTCGACGCCGATGATGCCTCTGGCGGAGACCTACGCGCTGAAGGGCCTCGCCGCGCGCGGGCGCGCCTATGGTCCGGTGAGGCTTTGGGGCTCGTTCGCCTATATCGGGGGAAATTTTGCCGCTGGATTTGCCGCCGATGCAATTCCGGCGCGCCATTTGATCTGGCTCATGGTGGCGGCAAGCGTGCTGATCGCGTTCGCCGCTCTGGTGCTGCCACCATCAAAATCAACGGCGGAAAACAGTGACGCGCCATCGGTCGGCCGTCAGAGTCTATTGCGCAATCGGATGTTCGTCGCGGTCATTGCGGCTGCAAGCCTCATCCAGGCAAGCCACGCGTTGTTCTATGGGTTCTCGGCCGTCCAGTGGCACGCGGCCGGTCTTGACGGCACGGTCATCGCGGCGCTTTGGGCGCTCGGAGTTGCCGCGGAGATCGTCCTTTTTGCGATGCAGTCGCGCCTGCCGCCGTTTTTCGAGCCGACAGTGCTGCTCGTGATCGGAGCTTGCGGCGGCGCGTTGCGCTGGGCGGGAATGTCGTTTGAACTCCCGATCATTGGGCTTGCGGCCCTGCAATTGCTGCACGCCTTGTCGTTCGGCGCGACGCATCTCGGCGCTTTGATGGTGCTCGCACGCTTTGCGCCGCCGGGACAGGCGGCGACCGCGCAAGGCTATCTCGCGATCGCTCTGGGCCTTGTAATGGCCGCATCGATGGCGATTTCGGGCGTGCTTTACGAAAGCTTCGGCAGCCGCGCTTATATGGCGATGGCGCTAATGGCGATCGCTGGAGGCGCTTGCGGACTCGTAGCGCACCGGGCGCGGCGCGAGATGACGCGCTGATCGTGTCTGGTAGCGCGGAGCCCGATCGCAACTCGCCACGATTCCGTTGAGATCGTGCCCCTGCATGTAAATCATTTTTCGCGACAGTCCGCCGTGCCGCCTGATCCAGTGTCGCACCGATACTGGATAGATGTTCCAGAGCGCCTGCGTGCCGAGCGGGCTGGTCACCGGACGCCCGTCACTATCCGGCATCCAGGCGGCATGAAATCCAAACCGCGCATTTTGCGTTACGCAGACGCGTTCGCGCGGGACCAGGCCCAGCACCAACGTGCAGGCCGATAGGCAATTTCCGTCAATGACGACCTTTTCGCCGGATGTCCGCACCGCAGCGAATGCCTGCAGATACTGGCCGATCTGGCCGCCGCGATCTTCCGCGATCCGCATCGTTGCGGAGGCCGATGTCACACTGAGCGCCACTACGGCGGCGCATAGGACCAAACCCCGAATATGCATGTCCCCGTCCCAGTTACGTCGCCCTTCCGACTAGTCGGCGGTGCGATCTTGATTCAAGTCTAAGCCAAGCAGGAGGCCGACGGGAAGCATTCGTTTTTGAAATCTACAACATGACGCAACGCATTCGGCACATTTCATGAACGGCCGGCACCATGGAACCGGCACGATTCACCATGTGTGCAATGGGGTATTCGGGTTCCGTTGCCGGAGCGACGATTTTTCAGCCCCACAACCGGGATGTGGCTGGATAAACCAGGCTTTCCTCGTAGCGCAGGCCATCCGTGCGATCTTTGCGGAGCAGCAACGGGCCATCGAGATCGACGAATCGCGCCCGCTGCGCCGGTAACAGGGCGGGTGCCATTGCAAGTGAGGTCGCCACCATGCATCCAACCATGATGGCGAGGTCCTGCCGCTCCGCTTCCGCGACCATTGCCAGCGCTTCGGTCAGCCCGCCGGTCTTGTCGAGCTTGATATTCACCGCATCGTATTTGCCGACGAGCGCGGCAAGCGAGGCCCGGTCGTGGACGCTTTCATCGGCGCAGACGGGAATGAGCCGTTGGATCCTCGAAAGAGTTTCGTCTTTTCCATCCGGCAGCGGCTGCTCGATCAGAACGACACCGGCCTCGGCACAAGCTTTGAAATTGCCGGCGAGATTGCTTTCAGTCCAGCCCTCGTTGGCGTCGACGATCAATGTCGCCTTCGGCACGGCAGCACGGACCGCGGCGATGCGAGCCGCATCGCCCTCGGCTCCGAGTTTGACCTTGAGCACGGGGCGGTGCGCGGCCTTTTCCGCCGCCTTCGCCATGTCGGCGGGTGTCGCAAGCGATATCGTGAAGGCGGTGATGAGCGGGCGAGGAGGGGGCAGGCCGGCAATTTCGTGCACAGGACGACCGCTGCGTTTCGCCTCCAGATCCCAAAATGCGCAGTCGAGCGCGTTGCGAGCGGCGCCCGGTGGAATCGCCGTCTGCAGGCCGCTACGGTCAAGCCCCGCAGCCAGCTTTGGACGAAAGGCATCGAGCTGCGCCATGACACTCTCGACACTCTCGTGATAACGGGCGTAGGGAACGCATTCGCCACGGCCACTTGCCTTGCCGTCGCCCAATTCGGCCACGACGACTATGGCCTCCGTCTTGACGCCGCGGCTGATGCCAAATGATCCTGCAATTGGCCAGTATTCGACGGTGTGCGAGAGGGTCAAAGGCATTTCGAGTGCTAAGGTAGGATGTGGCTGACGAGGGCCAAAGCCTCGACAGTTTCACAGACCCTGGTCAAGTCTTATGACGGTGGTGTTGAAACCTTTCACCGCACCGGGCTCGCAAAAAAGTGAAGGTGGTGTCGCATGGGCAACCTGTTGCTCGAAACGACGGCAGATGGCGAGGTTCTCAGGCTTGCCGGCAATGGATCCTGGATTGCCGAGAATGCCCCCGCCCTCGAGGCCGAAATTCTCGCCATTACGGACCGCACCGGTGCCCTCAAACGCGCCGATATCGAAATGGGGCAGGTTCGGCAGCTTGATACGTTCGGAGCCTGGTTGCTTGAGCGGCTGACACGCGGACTTTCAGCGCGCGGCTGCGAAACGAAGGTGACGGGCCTGAAAGAAGACTACCTGGCTCTTGTCGATGAAGTGCACGGCGTCAAACCTTTGCCGTCTGTGTCTCGCCGCGGGGTCCATCCGGTAGCTGAATCCCTGGCTTCCGTCGGCAAAGGGGTCGCCTCCGTCGGCGAGACGCTCGTCGCAATTTTGAACATGCTGGGCGCGCTCTCGGTCGCCCTGTTGCGCGTGATTGCCCGGCCTCGCTCGTTCCGCTTCGCCACCATGGTGCACCAACTCGACAAAGTTGGCTGGCGCGCGGTGCCGATCATCGTGCTGATTACCTTCCTGATCGGCTGCATCATTGCGCAGCAGGGTATTTTCCATTTCAGGAAGTTTGGCGCCGATACCTACGTCGTGGACATGGTCGGCATCCTCGTGCTTCGTGAACTCGGCGTCTTGATCGTCACCATCATGGTGGCGGGACGCTCAGGCAGCGCCTACACCGCCGAACTGGGCACCATGAAAATGCGCGAAGAGATCGACGCGTTGCGCACCATGGGATTCGATCCGGTAGAAGTCCTCATATTGCCGCGAATTGTGGCGTTGCTGATCGGCGTCCCGATCCTCACCTTCCTCGGTTCAATGGCGGCGCTGTACGGTGGGGCGCTTGTGTGCTGGCTCTATGGCGGGATCGACCCCGACATTTATGTGCAACGCCTGAAGGAAGCGATTTCGCTCGATACGTTCAAGGTTGGAATGATCAAGGCGCCATTCATGGCACTGGTGATTGGCGTGGTAGCGTGTGTGGAAGGCCTGGCGGTGAAGGGATCATCGGAATCGCTCGGCCTGCAGACCACCGCCTCGGTCGTCGAGTCGATATTTCTCGTGATCGTGCTCGACGGCTTCTTTGCGATCTTTTTCGCATCGATCGGAATGTGAGTCATGGTTCAAGGTAACGGCAAAGAAACCGTCATCGAGGTCCGCAATCTTGTTGTTGGGTTCGGCGACCATGTCGTGCTCGATCACGTCGACCTTGATGTCTACCGCGGAGAAATCCTCGGATTTGTCGGTGGCTCCGGTGCCGGAAAATCCGTGCTTATGCGAACCATCATCGGCCTGCTGCCGAAGCGCGAAGGCAGCATCAAGGTATTGGGTGTTGACCTTGCGCAGGCATCCGACAGCGAGCGCCAGGCAATCGAGCGACGATGGGGCGTACTATTTCAGCAGGGTGCGCTTTTTTCTTCGCTGACAGTCCGAGAAAATCTCCAATTCCCGATACGCGAACACCTCAATCTTTCGCCGCAACTGCTTGATGAAATGGCGATTGCCAAGCTCGAAATGGTCGGTCTTGACGCGAGCGTATTGGGAAAAGTTCCGTCTGAGTTGTCCGGCGGCATGACCAAGCGTGTCGCGCTGGCGCGTGCGCTGGCTCTCGATCCGGAAATCGTGTTTCTGGACGAACCGACGTCGGGCCTTGATCCGATCGGCGCCGGCGATTTCGACAGCCTTATTGCGACATTGCAGCGCACGCTGGGACTGACGGTGTTCATGGTGACCCACGACCTCGACAGTCTTCATACCGTCTGTGACCGTATCGCGGTTTTGGCCGACCACAAGGTGATTGCGACCGGCACGATGGACGACATGCTTGCGTCCACGCATCCGTGGTTGCGTTCCTATTTCCACGGCAAGCGATCGAGGGCGGTACAGCCTGAGGTGGCTAACCCTTAGCCGAAGTCGTTCAACGGATCGGTATCAGCTGCCAGGCGGTCAATCGAAGCGGCCCGCTGCGTGCGCCAGCATCGTGTAGACCTTGCCCGTTTCCGAGGTCAGGTAAGTTCGGGCAACGACCTGACCCGGATCGTCGCGCGAAACTTCATCGAGCAAACGCTCAAATTCGGAGATATAGCGGTCAACGGTCTGCTTGAACTCGCGGTCCGCGCGATATTTCTTGCGGATGTCGTCAAATGCCTGCTGACCTTGCAGAGTATAGAGGCGCCGCGTGAAGACATTTCGTTCCCCGCGCTTATAGCGGTCCCAGAGATCGGCAGCCGCGTCGTGGTCAATCATCCGGGCAATATCGACCGACAGGGAATCGAGCGACTCGATTGAATGCCGGGGTGTGCGTTCGTCGTTGCCGCGATTGGGTTCGCGTACCGTTTCCCGCACGGGCTCGCGCGGAATCTCACGCAAGGGTTCGGTTTCCTCGCGCGAGGCGCGATTGAGAAGGTCGGTAAGCCAGCCGCGTCCGGCCACTGCCGGAGTCGGGGCCGCGGGCTGTGTCTCCACATTGATGCGGCGGGGCGGCGGCGCAAATCCGCTGGATTCGCTGCGTGGCGCAGGACGCGCCGGGGGCACCTCAGTGCGGGCAGGAACTTCATTGCGCCCGCCTACAACAGCGAGTGCAGGCTCTTCGCGCGGCCTGCGTACCGGTTCGACCGCGTCGAGGTTTCGTCCGTGACGGGCAACGATACGGTTGAGCTCCGCCAGCGCCTCGATTTGATCGACGATAACCCTGC
Organism: uncultured Alphaproteobacteria bacterium; assembly: GCA_963831475.1. Taxonomy (GTDB): domain Bacteria; phylum Pseudomonadota; class Alphaproteobacteria; order Rhizobiales; family Xanthobacteraceae; genus Pseudolabrys. The sequence continues at coordinate 9,275 of CAWHQF010000036.1, forward strand.
GCATCTGGGCGGCACTTTCAGCCGTTTCCTGCGGCAGCTCGAAGACGCCTCGGCGCAATTCGCCGCGCGTGGCCTCGAGCTCACGCTGCATATCCGCGGCCATCTGCTTCATGCCCTGAACAGCTTCGGCGAAGCGTTCGTTGGCAGTGTGGAACAGGGTCTGGGTGTCACCGGCCGTCTGCTCGTAGATAGCGCGCATCGCCTCGGCGGAGCGTTGGCGCTCTGCCTCGGCGTTCTCGCGCACACGCTCGTATTGGTCGCTGATGGCACGCGTACCTTCGGCGCTCGCCTCCGAAACAAGGCGCGCAACCTCGCGCGCGCGCGTCGACGCGGCCTCGAGGGACTCGTCGAGCAGGCCGGAGAAACGGCTCAGCCGCTTTTCCAGATCCTCGGTCCGGATATCCAGCGTTGCGACCAGCGAATTGAGCTGAACGCGTCGCTCATTGACGCTGTCTTCGGTGCGTTGATTGCTGTGGTCGATCAGGTCGACCGCCTTGGCAAGGTCGCGGCCGTGGATGTCGAATTGACGCGCTAATTGGCCCAGATCGCCAATGACCTGTGCCGTGATATCGCGGAAGTTGGCGATATTCGTCTCAACACGGCCCGTTACATCGCCGGTGGACGCAGTCACCTCATTCATGGCGCTGACGAATTCCGACACGCGCAACATAAGCGTGTTTTCCAATGCGCCCATATTTTCGTGCGCGCCGCTGAGCACCTCCTGAAGCATGATATTGGCTTCTCGCAATCGCTCGAACAGCGCAGTGGTGTCCGCTCTCAACATCGTATGCGTTTCGAGCATATCCTTCACGGTCGATGCCGCGGTCCCTTGGGCCTGCGCGATCGCCTTTTGGGCGGTGTCATTAAGCTCGTTGATCGTGCGGGTAACGACATTGCTGGCCGCTTCGCCCGCGGTGTTGATCATGCGGGAGATTTCGGTGCTGTTGTCCATCATCGAGCGCGTGAAGGCGAAGCCCTTTTCCTCGATCGCCTTGACGGCGCTGTCGGTCGCGCCGGTCACGTCGCGCGTAAATTGGGCGCTTTTTTCGGTGAGGGCAGCAAGCACGCCTCCGCTCTTTTCCGAAAGAACAGTGGTCATCTCGTTTGTGCGACGACTGACCGCCGTAGCAATCTCATCCGCTTTGCCGACAAAGCTTCGCGCCACTTCCTCGCTTACACCGGTGAGGGTTCGCTCGGCGTCGCCCGCGCTGGCGCGAATTGCTTCGGTCGTGGAAAGAGCGAGCTGGCCGAGTGACTGTTCGGCCTCAGCGGAATTGACCTTGATAGCCTGGCTCAGTTGCTCGAGCCGGGCGTTAAGCGAATCCGCGGCTGCCTTGGTGCGGGTTTCAATTTGGGTGGTGACGGTTTCAGCGCGGCCGATCAGCAGTTCCTCAAACCGTCCGATGCGGAGGTCGAGATTGTTGGCCACCTCCAGCGCGCGGGTTCCCAAGGTTTGATCGATTTCTCCGATCTTTGCGCCGATCGTATCGGCCACTTCCGTGCCACGCGAATTGATGGTGCCGGCTACTTCGCCGATGCGCTGGTCCAGCGCCGCGACAACATCCTTGCCGCCCTCGGTCAGCGTTCTGGCGAGGTCTGCCACGCGGCCCCCGAGAAGGCTTTCGAATTGGGCAAGGCGCTGGTCAAGGGTACTGGAAATCTCCCCCGTCCGTCCGCTCACGCGCTGATCGAACGTATCGACGTAGTTTCGGAGCGCCTCGGCCACGTCTTGCGTGCGCTGGCCGAGGCGTCCGACCAGTTCACCGCCATAGTTCTTCACCGTATGGTCGAATTCGGTGATGTGCCGGGTGATCAGGCTGCCGAGATTGTTCGTATCGCGGGAAATCTTTTCCGTGAGTTCGGTGCCGCTGCTATTGAACATGCTCTCGAAGGCCTGCATGCGCATTGCAAGCATGTCCTTGACCGCCTCGCCGCGGTTATTTAGCGCTCCGACCAGGGTTTCAGCACTCTCCCTGAACGTATCCGCAACCGCATCGCTGCGACTCGCGATAGTGTCCGTGATGCGCGCGCCGGTCTGCTCGAGCTTGGAAACCACATCGCCGCCGCGCAGCGATAGATCGAGGATCAGCGAATCGCCGGTGGACCTCAGCGTGGTATTCACTTCATCGGCGCGTGCGCCGATCGTTTCTGCCAATCGCGAACTTGTGTCGGTGATCGCGTCGGTAAATTGCTGGGAACGAGATGCCATCGTGTCGATCGTTGCGGCGGACTTCTGCGCGAAGGTCTGGGCGACCTGATCGAGGCGCGCGCTCATCATTTGCTGTAGTCGCGCGGCGAGATCTGCGAACTCGTCATGCACGTGTTCGGTTTTGAAATTGAGGCTCCCCGAGAGGCGGTCGCTCGCAGATGAAATCGCGGTTGTTGCCTGATCGCTGGTCGTCTCGAGCCGGTCGAGCAGGGTCGAGCCACGCTCGCTCAGGGCGTCAATCATGGAATTGCCGGCATGGCCCAGCGCCAAAGTAATGTGCTCACCCTTTTCGGTCAGCGATCGGGTGACGCGCTGAGCGACTTCATTGACTTTGTCGGCGACAAGATCGCCGACCGAAGTGATATCGTGCGCGAGGTCAAGGTGAACGCTGGCAATCGCATTGCGGACCTGCTCGGCCTGGTTGACGAGGGTTTCCCGCTGATTGGTCAACTCGGTCAGCAGATCGCGGATGCGGACCTCATTGTCATTGTAGGCGCGTTCGAGCGCCGAAACTTCGTTGTGCACCAGAGCCTCAAGTTCCGCGGCGCGGGCGAGTGCGCGCTCGACGCCGTCGCCCATGGCAGCGACCTCTCGGCGAATGGCTTGTCCGACGGTGACGATGGACTCGCGTGCGACCGTCTCCGGTTGGGCAAGTCGCATCGCGACTTCGGCCATTGATTCCGCGACCACGCGCATGTCCTGAGCGCGATTGAACATATGGGCGAGCACAAAAAAGAAAACGGCGGGTACGCAAATCGCGGCGGAAATGGCAATCGTCCCTGCAAATCCGACATGCGCCGTACCGAACACGGACTGCATGTCGATTGCGTACAGGGAGATGATGCCGGCCACTGCCCAGACGAGGCCCGCGACCCCTGCAGCAATATAGGGTGTACGCGACGAGCGATGGCGAAGGGTCTGCAGGATCTGGCCGATCCCGGCTCGGTCGTCATTGGCGGCGCGGCGAGGCGTTGACTCACCGGCTGGCCACGCCACCGGTGGCCCATCCTGCGGAAAAAGTTCTCCGGAAGGAGATTCCGTTGTTGAAGCAGCGAGAAGGTCCGCGTCGGCGGCATTGTCAAAGGATGTTCCGAATTTCGGGTCAGCGGGGCGAATGCTGAGAGCTTCCTGGATGGCGTTTAGCGCCTCTTCGGTCGCATCCTTGGTTTTCTGTGGGGTATTCGCCATTTCGGTCGTCGCCTCGTCAATACGCCGGACTGTCGCCGCGGCCCGAACCGTCACAAAAATCGAGGCGTGATGCCGCGAGCCGGCATCCTTGCGGCACTTTTTTGCCGCCCGCATCCCCGATTTATTGCCCGCCAGGTATCCTATCGCCTTGGCAACACGAAAGAAACCACGCCATTAAGGACTTTTTTAATCATCGTTAACCGATTGCTAACCATAGCAAACATGGGGGTGGTTCCACCCTGCCGACCGAATTGGGGCCGCGATGCGGCTGTCTTGAGGTTGCAAACAGGAGTCTTTGCTTGGGTGGTTACGCGGGCTTAACCACCGGCGGCGTTGAACGCCAATTCACGGTCGTGCGTGGCCGTGTATTTACCGGGATTTGAACCTGGTCAGGCCAAACTCCGCGACAATAAAAAGACCAGTGGGAGGCCGAGATGGCGCAAGCCGCGGTCAGAATTCAAGATCAGGTGCCAACCGATGCGCTGGAGGCTGCGATCCTCGACCGCAGTCACCTCTCGCGCATGACATTTGGCGATCACAGCCTTGAGCGAGAGGTCCTGCAGCTGTTCGACCGCCAGGCGGAACTTCTGATGGAGCGGATGCGCACGAGTGATCCGGCTGCGGTTGCAACACTGGCGCACACGCTCAAGGGGTCGGCTGTGGGCGTAGGTGCGGTGCGCGTCGCGCGGGCCGCTGCAACCCTCGAACTCGTGGCAAACCACGGGCCGGCCGAATGTAACCGTGCCATAGGCCAGCTCACATCGGCGGTTGCCGAGGTGCGCGCACAAATTTCAGCGGTGCTGCGCGCCGGATGATGGGGATGGCGCTGCGAAAAGAATGAATATATAGGTGCGCGCGTCACCTGCGCGCGTCCAATCTCGACTTCATTTCCCCATGCCGAAGATCACGTATACCGATTCCAGCGGCACTGCCCGCACGGTCGAAGCCGAAGTTGGTTCCACCGTGATGGAAACCGCCATTCGCAACAATATCCCGGGCATCGAAGCCGAATGCGGCGGTGCATGTGCCTGCGCGACCTGCCACGTCTATATCGACGAAGCCTGGCGCGAGAAGGTCGGCGGTCCCTCTCCGATGGAGGAGGACATGCTCGATTTTGGTTATGACGTGCGGCCGAATTCGCGACTGTCGTGCCAGATCAAGGTGAGCGATGAGCTCGATGGGTTGAAAGTCTCAACCCCCGAAAAACAGGCGTAGCCGCGCGGCGATCACTTCTCGCCGATTGCCTCAGGACTTCATCCCGGCCGGTGCGACCTGCGAGTATTTAAGCCCCATTTCGTCGAAGGCCTGACGAACGAGGCCCGAGGCTTTTGCTTCCTCGATAAACGCGCTCACATAGGCGAGCGCGGCCGGCTTTCCCTTCGGCACGGCAACCGATGTCGTGGAATTCATGAAGCCGCCGTCAAGGATGCGCGAGCCCGGAACTTTGCCCTGCAACCCGGTGAGCGACTCGCGGGAAAAGGCAATCGCGTCAAGCTTCCCATCGCGCAGGGCCGCGACCGCCTCATCGGCTTTCTCAAAGGCAGTATGGGCGGCGTTGGGTGCCGTCTTGTTCGACGTGCGAAAGGTTGCGGTATTGGCGACGCCGCCGATGCGTATTCCGCTCGTGTTTGCCTCGCTGACCGATGCGAGTTTGGCCCCCGGCGCAACCAGATAAGTGCTCTGGAGGATGTGGTAGGCATTGCCAAAATCGACGAACTTCTTGCGCTCGTCGTCGACCGGCAGAAAAGCAACATCCCATTTATTGTCGGCTGCGGAATTCTGCACTTCACCGGAGCCATTGTGGACGATCAGCTGCGCGTCAACGCCAAGCTTCTTGGCGAGCGCGCGCCCAAGTATAACTGCGACACCCCGGTAGGTCCCTGTCGCATTGTCCTTGATGGCGAATTGCGCCGAGGGCGCCGGGGCGACGGCAATCGCTACGCGAAGTTTTCCAGTCGGGGTGAGTTGCTGCGAAACGGCGACATCGGCCATCGGCGGGCTCCGAAGATGAGAATAAAAATTGGCGGGGGCTATCGCATAGCACGCGTCAGCTAGGGTTTCATCCCCGCGGGCGCGACCTGGGAATTTTTCAGGTTCATTGCGTCAAACGACCTTCGTACAGAACCGCTGGCCTTGGCGTCTTCAATGAACTGGCTGACATAGGCGAGCGCGTCCGGCTTGTCTTTGGGTACGGCGACTGCGGTAGATGAATTCAGGAAACCACCGTCAAGGACACGTGAACCGGGAATCTTTGCGGCAAGCCCAGTGAGCGACTCTCGCGACAGCGCAATGCAGTCGATCTCGCCTGCTCTCATCGCGACGATGGCCGCGTCCACCCCGGCCACCGTTACAAATGTCGCTTTTGGTGCGGTGCGCTGAGCCGCGCGAAACGTCGCCGTGTTGGCGACACCACCGATGCGTACACCCTGCGCGTTGGCATCCTCGACTTTCATGAGCGTGGAACCGGGCGCCACAAGATAAGTACTTTGCAAAAGGTGATACGCGTTGCCGAAGTCAACGAACTTCTTTCGCTCCTCGTCGACCGGCATAAAGGTTACGTCCCATTTGCCGCTTGCCGCTGAATTCTGGATTTCGCCGGACGCGAGGTGAGGCAGGAATTCAACCGGCACGCCTAGCTTTCTCGCCAAGGCCGCGCCGAGGTCCACGGTGACGCCGCGAAATTTGCCGGTCGTGCTGTCCTTGATCGCATAAAGCGCGGAAGGCGCGGGAGCGACCGCAATCGCGACGCGCAACTTACCGGTGGGCACCAGCTCCTTCATGACGTCTGCCCTGCTTGATACGGAGGGTCCGTAGGCCGTCATGGCAACTACGAGTCCGACACCGACGCGGCTGGCGATTGTCATTGCAATGGCACTCAAACCGGCCGCACGGCCGGGGTCCTGGAGCGGTTAGAAATTCAATCCTAGCCCATATCCAGACGCCGCCCAATAAAGTCCTTGCCGGGCGGGCCGGGCTTGCAGGCCGGATGCTACGCGCTGGCCGCCATCGTATCGGTCACCGGCAGGCGCCAATTCTGTTCGTAAAGGCGCACGCCGGTGATCGCCGCCGCCGCGACCGCGAGCCAGATCAAACGGGCTCCGTAACGATCGTGCGGGTTCGAGAGCACGCCGCAGACGAACGCATTGGCAAGAACCGCGACCATGCAGAACGCCGCTAATTCGCCGACATCGGTCAAGCCGCGCCGCCGCAGGGAAATCCCCGCAATCAGTGGCAGCATGAACAAACAAGCCAATGCTATCGGGTAATGCAGTTCATTAATTGTGGTGAAATCGATTCCGCCCGTCTGCTGGCGAGCCTCACGCATATGCGCAACGAGGTGCGGTGTGTAACGCTGGATGATGCCGTAGGTATGCCAGATCGAATTGACGACGCCTTCACCGGTGTGCACGTCGATCAATTGCCGGGCGGTGGCGACAATGGCTGTCTTGGCCTGCAGCAGCGGATATTCAGCCAGGCTCTCGAGCGCGATCTTTTCCATCTCCGGGCCGAGGCCGGCAAAGCGCCCGAGTTCGTCGAATATCGGACTGCCCCAGAACCATTCGTCCGCGTCCCGCGGCAGCTGTTCCTTGTAGGCACAGAGTACCAAACGCTCGCGTCTGCAGTGTTCATCAAGATATTTTTTGACGATGCCGTCCTGCAACATCCGTCCGAACGAGAGCGCAAAGCCGCCGGGCGTCCACGCAAAACGCTTGGCGACGAGGGCGTTCGCAGCGAACACAAGCATTGCGCCGAGTGCCAGTGCCGCAGCGCCCTGACCAATGCATTTGGGGGACAGACGCGTTCGGTCGACGGCGCTACAGACGGCGCCTGCCGCCAGAAGCGCCAGCAATACTGCGAACGTGGCGCTGTGGGTGGCAGCCGAGATCGCGATCAGTATTGCAAGGCCGATGCGCTCGCCACGCCCGAGTGCATCTGCGCGGAGCAGAAGCAGGTAAAGAGCAAGCACCGCAAGTCCGGCGAAAATATC
>CAWHQF010000037.1:0-17705 GCA_963831475.1 uncultured Alphaproteobacteria bacterium
GTCAGGATTGCTCTTAAGACGAATATCTTCACCCATGAGAAAACCTCCCGGTTGCGGGCCGCATTGGACATGGTAATGCGGCGCGGTTCAACCCACAGGCTCGCAGAGCGAGGCGAAGGCAGGCGATGTATATTCCGAAGCACTTCGAAGGCAGCGAGGTCGACGGCCGCGAGATCATGCAGGCCCATAGCTGGGCGCTGCTGACCACGGCCGACGACGCGGTGCGCCGCTCTCCACCCATCTGGCGCTGCACTGGCAGGACGACGGCAGCCCGCACGGGATCTGATCGGCCACATGGCGCGCGCCAACGATCACTGGAAGCTGTTCGCCGCGACCCGCCGAGTCCTCGCATCTGTTCTGGGGCCGCACGCCTATGTCTCGCCGACCTGGTATACGCCGGGCGCCAAGGTGCCGACCTGGAACTACGTCACCGTGCATGCCTATGGCCGGCCGCAGATCGTCGAGGCGACGCCCGCCGTGCTGATGGTGCTGACCAAGCTTGCCGCGCAGTACGAGGGCAGCGGCGCCGACGCGTGGGGGCTCGGCCGCCTGCCGCCGGGCAATGCCGCCGGCCAGACCAAGCACATCGTCGCCTTTCGCATGCCGCTCTAGCGGATCGAGACCAAGCTGAAGCTCAGCCAGAACCGCGAGCTCGAGGATCGTCATCGCGTGATCGCCAAGCTCGAGGCGAGCGACAGCCAGGACTCGCAGGCGACGGCCGCGTGGATGAAGCGGCGCGCCGCCGTGACTGCACCGGTCAAGGTCGTATCCAACAAGGTCCGCGAGTTCAATGGGTGCGCCGCTGTTCGCCGGTGCACCTGTCGTGTTGCTTGACCAGCGTATCGCGACGATTGCGAGCGGCATCGACGCGCTCGGGCGCACAATGCAGCTGCGCGTCGTAGCTGAGGGTCGCGATCACGGCGATCTGACCGCGCTCGCACTTCCCGTCACGCCGCAAGCAACCGCACTCCATGCTGCTTAGTCCGGTTCATCTGCGAGGCCGTGCGGGACGTCAACGGCGTCACACCCAGCTGGATCCGGCGAACCCTGGTCGACGGCGACAGCTGGGTCGGCGAGGTGCCGCTCGGTGAGGCGACGAGCCAATACCAGCTTGAGATCCTGTCGGGCACGAATGTCGTTCGCGCAATTACGACAACGACCTCATCAGCCTTCTCCACGCCTCAGCAGACGAACTTTCAGATTTTGGCGCGCCGCAAGCGAGCCTCGCCGTGCGCGTCGTGCAACTTTCCGCGACGGTCGGTCGCGGGTTTACCGCCCAAGCGATCTTGAAACTTTAAGGAAATCCATGACTGACACACCACGTCTTGCCCTGCCGGTCATCGAAGCCGCGCAGGCGCAAAAGCATGTCACCCATAATGACGCATTGGCGCTTCTTGACGCCCTCACGCAACTCGCTGTCGAAGCGCGCACGTTGTCAGCACCGCCCCCATCGCCGTTCGAAGGCAGTTGCTACATTCCGGCGCCGGCTGCGACCGGCTCCTGGAGTGGATGGGGCGGCCAAATCGCTTTCTACAGCGGCGGCGGCTGGGTGCGCATGACGCCGGTCTCCGGCCTCAGGGCCTGGGTGAAAGCGGAGCGACTGACCGTTACCTACGAAGACGGCATCTGGCGCGACGGTATCGCGCTCACAGGACACGGCGGCCGCGTGACGCTGCGCGCCAAGGAAGAAGAAATGACGCTCACCGGCGCGTTCGTCGACACGGCGGATGTAGCGGTTATCCCGGACCGCGCGATCGTGCTGGGCGTGGCATCGCGCACGACACTCGCGATCACGGGCGCGACGTCATACGGCGTCGGCATTGCCGGCAACACCACGCAATTCGGCAATCTGCTCGGGGCTGCGCTTGGTTCGACGAACAACGGAGTTATCGGTCCGACCGCTTTCTATGCCGATACCAAGGTCCGCGTGAGTGCCAATGGAGGCAATTTCACCGGAGGCAAGGTCCGCCTCATTCTCTACTTCCTCGAGATGTCGGTGCCTTCGTCGTGATGGACGGCGCACCTCACTCCTTTTGCACCTGCCGAGGTCATGATGAAGTCGACATATGATATTTGCTTGCCGCTGCTGCTCGGGCACGAGGGCGGCTATACAAACGATGTGCGCGATCCTGGTGGGCCAACGAATTTCGGCATCACGATCGTCGACTATCGAAAATATATAAAGCCTGATGCGACCCCGGCCGATGTTCGCGCGATGTCCATTGAACAGGCAAAACGCATTTATCGCGCGCGATATTGGGACGTGCAGCGCTGCGACGAACTGCCGGCCGGCGTCGATTATGCCATCTTCGACTACGGCGTGAATTCGGGGATCGGCCGCAGCGGAAAAGTGCTGCGCCGCCTTCTTAACGTTCCCGGAAATGCGAATACGGTGGAAGACGCCGTGATCGCGGCGGCTCTTGCGTCCGACGCGGCAACCCTTGTCGAGGCAATCTGCGGCGAGCGGCTGCGTTTCCTGCAATCGCTGAAAACATGGTCAGCGTTTGGAACCGGTTGGGCCCGGCGAGTGAAGGCAGTGCAATCGGCAGCGCTGGCGATGGCCGCGCAGGCGCCGAAGCCTGTGCGTGAAGCTGGCAGAGCCGCGATGATTTAGAGGTCAACGCAACACACTTGACACAAACGAAAATGGAGACATGAAGCATATGTGGAATAAGACAAAATCCTGGTTCAAGAATTCGGTCACTATCGTGTGGGCCCGCGTGCAAATGCTCGCCGGCATCGTCGCGGCATCATTGATGGCTTTGGCGTCAGACCCTCACGTGACCGGTGCGATCGAAACGGCGCTGCGGCCGAAATACTTTCCATACTACGTCATCGCAATCGGCTTGATCACCGAAATCGCCCGCAGGCGAACGATCAGGAGCGCAGTGTGATGTTCGCAGCCGTACTTTCTTGGCTCGGAAATCTGCTTGGCGGTCCGTTCGCAAAGGCTGCGCTCGATGCCTATCGAGCCAGGCTTTCTGCGGAAAATACCAGCGAGAAGATCGCCGCCGATTTGGCCTCGCGCGAAATGGCGGTGGAGCAGCGCGAGCGCGAGCTGGCAACGGAACTGTCGATTGCGGAGCAGGGACGGTGGTACACGGCCCTGCCGCGTCCGCTATTTTCGTTCGCGTTCATCATTTACGTCTGGAAGGTCGTGGTCTGGGACAAGGTACTCGGCCTCGGCTCGACCGCGCCACTTTCTGGTGATGTATCCCAGTGGGCGATGATTGTGATGACCGCTTATTTCGGCGGCAGATCGGTCGAAAAACTTGCGCGCATTCTTGCGCGCAAGTGAACCAGCGAGCGGATTAGATTGAACGATAGGACGAGAGATTGCCTGTGACGGCTTGGCTTTGCCCGCGGCTGCCGCCACTATTGGACGAACCTGCGGAGCCAAACCAATGGATGTCCTCGAAGCCATCGCCACCCGATATTCATGTCGCGCGTTTTTGCCGACCGCTGTTCCCGAAAAAACCGTTCGTGAGATCGTAGAGCGCGCGGCGCGCGCGCCGTCGGCCGGAAACATGCAGCCCTGGCGCGTCTACTCGATCGCGGGAAATCGAATTCGAGCAGCTTAAGGCGCTGTTGGCACCGCGCATGGCTACCGAACTGCCGAAAGGCGAGGGCACCGATTACACAATTTACCCTGAGCCTCTCGGCGAGATTTATCGGACGCGCCGCTTTACGGTCGGTGAACTGCTTTATCAATCGATCGACGTGTCGCGTGAAGACAAAGCGTCGCGCTACAAGCAGTACTCTCGCAATTATCAATTCTTTGGCGCGCCTGTTGCCCTTTTCTTTGCGCGCGAAAAATCCCACGGACCGGCGCAATGGGCCGATATCGGCGGCTATCTGCAGACTGTTGCACTCGCCGCGCGTGGCTTCGGTCTGCACACTTGTCCGCAACAAGCCTGGGTATCGTTCCACCGGACAGTGCGTGCGTTTTTGCGGCTTCCCGAAAATTTGATGATTTATTCGGGCCTTGCCCTCGGCCACGAGGATGCAGCCGCACCCATCAATTCCTGGCGCTCTCCACGCGAACCGCTCGATGTCTATGCCTCCTTCGAGGGCTTCGAAAGCTAGGAAAAACGGGCATTTAGCCCGCGTTCAGGCAGCGTTCACCGGCGCGCCGTTAACACCCCACTCCATGCCGGTTTCCCGACTATTTCTGCTACTGGCACTCTTGCAGCTTGGTGCCAACGGTTCGGCGGCGTTTGCAGCCGATACGTTGTCGCATCGCGCTGCATGCTTGACCAAGGCTGAGCAGCGCTCCGAGGTTGCCGCCAAACGCGCAATTTCGCTCGGTCAGGCCATCAAATTGCTTCGCGAGCAGCGCAAGCACTCGGACGTGGTTCGCGCCCGCCTGTGTCGGCACGACGAGAAACTCGTCTATGTGCTGACTCTTCTCGGGCGTAGTGGCAAAGTGGCTACTGCGACCATTGACGCGACGAGTGGCGAGTTTCATATCGCCCGCTAAGCGGAGAAAGATGCCTTGCGCCTCCTCGTTATCGAGGACGACCCCGACCTCAACCGTCAGCTTTCGACTGCACTGACCGACGCCGGCTACGTCGTCGATCGCGCATTCGACGGCGAGGAGGGGCACTATCTCGGCGAGTTAGAGCCATATGACGCGGTCATTCTGGATATCGGACTACCGAAGATGGACGGCATCTCCGTTCTCGAAGCATGGCGCCGCACAGGCCATGCAATGCCAGTTCTCATGCTCACAGCCCGCGACCGCTGGAGCGATAAGGTGCAAGGTTTCGATGCAGGCGCGGACGACTACGTCGCCAAGCCCTTTCATCTTGAAGAAGTGCTCGCACGCGTGCGTGCGCTTCTACGCCGCTCGGCCGGACACGCCAAAAGCGAATTCAACTGCGGGCCGGTACGGCTCGATACACGCACTGGCCGCGTTTCGGTCAACGGCAATCCGATCAAGCTCACCAGCCACGAATACCGGTTGCTTGCATATTTGATGCATCACGGCGGCCGGGTCGTCTCGCGAACGGAATTGGTTGAGCATTTGTACGATCAGGATTTCGACAGGGACTCGAACACAATCGAGGTATTTGTCGGCCGAATCCGAAAGAAGCTCGGCGTCGAGATCATCCAGACCGTGCGTGGCCTTGGATACCTATTGGCGCCACCTGATGCGCGTTGACGGGATGCGGGCCAACTCCCTCGCGCTACGTCTCTTCCTGTCCGCCACGGCCTGGGCTGTGGTCATTCTTCTTATTACGGGCATTGTCTTGTCGTCGCTTTATCGGCAAGCCGTCGAACGGGCGTTCGATCGTCGCCTCGGCGTCTACCTCCGGACACTCGTTGCCGACGTCGCGTCACCTGAGGAAAGCGGCGAAAAATTTCCGCAGTCGCTCGGCGAACCGCTGTTCGAGTTGCCGTTGTCGGGCTGGTATTGGCAGGTGACGCGGCTCGATCCCGGGAAATCGGACGTGCGCTCGTCACGCTCCCTTTGGGATGGCGGCCTTCCACATCTCCAGGACTATGGAGTTGCCGGTAGTGCAGATGGTTCCCGCGAGGGCTACGTGCCGGGCCCGGAAGACCAGCGGCTCCGGCTTGTCGAACGCAATATCGATCTCGGTGATGAAGGCCATTATCTCGTCGCTGTCGCAGGTGACGCTGCAGAGATCTCCGAAGAAACGCGTTCATTCGACCAGGCATTGGCCATCACCTTTTCCATTCTCGCCGTGGTATTGCTTCTCACCACGACGTTTCAGGTGCGTTTCGGCCTGGCGCCACTCAAACGCATCACCGATCGGCTAGCCGCCATTCGATCGGGCAGCGCTGAACGCCTTACTGGGAAATTTCCCGAGGAGATCGCTCCGCTTGCACGCGAAATGAACGCGTTGATTGAAGCGAATAGAGAAATTGTCGAGCGTGCACGCACGCACGTCGGAAATCTTGCGCATGCATTGAAGACGCCGTTGTCGGTGGTTGTGAATGAGGCCAGTGCGCGAAATAGCGAGCCGTTTGCGCAGAAGATTCTTGAGCAGGCGGACATAATGCGCGATCAAGTGGCGCGCCACCTCGAGCGCGCACGTCTGGCAGCAAGGCTGACAATTGTTGGATCGGTCACCGAGGTTGCGCCAGTGGCGACGGCGCTTGCGCGCACGATGGAAAAGATACATCGCGATAAAAATCTGAAGATTGACGTGCACGCGGTCGACAACGCCCAATTCCTGGGGGAGCGACCTGATCTCGAAGAGATGGTCGGCAATCTTGTCGACAATGCCTGCAAATGGGCGTCGTCCCGAGTTGTGATCGAAGTGGTACGAGAGCGGCGGGAGCCAACCAGCGAGCGTGAAATATTGCGCATCATAGTCGATGACGATGGGCGCGGCCTGTCACCATCTGAACGCGAACAGGTGGCAAAACGCGGCCGCCGGCTCGATGAAACAAAACCCGGCTCAGGGCTTGGCCTCTCCATCGTCCTTGAGTTAGCCGGCCTCTATGGAGGCGAGTTGACTCTAGGTACTGCGCCACTGGGAGGACTCCGGGCGGAACTCGTACTGCCCGCGGCCTGACGAGTGGTCGCTCGTTTAGTCTGAGGATTGCCGCCGGAGTTTTGCCCTAATCCTGCGGTCCCGATAGGTTGATCGGAATTCAATCTGGCGCTTAGAACATTCGTCACGTCAATTCGGGGGCAATATGTCTAAATTCTCATACTCTGCGGTTGCTGCCATTGGTTTTGCGCTTGCTGGCTGCGCTGGTAGCCCGGACGGGATGGGACCGGGACCAAAGGAGAATACCGGCACGTTTCTCGGTGCCTTGGGCGGTGCCGCGATTGGTTCGCAATTTGGCGGCGGCGTTGGCGGCCACGTGGCCGGCGCCCTCATTGGTGCGGGCATTGGGGGGTTGGTTGGCAATCGCATCGGGGCGGCGCTCGACGACGAGGATAAGCAGCGCGCCTACGCGGCACAGATGGACGCGCTCGAACGTGGACAGTCAGGGGCCCCCGTCTCATGGCGGAACCCCGATTCGGGGCGCTACGGTACGGTTGTCCCGGGGCCCGCCTATGAGCAGGGCGGACGCAATTGCCGTTCGTACACCCACACCGTCTATATCGATGGCCAGCCCCAAACTGCGCGTGGCACGGCCTGCCGCAACCCCGACGGTACGTGGACTGCGCTCGGCTAGCGAGTTTTTACACTTAACAACTTCTTAACGCCCCCGCCGTATCAAGCCAAAAGGCCTGAATTCGGATCCAGCGAGCATGGCGGGCGCCGAGACGACCGTCGAGCGACTGCGTCAATTTCTGCGCGAGCTATCGCCAGGAGCACGTTCGCTGCTGATCGGCGAACTTGAGCGCAGTGTCTTACGCGGTGAAGAGCCCATTGGCGCCGATCTTGTCCTGCATGAACTGCGCCGTATCGTGCGCGACCAGCGCGACAGTTCGCAGAATGTCGAAGGGTCGGCACGAGTCCTGTTCAAGCCACTTGAGCCATTTCTCGTCGACGATAGCGGTGACCACAAACATCCTGGTCGCGTATCGCGTTCATCGCTTGATGCGCTGTGGAACTGGGTAAGACGCGATCTCCTGCCCAATGATGCCGATGCTCTGGCGGACGAAGTTGGCGCAGCGATGCTGGCGGGCGATCGACCGAGGACCGAGCGTCTCGCTCGTATGTTTCAAGATCGCGTTGCTGCCGCAATCGAGACAAATATCAGCGCTGACGAAGGCGACGGGCGAATTCGACGCCGGATTCTACAGCAGATTGGCACGCCCCACGCAGACGAAGAACTTGCCACGCTCAAATGCGCGCTCAAAGGTCGCGACGTACTGGCCTCGCTCTCTGCACGGTTGCCCTTGCAAATAGGCAACCTCGCCAACGCTCAGCTCGATGAATGTAAGACGTTGATCGAGTCCGCCGCCGCGCGAGACGGTGAGTTGTTTTTGTACGCTTTGCTGACCGTTATGAATCGAATGACGGCGCCATGGCAGTTGATCAGGCTCGGTGTTAAGGCCGCCGGCAGTGATACTGCCGCGCGTGTTTCTGAAACGCATTACGGCGTTGCCGTTAACATCGTATTGGCGGAGCTCGAGCGGATGGTGGCTGAGCTGCGTAAGGACCTCCGCAGCGGCCAGGGAGTTGCCGTTGGTGCACTGCTCAAGACCATTCACGATTCCGCTCGCGGCTTGCGCACAGAACTGGCGCTGCCGGTCGATAGCACCTGGGGTCGCGCGCTTGCGGCACAACGCACTCAGATTTCCGACCTATTGCGTACTGAGATTGAGTCAATGCCGGGCCGCGTGCGGTATTTGCTGCGATCGCGCCCCGCAAAAGAAATTCGTCCCAATTCCGTGCTCGACCCCAACGAGGTTGCCGAGGTTGAGGCTTTGGTCGAGTTCGTCGGCATTTGTCGGTATTTTGCTGGGGAGCTTGCCATCAACGAAATGACGCAACGTGCCCTGAGTGAACTTCGGCAATACCTCGACAGTGGGACACGGGCGCTGCTTGAGGGGCTACGGTGCGCCGGTGACACAGACCGAAGTTTTCGACAATCCCAGGTCGATGCTGCAGTTCGCTTTTGCGCCAAGGTGTTTGGCCGCGAGTATGCCGCGCTGCTGGGCAAGGCCGCGGAAGTGGCAAGCACCGGAGAAAGTCGATCCGCGCGCGCCTAAGCCTGCATTTGGCCGCTTCGTGCGAGGAAAATTGCGCCATTGCCGCCATGATTGGGCGTGATGTATGTCCTGCGGTGACGCCCACGCGTGGGCGCGGCAAGGGGATAGTTAGGCTCCATGACCCTGTGGTTTGCGTTTGCGTTGATGACCGCGGTGGCGATTTTCGCCGTCCTGTGGCCACTCAGCCGTACGGCTGATCTAGCGGCCGGGAATGACATTTCAGTCTACCGTGACCAGTTGGCGGAAATCGATCGCGATTACATTGCCGGTCGGATCGGCGAAGAGGACGCACAGGCGGCACGCGTCGAGGTATCGCGCCGCCTTCTTGCCGCCGCCGACGCTGCGGAGCGGTCGAGCCGGTTGCCGGTCGTCTCGTCGATCAAGCGTCGTCGCGTAACTGCGGTCTGCGCCATTGTGTTGCTGCCCGCTGCGGCCGCGACACTTTATTCATTGCTTGGATCTCCACAATTACCGGGTCAGCCTCTCGAAGAGCGGACGCAGTCCGTGGGCCAGGATCGCTCAATCGCAAATCTCGTATCGCAGGTTGAATCACACCTCGCGAAGAATCCGACCGACGCCCGCGGCTACGAGGTTCTTGCGCCAATCTATCTACGGTTAGGTCGTTTTGCGGATGCAGTGAACGCCCGCCGGAAACTTCTCGCGCTCAAGGGTGAAAATGCGGAGCGGCAGTCGGATCTCGGTGAGGCGCTTGTCGCGGACGCCAACGGGATTGTCACCACCGATGCCAAATCAGCTTTCGACCGAGCCCTCGCGCTCGATCCTCAGGAACTGAAGGCCGAATTCTATTCCGGACTGGCGGCAGAGCAGGATGGCAATCGCGCCAAGGCCGCGTCGATATGGCGCAGCATGGCCAAGAGAGCTCCCGCGGACGCGGCATGGCTGCCGATGGTGCAGGAGGCTCTCGCTCGTGTTGAGAGCGGGAACTCATCGGGCACAGCGCCGCATCCGAGTGCCGACGATATTGCCGCCGCCGGCGCCATGAACGACAAAGAGCGCGGCGAAATGGTTCGCGGGATGGTTGCGCGGCTTGCCGACAGGCTGAAGGAGAATGGGACTGATGTCGATGGCTGGCAACGACTGATGCGTGCCTATCTTGTCCTTGGCGAGCGTGAGAAAGCAAATGAGGCTGCTATCAGCGCCAAAAGCGCACTTGCAAATGACCCCGACAAACTCCATCGCATCGAGGATATGATCAAGGACTTGGGGCTTAAAGGATAAAAAGGCGGGATGACTCGAAAGCAAAGGCGTCTGGTATTGATCGGTACAAGCGTCGGCGTGTTGGCGATCGCGGCTGCTTTGGTGCTCAGCGCACTTCGCGACTTAATTGTGTTCTTTAATTCGCCGACAGATATCGCCGAGAAGCATATAGCGATTGGCAGCCGTATGCGGGTCGGTGGACTAGTCAAGCCGGGGACCGTGGTGCGCAGTGACAACCTGCAGATCCGCTTCGCCGTGACCGATGGTAAAACGGACATTCCGGTCCGCTATCAAGGTATTTTGCCGGATTTGTTTCGTGAAGGGCAGGGCGTCGTCGTTGAGGGCAAGCTTGAATCGGGCGTTCTTGCCGCGGATACGGTTCTTGCCAAGCACGACGAGCGGTACATGCCGCGGGAGGTGGTCGATGCCCTGAAGAAAAGCGGGCGCTGGCAGGAAGGCGAAGCCCGGGACACGGGGGGTAAGCCACGATGATTCCAGAACTTGGCCATTACGCGTTGGTTCTCGCGCTCGCGCTCGGCCTCATTCAGTCGATCGTACCTATTGTGGGAGCTCGCGGTCGTGACGCATCCCTCATGCGTCTCGCTAATTCGACGGCATTGATGCAATTCGTCTTTGTTGCGGTGTCGTTCGCTGCACTGACAAGCTGCTACGTGAGTTCGGACTTTTCAGTCGCGACCGTCTACGAAAACTCCCATTCTATGATGCCGTTGATCTACAAGTTCACAAGTGTCTGGGGGAACCACGAAGGCTCAATGCTTTTGTGGGTTTTGATTCTCACGATCTTCGGCGCGCTTGTTGCCGCTTTCGGACGCAATTTGCCGATCACTTTAAAAGCGTACGTTTTGGCGGTTCAATCGTGGATCGCTTCGGCATTCTACCTATTCATTCTGCTTACCTCCAATCCATTCTTGCGGTTGGCGCAAGCACCGTTTGAAGGGCGCGATCTCAATCCGATCTTGCAGGATCCGGGCCTCGCCATCCATCCGCCGCTGCTCTATCTCGGATACGTCGGCTTCTCCATTGCCTTTTCATTTGCTGTCGCGGCGCTGATCGAAGGCCGCATCGACGCAGCCTGGGCGCGATGGGTACGTCCTTGGACGCTCTTGGCTTGGATGTTTCTGACGCTCGGTATCGCGATGGGGTCTTATTGGGCCTACTACACGCTCGGCTGGGGCGGATTTTGGTTTTGGGATCCGGTGGAGAATGCGTCGCTAATGCCATGGCTGGCCGGTACGGCACTTCTCCATTCGGCCGTGGTCATGGAAAAGCGTAACGCATTAAAAGTCTGGACCGTCCTCCTCGCGATTTTGACTTTTTCTTTGTCGCTGATCGGAACATTTTTGGTCCGATCGGGTGTCCTGACATCGGTCCACGCCTTCGCAAGCGATCCGACCCGCGGCGTGTTTATTCTCGCAATTCTGATCATTTTCATCGGCGGCGGCCTGACGCTCTTTGCCTGGCGTGCGCCAATGCTGAAGCAGGGCGGGTTATTTGCTCCGATCTCGCGCGAAGGTGCGTTAGTTCTTAACAATCTTCTTTTGACGACAGCCTGTCTGACGGTTTTTGTCGGCACGCTCTATCCATTGGCGCTGGAAGCGCTGACTGGCCAAAAGATTTCGGTTGGAGCGCCATTTTTCAACCTGACCTTCGGGCCGCTGTTTGTGGCGCTCATGTTCGCCATACCTTTTGGGCCGTTGCTGGCCTGGAAGCGCGGTGACCTTTTAGGTGTAGCGCAGCGTCTGATGACGGCCGCAGCAATCGGCATTGCCACGGCGGTAGCTATCCTTGCCGCTGAACGCGGAAACATGGTGCTGGCACCGTTTGGAGTCGGACTGACAGTGTATGTGATGTTTGGAGCTATGCTGGAACTTGCGGAGCGGGTGGGTCTGTTTCGGCTGCCGCTGGCAACTGTATGGACGCGTGCGAGAGGATTGCCGCGCTCCACATGGGGCACTGCGGTCGCGCATATAGGCATAGCGCTATCCATGCTTGGCATAATCTGCGCGGCGACATGGGGTACCGAACAAATTGTCGCGATCAAACCGACACAGACAGTGTCGCTCTCGGGCTACGACCTTACGTTTACCGGGGTAACTCAACGACCGGGGCCGAACTACACCGCTGTGGTGGCGGAGTTTGCCATCCGGAAGGACGGGAATTTGGTCGGTTCAATGGAGCCTTCCAAACGAAGCTTTTCCTCCCGCGAAATGACGACAAACGAGGCGGCGCTCTTCGTCCGAGGGTTTGACCAATTGTATCTGTCGCTTGGCGACGTCAACGGCGACGGGTCGATTGCGATCAGGCTCTATTACAAACCGATGGTCCTTCTGATTTGGGTTGGTGCAGTGGTCATGATGCTCGGTGGCGCTCTCTCGCTTTCTGATCGCAGACTGCGGGTAGGTGCGCCAAAGCCGGCTGTGAAATCGGCACTACAGCCGGCGGGGTGAAATCCATGCGACCATTCTTGCTGCTGGTGACGTTGCTTCTTGCCTGTGTGTCGAATGTGGCGTTGGCGGTCCAGCCCGACGAAATATTGAAAGATCCAGCGTTAGAGGCCCGCGCCCGAAACTTGTCGCGCGAATTGCGATGCATGGTTTGCCAGAATCAGTCGATTGATGATTCTGAGGCGCCTCTTGCTCGCGATATACGCGTTCTGGTTCGCGAGCGGTTGACCAAGGGCGACAGCGATCAGCAGGTCATGGATTATTTGGTGGCTCGTTATGGTGAGTTCGTGCTGCTCAAGCCGCGGTTTGAATGGGCGACTGCGCTCCTCTGGGGCCTTCCACCGGCCGCACTAATCGTGGGCATGATCGGATTATTTGTCGTGGCGCGCCGGCACAAATCGGTCAGCATAGAACCTGCGACACTTAGCGCAGACGAGCAAAGTCGGCTTTCAACTTTGGTCGATTAAGCAGCGATTGGCTATTGAATAATCTGCTGAATTTTCACAGCAACGCGCAATCAACACGTTACCAAAGTTTAATCCCGCCGACAGGACGCAGTAAGGCGCACCACCCCATCTTCAGGTTCGAACAGGCGCAGATGCGCCCACGAATCCAGATGGAGATTGCCTGATGCCGAGCGTCATTCCCGCTCCTAAAAATTCTAAAGGCCGACGTTCACTTTCGCTGCGCCGTGCCATTCTGCTTGCTACGACCATTGCCGGTTTGGGCGTTACGGCGCTCGTCGTCGACCCCGACCTCGGCCCATTTGGCGGATATCCGATCGCGGCTGCCCAAAACCTTTCCGAACAAGCGCACAAACTTCAGGCGCCCGTAGGCTTTGCCGACATCGTCGAAAAGGTCAAACCGGCGGTAATGTCAGTACGTGTAAAAGTTGACGGCGGTTCGCAGACGAACGGCCTCGGAAGCAATGACGTGCCGCCAGGATTGCGTGAGTTTTTCCGGCGTTTCGGGATGCCCGATGTGCCAAATGCGCCGGAGGGTATGCCGCGTGGCCGCAATCACAATGTGATAACGGGCCAGGGGTCTGGATTTTTCATTTCGGCCGATGGTTTTGCGGTTACCAACAACCACGTCGTCGAAAAAGCTGAAAGTGTCCAGGTCACGACTGATGATGGCAAGGTACACACCGCAAAGGTCATAGGCACAGACCCCCGCACCGATCTCGCTCTGATAAAGGTCGAGGGCGGACCATTTCCCTACGTGAAGCTATCCGACAAAGCGCCGCGTATCGGTGATTGGGTGATTGCCGTAGGAAATCCGTTCGGCCTTGGCGGTACCGTGACGGCGGGTATCGTGTCGGCGCGCGGGCGCGATATCGGTGCCAGTGCTTACGACGACTTTATTCAGATCGACGCGCCAGTTAACAAAGGCAACTCCGGCGGCCCGACTTTCGACACTGATGGCAATGTGATCGGTGTGAATACTGCAATATTTTCTCCATCCGGCGGCTCGGTCGGCATCGCGTTTGCGATTCCGTCGGACACCGTAAATGGGGTGGTGGCGCAGCTTAAGGAGCATGGCTCAGTCACGCGCGGCTGGATTGGCGTCCAGATTCAGCCAGTGACACAGGATATCGCCGATAGCCTTGGCCTCAAGAAAGCCGAAGGCGCGCTCGTCGCAGAACCTCAGGCGAATAGCCCGGCGCAAAAGGCCGGCATTGAGGCCGGCGACGTCATCACTTCGGTTGACGGCAAGGAAGTTAAGGACGCTCGTGATCTCGCAAAAAAAATCGGGGCGATGGCACCGAAGGCTTCGATAAAACTGACCGTTCTGCACAAAGGCTCGGAGAAGACACTAACTTTGACGCTCGGTGAAATGCCGAACACAAAGGAGGCGCGCGCTAGCTCGGATGACGGCAACAGCAGCGCCGATGTTGGCAAGCTCGGTTTAACACTTGCCCCCGCGGCCCGGGTTTCGGGCGCCGGTGCTGATGGTGTGGTGGTCACTGGTGTCGACTCGGGCGGCGTAGCGGCTGACCATGGATTCTCGACCGGCGATGTAATCCTAGAGGTTGCGGGCAAATCGGTTTCGACGCCGGCCGACGTGAGTCAGATGATCACTACGGCGCGTACGGAAGGCAAACATGCGGTCCTCGTTCGAGTGAAGAAGGGCGACAATACGCGCTTCGTCGCCCTTCCGCTTGGCCGTGGCTAAGACAAGAGTTTGGGGACGTCCTGCCGGCATCCGTCGCCCCCGCCGGTGGTCCGACCTCGACGGGGCGGGCGGTAGCCCGTCCCGGCAATTATGGAGGGCGGCTCCGCCGGTCGGTCGGCGGCCGCTTTCCGACTGAACTCCAACCCTGGCATCCGTCGCCCCCGCTGGGGTGGAGTCGTTGAGGGGGTGGCGGTCTCCGCCACCCCCTCGCGTACGAAAAGGGGGTTGGATACTCGAAGGTATTCACCCTGCCAACGAAAAGACTGGAATTGGTGTGACCGATGCCCACTTATGTGGATATTAACGGACAGCGCTCCGCCGCTCGGACGGCGGCCGATGCGCAACCGGACCGGGTCACAATGCGGCTTCTCGTCATTGAGGACGATCGCGACGCAGCGGATTACTTAGTCAAGGCGTTCCGTGAAGTCGGTCATATTGCGGATGCCGCAACAGACGGCGACGATGGTCTGGCATTGGCCCTGGACGGCCAATACGACGTGCTTATCGTTGATCGTATGCTGCCCAAACGTGATGGACTTGCGGTTATCGGAACACTGCGCGCCAAGGGTGTAGGGACACCTGCATTAATTCTCTCGGCCCTAGGTCAAGTCGACGACAGGGTCAAAGGTTTGCGCGCCGGTGGCGACGATTACCTCGCCAAGCCCTATTCGTTTGCAGAGTTGCTTGCGCGCGTCGAAGTGCTGTCGCGCCGTCGAATTGGCAGAAATGAGGAAACCCATCTGCGTGTCGGCGACCTTGAGCTTGACCGGCTATCGCACCAGGTGCGCCGTGGCGAAGATGAAATATCGTTGCAGCCGCGCGAATTTCGCCTTCTAGAATACTTGATGCAGCACGCGGGACAGGTGGTTACCCGCACAATGTTGTTGGAAAACGTTTGGGATTATCATTTTGACCCGCAAACCAATGTAATTGACGTGCACATCTCGCGCTTACGCTCGAAAATCGATAAAGGGTTCTCCCAGCCGCTTCTGCATACAATCCGCGGCGCGGGATACATGATACGTGACGGCGCTCGGTAAGCTATTTCGCACCACCACGTTTAAGCTAACGCTGGTCTATTTGACCGTTTTTGCGTTATTCGCTGCGTTCCTGCTTGGTTATTTTGCTCTTAATACGCGCCGACTGATCACCGAACAGATTACCGATACAGTCAATGCCGAAATCACCGGGTTGTCGGAGCAATATCGGCTCGGCGGCATAAGGCGGTTGGTAATCGTCGTGGATGCGCGTGCCCGGCGCCCCGGCTCCAGCCTATACCTTGTCACTACGTTTGCCGGTGAGGCGCTCGCGGGCAATGTCACCGCTTTGCCACCGGGGACACTCGATAATCCTGGCTGGACGGAGACCGGGTACCGTCGTCTCGACGAAGCGGACGCTGCCGAACATCCGGAGCATCATGCGCTTGTTCGTGTGTTCCAATTGCCGGGCGGATTTCGTCTGCTCGTCGGGCGTGATCTCGACGAGCGCGAGCGGCTCTACAATATCGTGCTCTCGGCTGGGCGATGGTCGGTCGCAATCGTTATCATACTAGGACTTGCCGGCGGGCTGTTTGTCACGCGTCGCGTCCTGCGTCGGGTCGATGCAATGACCGAGACGACGCGCACGATCATGCACGGTGATCTAGGCGGTCGGCTGCCGGTGGCTGGGACAGGTGACGAGCTAGACCGTCTCGCGGAAAATCTCAATGTAATGCTTGAGCGGATTGAAGCATTGATGCGCGGTTTAAAGGAGGTCTCCGACAATATTGCTCACGATCTAAAGACGCCTCTTACACGGCTGCGGAATCGCAGTGAGCAAGCCTTGCGCTCTGCGAAAAACGAAAGCGAATACCGCGCAGCGCTTGAAAGCACGATTGATGAGTCGGATGGCCTTATTCGTACTTTCAATGCGCTGTTGATGATCGCGCGTGCTGAGTCTGGCCAGGCACGCGATGACATGAGCGAGTTTGATGCGGCCGAAATCGCTCGCGATGTCGGCGAACTATATGAACCGTTAGCTGATGAAAAAGGAATTTCGTTAAAGGTCGAGGCCGATCAGCCGACCCCTGTCGTAGGAAATCGCGAACTCATCAGCCAGGCACTGGCCAATCTGGTGGACAACTCCATCAAATATGCCGGCCCGCACGACGAGGCAACAAATGGTGTCACCGCGCGGATCGTAGTGCGCGCGCTCGCCGAAGGCGATCGCATCCTGCTTACGGTTGCCGATAGCGGCCCTGGTATTCCGGAAGGCGATCGCGGACGCGTGGTTGAGCGTTTCGTTCGGCTGGAGCAGAGCCGTTCGCAGCCCGGCTTGGGGCTTGGACTAAGCCTCGCCGCTGCCGTCGCGCGGCTCCATGGCGGGGATTTGACGCTTTCCGATAATGAGCCGGGGCTTAAAAGCGTCATTGCGCTACCACGGGGTGGGCCGGTACAGATTGCGGGATGAAGACCCCTGCAAGAAGCAAGACGCGGCGCAAACCGGCGGTTGGAAAGATATCAAGTAAGGTCAAAACCAAAACTGCATTTCTTTCCGACCTAATCACCGTTGCGCCGCAGTTGGTCGACCGGGAAATAGCGCACGAGCGTGTAGCCGCATGGCTCGCCAGTCTTGCGCCCGGAAAAGCAAAGTCGCTCAAAGCGCTGCTGACAGCAAAGCCGGTCGTAAATACGCTTTTAGCGAGCTTGACGGAAAACTCGCCTTTTCTTTGGGAACTGGCCAGCCGCGAACCAGATCGTCTCCTCCGCCTATTGCAAACCAATCCCGAGCAACAATTCGCTTCTCTTCTGGGGGATCACGGTCACAGGGCTTCGGTCAGCACGGATGAAAATGAGGCGATGCGACTGCTTCGTCGCATGAAAGCCGAAGCCGCACTCCTCATCGGGCTTGCCGATATCGGTGGCGTTTGGCCTGTCATGCAAACGGCAGTGGCACTCACCAAGCTTGCCGATATGGCCGTCGCAGCCGCTACGCAGTTTGTTCTTGCGGAAGCCGTGCGTGCAGGCCGCTTGACGCCCAACGATAAGTCGACCCCCCAGATCGGCAGCGGCTACATCGTGTTGGCGATGGGCAAAATGGGGGCATTCGAACTCAACTATTCGAGCGACATTGACCTGATCGTACTCTACGACCCTGCGGCGCCTGCGTTGCCAAAGGACGCTGAGCCGTCAACGCTCTTTGTGCGCATCGCACAGCGCCTGGTG
>CAWHQF010000038.1:0-12854 GCA_963831475.1 uncultured Alphaproteobacteria bacterium
CCAAATACAAATGCTTTGTGGGAAATGTGGCCCCAACAAGACGGGAAGGGGCCATAAATGGCTAGGCGTCTCGCACAGACACTTAGGACCGGCGCCATCTTGGCTGCCGCGGCGGCCGTGTTGCTGGCTGTCTCGGTGGGAGCAACGACTGCGGGCGAACGCACCGCGTCGCTCGGAGCCTCCATACCGTCGACTGGACAACCTGTTTTCATCGCGGTCGGAGAGCCCACGCGCTCGCCGATCGGCTGGGTCGATTTCTGCATCGAAAACAAAACGGAATGCGCGACCACGCCGTCTGCCCCGCGCGATGTCGTCCTCACCAGCAAGGTGTGGACCGACCTGGTCAAGGTCAATGCCTGGGTCAACGAGGCGATCAAACCGATGACCGACATGGAACATTGGGGAGTTGTCGAACGCTGGAGCTATCCCGACGATGGCTATGGCGACTGCGAGGATTATGTACTCCTCAAGCGGCGCATGCTCATGCAGGCCGGCTGGCCGCGCGAGGCATTGCTGATCACAGTTGTGCGCGACAAGAAAGGCGATGGTCACGCCGTGCTTACGGTCAAGACTGATCGCGGTGAATTTATTCTCGACAATCAGGAAGCGCAGATCCTGCCGTGGAACAAGACCGGCTACCGCTTTGTGAAGCGGCAGGCCCAGTCCGATCCAAATGTATGGGTTCTGCTTGGCGAACCGCGCATGGCTCCCGCGATCGTCTCGGCGCGCTAACAGGAAAAGGAATTCGCGTTCCCGGTCACGTCCCCACCCCTCCCCGTCCCCAGACCGGGTTCGCGAGCGGCCGGGCCTCCCCCAAGGCCCGGCCGCACACTTTTCAGGAACCTCCCGCGTTCCGTTTCCACGCGATGGTCACGAAGCTGTCAGACTGACGGCAATTTTCGCGCGCAATGTTGCGCATCGGGCGACGTCAGTTATAGCGAGTTCCTTATGCAACAGAGAATTGACGTAACGAAAGTCAGTCCGGCTGCCTACCAGGCTGTGGCTGCTTTGCAATCCTATGTCGATCAATCCGGGCTTGATGCGAAGCTGCGCGAACTTATCAAGATCCGCGTTTCGCAAATCAATGGTTGCGCATATTGTCTAGCCATGCACACGCGCGATGCGCGAAAGATCGGCGAAACCGATGAGCGCATGCACCTGCTCGATGCCTGGCGCGAAGCGCCACTCTATACTGCGCGCGAGCGCGCTGCGCTCGAATGGGTCGAAGCCATTACGCTCGTGAGCATGGGCCATATCCCCGACGCGGCGTTCGAGGCGGTCCGCAAGCAGTTTTCAGAAAAGGAAATCGTTGACCTCACGGCTGCGGCGGTCGCCATCAATAGCTGGAACAGGATTGCGATCGCCTTCCGTGCGCCTCCGCAGGTCGACAGCAAAAAAGCGGCCGCCTAGTCAACCGACACGTTTGAGGCCCTTCGCATATTGCTTCGAGCGCCGGACATAGATGTCGGCGCCGGCGCGGATCATGGCGAGCGCTTTTTCATCGAGCGTTCGAATTACGCGCGCCGGCGCGCCGACGATCAGCGAGTTATCGGGAAAGTTCTTGCCTTCGGTGACAACGCTGCCAGCGCCAACGAGGGAATTATTTCCAATTTTTGCGCCGTTGAGCATGATCGCGCCCATTCCGATCAGCGAATTGTCGCCGATTGTGCAGCCATGGAGAATAACATTGTGGCCGATGACGCAGTCGCGGCCGATTGTCATGGGAAATCCCGGATCGGTGTGCAACGTCGCATTGTCCTAAATCTGCGAACGCTGCCCCAGTTCGATCCACTCGTTGTCGCCGCGGAGAACCGCGCCGAACCACACACTCGTCTCCGCCTTGAGCCGAACGCGGCCGATCAGCACCGCAGTTTCGGCGACGTAGTACTGGCCGGTGCCGGGAAATTCCGGTGACTGTCCGTCAAGCTCGTAGATAGCCATATCCTTGCCACTCCTCAGCCGTCATGCGCCGGAATGACATGCCTGAACCAGATTGACGTGGAAAGTGGCTAGGCTACGAGGGCGCCGCAGGCCTGCAGTGTCGTCACCAGGACAAGGCCGGACATCATGCTCCAGAAGCCCGCGATGAGGGTTGCCAGGAAGACAAACTCAAAGCGACGGCTCTCCTGCTGACGGCCCAGAATGGTGTTACGCATGATCAGGAACGGGGCAGACGCCACCAGCAACGGGATTACCGCAAATGTCGCGGTCGCCGGCCCGGTGCTCAACTGGCTAAAGCTCAGCAGGCGATCGGTGGCGAGCTGGTACGCGGAACTGCACAGGCCGGCAAAGGCAAAACCGATTGCCACCGCAAACAACATTTGCACCGATTCCGGGGTCATCAGCTGCCTCAACGCAATACGAGACGATTTGTGTCGCAAACCGGCCAGCCGGGCGCCAGCCAATCCTTAACGAATGGTAAATGGCGGCCGCGGCCGCGGCCGCATGGCATAATCCGCCCAATTCGCTGCTGGCGCGGGCAGGACGCTGCCTGGGCGCCTCATGGAGGTGGTATTGGCCATTCTCGGGCTCGGGCACTCACCGACGGTGCGGCGCACCATGCGGCGCGCCGGCAAACCCGGACACAATCCGTTGCTAGCGCCGCTTCTGGTGTTTGCCGCAGTCGTCGTTTTTGCGTCGCTCTATGTGACGTACGTCCTCTGGCCACGCTGGCCCGACACGCAGGTGGCGCTCAACGCCCCATCGCTACCGATCGTAATCTCGGGGGTGACCTTCAACATCGAACCGGCCGCGATCCGCATTAAGGTGCAGCGCCGCCCCGGTGCGCAGGAACGCGTCGACCTGGGCTACCTGTGGCCTTCGCTCGTTCCGCCGGATCCTGCGCTCAAACCGACAGTCGGCGCGCCGGTGGACCCCAACGAGCGGCTGTTCGTGACCATCGAGTTGGGCGATACCACCCTGCCGCTTATGGAGCGCGTGCAAACAATCTATCCGCGCTACCTCGTGGCACAGCCTGCCGCCGGATTTCCCGGTCTGACCTATCGTAGTTTTCGTGACGGCACGCCGTATCAAGGCGACGATCTTGTGTTTGAGTCCAATGCGCCCGAACATTTTCTCGCGCGTTGCTCGCGCAAGGGCGTCACCAACATGGGCGTCTGTCTGCTCGAGCGCCGTATCGGCAACGCCGATATCACCTTCCGATTTCCGCGCGACTGGCTGACCGATTGGCAAAATGTCGCGAGCGGAATCGACCGACTCATTGCGAGATTGCATCCCGGCTGACCAGCCTAGCTGCCCGCCTCCGCGCAAGTGCGGTCAAGGAACGATATCTGTTTATCAGGCAATGATGAGGAATTTCCGCTTGCGCGGGAATAAACGGGAGCGGCGTTTCAGTCCACCAGATCCACGTCGAGGATCGGCAATTCGAGAATGTAAGACCGGCGGCCCTTCTCGATTTCAAGAAACAACACCGCGATGAATTCATCGCCGATATAGACTTCGAGTGAATTGGTCTTTTTCGGCCGCGTCACGACGCGAATGTTTTCGTTTTCGAATTTCGCCCGCAAATAGGCATTGAGCGTCGGCACCGGCTGGATGGTGGGGTCGTTACCGACCTGGATGACCATGCGGAAATTGTACGAACGCTCGCCATCCTCGTCGTCGACGGTAAGTTCGCCGAGATCATCCTCACCTACGAAAATTTCGGCGTTATCCGCACCCTTCGGCACCACGCGGATTTGCGCATTGCCGAACAGCTTCTTCAAATAGCCGTCGAGTTTTCTGACTTCCTGCACGTCCAACGGGCAACTCCTGTCTAAAGCAGCGTCTCCTTGCCCGATCACAGGGCCCGGCGCAAGCTCAATACAATGAATTGGCTCTCAGCCATCGAGCATGAGCCCGTAAAGCATTTGGTCCATGGCCCGCGAGGGCTCGGGGCACCCGGCTTCGCCCACGACCTTGGCCGGCACTCCGGCGACCGTGACATTGTTTGGGACCGGCTTGATGACAACTGACCCGGCGGCAATGCGGGCGCAATGGCCGACTTCGATATTGCCAAGAATCTTCGCGCCAGCGCCAATCATCACGCCACGACGGATTTTCGGGTGGCGATCCTCGTGCTCCTTGCCGGTACCGCCGAGCGTTACATCGTGTAGGATCGACACGTCATCCTCAATCACCGCGGTCTCTCCGACGACAAGTCCGGTTGCGTGATCGACGAAAATGCCGCGGCCGATTTTTGCAGCCGGATTGATGTCACACTGGAATACCGACGAGGAGCGACTCTGCAAATAGAGCGCGAAATCCTTCCGGCTCTTTTCGTAGAGCCAATGCGCGAGACGATGCGTCTGGATCGCGTGAAACCCCTTATAGTAGAGCACCGGTTCGATGAAGCGGCTGGTCGCAGGGTCGCGGTCGACTGTGGCGACAATATCGGCCCTGAAGGCGTCGCCAAGTGCAGGCTGCGCCTCGAGCGCGTCGTTGTAGGCTTGACGGATCATGTCCGCCGATACGTCCGGATGCCCAAGCCTTTGACTGATGCGGTGGGCAACCGCGGCTTCCAAGGAATCGTGGTGCAGGATGTTTTCGTAGATGAAGGTAGCGAGCTCAGGCTCACGCCGCGCGATATCCTCAGCTTCGCTGCGGATGCGCGCCCAGACAGGATCGACCTTGTCGAGGCCCCTCACGGGCCGTGCCTGAAATTTAGCCATGGACAAATCTCCCGACCTCTCGATCCCCAAGATAGGTCTTTTATCACAAAATCGAAGACGCACAGAGTAGGCGTTTTTCAGCGCCGTACCGCCTTATGCGCGTTGGTTAAGAAAGTTGATAACACCGGCCTTATAGACTTTGTCGCCGACCGCCAGCATGTGGTCGCGCCCCGGAATATCGAGTGCATGTGCCTGCGGAATGAGTGCCGCCAGCGCCTGCGCCGATCCGGCGATGGGATCCCTGCTGCCGACCGCAACGAGCACCGGTTCGCGAATTGATGCCACCTCGGCACGCGTGAGCGTCTGGCGCGATCCGCGAATGCATGCGGCAAGCGCACGCAGGTCCGACTTGGTCTGTTCTGCAAAGCTGCGAAATATGCGACCGGTCGGATCCTGCACATCGTCGGGTGACGGCGCTTCCAGAGCCTCGGCGATGCTTTCCGGCAGACCAACACCCTCCACTAGTCGAATGCCGAGGCCGCCTAAAACCGCAGAGCGAACCCGTGGGGGATGTCGCACGGAAAGAAACGCTGTAATGCGCGCGCCCATCGAATAGCCCATGACATCTGCGCGTTCGATATTGAGATGGTCGAGCAATGCGCGAACATCTTCCGCCATCGTCTCGCTGTGATAAGCGGACGGCTCGTAGAGTTTGCTCGAGGCGCCGTGCCCGCGATTATCGAGCGCGATGACGCGGCGGCCCGCGCGAGTCAGCGTCTCCACCCAGCCCGGCTGAACCCAATTGACTTCCTTCGTGGATGCAAACCCATGGACGAGGACGATCGGCTCGCCCGCGCCTTCGTCGAGGTAGGCGATTTCGACGGCGCCGTTCCTGAAACCGGGCATCGGTGACTTTTAGCTAAGGGCGGACGCGGCAGCAAATGGCGGCATCACGTTTTGCATGCGCTTCTGCCTGCGCCGGCGCAGGAACCGCAGCGTCGTCCGTTCGACCAGGCTTTTGAGCCCGGAGACGAAGCCGAACACGGCAATGAGCGCGCCCAGAAGCCACGTGCTCGCATCGAAGGCAAGCGCGGCAACCATGATCGCGCTCCGCCCGGCGACTTTGAGAATGGCGCGCGTGCGGCTTCCTTCCTTTTCGGACAGCCTGGCGAGACGCGTGATGTCGCGGGGATCCTTCGCTATTTTCAGGCCATCGAGCGCAGCGCGGCCGCCGGAAGCTCTTTCGATACGCCCGATATCGCTTGCAAGATCGAGCAGGCCGCCGGCACGTCCGGCCTTCACGCCATCGCGCGCGTAACGCGTTGCCGGCCCCGCAGCCGAAAGGTGCGCCTGTCGCACAATACGCCCGATGCTGCCGGCCAATTCGGCACTCAGGCTGCCGGACTTTCGTGCGGCCTTCGCAAGCGTCAACCCCACCCGCGCTGGCGCGCCGGCGCCGAAAGTCGCGTAGGTGGCTGCCGTGATCGCTATGCCCGCGCCGGCGAGACCCAACATGAGCTCATCGGCAGCTTGTCCTCTCGCAAGCCGCGTTCCCTCACGAAGCGCATCACGGATATCGCCGAACAAGGTCAAATCGCCGAGCGCCGTGCCGGCGAGTGCGGCCGTGTCGTCAGGCTCGCCGGTGACAAAACCACGGGCAAAGCTTGCGACCTGATGACGGGTGGTAGCGGCCTCGGCCTGCGCTGCGCTCACCGTCGCGACCAGCGCCGGATCAAGCTTCACCTGCCGGTCGGCTGCAAGATCGACAAAACTCTGCGCGAGATCGGGATCCTTAACCGCCAACGCGTTTTCAATCTCGCGCTGCGCAACGGCGGCGCTGAATGTGTCATCGAGCGCGCGGTCGGCAATACGTACGGGATCGTCGAGCCTGAAAACAGCCTCGGCGGCGCGCGGAACTGCATAAATCGCGGCCAGACCGAGGACGCCCGCTGCCAGCAACGCGCCGCCAATACGAGGACTGCGCCGAAAATCGTGCCGTGATGGTTCCAACCCGTCCGTCCCGTGCATTTTACTGCGCCCGACCTGCAAGCGCAGTACCCATTATGCCGTGCCCGGCAACCAAGGCGATTTAACGGCAATGCGTCGCCCACAACCCTGCAGAGGGAGCTAGGCATCGCATTCCACGGCCGCTATGGTGCCGCCGAAACTTCGCCGCCGAGCCGCGGCATCAAGAGGATCGACCATGGCGGAACATGTCGTCCCCCACTTCCACAACGACCCGGGCGTGCCGGTGATCGAGATCGGCGCCAAGGAGTTCATGTGCGTCGGGGCGACTCCACCTTACGATCATCCCCATGTCTTCCTTGATATGGGCGATGACAATGAGATCATCTGCCCGTACTGCTCGACTCTCTATCGCCTCGACATGGCGCTCAACTCGCACGCGGCGCGCCCACCGGAATGCGCACTGCCGCTTTCCGCGGCCGCCTGAACCATATCGGGGTCTTTCGTCGTGGCGCCCGCGCGTCATGTCATCGTGGCCGGCGCCGGAATTGCCGGACTGACGGCGGCATTGGCGCTCGCGCGCGCCGGCATGCGCGTGACCGTCTTCGAACAGACCGAAAAACTGGAGGAAACAGGCGCCGGGCTCCAGCTGTCACCGAATGCAACGCGCGTGTTGATCGCACTCGGCTTGCGCGATCGGCTGCAATCCGTTGCGGTTGCACCGCAAGCCATACGCGTGATGGCAGGCGGAAGCGGACGTGAGATCACCCGTATCCCTCTTGGTAACGAGATTGAACAGCGTTACGGCGCGCCCTATTGGTCCATCCACCGCGGCGACCTGCAGTCGGCGCTCGCAGATGTTGCGAAAGATCAGCTGGACCTGAACGTCGAACTCGGAGTGCGGGTCGAGGAATTCGCAGCACACGCCAAAGGCGTGAGCGTGCTCGCCAAACGCGGGTCGCAGGTGCTCGACGAACGGGGCATCGCGCTGATCGGCGCCGACGGTATCTGGTCGACAGTGGCGGAGCGGCTTCGCCAACAGCAACCGCCGGCGTTCCGGCACCGCACCGCCTGGCGCGCGCTCATTCCGGCCGACGCGGTGCCGGCCGAATTCCGTCAGCCCCTCGTGCATCTTTGGCTCGGCCACGATGCGCATCTCGTGCATTATCCGGTCAAGGCTGGCCGCGTCATCAATGTTGTCGGTATCGTGCACGACGAGTGGAACGAGACCGGCTGGTCTGCAGCCGGCGATCGCGCAGAAATCCTGCGCCGTTTTGCGCGGTGGACGTGGACGGAAAAAGCCCGCGCGCTCATTGCGATTCCCGATCGCTGGCTGAAATGGGCGTTGTACGACCGCAAGGACCCGTTCCGCGGCACGCGTTTGCCGGTGACATTGATTGGGGACGCCGCCCACCCGATGCTGCCATTCCTGGCCCAAGGCGCGGCTATGGCGATCGAGGACGGCGTCGTCCTCGCCGACATGCTCGCCAAATATCTCGATGACCCTTCGGACGCGCTGCGCGCCTATGAAGGCGCGCGCTGGCATCGAACGATGCGTGCCCAACAGGCCGCGCGGCGCCAAGCGCGCATCTACGGGCTGACGGGCCCGGAAGCGCTTGTACGCAATCTCGCGATGCGGGCGATGGGCGGAGAAAAACTGCGCGCGCGCTACGATTGGCTCTATAGTTGGCAGCCGCCTCAGCGTTACGGTGCATGACCTGGCTACGGATCCGGCTATCGGGGCAAACCATCACAAACCAAAGTGTGTACGCGCATGATATTTCCATCGACCGTCGCCGGTAGCCTTCCGAAACCCTCCTGGCTCGCCGAACCCAACAAGCTGTGGCCGCAATGGCGGTTGCAGGGAGATGAACTTGCCTCGGCCAAGCTTGATGCCACGCTACTCGCTGTGAAATGGCAGGAAGATGCCGATATCGACATCGTCTCCGACGGCGAAATGTCGCGCCAGCATTTCGTGCATGGTTTTCTGGAATTCGTCGACGGTATCGATTTTTCACACAAGGTTGAAATGGGTATCCGCGCCGACCGCTACAAAGCGATGGTGCCGGTCGTGCGCGGGGAACTGACGCTCAAGGGCCGTGTGCACCAGGCGGAAGCGCGCCATGCGCGCGCGCATACGTCGCGCCGCCTGAAGATGACCCTCCCCGGTGCGATGACGATTGCCGACACGATTGCCGACAATCACTACGGCGACAAAATCAAGATGGCGATGGCCTTCGCCGGCCTGCTCAACCAGGAAGCCCGCGCGCTCGAAAAAGATGGCGTCGATGTCATTCAGATCGACGAACCTGCATTCAATGTGTTTATGGATGATGTTGCCGGTTGGGGTGTCGAGACCTTGCACCGTACAATTGACGGGCTCAAGTGCACGACCGCCGTGCATATCTGTTACGGCTACGGCATCAAGGCCAATATCGATTGGAAGAACTCCCTTGGCGATGAGTGGCGCCAATACGAGAGATTTTTTCCGGCACTCGCCAAAAGCCGCGTCGGGCAGGTGTCGCTGGAATGCATCAACTCACACGTGCCGCTGAAGCTCCTGTCGTTGCTGGAAGGCAAAGACCTTCTTGTCGGTGTGATCGATATCGCAACCGACAAAGTCGAAACGCCGGAAGATGTCGCACGGGTTATCGGCGATGTCATGAAAGTCGCTCCGAAGGAAAAAATCATCGCCTGCACGAATTGCGGCATGGCGCCGATGCGGCGCGACATCGCGGAGGCGAAACTCAAGGCACTCGGCGCCGGAGCTAAGCTTGCGCGAGAGAAATTCGGTTGATGTTTTTGCCTTGGTGGTGCGATGGCCGGGCAAGTGCGGCAATAAAAAACAAACGGCTACCGCCCGGCCCGTCCCATCACGTCCATCAGTTCGGCGACCTTGCGCCGTTGATCGGCCTTGTCGCCGCTCTTGATCGCGTGATCGACGCAGTGCGCAACGTGATCACGCAGTATTTCCTCCTCGGCCCGGCGTAAGGCCGCCCGCACCGCAGCGATCTGTGTGACGATATCGATGCAATAACGGTCGTCTTCGACCATGCGGGAAAGCCCCCGCACCTGGCCCTCAATCCGATTGAGACGCTTGAGTGTTGTCGCCTTGCTGTCTTTCGCCATTACGCCTATATACCCCCTAGGGGTATTGAACGCAAGGTTTGACCGTGGCATCCGAACTTCATCACCACCATGACGCATCGGCATCGACCGTGAGCGATCCAGTGTGCGGCATGACGGTGGATCCGCACACGGCCAAGCACCGCGCCGACTATCGCGGCCACGCCTATTATTTCTGCTCGGCCGGTTGCCGCACAAAATTCATCGCCGAGCCGCAGAAATATTCTGGGCGCACGTGCGCCCGGACCCTGTCGCCGAAGGCACGATCTACACCTGTCCGATGCATCCCGAGATCCGCCAGGCCGGGCCCGGCTCGTGCCCGATCTGCGGCATGGCGCTCGAACCCGTGCTTCCCGACGCTGAAACCGGACCCAACCCGGAACTCATCGACATGACACGCAGGTTCTGGGTGGGCCTGGTGCTGACACTGCCGGTTTTCACACTGGAAATGGGCGCCCATGTTTTCGGCGCGCACAATTGGGTCGAACCGGCGCTGTCGAACTACGTACAATTCGCGTTCGCCACTCCGGTCGTCCTCTGGGCCGGCTGGCCGTTCTTCGTGCGCGGCTGGCAATCGCTTGTCACGCGTAACCTGAACATGTTCACGCTGATCGCGATGGGCACCGGCGTCGCATATGTCTACAGCCTGTTCGCAACTTTCACGCCGGGATCTTTTCCGGAGGCATTTCGCGGCCACGGCGGCACGCCGGCAAGTTACTTCGAATCTGCCAGCGTCATCACGGTACTGGTCCTCATGGGTCAGGTGCTGGAGCTTCGCGCGCGCGAAGCAACATCCGGCGCGATCCGCGCCTTGCTCGATCTTGCACCCAAGACTGCGCGCCGTGTGAAAGATGATGGCGGCGACGAGGAAGTCACGCTTGATGCGGTGCAATCCGGCGACCGCTTGCGCGTCCGGCCAGGCGACAAGGTGCCGGTCGACGGACTGGTGCTGGAGGGCCGCTCGGCCGTTGATGAATCCATGGTCACGGGTGAGTCCATGCCGGTTACCAAGGAAAAAGATTCTCGCGTGATCGGCGGGACCATCAACAGATCCGGAAGCTTCGTCATGCGCGCCGAAAAAGTCGGCCGCGATACCCTGCTTTCGCAGATCGTGCAGATGGTCGCGTCCGCGCAGCGCAGCCGCGCACCGATCCAGCGGCTTGCCGACCAGGTTTCAAGCTGGTTTGTCCCGATCGTCGTTGCGGCGGCAATCGCTGCTTTTGCCGCATGGGCCACGTTCGGCCCCGAACCGCGTTTTGCTTTCGGCCTCGTCGCAGCGGTGAGCGTGCTGATCATCGCCTGCCCCTGCGCGCTCGGTCTCGCTACGCCGATGTCGATCATGGTCGGCGTCGGGCGCGGCGCGCAGGCCGGCGTTCTCATCAAGAACGCCGAAGCACTCGAGCGCATGGAAAAGGTCGACACGCTGGTCATCGACAAGACCGGCACGCTCACCGAAGGAAAGCCGAAAGTCGTTGCGGTTGTGCCGGCGCCCGCCTTCGATGAGGCGCAGGTGCTCCAGCTCGCGGCGAGCGTCGAGCGCGGCAGCGAGCATCCGCTCGCGGCAGCAATCACCGCCGCTGCGGCCGAGCGCAAACTCCCGCTGTCGGACGTGCGCGGCTTTGATTCACCTGCCGGCAAGGGCGTCATCGGAACGGTCGAGGGAAAGCGCCTTGCGCTCGGCAATGCGCGGTTTCTTGACGAATTGAATATCAATACGTCGGCGCTTGCCGGCGAAGCCGAGCGCCTTCGTGGCGACGGGGCGACTGCTATTTTTCTCGCTGTCGATGGCACGGCAGCCGGAGTGATCGCCATCGCCGATCCGGTCAAGTCCACGACACCGGACGCGCTGAAGGCGCTCGCCGCAGACGGAATTCGCGTCGTGATGCTCACCGGCGACAATCTCACGACCGCGAAGGCAGTGGCGCGGCGCCTCGGCATCGCCGAGGTCGAGGCGGAAGTCCTGCCCGATCAGAAGAATGCCGTCGTCGAGAAACTGCGTCGCGAGGGACGCGTGGTGGCCATGGCAGGCGACGGTGTCAATGATGCGCCCGCGCTTGCAGCCGCCGAAGTCGGAATCGCGATGGGTACGGGCGCTGATGTCGCGATCGAAAGTGCCGGCGTCACGCTGCTTAAGGGTGACCTGACGGGAATCGTGAAAGCGCGCGCCCTCTCCTCCGCCGTGATGCGCAATATCCGGCAGAACCTGTTCTTTGCCTTTATCTATAATTCGCTCGGCGTGCCCGTGGCCGCCGGCGTGCTTTATCCGGTCTTCGGTGTACTGCTCTCACCGATCATCGCGGCCGCGGCCATGGCGTTGTCCTCCGTCAGCGTCGTCGGCAACGCGTTGCGGCTGCGCCGTACCGCGCTTTGAATCTGCCCGGTCAGAGTGAGCTAGAAAACCGCGAGATATTTCAGCAACGATATTATGCCGATGACAATGACAATGACACGCACGATCTGCTTCGCGCGGCCATCAAGCGGCAGCATATTGACGAGATAGAGGACCAGGATGATGACAAGAAAAGTAATCAGAATACTGATCAAAAGACCCATGCTCGCCCCCGTTCAAGGCCGCCGCCGCGGCAGGTTCCACGCCTACAAGTTCCCCGGCTTTAAAAAGTTCCATGGAAGCGCCGGCCCGGCTCAACGCACGATCTGATCGCTGGTGCGCGTACCGGACCCGGTGACGGTCTTGCAGTTTTTTTCCAACGTCGTCCTGTGCAGCTCATTCATTTCGCCATGCAATTGCGTGTATTCCGGCCGATAGGCCAAATTGCTGACGAGCCTTCCGCCTGAATCCGGACCGGCCTTTGCCATCAGCGCTTCCAGCTCGTGCTGGCGCGTCGCATTGGCCTGCGTCGCGTCGGCGAGCTCCTTGCAGTTGTAGAGCGTATATTTATCGGGCTGCACGAGAAAGCGGCCCGCGCTGTCTTCCGACGCACAGCCGGCGAGCACCAGGGCGGCAAATACACCCGTAAGAAGTCCAAACACCGAACGGCAGGTCATCAGCAAAGATACCGTACAATTTCGGCTTTGCGATGGTGCTGCCACGTGCAAAACGGGAGAAAATCCCCAGTCGTTTCAGTGGGTTTCTTTGCCGCCAGGCGTCGATATTGGATTCATGTCTCGGCCTATCTTCATGATTTTATTGGT
>CAWHQF010000039.1:0-12911 GCA_963831475.1 uncultured Alphaproteobacteria bacterium
TGATGCGTATCGCACGTTACGGCAGTGATACCAACCCCGCACCGTGACGTTCCAATCGTCCGGCAATCTCGAGTTCAAGTAATATGGTCCGCACCATCGCGGGCGACGCGCCGGTGAGTCGCATCAGGTCGTCGATTGATACCGGCGTCGGACCCAACAGCGCGACCACCCCACTGCGTTCATCTTCTTCGAACGCGGAACTTGAAATAGCGGGAGTGTTTGGCGCGGTTTCATCCACCGGTGCCACGCTGATGGTTCGCCCAAGGATTGGCTCGATTGCTGCGATGACATCGGCGGCCTCGGTCACCGGAGTGGCACCCTGTTTGAGCAGCCCGTTCGTTCCGTCGTTGCGCGGATCGAGAGGCGAGCCAGGTACCGCGAATACTTCGCGGCCCTGTTCACCGGCGAGTCGCGCCGTTATCAGAGACCCTGAACGACGCGCCGCTTCGATTACAACGACACCGACAGAGAGCCCGGAAATTATCCGGTTGCGGCGCGGGAAGTCGTGGGCGCGTGGTTCCCGCGCGAACGGCATTTCCGACACGGCGGCCCCGTTGATCACCAGTTCTTCGAGCAGGTCGAGATGTTCCGGCGGATAAATTCGTGCGTGGCCGCCGGCGAGCACTGCAATGGTGCCGGTGCTGACGCTTGCTCGGTGCGCAGCCGCATCAATTCCGCGCGCCAATCCCGAGACGACCACGAAGCCTGCGGCAGCAAGATCGCGGGCGATTTGTCCGGAAAATTTCACCCCGGCCGCGGAAGCATTGCGGGAGCCGACGATCGCGATGAGCGGGCGCGCCAGCACGTCAAGTTTTCCTCGAACCGCCAAAAGTGGCGGCGCATCGTCAATCATCCGCAATCGCATCGGGTAGGCCGGTTCATCGAGAGCCACATATTCGACGCCGGCCAATTGCGTCGCATTCAATTCGGCTTCCGCCTGCTCGCGCGAGCAGATGCGCAGCGAGCGCGCAGACCCCCCTCGCTGAGCGAGGCTCGGCAAAGCTGCAAGGGCAGCCCGTGCACTGCCGAAATGGCTGATGAGGTCCCGGAAGGTTCGCGGCCCGACATTGTCGGTGCGGATGAGGCGCAGCCAGTCGAGCCGCTCGTCGTCGCTTAATCGCGTCGGTTCGCTCACGCTCCCACCATTTGCAATCGCAGGGCGGGCAGGACTACAACCGTTTATACAGAAATACAACCAGAAGTTTAGTTCGCGGGTGCCTTTGCGCCGATTTTGCCCTCGCTGCCGTCAAGCAGGCGGACGATGTTTGCGCGATGCATCAACCACAAAAGAACGGTGAGTAATAAAAACAGAAGGGCAACCATAGGCCGGCCAAAAAACCAGACCGTAAAAGGAGTGATGCCGCTGGCAATGAGAGCGGCGGCCGATGAATACCGCGTCGCTGCCGCCACGACGAGCCAGATGATGCAGAAAACAAGGGCAGCGGGCCAGCAGAGACCCAGCAGAAGCCCGATATAGGTAGCGACCCCTTTGCCCCCCTTAAATTTCAACCAGATCGGAAAGAGATGGCCGAGGAATGCGCCAAGCGCAGCTGCAAGCGCGGCGTCAGTGCCAAAATGTGCCGCCGCGAGTACGGCAATTGTGCCCTTGAGCATGTCGCAAATGAGCGTCGCTGCTGCCAGCCCTTTGTGACCGGTGCGTAAGACATTCGTTGCGCCGATGTTACCCGACCCAAGGGCCCTGATGTCGGGACCGCCGGCCGCGCGCGTGAGCAGGAGCCCGAACGGAATCGAGCCAAGTAGATAACCAAAGACGAAGGCGGCGGCGATCATACGAATTCGTAAACGGTGCGGCCTGAGACAATTGTACGGATCACGCGGCCGGTCAGGCGGGCCTCGTCGAACGGTGTATTCTTGCACTTCGACTTTAGCTCATTGGGATCGAGAACCCATGGCACTTCGGTATCTACGACGATCACATCAGCGGGCGCGCCGCTTTTGAACGTACCGCCCGGGAGCCCCAAGAGTTCGGCAGGACGCGTAGACATCGCGCGTAGCAAAGCTGACAAGGCGATCTCACCGTTGTGGACCAGGCGCAGCCCTGCGCTGAGCATGGTCTCGAGACCGATGGCTCCCGGCGCGGCCTCGGCGAAGGGGAGGCGCTTGGTCTCAACATCCTGCGGATTATGGTCCGACATGACACAGTCGATAAGGCCGGAAGCCAATGCTTCAACCGTAGACTTCCGGTCGTCCTCCGCGCGTAATGGTGGCGTCAGCTTCAGGAATGTGCGGTAGGGCCCGATGTCGTTTTCATTGAGCGTGACATGATTAATCGAGGCCGAAGCCGTGACAGCCAGCCCCGCATCCTTTGCGCGCCTCAAGACTTCCAACGAATCAGCGCAGGTCACCGACGCCGCGTGATAGCGCCCTCCCGATAGTGCCACGAGGCGAATGTCGCGCTCGAGCATGACTGTCTCTGCCGCGTTCGGGATGCCGAGAAGGCCGAGACGTGCGGCGAACTCGCCCTCGTTCATCACGCCATCGCCGATCAGGTTGGGGTCTTCAGTGTGATGCACAATCAAGGCATCGAAATCGCCGGCGTAGGTAAGAGCTCGCCGCATGACTTGTGCGTTTGTGATGCTTTTCAAGCCATCGGTAAATGCCACGGCACCCGCAGCCTTGAGCAGGCCGATTTCGGTCATTTCCAGGCCTTCAAGACCCTTCGTGATCGCGGCCATCGGATGGACATGCACAACCGCATTGTCACGGGCGCGGCGGAGCACGAAATCAACCGTTGCGGGGTCATCGATCGCCGGCGATGTATCAGGTTGGCATATAATTGTTGTCACGCCCCCCGCCGCGGCGGCTTGGCTGGCGGACGCGAGCGTTTCGCGGCTGGCTTCGCCAGGCTCGCCGATGAAGGCTCGCATATCGATCAGACCGGGCGCGACCAGTTTGCCGCGGCAATCGATGACATCGGTGCCCTCGGGAACGCCGGCTGCACCAATTCCCTTTTTCGCCTCGCGTACGACGCCTTCTGCAATCAGAAGGTCGCCAATGATATCGAAGTCCCGCGACGGGTCGATGATGCGGGCGTTGGCGAGCAGGATCGGTCGACGGTCTGACAGCATCATACTTTTATCCTGTCATTCCGGGCTTGCGGCTTGATGCAGAAATTCTGGAGCGGCCAAACGCTAAGCATTGGGTAAATTCCGCGAGAGCGCCTCAAGCACGGCCATACGCACGGCGACACCCATTTCAACCTGCTCACGGATCAACGATTGGGCGCCATCGGCGACGATGGAATCGATCTCCACCCCGCGATTCATCGGCCCCGGATGCATAACCAGCGCACCCGGCTTTGCGTAGGCGAGCTTTTTTTCATCAAGGCCGTAGTAATGAAAATATTCAGACACAGACGGCACATACGAGCCATTCATGCGTTCGCGCTGAAGGCGCAGCATCATTACTATATCCGCATCGGCAAGCCCTTCACGCATATCGCGTGCCACCTCGAACTCCAAACCGCTCGATACCGGGAGGGAGCAAAGTGGAGGGAGCGACAACGCGAACACGCGCGCCCATCGCGTTGAGCAGAATAATGTTGGAACGGGCGACGCGCGAATGGAGAATGTCGCCGCAAATTGCAACCAGGAGCCCATCGATGTGACCCTTGTTGCGTCGAATCGTCAGGGCATCAAGCAGGGCTTGTGTGGGATGTTCGTGTGAGCCATCGCCGGCATTGATTACCGAGCAGTCAACTTTGCGCGCCAGCAGTTCGACGGCGCCTGATGCGTGATGGCGTACGACGATGATATCCGGATGCATGGCATTGAGCGTAATGGCGGTGTCGATCAACGTTTCGCCCTTGCGCATTGAGGACGAGCCGGTTGACATATTCATCACGTCGGCACCGAGACGTTTGCCCGCCAGTTCAAACGAGGCCTGGGTGCGGGTCGACACCTCGAAGAATAGGTTGATCTGAGTGCGTCCGCGGAGCGAACTGCGCTTTTTCTCGACCTGCCGGTTGAGTTCTACGAATTCTTCGGAGAGATCGAGGAGGCCGGTAATATCTTCGTGAGAAAGGCCTTCAATCCCCAACAAATGCCGCCTGCTGAGGACGAAGGAGGGTTTCGGCGAAATGGTCATTAAAGCAAGACCTATATGCGCAACCGACTAGCCGGGCAAGGGCATTGCGGGCGGATTCACAGGTCCTCGATACGATTGTTAATGGCGCACTTATCAGGCTTGGTCGCGCCCGAATTGCCGCAGGTTCGACTTAAATTTAGCGACAGCGCCAGTCAACCGCGGCGCCATTCCTTAACTCCCCATGAGCAGCATCGCCGGCGCGCGCCTCTCCGAGTGGAGGCGGCATTCTTCGCGGGATTTCCCGTGACCCCTCAATGCAAGCAATCGGGCTGGTCAAGATGGAGAGTGTTATGCAGAAGAAGTCCTCCTTGGTTTATGCAATTGCGGCGGGCGTGGCGGTTGTTTTGATTGCCACTCCGGCATTCGCGCGACAGGCTCAGAAAACAAATAATACGGACGGTTATCAGATGCAGTCAGCGTCCTCTTCGTATGCTCTCGCACCCCAGCAAACCGGAATGGTCAATCGTTCCGGCCGATGCTGGATCGCAACCGATTCGAGTCGCGGATTTGGATACGTTTCATCGTGCTCCAATCCATTGGCGCAAGATCCCGCTCTCGATCCGACATACAATCCGCAGTGGTAAGGATCGCGACAAACGCGAACGATTAAAGGAGCGGACCATTGGTCCGCTCCTTTCTGTTTACGCAATTGTTCTTCGTTCCAATAAAAAATTTGTGACCGGACCGAAAACTATTCGTGACCGTTTGGTTTACTTTTTGCAGGAACTCTCTCGTCTGTTCGGGGGTTGAGCACGGATATGTCAAATGTCGGCAAGAAGGAGGTCAAGATGAAGACAATATTTAAATACGCTGCGGCGGCAACACTGGCAGGCGCGCTGGCGATGGCCGCGGCCACGCCAAGTGAGGCGCGCCATGGGCACAATGCGGCCGCAATCGGATTCGGCGTCGGCGCGCTTGCGGGTGCTGCGATTGCCAGCTCTGCGTACAACGACGGTTACTACGGCGGTTACGATTATGCCCCGGGCTACGCCTATGGGCCGGGATACGCGTATGATGATTACGATGCGTATGCCTACGAGCCGGCGCCAGTGTATCGTTATCGCAATGACTGGTCACGCCAGCACAATACGAATAATTTCTCGATCGACTCGCAGCGATAAGCGCAGCGTATTGGCGGAAGGAAGCCGCTCTTCGGGGCGGCTTCTTTTTCTTTCAGAGACGCGCAAGGCGGTCGAGCGCCCCCTGCAAAATAAAGGCAGCGGCATGCTGGTCTATGACAGCTGCGCGCCTTTTCCGGCTGACGTCGGCGGCGATCAATTCGCGCTCCACGGCAGCAGTCGACAGTCGCTCATCCCATAGAGCGATTGGCAGATTGGTTAGTTTCGCAAGATTACGCGCGAATGCGCGCGTCGCTTGCGCGCGGGGACCTTCGGTGCCATTCATGTTTATGGGAAGACCGAGAACGATACCAACCGCCGAACGATCGGCAGCTAGCGCGAGCAGGCGTTTTGCATCGGCCGTGAAGGCCTTCCGCGCGATCGTCTCAATTCCGGTTGCAAGCTTTCGATCCGGGTCGCTGGCGGCGACCCCGACTGTCTTGGTTCCGAGGTCTAAGCCAATAAGAACTCCGCGCGAGGGAAAATACGCAGCGGCTTCAACGAGCGGCAAAATGACCGACATTATTAATCGCTACCATGGGCTCGATGACGGTGCCAATAACAGTGTTCACGGCACTGTGCCCGGCGCGAGACTTTCGGCGTGCGCGACAATATTTCCGGCAGATGTGAACCACACGCGCTCGTCGGCGTGCCGGACGATATGGTTGAGCGCGCGGCTCAGGTGCCTGAAACGGTGGGGCCAGCCGACGATATAGGGATGGAGTGCGATCCCCATGACGAGCGGCCGTTTTCTGCAGTCCAACCTCATTACTTCGAAAGCATCGACGATCATGTCGGCGAATTCGGGCGCTTCGCGTTTGCGCGCAACGATTTGCGGAATGTCGTTGAGTTCCTGCGGGTAGGGCAGCGACAGGATGCGTCCCTTTCGGGTTTTCATCCACACGGGTTGATCGTCGTGGCACCAGTCGAGAAGATACCGGTAGCCGGCCTCGTGCAACAAATCTGGCGTTAGTGGCGATTGCGATATCCATGGCCCTAGCCAGCCGTTCGGACGCTTGCCCGAATGTTTTTCGATCGCACTTGTGGTTTCAGAGATTAGCGCCAGCTCTTCCATTTCACTCAGCGCACCTTGCCGCTCGGAATTGCTCCGGCCATGCCCGACAATTTCAGCATTGGCAAACGCCGCGACCGCCTGGGGCGCGTGGCGGTACATTTCGCTGTTGACGAGCAGTGTCACCGGCAGCTTGAGTTCGTCAAACAGCTCTACCAGACGAAAGACGCCGACACGGTTGCCGTAGTCACGCCACGCGTAATTGAGAACATCCGGTGGCGGGCCGCCGGGTGCGAGTTCGGCGCC
This sequence comes from uncultured Alphaproteobacteria bacterium, assembly GCA_963831475.1. Taxonomy (GTDB): domain Bacteria; phylum Pseudomonadota; class Alphaproteobacteria; order Rhizobiales; family Xanthobacteraceae; genus Pseudolabrys. The sequence goes on from CAWHQF010000039.1 coordinate 6,544, forward strand.
TAATCCGTCCCCAAATGAGAACCATTCGAGGTTGAGTGCAATATAGATCGCTAGTCGCCTGCCGCCGGGCCAATCGTAGACGGCGCGCGCCGGAATTGGAGAATACGGATATCGATCATGGGTCCGGATAGGCATCGCCGGATGGTAGCCGGTTCGGAGCTCGCATTCTTGGTCTTTTTGCGGGCCCCGTTCGCTTCGGGCGTCCGCTCGTGCGGCAGGCGAGGGGCCGGTTGTCGTAGTGAAAGCCGCTCTGCTATAGGCTGGCTGTCATTGATAGAACCGCCTGTCCGTGGAATTGCATGGCCGTCGAGTCCGATACCGTTCGCCGCATTGCGCACCTTGCCCGGATTGCCGTGGCTGAGGAAGAAATCGAGCATCTCAAAGGTGAGCTCAATGCGATGCTCGCCTTTGTGGAGCAACTCACGGAAGTCGATGTCGCGGGCGTTGAGCCGATGACCTCGGTAACACCAATGGCAATGAAGAAACGAGCGGACGAAGTGACCGACGGGGGAATCGTCGAAGATATCGTGAAAAACGCGCCTAAGACCGAAGAAAACTTTTTCCTGGTACCGAAAGTGGTCGAGTAATGTGCATTGCCTGCGAGATCGGATTTTGGAACATGGTGGACGCGCTCTCTCCCGAGGTGCGCGAACGTATCCTGCGCGAGCAGGAAGAATCCAGACGCTTCGGCTGCGAAGCACCAGCGGACCAGCCTGCGGCACCATCTGTGCAGGATGAGCGCGAGCCGTGAGCGACTTGAATTCGTTGACTCTGGGGGAAGCGCGCGACGGGCTGAGGAAAAAATCCTTTTCCGCCTCCGAATTGACTGCCGCACATATTGCGGCAATCGAAAAGGCGCGCGCCCTCAATGCCTATGTTCTTGAGACGCCGGATCGTGCGACTGCAATGGCGCGGGCATCTGACGTACGCATTGCTTCGGGTCAGCCGGGGCCGCTTGAGGGCATACCGCTCGCGATCAAGGACATGTTTTGCACGGCTGGGGTGCGGTCGACTGCCTGCTCCCACATCCTCGACAGTTTCGTGCCAACCTACGAGTCTACCGTTACGTCGCAACTCTGGCGCGATGGCGCTGTTCTGCTCGGGAAAACGAATTGTGACGAGTTCGCCATGGGTTCGTCCAACGAGACTTCGTACTTTGGTCCCGTCCACTCGCCCTGGCGGCGGCGGGGCTCCAACACGCCCCTTACGCCCGGCGGCTCGTCCGGCGGTTCGGCGGCGGCAGTCGCGGCGCAGCTTTGTCTGGGGGCGACCGGAACCGACACTGGCGGCTCGATCCGGCAACCAGCGGCATTTACCGGAACAGTCGGCGTAAAGCCCACCTATGGCCGCTGCTCGCGCTGGGGCATTGTTGCTTTTGCATCCTCCCTCGATCAGGCCGGACCATTCGCGCGCAGCGTGCGCGATGCCGCGATCCTCTTGCGGTCGATGGCTGGACCTGATGCCAAGGATACGACCTGCGCCGATCGTCCGGTCCCGGACTACGAAGCCGCAGTCGGGAAATCAGTCAAAGGGCTGCGCATCGGAATCCCGAAGGAATACCGCCTCGATGGCATGCCCGCGGAAGTCGAAACAATATGGGAAGAGGGTCGGAAGTGGTTGAAAGCCGCCGGCGCGGAATTGGTCGAAGTTTCGCTACCGCACACGAAATATGCCTTACCCGCGTACTACATCGTTGCGCCGGCGGAAGCTTCATCGAACCTCGCGCGCTATGATGGTGTGCGTTACGGACTGCGCGTTGAGAGTCGCGACATCATCGACATGTACGAAAAAACGCGAAGTGCCGGTTTTGGCGCTGAAGTCCGCAGACGCGTCCTGATCGGCACCTACGTTCTCTCGGCGGGCTACTATGACGCATACTATATACGTGCCCAGAAGGTCCGCACGCTGATCAAGAAGGATTTTGAAGACTGCTTCAAAGCTGGGATACACGCGATGCTCACGCCCGCAACTCCTTCGGCCGCGTTTGGAATTGGGGAGAAGGGCGGCCTCGATCCGGTTGAGATGTACCTCAACGACGTTTTCACCGTGACCGTCAATATGGCGGGGCTTCCCGGCATCTCCGTTCCCGCCGGTCGAGATGGGCAGGGGCTGCCTTTAGGTTTGCAGCTAATCGGACGTCCGTTTGACGAAGAGGGCCTGTTTTCGCTCGCCGCAGTGGTCGAACAGGCGGCGGGAAAATTCAGCCCCCAACCGTGGTGGTAGACAGCGCCAGTTGGCTATTTGTCGACTGTCGCGATCGGCGGAAGATCCTGATCGCCTTCGACAGTCTTCTTGCCACCCAGTTCACCGCCGCTAAGGATGAACATCGCAGCAATCGCTGCGACAACGCCGCCGACAATAATACCGAATATGCCGTTGTTGTCTTTGTTCATGACATCAATCCAACGCCTGCCGTACGTACCCGGTTCCGGGGGACGGCATGCGCGCAAAATCGGCAAAAATCGTTGCAGAATTTGGGCGGTTTGGAGGAACGAGCCTGCATGGTGAACAAACCAGCATTGCGAAAATCTGCGCCCAAGGAGAGGCATGAGAGGCCATGAGAGGCCGGTGCGTCTTGCACGAGTAGGGTGCGAACAGGTACGAAATTCGGAAATCGGCAACAACGGGCCGGGTAATGATGGACACCCACGCTAACGCCAAGAAGCGCCTAAAAGGCGCGACCGGAGAATGGGAAGTCGTCATCGGCATGGAAGTCCATGCGCAGGTGACGTCCGAGTCGAAACTGTTCTCGGGTGCGTCGACCCAATTTGGCGGCGCACCGAATTCTCATGTGTCGCTTGTCGATGCGGCCATGCCGGGCATGTTGCCCGTGATCAATGAGGAATGCGTGCGGCAGGCGATCCGCACCGGCCTGGGGTTGAACGCAGTTATCAACCTGAAATCGATTTTTGATCGGAAGAACTATTTCTACCCCGACCTGCCGCAAGGCTACCAGATCAGCCAATATAAGTGGCCGATCGTCGGAGAGGGGACGGTAGCGGTCGATCTGGATAACGGTGACAGCGTCACCATCGGGATCGAGCGCATACATCTCGAACAGGACGCCGGCAAAAGCGTGCACGATCGCCATTCCGCATATTCTTATGTAGATCTCAATCGTTCCGGCGTGGCCCTGATGGAGATTGTGTCAAAGCCTGATCTGCGTTCGGCCGAAGAGGCAAAGGCATTTATCTCCAAGCTCCGCTCAATCCTGCGCTATCTCGGGACATGCGACGGCGACATGGAAAAAGGAAACCTGCGCGCCGACGTGAACGTTTCGGTCCGTCGCCCCGGCGAACCGCTTGGGACGCGCTGCGAAATCAAGAATGTCAATTCAATCCGCTTTATTGGCCAGGCGATCGAGCACGAAGCGCGCCGGCAAATCTCGGTGATCGAGGAAGGCGGTATGATCGATCAGGAAACTCGCCTTTTCGATTCAGTGCGCGGCGAAACGCGCCCTATGCGAACAAAAGAAGAGGCGCACGATTATCGCTACTTTCCGGACCCAGACCTCCTGCCGCTGGAATTCGACCGGGCCTATGTCGACGTGCTTGCCGCCAAACTTCCTGAGCTTCCCGACAAAAAGAAGAAACGTTTTGAGGACGAATTTTCTCTGTCACCTTACGATGCGGGTGTGCTCGTCGCGGAACGAGACACCGCACTGTATTTTGAAGCTCTTGCCCAGGGCCGCGATGGAAAGGTCGCGGCGAACTGGGTCATCAACGAGCTGTTCGGACGTTTGAACAAGGAGGATAAGACCATCGACACCTCGCCGATCTCGGCCGCGCAGCTTGGCGTGTTACTGGATTTGCTGAAAGACGGGACAATTTCGGGGAAAATCGCCAAGGATGTTTTCGAGATTGTATGGACTGAAGGCGGCGACCCTCGCACAATTGTCGAGCAGCGGGGCCTGAAGCAGGTTACGGACGTCGGCGCGATCGAGAAGGTCGTCGACGAAATCATCGCCCAGAATCCGGACAAGGTCGCCGATGCCAAGACCAACCCCAAGGCGATCGGCTGGTTTGTAGGGCAGGTGATGAAGTCGTCGGGCGGCAAGGCGAGCCCACAGGCCGTCAACGACATCTTGAAGCGTAAGCTTGGACTTTGATACGTGCAGCCCTTCCGCCCAGTCTGAAAAGTGCTGAGTTCAATCACGCCGCAGGCGCAGGCGCCAAGTTTGGGGACCTGATCTCGCCCCGTCGTCCATTCGATGGACGAATTCAATCTCGAATGAAGTGCGAATCGGCGCGAATCACTTGACCCTGATTTGCTCAATTTTGATCGATTTTGATCGCCCGCAGGGCTCCAGCACGGTTGTCTGTGCAAAAAATTTTCAGCACACTGATGTACTTCCTACAAACAGCGGCAGTGCAAACCGGGTGCATGTGACGCGCACTATTTGTCACCGAATTGTTTTGACGGCGTAATAACTCCGACGAAAAAAACCTTATTTCATCGCGCTTTTTTGCACTGCCGACAATGCGCGCGCCAATGTTTTCTGTCATTACTTAAGCGCGCGAAGCGTTGCTGGTTTTTCATTCCATCGCGTCGCGAACGTTCGATGGCTGCTCGCATACACGTTTCGTTAAGCGGTAACGTTCTTTTTTCCGCTGTGCTGTAGTAAACGGAGTGCAGTGCGTGTCGATTCGCGACGCGTGCTGATGCGACACCCGCCATGACTTCATGGCTAGGAGGGCAGCAATGGCTAAACGTAGGAAGAAGGCAGCGGCGAAAGCAGCGAAGAAGACGAAGCGCCGGAAGCGGAAGCTCTAGTCTGACGCCGCTTCCCGATCTTCGGCCTTACGTGTCGGAGATTGAGTCATACGGGCCGGTGTGCGTCATGGAGTAATCTGCGCAACGCGGTTGTTCTGCGGCGCCCCGGTTCCGGGTGACATTAGAGGGCGTCGGCGAGACTTCAGGTCTCGCCGACGCCCTCAATCGTTCCGCTATCATCTTATCCCAGTCATCGGGGTCGGCGCATTCTCTCGAATGTTATTTGGCGGCTGCCTTGAGCCGCTTGTTGCATGCGCTCCAGAATTTCGGCCACGTCACATCCTTTTCAGCTTTGCCGGCGGCCTTTGCTTCCTTCCATTCGACGCCGCATTTTTTTTGTCGTTCGCGCGCGGCGAGTAGACCGGCACTCGGCTCCTTTTTTGCCTTTGCGGTACTCTGCGACGCATTTGGCTGCTGTTGCGCAGATGCGGTCGATATAAACTGCGATAGGTCGCCCGCCACCAACGCTGCGGCGAGCACAACAGCAAATTTAACTTTAGACATGACTTCACTTCCTCTGTGACTTGCCGGTCGCGGCGCCCGACGGCCGGTGATCGACCGCTGCCCACAACCTGCTTTTACAATAACCCGCATAGGTTGTATGCGTCCAGATCGACGTTGTCATGCAACTAGTTGATCATGCGATTGGACGAGGATGGGGCTGCGCGGTGGTTGCAGACTGCGACAGTGCAGCCTAGGTCTGGGTAGTTATTCACATCGATGAACGGACGTGGAGCACGATATGGCGCGCAAGAAGAGCAGGCGACCCGTTTCAACGCGGCGCAAATCAAAAAAGGCAGGGGCGAAAACGAGTAAGGCGCCCAGGCAGTCTAAGGCAATCGAGCTTTACTATTGGCCGACGCCAAACGGCTTCAAGATATCGATCATGCTCGAGGAGTGCGGACTGCCTTATGTCCTGAAACCCGTAAACATTTCGAAGGGCGAGCAGTTCAATCCCGATTTCCTGAAGATCGCCCCCAACAACCGCATGCCGGCCATCATCGACCCGCAAGGACCAGGCGGGAGGCCAATCTCAATTTTTGAGTTGGGTGCCATCCTGCAATATCTCGGCCGCAAGACGGGCAAGTTCTATCCAGCGGACGAGCGGGCGCGCGTTGAAGTCGACCAGTGGCTATTTTGGCAAATGGGCGGAGTTGGCCCAATGGCGGGGCAAGTACATCACTTCAAGAACTACGCGGTGGAGACTCTGACTTACGCAATCAACCGCTACGTCAACGAGGTGAACCGACTTTATGGGGTAATGAATGTCCGACTTGAGGATCGCCCATTCATCGCCGGCAAATATTCCATCGCCGACATGGCGTTGGTTGGCTGGGTCAACCTTTGGGAACGGCAGGGACAGGACATCAACGAATTTCCGAACCTCAAACGCTGGCTCGAAACCGTGAAAGCACGGCCTGCGGTCAAGCGCGGAATGGCGCTGGGTCTCGAGCTGCGACAGGGCATCGACATGAAAGATCCTAAAGTCCAGGCAGTCCTGTTCAACCAGCGTGCGCGTGCGGGCTGAGGGTTGGCGCCCCCGAAGGGGGGACCCGTTCTTCTTGGGGAAAGTTGGATGCCCGCTTGCGTCAGCG
>CAWHQF010000040.1:0-46761 GCA_963831475.1 uncultured Alphaproteobacteria bacterium
CCGCGATAGATCGTGCGCGTCAGCCGGTAGCGCCGCGCGCGATCGACTGGCGTACTGGCCAAGAACACCAAGCCCGGCGAAGGCGAGCATCCCTGAAAATTTTCCGATTGCCCCGAGATCGAGTGCCGCCAGAAAGATCACGGTGTAGACCGGGATCAGGATCGCGATCGCGATCAGAAATCCGAGAAGGAGCTCAAGTGCCGTTCCGGTGTATTCCAGCGCTTCGCCGGCGATCTCGGTGTTCGACCAGAGGAATCGGCGGATGTCGGTCGCGAGCCAGAACCGGTAGATTCCGAGCGTAGCCGCGAGCAGGACCGCCCCGCGAATGAGCAGCCGCCAATAGGATCGGCGCTGCCCGAGGAATCGCACGCCGCCGCTCGTTGCGATCCCGCCTGCATCGAGGTCGGTCATGGGCCAGCAGGGATACTGGGTGGCGGTACCACAGGCAACGCCGTTTCCGTGAAGGATCGCGGCAACGGCGATGCGTGCTAACTCATTTGGCGGGTGCCATCGTGTGGATTGCTGCTATTTGTCGCATCGGTGCGCGAGTGCCGGTGCCCATGCAATATCGCCTTAGCACTGTCGCGCGATCAGCATACCGCGCCGATAATCGTCGTTTTTGTGATCGACGTCACTGCCGCGATTAACCATTGCAGCAACAACGAATTCCGGGAGGGTTAATTTTTGATTAATGTAAAGGACAGCCAGGGGCGAACGTGTTGTCTCGACAGGCAAATCTAGCACGAAAGTGGGACAGTTTGCGTTCAGCCGTCACCAAGCTCAGCGTTGCGCCTCGGAGCCCACTGAGCCAGGTCACCGAGGCCAGAACTCCGGTGCAACTGGAGCTCTGGTCCAATCCGGCTAATGTCCCGGCGCGTGAATCGGCTTTGCTTGACCGCTCGCGTGTCACCTTCGGGGACAGCCTTGCGTCTGCCGGCTTCAACGAAATCGATCTTTCGATCAGCCCGCACGATGAGACGATCTGGTGCTTTATGCGCCCGGCGGGACCGCCGAGCTTCACGCCGACACTCCTGCGCGAACTGATTTCTATGCGCCGGATGTTGCAGCGCATGTTCGGAAATTTGCGGCCCGGTGAAATTGCGCCCGTGAAATATTTCGTGGGCGGTTCGCGAAATCCCGGGCATCTACAATCTCGGCGGCGATCTCAACTTCTTCATCAAGAGTATTCGCGCGCGCAATATCGAGGCGCTGCGCAATTACGCGCATGACTGCGTCGACGTGGCGTACCACATGACGGTCGGCTTCCATTTGCCATTGATCACGATCGCGCTCGTGCAGGGTGACGCCCTGGGCGGCGGATTTGAAGGAGCTTTATCCTTCAACGTGCTTGTGGCGGAGAAGAGGGCAAAGTTCGGTTTGCCGGAAATCCTGTTTAACCTGTTTCCGGGGATGGGGGCTTTCAGCTTTCTTTCGCGCAAGCTGGATATGACGCGCGCTCATAAAATGATCCTCAGCGGCCGCGTATTCGGCGCTCCCGAACTTTACGAGATGGGCCTTATCGATATTCTTGCCGAGGATGGGCGCGGCGAGGAGGCGGTGCGCGACTATATCGCGCAAAATCGTCGCCATCACACGGTGCATCGTCGCGTTCACGAGGTGAGCTTGCGCGTCGATCCGCTGTCGCTCGAGGAACTGCGCGACGTTACGGATATATGGGCGGAGCACGCGATGCGGTTGCAGGAAGCCGACCTGCGGAACATGGAACGACTGGCCAGCGCACAGTTACGGCGCGTGCAGCGCATCAACACCTAGCAATCACGCGGCGACGTTACGGCCGGAGATCCGGGTGCGCAACGCGGAGCGCACACGCTGGAATTCCTCATGCAATCTCTGGAGATGCATTTCGCCCCTGACCGCGAAATCGTCGGGCGCAATGTGCCGCCAGCCGAGGCACATCTCATAGATGCCGCGCGCTCCGACGTTGGCGGCCGCACTGCGCAGCGCATGCAGATGTTCACGGAAGGATTTCAGGTCGCCTGATGCTGCGGCGTCGGCCAGGCTGTTGAGCGTGTCGGCCGCATCCGTGATGAACTGCGCCGACAATTCATCGACGAATTCCCTGCCACCCAGCTCTTCGAGCGCGTCGAGTGTGTGCACGTCGACCGGCGCAGCCGTAGCCGCGCGGAGTCGCGGCCGACCGGACGTGTAGCTTGCGACGTCGGCAGTTGATGCGAATTCGTCGGCCTTGCCGTTGTCGTGCACGAGAGAGCCAATAATCTCAAGCAGCCGGTTTGGCTCGATTGGCTTGGTAATGCAGGCGTCCATGCCGGCTTCTTCGCAGCGCCGTGCGACCTCTTCGGTTGCGTCCGCCGTGAGGGCAACGATCGGCACGCGTGGCCGGTCGAGCGAAGCAAAGCGGTAGAGCTTGGTCGCCTCGATGCCGTTCATGACAGGCATATTGACGTCCATGAGGACGAGATCGAATTCCTGCATTTCCAGAATATCGAGCGCCGCTTCTCCGTTATCCACGATCGTGACGCGATGGCCGGCGCGGTCAAGAATCTTGGCGATGACGATCTGATTGGTGCGCTTGTCCTCGGCAACGAGGATCGAAAGCGGATGGCTCGATGCGACGATAGCTGTGCCGACGCGTTCCTCGGAACGATCGGCTGTGATATTGCCGCGTGCAATCCGCAGCGCTGCCGCAAGGCTTTGCGTATCAAACGGTGCTGAGAGCGCCGTAACAAAGCGGCTGCGCACGGCGCTGTCCGGCAATCCGTCCGCGGGCTCGTCGGTAACGAGAATGAGGGCAGGCGCGCAGACCCGGTTTTCCCCGGCGATCCGGCGGAATGTCTGCTCGCTTGCCGCATCGGCTGCCGTGCGGTGGACGATTGCAATCGGACGCCGCACGCCGTCGATTTGCAGCGATTCGAGCGCGGCCGCAGCCTCTTCCAACGTGGCGGTGGCCTTCGCAACGGGCACACAAGAGCTTATCAGCGCCTGCGCATTGTCATCCACGGCGACCACAACGACTGGCGTCGGCGGCGTAACGAGCTCTGGCAGACCCTGCGGTTGCGTCTTGAGATCGAGCTCGAACCAGAACGTGCTGCCTTGGCCAGGAGTGCTTTCGACGCCGATGGTGCCACCCTGAAGCTCGACCAGCTGCTTCGCGATGGCAAGGCCGAGGCCGGTGCCCCCGAAGCGGTCAATGATGGTCTCATCGGCCTGCGTGAACCGGTCGAAGATGCGGGTCTGCGCTTCCGGGCTGATGCCGATCCCGGTGTCGGTGATTTCAAACCGCAATCGGACATTGTCGCCATCGCACGCGACCGAGTTGACCGCGATCGCGACGTAGCCGTGATCGGTAAATTTCACAGCGTTGCCGGCGAGGTTCGTGAGAACCTCCTCGAGATGATGTTTGTCGCCGACCAAAAGCTGCGGCGTGCGGGCTGTGCAGTGAATTGCAAGCTGCACGCCTTTGCGCTGCGCTTCCAACGCGAGGATGCTGCGGATTTCGCCGAGCGTGGAGACGAGATCGAAATCGGCGGCCCTGATCGAAATCCTCCCCGCTTCCGCGCGGGAGAAATCGAGGATCGAGTTGATCAGCGCCAGCAGCTGGCGGCCCGACTTGCCGATGGTTTCCGACATTTCCTGCTGCTCGGAGTCGAGCCTGGTGTTGCCGATGAGATCGCTGAGCCCGATGATGGCGTTGAGCGGGGTGCGGAATTCGTGGCTGATACTGGCCAGGAACGCGCCTTTGGCGCGATTTGCCTCTTCTGCCTCGCGCTTGGCTTCCGAGAGCTTGCGGATAAGCGTGGACACATAAAGCGGCAGCAGGATGAGCCCCGCGATGAGGCCCGCCGCGAGGCCGAGATGCGCCTGCCAGAACGGAGTCGTGGCAATGACAATGCCGAAGGTGATGACGCTCGTGGCGGTGGCCGCGAGCAGGTACGGCACGCCGAAACGAAAGCCGTTGCCGAAGATGACCCACAGATAGATCGGGTAGAGCAGGGCGAAGGTCTCGCCTCCGACATGCATGCCATATGAGAAAATGCCCAGGTCGAAGACCATTCCGATGAGACGTCGCGCGACCGACTCCCTCGGCTGGTAGAGTAGGTGGCAGAACAGGATAATCGCGACGATCTCGTAAGCGGCAAAAACGGGACTTTGTTCGCGCAGCATATGTTCGGCGTCGGTCCGCCCGAACAAGGCGGCGATGATGAGATAGCCGAACGCCACGCCGCTGAGCGCCAGGCGGTTGACGGTCAATTCATGTTCGGAATCGGGTCGGTTACGCAGCCGGCTCGCAACCCACGAAAGCGCAGGGCGCAATCGCCACCTGGATGGCCAAGCTGGACTGGATTTTCGAGAAAGACCGGCGTCCATCTCGATCCTCACGCGATGCGCGCGCTTGCGCGATTTTCCCTGACAAACGCCATGAGATCTTCGGCGACCATTGGTCCGCCGAAGTAGAAACCCTGGACTTCGTCGCAGCCCTCGGCGCGCAGGAGCGTCGTCTGCTGGAGAGTCTCGACGCCTTCGGCGACGATCTCGAGGTCGAGACTATGGCCGAGGCTGACGATCGCCCGCACGATCGCCGCGTCGCTCGGATTGGTCGCGATATCGCGGACGAAGCACTGGTCGATCTTCAGCCGGTCGACCGGGAAATGCTTGACGTAGGAAAGGGTCGAGTAGCCGCGTACCGAAATCGTCGATGGAGATACTGACGCCGAGGTCGCGCAATTGCTGCAGGTCCTTCGCGACCGCGTCGGCATTGTGCATGACGATGCTTTCCGTCAGCTCCAGATCGAGGCAGCCACGGTTCAAGCCCGGTCTCGGCAAGGATCTTGGCGACCAGAGCGGGACGTTCTGCTTGAAGAATTGAATCGACGACAGGTTGACGCTGATACGGGACGGTGGATGCCCAGCGCTGCTGCCACGATTTTGCCTCTCGGCAGGCCTCGCGAAGCACCCATTCGTTGATCGGCACGATGAGGCCGTTCTCTTCCGCCCGTGACAGGAATTCGCTCGGGCCGACAAGGCCGTGCCCCGGACGCTGCCAGCGCAGCAAGCGCCTCCACGCCGGTCACCTGGCCGGTCCGAGTGCGATCTGCGGCTGGTAGTGCAGGACGAATTGCTGCTTGTCGATCGCCGTACGCAAATCGGTGTCGAGGATCAGGCCTCGCGCGCGCGCGTCGATCCATGTCGGACGCGTAGAACCGGAAGATATTTGCCGCCGTCATTCTTCGCTCGATACATCGCCAGATCGCTGTTGCGCAGCAGTGTCTGCGACGTCGGTGCCGTCGGTCGGATGGATGGCGATGCCGATGCTCGCGCTCAGGTGACCTGCTCGCCCGCATACGACCACGGTGTGCCGATCGACTTCGAGAATGCGGTTCGCCAATTCGACCGCGTCTTCGTTCGGCTCACGTGCGTCTGCAGCACCGCGAATTCGTCGCCGCCGAGACGGGCGACTGTATCGGTATCGCGGACGACGCGAGCGCAGCCGGTTGCCGACCTCGATCAGGAACTGGTCGCCGACCTGGTGCCCGAGCCCGTCGTTGATGTCCTTGAAGCCGTCGAGATCGATGAGGTGGAGCGCGAACGGGCTGATCGCCCCGCCGCGTCCGCGCGATCTCGCGGCGCAGGCGGTCGGACAGCAGCGCGCGGTTCGGGAGATCGGTCAGCACGTCGTGATGCGCCATATAGAAAAGGTGATTCTTCGGCGCGCTTGCGGTCGGTGATGTCGAGCGAGGAGGTCAATACGCCGACGACGGCGTTGGCCCGGTCGCGCAGCGGTGTTTTGGTGGTCAGGAACACGCGCTTCGCACCGCTGAAGTCGGTGATCTCTTCCTCGAAGCTCGGCAATGCGGCTTCGGTGCTGATGACCTTGCGGTCGAGCGCCTTACTGCGTGCGGCGTGGTCATCGCCGAACACCGGACGCATGTCCAAACCGATCGCCTCGTTCGGACCGATGCCGGCAAGTGTCGCGAGATAGGCATTGATGAAGAGGACACGGCCGTCGCAGTCGGTGGCGCTGATCATCGCGGGGACGGTATCAATGACCTGCGCGAGGCGTTCGCTGGAATCACGCAGTGCCTCTTCACGCGAGCGTTCGGAATCCTTGAGTTCTTGCGCAAGGTTGTCGGCGCGAGCAGCGAGCTGAATCTGCTGCTTGCGCAACTTCAGGAGGTTACGCGCGCGAGTGACGAACTCCTGGTGATCGACCGGGCTGTTAAGGAAGTCGGTCGCGCCAGCCTCGAGCGCGCGCAGCCGGAATTCGCGCTCCTCGTAGACCGTGATGACGATCACTGGAATCTCGCCGCAGTGAGGCAGCGCGCGCAGTCGCGAAATGAATTCCGCGCCGTCCATTGTCGGCATCTTGAAGTCGGTGACGATCAGATCGGGCGTGTTTTGTTCAAGCCAGCCAAGGAGTTCGACCGGATTGCCGAAACTGTGCACCGTCACGTCGGGCTCGATCGACGCGGCGAGCTTGGAGAAGATCTTTCGATTCGTCTCGCGATCGTCGAGGATGACAATCTGTACCATTGCGTCCCAGGTCTGCTGTACGCCGAGCAGAAAATCTGCTCCACCGAACGGCCGACCCTACGCAATCCGACATTAAGCGATTGGAGGGACATTACTTCAAGTTGTAATAAAAAACTTCCCATTAACGCTGGAAGGTTCGACAGAGTGACGCTGCGCGCGGACAAAATCAGTAATTGCCGCAGCCGAGGCGCGCATAGTGTTAAAATCGGCAGGATCGCGAAACGAGCATAGCGGCAATGCAGCCGCCGCGGTCAGGCGCGGAGCCGGCCGGGCTCGAGTTTCCCGGGTTCAAAACTCATTTGAGAGAACCGGTTCCGGTATTCGCCGGGGGTCATCCCGGTGTGGCGTTTGAACAAGTTCCGGAAAAAACCGATATCCTCGTAGCCGATCTTCGAACACACCGACTGGATCGATACGCTGCCGGTCTCGAGCAGTTCCTTCGCGGCCGATACTCTCAGCGTTTGCACATAGGCACCCGGCAAACGGCCCGTCGCAGCCTTGAAACGACGGATGAAGTTGCGTGTCCCCATGCCGGCGCGCTCGGCGAGCGTGTCGATGGAGACATCGCTGTCGAAGTGCTGCTGCAGATATTCCTCGCTTTGTCTGATCTTTTCGTCCGAATGCGGGCGCGAAAGCTGAACGACCGAATAGCCCGATTGCCGGCCGCGCGGCATGCTGAGCAGCAGGGATTTCGCAACCTGCAAGGCGATTTCGTGGCCGCAGAACTTCTCAACTAGGTACAGGCTCAGGTCGATCGAAGCGTAGACGCCCCCGCTGCAGAAAATGCGACCGTCTTCCGTTACGAATTGATCGGTCTGCCAGTCGACCTTCGGATAACGCTGGCGATAGATATCGGCGACGCCCCAATGCGTCGTTGCCCGCTTGCCGTCGAGGATCCCGCTTTCGGCAAGATAAGCAACACTGGTGCATGCCCCGGCGATATAGACGCCACGCGCATGCCATTTACGCAGCCACGGGACGAGCGCCGTGTTTTTTGCGATCTGGTCCAGCACCTCCCATCCTGGCGCGGCGACAAGGATGATGTCGGTATGCTTGATATCGGCGAGGGCGCACTCCGGGGTGAGGATAAGCGAGCCCGCGGCCTTCACCTTGCGCCCGTCGACAGAAGCAGTCCGCACCCGAAATCGCGGCTCAAGCTGCTCGCCATGAAGCCAATTCCATACGACGCCGGCGGAATGAAAGATCTCGATCGGCGCGATCGCCGTCGACGCGTAACCTTCGTCCAGGATGACGATGGTTACGTCCACAAGGTGGCTGCCGGATGGGGAAGGCGGGGACCGTCGCGCGGCGCGGCGCACCCGCGATACTGTCTTCCTAGCCATGCTGATTTGCCTTCATGTTGGCTTCCATCCGCTCCCACAAGCCGACGATTGCTCCTACGGAATCAAGAATGAGCGCGATCCGCGCAACGCCTGTCACCGCAAAGGGATCAACCACGACCGTGCCGCCCAGCCTGACGGCATTGCGCACGGCATCGTTCACGTTGCCGACGCGGACATAAGGCGTCCAGTGCGACGGCATTCCATTCTCGAGCAAGGCATTGGTGAGCTGATAGACCGAGCCGACATCGTGATTGAATAACCGCAGGCGGGTGAAACTGCCACCGTTCGCCAATTGCTCATGAGAGGTCCAGCCGAACAGCCGCGCGTAAAACTCCTTCGCGCTGCCGGCATCGCTCGCCGCGAGGTCGAGCCAGCAGAATTGTCCGGCCCCTGTTTTGCCGACTTCGACCATGGCAGATTTTCCTCAACGGGCTCCATCAATGTGGGTTGAAGGTGCCGTCCGCCGTGACGGCAGGACGGCACCGTCCGATCAGGCGGCTGCTGTCATGGGGTCGATGACGGTGCGCACTTCGGTGACTTTGGTCGCCGGAAAGCCGCTCAATTTGGCGTGCTCTTTGACCGCGGCTTCGTTCTCGGCGAGATAGATGCAGAAGGTCTTGTTGTCGACGACATAGGAATGCTCCCACTGCGCCCTGCCGGCGAGCTTCGCCAGCGCGCTGTTGGAGGTTGCAGCCGCGTCCCTGAGCTGCGTGGTGTTCATGCCGCCGATACCCGGCAGGTCGCGTTCGATTACATAGCGTTTCATGGGGTCTTGCTCCGGTTGGTGCCTAGAAGGCGAAAATCGTCCTGTTCGGCCCTGAAAACCAGATGTCATTATTGACAATATAGGTAGGTGATTATGACATCACGGGCAAGGCGCGCGCGCTGAAACGGCGCTGGCGCCTGATAGTAACTCAGGAAGTTTTGCGGGGTGTCCGCGCGAGGAACGGGTTAGACGTTACGCTTACCGATGCGTTGGTGCCGCAGTCAGAAACCGGCAAAATGAACTGCGTCCATCGCTTCCCCGTTGCGGCCGGTTGTCACCTCGCGCGGACGTGAGGCAAACGCCCTGTTGCCGGCCAGGTTCCCCGGTTATTCCAGCAGCCATTTGATGGCGAAGCCTGCAACGTCGGCTGCCGCTATCAGCGTGCTTAGGACTCACTCCGCCGCCTGCACTGTCGGCAGCACGTAATCTTTGAATTGCTGCCGCAGCGTCAGCTTCTGGATCTTGCCGGTCGCCGTGTGCGGGATCTGCTCGACAAATACCACGTCGTCCGGCATCCACCACTTCGCGATCTTGCCTTGCATGAAGCTGAGAATTTCCTCTTTGGTCGCGGTTTCGTCCTTTTTGAGCACAATCACCAGCAGCGGCCGCTCATCCCATTTGGGGTGCGATATGCCGATCACGGCGGCTTCCGCGACCTTGGGATGGCCGACCGCAAGATTTTCCAGGTCGATCGAGGAAATCCATTCGCCGCCCGATTTGATCACATCCTTGGCGCGGTCGGTTATCTGCATGTAGCCGTAACGGTCCATGGTCGCGACGTCACCGGTGTCGAACCAGCCGTCCTTTTCGAACACCGGATCGCTGTCGACACGGTAATAGCCCTTCGCCACAGCGGGCCCGCGTACTTTTAGCCGGCCGAAAGTCTTGCCGTCCCATGGCAGATCCTTGCCATTGTCGTCGGTTATTTTCATGCCGACGCCGAATGGCGGATGGCCCTGCTTCATTTCAACATCGAGCTTCGCCTCGCCGCTGAGCGCGGCATATTCAGGCTTCATGGTGCACAGCGATCCGAGTGGGCTCATTTCGGTCATGCCCCAGGCATGCACGACCTCCACGCAGTAGACATCCTGGAATGTTTTGGTCATCGCGCGCGGGCAGGCCGAGCCTCCAATCACTACACGCTTGAGGTGGGGCAGCTTGCCGCCGGTCTTTTCCAGGTCCTGCAGCAGCATCAGCCAGACAGTCGGCACTGCGGCGGTGAAGGAAACCTTGTACGTGTTGAGCAGTTCGTAGATCGACGCGCCGTCGAGCTTCGCGCCCGGCATCACCATCGTCGCTCCGACCATTGGAGTCGAAAATGCAAGCGACCAGCCGTTGGCGTGGAACAGCGGCACCACGGGCAGGACGACGTCGCGTGACGACAGGCCCTTGCAGTCCGGCATCGCCGCCATGAAGGCGTGCAGGACATTGGAACGGTGCGAATAAACCACGCCCTTCGGATGGCCGGTGGTGCCCGACGTGTAACACATGCCCGCGGCCGTGTTCTCGTCGAAGCTCTTCCATGCGAAGTCACCATCGACCTCGGCGATCCAGTCCTCGTAGGCGACAGCATTTTTCAACGTGGTCTTCGGCAGGTGCGCCGCGTCGGTGAGGATCACGTAACGCTCGATGGTCGGCAACTTGTCGGCAAGCTTTTCCAGAAGCGGAACGAAGGTGAGATCGGCGAACATCATGCGGTCTTCCGCATGATTGACGATCCACGCGATCTGCTCGGGGAACAGCCGCGGGTTGACGGTGTGATAGACGGCGCCGATGCCCAGGATCCCGTACCACGTTTCAAGATGGCGCCACGTATTCCAGGCAAGCGTCGCTACCCGGTCGCCCAGCTTGATGCCGTCCTTCTCCAGCCGCTGCGCCACCTTCAGCGCGCGGGCGCGAATTTCGGCGTAGTTGGTGGTATGGATCGGTCCCTCGATCGAGCGCGTGATGACCTTGCGCTCGCCGTGAAACGTGGCGGCATGGTCGATGATGCGATGGCATAGAAGTGGCCAATCCTGCATCAAGCCGAGCATGGCATTCCCCTCCTGGTTTTATTCATTGGACCGGCGCACCCGCCGATCAGGGCAAGGTTAGCCGCCGGAACGGAGTGCGCAATGGTCTCGTTGACTGGATACGAGAGCGCCGGAGCCCTGGTTGCATGCCTGTTTCCCGTATAAACGCCGTAATCCGGGCCAAGATCGGGCCAATGCGGGCGCTAATTGCATTTCTGTGGCTGGCCGCTAGCGGGATGGCCATGGCCGAGGATGTACCGTTGCCGCGCGCGCGTCCGCCGCTTTGGACCGAACCGCAATCCTTTCGCGAAGCCGCTGGTCCCGATTTTAATTCCGCCGACGTCACCAGTGCGCCAACGGACTGCGATCGCCGCGTCACGGCCATCGCGGACATTGAACCCATGCCAAGGCTGCTCGGCCCCGACGCTTGCGGCGGTGGCGACATGCTCCGCCTGAACGCGGTGATCCGGCCGAATGGCGAGCGCATCGAGTTGCGGCCCGCGCCGGTGCTTCGCTGCGGCTTCGCCGAGTCCGTTGCGGCCTGGCTTCGCGACGAGGCGGCGCCACGCGCTGACAGGCTCGGCGCAGCCCTGCGCACAGTCGAGACCTATGATGATTTCGAATGTCGCGGCCGCAACCGGGTGGCCGGTGCCAAACTCAGCGAGCACGGCAAGGGCGATGCAGTGGATTTGCGCTCATTCACGCTGGCCGACGGCCGTTCTCTCGGGTTGACCGACGTCTCGGTCGCCAAGGACTTTCGCGAAGACCTGCGCGATAGCGCATGCCATCGGTTCACGACAGTATTGGGGCCTGGTTCCGACAGTCATCATGAGGCCCATATTCATCTCGATCTGATCGAGCGCCGCGGCGGCTTTCGCATGTGCCAATGGGATGTGCGGGAGCCCGCAACCGCCGAAGTAGCTGTGCGGGTTCCATTGCCGCCGCCGCGGCCGGCGTCGGCGGCTGCGCTGATAAACCATCCGCGGCGAATGTGATTGCAACGCCACAATCCGTTTACTAGTTGCTGCGTAACAAACCACCATGATCGTGCTTGATCCCAACGCCCCCGCCGGCGTCAAAAAATCGCGCATGCTGACGCGCCGTGGCCTGCTCAAGGGCGGCATTGGTTTTGCTGGCGCCGCCAGCCTGACGCTGCCCGGGACGAGTGCCTATGCCGCGGCCGAAGCCGCGAATGGACTCGTGATCACCGATTACCGCCTTTCGCCGCCGGCCTGGCCGAAAGGCCGCCGTCTGACCATTACGGTCATTGCCGACCTGCACGCTGGCGGACCCAATATGGGAATCGGGCGCGTACGCCAGGTGGTTGACGCCGGCAACGCGCTCAACAGTGACCTGATCGTAGTGCTCGGTGACTATTTCGCGACGCATCCCTTCGTCACCGAGCGAGTGCCGCCGCCCGCCTGGGCGGCCGAGCTTGGACGCCTGCGCGCGCCCCTCGGCGTCTATGCGATCCTGGGCAATCACGACTGGTGGTACGACATTGATGGCGTGCGCAACGCGCTTCGCACGGTGCGCATGCCGTTGCTGGAAAACAGCCTAATTCATATCGCCTCCCAGGATCAGCGCTTCTGGCTGGCAGGTCTCGATGACCAGCTCGCACACCAGCTTGGCCCGAGCCGCTTTCGTGGCGAAGACGATCTCCCCGGCACGCTTGCACGCATTAACACTGATGATCCTGTCATCCTGCTCGCCCACGAACCGGATATTTTCACCGAGGTCCCCAAGCGCGTCGCATTGACCATCGCCGGTCACACGCATGGCGGACAGATTCGACTGCCGTTTATTGAGCCGTTCTGGACGCCGTCGGCCTATGGCGCGCGTTTCGCCTATGGGCACATCGTGGAGGAAGGCCGTCACATGATCGTGTCGGGCGGGCTCGGTTGCAGCAAGGTGCCGCTTCGTCTCGGCATGCCGCCAGAGATTGTACGCGTGACCCTGGGAATTCTGATTTTTTAAAAAATAAAAACGGCACCGCGAGGGTGCCGTTTCTGCATTTCAGTGCTTAGCGCCTTAGTTGAACAGGTTGCCGCTAGACGCCACCCTCGGATTGGCCGGCGAGTCGCCTTCGTGCGGCGCCAGCACGACAACAACCGTGCCGTCTTTCACGCGCTTGTAGAGGTCGATGACGTCCTCGTTGGTCATGCGGATGCAGCCCGAGGAAATCGCCTGGCCGATATATTCCGGCTGGTTGGTGCCGTGGATGCGATAGAGGGTGTCCTTGTTGCCCGCATAGAGATACATCGCACGCGCGCCCAACGGATTTTGCGGGCCGCCGCTGACGAAGTTCGGCACGTCCATGCGCTTCTTGATTTCGTCGGTCGGCGTCCACGATGGCCATTCCGCCATGCGGCCGACCTTCGCCACGCCGGACCATGCCAGTGCTTCTTCGCCCACCGTCACGCCATAGCGGATCGCCTTGCCCTCCGGCAGCACGTAATAGAGATAACGTGCATCGGAATCGATGAGGATCGTACCGGGCGCTTCCCTGCGGTGGTACTCGACGATGTGCCGCTTATAGGGTTCGGGGATGGTTGCCTTTTCATAAGGCGCCGCAGCCAGCAACTTCTTGTCGCGGGGCGTGAGATTCGCGTCGGAAGCTGCTTCGATCGTGGATTGCATGCAACCACCGAGCATGATGCCCACGCCAAACAGAACGACTAACAACCCCCTGACCGCCATTTTCTTCCTCTTTTTCCCGGTCGCCATTGCGGGCGCCCGCACCAATCACTTACGGTAGTAACCGAACTAGCTGCGCCTTTGCTATGTTTTCGACAAATTCGCGATCACCTTCTTGTGGACCTGTTGCAGGAATGTCGCACTGCACCACGGGTGTCGCGGGCACAAATTCACTTTGGTCCCAAGACCTTAAGGCCGGGTTTACCATCGGGCCCCCTATAATCTCGGACGGCCCCGACAAGGCCATGCGGCAAATGTCATGAGAGGACACGAATTGCCGCGCAATTCTGCCCTACTCATCCACCATCTTGGGGCTGAGGAAAACGCAAGGAAGGATTGGAGTTCAGGACTATGGAAGTGAAAGCAACGGAGCAGAAGCAAGACTCCGCCCAGCAATACACAAACCTCGACAACCGTTACGGCAAGATCGGGATTTCGGCTGTCGCGGCTGCTGTGCGCCATCAGGGCGGGCAGCGTCATGCGACCGAAACTCATTTCGAGCCCTACGATCGCGACTGACATGTCGCGCACGCCGGCTGCGGCGTAGCATCACTTCGGATCTTCTCGTCTCAACACCGCCACGACCTGTGCGCGGCCGCGAATGCGGTCGCGCCGACGGCCATTTATATCTTGCGCTAGTTCGCACGATCGGGTCATGAAACGTAGTCCGGCCGCTGCATGATCGCCAACGGATCATGCGCAAGATGGGGATCGCATGCTTTCGGTCTACGTTCCGCACGGCGCGACGCTCGAACGAATTGTTGTCGATCCCGGCTCGCCGCCGCCGGAAGAAGCGGTGTGGATCGATCTGGTCACGCCGACGGTTCAGGAAGACAAGCTGGTCGAGCAACTGCTTGGCATCGCTGTGCCGACGCGCGAAGAGATGCAGGAAATCGAGGTGTCCAGCCGCCTCTATGTCGAAAATGGCGCCCGCTACATGACGGCTACGCTCCTGTGTCAGTCCGACACGCCCGTGCCGAGGACGACGCCGGTCACCTTCATACTCGGGGGCCACCGCCTTGCCACGGTGCGCTATGAAGATCCGCGGCCCTTTGCCATCGTCGAGCACAAGCTCGCGCGCGCTTGCCCGCCGAAGGTCTCCGGCGAATCGGTGTTGATGGATCTACTCGATGCCGTCATCGACCGCTCCGCCGATATCCTGGAGCGCATCGGCGCCGAGGTTGACCAGGTGTCGCACTCGATCTTCGAGCCGGAAGATGACGCGGTGCAACCGTCATATAACGACGTGCTCAAGGCATTGGGCCGCAAGGGCGACCTTAGCTCGAAGGTGCGCGAGAGCCTGGTATCGATCGGACGGTTGCTTCTGTTCCTCGCGAATGAAGCGGAAACCATGAAATGGCCCAAGGATACGCGGGCCCAGCTCCAGTCGATGCAGCGCGACACAATTTCATTGTCCGACCACGTCACCTACCTGTCGAACAAGATCACCTTCCTGCTCGATGCCTTGCTTGGCATCGTCAGCATCCAGCAGAACGACATCATCAAGATTTTCTCGATCGCGGCGGTCGTTTTCATGCCACCGACGCTTGTGGCTTCAATCTATGGAATGAATTTCCATCACAATATGGTCGAGCTCGACTGGGAGCTGGGGTACCCGTTCGCGCTCGCGCTGATGGTTCTGGCCGCGGTGCTGCCGCTGCTGTTCTTCAAGTGGAAGAAGTGGTTGTGAGACCCAACATGGCGTACCGGCCGGCCCTGCCTAGCGCGCCGCTCCTTTGAGCGCTGCAACGACGAAATCGATCATCTGATCGAGTGTCGGACCTGGCTTGGTCGTATCGGCAATAAACATCGGATGAAAGAACCGGATCATCGCGGCGCAAATGCATAGCGAAGCAACGCCGGCATCCTTCACATTAAATTCGCCCGACGCCACGCCCGACGCGATCACGTTGCCGATGTCGCCGGTGATGCATCCGACATGCGCCTGGCAGACCGCCCAGTTCTCCTCCATGGCGGCGGCGACCATCTCGTGCATTTTCGAATCGCCGACATAGCGGTCGGAGTTCATCTGGTGCACGGTCGTCAGCATTTCGCGCAGTCGTGCCGCGGCGCTGCCTTTTCCGGTGGCGACGGCGTGCGAGGCCTGCTCGACTTCTCCCATCAGGCGGCAGGCGACACCCGCATTGATCGATTTCTTGGAATCGAAGAACCGGTAGACGTTTGCCGGACTCATCTGCAGTACTTTTGCGATATCGGCCACCGTGGTCTTCTGGTAGCCGATTTCGCGAAACAGCCGCTCGGCGGTGACGAGAATCCTCGTCTTCACATCCGTTTCGATGCGGTCGGTGACGTCGCTCATCGTTTTGTGTCTTTCCTCATTCGGCCGCGGCCGGAAAGACCGCAGTCGGCGGCATCGATGCCGACGCATCGGGCACGCCGGGTACTTCGCCGCCGTGCTCGCCCAGACGCTTACGATACCACAGCGCGTAGAGGCTGGGCAGGAACAGCAGCGTTAAAAAGGTTGCCACGAACAGGCCGCCCATGATGGTGATGGCCATCGGCCCCCAGAATGCCGACCGCGAAAGCGGAATCATCGCGAGAATCGCGGCCATGGCGGTGAGGATGACCGGCCGCGCCCGCCGGACGGTGGCCTCGACGATGGCCTCGCGGCGGCTGAGACCTTGATCCACGTCCGATTCGATCTGGTCGACCAGAATCACCGCGTTGCGCATGATCATCCCGGCGAGGGCGATCAACCCAAGCAACGCGACGAAGCCGAACGGTTTGTCAGCAACATTGAGCCCCAGCGAGGCACCGATGATGCCGAGCGGCGCCGTCAGGAACACCAGCACAAGCCGCGAGAAGCTTTGCAGCTGGATCATGAGCAGTGTGAGCATGACGGCGACCATCACCGGGAAGAGAGCGAAGATCGACGCATTGCCTTTCTCCAACTCCTCGATGGCGCCGCCGATTTCGATGCGATAGGCGGGCTCGAGGCTGTCGCGGATCGACTTGAGCTTCGGCCAGATCTCGTTGGTCACATCCGGTGGCTGCACGCCATCGATGACGTCAGCGCGCACGGTGATCGCGGTGTCGCGATTGATGCGCCAAAGGATCGGCTCCTCGTGGGAATATTCGACCCTGGCGATCTGCGACAGGGGCACAGCCACGCCGTTATGCGAATAGATCGACAGGTCGCCGATGTGGGCGAGGTCGAGCCGTTCAGAGGGTACGGCGCGCGCAACGACTTCGACTTTCTCGATGCCGTCGCGGACAGTCGTGACCGGCACGCCCGAGATCAGCATGCTCAGGGATTTGGAGATGTCCTGGGGCGTCATGCCGAGCGCCCGCACCCGGTCCTGGTCGACGACGAGGCGCAGATTGGGAGTTTGCTCGTTCCAGTCGAGATGTGGATCGATAACCTGGCGATCTGTGCGCATGACTTCCCGCACGCGATAGGCGATATCGCGGACCTTGTTCGTGTCGGGCCCGATGACGCGGAACTGCACTGGGAAGCCGACCGGCGGACCGAAATTAAACCGGTCCACGCGCACGCGCGCCTCCGACAGCGCGCCGCCGGCAACGGCCTTCTCAAGGCGCGCCTTGATCCGTTCGCGTGCCTCGACATCCTTTGAAAGGATCACGATTTCCGCGAAGGACTGGTTCGGCAGCTGCGGATTGAGTCCGAGCCAGAAGCGCGGCGATCCTTGGCCGACATAGGCGGTGTAGGTCGCAATATCCTTGTCACCCTTGAGCAGGGCCTCGGCCTTCCTGACCGATTCAAGCGTCGTGCCGATCGCGCTGCCTTCCGGCAAGCGAAGCTGGAAGAAAAGCTCCGGCCGCTCCGACAGGGGGAAAAACTGCTGCTGCACGTGGCCGAAGCCGATAATCGAGGCGACGAACACGCCGATTGTCGCGAGCACGACCGTGACTCGGCGATTGACACACCATTCGATCACTCGCCGGAAACCGCGGTAGATACGCGTCTCGTAAATTGCATGCGGATCGTGCCGTGGACCTTTGCGCTTGAGATTACCAAGCAGTTTCACGCCGATATACGGCGTGAAAATCACGGCGACCAGCCACGATGCAACGAGGGCGATCGCGACCACCCAGAAGATTCCGCCGGCATATTCGCCGACCGATGAATTCGCAAAGCCAATAGGGAGGAAGCCCGCAGCCGTTACCAGCGTTCCTGTGAGCATCGGAAAGGCGGTCGATTCCCATGCGAAGGATGCGGCACGGACGCGGTCCCACCCTTGCTCCATCTTCACTACCATCATCTCCACGGCGATGATGGCGTCGTCGACAAGAAGGCCGAGCGCGATGATGAGCGCGCCGAGGGTGATGCGATGCAGGTCAAGACCCATCGCATTCATGACGACGAACACGATCGCGAGCACGAGCGGGACGGATAGGGCGACGACGATGCCCGTGCGCCAGCCGAGCGCGAGGAAGCTCACGAACAGCACGATCGCCAGCGCCTCAACGAAGGAATGGACGAACTCGCCAACCGCGTGCTCGACCACGGCCGGCTGATCGGCGATCTGCTCGAGCTCGAACCCGTGCGGAACGTCGCTCATGAATGCGCCGGTGGCTTTGGCAACTGCCGGACCGAGATCGAGAATATTGGCGCCTTTGGCCATCACGATGCCGATGCCGATAGCTTCCTTGCCTTCCTGCCGCACCAGAAAGCTCGGCGGGTCGACATAGCCGTGCGTCACGGTTGCGATATCGCCCAGCCGGAAGACGCGGCCATTGGCTTCGATCGGCGTTTCGGAGACGGCCTTGACTCCATCGAGCGCGCCGGTAACACGCAACGGAACGCGCTGCGCGGTCGATTCCACGATTCCGGCCGGCACGACCGCATTCTGCTTGGCCAGCGACTGGAAGATCTGGTCGGTCGTAATGCCGAGCGTTGCGAGCTTGGCATTGGAGAATTCGACATAGATCTTCTCGTCCTGCGTGCCGTAAAGGTTGACCTTGGTCACATCCTTGACCTTCAGGAGCCGTTGCCGCAGTGCTTCGGCGACCTTCTTCATCTGCGCATAATTGCCGCCGTGCGACGTCAGCATGTAGAGGATCGAATTGACGTCGCCATATTCATCATTGACCGAAGGGCCAATCACGCCTGCCGGCAGATCGCCCTTGATGTCGCTGACTTTCTTGCGCAGCTGGTAGAACAATTCCGGCACGTCGCGCGCCGGCGTGTTGTCTTTGAAGGCAACCAGCATCACGGCAAGTGACGGCTTCGAATAGGTCGTTACCTTGTCGAAGTAGGGCAGTTCCTGCAGTTTCTTTTCGATTGGATCGGCGACCTGCTCCTGCATGTCGTGCGCGGTCGCTCCCGGCCACATCGCGCTGACCACGACCGCCTTGATGGTGAAGGAGGGGTCCTCGGCGCGGCCGAGCTTTTCATACGAAAAGAAGCCCGCCGCCCCGAACATCACGATCAGGAACAGGATCAGGGCAGGGTGAGCGACGGCCCAGGCGGAAAGGTTGAAGCGGCGCATGAGACGATCCTCCGCAATCAAAACGACAATGACGAGACGACCCGTACTTTTTCATTGGGGTCGAGTTTCTGCACTCCGAGCGCGACGACCTTTTCGCCTTCCGCGACGCCGCCGGTAATCAGCACATCGTTGCGCTCGTAGGACTTCACGGTGACGTGCTTGCGCGTGATGGCGCCGGTCTTGGCGTCGGCGACCCAAAGCGAGGGACCGTCGCCCTGATCGAACAGCGCCGAGAGGGGAAGGCGCGCGACGCGCTCGCTCGCTTCGTCCGACAAGGTGAGCGTGGCCGTCATGCCAAGCTGCACCTCATTGCCCGCTCCCGGCATCGAGAACTTGGCAAGATACGTGCGCGTTGCCGGATCGGCCGACGGCGCGAGCTCGCGCAGCTGCGCGACATATTGCTTATCCGGCTCGGACCAGGTCGAGACGCGGGCGCGATCGGCCTTCGCGCGCGAAAGAAGCGTCTCCGGAATTGCGACGACGACTTCCTTTTCGGCCAGACGCGCGACGCGAATGGCGGTTTGTCCGGCAGCGACAACTTGCCCGGGCTCGACCAGCGTCGCGGTGACGACTCCGGGTGCGTCGGCGACAAGCGTCGCATAGGAGAGGCTATTCTTCGTCAGCTCGACCGATCGTTCGGCGCGGTCGAGCCTCGCGCGCGCTTCGTCGGCGGCGGCCTTCGCCTGGTCGAGTTGCGCGTCCGTCGACCAGCCCTTTTGCCGTAGCTCCTTTGTCCGGGTTTCGGCGGCGCCGGCTTGCGCCATATTGCCGGTCGCAGCGCTCAACTCGGCTTTGGCCTGCTCGGCCTGCAGATTGAGATCCGCCTGGTCGAGGACCGCCAGCGCCTGTCCGGCGACCACAGGCATGCCGACCTCGACCAGGCGCTTTGCAACCTTGCCGGTGACCCGGAAACCCAGATCGCTTTCGATCCTCGGCTTGATGGTGCCGACGAAACTGCGGTCGGCCACCTGGGCCCCGTAGTGGACGCTGGTGACCAGGACGGGTCTCGCTGGCGGTTGCTGCTGCGCCGTGGTCGGCTCGCAGCCTGCGAGCGCGACCGCGCCAAAAATGACTAACATATTGGGAAAACTTGAGAAAACGGTTTGCCGTATCATTGTCTGATGTCCCACTAAGGTCGTGACGCCTTATTAGTGATAAAATACAATATTCGTCAATCATCAATTAGTTCATACCACCAGGGGAACTCGGGCCCGTCTCCTAGGCCATCACGGGGCTTGTCCCGGTGATCCCGCTGGGGAAGGCAGCGTGCCTCCCTAAGCGAGATGGCCGGCACATAGGCGAGCGAAGCGACGCCGTTCTGCGAACGGCTATGGCCGGCCATGACGTGGCTCTTCGTCATTAGGCGCGAGCGGTAGCGAGCGAACCCGGAATCCAGAAACGGCGCTCTGTGCCTGCCTCTGGATTCCGGGTCCGGCGCCGTGGCGCTTCGTCGCGCGTAGACGCGGTGATGCGCGCTGTCCCGGAATGACGACGGAGAGCGGCGTCAGATACGCAGGGTCATGCCCGCGCTTGTCACGGGCATCCCGTTTAGTCGGGCACGTGCCTTCCTAGGCGAGATAGCCGGAATGAATCCGGCCATGACAACGTAGAGGTCGCACCATGACCTCACACGTGCTGGCCGCCATTGATGTGGATCTCGGCGCCGTTCACGTAGGACGACGTGTCGGTGCACAGCACGTAGATGATCTTGGCGACTTCATCGGGCGTGCCAAGACGGTGCATCGGGATTTGCTCGACAATCTTGTCAGTGCCGGGAGAAAGCATGACGGTGTCGATCTCGCCCGGCGCAATGGCGTTGACGCGAATGCCAAACCGGCCGAAATCGCCGGCCATCTCGCGGGTGAGGGCCGCGAGGGCGGCCTTTGATGTCGAATAGGCGGCGCCGGCAAAAGGATGCACGCGCGAACCGGCGATGGATGTCACGTTCACCACGGAGCCCTTGGCGGCCTTGAGTTCGTCCATCAATCCGCGCGCCAGCATGATCGGCGCAAAGAAGTTGACCTGGAACACATGATGCCAGTCGTCATTGCTGGTATCGAGCGTGGAGAGCCGCTTGCCGCCTTCGGCCTTGGGCGAGATCGCCGCGTTGTTCACGAGCGCGTGCAGTTCATGCGTCTCGAGCCGTTGTTTGATCTCGGCGATTGCCGCGTTGGTATTGGCTTCGTCGGCAAGATCGACCTGGACGTGATCTTCGGGGCCGGCTTCCCACGGGCAATTTTCCGGAAACGGATGGCGCGAGCATGTAAGCACCCGCCACCCGGCCGCAGAAAAGCGTTTGACCGTCGCGTGTCCAATGCCGCGACTTGCTCCCGTGAGGAGCAGCGTGCGGCGCGGCTGGTTCGTCGGCGAATTCGGCATTCCGTCCTTTAAGTGGTTCGGGCGCGGGCAGTGACGATTGAGCCTATCTCAGGGATAGAGCCGCGTCTTGTTCCAGGGCGCGCCGAGACCCTCGCGCTTGAACACGATACGGTCATGCAGCCGGAACGGGCGCTCCTGCCAGAACTCGATCGAGAGCGGCACGATCCGGTAGCCGGACCAATTGGGCGGACGCGGCACCTCGCCGATGGCATATTTCGCCGCATAGACGGCGACCGCCTTTTCGAAGGCGAGGCGGCTTTCCAACGGCGAGGACTGCTTGCTCGCCCAGGCCCCGATCTGGGCCTGCTTGGGGCGGGAGGCGAAATAGGCGTCGGCCTCCGTGGCGGCAACCTGCTCGACATCGCCTCGCACGCGCACCTGGCGGTTCGACGATTTCCAGTAAAAAACAAGCGCTGCACGCGGGTGCGCACCCAACTCCTGCCCTTTTTGGCTGTCCATATTGGTATAGAAGACGAATCCTCGTTCATCGACGCCTTTGAGGAGCACCATCCGGGCATCTGGGAACCCGCCGTTATCGACCGTTGCAAGAGTCATGGCGGTCGGATCACGCGGTTCGGCGGCTGTTGCTTCGGTCAACCAGGCGGCAAACAGCCGCAAAGGCTCATCGGCGGCGGTGAAATCACCAGTCGTTAACCAACTCGGGTGTTGAATCGGTGTTGTGTCGGACATCTGCTGGGGTGCTTCGCGTGGCCGGGACCAAGACCCGTCAATACGGCGGCCTTTATAGTGGATGCGCATCGTCGCGCCTATGGCCGCGGCTATGCCGGGGCCTGGCGGTCGCTGGGGCTTTGGCCCTACCGCTTGGCGGTTGCAGCCTCTCCGGGCAGCTCGACTCTCTTTTCGGCAGCGACAAAGCGGAGCAGACCGGCACCATTACGCCACCACCCGGCACGAAGGCGGTGGGCCAGTTGCCCCCCGATGCCGATCTCGCCTATGCGCGTGCCGCGGCCAGTGCCGTGCTTAACGGCGGCGAAAAAGACACAAGCATGCCGTGGGAAAATCCCCGTACGGGGACGCGCGGGACGGTGACGCCGATCGCCTCCGCCTATACTCAGGATGGACAGACTTGCCGCGATTTCCTGGCGAGTTTCGTCAGCGGAAGTTCGCAATCATGGGTGCAGGGCGAAGCCTGCAAGCAGCAGCAAGGCGACTGGGAAGTGCGCTCGCTCAAGCCCTGGAAGCGGTCTTAACCCTCGCCGCTCATGCCCGCTCGCCCCTGCGAGGGTGAGAAGCTGCGTTGCATCCGCTGCGCGGGAACCCCACATTGATGGTGTCGAGTCGCCGGTATTCTGCCGGCGGGCAGGGGAATTCACGGGAGTCTGAATACGATGCGCGACCCCTACGACATTCTGGGGGTTTCAAAGGGTGCGAGCGAGGCCGACATCAAGAGCGCCTATCGTCGGCTTGCAAAGAAATTGCATCCTGATGCCAACAAGCACGACCCGAAAGCCGCATCGCGGTTTGCGGAGCTCAATGCCGCCTATGAGATCGTGGGCGACGGCGATAAGCGCAAAGCCTTCGACCGTGGCGAGATCGATGCCGAAGGCAAGCCGCGCTTTCAGGGCTTCGAGGGCTTCGGCGCGCAACCGGGCGGGGGCTTTGCTCCCGGTGGCGGCGCGAATTTCGAGAGCTTCAGCTTCGGGCCCGATGGCTTCCGGCGCTCGGGCGGCGGGAGCGGCGGCGCGGGCATCGATGACCTGCTGCGCGGAATGTTCGGTGGCGCGCGCGGTGGCCGTGGCGGCACGGGCCGCGGCTTTGGCACGCAATTCGAGACGGAGGATTTCGGCGCGGCAAGCGGTGCCGGTCAGGATCTGCACGCTTCGCTCACCATTGCGCTGGGCGATGCGGCCAAGGGTACGAAGACGCGCGTGCATCTGCCGACGGGCAAGGATGTTGAGGTCAAGATTCCCGCGGGCATCGCGAGTGGTCAGCAGATTCGTCTGAAGGGGCAGGGCTGGCCGAGCGCAAATGGACGAGCCGGCGATGCACTCATCACGGTCAATGTCGCGCCGCATCCGTTGTTCAAGCCCGACGGCGCCGATCTGCGGCTTGAACTGCCGATCACGCTCTACGAGGCGACACTTGGCGGCAAAGTTCGCGTCCCCACGCTCGACGGCGCGGTGGAATTGGCGATCCCCGCCGGCACCAATTCGGGCCGCACTTTCCGGCTGAAGGGCAAGGGGCTGAGAGCGAAAAGCGGCGCAGGCGATCTGCTGGCGACCGTGCGCATCGCGCTGCCCGAACGTATCGATGACGAATTCAAGGAACTGATGAAGACGTGGCGGGACAAGAAGCCCTACGACCCGCGCGGAGACATGGAGTGAGCGAAAACAAGCGCATCCGCTCATTCCCGTGTAAGCGGGAACGAGCGGCGGAGCTCGATCGTTACGACTTCTTCGCGGCGCTCTTGTCGATTTGTTCCCAGGCGGCCTTCGTCACCGCCTCGAGGCGTTCGCGATCGGCGGGGCCACTCACCACATAGGTAACCTTATTCTCGGCCCAGTAGAACGCGGCCGTGCGGTCGCCGCCCCGGTAGCGTAGTGCACTTTCCGGCACGCTCGCCTTCGCGCAATAAATAGTGAAGCGTTCGCCGGATGGCCCCTCATACATGTAGAAGGCCGCCGCACCCATCGGTCCCGGCAGGAGCCTGCCGCCGACCAGCTTGAGTCCGATTGATTGCAGGTCGGGAATACGCAGCTCTTCGCCGAGCCTCTTCGAGAGCCATTGCGTCATGTGCGCACGCTCGCTGCCGGGCACCTCGACCGGATGGCGCACCTCGACGACATATAACTTATATGCGTCGAGCGCTTCACTCGCGACCGCATCGGAGCCGGTGCTTGTCGTAATCGATGCGCCGTGCGCGAACCAGCCGGCGGCGCCGCCGAAGACAAATGCGGCGACAGCCGCTGCGGCCGCACGCGCCGCCCAAGACCTTCCATTGGCGCGGTCGCTTCGGATGATCTGATCGAGCTTGAGATGTTTCGGTACCGGTTCTTCGGCAACAGCGCCGAAGCGGGAACGGATTCTCTCGGCCTGTGCGCGCCACGAAGCAACCAGCACGGCCTGTTCAGGATGATTGGCAAGCCAGGCTGTTACGGCCTCCATGCGGTCGGCCGGCAATTCGCCGTCGATATAAGCGTGCAGCTCATCCTCAGTTATGGGTGAATCGCGATCGATCATGGGTTCACCTTCTCTCTCTTTCTCTCATCTCTCATTTCACACGGCGAAGCGCAGGGCGCCCCCCGTCGAGGTAGGTTTTGATCTGGACGCGCGCACGCGCCAGACGCGACATCACTGTGCCGATTGGGACGCCTTGCACCTCAGCAACTTCGCGATAGCTGAGGCCTTCAAGCACCACCAGCAGCAAGGCATTGCGCTGGTCCTCCACCAGCGTGGCGAGCGCACGTTCGATGTCGCGCCCACCGGCTTCCGGTCCGGCAAGATCGGGAGCATCGTTGTCTTCGATCGACGACAGCACGGGGCGCCGCGCCAATGAACGAAGCCGGTTCCGGTTGAGATTGGTAAGGATCGTGTAGAGCCAGCTTCGTACGTCTCCGCCATGGAATAGATGCTCGGAGCGCAGCGCACGCACCAGGGTGTCCTGCACAAGGTCGTCGGCGATATCGGCGTCCCGCGTCAAAGCGCGCGCGTAGCGGCGCAGAGCGGGGATTGTCGCTTCGACGCTCTTCTGGAATGCAGGCAACCAGGCCTCCTTCAACCTTGCAACGCGCAGGCGCTTGACCCAATCGGGCGCACACCCGTTGGCCACGTGTCAATTGTCAGAAAAACCCCATCCGTCCAAACATATTCCCAAAAACGAATTGAATTACAGCGACAATTGCGCTCACCAGTGCTTTGCTTGATGGGCCAAAGTCCCTGTGCCATAGGAAGCGGCCGGCCCTCACCGGCGAAGACTGGAAGGACCATGCCGGAAATCTCGGCTCTGATGCGCGGCAAACGCGGGCTGATCATGGGCGTAGCCAACAATCGCTCGATCGCCTGGGGCATCGCCCGCGCATGCCGTGACCACGGCGCCGACCTCGCCTTCACCTACCAAGGCGACGCTCTGAAAAAACGGGTGGAGCCGCTGGCGGAGGAAGTGGACGGCCTGGTTGTCGGCCACTGTGACGTCACCGACGCGGCCTCGATGGACGCGGTCTTCGCAGCCGTTAAATCAGCCTGGGGGTCGCTCGATTTCCTGCTGCACGCCATTGCGTTCTCCGACAAGGAGCAACTCGACGGCCGCTACGTCGACACAACCGAAGACAATTTCGTCAAGACGATGGTGGTGAGCTGCTATTCCTTCACCGCCCTGGCCCAGCGAGCCGAAAAGCTGATGACGAATGGCGGCTCGCTGCTCACGATGAGCTATTACGGCGCCGAAAAATGGATGCCACACTATAACGTCATGGGACTTGCCAAGGCAGCACTCGAAGTCCTCGGTGCGATATCTTGCCGCCGATCTTGGGACCAAGAATATCCGCGTCAACGCGATCTCGGCCGGCCCGTTGAAAACGCTCGCCGCATCGGGCATCGGCGATTTTCGCTATATCCTGAAGTGGAACGAATACAACACGCCGCTGCGGCGCAACCTCACGCTGGAAGAGGTCGGGAAGGCTGGTGTCTACTTTCTCTCGGACATGTCGAGTGGCGTGACGGGCGAGATTCATCATGTCGACGCTGGCTATCACATCGTCGGAATCAAACATCCCGATGCGCCGGATATTTCGGTCGGCAAGAACGAGTAATGGCTGGAACGGCAACGCACCGGCCGACCGTCTATTATATCCGTCACGGCGAAACCGACTGGAATGTGGCCGGCCGCCTGCAGGGCCAACGCGACATTTCACTCAATGCACGCGGCCGTGAACAGGCGGCGCATAGCGGCGTCATTCTTCGTGACCTATTCGCGCGTATCGGCCGCGACGCTTCCGAATTCGATTTCGTGTCGAGTCCGCTGGGGCGCGCGCGCGAAACGATGGAACTCGCACGCCAGCCGCTTGGTCTGCCTGCCGAGGATTATCGAATTGAGCCAAGGCTCGCTGAAATCGCGTTCGGTGCGTGGGAAGGCTTCACGATCGCCCAACTGCACACGCGCGATCCTCAGCGCATCGCGGCGCGTGAGCAGGACAAATGGCATTTCGTGCCGCCCGGCGGGGAAAGCTATCAGGCCGTCTCTGTTCGCGTGAGCGCATGGTACGAAGGCCTTGCGCGCGATACCGTTGCGGTAGCGCATGGCGGCACCGCGCGCGGTCTCATCGCACATCTCGGCATTGCAAAGCCGGCGGCCGCGCCTCTCGTCGATATCGCGCAGGGTGTCGTTTATGTCTTCGAAGGCGATCGGCTGTCGCGCTACGCGTGAATGCCGCCCGCTATTGCGGCTTGAGGATGCGATAGAGCTGGAACCGGTCCCCATCCGCTACGAATTTCAGGTGCGTGGGGTCGGGATTTGGCGCGTCGTCCTCGGTAAACAGAATGTAGAGGTAATCGAACTTGGTCCAGTTCAGCCAGAACGCCGGAGTATCGGGCTTTGGATGTTCGGCGGCCACGATCAACTGCGAAATCGACGGCGGTGTGCCATCCTGGGCGTCAACATAGTCGCGATATTCGGGGCGTGCGTGCAACACCTGCTTGCCGGCCACCGTAAACAGCGTTGTGACGAGCGCGGAGCGTTCAATGGTGGCAATGCATGCGGCGTGCACAAGGCCCAGATCGCGCACGTCGTCGCCGGCCGCATTATCGGCATAGGCCACAAATACTTTTGATCCCGGCACGATGCGGCGCACAGACGAGCGGAATTGGCTGGTCGAATCCGACAGCTGAGACCAGTTGAGATCGATCTCGATCAGTCTTGCGCTGATCAGAATGATGAGGACGACCAGAAACGCCCGTCGCACCAGGCGTCGACGCAATTCAAGATCGCCGCATGCGAAGATCATGAACGCGATTCCGATCGGGACGCGCTGATCGGTCATGTAGGTATCGAACATCACGCGCGGCAAAGCCAGATACACGGCCGCGCCAACCATCAGCAGAACGAAGACCAACGGGTGAAAATGCAGGATTCGATGGCGTAGGGCCCAAACCATGCTGACGACCATGACGGTTATCAGGGCGAATGCCGCTATGTCGGAATAGTCCGAAATCACATACATCAGGCCGTCGGTTTTACCGCGCTGATCCCAATAAATGCCGGATAACAGCTGCATCGTGGGGCTGGCATAGAGCAAGGGCGCCGCGGCAAGAAACGGCAGCCCGCTCAGCAGAAAATCCGCGATCCGCGCGGGCCACGGTTCCAGGCGCTGCTGCCACAGGCGCAGAATTTCGAAAGAGAGCAGGCCGACGGCATAAATGCCAAGCGCTGAAAGATGACAGAAGAACAGGATGACGACACAAGCCGTCGATACCGCAAGCCGTATCGGCCAGATGCGTTCGCGCACTGCGACCCAACTTGCGAGTGCCCACAACGCCACGCCAATTCCGAAGATGTAGTTCATCAATCCGACGAGAAAGATGTAGTTGTAGAGCAGAGGAAAAGCGAAGAGCGGGAGTGCCGACCATCGACCGATGAGAGCTCGATTGAGCGCCAATGTTCCCGAAATGATCAACGCGAACATCAGAACGATGAAAACCTGACCGGCCAGATAGATATTCATGACGCGTGCCAGCAGCGGAACGATCATGTCCATGGTCAGGTTAGGAATGACCTGCCAATGCACGTTGTAGAAGCCGGCAAGCTGCGGATTCTTCGCAAGCGTCGCCATGACGTGCATGCGCGCCAGATGATTGACGTAGTCCGACAGTGGCGGCAGCGGGTGCGTCCAGATTGGGATCGATATCAGCAGGATCATCGCAGCGAACAGCACCGCGATTTGCGGCGCCGAGAATTCAGGCGTGCGGAATCGTGGCGGCGACGGGGTCGCGATCGTTGGTTTGTTCGGCGAGAGCATGTGTGGCCTGACGCTGGTCCAGTACAATTCGTTGATTTCACCTGAACGAAGGATGAATGTGCAGTCGTTCTATAGTCTTGAGAACAAACAGCGAGCAGGGGTCTGTCCAATTGAGGCTTTGCCGTGGCCGCAGGCCAAGACATACTGCAATACTTGCTGCAATACTTGCGCCAATCGCCACCTATTTGACCTTGAGAATGGCGCAGGTTACCTAACCGCGCGAGCGCAGAACCCCTATGTCATTCAATACCTTCGGTCATTTATTCCGGTTTACGAGCTTTGGCGAAAGCCACGGGCCGGCGATCGGCTGCGTGGTCGATGGCTGTCCGCCGCGGATTCCACTCAGCGTTGAGGACATTCAAAGCGAGCTCGACCGGCGGCGTCCCGGTCAGTCCCGGTTTACGACCCAGAGGCAGGAGCCGGACGCCGTAAAAATCATGTCGGGCGTGTTTACCGACGAAAAGACCGGCGGGCAGGTGACGACCGGCACCCCGATCATGCTGATGATCGAGAATGTAGACCAGCGCTCGAAGGACTACTCCGACATCAAGGACAAGTATCGTCCGGGCCACGCCGGCTACACCTACGACGTCAAATATGGCATTCACGACTATCGAGGCGGCGGGCGGGCCTCCGCGCGAGAGACGGCAGCGCGCGTCGGCGCCGGTGCGATCGCGCGCAAGATCGTGCCTGGTCTTCGGGTGCGCGGCGCACTGATCCAGATGGGTCCGCACAAGATCGACCGTTCACGCTGGGACTGGAACGAAATCGGAAAGAATCCGTTTTTCTGCCCTGACGCCAAACAGGCCAAGTTTTTCGAAGACTATCTCGATGGTGTGCGCAAGGCGGGTTCCTCGTGCGGTGCCGTCATCGAAGTCGTTGCTGAAGGGGTGCCGGCCGGTATCGGCGCCCCGGTTTACGCCAAGCTCGACGCCGATCTCGCCTCCGCGCTGATGGGTATCAATGCGGTCAAGGGAGTTGAGATTGGCGATGGATTTGAAACGGCGGCGATGAGCGGCATCGAAAATGCCGACGAGATGCGCATGGGAAACGACGGCAAGCCGCTATTTCTTTCAAATCATGCCGGCGGGGTTCTCGGTGGGATTTCGACCGGGCAGGCGATTGTCGCCCGATTTGCGGTCAAACCCACGTCCTCCATTCTGACATCACGCAAGACGGTGGACCGCTATGGCAATGATACTGATATTGCCACCAAGGGCCGGCATGATCCATGTGTCGGCATTCGCGCGGTGCCGATCGGCGAGGCGATGGTGGCTTGTGTTCTGGCCGACCACTATTTGATGCATCGCGGCCAGGTCGGTGAAGCGGCATCTTGGCCGTTCAAGCAAGGCAAGTGACGCCACCTTCGAGGTCAAGCAGTGCCGGATAGTCATCAGCGCGTCGAAGCCGCAATCAAAGCGTTCGCCAAGGGCGAAATCGTCGTCGTCACCGACGATGACGAACGCGAGAATGAAGGCGACCTTTTCGTTGCGGCTTCGCATTGTACGCCCGAAAAGATGGCCTTCATTATCCGGAACACTTCCGGCATCGTCTGCGCGCCACTCGGCGCCGAGCAGGCGCGACGATTGCACCTGGAGCCGATGGTTGCTGAAAACGAAGCTCCGCTTGGCACAGCCTTCACCGTCTCGGTCGATGTCCGTCACGGACTGACGACCGGAATTTCGGCAGAGGAACGGTGTAATACGGTGCGCGCACTCGCCAACGACAACAGCGGCGCCATGGATTTTGTGCGGCCCGGCCATGTTTTTCCGCTGGTTGCGCGCGAGGGCGGCGTGCTCATGCGTTCGGGCCACACCGAGGCCTGCGTCGATCTCTGCCGTTTGGCTTCGCTTCCGCCGGTTGGCGTGCTTGCCGAACTGATGAACGACAATGGCTCAGTCATGCGCGGGCCTGAGGTCGCTCTTTTTGCGCAAAAGCACAAGCTCTCGCAGGTCTCGATCGCCGAGTTGATCGCCTATCGCCAGAGCCGCGACAAGCTTGTGGAACGCGTCGGCGAATTCCAGCTTACCTCGGAGATCGGCCCGCTTCAGGGCTTCGCCTATGTCACTCCCTTTGACCGGGTCCACCATATGGCCTTCGTCTACGGCGACATCGGGAACGGGGAGGATGTTCCGGCAAGGCTGCATCGCGCCGACGTCATCGGCGACGTTTTTGGCGGTGCGAGATCGATCCGCGCGTCGCTGGCGCGCTTCAAGAAGGCAGGCCGCGGCGTTATCGTGTATCTGCGCGACGGCACCGCGGGCGTGCCGGTTGCCGAGATTCCGCACGAGGGCGATACCGGTGCAGACGCCGCGCGGTCGCGCCAGTGGCGCGAAATCGGTCTGGGCGCGCAGATCCTCAGGGACCTCGGTATTTCATCGATTCGCGTGCTCACTTCGAGCAAGCGCACTTATGTGGGGCTAGCCGGATTCGGCATTGAGATCGTGGCGACCGAGCCTATTGAAGGTTAGGGCCTGCGTTCGCGAATTGGCGCGCTTTTTGCAAAGTTTTTTTCAACTTGCCATTGCGGCGCGCATGAAACACGCAAATAATCACTCCGCAAAAGGGGCAACGGCAGCGTATCAGGGGTGTACGTCATGACGACAGCGACGGCGACCGTACGATCAACGGCGTGGTATTGGAATCGTTGGGCCCAGCTTGTGCTCGGCTTGATTGCGATGATGGCGATCTCCAGTCCGCAATATGTGTGGACTTTTTCACCGGCCCACTCAACCAAAAAATGGGGACGACCCTTGCGGAGCTGCAGTGGACGTTCTCGTTGCTTATTATTCTGCAAACGTGGTGCTCGCCTTTGCAGGCGTACCTGGTCGACCGCTTCGGGCCAAGGTTGCTGATCTCGGTCGGCGCGCTGATGTCGGGTGGGGGATGGGTATTGTCGAGCTATGTCGACAACATCTGGGCTCTTTACTTTACGTATGGCGTCATCTGCGGTTTTGGAACCGGCATCATCTATGTCGGCATCATTGGATTGATGGTGCGCTGGTTCCCTGATCGACGCGGCCTCGCGACGGGGTTGGCCGCCGCCGGCTATGGCTTCGGCGCGATCTTCACGAGTTTCCCGATCGACAGCATGATCAAGAGCGCAGGGTATGCGCATACGCTGGTGGTGTGGGGCATCATTCAAGGTGCGATCGGCATCATTGCGGCGCAGTGGCTGCGCATTCCGCCTGACGGCTGGTTGCCGGCCGGCTATTCGCCTGCGGCGGCCTCTACGATGCAGGCCAAACGGAGCTACACACCGCGGGAAATGCTGCAAAACCCGATCTTTTGGCTGCTCTTTATCATGATGAGCATGATGTCGACATCGGGTCTCATGGTCGTGTCGAACGTCGGGCCGTTTGCCAACGAGTTTAAGGTCTCACAGGCGCTCGTCCTCGGGATGGCGGCGCTGCCGCTGTCACTGACACTGTCACGCTTCACGAACGGCCTGACCCGTCCGTTCTTCGGCTGGGTTTCCGATCACATCGGCCGTGAAATGACGATGTTCATCGCCTTTTCGCTCGAATGTGCGGCAATCCTCGTATTGTTCGCATTTATCGACAGGCCCGCGCTGTTTGTGGTGCTTACCGGTCTCGTGTTCTTCGGTTGGGGCGAAATCTTCTCGCTGTTCCCGTCGACACTGACCGACACCTTCGGCCCGAAATATGCAGCCACGAACTACGGCTTCCTCTATATCGCGCAGGGCGTCGGTTCGATTCTCGGTGGCCCGGCGGCAGCCTACATAAAGCAGACGACGGGGAGCTGGACTTCGGTCTTTATCATTGTGGCGGCGCTGGACATCATCACGGCTCTCCTGGCGATCACGGTGCTCCGCTCAATGCGGGCCAGGCATATCAAGTCGAGCTGAAGGCGAAATACTCGCAATAATGCGAGGCCGGCCGAGGGCGACTTGGCCGGCCTTGCCGTTTGCCTGCGCACGCCACTGTGGCAACATTGGCCCAGGGGCGAAAGGAATGACGATGCTGCGCCGTTTTGTGTTCGCCGCCGCGCTGGCCTTGGGCGCGGCTGCGATGGCGGGTCTGGCGGTTGCGGGCGTTCCACGCTTGTTCGCCGATAAGCGGTCCAATGCAGTTCCTGTCGACGTCGAACTGGTGATCGCGGTCGACGTCTCCTATTCGATGGACCCGGATGAGCAGGCTCTGCAGCGCGAGGGCTATATTCTCGCCCTGACTTCGAGAGAATTTCTGCAAGCCTTGCGCGAGGGCGCGCACGGCAAGATTGCCATTACGTATTTTGAATGGGCGGGCCAATTTGATCAGAAGATAATCATGCCATGGCGGTTGATCGACGGACCGGAAGCCGCGGACGCAGTCGCCGCTGAAATTGCCCGGGCGCCTTACCGACGTGCCTCGCGGACATCGATCTCCGGTGCGCTGCATTTTGCCAAGCCACTGTTCGACGACAACGGTTACAGGGGCTTGCGCCGGGTCATCGATGTTTCGGGGGATGGTGCCAACAATGCGGGACAGCTCCTCGTGCCGATGCGCGACGATGTTCTCGCCGCCGGCATCACAATCAATGGCTTACCGATCATGCTTAAGCGGCCTTATGCCGGAACCATGGATATCGAAAACCTCGACGTTTATTACGAGGACTGCGTGATTGGTGGACCAGGCGCATTTGTCGTGCCGATCCGCGAACGTGAAAAATTCATCGAAGCAACACGCACGAAACTTGTACTCGAAGTTGCGGGACGCCAGCCCGATTTGCGCGTGATACCGGCTTCGTCGGAGGCGCCGCGCATCTCATGCACCATCGGCGAAAAAATGTGGCAGGATCGATGGGGCGGTGGAATCGATTTTCGATAATAAATTGAGGCGATGGTATTCAGCGCTCGAACTTCGCCACGATTTCCACGTGGTGGGAGTAACGAAATTGATCGACCGGCGTGACAGCGTCGAGCTTGTATCCGCCGCCGATCAGTATCTTCGAGTCGCGGGCGAATGTCGCTGCGTCGCACGATACCGCTATTACGATTGGTACTGCGCTTTTGGCCAGTTCGCGCGCCTGGGCTTCCGCGCCCTGCCGCGGTGGATCAAAAACCACCGCATCAAAAGCCTTCATCTCCGCGGACATGAACGGCCGACGGAAAAGGTCACGCGTCTGCGTTGCGACGGGCTTAAGTCCGCTAGCTTTTCCCGCAGCCTGCTCAAGCGCCTTGACCGCCGAAGATTCGCTGTCGGCGGCGGCAACGCGTGCCTGCTCGGCGAGTCGTAGTGCGAAGGTTCCGATTCCGGCGAACAGGTCGGCGACATTTTTGGCTTTGCGGGCATATTGGGTCACCATTCGTGCCAGGACATTTTCACCTTCGGCCGTCGCCTGCAGAAATGCACCCGGCGGCAAGGGGACTTCTGCTTTGCCGATCTTCAGGATCGGCTGCCCTTGTTGCGCCACCAGTTCGCCATGTCGTGTCAGCCGGGCCAGCTTGCGGGTTTCGGCAAGTCGGGCCAGTGCCGTCATGCGATCGGGGCTGAGCGCCCCGGACCCCCGAATGTCGACGTCGAGACCGGAATCGGTCGCTGTCGCCTGAATATCGAGAGGCTTTCCCGCAGGCTTGAGGATTTCCGCGATTGCCCAGGCAGCGCCCAGCGCGCCACCAAGTCCCGGCGCGAGAATGGGGCACGCATCGATTGCCACAACATGATGCGCGCGCGGTGCAGTAAAGCCGACTTCGAGAACGTCATGCACCCCGCGCCGCGCATGGAAAACAGCGCGGCGGCGTCCGGCGCCGTGCGCATCGACCAGGTCTGAAACCGGCGCCACGATGTTCGCCTGCGCCAGCGCTTCGACGACGAGTGAGCGTTTCCACAAGTGGTACTCAGCCAGCGACCAATGCTGAAGTGCGCAACCGCCGCAGGTGCCAAAATGCTCGCACACCGGCTCGGCGCGTTCATGGCTGCGCTTCTCGATGTGCACGAGAGTCTTCCTGTCCGGATGCCCAGCGACAGATTCCACCGTCACGACTTCACCGGGCAGAGTATAGGGAACATAGACGGGCCCCTCGGGCGTTTCGGCGACGCCATCACCACGATGACCAAGGCGAGCGATTGTCAGTTGCTCAGTCACGCGTAGCTCCCAACAAGAATTCGGCATTGCCGTCGCCGCCTTCGATCGGTGAATTGACAATGCCCAGTACGTTCCAGCCGAGCGAGGCCACGAAATTGGCAATATCATCGCAGACCGCGGCGTGCACGGATGGATCGCGCACGATTCCCTTTTTGAGCACGGCACGGCCGGCCTCGAATTGCGGCTTGATCAATGCGATCAGTTGCGCCGGTAATTTCGTAAGCGTCAGCGCCGGCGGCACTGCCAATTTGAGGGAAATAAAACTCACGTCGACGACGACAACATCCGGAGCATGGCCAAGGCGGGTGGGGGAGAGTGCGCGAATGTCGGTGTTTTCGATCAAATCCACGTCCGTCCGGGTGCGTAGCGATTCATGCAGTTGCCCGTGCCCGACATCTACCGCGTAAACCAGCCTCGCACCTCGATTGAGCAGGACCTGGGTAAAGCCGCCGGTCGATGCACCAACGTCCAAGCAAACGCGGCCTTTCGGGTTGAACCCGAAGTGGTCGAGAGCGGCTGCGAGTTTCAGCCCGCCCCGCGAGACATAAGGATGGGCCGCACTCGCTCGCAAGGCGGCGTCAGTCGG
Organism: uncultured Alphaproteobacteria bacterium; assembly: GCA_963831475.1. Classification (GTDB taxonomy): domain Bacteria; phylum Pseudomonadota; class Alphaproteobacteria; order Rhizobiales; family Xanthobacteraceae; genus Pseudolabrys. The sequence continues at coordinate 34,826 of CAWHQF010000040.1, forward strand.
GATTTCTTCGGAGGCCTTGCGAACGACACGCTCGTTTGCTGTAACGAGACCGGCCTCGATTGCGGCGTGCGCTTTAGCGCGGCTCTCGAACAGGCCCCGCTCGACCAGCAGGCGATCGATGCGTTGTCGCGGTGCACTCACGGGCGGAATCCTTCCAAGGTGGCGCCGCGGAACAATGTCTCGTACACAGCGGTTACCGTGATTGAATTGACGCGCTAGTGGCAGCGACGACGTTTGCCCAGATTGGGAGAAACAATATGGCACGGAAATATTCAAAAGGCGCTTCCAAATACGTGGAGCGCGCGATGAAGAAACGCAATAAGGGCACGCTGAAAAGCGGCCGCAGCGGCAAACGGGTAAAGAGCCGCAAGCAAGCTATTGCGATCGGACTTTCGGAAGCACGCAAGAAAGGCAAGAAGGTGCCACGGAAAATGAGGCTCTGAACGCTAGGCCAGCCGCACCGTTTCTGCGGCGGCGTCTTTACCGAGCGCCTCGAAAACCTTTGCGACGATCCCTTTGGCGTCGAGACCAACCTGGGCATACATTGCGTTGGGCGTGTCCTGGTCGGTGAACTGATCCGGCAATACCATGCAGCGCACGCGCAGGCCCCGATCGATCAGTCCGTGCTCGGCCAAAGCCTGCAGCACATAGGCTCCGAAGCCCCCGATTGACCCCTCTTCGACCGTCACTAGCACCTCGTGCTCGCGCGCGAGGCGCTTGATCAGGTCGACATCGAGCGGCTTGGCAAAGCGCGCATCGGCCACTGTGGTCGAAAGCCCGAGAGCCTTGAGTTCGCTCGCTGCCGTAAGACATTCGCCGAGACGGCCGCCATAGGTAAGCAACGCGACTTTGTGACCTTCCTGAACGATGCGACCCTTGCCGATTTCGAGCGGCTTGCCTTCCTCCGGCATGGGCACGCCAAGACCTTCGCCGCGCGGATAGCGGATTGCGGAGGGGCGGTCGTCGATCGCAGCCGCGGTTGCGACCATATGCACGAGTTCGGCTTCGTCGCCCGCCGCCATCAGCACGAAGCCGGGCAGACAGCCGAGATATGTGACGTCAAATGAGCCGGCATGCGTAGGTCCATCCGCTCCGACGAGGCCCGCGCGATCGATGGCAAATCTCACGGGAAGTTTTTGAATGGCAATATCGTGAACGACCTGATCATAGGCGCGCTGGAGGAACGTCGAGTAAATCGCCGCAAAGGGCTTGAGGCCTTCGGCCGCCAGGCCGCCAGCGAAAGTCACCGCGTGCTGTTCAGCGATGCCGACATCGAAGCAGCGGTTGGGAAACTCCTTGGCGAACAGGTCAAGCCCGGTGCCGGACGGCATGGCGGCCGTAATGGCAACAATGCGACTGTCCTTGCGTGCTTCCTTGACCAAACTGTCTGCAAAAACCTTTGTGTATTGCGGCGCGCGCGACTTTGATTTTGCCTGGGCACCGGTTGCGACATCGAACTTGACCACGCCATGATACTTGTCGGCTGAGGTTTCAGCCGGCGCGTAGCCCTTGCCCTTTTGCGTCACGACGTGGACGAGGATGGGACCCGCCTCGGCGTCGCGGACATTGCGGAGGACGGGAAGCAGATGGTCCAGATTATGACCATCAATGGGGCCGACATAGTAGAAGCCGAGTTCCTCGAATAACGTGCCGCCGGTCCAAAAGCCGCGCGCGTGTTCGACACCGCGCGTAATAAACTTGTCGATACGCTTGGGCAGATGGGCCGTAAGCTGTTTGCCGACGTCGCGCAGCTTGAGGTAGGTCCGCCCCGACAACAGTCGCGACAAGTAAGCCGACATGGCGCCAACCGGCGGCGCAATCGACATATCATTGTCGTTGAGGATGACAATCAGCCGTTCGTTGCGGGCGCCGGCATTGTTCATGGCTTCGTACGCCATGCCAGCTGACATGGCGCCGTCGCCAATCACAGCAATGACATTGTGCTTCTTGCCGTCGAGGTCGCGCGCGACAGCCATGCCGAGTGCGGCGGAAATTGATGTCGAGGAATGTGCCGCTCCGAAGGGGTCGTACTCGCTTTCGGCTCGCTTGGTGAATCCAGACAAGCCGCCACCCTGGCGGAGCGTGCGAATGCGATCGCGCCGCCCGGTCAGAATCTTGTGCGGGTAAGCCTGATGGCCGACGTCCCAAATCAGCTTGTCGTCCGGAGTATCGAAAATGTAGTGCAGCGCGACGGTTAGCTCGATGACGCCGAGCCCGGCGCCGAGATGGCCACCCGTTTTGGCGACCGCATCGATGGTCTCGACCCGCAACTCGTCAGCCAGCTGTTTGAGCTGCTCGGGTGACAGGTTCTTGAGGTCACGCGGGAGATGAATGCGGTCGAGTAGGGGGGATTTGGAAGCCTCGGACACAAAGCAACTCCGAACTGTCAGATTTATCGGCCTTTCCAGCGGGGCCCGTCCACCAAGCCCAGCGGAAGCATTGGCTTACACAATTTCACCATGCGGGGCAATTAATCGACGTCAAGCGGCTCGCTGCCGGCGGGCTTCCCATCAGCATCGAGCGTGATTTTTTCGACGCGCGCCTCGGCCTGGCGCAAGAGCTCCTCGCAGCGCTTTTTTAGCGCCTCGCCGCGCTCGTAGATGGCAACGGATTCCTCAAGCGGGACCTTTCCCTCTTCCAGGTGCTTGACGATCAATTCCAATTCTTCGATCGCTCGTTCGAAGGGCATTTTTTTGATGTCGGCGTTGATCTCGGCCATGTCTGTGTCCGCTAATATGTAAGAAAGTCCTATCCCCGCAATTGGGTATCAGCATAGCGTATTTTTAGCCGCGCATCAGCGCAGTGACGTGGGCGGCAACCGAACGCGACAGCCCCTGCAAATCATAGCCGCCCTCAAGCAGAGAAACGATCCGTCCTTGCGCGGTTGTCTCGCTGATCTCCATCAGCTTCTTGGTGACCCAGGAGAAATCCGCCTCGACCAGGTTGAGATTGGCGAGCGGATCGCGCGTATGCGCATCGAAACCGGCGGAGATGATCAGGATGTCGGGTTTGAATTCCCGCAGGCGCGGAAGAATTACGGTCTCGAATGCCTCGCGAAAGGCGTCGCCGCCATCGCCGGCGGACAGCGGCGCGTTGACGATCGTGCCGAATTCGCCACGTTCACCGACCGCGCCAGTACCGGGATAAAGCGGCATCTCGTGCGTCGAGCAGTACATCACCGTTTTGTCCGCCCAGAAAATATCCTGTGAGCCGTTACCGTGGTGGACGTCGAAATCGACAATTGCCGCCCGCTCGGCACCGTGGGCTTTTTGCGCGTACCGCGCCGCAATCGCCGCATTGTTGAAAAGACAGAATCCCATGGGCCGAGCGGTTTCGGTATGGTGCCCGGGTGGACGGGTCGCAACGAACGCATTCCTCGCCTTGCCGGTCATTATTTCATCGACAGCAAGCTTTGCGCCGCCGACCGCGCGGAGTGCGGCCTCGAAACTGCCCGGCGACATTGCAGTATCGGCGTCGAGCCGGACAAGGCCTTCCGCCGGAGAGGCGTCGCGGATCGCTTCGACGTAATCCATCGGGTGACATAATGCGATGATATCGAGCGGGCTGCGAGGCGCCTCCACGCGTGCCAGAGACTGAAACTTTTCATCTTCCAATGCCTGCTCGATCGCGCGCAATCGGTCGGGCCGCTCGGGGTGGCCGGAAGGCGTCAGATGGTTCAGGCAGGCGGGATGGCTCAGGAGAAGTGTGGACATGGCCTAGACTTAGACGCTCAAGGGCTTTGGCGGAAGTCCTTATCGTAATTTTGCGTCGAGGGTCACTCCCGCAGGAGGCAGGCTGTTGTCCGGCACGAAGAAATCCATCTGAAGCGGCTGGCTGGGGTCGACGCGGTACTGGTCGAAATCCGTGATGCCTTCACCGGCGAGGAATGTGTCATCAATCAGAAAGTTCCCGGTGAAAGTCTTCGGCTTGTTGAAAATGCGGCACGCCGCTTCGGCCAGAATCTGCGGCTTGCGTGACCGTTGCATCATAGTGTCGCCGCCCAACAGATTTCTGATTGCGGCCGTGGCGATCGTCGTGCGCGGCCACAACGCGTTGACCCCGACCTTGCCGCGCAGTTCGCCGGCAAGGCCAAGAACGACGAGGCTCATGCCAAATTTCGCCATCGAATAAGCGGTATGGGGCGCAAACCACTTCTCGGCCATATCGAGCGGCGGCGATAGCATGAGAATGTGCGGATTTTCCGCACGCGTGAGATAGGGAATCGCGAATTTCGATACTACAAATGTCCCGCGCGCATTCACCTGCTGCATGAGGTCATAACGGCGCATGTCGGTTGCAGCCACCGAGGTCAGCTGGATCGCGCTGGCATTGTTCACGACTATGTCGATGCCGCCAAATTTGAGTGCGGCCTCGTCGAGGGCAGATCGCACTGCATTTTCATCGCGCACATCGACGGCCAATGGCAGGGCCCGTCCGCCGGCTTTTGCAATTTCAGCGGCAGCGGTGTGAATAGTTCCCTCGAGCTTGGGGTGTGGCGCCACTGTCTTTGCCGCAATGACAATGTTGGCGCCTTCGGCCGCAGCCTTATGTGCGATAGCGAGACCGATCCCGCGCGATCCACCTGTTATAAACAGGGTCTTGCCTTTTAATGACATCGCCTTGAACGCCCTCCGCGCTTATTCGTTGAGCGCTGCTTGCCCGGCAAGAATGCTGCCGGCGCCCTCGGTGATACTTCGTTCGAGGCCGCCGGCCTGAATTGAGATGTTTTCGGCAAAAAATCGCGCGAGCGCGGCGCGACCGGTGCCATCGGCGCCGCGCAACAAGGCCAGGGCTTCTTCCGCCAGCATGCATCCGCCGGCGGCATTGCCGAACAGCCGAAGATAGGGTGTGGCGCCGGCAAGTGCGGCATCGGAAGAGTTCTGCGCGAGCAACCAGCGCGTTGCGCGCTCAAGGGAATCCACCGCCTCGCCGAGCCGTGCTGCTGTTTCGCCGAATGCGGGAGCATTGCTGTTTTGGACCGATTTCACCGTTTGCCGAAGTTGATCAATATAGACGGAAACGGCCTTGCCGTCGTCCAGCGGCACTTTGCGTGTCACAAGATCAAGCGCCTGGATGCCGTTCGTGCCTTCGTAAATCGTGGCGATCCGGGCATCGCGGTAGTGCTGCGCAGCCCCGGTCTCCTCGATGTAGCCCATCCCGCCATGCACTTGAACGCCGAGGGATGCGACCTCGACGCCAATATCGGTGGAAAATGCCTTGGCCACCGGAGTGAGCAGCGAAGCGCGATCATGCGCCTGCTTGCGCGCAATATTTGTTTTCGCGCGCAACGAACGGTCAATCGCAACGCCCGTGGTGTAGCAGATCGCGCGCGCCGCTGCGGTCAATGCGCGCATGGTCAACAACATCCTCGCGACGTCGGGATAGGCGATGATCGCGCCAGCTGTGCCCTGCTTGCGTTCGCGGGCGTAGGACAAAGCCTGCTGCATTGCCCTTTCGGCAATGCCGACGCCCTGCAGGCCGACGGCAAGCCGCGCGCGGTTCATCATGGTGAACATGCACGCCATGCCCTTGTGTTCTTCGCCGATGAGGAAACCTATGGCGCCACCGTTGTCCCCGTAGACCATTGTGCAGGTCGGAGACGCATGGATGCCAAGCTTATGTTCGACGGAATGCGCGCGCGCATCGTTGCGTGTACCATCCGGCATGATCTTCGGAATCAGGAAGAGCGAAATGCCTTTAGTGCCGGCCGGCGCATCGGGAAGTCGGGCAAGCACGAAATGGATGATATTGTCCGTTAAATCGTGCTCGCCATAGGTGATGAAGATTTTTGATCCGGTGATGCGGTAGCTCCCGTCGGGCGCGCGTTCAGCCTTGCTGCGCAGCGCTCCTACGTCCGAGCCCGCCTGCGGTTCGGTAAGTTGCATCGTGCCCATCCATTCGCCGCTGATGAGCTTGCCGAGATATTGCTTTTTAAGAGCCTCGCTGCCGTAGGCGTGGAGTGCGTCAATCGCCGCCATTGTCAGGACGGGTCCGATGCCGAACGCCATCGACGCCGAATTCCACATCTCGACGCAAGCAGCATTCACAGCGTGCGGGAGGCCCTGTCCGCCCCAGTCAGCCGGCGCGGCAAGTCCGTTCCATCCTGCGCTGGCCCAGGCGGTGTAAGCCTCTTTCCAGCCGGGCGGCGTGGTGACGTGGCCGTTCTTGAAAGGGGTGCCGAATTTGTCGCCCACTTTATTGAGCGGCGCGATGACGTCGCTCGCATATCGGCCGGCTTCGGCAATCACCGAGTTCGATCGTTTCCTCGTCAAGGTCGCCGTAGAGGCCTTCGGACAAAGCATCTTTAAGGCCCGCAGCGTATTTGAGTGCGGTGGCGATGTCGGCTACAGGGGCACGGTAGGTCATCGCCGTAATCTAGCCTTGACCGCAAGCCGGTCAACGCACGCTTATGTATATATATTGTGCTTGGACGTTGATTGGTCGGGCCCACGCCGCTATGGTCCCGCCGCCGCAAGCGAAATCGCTTCGATGCGGCTTTCCGGTAGCTCTTGGGGCGTAGCCAAGTGGTAAGGCAGCGGATTTTGATTCCGCCATTCCCAGGTTCGAATCCTGGCGCCCCAGCCATCAACTCCGGTCTCCTATTTGTGCGCCGAAAGCGCACGGGTGCCGCTTTGCAAACAGTTATCCGGTATTTGATGCGACGCACGCTGCCCAAGTGGAAATCGACACCGACGACGACGCTATCGCTGCCCGCGTAGCGGCATTCGGCTTGTAGAGATCGGCGAGTGGCTGCACCGGCTTGGCAATGATGCGTAAACAAAGAAAAAGAGCCCGCATAGCAGCACTGTATATCCATAGTGAATGCGTAGCGTTTCACGAAACCTAGTTTGGTATCGACATCTATGGTGAAGAAGTCTCGGTCGCTGTAGTCCGTATTCGCTTTATAACAGACGCGGAGCGCTCAAGCTGCTCGGCTGGCGCTACCGGCTCGGTGCGCTTGGTTTCAGGGTGTCCGGCAAGTTGATGACCTTGGCAGGTTCCCGCTGAGATATCCCGATTTTTCGACCATGCTGGTTCATCGGAACCATCGACGGTTTTGTCTGTTTAATTCCAATTGGTTTCGGTTGAGGCAACCCAAGGAGGGTTCAATGCGAGCGTTTACGTTTGGATTACTTACGGCCGTCGGAATCGCAATCGTACTTCCTGCGCATGCTGAGGACGCGTATGTCGGTATTGGCCCGGATGGCGTGGGTGTTGGAGTCAGACACCATGACCGCGATTGGCGGCATCACTATGCACGCGAACGTGATGATGTCGTTATTCGGCGCGACCGGGATTGCCGAATGACGATCATTCACGAAGACGGCGTGACAAAGCGGATCAAGCGCTGTCGCGACTAGCGGTGTAGAAAGCATCATTCGGCAGCGTTCAGGGAAGCCTCGCTTAGACACGAGGCTTCGCCTGCTCTTAGACAAGGGATGCTGAGAGCCCGAGAACGTCGCAAAAGGTCCGCACAGCCCAAAGCGGGCACACGCGATCAGAAGCTCGCGCCATTTCCCCTACCTCTAGTGGCGAAGCATGAGGTCAACCTGCGCCAAGGCGACAAGAGATAATTTATTTGGAGGACGGCAATGCGCTTGTTGGCTTCACCGAGATATTTCCTCGGCCTGATAACTGTCCCTGCTTTGGCAATGATGCTCGCTTTTTCTGCGAGCGCTCAAATCAGCTCTGATTCGGAAACCCAAAGTACAGGCGCTGCAATCGTCATCAACATCGATAAATCCAAACAAAGAATGGCGGTTTTTTTGGATGACAAGCAAAAATATGACTGGCCGGTATCAACTGGTCGGGCGGGATATTCGACACCATCAGGAACCTATACCGCCACCTCTATGAATGAAATCTGGTACAGCAAAGAGTGGGACAATTCCCCCATGCCCCATTCTGTTTTCTTTATAAAAGACGGTCATGCCATCCACGGAAGCTATGAGGTGAAAAGTCTCGGCAAACCTGTGTCGCATGGGTGCGTGCGCATATCGCCCGAGAACGCTACTTTGCTTTATGCGCTGGTGAAGGAGAAAGGCTTAAAAAATACGAAGGTGGTGCTGACCGGCGTTACGCCGGGTGGCGAATACAAGGTCGCGAGGCCGGCGCATCCCCGCCAGCGTGACTCCGACGATGATTACGATACTCAGCCGCAGTGGCAAGGCGGCTTTTTCGGACGCTCAGCCGGCAGTCCATATTACAACGAGTCTTATGGCTATTCGGCACCGCGCGGATATTAATGGAGAGCCACGCACGTCCGTTGCCGCGCATGTCCCACTTCCGGGGTGAAGCAGGCATGACGATCGCACTGTGAAATGTCCGCTTATGACCAAATCAGAAGTCGACGTGCTGGCGCTTTTGGCTGTAGTCCGGAACTCTAGCCCTTTGGATTACGCAGCACGACGCAATCGCCACCCGCTGAATGAATTTTTTTGCAAATATCGTTTGCGGTCGTTCGCGAGTCGCACCGACCCTGATTTGATATCGAGAGAAAAAGGAGCCCCCGCGGTCAAGCAGGATAGGGTCGCGTCCCGCCAGGAGTTCGCCGTATCGCCGCTGCAGCGCCGCATATCGATCGAGAATTTCCGATCGGGATCTATGTGCGACGAGAATTGCGCCCCAGGGTTGAAGGGTGCCCATCACGACGTGCTGTTTGAGCGCCGCAAAAAAAGTCGGTGGCGGCTGTTTAAGCGCCGCCATTACGGTTTCACAGCTCTTTGCATCACCAGTTTCGCGTTGCGTGTCAGGAGCGCTTGCCCATTCCTCAATCGACTTGCCCGTCACCGCCTGCACGTAGGCGCGGGTTTGGGCAGGCATTGAGCCTGTGCCTGCAATCCAGGCGCGGACGCGGGCAGGCCCGGCATTATAGGCAGCCGCCGCAAGGCCAAGATTGCCAAACTGATTGCGCAGATCCTTCAGAAATTCGGCCGCTTTCGGTAAAGCCTCGATGGGATTGAACGGGTCAAGCAGATTGTGTTCCGCTGCAGTCCCCGGCATAAATTGCGCGATACCGAGGGCATGTCTGCCGCTCCGCCGACCGACTCGCCGAGAAAGTGCGTCAACACCCGCAGGCGGCTGGCGCCGAGCGCTTCGCGTACCGCGAGCTCGAGCTGGCGACCGTCGGCACGAATGAGCAGCAGGTTCGCCACGTTGGCGCACGCCACAAGCAGTACGAGCCCCGCGGCCGCGGCGAGCATCCATAGCGTTCGTGCAATTCCGCGAGTGATCTCATCACGCAGCGGAATGACGTGAGGCGTCGGTTTCGCCTCGTTGAGCCAGACCGCGGTCGCGAGCCCCGATTCCAGACGCGGGAACGACTCGGTGATCCTCGGCAGTATCGAAGCAAGTTCGCGCTGTGCTTCGTCGGCTGTCACGCCCGTGGAAAGCCGCGCGACCGACGCGTATGAGAAGTCACCGACGGTGGTGCTGCTCGCGTCCATCCGCGCCGGCAGCCAGAGTCGTGTCACGGGCGTTGGAAATCGAAACCGCTCCGGGCATGACGCCAATGATCTCGCGAGGAACGCTGTTGACGGTGAGCGTTTTCCCAATGACGTCGCGGCTCGCGAGAAAGCGGGTTCGCCACATCGCCTCGCTGATGATCACGAGGTTCGGCCCACGGACCCTGTCCTCCTCGGTCGTGAACGAGCGTCCGATGATGGGCGAGACCTGGAGCATCGGAATCGTCGATGCGGTAACCCAAGACGCATCGACGCGTTCGGCCTCGTTCGATCCCCCATCACCGGCAACGTTCGCCGACCCCGATCGATAGAAGCCGATGTCCTCGATGCGGTGCGCGAACCGCTTGTAGGTGAAATACAGCCCCGGCGCCTGCAAGGTGCGTTGGAGCACAGGCGCTCGTAGGTCGGCCGAGACACTGACCAAGCGGTCGGCGCTTCCGTACGTCAGCGGCTGGAGCAGCACCCCATGAGCGATCGCGAACATCGCCGCGGCGGAGCCGATGCCGAGTATGAGCGTCAGCGCTGCGGTGACGGCGAAGACAGGAGTGCGCTTGAGCGTGCGAACTGAATAGCGTAGGTCGTCGGACCGCATTTACTTCGCAATCGTGCTCGTGCGCACGAACTCCAACCCCCGCGCGCGACCGTTTTCCGCCGTGAACATCGCCGACTTGGCGGTGGGTGCGCCGACGAACTTGATCGTGATACCCGTGCCGCGCAGCGTTTGATGGTCGGGCGCGCGGAGCGTGTCGGCCGCGGCGCGCGGGCGCTTGAGCACCACGCGGGTGCCGGCAGGCGAGAGCTCGTAGTCGGCGTTGAGCTCGTCCGAGTGGTAGCGGCCGGTCATCGACGCGACCTCGCCGTCGCTCAGCGTCACCGACGGTGTGCGCCTGCTGCTGCGCAGCGGCACGCGCCGGCGCGGCCGGCACCGGCTCCGGGAAACCGGTGCAAACGCCGCGTCGGCGACCCGATGCGCCACGCCAACGGCGTCGGCAGTGCTGACGTTGCACATCGTCACGACGCTGGTGTGCACCGACGGAAATCGCGCGATGTCGGTGCGATAGCCGCCGGTGCTCCCGCTGTGCTCGACCATCGGAACGCCGCGATACGCCCCGATCTCCAGGCCGAACGCGTAGGCGATCTGCGTCCCGTTGTTCAGGACGCCGCGTTCGAGCTGCGCGCGAGGAACGCCTTGCCGCCGACCGTGCCGGTATAGAAATTCTCATCCCACTTCTGTAGATCCTCGATCGTCGTCATCAGACCGCCCTGCCCGACGATGTCGTTGTTCCAGACGTTGGTCGTCCAGCCGTTGAGGCCGTCGGCTCGGTCGACGGACTGTAGGCCGCCGCTCGCCCGCGAACCGGCTCATTGTGATCGTCGTGGAAGTGCGAGCTCGTCATCCCGAGCGGCGTGAAGATCTGCTCGGCCGCGAACTGGCGCAGCGTCTTGCCGGTGACCCGCTGGACGATCACACCCAGCAGCACGTAGCCGGTGTTGCTGTAGTTGTACTCGGCGCCCGGCTCGAAGTTGAGGTGCTTCTGCCGAGAGGCGAGCGTGAGGATGTCGGCGACCGTGTAGCCGTCGTCGGGGCGCATGCCCGCGGCGTCGACGAGAGCCCAGAAGTCGCGGATGCCGCTCGTGTGATGGACGAGTTGACCGATGGTGATCTTCTTTCCGTAGTCGGCGAGCTCGGGCACGTACTTGTGGACATCGTCGTCGAGCGAGACCTTGCCCCTGCTCGACGAGCAGCGCGATCGCCGCAGCGGTGAACTGCTTCGACACCGAGCCCATGATGATCGGCGTTTGCGGCGTGAGCGGCGCCGCGAACTCGATGTTCGCCAAGCCGTAGCCCTTGGCGTACGTGATCCGACCGATTCTGAAAGACGCCCACGGCGCAACCCTGGACCGGTCGGTGCGAACTTCGCGAACACGGCGTCGACGCGACGGGCCAGCGAGTCGGGTAGCGATCCCTGCGCGGAAGCCGTACTGCTTGCGGCGAGAACACCGGCCGCAGCGAGGATCGAGCGACGAACGGTCATGTGCGCCTCAGCAAGGGAAAGATGTCGCGCTACTTCGCGTCCTTCTGCGTCTTGCCACGTTCGGTGAATCCGCCGAACGTCAGCACCCACCGAAGTGCGCGACGCAAGGCAGTGACCGCACCATCGAGCGCTCGCACGCCAGCGAGCTTGAGGAGCCAATCGAGTCCGCGCGTGAGGAGCAGAAGCAGCCCCAGCACGCCAAGCGCGGTGCCCCATAGCGGGAAGATGACGATGAAAAAGATCAGAACGAACGGCAACAGCAACAACGGAATGAACGGTGCCAACTGCATTCCCAATATCACGACCCTTCCTCCTTCGACAGCTTGGTATTCCTGAACGAGATGGCGGCGGCGAGCGCTCGGCCCCTACCAGATGTGGGGGAACGAGCGCCGCGGAGCGCACCATCGGATCTCCCGGCTTGCATCCGAACGCCGCG
>CAWHQF010000041.1:0-37678 GCA_963831475.1 uncultured Alphaproteobacteria bacterium
GCTCGCGTTGGTTATGGACAGCGGCATCGATTTAGCGCACATCGCCGCATAGCCCAATCCGCCGCATCAGTTATGACCTGGGCGGCCGGCCGTCGTGCGAAGCCGGGGCCGGGCCCGATCGCGCGCGCGCCCTTGCGGCAGCACGCGCGGCCAGGCGACCGAAAACCGGTACGCCTGGATTCCGAGCCGTTTCATCAGTGCGACGTCTTCCGGATAGCGATGGTAGTGGTCGCAGGCGACGTCGCCGGTGTCTCGGTTGGCAATCGCCCCGGTTTGCGCGTAGGTGTCCCAGACACTGGGGCCCCGGCCGTCTTCCCGGGTCGCCCCCTCGATCTGAAAGCTCGATGTCGACACGCCCCACACAAAATCGCGGCGCAGATGGCTGAGCAAACGCGGGTCGGCAAATTCGAGCCGCGCGCAGGTTTCGCCGCCCCCATTATCTGCCATCACGGCCGTGTCTCCAGCTCTTTAGGGCGTTGAATGTAGGGCGCACCAACGCAAGCTTATTGAGACATATCAAGGCATTGAAAAGCAATTGCGGCACTATTTTACGTAAACAGGTTCGGGTCGGCCATGTCAGCTCAAGCCATGTCAGCTCAATTGCCAAGGACGCGGTGGGGCGGGATCGCGGAAGGCCGTTTGCGCGCCGGCGAATTCTTCCGCGTGGCTGAAATCAATGACGCCTTCTGGTTCGTCGACCCCGATGGCGGGCTTTTCCTTTCCAAGGGCGTCAACACGGTGCGCATTGACCAGGACCGCATCGGCAACACCGAACGTGCGCCTTACGCGGATTCCTGCCGGCGCAAATATGGGAATGAGCAGGCCTGGCGAGCAGCCGCTGCCGCAAGACTTTCAAATCTCGGATTCAACACGCTGGGTGCCTGGTCCGATGAGACGGTCGCAACGGCCGGGCCAAGGCCCCTCGCAGTGACTCCCAATCTCGATTTAGGCATGTCGTTTGCTTGGGCTAAAAACGATACGGCTGTAGACGGAACGCGCCAAGAGTTCGCGGACGTATTCGACGTCGGTTTCAAAACTTACACGCACGCACGCACCGCTCAACTCTGCGCGAAGCGACGGAACGATCAGAACATCATCGGCTGGTTTATCGACAATGAGTTGCGCTGGGGTCCGGACTGGCGTGGCACGGATGAATTGCTCGGGCTGTTTCTCAACCTGAGCCCAGGCGCGCCAGGCCGTGCTGCCGCGCTGTCCTGGCTGCATGATCGCCATCCTGACTTTGCGGAATTCAACGCGACCTGGCGCACAAGCGCGCAATCATGGGAAACCGTCGACCGGGTGACGCGCTTCGAGCCGCCTTATCGGCGCAATCCGATCTATCTGCGGAAGACAAGCGATAAGAATGCCGCAAACCGGTTTGATCCCGCGCAGGCGGCATTCGCGGTTGACTGCGACGGATTTACAAGAGTCGTCGCGGAACGTTACTTCGCAATCACCTGTGAGGCCATCAGGGCCGCCGATCCCCATCATCTCGTGCTCGGCTGCCGGTTCGCCTATGTCCCGTCACCCGAGGTAATGAACGCCGCAGCGCGGTATTGCGACGTTGTTTCGCTCAATTGTTATGACTCCGATGCCGGCCCCGTGATCGATTCCTATGGCGAGAGCCGGCCGTGCCTGATCGGCGAATTCTCTTTTCGAGGCGCCGACTCCGGACTGCCCAACACCAAGGGCGCAGGACCGTTGGTAGCCAGTCAAGCCGATCGCGCCACGTCTTTTCACCGCTACATTACCGCCGCGATGCGCAAGCCGGCGATCGTCGGATTCCACTGGTTTGAGCACGCAGATCAGCCAGCCGAAGGACGCTTCGATGGGGAGAATTCAAACTTCGGAATCGTATCGATCGAGGACAGACTTTACGAGGAACTGGCAGAAGCCATGCATTCGGTCAACCAGGACGCCGAGATACACCACGGCTTGGCCGTGAAGGTGAGTTGACGGAAAGGCAAACATGGCTGTTGGGGTCACAAAGATCGTTTTTCTCGGCGCGACGAGCATGTCTTTCGGACTGAACATGCTGCGCGACATCTTTACCAGCCAAGAGTTGCGCGGCTCGACACTGACCCTGGTTGGCCGAAATCAGGCGACGCTGAGCAATATCGCAAGGCTTGCCACACTAATGAACGATAAATCTGGCGCCGGCCTGATCATCGAGCAGACCACTGATCGCCGCGCCGCATTGGACGGAGCAGGTTTTGTCGTCAACGCGACGGCAATCGATCGCAACCGACTTTGGAAATTCGATTTCGAGGTGCCTCGCAAATACGGCATTCGCCATACCCTCGGCGAGAATGGTGGGCCGGGCGGCCTTTTCTTTACGCTGCGCACGCTGCCGCTCGTGTTCGATATCGTGCGCGAGATGCAAGAGCTTTGTCCGAAGGCGCTGTTCATCAATTTCTCTAACCCGGAAAGCCGCATCATCCTGGCGCTTGGTAGATACACTCCGGTTGCCGCGGTCGGCCTATGTCATGGCATTTTCATGAGCCGCGATGACGTCGCGCGCGTCATGGGACTAGACCACGAACACGTCGAGGTCTGGGGGACCGGCCTCAATCATTCCCAGTGCCTCCTGCAGATACGCGATCGCACGACCGGCGAAGACCTCTATCCGCTGCTGCGAGCGAAGGAAAAGGATTACGAGCCCTCATTCGCGCCGTTGACCCGCAGGCTTTTCCGCGCGTTCGGATACTGGTTGACCTGCAGTGATGATCATCTCGGAGAGTATCTGGCGTACGGCTGGGAAGCTGGCGAGAAAGGCTATGACTTCTCGGCCGACGAGCGCGCACGTGCGGAGTACATGAAAGCGCTTGATTGCGTGCTGGCCGGCGGCGCGCTCCCTGCCAACTGGCTCGAGCCCTCAGGCGAACGCGGGGCGGCGCTCATCGGATCGGTCATTCAGGACAGCAAACGAACGTTGGAGTCAGGTATCGTCTACAACAAAGGCGTCATATCAAATCTTCCGGACGACGCGGCTGTCGAGGTGCCGGTCATGGCAGATGCCGCGGGGGTGCATCCGGTCTCTCTCGGGCCGCTGCCAGATCCAATTGCCAAGCTGCTGGCTATGCAGGTAAATGTGCAGCAGCTCGCGGTCGAGGCTGCAGTGCGCGCGTCCAAGCAGATCGCGCTGCAAGCGCTTTTGATTGACCCCGTAGTGAATTCTGCCGATGCGGCGGTCAAGCTGCTTGAGGAACTGTGGGAAATAAACCGACCTTACATCCGGCCTTGTATCTGAATTCGTTCCGCAGGCTTTGCGGCGGCTGATTCCGCCTCGCCGACCACCTGAAAGGTGCGCAAAATACTCGACGGGTTGACGCTGATCGAATCGATCCCCAGTTGCGCCAAATATCTTGCGATCTCCGGATAATTGGCTGGCGCTTCGCCGCAGATTCCCACATGACGTCTGTTGCGTTTGGCTCCGACGACTGCCAGCCTGAGCATCTCCAACATACCGGGATCGCGCTCGTCAAAGTCGAAAGCGACGATTTCTGGAATCGCGATCGACGCCGAGCGTGAGTTGGGTCAGATCGTTTGACCCAATGGAAAATCCATCGAACAGCTCGGCAAAAGAGTTCGATCTGAATAACGTTGTTCGGGATCTCGCACATTACGTAGATTTCCAGGCCGTTTTCGCCGCGCTTGAGCCCGTGCTTGGACATTTCAGCAATGACCCGTTTTGCTTCTTCGACTCGTCGGCAAAACGGCACCATCACACGCAGATTCTTGAGGCCCATCTTGTCACGCACATGACGGAGAGCGGCGCATTCGAGCGCAAACCCTTCAGCATAGGCAGGGTGCGAATAGCGTGCGGCACCGCGAAAACCCAGCATCGGGTTTTCTTCTTTGGGCTCGAAACTCTCGCCACCCAAAAGGCGCGCGTATTCATTGGTTTTGAAATCGGAAAGACGTACGATGACGGGCTTTGGGTAGAACGCTGCAGCGATCGTGCCTACCCCTTCGGCGAGTTTTTCGACGAAGTAGTCCTTCGGATCGGAATAATTGCGGGTGAGGCGCTGGATTGCCTTACGTGCCGCGGCCGAAGCAACCTTGGCAGGCTTCACCACGGCCATCGGATGGACTTTGATGTATTCACTTATGATGAATTCCATCCGCGCCAGTCCAACCCCGTCGTTGGGCAGCATTGCGCACTTGAAGGCCAGTTCCGGATTACCAAGATTGAGCATGATCGCAGTGCGAGGCCGCTGGATTTCGTCCAAGCTGAGTTGGGTAGTCTTTACCGGTAGCGCGCCCGCATAGATGTGGCCTACCTCTCCTTCGGCGCAGGATACCGTCACTGTTGCGCCCGGCTTCAGCGTGCGTTTGGCTTTGGTGGCGCCCACCACCGCCGGAATACCAAGTTCGCGCGCCACAATGGCGGCATGGCACGTGCGTCCCCCGCGTTCCGTGACAATTCCGGCCGCAATTTTCATGACCGGTTCCCAATCCGAACTCGTCAACTCGGCAACAAGCACTTCGCCCGCTTTGAAATTCTTGAGCTGTTTCACATTTTCAATTTTGCGAACCTGACCGGCGGCAATTTTTTCCCCTACCGCGCGGCCTTCGGCTAGCACGGTGCCTGTGTTCTCGAGTGAAAAGGTCTCGAATCCCGTCGATCGCCGCTGGGATACGACCGTCTCCGGCCTTGCCTGGATGATGTAAAGCTGGCCGTCCGTTCCGTCTTTTGCCCATTCGATGTCCATCGGCATAGGTTGTCCGGCGATCCTCGAATAGTGCTCTTCAATGCTGATAGCGTGACCCGCAAGTCTGAGCACTTCGCTATCGGCCAGACAAAAACGCTCGCGCTGTTTCTTCGGCACTGCGACGTTTTTTGTTCCACCTCCAGGGCCGGCATAAATCATGCGCAGCTGCTTGCCGCCGAGCGACCGGCTCAATACGGTGCGAAAGCCCTCGCGGAAGGTCGGCTTGTGGACGTAGAATTCATCAGGGTCGACGGTCCCCTGCACGATGTTTTCGCCTAGCCCATAGACACCCGTGATGAACACCGCGTCCCGAAATCCTGATTCGGTATCCAGCGTAAAGATCACACCGCTGGAGGCACGGTCAGCGCGCACCATCTTCATCACGCCCACCGAAAGCGCGACCTTGAAATGGTCGAATCCCTTGTCGATGCGATAAGAAATTGCCCTCGCCGTGAATAGCGATGCAAAGCAGCGACGGCAGGCCTCAAATAGTTCAGCGGCGCCCCGCACATTGAGATAACTTTCGTGCTGGCCGGCAAAGCTGGCTGAAGGCAGATCCTCGGCCGTGGCAGAACTGCGAACGGCAACGGCGACATTGCGCCCGTATTCGTCCTCAAGCTTGCGATAGGCCTCAACAGCCTGGCGCTTGAGTTCCTCATTCCCGGTCGCGCGATAAACAATCCGCCGAAGTTTGGCGGCGCGTTTTGCCAAGATTTCGACGCGCCGTGTGTCGAGTCCATCGAGCAGTCGGTGCAGCAATTCCCAGGCGTTGGCTGCGGTGAGAGCGTCCCGGTAAGCCTGGGCACTCAAGGCAAAGCCATTCGGAACGCGCATCCCCTGCTCTGCCAGGCTCGAATAAAGCTCACCGAGCGAGGCATTCTTGCCTCCAACGATCGGCACGTCGCTCAGCCGAATCTCGGAAAACCACCGGATGTAGTTGTTTTCGGGCATGTCAGACAAGCAAAGTCGATAGTCGCAGCTCCGACATTGATTTCAGTCAATGGCAGCCAAGGTAGATCGGGGATAAAAAATGCCGCTTCAACGACCGATCGAGGGGTGGGCCCGATGCCGTATCGTGAAAACGATGATCTGCCGGCCAGTATTCAAAATCACCTTCCCCCACATGCGCAGGACATCTACCGCGAGGCTTTCAATCACGCTTACCAAGCGCATGCTGGGGAGTCCGATCGGGAAAAGCGGGCGCATATGATCGCGTGGGGCGCGGTTAAACGATCTTACGTCAAGCAAGGCGATGCGTGGATGCGCCGCTGACAACGGCACTTCAGCAATTTTCCGAATGTTCGATCACGAACAGCACGTCGCCGGCCGAGACGCCACGGCCGATCGCTGTATTTTCGTGCCCGCACCACCGGTGAAAAACGAAGAAACGGGCAATTTAGCTCGTTGACTTGCGTCAAAGTGAATTCGGCGCGAGGTGATATTTTGAGTTGTCATCGTATTTCAAAAAGGCGATCGAATGGCCCACAAGCAGGTTCTGTTCCGCTCCGCGGCGCGCGAGAAGATTCTCCGCGGCGCGACTCAGCTTGCAGATGCAATCCGGGTGACCTTGGGTCCGCGATCGAAATCGGTGCTGATCGAGAAAAAGTGGGGTGCTCCAATCATCTGCAACGACGGCGTCACTATTGCCAAGGAATTCGACTTAAAGGATCCGGAGGAAAATCTCGGCGCTCGGATGTTGCGCCAGGCAGCAGAGAAAACGGGCGAAATGGTTGGCGACGGAACGAGCACGGCCACCATTCTGGCCCAGTCAATTTTCGCCGACGGCGTTCGCAATGTTGTCGCTGGTGCCAGCGCCATCGACATAAAGCGCGGGCTCGACCGCGCAGTTAAACGAGCTATCACGGAACTACGTAACCTATCCCGCCCGGTCAAGACACGCCTTGAGAAGGCGCAAGTGGGGACTATCTCCGCGCACAACGATCCACACATCGGTGAGCTTGTTGCCGATGCGATGGACAAGGTCGGCAATGACGGAGTGATCACAGTCGAGGAGTCAAAAACGACTGAAACAACACTCGACGTCGTAGAAGGGATGCAGTTCGACCGCGGATTTCTATCGCCCTATTTCATTACCAACCCGGAAAAAATGGAAGCTGTCCTTGAAGACGCGCTCGTTCTCGTCTGCGATCGCAAGATCGGGGCGTTGCAGGATATGTTGCCTCTCCTCGAACAGGTCGCTAAATCCAGCCACCCGATGCTGGTCATCGCCGAAGACGTCGAAGGTGAAGCACTCGCTACATTGATCGTCAACCAGATCCGGGGGGCGCTCAAGAGTTGTGCCGTCAAAGCTCCCGGTTTTGGAGACCGCCGGAAGGCAATGATGCAGGACATTGCTGTGCTGACCGGCGGCCAGGTCGTTTCCGAGGAACTCGGAATAAAACTTGAGCATGTAAACCTTCAACAACTTGGCAGGGCCAAGCGTGTTGTCGTCGACAAGGACAACAGCACAATTATTGGCGGCGGTGGCGACCGCAAACAGATCGACGGACGGATCGAGCAAATTCGACGCGAGATCGAAAAGACCACGAGTGATTACGATCGCGAAAAGCTCCAGGAGCGGCTTGCAAAACTTTCCGGTGGCGTCGCCGTTATTCGGGTTGGCGCTCCCGCCGAGTCCGAAATGAAAGCAAAGAAAGAGGCGCTCGATGATGCAATCAGCGCGACCAAGGCGGCGGTGACCGAAGGCATCGTGCCGGGAGGCGGCTTGGCCTTGCTGCGCTGCATCGATGTTCTCTCCGCGGAAGAAAGTGAATGCCAGGGAGACGAAAAAACAGGTGTTCAGATCCTCAGACGTGCGCTTGAGGCTCCGACCCGGCAGATCGCCGAAAACTCCGCTACCGACGGCGGTGTCGTCGTCGCCCGGATGCTGAGCGGCAAGGCCAATGAAGGCTTTGATGCCGGCCGCAAGCAATATGTCGATCTGATCGAGGCCGGGATCATCGACCCTACAAAGGTCGTTCGCGTGGCGCTCGAAAACGCAGTTTCCGTTGCAAGCATATTGCTGCTGACCGAAGCCACGATGACGGAGATCCCCGAGGCACCCAAACAACGCGCGCCGGAACCTGAAATGGCCATCTGAGTGGCGAGTAAGGCCTTAAGTCGTCGGCCGTCTTCGGCGAACCACCGATTGACGGGCATCCTTACTGTTCCAGTTATTTCATGAATTTACTCATCGCTTTGACGCGCATCAAAGGCGGCAGCGCTTAACCGAGCTACCTGTTTGCAAGGGCGTATTATGGAGTCCGCCAATGCAGAAGCCGTTGGAAGCGAGCGAGCCCCGAGCCGAAAGCCCGACGCCTATTAAATTGGTGCCGCCTCCAAGGTCCGAACGTCGCAAGGTGCGACCGATTTGGCGGATTGGGGCCCTTTTGGCTTTAGCGGTACTCGCCACTATCGCTGCTGTTTTGTGGCTGATAACTACCGGCGACAACGTGCGCTACACGACGGCAGCGGTGACGCGCGGCGCCGTTAGGCCAATGGTCAGCGCAACCGGCACGGTCAATCCGGTGCTCACAATTATTGTCGGCAGTTACGTCTCCGGAGTCATTCAGGACATCCGCTGCGACTACAACACGGAGGTTAAACAAGGCCAGATCTGCGCCAAAATCGACCCGCGTCCGTACCAGACCGTCGTCGATCAGAACAAAGCCAACCTACTGCAGGCGCAGGCCCAACTTACAAAAGATAGGGCGACGCTTGCCTACGCGCAGCTGACCTACGAACGCAATGCCCGGCTTGCGCAGACCAGCGCGGTGTCCAAGGACGCCCTCGATAACGCCAAGAGCGCGCTCGACCAGGCTCAGGCGCAGATCGGCGTCGATCAGGCAATGATCGAGCAGCGCAAAGCGCAATTAGAAGCTTCGATGGTCAATCTTGGCTATACCGACATTGTCTCGCCGGTAGACGGCACCGTGGTGTCCCGCAATGTCACTGTCGGTCAGACTGTAGCAGCAAGCTTCCAGACGCCCACCCTCTTTCTGATCGCCACCGACCTCACCGATATGCAGGTCGACACCAATGTCAGCGAAAGCGATATCGGCGGTATCAAGGAGGGTGACAAGGTCAACTTTACCATTGACGCGTTTCCCAAGCGTATTTTCGCCGGCACTGTCACGCAGATGCGCCAATCGCCGCAGACAATTCAAAATGTCGTCACCTACGACGTGGTGGTGAGCGTTGACAATTCCGATCATGTGCTCAAGCCAGGGATGACGGCGGCCACCCAGATCATCACTGATGAACGCAAGGACGTGATGCGTGTACCGAGCCAAGCATTGCGGTACGTGCCATCAGGAATCCGCTCGTCATTCGGCAGGGACGGAGCGAACGCCGTCTGGGTTTTGCGCGACGGTAGACCGGTTCAGGTACCGGTTAGCACTGGGCTCGACGATGACACGCACGCTGAGATCCTCATCGGCGATCTCAAAGAGGGCGATCAAATCATTGTCAATGAGCGGCACGACAACGGCAAGTCGGCCACCCTGCCCCGGCCGCGCTTCTGATGCCAGCACAGTACTCAACCATGTTGCAGCAGCCGATCATAAAGCTTGAACATGTTTCGAGGACCTATCGTGTCGGCGACACTGACGTGCACGCCCTGCGCGACGTCAGCCTTGCGATCGAGGCTGGCGAATTCGTTGCCATCATGGGCGCTTCCGGATCTGGCAAGTCGACCTTGATGGCGGTGCTCGGCTGTCTCGATCAGCCGACCGGCGGGCGCTATTTCTTCGAGGGCGTGGATGTCGCGAAACTAAGTGAGCCAGACCGTGCGAGGCTGCGCAGCGAGCGGCTCGGTTTCGTCTTCCAAAGCTTCAACCTGTTGGCGCGAACCAGCGCTCTGGAAAATGTCGCTCTACCGCTATTTTATGCCGCGACCGGACCAGCTAGCGCTTCAACCCGCAGCGAGCGGGCGCTCACAGCCCTCAGTCTCTTGCGTTTGAGCGACCGTGAACGCAATACGCCTGGCCAGCTTTCAGGCGGCCAGCAGCAGAGGGTAGCGATCGCGCGGGCTCTCATCAATGACCCGGGTTTATTGCTCGCCGACGAGCCGACCGGCAACCTCGATACCCGCACCTCCCACGAGATCATGGATACGCTGGCAAAACTCAATCGCGAGCAAGGCGTCACCATCATAGTCGTCACCCACGAGGCCGACATTGCGGCCTATGCCGATCGTATCTTGACGATGCGCGACGGTGAGATCGTCTCCGACACGCGCAATCCCAGGCCGGCCAGCGCAGCCAAGCCCGTGCGCCCAAGCACTTTGTTGTTGTGCCGCCCGCGGACACCTGCAGCCTCAATACATGGCAACAGCGCCTGGGCTTTCGGCCTCATGATTATAGCCGCGGCTGTGCAGGCGCTCCGCCGCAACATGATGCGTTCGGCACTCACCATGCTAGGCGTCTTCATCGGCGTTGCCGCGCTCATCGCCATGGTGGCAGTCGGCCAAGGCGCCAACGAGGCGGTGCGTAAGCAGATTGAACGGCTGGGCACCAACCTCGTCGTAATTCAGCCAGGCGCGCGTACCGCGGGCGGAGTTCGCAGCGGCGCCGGCAGCGCATCCACGCTTACAACTGCCGATGCGCAAGCAATTCGACGCGAGGCTATGGCCGTCAGTGAGGTCGGTTATCTCATTCGCCAGTCGGGTCAGGTCGAGTACGGCAACCAAAACTGGACGACACAGATTCAGGGCATCAGCGTCAATTACCCACCAATGACTAATTGGCGCATCACGGCTGGGCGGGAAATTTCAAGCGATGATCAGGCGACAGCTGCACTCGTCGCCGTGATTGGGCAGACAGTGGCAAGGCAGTTGTTCGGCCATGCCGATACGCCAATTGGCTTGCTCATGCAGGTTAAGGGAGTGCCCTTGCGTGTCATAGGCGTTCTCGAAACGAAGGGGCAAACTCCTTTTGGCCAGGACCAAGACGATTTAGTGATGATTCCATCAACGACCGCAGAGCGGAAAGTGCTGGGGGTCGCGGCTCCCAGCCAAACTCAAGCCCAGTTTAATTGGATCTATCCCAACCCCCCCAATCCCTATGGACTGCAACCGCGTCTCGCTGGCTACGTCAATCAGGTCTATGTGCAGGCTATCAATCAGGAAGAAGTTCAGACGGCCATCCGGCAGGTCACCGAAATTCTCGCGCGGCGACATCGGATCAAGCTCGGCGAGGAGAACGATTTCAATGTGCGCAATCTCAGCCAAATCGCGGAGACAGCCGAGAATTCGAGCCGAATCATGGCGCTGCTGCTCGCCGCGGTGGCCTCGATCTCGTTGGTCGTAGGCGGCATCGGGATCATGAACATCCTGCTGGTCTCGGTAACCGAGCGAACGCGCGAAATCGGGCTGCGCATGGCCATAGGCGCGCAGCGCATTCACGTCCTGCTACAGTTTCTTGCGGAAGCGGTGCTCCTCAGTGTGACAGGAGGCGCGGCCGGCATTGTGATGGGTATCCTGTTTTCCGCGACCATTGCGGCTGTGGCCGGCTGGTCGACGCCGATCTCGCCTGCAGCGATTGTCGGCGGATTTCTGTTCTCCGCCGCGGTCGGAATTTTCTTTGGCTATTATCCGGCGCGCAAAGCATCCCATCTCAATCCAATTGAGGCTCTGCGTTACGAGTGAGCCGTTTTCGGAACGTTTGCAGCCGGTCGATTGGCGCAATGAGGACCACACGCGAAAATTTTCCGTCGCCTTCCCATACCTCAGTAGTTGCGCAAATACGTCTCCCATCGTGCCCAACAAGATACTTCTGGTCTCATTATGCGAGACATGCGCACGCTGCACTTCCAACGATGCAATGGCTGCCTTACGATGATACGCAACAAGACCGATTAAAGCGCGAGGAGGCCGTTTGGTGCAGCGTTTGAATATGTGGCCGCCAAATACGTGTCATCGGCATATCCGGGAGCAGCATCTGTTTTCATCAATTGTGGCGTCCGCAGCGTCGATCACGCGCATATCCCGCTTTGCTGGTTGAAATCGAAGCCGAGGCGATGGTATCGCCCGAGCGGCTGAAAATATGAAGTAGCACACCATGAAAGAAACACTGCCTCCATTCCGGGCCGACCATGTCGGCAGCCTGCTGCGCCCGGCACGCCTAAAAGACGCGCGCGCCAAACGAGCTAAAGGCGAGATCACGGTCGATGAACTGAAAAAAGTCGAAGACGACGAGATTAAGCGGGCGATCAGCAAGCAGGAGGAGATCGGGCTCAAATCGATCACCGACGGGGAGTTCAGGCGCTCGTGGTGGAATCTCGATTTTCTCGCCGGCTTCGACGGCGCCGAATGGACGAAATTGCCGGAAGGGATTCAATTCAAGGGGATCACCACCCGCCGGGATGCCGTCACTGTCAGTGGAAAGCTGGGCTTTACCAAACACCCAATGGTGGAGCATTTCCGGTTCTTAAAATCGCACACGAAGCAGACGCCGAAAATGACCATTCCGGCGCCCAGCGCTCTATACACGCGAAGTGGCCGCGAAATGGTCAGTGAAGCGGTCTATCCGTCGCTGGATGAGTTCTTCACCGATCTCGGCAAGGCCTATCGGAAGGCGGTGCAAGCCTTTGCCGATGCCGGGTGCCGCTACCTGCAGCTCGATGAGGTCTATATTGCGCTCTGGTGCGATCCCGACCATCGCGCCATGCTGAAGGAGCGCGGCGACGATCCTGATAAACTCCTCGCAGCGGACGCGGAACTGATGAACGAGGCGATCGCAGGGGCCCCGGATGACATGACCATCACGATGCACCTTTGTCGCGGCAACAACCAATCCAAATATCTCGGCTCCGGTGGGTACGAACCTGTGGCCGACGTGCTGTTCAATACGATCGACGTGGACGCCTATTTCATGGAGTACGACAGCGACCGTGCCGGCGGTTTCGAGCCCCTGCGCCTCGTGCCCAAGAACAAGAAGGTAGTCCTCGGGCTGGTGACGACAAAATCCGGACGGCTAGAGCCGCGCGACGAGATCAAGCGGCGGATCGAGGCGGCGGCGAAATTCATCGACATCGGCCAGATCTGTCTGTCACCCCAGTGCGGCTTTGCCTCGACCGAGGAAGGCAATTTGCTCAACGAAGAAGAGCAATGGGCGAAGCTACGTATGGTCGTGGAGCTAGCCGACGAGATTTGGACATGATCCGGACGACATGGTTGCGGGGAGGACGACGATGGCGGCCGTAAGAGGGGTGCGCTGTGTCGACGTTTCGGTTGGAAATATTCAGCACACGTCGAATTTCTACGGCGGAATCTGGGGACTTCAGGAAATCGCGCGCAGCAAGGACGCGCGCTTCTACAGGGGCAGCAGCCACTATCATCATATCCTTGGGCTGTTCGACCGTGGCCGCCCTGCTCTGCTTCGCATCATTTTCGATGCCGCAAGCCGCGCCGATGTCGACGCCCTGCACCGCCAGGTTACCGCCGCCAACGTCGGCGCGGCCGAAGCCCCTCACCCGATAAGCCGGCCAGGTGGCGGCTATGGCTTCGGCTTCAAGGACGCGGAGGGGCGCAATCTCGCGGTAGTCTGCGACGTCGCGGACCACAATGACGCGACCGTCCTGCCGGATCGGCCGATCAAAATCACGCACATTAACCTGAATTCGGCCAAGGCCGACACGGCTTACCGATTCTACATCGACGCACTCGGATTCAAGCTGTCCGACGAGTTTGACATGTTCTATTTCATGCGCTGCAATAGCGATCACCATTCCATCCTAATCGCAAAAATGTCGTCGCCGACGCTCAATCACATTTCGTTTGAAATGATGGACATCGATTCCGTGATGCGTGGCGCCGGCCGTCTCAACGACCACGGCTATCCGATCGAGTGGGGGCCGGGCCGTCATGGCGCCGGCTCGAACATTTTCTGTTATTTTGCTGGGCCCGAGGAGCTGCCGATTGAATACACAACGGACATCGAGCAGGTAGATGACAGCTACACCTTTCACGGACCTGACTACTGGAAATGGCCGCCGAACCGCACCGACCGCTGGGGCGTGACACCACCCCGCTCACCAAGGCTCAAGCGTATCCAGGAACTGTACCACTTCACCGAAGATCACCGCATCGACAGCTAGATCAGGTCGTCCGCGCGCATATAGCGGCGCATGCTCCTCGCAAGCAATGCGCGGAAGATGCGGTCGACAATGAGGCCAAGAATTCCAAGCGTCAGCAGGCCGACAAAGAGCTGGCTGGTCTGCATAAGCATCTGCGAATTCATGATGAGAAAGCCGATGCCCTCGCGCGCGCCAATAAGCTCGGCGGCCACGATGCCCATGAACGAGAATCCGAGCGCAATCCGCATCCCGGTCAGGATGTAAGGGACCGCTGACGGCAGGATCACCTTCCAGAACAACTGATAGTCAGTGGCACCAAGGCAGCGCGCCGCGTGGATGCGCATTTCGGGAGTGCGCGACACGCCGGCGGCAGTGTTGAGCAGAATGACCACGATGGTCGCGTAGATGATGATGAAGTACTTCGAGAATTCTCCAATGCCGAACCAGAGCATCGCGAGCGGCACCAAAGCTACGGGCGAAATAGGTCGTATAAGCTCGATGACCGGATCGACAAAGTCCGCGACCAGCCGATAACGCCCGATGATTGCCCCTAACAGAATTCCGAGGAAACAGCCGGTGACGTAGCCGATAATGACGCGTCGCAGGCTGACGGCAACATGGCCAAAAAGCTCACCCGACTGGATCATAGTCCAGGCCTTGCTGAAAGTCGCCGCCGGCGTGGCAACGAGCGCGGCATTCACCAGCGTGCCGACCGCGAGCTGCCAGACAACAACGACGACGGTGAGCGACACAGCCGCGCAAGTCAGCCGCCACAAAAAACGACGGGCTGCCGGCGTGGCAATCAAGCCAGCCTTGTGCCGGTGCGCGGGATCACCTCGCTCACTCGTGAGCTGTCGCGCGGGCTGCATTGATCTCCTCCTCAATCAGGCGTTCGAGCGTGCGCACTGCGTCTACGAACTCAGGGCTACCCG
Source organism: uncultured Alphaproteobacteria bacterium (assembly GCA_963831475.1). Lineage (GTDB taxonomy): Bacteria > Pseudomonadota > Alphaproteobacteria > Rhizobiales > Xanthobacteraceae > Pseudolabrys. The sequence goes on from CAWHQF010000041.1 coordinate 14,723, forward strand.
TCGAACGCGGTCTTGGTATGTCCACACGAATCTCGTTCTTGATCCTGGCGCCCGGCCCTGCCGTCATTACGCCGACGCGCGTGCCCAGCAGCAGCGCCTCAACGATATCGTGGGTGACGTAGATGAAAGTCTTCCCGGTTTCGTGCCAGATTCGCGCCAGTTCGATCTGCAGGCTGCGCTTGGTGATTGCATCGAGCGCAGCGAAGGGCTCGTCCATGAGCAGAATTTCGGGCTCCATAATCAGCGCGCGGGCCAGCTGCAGCCTCTGTTTCATTCCACCGGAGAGTTCGAAGGGGAATTTCGCTGCGTGCTCAACGAGGCCCACCATTTTCAGGTAATTTTTCAGCTTAAGGCGGAAATCGTTAGCCTTTCCGGTCAGCCGCGGCCCGAACAGGACATTTTCCTCAACATTCAACCAGGGGAACAAGGCGGCAGAAGCATCCTGGAAAATCATCGTCCGGTCGGTGCCCGGCCCGTCGATCGGCGCGCGCCAGGCCGCGCCCGGACCGACGATTTCCACCTCACCGATCGTGGGCTTTTCGAGCCCGGCAATAAGATTGAGGATGGTACTCTTGCCACAACCGCTCGGCCCGAGCAGGCAGTAGAAATCGCCGCGCCGAATTTCCAGGTCTATCGCGTTGACGGCGCTGTGAAGGTCGCCCGACATTCCTTCAAACTGCTTGCCGGCCTGTACCAGCCGCAGCGCCGACCAATCCGTTCTGCTAATTTGCCGCATTCGCGGGCGCTAGGCCGCCCTCATCTTATGTCTCGACAAACGACGGCCCCAGCTTCGCCAATGGCGCGGAATCGAAGCTTTTCTTCCAGTCGATCGGCACATTGAAGAATTTGGCCAGATTGTCCATGTCCGATCGGAACTTGCGGGTAAATGCAATTTTCCAGTCGATGGTCTGTAGCATCATCTTGACCGTCGCCAGGTCATCCATGCGCAGGCTCTTTCCGATAAGTTGAGTGGCTTCGTCCATATTCTGGACGATCCATTTGCCGGACCGATCGAGTGACTTCAGGAAAGCGTTGAGCTCTGCGGGGTGCGACTTGGCATATTCGGGCGTCGTGTTGACCACGAGCCATTCGCGGAAATAAGGCTCGGCGGTGGTTACGATGTGTGCATCGGGATCTGCCTTGATCGCCATCCACCCAAAGGGCTGAAAAACGACAAATGCGTCGATATCACCGCGTGTCAGGCCGGCGACCATTTCCATCGGACGCAGGTTGATGACCTCGACGTCCTTGAGGTCGATGCCACCGGAGGCAAGCCAGAGCTTGGCAAAATATTCGACCGTGCCGCCCAGCAGAACACCCACTTTCTTGCCCTTCAGGTCCGCCGGCTTCGCGATCGATTTTTTCGCAACGACCACGCTCAAATCGCCGTAATTCGCTAGCGGGCAAAGGCCTACCCCATTCTGCTGCCACAGCCGGAGCGACGGCAGATCGCCGGCTCCCACAACGTCGCCGCGACCAGCACGAAAGGCGTCCACCGCTGTCGCACCACTGGCGAAGTACGTGAGCTCAACCGAAAGGCCTTCCTGCTCGAAGAATTTCTTCTGGTCGGCGATCATGATGCCGCCGAACGACGGGTTGGAGCCGATGAAGACTTTTGTCGGCCCAAGCTTGCTGCTTTGACCCGATACGATGGACGGAGCAAGAGCGAGACCCGTGCCGATCATGGCGCCGTGCACGAAGCGACGCCGGGTCGGATTTACCTTGGTAGGCGCCATGTGTCCCTCCCGATAAGCCGCGCGATTTACTTTGTCTCGCGCATTCTTGCTTGCCGTCTCAAAACGCAAATTACGAGACTAACCATAGCAGATATGGGTGCGAAGCACGAGAGTTGACCCCGAACCGACAACGCGCACCGCGTTTCTCAGTCGATGAGACGGCGCATCAGACTTTTCTTCGGGCAGTCTTGTCGATCCACTCCGCGAACGCATTCATGAAATTCGCCAAAAACGAGCGGGTGTCCTTGTCTGCAACGTGCTCGGCAGCATCAAAAACAGATTCAGCCCCGCCGATATAGACTTCCGGTTGCATCAGAGTTGGCATGTTTACCGCCATCAGCGACTGACGAAGATGGTTGTTGGAGCCAAATGCGCCAATCGAACCGGGCGAAATGCTTGCGACCGCAGCGGGCTTGCCGTCCCACATATTCTGCCCACGCGGACGTGAGGCTATGTCGATCGCATTTTTCAACGCGGCCGGCACCGATCTATTGTGCTCAGGCGTCACGAATAGAACTGCGTCAGTCGCCTTCACCAAAGCGCGAAACGCCAACCAAGCCTCGGGCGCGCCCGACTCCTCGTGGTCCGGGTTGTACAACGGCAACTGAGAAATCTCCGCAATCCGCAAGCTCAATGATGGCGGAGCCAGGGAAATCAGGGCATTGGCCAGCTTTCGGCTGAAAGCTGCCTTTCGCAAACTGCCAACAATGACGGTGACTTGCGGCATGATATTCCTGCTGTGGCCGTAAAAGTGTAGACGATGCGTCCGAGAAACGACAAGGACATCTGCTAGCTCATGTCGCCCAACCAGTCTTCAGGAATTTTGCCTTCGACGGCGGCGCGCACTGAACTGATCGCGCGCGGCAAATTGCGTGTGGCCTTTCCGATGGCGAGCGCGCTTTACGTCGTGAAAGACCCTGCAACCGCAAGTCTGCGCGGCGTTTCTATCGAGATCGGCACCGAGCTTGCGAAGCGTCTGGATGTGCCGTTCGAGCCCCGCCCCTATGCGACGGTGCGCGATCTCATCCGCGCGACTGATGCCGACGAATGGGACCTTGCTACGGTTGTGGTCGAACAAGATCGGCAATCCGTGCTCGATTTCAGCGAGCCCTATTTGGAAGCGGACTCAACCTATCTCGTGGCGCAAGATTCCCGCATCGGGGCGGTCCCCGACGCGGATGTTTCGGGCATTCGAATTGGCGTTGCGGAGCGATCCGCATTCGACTTGTTCCTGACGCGTACGCTTAGGCACGCGACCCTGATTCGTTACCCAGGTGTGGCAGCAGCGTTCGAAGGCTTCAGATTCAAAGAGAACGACGTGGTGGCCGCGCCAAGACCGGTGCTGATAACGGCTCTTTCAAAAATTCCAGCTGCGCGCATTCTCGATGACCGGTTCGACGTCGCCCGCGTCGGGATCGCAATGCAAAAGGGGCGCCGTCCCGCCGCCCTGACTTTTGTGAACGCGTTCATTGCTGAGATCACGGCGAATGGATGGCTTTTGAAGGCGATCGAACGCTCAGGCGTAGCGGGACTCAGGATTGCGTAGCCCTGAGCAAGCGCGACCCGGCGCGGTCGCGCAGCCGGGCGCTAATCAACGAAGTGACGTCGGCTCGCCGGTCGCCCACGGGCATTGACAGGACTGCATTTCACACGAGCAATGCCGCCGATAGGATCGCAGCGCGATCTCGCGCCGTGGGAATTCAACCGAGGCACGCCGATGGCCGGTCAGGCACGCACGCTCGTCAGGAACGGAAGTCTGCTTACCTTAGATCCGGCGCTTAACGACCTGCCCGTCGGCGATGTGCTGATCGAGGACGGCCGCATCCGCGAGATCGGTCAGGGGCTGGCCACGCCGGAGAGCGCGGACATCATCGACGCGCAGGGCATGATAGTCATGCCCGGTCTGGTAAACGCGCACCTGCACACCTGGCAAACCGGAATACGCGGTATCGCCGGCGATTGGACGCTGTTCGACTACGGCAAGAACATGCATGCCGGGCTCGCCACCCGCTACACGCCCGAGGACGTCTACATCGCCAATTTGGTCGGCGCGCTGAATCAGCTCAATGGCGGCGTCACTACGCTATTCGACTGGTGTCACAATAATCCGACGCCGGAGCATTCCGACCGCGCCATCGACGCGCTCACGGAATCCGGCATCCGCGCGGTGTTCGGCCACGGCACGCCGAAGCCGCGGCTTGGCAAGGGCGGCGTGCCGACCGAAGACTATTTCCACCCAGAGGACGAGGTGAAGCGTCTCCGTCACGGCCGCCTCGCTTCCAACAACGCACTGGTGACCATGGCGCTATGTATTCGCGGGCCGGATCTCGCCTCCTACGAAGCCACCGCACATGATGTCCGCCTTGCCCGACAGTACGGCCTGATTGCCAGCTGCCATATTGGCGGACGCATGCTGTTCAACCGCAAGACGCCTGATGGCATCTTTCGCCTGCAGCGCGACGGATTGCTTGGCCCGCATTTCAACGCGGTGCACGGCAACAAGCTCGGCGACGACGAGCTGCGCGTCCTGGCAGAGACCGGGGCCTCGTTCACCGTGACGCCGGAAGTGGAAATGCAGATGGGCCACGGATTACCGCTCACCGGCCGCGTGCTGGCGCTGGGCGCACGGCCTTCGATCGGCATCGACGTCGAGTCCAACATCGGCGGCGAGATGCTGTGGGCCGCCCGCTTCGCCCTGCAAGTGCAGCGTGGTATCGACAACATCGCCGTCAACAAGAATGGTCAGGAAGTTGCCGCCGTTTCGATTCTCGCGCGGCAGGCGCTGGAGTGGGCGACGATTGATGGCGCGCGCGCGCTCGGCATGGAGAACAAGGTCGGCTCACTTACGCCCGGTAAGCAGGCCGATCTCATCCTGATCCGCGCCGGTGATCTCAACCTTTTTCCGCATCACAGCCCGGTCGAGGCGGTATTGTTCCACTCGCACAGTGGCAACGTCGACACTGTCCTGGTCGCCGGCAAACCGGTGAAGCGCGCCGGCCGGCTGCTCTACAGTGATCTGGAGCGCAAAAAAGCGGCGCTGGCCGAATCCGGCGCGCGCCTGCTGCGCGAGCACGGCCGGCAATTAAACCCGACGTAACCGTGCCTTGCGCGATCGCGCCGGCATCGTTCTTGCAATTATTTATTGCCTGCCTTCGAAGTCGGCCTTCTTGCCGAAGTCCTGGTCGATGTTCTTTTCAAGATCGACCTTGGTCTTCAACAGCCCTGTCTTTTCCATATAAGCCAGGGTCGCACTCAGATCCTGCATGTCAGCCGGCGTAAAGGCTGCCGCGCCGAACCGGTCTACATCGTCAAACAGCATGATTTGAATGTCTTCCTTCGACAGCTTGGCGCCACGGCGCTGGATTTCATCCAGATAGATCTGCACCGTCTCGTCATGATGCGTGGTTATGAATTTATCCGCTTTGGCATAGCCGTTCATGAGCTTCTGCACGATGTCCCGATGCTCCTTATGGTAGGCGGCCGTGGTGGTCACCAAAAACGGATAGGTGATGCCGGCCATAGTTTGCAGCTGTCCGGAGGTCAGCATCACCTTGCCTTTGCCGGCCTGCACGATGCGCTGGATCGACGGCTCCCAGCCGAGTACCGCGTCGATATTGTCCGCTGACTCCATAGCCGCGGGCATGTCGACGACGCGCAGATTGGTGATGTTAAAATCGGATTCCTTCAGACCCTGCTTCTGCAGCAGCATCAGCAGCACCGTATGCATGCCGGTGCCAACTTGCGTGGCCAGATGCTTGCCCTTGAGATCAGCGAGCGTCTTCAGCCCTGCGTTTTTGTTGGCTACCAGAAGCTTGCCGGTATAGCCGCGCGAACTGATCCCGACCGAAAACAGCGGGACGCCCTTGGCTACGGCTGCAAAGAAGGTGGCGTTGGCGGTTTCGGCGAACTGCAGGGAACCGTTGCCCAGGCCCTCGACCGCGACGCTTCCGCGCGGCAGCGCTCGCACGTCGACGTCCAGCCCCTCCTCCCTGAAGAAGCCCTTCGCCTTGGCGACCAGGGCCGGCACCTGATTGACGCCGCCGGCCATGCCGACGGCGATTTTGATGTCCGCCGCGGCGGTGGGCGAAGCGCCATCCCATGCCGTGAGAATTGCGATTAAAGCCAGTCCGATTGATTGTTTGATCATTGTTGATGTCTCCTCCCTGAGCGCGAGCATGATAGACTGAAGGGGGGCGCGAGGACGACGGAAATCGGCGGCGGCAAATGCAGTCAATCGCCGAACTTGCCCGGACAAGGCGAAATAAAAACGGCCGGTTTGCTTTGCAAGCAAGGGCGGTTATCGTCGTCACTCAAGTGGAGGAGATTTCAGCAATGATCAAAAAAATACTCCTGCTGACCTTTGCCGCCGGTCTTGCCGCGGCCGCGCCGGCGAACGCCGCCGACAAGATCCTCATAGGCCAGAGCGCCGGCATCAACACAGTGCCGAGCCTGGTCGCCGTGCACGAGGGCTTTTTCAAGCAACAAGGTCTCGATGTGGAACTCAAGCCGCTGGCCCGCGGCGGGCTCGCCATCGAAGGGCTGTCGAGTGGCACACTGCAATTCGCGGAATCCGCACATGTGCCATTTATGGCGGCAGTATCCCGAGGCGTGCCGCTCGTCGCGGTCGGCGTCGCCGCGCGTGGCTTTTACGGAAAGCTGGTCGCCAGCAATCCGAACGCCGATCTCAAGACGCTCGCCGACTTCAAGGGCAAGCGTATCGGTACCCAGATGGGCACCGGCATGTTCACCATCGTGCTGATGCTGCTTGAGCAACAAGGCATGAAGGAGAGCGACTTCAACTTCACCAATCTGCGTGTCGTGGACATGCCGGGAGCGATGGCGACCTCATCGAACAACCTCGATGCGGTGATCGGCTGGGAGCCGGGCATGCAGCGTATCGTCAATGCGGGCCACGGCAAAGTCGTGATCCCCGCCAAGAAATTTGAGGAAATGGCGAACATTACCTACCCGTTCCTGCTCACGACCACGCAAAGCTACCGCAAGGATCATCCGGACGTCGTGCAGAAGGTCGTCAACGCATATGAAATGGCCGACAAGTATATCGGCACGCACAAAGAGCAGACGATCCAGATCTATGTGGACGAAGTCGCGCGGCGCGGCGGCCAGCTTACCGCCGCCGACGTGCGCGTAATGCTGTTCGACGTCGACCGCTATGGCGGCGCGGCGTTCAGCTCCGGCGACATGAAAGACATCCCGGCCACGCACGACTACCTGCTCAAAATCAAGCAGCTCAAGGCACCACTCGATCTCAAGGCCATCATCGACACTAGCTATGGCGCCAAGGCGGCGGCGGCGAAGTGAGCGATCCGCACCGCGCGGGGTCGAGCCGGGCAGCAATGGCATGAGCGTCGTGACACCAGAACGCCCCGTGACCGTTTCGCCGGAAGAAGTGCGTTCCGGCGGCGCGCTTATGGCCGCGTCGGGTAACTTGATGTCCACGGTCATCCCCATCGTCGCCATCATGCTGCTGTGGGAAGTGGCGGTACGGCTGAGCCACGTACCGCCGGCGATCCTGCCGCCGCTGAGCAACATCTTCGTCGCGATCTGGACGATGGCCTACCAAGGCACGCTTTTGCATGACGTCGCAGCCACGCTCGGACGTCTCGTCAAGAGCGCGGTGTTCGGCATGTTCTTCGGCACGCTGCTCGGCGTATTGATGGGCTATTTCCGGCTGTGGGAGCGCGCGCTCGTCGCACCAATGAATTTTCTGCTGGCGATCCCCGGCACGGCGCTGTTCCCCCTGTCGATGATCTGGTTCGGGCTCACCGACTTCGCCATCATCTCGATCCTGATCTACGAAGTTACGCTCACTGTCATGCTCAACACTTGGACTGGCGTAAAGACGGTCGACCTTGCGCTCATCCGCGCCGGCCGCGCGTTCGGTGTCTCCGGCTTCGGCCTGTTCTGGCGCGTACTGATCCCAGCCGCGCTCCCGTCCATTATTGCCGGCTATCGGCAGGCCTTTTCGCGCGCCTGGCGCATCCTGGTGGTTGCTGAAATGCTGGTATCCGTCAGCGCCGGTCTCGGCTACCGAATCTATTGGGCGCAGGAATATTTCAATTCGGAAATCGTATTCGGCTCGCTTTTCGTGGTGGGCATCGTCGGGCTCCTGATCGAGCGCGTATTCCTGCGCACGCTCGAGGTGATGACGGTCGAGCGGTGGGGCATCATGCGGGACCTCGGTTAAATCATGGGCGAGTTGCGCGTCGAAAATCTGGTGAAGAGCTACCAGCGCAAGGAGGGGTGGAACACCACCCGCACTTTGCGCGTGTTCGATAATGTTTCGTTCTCGGTGCACGAAGGCGAATTCGTTTGTCTCATCGGCCCCTCAGGATGCGGCAAGTCGACCTTGCTCAATCTGAGTGCTGGACTGGATGAAGCGAGCGGCGGCGCAATCTACGTCGACGGCCGCAAGGTATCCGGTCCCGGCCTCGACCGCGGCGTGGTGTTTCAGGAATTCGCGCTGATGCCGTGGCTAACCGTCGCCGGCAATATTGATTTCGGCCTTAAGTCGAAGGGCATGCCGGCAGACGAGCGGCGCACGCACGTGCAGCGGCATATCGACCTGGTCGGATTATCCGGCTTCGAGACATTTTATCCCTACCGGCTATCGGGCGGCATGCGCCAGCGCGTGGGCATTGCGCGAGCACTAGCGATCGAGCCCTCCGTGCTGCTAATGGACGAGCCTTTCGGCGCGCTTGATGCGCAGACGCGCGAGAGCATGCAGAAGGCGCTGGGTGAGATCTGGCAGGCGACCAAAAAGACCGTGTTGTTCATCACCCACGATATCCGCGAGGCAATTTATCTATCCGACCGCGTGCTGGTGATGAGCGGACGGCCGGCCACCATTTCGCTCGAGCTCAAGGTCGACCTGCCGCGTCCGCGCAACCGCCACGACGTCAAGTTCCAGGAATACGAGGGACGGCTTGAGCGCGCGATCGGGCACGCTGCGTCCTGACTTCTCCTTATTTCAGCGGCACGACCGCGATCACGTCGAACTCGACCAACATGTCGGGCCACGCAAGCTGGCTGATATTGAGGAAAGTGTGTGCCGGCAGCGGCGCATCGCCATAGGCCTGCTTCCGGTATTCGCCCGCTTGTTTCTGATGGCGCACGTCGGTGACATAGGTGACCTGCTTGACGACGTCGGCCATGGTCGCGCCATTGCGGGTCAGCACCTTTTTCAGTTTTTTGTAGGCATAACGGCACTGCCGCTCGAAATCGCCGGGATAGAGTATCTTGCCGGTTTCCTCATGCTCGGCCCCGATGCCGGCGAGGTAGATCGTCTTGCCGGGCCCTGTGACCGTCACAGCTTCGGAAAAACGGCCCTTGGTCCAGCTGCCGTAATTGTAGTGTTTCCTCTCGAATGCAGAGGATTTCGCGTTGCGTGGGGTCGCTTTGCGCTTGTCGCCTGTCATTGCACGTCCCTCAAAATACTCTGTTGAGCGGCGCTTCGCCACGCAGCACGCGCTCGATGTTCTGCCAGGCCGATCGGAAAAGTGTGCCCCATGACTGGCGCGTCACCCCCGCGATGTGCGGCGTGAGCAGCAATCTCCGCGACGCCTCACCTTCCAACTTGAGCAGCGGATTGTCGGCTGTCGGCGGCTCGGTCGAATAAACGTCGACCGCGGCGCTGCCGAGCCGGTTTGAACGCAAATGCGCGGCCAGCGCCGCCTCGTCCACTACCCCGCCGCGCGAGGCCTGGATCAGTACCGCACCCGGCTTCATGAGCGACAGTTCACGCTCGCCAATCAGCCCCTCCGTCGCCGGCAGCAGCGGCACGTGCACACTGACCACATCGGCGGACATCAGCAGTGCGTCGAACGCCATCGGTTTGGCGCCGATCGCCTCCCCTGCCTTAGGGTCGCGCGGCGCCGGATCGTAATAGCAGACGCGGCAGCCGGCGCCGGCGAAGGCCTGCGCCACCGCCAGGCCAATGGCGCCGAAGCCGACTAAGCCTACCAGCAGTCCGTCGAGGCCGGCGAGATTGTCCGCCGCCATGCGGGCGCGAAACGCGGCGTAATTGCCGGCCTTGATTTCGGCGTCGGCCCAGGCAAAGCGCCGCAACAGCAGTGAGGCCGACGTCACCGCATATTCGGCGACCGCGTCGTTGCTGCCGCCGGCGACGTTTGCCACCGGAATACCGAGGCGCGTCAGCGTATCGCGGTCGACGCGGTCAACGCCAGCGCCGGTAATCTGCACCAGCTTTAGGCGGCTACGCTCGAACAGGGCGGGCGCCAACTTGGGGCCGGCGGCCGGGATGATCAGTGCATCGACCGCGCGCATCAACTCGGGCACATCGGCATCTTCTGGCTTGCGATAATCGACGTACAACGTCGCCGGCGCCGGTGCATCGACACGCGTGAAATCGACCTCGGGACGCAGGCAAAGCACGTTATTGCTCATTTAAGATTTTTGGCTTTCAAAATTACGAACGAATCAGAAGTCGGGGAAGTTTTCGGTCGAACCGACAATATCGGGCGTCGGGAAGAAGCAAAGCAGAACCAGCAGATCTTTGCCGGTGTTGCGGGTGACGTGTTTTTCCTCAGGCGCCACCAACACGACGTCGCCAGGTCCGATCGACAGTTCGCCGCTTTCGCTCAAAGTGCGGCCCTCACCCTTGAGCACATAGATGCATTCCTCATAGCCGTGGTGCAGATGCGGGCCACGCAGGGCTTCGCCCGGCTTTTGTGTCGGGATCTCGACGATACGGAAGGTCACGCGCGAGCCAATCTCACCCGACACCATCTCGATCGCCGTACGCCCAGGTAACCCCAGGCGCTTGGCGTCCGCTTGCTTGAGCAGGCGCGGCATCACCCGGTCTGGCGCAACTGCTTGAGCTCTGCAGTGCCGCCTTGCTCCGCGTCGAGCAGGCGGAAGATGTCGGCGGCCTCGTGCGCGATCGCGTCGGCGATTTCGATGAGCATCCGCGCGCCCTTTTCAGCTGTCGCGTGCTGCGGGCTGCCGAACCAGCCGGTGGCCGCGATCGAACGGATGTCGGTGAGCACCGGCTGATAGCTGCGGGTGCGCCGTAGCTTGTCCATCTTGTGGCCATGGCCGTGCTCGGAGGAATAGTCGATGCGGTCGAGATGCACCAGCTCGGGCCGGAAGGCGAGCACCGCCAACGCTTCGATCTCGCCACCATGGGTTAGGCCGTTGCAGGTTTTCCCGTACAATTCCTCGGCGACATAGCAGGCCTGCACGGTCAACACGCTCATGCCGTGCTCGCGGTGGAGGGACTCAGCCGCGATGGCCAGCGACGGGATATTACCTTCGTGCCAGTTCAGTATCAGCAGTCGCCGCGCGCCGTGCTTGGCGGTGGACACACAGGTTTCGGTCACCACACGCATATAGGTGTCGGGCGTAAAGGTGATGGTGCCCTCGAAAGGCATGTGCATGGGCGTAACGCCGAAAGGCGTTGCGGGCAGTACTAGTCCGTCCATGCGTTCGGCAACTGCAGCGGAGATGACATTGGCTGCGAAGATGTCGGTGCCGGTCGGCAGGTGCGGCCCGTGCTGCTCTACGCTGCCCGCCGGCAGAATCACCAGCGGATTACTTTTAAGCTGCGCGGCGATCTCCGGCTGGGTCAGCTCGATGAAATAGCGGCTAGGCAACATGGACCTTTCTCGCCTCAGCGCGGGCCCGCGCTTCGTCTAGGATATCGCCGATGCGCACATATTGGCCGCGATTGTCGATCGAGCGCAACGCGGCATTGACGACTGCGACCGCGACATTGCCGTTGTACGCGGTTAATTCGTTCGGCTTGCCGGTACGGCAGCTCTCAGCGAACATTTCTAGCTCAGCGACAAACATATCGCTTTCCGGCACCTTCAGGTCTTCCCGCTTTCCATAACCATCCTTGCCGCGCTGAATATAGAGAGCGGACGTTAAGTGCAGCTTGCTCGGCGCATCCCAGGTGGAGAAATCCGTCTCGCTGTGCATCAGTCCCTTGGAGCCGAACACACGCACGGAGAAGATGCCCGGCGAGGTCCAGCTCGAGCCGACATAGCCGATTTTGCCGTCAGCAAAACGCAGAAGCGTCATTGACTGGTCGTCAACCTCGGCGCCGACCGGCGAGAGTTTCGAAGCCATCGAGCTCGCCTCAATGATTTCGCCGCCGAGAAAATGCAGGATATCGAATGAATGTATCGCGAGCTGTGACAAGGGCCCACCCGGCGCCTTGGCCTTGTACCAGCGCCAGACGTTGGGAGTGAGCTCGAGGGCGCGCTCATTGGAGAAATTTCCTTCCATAAAGGCGACGCGACCGAGTTCGCCGGCATCGATCGCCGCACGAATCTTCCGAACGCTGCCGAGCAGCCGCGCGCTGTGGCCGACAGTGATGGTAACCCCGTGCATTTTCTCTAGCGCTTCAATCTCTATGCCGTCCTCGAGCGTGGCGGCGATCGGCTTCTCGGTATAGACGTGCTTGCCGGCCCGGGCGACTTCGGCCGCGACCGGCAGATGCTGCTCGTTTGGCACGGTGATGATGACGCCACGGATCTCCGGGTCGGACAGCATGGTTTTCATGTCCGACACACCCGCAACACCGAATTCCTGCTCGAAAGCGCGACGTTTTTCTTCCGTTCGGCTATAGCCCGCGACAATCTTGAGCTTGTTCGACTTCGCCACCGCCCGCGTCAGCACTTTGGCCCACCGGCCGAGCCCAACAATACCGAGTTTCATTGGTCCTGAACCCATTACCGAATCCTCTCCATGCTCCACCGCTATCTTATCCCGCGACACGCCGCCTTGCTGATTAGCAGCATAATGCTTTTTGGCGTGAGCGTTCACAGTCCGTTATTGGAGCGACACCAAATCGACGTGATGGCACCCCCGAAATACCTGTCGGGGTCTTTTCCATAGCCAGAAATGACGCGGAACGCGAGGGCAAGGCTGCCGCGCATGAGCCTTGGCCGACAAAGAAATCCTATTAACCGCTGCCGTCCTCGAAATCCGGCGCTGATTAGGCTACACCGGCGCCGTATGCAGACCGAAAAAGAGCAAGTTGCCCTCACCTCGATTGCGGCTTCGGCTGGCCTGACCGTCGCCAAAGCGATCGTCGGCTTCACGACGGGCTCACTGGCGATTCTGTCAGAAGCTGGTCATTCGTTGATCGACCTTGGCGCCACCATCATGACCTATGTCGCCGTACGAATTTCCGGCAAACCCGCAGACGAAGAGCATCATTACGGACACGGCAAGGTCGAAGCGGTATCAGCGCTTGCCGAGACGGCACTCCTTTTTCTTCTGTCCGGCGTGGTCATATGGGAGGCGGTGAAACGTTTGAGTGCGAATGAAAATCATGTTGTGAAGGCTACGGCCTGGGCATTCGGAGTGGTCGCAGTATCAATAGCGGTCGATTTTTTCCGCGCCCGCGCACTCTCTCGTACGGCTGCGAAGACCTCTAGCCAAGCTTTGGAGGCCGATGCTCTCCACTTTTCATCCGATCTATGGTCATCCCTGGCAGTCTTGCTGGGTCTTGGCGGTGTGCGGTTTGGCTTCCCGTGGGCGGATTCCGCAGCTGCGCTGGTGGTGGCGGTACTCGTCTGCATCGCTGGATGGCGGCTTGGCAAACGCACGATCGATACGCTGACCGACGTCGCCCCGCCCGGATCGGCGCAGAGGGTTGCTGCGATTGCAGTTCGTGTACCGGGCGTCGTACGAGTCGAGCATATACGGGTGCGCGCCGTGGGAGAGCAAACATTTATCGATATGACGGTCGCTGTAAGCCGCATGCTGCCTCTCGAACGCGTTAGCGCAATCAAGGAAGCGATTGGAAACGAACTCAGACAGCACATGCCTGGAGCACAGCCCGTGATTACGACTGATCCGGTGGCGCTCAATACCGAGACGGTTCTCGACCGGGTTATGATGATTGCGCGAAACCGCGCGTTGGCTGCTCATCATGTGACGGTTCATGAACTCAAAGACAAGCTCGCGGTTTCACTCGACCTGGAAGTAGATGGAAAGCTTTCGCTACGAGCTGCCCATGAACTAGCCGATGGACTCGAAGCCGCAATCGCTGCCGAGCTTGGTCCAAGTGTCGAGGTGGAGACACATATTGAACCGTTGCAGCCCCCTGACGCGTCAGGCCGGGAAGCGCCGCAGGAACGGGTCAATGCGGTGGCTACAGCGTTATCGGAACTGGCCGCAGGCGAACGGCATATTCGCGATGTGCATGATGTACGTGTGCGCGAGACCGATGAAGGCGAAATTGTCAACTTCCACTGCCGTATCGACCCCGAGCTGAGCGTGCAAAGCGTGCACGAGAATGTGGATGCCCTGGAACGCGCACTAAAACTCCAGTCTCCATCAATCAAACGCGTCATTGGTCATGCCGAGCCAACGCGCTAGACCTGATCCCGGATTGTGGGGCGACGTGTTCTAGCAAGGGCAAAGGCGGGCATGCGTTGTGTCCCAGCATCCAGTGAGGACCGGGGATCGGCGAGACGGTTCAAACCCCGCCGCGCGGGTAATTCGATGAATCTGTAAATTCCGGCTGCAATAAGCACGACTGCAAATACCAAATCCGCGAGAATTAAATCTGGCGACTGCATCATTGGAGTGCTGGCGCCCCCGGCAAAGGCTCTCGTTTGATAACCCGCAAGCCAAGCGCAATAGCAAAACATGATAAGCAGTGGCTGATGAACGAGATAGATCGAGAATGAATAACGACCGAGCGCCTTGAACGGCTTTGCGTGCAAAGCGAGCGCAAACAAGCCCTGCTCCCGCGCGAATACGACGACGGCGCCCCCAAATACAAGCGGCGCAGCAAGGCTGACGACGCCCACGGCGTCTGGTCCGGCGCCCGCACATATAACAAAACCTATGACGACAATGACCGCTGCAATCTCAATTAGTGTGGCCCTAATCGGCTCGCGTCTACTGCCCCGTTCATAGCAATGATAGGCGACAACACCTGCAAAAAATCCGGCTACGCACCGAACTGCCCCGTAGTCCCAGGTACTGTTCATAAGATCGGGCGCGCGCCATAAGATCACCGCAAGTGCAAGGATTGAGAGCAGGATACATACGACGACAAATCGGCGGCAAACCCCTATCAACACAATCGCGAACAGCAAATACACATAGAATTCGGCGCCAATGCTCCATGCAGGGCCATTCCACACCGACTCTTGCAATCCGAACGCGTTCAATAGCAGCACGCTGGGTAAAATCGCCTCCACGGAGTAACTATTTTTATCCCAAGTGAGCGCAAGATCCTGTGGATGCGGCATGTGATTGACAAAAATGATTGCAAGCAAAAACATTCCGAGCACAAATGCATGCACGGGCCACACACGAGCGAAACGGCGGATAACAAATTGCCTGAGATCGGACCTGTCGAGCATTTTGCCTCGATACCGGTGGCAAAGGACAAATCCGCTCAATACAAAGAAAAAATCGACGAATAGGTAGGCATTGCGAATGAATGTCGAGGCCTCGAGTGAACTCGAAATTAAAGAGTTGACGTGGAATAGGACGACGAGGATCGCGCAAATCCCCCGCCACGAATCAAGCGCCACAAACCGCACACGTGCTGCCATCTGAAATGTCCCGGCCGAAGGCGCAACGTGAACGGCGCGAGATCGTTCCGAGATAAAAGAAGGAATGTTTGTGTCCGCGTCGCGTTCGCACTGCGGCACGAGGACTACCGCACCTGTGGAGCGGCCTGCGATACTGCGGCACGCGGCGCGGCCCCGACGGGCGCGCCGGATACACTCCTAAGAGCGCATTGTGCCGTCGAAAATCCGCTCAGTCGTATATGATCCGAGCGGTACTCGCTTCCAATTTAATGCAGGACGTCCTAGATCAGAACCATGCGCACGGATATAGCCCAGACGATCCGCTTGAAAGACTATCGGCCACCCGACTGGCTTGTTGATGAGGTTTGGCTCGACGTATCACTGCATCCGGCCAGCACGAACGTACGCGCCACCCTCTCGCTGAGGCCAAATCCAAAAACTACGGCAGCACCGGTGGTGCTCGACGGTGATGGTTTGTCGCTAGTCTCACTTGCGATCGAGGGAGCAGCATTGTCTGCGGACAGCTATGTTGCGACACCCGATAGCTTGACAATTCCGCAGCCTCCGAACCGGCCGTTTAAGCTCCAAATCGAAACAGTAATCGACCCCTCGGCCAACACCCAGCTCTCGGGTCTCTACCGTTCGAGCGGAACGTACTGCACCCAATGCGAAGCTGAAGGCTTTCGTCGTATCACGTATTTTCCTGATCGACCCGACGTAATGGCCCACTACACGACGCGCATCGAGGCTGACAAGAAAGAAGTCCCGTTGTTGCTGGCGAACGGAAATCTCATAGAGACCGGAAACACCCCCGAGGGCCGACATTTCGCGGTGTGGCAAGATCCGCACCCAAAACCGTCATACCTGTTCGCCCTGGTCGGCGGTGATCTGGCCTGCGTTGAGGATCGATTTGTCACAATGTCCGGCCGCAGCGTCATGCTGCGTATTTTTGTCGAGCACGGCAAAGAAAATCGCTGCGCATATGCCATGGACTCGCTCAAACGATCGATGCGCTGGGACGAGACTGAATTTGGCCGCGAATACGATCTCGACATTTTCATGATCGTTGCCGTCTCCGACTTCAATATGGGAGCGATGGAGAACAAAGGCCTTAACATATTCAACGACAAGTACGTGCTCGCCAGCGCGGAAACGGCAACCGATGCCGACTTCGCGCATATTGAAGCGGTGATCGCACATGAGTATTTTCACAACTGGACAGGAAACCGCATTACTTGCCGCGACTGGTTCCAGCTTTGCCTGAAAGAAGGCCTTACCGTATTCCGGGACCAGGAATTTTCTTCGGACATGCGCGCGCGACCGGTAAAGCGAATTGCCGACGTGCGAGCACTTCGTAGCGCGCAGTTTATTGAAGATTCCGGCCCGCTGGCGCATCCCGTGCGCCCCGAGAGTTACAAGGAGATCAACAATTTTTATACGGCAACCGTTTATGAAAAGGGCGCCGAGTTGGTCCGCATGGTTCAGACCTTAATCGGCAAGGATAAGTTCCGCGCCGGTATGGATCTCTATTTTTCTCGCCATGACGGTGAAGCCGCAACGGTCGAACAATTTATCCAATGTTTTGCCGATGCCAGCGGGCGCGACATGTCCCAGTTTTTTCGCTGGTACAGTCAAGCCGGCACTCCTGAGGTAACGGTAGACGGCCAATTCGACGAAGCGAACAAGATTTACTCGCTCGAGTGCAGGCAGACGATTCCGCCGACGCCGGGGCAGCCCACCAAGGAGCCAATGGTAATTCCACTGTCGCTTGGCCTTGTGGGCCGCGATGGCCGCGATCTTCCACTCAAATCGTCCCTCCTTGAGGGCACAAAATGTGATCCAATCGTTCTTACGGAGGCAAAGACTCGGTTTGAATTCGTCGGAATTAACGAACGGCCCACCTTATCGATAAATCGGGGTTTTTCGGCGCCAATCAAGCTCGTTGCCAATCAAACCAGGGATGAGCTCTGTTTTTTGGCCGCCCATGACAGCGATCCGTTCAATCGCTGGCAAGCTCTCCAAACTATCTCGCTACGCACGCTTGTCGAGAATGCCAACGCTGCACGCGCCGGGAAGCATTTGCGTAGCGATGAACAGCTCGTGTTGGCGTTTTCGACGACTCTCGGGGACCGATCATTGGAGCCTGCGTTTGTCGCTCTTGCGCTGGTCCCCCCCGGCGAAGGCGACATTGCCCGTGAAATCGCGCAAGATATCGACCCTGATGCGATTTTTACCGCGCGCATCGCTTTACGCGCCGAAATTGGCGATCGCCTGTCACCTCTGCTTACAGCCGCCTACGATGAGATGACGGTCGATGGAGCATATTTTCCTGATGCTGAAAGCGCGGGACGCCGCGCGCTAAGGAACGTTGCGCTTGATCTTCTGGCAGCAAGCGGCAAGGCGCCGGCAATCACCCGCGCCGCACGCCAATATCATGACGCCGACAACATGACCGATCGGATGGCGGCCCTCGCCGCGCTGGCGCTCCATGATGTCCACGAACGAAACGAGGCCTTGACCGATTTCTATACCCGCTACGCGTCCGACGCACTCGTGATTGATAAATGGTTCTCTTTGCAGGCGGTCACCCCACATCCGGAGACTCTCACCCGGGTACGCGCCCTCACCGCCCACCCTGCTTTTTCAATGTCCAATCCAAATCGCGTCCGGGCGCTGGTGGGCGCCTTCGCCCATGGCAACGCGACGCAGTTCAACCGGGCCGATGGAGCCGGGTACAAGTTCATTGCCGAGACGATCCTGGCGCTCGATCCCAAAAACCCGCAGGTTTCCGCGCGGTTAGCGACCGCCTTCCGAAGCTGGCGTACGTTGGAGCAAAGCCGTCGATCAAAGGCCGAAGCGGCACTTAACTGGATCAAGGCTTCGTCCGGAATCTCCCGTGACCTATCCGATATCGTCGAACGGGCGCTGGCTGCCCCCTAAATCGTCGCAGCCAGCCGTGCAGTGTTGCCAAAATAATCCGTGAGTAACATTTTTTAAATAATTGACTCTTCCGAACTCTCGACAAATCACGGCCCATCGATTCCAATCGACAAGTGATTCGGAACGCGATGCGGCACATCCTTCCGTTTCTAGGGTGACAGGGGAAATTCCGAGGGAGGCCAAATATGGCGCGCGCCAGTGTGGCGAGTGCGTCTGCACGCCCGGATTCTATAAAAGGCCTCGCGCAATCGATTGCCAAGCCGACCTATCGGCGGCTATTGAACGCCGAACCACTCCTACGCCGGGCCGTCCCCGTCTTGATAATCGCTTTTCTGGCGACGATCTGCGTCGGCGCCTTGGTCCAGATACTCGACGAGCGCCGGCAGGCGCTCAACAACGAAGTGGTATCAATCGATGCCGCCGCCGATCTCGCGTCCGAGCGGTTACGGGAAGCCATCAAGAAATCGGCCACCGCGATTGAGCAGCCACAACAGGCGCTTTCGAATGTGTTGCCGACCTGGGCAATGGCGACGGGTCGACGTTTCATGCTCACTAACGCCGATGGTGTGGTAGCGGCCGCGACTCCTGGCACTGAAGCGGTTATCGGCCGCCGCCTCATTGACCTTTTGGGCCCCGCTCAGCCGCTCACGACGTTCGGCGCCGGCGCCGGGGTCATGGAATTGACTTTGCCCGACGGCACGCGCGCGCTGGCGACCGTACGCATGTTGTTACTCCCGTTGGGTCAGTTGGCAGTCGTTCAACCTCGCGCCGCCGCGCTGGCGGCCTGGCGCTCGCTTACCACTCTTACAATAACCTTATCTTCGACCACGGGCTTTGTGGTCCTCATTCTCGGTTTTGCTTTCCACTGGCAGGCGACCCGGGCACGGGAAGCGGACCTGATTTACGAAACGGTCCGTAGCCGCATCGATACCGCGCTCAATCGTGGCCGCTGCGGCCTGTGGGACTGGGACCTCGCCCGCGGACGTATCTTTTGGTCTCAATCCATGTTCGAAATCCTTGGCCTGGAAACCAAGAATGATCTGCTTTCTTTTGGGGACGTTAGTGCGTTGGTCCATCCAGATGACGTGCGGCTATATGATCTCGCCGTCGAATTAGCCGACGCAACCGCAACCACGATCGACCATGCATTCCGCATGCGCCACGCGAACGGCCACTGGGTATGGCTGCGTGCCCGCTGCGAACTAGTACGTCAATCCGGCGAGTTTGGTCCGCACCTTATTGGCATTGCAGTCGATATCACCGAACAAAAAGGCTTGGTGGAAAGGACCGTCGCCGCAGACATGCGACTGCGCGATGCCATAGAAACGATCCCTGAAGCCTTCGTTCTGTGGGATGCGGAAAATCGTCTTGTTCTTTGCAACTCAAATTTTCAAGACCTGCATCATCTGCCCGATGAAACGATTACCGTCGGTGCACCATTTGAGTCGGTAGTCGCTGCCGGAAGCAAGCCGGTGGTACGCAACACGATAGCCAGCGCAGGACCGCGTATCCCCGGCGCGCGCACATTTGAGGCACAGCTCGAGGACGGTCGCTGGCTACACATCAGTGAAAGGCGCACTAAGGACGGTGGTTATGTTTCGGTGGGCACTGACATCACCGCCCTCAAGGCGCATGAGGAGAAGCTGATCGACAGCGAGAAACGCCTGATGGCGACGGTTCAAGATTTGCGCGCATCACAGCACCGCACAGCAGAGCTCGCCGAAAAATACGCCGAGGAAAAAACGCGAGCCGAAGAAGCCAATCAGGCAAAGTCAAAATTCCTCGCGAATATGAGCCATGAACTCCGTACGCCGCTCAATGCAATCATCGGTTTCTCCGAAATAATGGAATCGGGCATGTTTGGTCCATTGGGAGCGGAGAAATATCACGAGTATTGCAACGATATTCGCGGCAGTGGGCAATATTTGCTCGAAGTAATCAATGACATTCTCGACATGTCGAAAATAGAGGCGGGGCGTCTTCGTCTCGACTTCGAGGATCTGGATCTCGACACAATATTTAATGAAGCTATCCGCGTTGTTGCTGCCCGCGCTCAAGACAAGCAACTGCAGCTGACGTCTCGCATATCACCACAGCTGAAACTGCGAGCCGACCGTCGCGCCTTCAAGCAGATCGTCCTCAATCTCCTGTCAAATGCGGTCAAATTCACGAACGATCGAGGCCGCGTGACAATACGCGGTCGCACGACCGGTCAGTGCATTACGCTTGCCATTGCCGATACCGGCATCGGCATTGCCAAGGAGGCCCTTAGCCGCCTTGGACGCCCGTTCGAACAGGTAGAGAGCCAACTCACAAAAATTCATCAGGGTTCTGGACTCGGTCTCGCGATCGCAAAATCACTTGTCGAATTACACGGCGGCCAAATGCGGATTCGATCGACCGTCGGCAAGGGCACGCTTGTCGTCGTGCGGCTTCCGCTTGAGCCACAATGCCTCCTCCCAAAGGACGAGGCTGCATAGTCTTCGTCAGGGCGCCTTTCCCAAAATTCGTACGAAGCTTTCCCTCACCTTTGTCTGGGTTTCCGCCAGAGTCGCTTCAAGCGTGGCAAAATCCGGCACATCGGCGGCTCGACACACCAGGCGCAAGAGTCCGGCCCCGGCAGTTTTCGGGTCGAATGGGCCCGGCAAGCACAATCGCAGGATTTGGGTCAGATCCTGGTAAAGCTGCGCAGCAGCACGAAGGATTTCCGCATCCTCCACCGTCAAGACGCGAAGTTTCCAGGCCTTGTCGAGCACGCGTGCCGTCGAGGTATCGAGGATATCAGGCAACCGATGTGCGTGAACAAGTTGCAAATATTGCGCAATAAATTCGATATCTACCAGGCCTCCGGCCGCATATTTAAGATCCCAGCGCTCACTATCGCCTTTCTCCTTTGCGATCGCCGCGCGCATTTCGACCACGTCTCCGGCCGTGAGCGCCGCATCGCGGGGCCGCCGCAGCGTCGATTGTATGACGTCCTCGACGCGCTGTTGAAATGCAGGCGAAGCGGAAATGACGCGCGCGCGGGTCAATGCCATGTGCTCCCAGGTCCAGGCCTCGCTTTCCTGATATGCAGCAAAAGTGTCAAGCCGCGTCGCCAAGGGACCAGCACGGCCGGAAGGACGGAGCCGCATGTCGACCTGGTAAAGTGCGCCATAGTTGGTCTGCGCCGTGAGTGTATTGATCAACCTTTGCGTCAGACGCGCGAAATATTGTGCTCCGTAGAGCGACCGCGGCCCATCCGATTCAGGAGTTTCATCATCGAAATCGTAAACGAGGATCAGATCCAGGTCGGAGGTCGCTGTCATCTCGTATCCACCGAGTTTCCCCAACGCGATGACGGCCAACTCCTCCTTGTGCAGATGCCCATAGGAGCTGGCAAAATTGTCAGCGACCGCGCGGTGCACGGCCCGAATGACTGCATCAGCCAGTCGGCCGTAGGCCTGTCCTGCCTCCCGCGCCGTAACCGTCCCCGATAGAATTCTGACGCCGATCAGAAACATATATTCCAGCCCGAACATGCGGATTCGCTCGAGCAGATCCTCGTCGTAGCGAGATTGCACCAATGCAGCGCCGAAACGCCTGCCAAGTTCAGCTTCACTTGGCAGATTCCCGAAAAAGCTCGGATCGACAAGTGCATCCATCACCTGCGGATGACGTGCCAATGTATCGCCGAGACGTGGCGCGGTGCCGAGGACAAGTGCAATCAACGCTATGAGTTCGGGGTTTTGTCTCAGCATCGACAATAGCCGTGCCGCCCCATGCAAATTCGAGAGGAAGTGGTCAAGCAGAACCAACGTGGCGCCGGGGTTATCGGTACGCGCTAAATGCTCCATGAGATCCGGAATTAAAGTCTGAAGCTGGCCGCGTGCCGCCTCGCTCTTGAGTGAGCGATGCTCGCCTCGGAGCCAATGCCGAATTATGCTGGATGCTTCTAGTGGAGCTTGGAAACCGAGGGCCGCCAAATGATCAAGAGTCTTATGGTCGTCTGCGTCGGCAGGAAAAGCCAGCGAGGGACGCTCGGCCTCAGTCGCTTTCTCGAACAGACGCGCATAGTAGCGCTGCACGTTTTTGAGGTGCCCAACGAGCACCGATGCGAATGCGTCTCTGCTGTCGAACCCGAGAAAGCGCACAAAACGCTCAAGATCGGCGCGATCTGCCGGTAGCGTCTGCGTCTGCTCATCGTTGACCATTTGCAGGCGATGTTCAACCACCCGGAGGAAACAATAGGCGTCCTTCATCGCGTCGCGGGAGCCGGCGTCAATCCACTTGTCGCCGCAGAGTTTGTCGAGCGTCGTGAGCGTATCGCGGTCACGCAAACTCGGATTGCGGCCGCCTGCGATCAACTGCTGTGTTTGCACAAAGAACTCTATTTCGCGGATTCCGCCGCGCCCAAGTTTGATGTTGTGACCCTCAACTGCGATCTCGCCATGACCGCGATAGGCGTTAATCTGCCGCTTCATCGCGTGGACGTCGGTAACCGCAACGAAGTCAAGATATTTTCGCCAAACAAAGGGCGCCAATTCATTGAGAATTGCCTCGCCCGCTGCGATATCGCCGGCACAGGCTCTCGCCTTGATCATCGCGGCGCGTTCCCAATTTTGTCCAACGCTTTCGTAGTAGGACAATGCCGCCGGCGTGGAAATTGCTATCGCGGTCGAGGCCGGGTCAGGGCGCAACCGCAAATCCGTTCGGAATACATATCCATCACCAGTCCGCTCCTGCAACAGTTT